>CALRPN020000029.1:0-125187 GCA_943370055.1 Archangium gephyra
AGGGCGTGGTGTTGACCCGCGTCTGGGGCAGCGGCCTGTACGATCTGATGCGGTGGGTCGACGCGCGGGGAGCGGTGCGCATCGACAACGAGCACACCGTCTTCGTGGCCAGCCTCGACATCGGCAAGCTGCAGCTCGGCAGCATCGGCTTCGTGCTGCCCGGTCACTTCTCGGACGGCGGCCTTCAGGTGATGGAGCTGGTGGGCACCGTCGCCGAGATGTTCGACTCCGCGGTGCTGTCGTTCATCGCGCTGGCCGAGGGGCACACGCCGGGTGAACGCCTCGACGAGCTCTCGCAGGCCGGCGAGTTCAGGCCCAACGCGCGCATCGGCAAGTACGAGCTGCTCAACCCGCTCGGCACTGGCGGCATGGCGCAGGTGATGGTCGCGCGCACGGTGAACCCCGGCGGCGTGTCACGGCTGGTCGCGCTCAAGCGCATTCTGCCCAAGCTGGCCGACGACGAAGTCATCGTGAAGCAGTTCCTCGACGAGGCGAAGCTGGGCATGCGCCTCAACCACCCGAACCTGGTCACCATCTACGACTTCGGTCAGGGCAACGGCTCGTACTTCATCGCCATGGAGCTCGTGGCCGGCGTCGACTTCGACCACGTCGTCTACTGGCCGCACGGGCCGCTCCCCGAGGCCCTGGTCTCGGCGATCGTCTCGCAGGCGCTGGAAGGGCTGCATCACGCGCACGAAGCGAAGGGCGACGACGGCATCGGCATGGGGTTGGTGCACCGCGATCTCTCGCCACACAACCTGATGGTGGGCTTCGACGGCCGCGTGAAGGTGCTCGACTTCGGGGTCGCGAAGATGCGCAACGCGCGCACGGTGACGCTGCCGGGCATCGTCAAGGGCAAGCCGCTGTACATGTCTCCCGAGCAGGCGACGGCCGAGCGCATCGATCGCCGCAGCGATCTGTTCTCGGTGGGGCTCATTCTTCACGAGGCGCTCACCGGCACGCGCGCGTTCGATCAGCACGACGACACGAAGACGATGGAGGCCATCGTCAACGAACCGCTGGTACGGCCTTCCGGCATCGCGAACCACTGGTGGGACATCATCGAGAAGGCCCTGCAGAAGCGGCCCGAGGATCGGTACCGCAACGCCCTCGAGATGGCCCAGGCGGTGCGCGAGACGGTCGAGCCGATGAAGGACCACGAGCTGGGCGCGCTGGTGTCGTCGAAGTTTCCGCGGCGCGTGGCCGACGTGAACTCGTGGGAGCAGACGAAGAACAAGCTCGCGTCACAGAGGCGGTGACTTCTCCGTGAGAGCCGCGGCCCTGCTGCTGCTGCTCGCCTGCACCCCTGCGCCCGAGCGCCAGTCCTCGCTCGCCGACTGCCCACCACGCCTGCAGTTCGACTTCGCCGATCGCGTGCTGATCGAACCCGGCGCCCAGCGACTGCACATCGACTTCGCGGCGGCCCGGCGGTGCCGCGACGGCAGCAGCTTCACGGCCGAGTCCGTCTTTGCCGAGGTCTTCACCGAGAGCGGAGCAGACGTGCTGCGAAGCATGGAGGTCTCGCTCGACGCGGGCGTTCAGGCCTCGGTCGAGCTGCGGCTCGAGGTGCCCCTGACGGCGAACCGAATCTCGGTGGCGGTCCGCGTCGAGCCGACCATCGGCGTCATCCGGCAGACGCTGCTCGTCGTCAGCCCTCGCGAGCCTGCCTTCATGCAGGTCGGGCCACGCGAGTGCGCCTGGGTGACGCCGTTCGCGCCCGGCAGAACGCTCTGTGTGACGCCCTCGTCCGCGGGGTTGATCGAAGCCGATGCGGGGCTGTGGCTCGACAGCGCGCGCACCGTGGCCATCACGCCGGGCGCCCTCTGGCACTTCGCGTCGACGAGCGTCGTGATGACCCCGACCGATGGCGGGGCGCTCGCACGGTGGCCGCTCGCGCTCGAGTCGACGACCATCGCGACGCGCGGAGACCGGGTCTTCATCGCCGGCGCTGCGGGTGTGGCCGAGGTCGCAGCGGGTGGCGCGACGTCGTTCTCCGCCTTCACGGTGGATGGTGGATCGAACTTCGTTGCGCCCCTGGGTCTGCGGGTCGTGGGCGACGAGCTGCTGGTCGCGCGATCGGAGCGCATCGATCGGTTTCCCCTTTCACATCTTCTGGGCGGCTCCATCGACCTGCCCCGCACGACCGAGTCGGTCGAAGTGCATGGGAGCACCGCGGGGCTGTGGCGCGTCAGGCAGGTGCAGGTCGAGCTGCAGACGGACGACCGAACGCTGGTGGCCACGCTGCCTCCCCTCGTCGAGCCGCCGCGCACCGATGGGCTGCCAGGTCTCAGCACGGCTCCCGTCGGTACGACCGACTCGACGCCGCTGCGCCCCATCGGCAGGACCGTGGCGGGCCGCAGGGTGTGGGCGCACCCCGTGGAGGAGCTCGATGCAGGCGTGCTCGAGGTGCAGCTCCTCTTTGCGCCTGAGGGCAGCGACCTCGTCTGGGCAGACAGTCAGCAGATCTTCGCGCAGGACAGCGAGCGACTGCTCGCAGCCCCGAGGCGTTGATTCAGCGACGCGGCGCGTCCCGCACTGAACGAGACAGAATCGTCGGCCAGAGCGGCAACGGTGGAGCGGCGCGAGGAGCCGCCTGGGTCCACGACTCCCCGAGGACCTCGGCGACGGTGCTCGCGACCTGCGCCTGCGTGACGAGGCCGGTGCCCGAACGTACGCCGAGCGCGGGAATGCCCGGGCCGATCGCCGCCAGCCAGATGTCTTCGGCGCCCCGAACCGACGCGCCGTGGTGCTTCCAGTCCCAGGGCAGGCCGCCGCGGCCGTGATCGGTGGTGATGAGGAACACCGTCGAGTCTCGGTACTCGGGCATCGCCTGCATGGTGGCCCAGAGGTCGGCGATGGTGGCGTCGGCGCGCTGGAGCGCCTCGAGCGAGAGATCGTACCGGCCGGCGTGCATCCACTCGTCGGTCTCGCCCAGGCCGAGGAAGAGCACGCGCGGCTGCGTCGTCTTGAGTGACTCCTTCAACGCAGCGTACGTGAGCGCGTCGAGGGCGTTGCCTCCGAACACCGGCGTGGTGGTGCGGTAGAGCGAGTCGATGAGGTCCTTCCCCTGCGTGCGAACGGTGTCTCGCTCGAAGGGCGGCTCCCAGCCGGCGTGCACCTCGAGCTTCGAGCGATCGACGTTCAAGATGCGCGAGAAGGTCGCCCACGTGGCGAACGCCTGAAACGGGTAGCCCTTCGTCGACAGCCACTCGAAGACGCTCACGTTCGGGTTGTCGACCCACGCGTTGGTGGTCAGCTTCGGGTCGGCGAACCCGCTGAAGAGCTCGTTGTAGCCGGGGTACGAGACGCGCGCGCGGTTGGTCACCTGCATCGGGCTGCCGCGGGCGCTGTCTCCGAACAGCTGGCCTTCGCGCACGACCTTCTTCCAGAGGAACGGCATCAGCGTCTCGCGCCGCGCCTGCAGGTCGTCGCGCCAGAACTTCTCGACACACCCCGCTTCGTTCTCGACGCCGCCGCCCTTCCCCATCAGCGCGCGGTCGGCGCCCGAGAAGATCTCGCTGGCCCGAACGCCGTCGCTCACGATGACGACCACGTTCTTCACCTGGGCCGAGCCGGTCTGAGCCAACACGAGAAGCAGCAGTGCGTTCATCATGGGCGCGCACCGTACGGTCGGTCAGAGCGGGTCCTCCGTCACGAGCGTGAAGCATCGGGTGACATGTCGATGGCACACGCGCTCGTGACGTGAGCGCCGTGGAGTCGCCGCGTCGGACGCCGCCCGTGACCGAGTTGTGATCGAACCCGCAGCGGGCCTTTCGTCACGAGCGTGAAGCACCGGGTGACATGTCGGTGGCACACGCGCTCGTGACGTGAGCGCCGTGAAGGCGTCTCGGCGCGCGTCGATGGAGCCCCCCATGGTGATCGACGCCGCGCTCGAACCCTGGGGGCTGTTGCCCATTGCGTTGCCGCTGCTGGTGCTCTGCGCCGTTCGCGCCGCCCGGCTCGTGCTTCCGAACGGGAGCCGAACCGATCGTCTCGCGGCCTCGGCCGTGCTGGCGATGGGGCTCGTGCACGTGAACGTCGGACTCCTCGGCACGCTGGGAGTGCTCACGGCGAACGCGCTGCTGTTGCTGCTGGGCCTCGAAGCGGTGGCGCTCGTGGCCGCCACGTTTCGGCTTCCGGGTGATGGCTGGGGGCGCGACTGGAAGGCGCTGTGGCCAGCGTTGACCCTGGCGTTCGTCGTGAGCGTGAGCGCGGTGACTGCGGCGAGGCTGCTGCCCGTCTGGCAGTGGGACTCCATCGGCTACCACCTGCCGTTCGTGAACTTCGTGATTCAGTCACACGGCTTCGCCGAGGTGCCGCCCGACCTTCGGTACATCTCGACGTACCCGCACGACATCGAGCTGGGCATGATCGCGCTGCGGTTGATGCTGCCCGACGATCGGCTCGTCGACCTCGCGCAGCTTCCCTACGGGCTGGCTGGCGCAGCGCTCACGGCGGCCGTCGCGCGACGACTCGGCGCCAACCCTCGCAACGCCTCGCTCGCGGGAGCTGTCTGGCTGACCCTGCCCTGCGTCTTCCTGCAGCTGCCGACGAACTACGTCGACGTGGGCACCGCGGCCGCGCTCCTCGGTGCGCTGTACTTCCTCGTGTTCAGCGAGCGGCGGCTTCCCACCGTGCTGCTCGGCGCTGTCTCACTCGGGCTCTTCCTCGGGGGTAAGCCGTCGGCACCGATCGCGGCGACGGCGATCGCGCTGTTCGTCATCGTTCGAGGCGTGCGGGCCCACCAGCTCATGCCGACGGCCGCCTTCCTGCTCGTCACCTTCGTGTTCGGGGCCGAGATGTACCTGGTGATGTTCGCCCGGCACGGCAACCCGGTCTGGCCAGTCGCGCTGCACCTGGGGCCGCTGTCGTTCCCGGGAGAGCTCGCGGTCGATCAGCTGCTCGCCGCAGGGGCCGCGTTGCCGAGCGCGTCGGGCACGAAGCTGGATCGATTGCTGGTGTCGTGGCTCGCCGTTGGAACCCCGCCGGTCTTCGACATGAAGCTGGGAGGCCTGGGGCTGCCGTTTCTGCTCGCGCTGCCCGTCGCGCTCGTGGGGTTGGTGCGTCGACGGAGCGCGCTGCTCGCCTTCGCGCTGCTCGTCGCGGGGCTCTCACCTGATCCCTCGCTTGGCCGGTACGTGCTGGCGCTGGGAGCGCTGGTGCTCGCCCTCGCGCTCACGGAGCTGAACGCTGTTCGCGTGACGACCCCAGCCGTCCTCGCCATCGCCTCGGTGTCGCTGGTGTGGAGCTGGCCTGGCCTCACCGGCGACGGCCCTGCGCTCGCGACGTATTGGAACCTCACCGACGATCAACGGCGCGTCGCGGTCGGGCCGCATGGCAGGCCTACCGACTATCCACCCTGGGACGTGGTCGACCGCGGAGAGTCCATCGCGTTCGACGAAGACTTCGAGTTCCCCGGGCTGCTCTGGTCGCCCGAGCTGCGCTACCCCGTGCACGCCGTGCCGAGAGCGCCCGGGAACCTCGACGAGTGGCTGGACGAGCGGCGGGTGCGCGTGCTGGCGGTGGGCCCACGACGTCGCGCCCAGCTCGGGAGCAGTTGGCGGCGCGCGTTCGACTGTCGCTCGGCCGATTGCAGCGTCTTCGTGCGTACGCGCGAGGCGATGTCAGCGCGGTGACGCGGTGATGCAGGCGCTGTAGCGTGGTCAGGTGCGTTGCCGGTCGGTCTGGTGGTTGCTCGTGCTCTCGGCGTGCGGTCCGGGCCTCGCCGTGCCGTGGGAGCCAGATGCTGACGACGTGCTGCCTGTCACGCGCTGCCAGCCGACGGAGGTCGTCTCGTCCACAGAGGTCCCCTTCAGTCCCGGTGGTGGGTTTCTTGCGGCGCGGCCTGGCACCTACGGGTGGCTGAACCCGGGAACCCTCGAGCTCGAGACGTTCTTCTCGGACCCGCGCCTTTCAGTGCCCGCGCGAATCATCTCGTTCGCCAATTGGCCGCGGCAGGCAAGGCGCCCGCTGCTGTTGCGCGGTGCGAGAATCGGGTTCGTTGCCCTCGCCGGAAACCAACCGAGCGATCCCGACGGGCTTGCGCGGCTCCACCTCGAAGGAGAGCGCCTCGTCTTCGAGCCGTTGGCTGTGTCGCGATGGGCTCATGCGGCCGACACCACGCGCGATGGCGGCTGGGTGGCGCTAGTCTCGGACCGGGGTCTTCCTTCGCTCAGCGATCAGGTGACCGAGGTCGTTGCGTCGAGCTCCCCGACTCCACTGCGTTCCTTCGATGGCGGCGTGAGCGCGCTCAGGGTGACGGCACCTGACGTGATCTCAGTGCTCGATTCGAGTGGGCCAAGGGTGCTCGTGGGGGCAGGAGACCAACTCGAACTGCCCGCCTGCGTCCGGCCGTCCGCCCTTCCGTTCGCGCCTGTCGTGAAGCCCTTCGCTGGCGGCCGGGTCGTCGTGCAGCAGTGCGATGCCTCCGTCATCCTGGCCCGATATGGAAACACGCCGCGGCCAGAGGCCACCCTCGAGGTGAACACGGGCTCTCTGTTCTGGGTCGATGCGGCGGTCGACAGCGCGGGCCGGCTGGCGGTCGCCACGTCTCACGCGGAGCGGCCGCCAGTCATCCGGCTGTTTCACCTCGACGATCTCTCCGTGGCCCACGAAGCGCTCTCGCTCGCCCCGCTCATGAGGTGCTCGAGTCGAGGTCTGCTTCAGATCGAAGCCGATCCCACCGCACCGGGACGCTTCGCCGTGCTGGCGGCACACGCCATTGGACATGGCGAGGGCTGCGCGGCGGTGACGCGACTCGAGCTGTGCGCACCGCAATAGGTTCAGGGCATTCCGTCGACGTGGGGAGGCAGCTGCCACGACAGCTCGCTCGGGTGCAGGCTGAACCAGGCGCCCGTGAGCGCATCGACGACGAAGCCGAGCCCCAGCGTGAAGATGTTCAGCAGCGAGACGAAGTTGAACCGCGTCTCGACGACCACCAGCTTCGCGCGCCGGCCGGGAGCCCAGCTGATGGCGGCGTACTCCGAGCCCTTCTTCAGGTTCAGGCCAAACGGCGTGGTGCCCGCACCTGCGACGAAGATGGTCTTCGTCACCACGTCGCGAACGAGCTGCGGCGTGCGGGCGTAGATGGCTCCGACGGCATCGACCGTGTTCGCCGTGGCCGCGGTCGGGTGGAGGATGGCCACCAGCATCGTGAGCAGCTCATCGGGCGTCAGCGCCTCGAGGAACCGCCGCGCATCGTCCGGCAACGCACCAGCGAGCAGCCGCACCACGAAGTCCTTCGCGTCCGACACGTCTTTCAACTTCGCCAGAATCTCAGCCGGCGCTCCGCCCAGCACCACCGTCGTCGACGCGGGCTCCGAGGCGAAGGAGATGTCCTGGCGTGTTCCCGACAGCACGGTCGCGCAGCTGCTCGAGAGCACGGCCAGAAGGAGAATTCGCATGGGCGATGAACTTTGCCCCACAGGGCCCTTGACGCGATGTGCCCTTTTGTCGCACATGCACACACCATGAACCTCAAGAACTGGCTGCTGATGTCGCTGATGGTGGTGGGGACGGCGTGCGGCGTGTCGACGGTCGAGGTGGACGGCGTCGACGAGGAGTCGCTCGCGGATGATTCGCAGGAGCTCTCGACGACGAAAGACACCTTCGTCATCGCGCGCCGCGACTACCGCCGGTGTGTCTCGCCGATGTGTGGCGGCTACTGGGTGAAGGACCTGAACAGCACGATGCAGGAGCGCTACGTGAGCGCGTTCGACTTCTCGCAGTCGAACGTTCCAGCGGCGCTCGAAGACGCAGTGCGCGGCGCTCCCGACAACCAGCTGGTGCTGCTCGGCCGCCTGGGCCCGAAGGAGAACCGCTTCGACACGCGCACCTTCCTCGTGATGGCGGCGTACCGCGGTATGCCGGGCAAGACGTTCAGCGCGACCGACAAGTTCTACGGGCTGTTCCCCTCGAAGATCGCCTGCATTCGGTCGCCCTGCGCCTACATTCAGACGACGCGGCTCAACCGCACGACGGGCCACACGATGGCGACGGGCATCGACGTGACCGCGGCGCTGGGCACGCTGGTCGACGAGAACTGGCTGATGTCGCGCGCGTTCTCGGGGAAGACGGTCGTCGCGGGCAAGGTGGTTCGCAAGAACAACCACGTCACGGTGACGGCGAGCCAGGTGTTCGTGCAGCTGCCCGACCGCGTGTCGGCGTGCCCGAACGACCCCGAGCCCACGTGCAGCAATGGCCAGACGCCCTCGTTCACCCGCACGCCTGACCGCTGCACCGAGCCCACGGGCCAGTGCACGCCGTTCGGCGTCTGCGCGTACTACGTGCCCGCGTGCGACGAGGGGTACCGCCAGGTCAGCTTCATGAACATCTGCCCGCGCTACGCCTGCGAGCCCGAGTTCCTCGAGGAGTAAGCAGTCTGCTTTTCGAAGTGACCGACGCCCTGCTCCAGCCGATGGAGCGGGGCGTTCGTCTTTTCAGAACAACAGCCGCAGCGCTTCTCCGAGGGTGTCGACGGCGAGCACCTCCATCTTGAGCTCGAAGTCGAGCCGCCGCGCCGACGACTTCGGCATCACCACGCGCTTGAAGCCCATCTTCTGGGCCTCGGCGAGGCGGGGCTCTATCTGCCCCACGGCGCGCACCTCACCGGCGAGGCCGACCTCTCCGAGAATCAACGTGAGCGCGTCGACCGGCCTGTTCTGCAGCGACGACACCAGCGCGGCGCACACGGCGAGATCGCTGGCGGGCTCGGTGAGGCTCATGCCTCCGGCGACGTTGACGAAGAGGTCGCAGCCGACGAGCTGGACGTCTTCCTTCTTCTCGAGCACGGCCGCGAGCAGGGCCACGCGCTGGGAGTCGACGCCCATCGCCGTCCGCCGCGCCGTCCCGTAGCCGGTGGGAGCGACGAGCGCCTGCACCTCGACCAGAATCGGCCGCGTCCCGTTCAGCGTGGAGGTGACGACGCTGCCCGACGCGTTCTTCGGCCGCTCGGAGAGGAACAGTGCGCTCGGGTCGGGCACCTCGGCCAGGCCAGCGCCCTTCATCTCGAAGACGCCGATCTCGTTGGTCGAGCCGAAGCGGTTCTTGTGGGCGCGCAGCAAGCGAAATGGGTGCCCGCGCTCCCCCTCGAAGTAGAGGACGGTGTCGACCATGTGCTCGAGCACACGAGGCCCCGCGATGGAGCCCTCTTTCGTGACGTGGCCGACCATGAACGTGGGCACGCCGGTCTTCTTGGCCCACGCCATCAAGCGGCCCGCGCACTCACGCACCTGGCTCACGCTGCCGGGCGCGCTGCCCAGCTCGGGCAGGAACATCGTCTGAATCGAGTCGACGACGAGGGACCCGGGCGCGAGCTTCTCGGTGGCCTGCAGAATCTTCTCGAGGTCGGTCTCGGCGAAGAGGTGCATCTGCTCGGTGCGCACGCCCAGCCGCTCGGCGCGCATCTTCGTCTGCTGCAGCGACTCTTCACCCGACACGTAGAGGCCGGGCCGGTCGCGCGTGAGCCTGTCCATCATGCTCAAGAGCAGCGTCGACTTGCCGATGCCGGGGTCTCCGCCGAGCAGCACGAGTGAGCCCTGCACCACGCCGCCGCCGAGCACACGGTCCAACTCGGCGATGCCGGTGAGCCGCCGCGCCTCCTTCGTGCCGTCGACCTCCTGCAGCAGCACGGGCTTGGTCTGCCCCGTCGACGCGCCCCACGCGGGCCTCGTCTGCGCCGCCTTCGACAGCTCGACCTCTTCGACCAGACTCCCCCAGGTGCCACACTCGGTGCACCGCCCCAACCACTTCGCCGACACGTACCCGCAGGACTGACAGGTGAAGTGGGTCTTCACGCCCTTGGCCATGAAACGCTCATAGCGCATGGGGCTGACATCGACGGCTGGTCAGCGAAGCGTCGCGACGGATGGAACGACCGACGACAGCTTCCGCGCGATGGTGATGGGGCCAGTCCAGCCGGCCAGGGTGTCTCCAGAGGCGCCTTCGAGCGACACGGGCCCGGTCGCTTCACGCAGCACTGCGCGCCACCCTTCCACCAGCTCGGGCGTAGCGCGGGAGTCATCGGCGACCAGCGCGCGCAGCCACGGAGCCACCTGCAGGGTCGTGAGCCGCAGCCGGCCCTCTCTGCGCTCGAACACGAAGGTGTTCCACAGGAAGAGCGACTGCAGTGATGGCAGGTCGCGCTCCACGGCGGACAGGAACGCTTTGAATTCGGCGAGCACGGCAGGCCGCAGGAAGTGGGAGACGTGCCAGCTGCTCACCTGGCCGAGGACGAGCTGTTCGAGCGCTGGCCCGGTGAGTTCCCGAATGACCTGCGGGAGCTTGTCGGTGTCGTACGCGCCGAGCGCATGGTCGATGCCGAGGCGGCGGAGCCGTCGTCCCCACGCGACCCGTGCGTGACTCGCGATCGTGGCCAGCCGCAGCGACAGGCCCAGCACTGAGACCACCTGAGCGAAACACGGCGCGTCGAGCGTGGGCAGGTCGACGACGGTCTGAGAGCAGACGAGCTCGCGAAATGTGGCGAAGGCCGGGTGCTTTTGACGCCCATTCTTCAGCACGCCCGAGACGGGAAAGCCGCGGTGGTACTCGATGCCCTGCACGAGCAGCAGGCTGGCGAGTCCTTCGGGGAGAAACGCCTTCGCGTGACGCTTGAGCAGCTCGGCGCGACGGCGCTGTTGCTCCTCCGTTCGCGGGTGGACGCAGTCGAGCGCGATGAACTCGCCACGCGCGAGGGTCTGTTGCTGCAGCGCATCGGCGAGGACGAGCCGTGGACCATCGTCGTCAGGCCGCGCGAAGACCTGCTGCTCGAGTGAAGTGACGTCGCGCTGCTCGCGAGGAACCGCAGGCAGCGTGAGCAGCCCTGCCTTTCGCAACACCGCGCGCTCGGCGTCGGAAAGTGGCGGAGCGGAGGCGAGGCGCTCGGATGAACGTTCGAGCACGCGGCGCAGGCCGTCGTCGAAGAACTTCGCGGTGGCCGCTGTGGCTCCGATGCGTGCTTCGTGACCGCCGAGCCAGCCCTTCAACGTCTCGGCACCCGCGTGGTCGAGCGCGGCCTCGAGCGCGGTGAACACACGGCGGAAACACTTCTGACCATCGAGCACCGGCGCACGCGTCTGGCGTCCGAAGACGTCGACGAGCCACTTCGTGACGAGGGGATCTGCAGGCCAGGTCGCCATGTTCTCGAGCCGCACGATGAGATCGGCCGCGCGGTCTTTCGCGAAGTCGGTGTTGCGTAACAGCTCGAGCCGCACGAGCGCGGACTTCACCGAGCGCTGCAGCTTCACCCACCGTGCCTGGCGATCTGCTGACTTCTTCTCGGGCCACTGCAGCGTCTCGAGCTTTCCACTCACGACCTGCGCCGCGAGTGAGAGGTCGCCGTCGAACGTCTGCCGCCATTGGGTGACGATGGACTCGTACTGGGTGAGCGCCTCAGCTGAAGACATGACCGGGACGAGACTTCATCTCGCACCCGAGTGCACCGGTTTCCGAGCGCGTGCGACGTCCGCGAAACACCCGAGCGACAGCGATCTCGACGAGGTCCAGACGCCCGAAGATTCCGCGTAGGGTTTCTGCATGCGTCGAATCGTCCCGCTCCTTGTGGCGCTGGCTGCCTGTGGAGCCCCCGTCGTCGGACAGAATGATGACGGCGGCGACGTCGACATCGACGCGGGTCGGCCGATGAACGATGCGGGGACGACGTTCGATGCGGGGACGACGTTCGACGCGGGAACGGTGCTCGATGCGGGCACGGTGCTCGATGCGGGCACTTCGGCCGACGGCGGCGCGACCGACGCGGGAGTTCGCTCCGATGCTGGCATCGATGCCGGCTTCATCGACCCCTGCACGACGCAGATGCCCGCATGCCCTGCGATGCCCTCGAACCTCGTCGAAGGAGCGGGCCTCCGCACCATCGACCGCTGCGCCTTCCCCATGTCGCCGCAGGCCACCTCATTCACCAACGACGCCCTGCTCGACGCGCTCGCGATGCGCGCCACTTCGGCGACCGTCTCGACCGTGCTCGCCGACACCAACCGCGTCGCCACCCAGACCACGATGGCCCCCGGCGGTCCGGCTGGACTCGCCTACGCGTTCCGCTGGAACACCGAAGACGAGAACTCCACGACGTGGATTCCGCAGGGCATCACGGGAAGCGCCGACGCCGAAGCCAGCGGACTCGTCGGCGGCAAACGCGTGGTGCTGGTGAGCTGGTACGAAGACGCTGGCCTGCAAAAGGGCGTGCGCATCGCCTTCGTCGACATCACGACTCCATCTGCGCCGCGCTATCGGTTCGCGCTGCTGGTCCAGGCCACCGGCACCGTCGCCGCTCCCAACCTCACGCAGGTCGACGCGCACGCGGGCGGAATCGTCTGGTACGGGCCGTACCTCTACATGGCGCAGACCGGCAGCGGCTTTCGCGTGTTCGACCTGCGCCGCATGCTCGAGGTGGCCACCGACGTCGACACCATGGGCTGCACGGCCACCATCTGTCGCGCGGGCCTCTACAAGTACGTCATTCCGCAGGTCGCGGAGTACGTCGATCGCTCGAGCTGCAATCCCCTCTTCTCGTGGGTATCGCTCGATCGCGGCAGCACTCCGCCGACGCTCGTCTCGGGTGAGTACTGCAGCGGCACGGCATGTTCGGGTCCGCTCGCGGGGCGCGTGTTCCGCTGGCCGCTCGATTCGTCGACGCACCTGCTCCGCGGCACTCGAACGTGGCCGGTGTTCGCCGGGTACATGGGCCAACGCCAGGTGCAGGGCGGAGCCCAACGTTTCGGCACGACGTATCTCTCGTCGAGCGCTCCCGCCGGCGGTGGCGGAGCGCTGTACTCCGTCAACACCACGCGCGGCTTCACCTCGAACTTCGTCGACTCGCCGGAAGACCTGATGGTCGACGAGCAGAACCTGGTGCTGTGGAGCCTCTCGGAGGCCGCGGGCGCCCGTGTCGTGATGTCGGTGCGGTTCTCGAACTACCCGGTGCCGTAGCCTCAGGCGAGCGGCGCGCGGAAGGGCAGCACGGGCAATCGCTCTCCCCGCGAACGTGCGAGCCCGTAGTACGCGACGAGCGACACGCTCAACTGCACCATGGCCGAGATGTTCATCACCCAGCCGCCGAGGAACGAAGCGGGCCGCTGGAGTTGAAGAAGCTCGCCAGCCGCACCGAGCACCACCGTCACCAGCAGCGCCGGCAACCACGTCGTCGCAAAGGTGGCGCAGACGAGCCCGAACACGGGCCAGCCGCGGTTCTCGACGAATTGCTTCGAGACGAGGAGCGGATCCTTCGTCGAGCGCAGCACTGCGACGTCGATGAAGGTCAACTGCACCGATCGCCAAACGCCCGGCACGATCAACAACAGCGAGTAGCCGAGAACCGAGAGGCCCGCGCGCAGGTTCGCGGCCAGACAGCGGCTCCAGGTCTGCAGCGAGAGCGAGAACGCCCTGCCCACCGGCAGCACACGCCCCTCGGCACGGGCGATCAACCTCGCCAGCACGGCCTGCGAACCGATGAAGGCGACCAGGCTCTCGTACAAGATGGAGACACGCCACGAGGTGCCGAGCGTCTGACCAGGCTCATCGGGAATGAGCACCTCGATGATGACTCCCGGAATGGCGAACACGAACGCGATGATGAGGATGGCGCCCGCCTCGTGCCACGCCAGCTTCGCCCCATCGAGCAACGCGCCGCCGACCGAGAACTCCGTGCGCTTCAGCTGAAAGGGGTCTCCGGCCAGCTCGTCGCACGCGGAGCACAAGACGGGCTCGGCCTCGAGAGTGCACGACTCGCAGACGAAGCGGCCGCATCTCGAACAGGTCGCGATCGCCAGAACGTCACCGTGCGTCGCACACATCGACTGCGTCGGTTCCGGGGTCACGCCGCGACGATGTCATCGCGACTCTGATTGGTCACCGCCGAAGTTCAGACCCGGCGTCGGGCACGTGGTCCGGTCCCGCGAGCGCGTCGGCTGAGGCGCCAAACAGGTTGCGTGTCTTGCTGCCTCCGATGAACACGGCCCCGACTCCCAACAACGCGACCAGGACGAACGTCACGACGATCGCCCAGAGGAGCACGGCACGCTTCGCGACTGGGCCTGGCGTCGTCATGAAGCGCGTCACATCACGGAAGCTCGAGGATCTGCCAGCGAACCTGACGCGAACCGCCCGACGACACCTCGACGTCATCGAAGGCGCGCACGCCGCTCACGCGAACCCGGCGCACGCCACCGAACGTCTCGACCGAGCAACTCGCACACGTCGTCGACACCGGAGTCGCCAGCCGCTTCGCCTCGAGCGTCGTCCCATCGGCCAGCGTCATCGACGCGCTTCCACCCGGCCCGAGCGCCGCGACGACATCGAGCACGTCGGCGCGTGAAGCCTCGGTGACGATTCCCGGCACCGTCGATGGAGCGAGCGTCTGCACTTCCGCATCGAGCAACGGCACCAGCTGATTCTCGACGACGAACAACGGCAGCCGGCCCAGTGGCGCAGGCACCTCGACGAAGCCGGGGCCAGCGTGAACGGAGCCTTCGCTCCACTCGACGAACCGTCCTGGCGGCAACCACGCGCGACGCGTCCGCACACCGCGACGCACGACCGGGGCTGCGTACAACGACGGCCCCACGAAGAAGACGTCATCGGCCTTCCACGCATCGGCGAGTGACGGAAACAGCAGCACCGGCGAGCGCGTGATGGGCGCTCCGGTCACGTGCGCATCACGAGCCAGCGCGCGGAAGTACGGCGCCAGGCGCGTGTGGAGCCCCGCCGCCGTTCGATAGATCTCCTGCGACTCGACATCGTCCCAGATGGTGGCCTTCATGCGATCACCGCCGACGGGGTTCGAGCACGCGTCCTCCTCGTGCATCATCGGGCTCATCACGCTCATCTGGTACCAACGCGCGAGCATCTCTTTGTCGTGCGGCGCCGAGGTCAGACACTTGTACCCGCCAATATCGGTGCCCCAGTACGGCACGCCGACCATCGAGAGGTTGAGCCCGCCGCGCAGCATCGCGGGAAGCCCGACCGTCTCGTCGAACGAGGCTTCGGGATCGCCGCCCCACACCTCGTATGCGTACGCCTGACTGCCCGTGTAGCCAGAGCGCACGAAGCACATGCGGTTCGTGTCCTTCAGCAGGTCGTAGGCCGCCTTCGTCGACAGCACCGAGAAGCGGTTGTGCATCGACTCGCCGGTGCTCCCATCGAAGAAGCGCGAGCTGCGCGCGACGTACTCACCGAAGTCGTGCATCCACCCGTCGTAGCCAAGGTCGATGGAGCGCCCGAGCAGCGATTGAAACCACGCCACTGCCTGCGGGTTCGTCAGGTCGACCGTCGACACCGTCTGCGCGCCGCCCGAGAGGAAGAACGTCGTCGCGGTGCCACCATCGGGTTGCTGCTCGAAGAAGCCGGCGTCGGCACCGAAGCCGTAGTCGTCGGCGCTCCCGCGTGCAGACGCCGAGACGTACGGGTTGTTGTACGCCATCACCTTGAAGCCCTTCGCGTGCAGCTCGGTCGTCCACGCGCGCAGCTCGGGCTCGATGCCCTTGTGGGAACCCGACGGCAGCACGTGCATCGCGTCGTCGACCGTCGTGATGGGCAGCTTGCGGTCTCGCATCAACTGCCACTCGAAGACGCCTTCGACCTTCGCACCGCGGTTGATGCGCCGGCGTGGCCCGTAGGCCCAATCGGGAGGAATCAGCGGTCGACCGGTGTCGGCCGTGAAATCGTCGATGGCGTCGAGCGGCCGGTCGCGCACGTAGAACGTCACCGCGAGTGAGGTCTCGTTCGCGACGAGGCGCACCGTGCCAGGCTCGTCAGGCACGTTGCCGAAGTGCACCGTGTTGCGGAAGTCGCTGTCGAGCCACACCGAGACGCCGTGTGTGGAGTGGAAGAACGGCACCGGGAAGTACGTCATCGACGGACCGTTCGGGTACGGGTTCGTGTCGGAGACGCCTGCGTCTTCACCCGCGCCGAGTCCACCCTCCTCCGGCCACGAATAGAGCGAGTACCCGAGGTGATCGAACGTCGCCGTGCGCTGGCCCATGCCGAAGTAGTGCGCGCCCTCGGGAATCACGAACGCGAGCCCCGAGGTGTTGCTGTTCTTTCCGTCGTTCGAGCGTTGCTCCCATCGAACTCGAGACCCGTCGACCTTCAGCACGAGCGAGACCGAGCCGAGCCCGTCTTTGAAGCTCATCGTCACCGACTTCGAGTCGCTCGTTTCGATGACGCCGGTGTCGAACGTGCGCCACGGCCGTTCACGAGCGCGGTAGCCGTCCCACCCGGGCACCAGCTGCGACTCGATGACGAAGGTGTCGAGGGTGACGCGCGGGCCGTGCTTCGTCTCGAGGCGGGCGACGCCGTCAGCGCCGATGACCTTCAGTGAAAACGGAGCCGCCACCACGTCGACCGTGAAGCCATCTCCGGTCAGGCGAACCGACGTCGGCGCCTCTTTCGGGCAGCCGAGCAGTGCGAAGACGAGAAGCCACCAGGTACGCATGCGAGGCGGTCTACCGCACGCGGCCACGCGCTCACCCTCGGGTTTCCGAAGGGGCCGTTTCCCTCTGAAGACGAGGTGATTCTCGGCGACCCACGCTCGCCAGACTCGGAACTCAGACGAGGCTGCGCAGCTTCGCGGCGGCCTTCTTGAAGTTCACGCCTTCGGTCGATCCCCGCGGCCACATCGAGTTCGCCGCCCGGCCGATCAGCTTTGCCAAAGCGGCGTCGGGTTTCCCATTCGCCTTGACGAACTGCCCCAGGGCGCGCGCCACGAACTCCGGCGGCAACACCATGCACTCCTTCACCACGCCCTCGAGCACGTGAACGATGGTCTCGCGCGTCCACGGCAGCACCTGGGCTCCACGCACCGCGCCGTGCACGAAGTACCAGGCGAGCCAGTCGCCGTTGCTCCGGGTCTTTCGAATCACCGGATCGCGGTCGACGAAGTGCAGCACCGCAGAGATCTTCTCCTCAGGGCTCAGCTTCGCCAGCGTCGAGAACGCCTTCGTCAACGCCGTCGCCGTCGCGTTGCCGCTGACGAGCCGCACACACTCCGCCTCGAACGCCTTGAACTCGGTGCGATTCACGGAGCGGGAAGGTAGACGGAAAAAGGCGCTGGAAAAGCAGTGTCGATTCGTCACGGGCGATGCGTGCGTGAAGGGAGTTCATGGCTCACGACGGTCGCAAAGAAGGCGGCGCTCGATGCCGTTCGACGCAGAGCGGAGGCTGAGGTGCGCTTTCTCGAGCGCCGCCTGCGTGAGCTGCAACAGCTCAGGGCGTGACGACGAAGGTGATCACTTCACCGCGCTCGAGCCTCAGCTCGCACTCCGCGAACCCATCGCAGCGCTCCGGAGCGAGCTGCAGCACGACCTCGAGCTCCAGCGACCACGAGCCCGGCGCGAGGCCAGCCGTCGAGATCGAGAGCATGGTCGCGTCGAGCGGGCGCTCGTCCCAGTTCGACGACACCGAAGCCTCTTCGGCGGGCGTCGGCGCTCGCGTCTCGTCGGTCAGCCAGACCTTCGGAGGCGCCACCTGCCGTGAGGTCAGACCAGGCACCGGGGGGAGCGTGACGACGAGCGGCTCCCCACGGCGCACCGTGGCCGAACGAACCGACGCCCGCCCCGCCAATGCCTTCGCGCTCTCGATGCCAAAGCCCTGCGACCCGAAGTCGAAGGCCACCACCTCGTCGCGCGTCGGAGCTGCCTGCTCGACGAAGAGGGTCTGATACCTCGCCGGCTGGCAACGCGTCTCGGGAGAGACGAGGTTGGTGGTGGTGAGCATCGTTCCGCCCGAATCGAGCTCGGTGAGGGGCGACCCGTTGACGGAACCGCCCACGGCGAACGCCGGGCAGTCAGCGCCAAGGTGGGTCAGCCTGACCTGGGCCGAGCCCAGCTCGCCGTCGGAGACGACCAGGTCGACGCTCGCGCGGATGGGGCCCGTGCGCTCCAGGGGCGCGCCACAGGCGAGGGACAAGACGGCACAGGAGACGACGAGGAGACCGATGCGCATGGGCGGCCACTGAGCAAACCGTCGGCCTGCGCCGAGGCGCCTGAGTTCGGCAGGTTCGACAGTCAGACACGAAGCCATGTGCAACCCGTTGCACACCAGGGTGCATCTGCACGCTCGTCACGCTCGTTGAGCTCGACCATCGCCGCGCACGAGTCGCAGTTGAAGCGCGCTGGCCAGCCGCCAATGCCGTCTGGAATCGTCACGTTGTTCTGACATCGCGGGCACGGCAGCTCGGTCTGCATGATCGTGACGATTGCGCTTTCTCGATCGCCGGTTGCGGGAGCTGCAGAACGTCACGCGACGCTGAGCGACAGGCGCGCGGCCAGCTCGGTGTAACCAAGCAAGACCTGCCGAGCGATGGCGGGCCGTCTCTCCTCGGCCATGAGCGTGTCGTTAGCCGCGAAGAACGAATCGGCGGTGATGATCGCGCCTGGGGAGAGAGCGCTGTCACCGACTTCAGCGATCTCGACGCACGCGAACATCGGGGCCAGCATCAGCTCGAAAGCCGCGTCGTCGAGCGCGGGAGCGAGCGGTTGAAGCTGCCGTTTCAGCATGGTGCGCACCACGCCTTCTCCGAGGACAGCGAGGACGTCATGCGCGCTGAGCACCCCCGTCGTGAGCGCGGTTCCCGCGGTGACAAAGACTCCGCTGGTGACCAGGGGCGTCTGTCCCGATGGGAGTACGTAGAGGGTGCCCTGGCTTTCGGGCGTGTACGCGCTCCGCCCTCCCGCCACCGGTTCACCGAACGTCTTGTACTTCTCCACCGTCGGCGGTCGTTGCTCGGCGTCGACCAGCAACATCGTCTGTTCGAAGAGATGCACGAACCCATCTGTCAGGGCCAGGCACGCGGAGCGCTTCGGCTTTGGAACATCGAGCAGAGCGCCAAGCTGGGCCCACGCAGGCTCGATGGAAGTGATGACGCTCGGGGAACCGCCCGCGGCGTGGAGGATGCGCGCTGCGACGTCGAAGAAGATCATGGTCGCTACGCCTCGTTGAGTTCGACCATCGCCGCACACGAGTCGCAGTTGAACCGCGCCGGCCAGCCGCCGATGCCTTCGGGAATCGTCACGGTCTTCTGACAGCGCGGGCACGGCAGATCGGTCTGCGAGCACAGCACGCGGTCTCGCCACGACATGATCGCGATGATCGGCCCCAGCACGAACGCGAGCGGAAACAGGCACAGGTGAAAGTGCGGAATCGGAATCATGAGGACGGCCGCGTTCCCCAGCATCAGCAGCGTGCCCATCACGATGAGGCTGCGCTTGCCCGCGCGGAGCAACCGCTCGAACAGGCTCAGGTGCCGAATCGGCAGCATGGTGACGAGCTCGGGGCGTTTGCGCTCCATGATGCCCACCCGAACTGGCGTCTCCCGCGTGTTCTTCACTCAGGCTCCGAGCGAGACACCGTGAAACGCGTACGGCTGCAGCGGCACTTCGACGCGCGCGAGGGGACCCTTCGCCAGGTCATGCGGGTTGAAGATGAGCAGGTGCGTCTTCGCGCGCGCAGGATCGGCGACGCAGCAAATGAGATGCCCGTCCTTCGGCCCCGCGCCAGGAGTCGGCACGAAGATCGGCTCTCCCACGAACGTGTCGCCCTTCGTCGTCCACACCTGCTCGGGGCGCTCGAGATCGTCGAGGTCGAGGCTCATCACCGAGTCGAAGGGATCCGAGTGCGCGAGATCGGCCCGCGTCGCGGCCACCATGAACGGCGCCTTCAGCCCATCGAAGTCGGGGTGCACGCGGGGAAAGTCGACGCCATGCACGGACAGCTGCTTCGCCGTCGACGTGCGCGCCTTCGGGTCGAGCGTGAGCCGAAGCAGCCGTTGGGGCTTGCGCTCATCTGGCAGCGTCGGGTCGAGGGGGCCGTTCTGGCCCGTGAAGCCGAACTCCTGACCGAAGGTGAAGTCTTCGAACGCGCAGACGTCGAGCACCACCGACTCGCCGTCGTCGTAGGCCTGCCCGTAGTGCACCGCGAACACCGGAGCCTGCGTCGCCACCAGAATCGCCTCGCCGGTCGTCACACCGCGAGCGTCAGCGGCCGGCCGGCGAACCAGCACGATGGCGCGCGCCTTGTCCTGAGCGGTCGACAACATGTCCATCAGCGTCGCGTTGCCGCGGGTCATCGAGAAGTACGTGAGCACGTTCACCGAGAGCGGGTTGAGCGCGAGCACGTAGAACCGGTCGGTGATGACGAAGTCGTGCACGAACGACGCGACCTCCATCGGCACTTCGACCGCCGTGCGCTGCACGAAGTCGGGGCCGATCTCGCGGAAGACGAGCGAGCTGGTGCGGCCCGGTCTGGGAGACACGCCCACCATCACGTTGCGCCGCTTGTCGAGCCGCGTGTGCGCGAGGAAGGCCTCGTTCTCCTGCAGCACGCCGAACGTCTCGGGCCCCACGGTTGCGAGCGTCGAAGGCTCGAGCACGTGCGGCGCGCCACCTTCCCAGCCGGCGAGCAGCTTTCCGCCGAAGGGCGTGAGCGTGGTGTTCGCCACGTTCTTCACCTGCGGCGCTTCACGGTTCTTCGCCGAGCCGCCGTCCTCAGACGGGTCGAACGGCAGCGTCATGATGCCGCGGTGCACGAGGTGACCCGCGGCCTTTTCGGCGCGGTACGCCACCGTGTCGACGAAGCGGGTCGTGAACCGAACGCCACCATCAGACTCAAACGCGAAGTCGCGCACGTAGCCGTGGCCATCGAAGGGGTGCGCGAGCCGCCCGCCGAGCTTCAACATCGCCGGGCCATTCCACAGCGCCCGCGTGCCGCGCAGGGCGTCGGGAATCACGCCCTCGACGCTCGACGCAGCGATCGCCAACGACACCTCTTCGGCCTTCGCCGTGAGCGCCTGATTCCACGCCGCCGTGCGCGCAGAATCCGCCACGACTCTCGTGGGCCTCGTCGTCACACACGAAGGCGCGAGCAGCGCGGTCGCCCCAAGGCGCAGCAGGTCTCGTCGGGTCGTCATGTTCAGGCTCCCTGGCCGAAGGTCAGCGTCTGGTCGCACGTCTTCGCGTCGCCCTGCTTCGGGTCGAGGAAGACGACTCGCACGGTGTTCGCGTTCGGGTCGAAGGTGAGCGTCGTCGCCTGGAACGCGCCCGACGCGTAGAGGAACTGCGAGGTGGGAAAGAAGTCGCCGCGGTTCGCCTCGTTGCCGGGCTCGAGGACGATGGTGATGGGGTTCACGTTGCCCGCCGGGCCGACGCACACCTCGAAGAACTTCCGCCGCGCGCCCATCGCCTCGACGCGATGAATCGTGCCGACGTGAATGTCACCGCTCAGGTACCAGACGTTCTCGATGCCTTTGCTGTCGATGAACGACAACAGCTGCTCGCGCTGCAGCTGCCAGCCCTGCCAGCGGTCGTTGCGCGACGGCCACGACGCCTCGGGGAAGTTCGCGATGGGCACCGACGTCAGCACCACCTTGAAGTGACACGGGCTCTTCTCGAGGCCGGCCTTGAGCCACTCGAGCTGCGCGGGCGAGACGAACTGCTCCTGCGGTGTGGTGCGCGTGCTGCCTTTGCGCTCGGTGCGCAGGTCGAGCACGAAGAACTCGGCCGTGAGGCCCCATCGGTACGAGCGCCAGAGGTCTGAGGCTTCGATGGGGAGCGTCTCTTTGAAGCTGGTCATCGCGCCCACCACGAGGCCGCTGCCGAGGCCCTCACGCTCGACGTCGATGTTGTTGGCGAACTCGTGATCGTCCCAGGTGAAGTAGCCGCCAGCGCTCGGCATCAGCGCGCGGTAGCCGGGGTCGGCGAGCTGCTCGCGCCACTTCTGGCGAAAGGTCGCGAGGTCGGTCGCGCCGTCGTTGTACGAGACGTCTCCGAGGTGCAGCCACAGGTCCATCGGTTGCTTCGCGAGCGTCTCGAGCGGCTTGAAGGGGCGGTAGCGATACGACGCGCAGCTCGTGGCGCCGACGGTGAGCGGCTCTTTCCAGTCATCGGGGAACGCGGTGCGCACGCGGCCAAGCTGCGAGCGCTTCGAGAGGTCTTCCGAGAAGAACGCGTACGAGTACCAGGTCGCCGGAGCGAGCCCCGTCGCGCGCAGCTTCACGTTGCCGTGGTCGGGCACGTCGGCCGTCGTCTCCGACACGAGCGCCACTTCGGTCTCGCTGCCCACGTCGCGCCAGACGCGCAGCTTCACCTTCGTGAGCCCCTCAGCGCGCGTCCACAGCAGGGCGGAGTCTTTCGCCATCGCGCCCGCGCTCACGGTCTGGGGAAACGAGCCTTCGCTCAACGTCGACGGCGGCACCGTCACGCGCATCGCGTTGTCGAACGGCTGCGGGTCGAGCGTGCGCGGGCCTGCGTCAGGCGTGGAGGTGACGGGTGGGCAGGCTTGCACGGCGACGAGCGATGCGCCGGCGACGAGGACTTCACGACGGGTGGCCATGGCCGCCTCTTTACTCCCCTGAGCCCGAAACGACGACGGCGGCGCCAACCGATGAGGTCAGCACCGCCGCTCGTTGTCGGTCTCGCGACCGCCTCACGTGCTGGGTCAGATGAAGTGCGAGAACAGGTTCCAGAACTTGCCGGTGATGATCTGCATCTTCGAGATGTCTTCGACCTTCATCGGCTTCGACTTCGCGATGTCGGGCGTGAAGAGCCGATCGAGCGTGTCCTTGGCGAACTTCTCGTCCTCCACGTTCACGTTCATCTCGTACACATGGTACAGCGCGACGTCGTCGAGGTTCGACGAGCCCGTGGTGGTGAACTTGCCGTCGGTCACCATCACCTTGTCGTGGTTGAAGCCCGGGTACTCGTAGATCTTCACGCCGGCCTTCAGCATCTCGGGGTACTTCTGGCGCGCGGCCATGTGGCTGAAGCCGTGGTCGGACTCGCCGGGCAGAATCACGTGCACGTCGACGCCACGCTTGGCCGCCGCGATGAGCGCGTTCTGAATGTCGGGGTTCGTGCAGTACGGGTTCTCGATGTGAATGCTCTTCGTCGCGGTGTTGATGCGATCGAGGTACGTCTGCATGATCGCGCGGTTCTCACCGGGAATGTGCTGCACGGTGGTGATCTTCTGGTTTCCCGGCGCCTCGCCCGGCTTGTACTCGGGGAAGTAGCGGGCCTTCACGGTGGCGTCGTCGCCCTCGATCTTTCCGCCGAGGTGCATCCACGCGTTCATCCACTCGCTCTGCATCTGCTTCACGACGTCGCCTTCGGCCTTCACCATCACGTCGTGGTACTCGTTGAGGTAGTGCTCGCCGACGTTCATGCCGCCGGTGAAGCCCGTCTTGCCGTCGACCACGACGATCTTGCGATGGTCGGGGTGGTTCATGATCTGGCTGTCACGGGTGACGTCGACCACGTGGTTCGAGCGCGTCTCGATGCCGGCGTCCTGCAGCTTCTTGAGCAGCTTGTTCGAGCCTGACATCGGGTTCATGAGCTGCGAGCCGATGCCGTCCATCATCACCTTCACGTCGACGCCGCGCTCCTTCGCCGCGATGAGCTTGTCGACCATCTGGTTGCCCAGCTTGTCGTCGTTGAAGATGTAGTAGCTCATGTGAATGTGATCTTTGGCGCCGTCGATGGCCTCGAAGACCTTGGGGAACGCCGTGTCACCCTGAATGAGCAGCTCGATCTTGTTGTTGGTCGTGGCCTTGTAGGTGTTGACCAGCTCCGACTCCGAGATGGTGCCCTGGTTGCGGAGCACGTTGACCTTCTCGGCGATGCCGCTCGTCGGCCCACCGCCCGGCTTCACGAGCGACGCGTCGAGGGTCGCGAGGGCGCGGCGAAGATCGCCACCGGACAGCTCCGAGTTGAGCGCCTTGCGCAGGCTCTGGCCGGTCTGGGCCTCGTAGGCCTTGGCCAGCGACGCGACGAACGCGGGCGGCTGGTTCTCGAGCGTCTTGAGCACGGAGGCTTCGTCGGTGCCCATGCCCTTCATCGCCTTCGTCAGCGTGGCGACGGCGTCGTTCACCGGGTTGCCGTGCTGTGCGGTCGGCGCGGTGACTTCACCCTTCGGCTTCGCGCCGCCGGTGGCGTTCCAGCCCTGGGCCGCAGGAGCCTGGGTCGAGGCGGGCTTCTCGGGCGTCTTCGCAGGCGCGGGCGCGGGCGTGTTGCCGACGGTGTTCGTCTGGTTGCGGTTGACTTTCATGGTCGTGTTTTTTCTCGAGAAAGAGGGCTTTGAAAACTCAGGAGGCCTGGCCGCTGGCGAAGCGGCGGGCAGCGGACTCGTCGTCGAACGTGCCGTAGAGCTTCTCGGCGCCGACTTCCTTCGTGGCCTTGGTGGCCTCGGTGACGAGCTCCTTCTGCTTCACCAGATGGGCGACGACCTCGAGGCCCTTGTCGGCCGCGCTCATCTCGATCTTCTGCATCGCGCCCGCGCCGCCGTCGTCGCACGAGGTGACGTTGCGCAGATCGAAGAGCAACCCGAAGGGACGCCCCGAGAGACGCTCCACCTGGCCCTGCACGTCGGCGGTGATGGGGTTCGCCGCCGCAGCGGTGAGATCACCTTCGAGGCGAATGTTCAGAAATGCCAGGCCCGAGTCCTGCTGCTCGAGCTTCACGGAGTGCTTCAGCGGCTGCGCCATGGGTCATGCTCCCTTCGGGAAAGACGAACATGCGCATTGAGCGCACAAATGGGCCCTTTGTCGAGTGGCCTGCAGTGGAACACCCGAAGGTGACGTGCTGCGCAACGGGCTACTTCGCGAGGCGTTTGGCACGGCCGCGCGCCGCAAGATCAGCCGTGTAGGCGGCCACGTCTTTGATGGCCTCTTCGGGCAGCACGGTCTTCCACGGAATCATCGCGGCGCCAGGCTTGCCCGAGCCCTCACGAACGATGTGAGCGATGTTCTGGGCCGTGAAGCGGGCGGCGCCGTCGGGAATCGTGAGATCGACCGGCTTGATGACGAGGCCTTTGCCGATGTGGCCGCTGCCGTCACCGGTGTCGCCATGGCAGTGGTGACAGTAGGTCTTGTAGACGCGCTCGCCGCGGTTCGGAGCGGCCTCGAAGGTGACCGTCACCTTCGACTTGTCTCCGTTGAGCGTGATCGGCTTGTCATCGGCGCGTGACCCCACCGCGAGCAGCAGAACCAGACACGTCGCCAATCGCTTCACGGGTCACCTCGGAGCAGGAGACCCGAGTGTGTCCGCTCCCACGCCCGATGTCCTTGATCTCGGCAAACCCTCGCTCGTGCTAACGATTGGTCGCATGCCAACGTTGCTCTGTCTTTTCGCGTCTGTTGCGGTGGCGCAGGTGCCGGTGGAGCGTCAGCCCGACCTGACAGTCTTCAAGACGACGGTCAGCGAGGCGTTGAAGAAGGGGGTGCGCTCGCGCGAGGTGCTGGAGGCGGCAAAGGCGGGCACCGTCGACGTGAAGGCACTCGAGAAGGACCTGCTCACGATGGATTTCGTCGAGGCCTGTTCGTACGGGTCGTTCGAGAAGAACTACGCGTGCCCGTCCGAGACGCTCGAGAACCTCGGCTTCACGCGCACGACGGTCGAGGGAGATCTCTCGTTTCAGCTCCAGGGCACGGTGGCCGAGCCGAAGGTGACGCACACGAACTTCCAGACACCGCCCAGCTCGAAGACACAGGTGTTCGTCTCGAAGGGCGAGCCCTGGCTGCAGGTGACGGCGTTCGGCGAGAAGGAGTACCACCGAGTGCTCTCGTACGAAGCCGGCGTGCTGGTGGTGAAGCTGTCGAAGGACGGCAAGCTGCGCTCGAAGTCTCCGAAGTGGTTCGCGCAGGTTCGGGTGGCGATTCCGAGGCTCTTCGAGTCCACAGGCCACTGACGGTCTGCCAGAGTCGCGCGTTCCATGAACAAGAGACTCTTGGCGGCGATCGTGTGTGTCGCATCTGCATGCGGTTCGATGCCCAGCACTGACGCGGGTGTTTCGGCGGGTGGCACTGCGTCAGCCGGCGGAACTGCTTCGGCGGGAGGCACGGCTTCAGCGGGAGGCACGGCTTCAGCGGGAGGCACGGCGTCAGCGGGAGGCACGGCGTCAGCGGGAGGCACGGCGTCGGCGGGCGGCACGGCTTCCGCGGGTGGCACTGCTTCCGCGGGTGGCACTGCTTCCGCGGGCGGCACTGCGTCGGCGGGTGGCACTGCGTCCGCGGGCGGCACTGCGTCGGCGGGTGGCACTGCGTCGGCGGGAGGCACTGCTTCGGCGGGCGGCACTGCCTCAGCGGGCGGCACTGCGTCAGCGGGCGGCACTGCTTCGGCGGGCGGCACTGCTTCGGCAGGCGGCTCCGCATCCGCCGGTGGTTCTGCAGGTGGCCCCCTCACGCTTCCGGATGGCGGCGTCGGCAGCACCTTCGTCGCCGAGCTCAAGGGCACGAGCGAGGTCCCACCCAACGGGTCCACCGCGACGGGCTTCGCGACAGTCGTCGTCGACCCCTCGAACACGCTCATCGTCTACCGAGTCACCCATTCGCTCGCGGCCCCAACGGGCGCGCACCTTCACCTGGGCATCGCGACCGAAGTGGGTCCGGTCTCCATCGCCTTCCCCAGCGCCACCTCCCCCATCACCGGCACGGCGACCACCACCGTCGCGCAAGCAAACGCGATTCGGAGCGGGCGCATGTACGTGAACGTTCACACCAGCGCGTTCGCCAACGGCGAGATTCGTGGGCCCCTGCTGCGTGTGGGAGAGCAGGCCCTCACGGCGACGATGACCGGAGCGCAGGTCGTGCCGCCGGTCACGACGCAGGCGTATGGCGGGCTCCAATACATGCTGAACGCCGACGCGGGAGTCCTGCGGTGCGCTGGCTTCTACGCCGGCCTCGTGCCCACGGGCGCGACGCTCTTCGCGGGCGACGGGGGCCAGAACGGCACGGCGCTGGTGCCCATCGATCGTCAGGCGATGGCCGATGGAGGGCTGCTCTTCAGCGACGATTCGATCATCCAGCCGGCGCTCGTGGACCTGCTCCTCACGGGGCGGACCTACGGCGTCGTGCGGTCGTCATCGTTCCCCTCCGGTGAGATCCGCGGCCAGGTCCAGCCGCTGCCCTGACATGGGGCACCTGATGCTCACCCTGGCGATGACGGTCGCGTTGTCGGCGGCCCCTGAAACCAGGGCGGAGCGCACCGTTCGTGCGTGGGTGAACCTGTCACCCACGATCATGGGCTTCACCTGGACTCCTCCTCGTCCGGGCGTGGGTCTCGGCGCCAGCGTCGAGCTGACGAAGTACGTGGCGATGACCTTCGAGGCGGCGGTGATGGGCTACCCGACCGACACGTTCTGCGCGAGCGCGGGCGTCATCGGCTGGGGCGCCGTCGGCACCACGCTCAGGCCCTTCGCGAACGGCTTCTTCGTGCTCCCGAAGGTGAGCTTTCGCGTGCAGTGGATGGAGGGGCTGCTCAACAGCGAGCGCTTCGACGACACCTGCTCGCCTGAGCCCTTCCCGAACGGGCTCGACTGGGACCTCGGTGGCGGGCTCTCGGTGGGCTTCGACGTTCTCGTCTGGAATCGGCTCTACCTGGGTCTGGCGGCGGGAGCTGGAGCGGCCGCTTGTTTCAACTGCGCACCTGACAGGGGCCCCACGCCGAGAGCGTTCCGGGTTCGGCCGCAGCTCGATCTCGGTCTGCGAGTGGGTGCGGCGTTCTGAGAGCCGCTCACCAGTATCGGCGTCGCACACAGGCACGCTTGCGCGCTGATGAGCAGCCCTGCTGAACGGTGCCGCGCGGGGGCAACACCTTGATGATGGTGATGCGGCGACACGCACGCGTCAGGGCGGCCGAGGCCGGCGCTTCACGCATGAGCGGCCAGACCGCGGCGAACGTCGAGCTCGCGGTGAGCAGGGCGACGAGCACGGCCATCATCGAACCGTCTCCTCAGTGACGGTGGAGTTGCGAATGAAGGTGATCCGCTGCTGCCGCAGGCGCTGCACCGCGGCGATGCGCTCTCCGTCGAAGAGCGTGCGAATCGACGTGTAGTGGTTTCGCTCGGTGCCGATGTCGATGTCGTCTTCGTTGCGGAGCGAGAGCGTGAGCGCGCCCAGCTCCTGCGCGAGCACGAGAATCTCGACCTCTTCGGGGATCACCAGCAGCGAGACGTTCGCGTATTCGCGCTGTCCCTCGGGCACGAGGTTCACGTTGGTCGTGCCGGTGATCTTCCCCGTCGCGAGCACGACGACGTTCTGCATGAGCGTCAGCGCGACCTGCTCACCCGTGCCGGGATCCTTGAAGGTGCCGACGATGTCGACGTGATCGTTCGGCCGCACCCAGCCACCGACCGACTGCGCTCCCTTCGCCTCGATGGTGATGGCGCGCGCCTTCTTCTGCACCTTCGTCGACAGCCGCTCGGCGGCCTTCGTCGTCTCGAACTGGCTCCACAGCAGCGGGTCGCCCGCCTGCACGGGCACGAGCACCTTCTGGTTGACGATGTACGAGGCCGAGTCCGGCTTCACGACCGAAGACGTGACGAACTGCTCGGGAATCGAGCGCTGGCTCACCATCTCCATCGTCACCACCGAGCCCTCGCTCAGGTCAGTGGCCGCGACGACGACGGGCACCAGGTTCCAGCCGCGGCGAACGTCCATCTCCTTCTTCTTCACCGCCGAGAACGCGATGACGCCGGCGATGAGGCCGAGCGCGAGCGCGACGAAGAGCGGGGTCTTTCCTTTGAGCATGGGGGCCTCGAAAAAGTGGGTCTGCAGAGAGGAGCCACCACCCGGAATTCCGTTAACGCCGCTCCGCGAACCAATGGGATTCAAGCGGTTGCACGAATTGCCTTGGGTGCTGACGGGCGCTAGGGGACGTCACGGTGTCGTCCTTTCTCCGCCTGACCGTCCTCTCGCTGTTGGCAGGGTGCAGCCCAGTCGGCGGCCTCATGCCCGACGGTGACGCAGGCGTGGGAATCGTGCAGGACGCGGGCACGCAGCAGCCCCTGCTCGAGCTCGGCACCGGCACCCAGTCGTTCGCGGCCCTCACCAATGGCCAGACGGTGACCATCATCGCCGGGCCCCAGGGTGGCTTTCACGTCTGGGCGGCCGCGCGCACGCGAGCGCCACTCGACCCGATGCTGCTCAAGCTCACCGTGAAGGTGAAGCTCGCGGGCGCCGAGCTCTCGTCGACCGACTACAAAGTGAACCTGGTGAAGAACGGCCCGTACTCGGAGTGGTACGCGATGACTGCCCTCGTCGACGACCCCGCGCAGGTGCGGGGAAAGAGCACCGTCATCGAGCTCATCGCCACCGACAGCGCCGGCCGCACCGCAACCGATTCCCGAACCGTCATCCCCGCTGGACCTTGAAGAGAGCAACATGAAGATCGCCGCCCCCACCCTCCTGGCCCTCGCGCTCGCCGTCAGCGCCTGCGGAGGCACCCGCCCACCGTGCAGCGCGTCGACCTGCGAAGGCTGCTGTGACGCGACTGGCGTCTGCCGCATCGGCACCGCGAACGAGGCATGTGGCGCGAAGGGCGGAACGTGTGCGGTGTGCGCCTCGGCGTGCATGGCTGGCGTGTGCGCCGTCACGGGCGGAATGGACGCGGGCTCGACGATGGACGCGGGCAGCTGCCAGCCCTCGACCGACGCGCCCACGGGCCGCAGCGATCTCGGCGGCGTCTACGACCCGATGTCGGGCGAGCTCGCCATCTTCGGCGGTGACCCCGGCGTCGCGGTGAACTGCCAGTCGATGCCGGGCTTCTCGGAAGAGACCTGGTTCTACAACCCGGCCTGCAACACCTGGCGGCTGTCGGGCGAACAGGGCCCGTCACCTCGCAACCGTCACGCCACCGCGTACGACAGCATGCGCCGGCGAATGATCGTCTTCGGCGGTCGCTGGCGCATGGGCACGAGCGGCAACTACCTGACGTACAACGACACGCACGCGCTGCAGTTCGGGGTCGCGGGTTCTCCCGGGCACTCGTGGCAGGAGCTGCAGACCCTCGGCACGCGCCCGCCCGCGCTCTCGAACTCGGCCGGCGTCTACGACCCGATGGGCGATCGCTTCATCATCTTCGGCGGCAACACGAGCAACAACGGAGGCACCTTCGCTCCGAACGGCAAGGTGTATGCGCTGACGTTCTCGAACAACACCTGGAGCGAGCTGGTGCCGACGTCGGGCACGATTCCCGCTCGCCTCTTCCACGCGATGGCGCTCGACACGAAGCGCAACCGGCTCGTGGTGTTCGGCGGCGGTGACGAGAACGCCTTCCTCGGTCCGTTCTTCAACGATGTGTACACGTTCGATCTCGCGACGCGGGTCTGGGCACCGCTGACGTTGACGGGCACCGCGCCGGTGGCGCGCATTCGTCCTGCGATGGTGGCTGATGGCGATCGTGATCGCATCATCGTCTTCGGCGGTCACGACGACGGTGCGCTGGGCGAGACGAACGATCTGTGGGCCATCGACCTCGCGGCGAACCGGTGGCAGCGCCTGCGCACCGGAGACACCCTGCTCACCGCCGGCGCCGGCTTCTGCGACTTCCCGGCGAACTTCACGACGGCCGATCTCATGTCACCCGAGCGGCGCGAAGGCGTCGTGTTCGTCCCTGCGGGCACCCATGGCGTGTTGCTGTTCGGTGGGCGCTCCGACTGCGGCACGGTCAACGACGTGTGGAAGCTGAACCCTGCGATGGGCACGTGGGAGACGCTCAAGCCCGCGTTCTCGGGCCTGTCGTGTCAGCGCAGCGGCAAGACGAACTGCACCAAGCTCTGCTTCTGATCAGCGGGTTCCGCGTTTCGACCCTCGAGAGAGCCCGGCGCCTGCGCGTCCGGTACGTGCGGGGTGGAGCGCGAGGAACGGGTTGGTCGCTGCCTTCGCGACGACCGCCTTCGGGTTCGGCTTCGACTTCTTCGCGGCGGGCTGCTGCTTGGGCGTGTTTGGCATTCGTCTTCGTAGCACCTCTGCTCCCGCGCAGGCTCAGCGCTTCCTCGGCCTCCAGACCTCGGCCTCACAGCGGCCCTCGATGCAGTTGGCGTAGCTGAACGGCGAGCCGACGCACGAGACGCAACGCGCGTTCTCGGGAACGGTGGCTGGAACGGGTGCCGTGCGCGGCTTCGCCACCGTCACGGGGCAACAACACGAGTCCTTCGTGCACGTCGTCTTCGGTGGGGCGTCTTCGACGAGCACGCAGTCGGCCGCGACGCGACACTCGGCGTCTTTTCGAACGGCCTCGCACTGCCGCGCCACGCAGGCTGCGACGTACTGCGAGACCTCGGCGCTCTGGCACTTCGCGCCGGCACAGGTGGGTTGCTTGCAGTTGAGCGTCTTGCACTCGGCCTGTTCGTCTTTGCCTTTCGGAATCGCGCGCACCTTCGGGCAGCACGCGCCACAGCAGCCCGCGAACGTCGTCAGCTCGCACTGGTTGTCGCGCGAACACTCCGGCGGCGGAGGAAGGTCCAGCAGCACCAGCGTCGTCACCAGAGCCAGCAGCGGCATGACTGAGACCTCCTGCGCCGAAAACGGCACGGCTCAGAAGAGCTCGATCGACCCCGCGCTGGCCAGCACTTGCTCGCTGACGAGCGAGTCCTTGCGCGCCTCGAACTCGCTGAACGCGGCGCCCTGCCCGGCCTGCGCACGAACGAACGCCTCGTGCATCGCGCTCAGCAGCTGACTCAAGCGATCGGTGCTCTGCAGCTCGGCCATCGCGGCGTTCATCTCTCCCGTCAGCGCCTCACCGTCACGGCGCGCCGACTCGAGCTTGCCGCGTGCCAGGCGTTCGCTGTCGCCGAGCTGCCTCTTCAGCTCGGTCACCCGCACCCCGAGCGACGACATCTCTGCGTCGAGCTGCTCCTTCACGTGCTTGCTGCTGGTGGACAGCTGCGGCAACAGCTTCGCCAGCTTCTGCGTCAACGTGGTGGTGTTGGCGCTCGCCGCGGTCACCTGCTGCGCGAGGTCGAAGAGCGCTCCGGCGATCGACAGAAACCCCGAGCCCGCTTCACCCAGGCGCGCGGCCTCGAGGCGGGCGTTGAAGGTGGCCAGGCGGCTCGCGGTGGCGAAGTGGCTGATGGTGGCCGACAGCTGCCCAAGCTGCGTCACCGTGCCGGCGGCCTCACCGACGAGATAGTGGTGGTTGTGCTGCTCCGAGACGAGGTTCGAGCGCAGGTCGTTGAGTGAGCCGAACAGCGACGAGAGCGAAGTCGACAGCGTGGCCTCGTGGCTCGTCTGGTTGAAGACCTCGGCGAGCTCACCCACCGCACCGCTCTGCCGGCGCGCCGTCTCCTCCATCGCGCTCAGCCGGCGGGTCAGCTCGACGGCCGAGGTCTCGGCCATGCCCTTCGCGGTGCTCACCACGCCGAGCGCTTCGTCGATGACCGACATCGGCGCAGCGCCCGTCTGCCAGCACGCGAAGGTGACGCCGCTGCCCTCGGCGACGACGCCCTCGGGCCACTCGCTCAACCAGATCGGACGCGCGCCTGGCTGGACTTCGACCAACGCCGCCTTTCCCGCCTCGCGTGTGAAGGAGCCGTGCACGCACCTCGCGACGGCGCCCACGAGCCACAACATGGTGCGTGGAGGCCCATCGCCCCCTTCGAGCTTCGCTGCGATGGTCGATGCGATCTGCACGGCCGACGTTCCCAGCAAGAGTGGAACCACCGGGCGCTCCCTCGGAGAGCCACCGGCGATCGTGGGTGAGGTTCGACTGATGGGGAGCGCGCTCACCCTCGAGCGTTGAGGCCGAGTGGAGAGTTCCCGAACACTTGGAGCGTCAGAACCCTGACGACCGTCCGGCATACCCACTGCACAGGCGTCGCAGCCGTGAAACTGGAACTTCCCGAGCGACTTCAGGCCGCCGTCCTCGATGAGCTCGTCTCGCGAGTTCAATCCATCGACGCCGGAGAACCGATCGAGGTCGACGCGACGAAGGTGGAGCGCGTCGACACGGCGGGCATGCAGTTGTTGTTGGTGTTGCAGCGGCGCCCACACGTGAGCCTCGAGTGCTCACCAGCAGTCATGGCGGCAGCACGCACGTTGGGCGTCGAGCTGTAACGGCAGTCAGACACAGACGGGAGAAGCACCACATGGCTCGTATTCTCGCGATCGACGACTCGCCGTCGATTCGTGCGCTCGTCAGCACGGCGCTCGGCACCGATGGGCATGGCGTCACCGCAGCCTGTGACGGCGCAGAAGCGCTCACGCTCGTCGCGAGCCAGGCCTTCGACCTCGTCATCACCGACTTCAACATGCCAAAGCTGAACGGCCTCGAGTTCATCAAGCGCTACCGCGAGAAGAACAAGTTCACGCCGGTGCTGGTGCTGACGACCGAAGTGAACCCGACGCTGCGCCAGTCGGCCAAAGCCGCGGGCGCGACCGGCTGGCTGGTGAAGCCGTTTCAAGCCGAAGCGCTGCGCACCCTCGTCAAGAACCTGCTCGCATGAACTCCACGCCCTCGGACGCCCAGGAAGCCCTGCGGCAGACGTTCCTCGAAGACGCGCGTGAGAACCTCACCGTCGCCGAGAAGTACCTGCTCGCGATGGACGCGGGCGCGCTCAGCGCCGACGAGATCGCCAGCCTCTTCCGCGCCATTCACTCCATCAAGGGCAGCGCCGGCTCGTTCGGCTTCTCGGCCGTCACCGAGAGCGCGCACGGCATGGAGTCGTACCTCGATCAGGTGCGCTCGGGTCACCGCCAGCCCAACCACGAAGCGGTGGCGGTGCTGCTGCGCGGGGTCGATCTGCTCAAGCGCCTGGTGGAGTCGCCCGAGGTGCCGCTCCAGCAGGAGCGAGCCGAGCTCGAGGCCGCCCTCGCCCGCCTCGACGAGGTCGCCGGCCCACCGTGGCGCTTCACGTTCTCTCCACCGCAGGGGCTGCTCGCGGTCGGGCCTGATCCCATCAAGCTGCTCGCCGGGCTTCGCGAGCTCGGCGACGTGCAGCTCACCTGCGACACCTCGCGCGTACCGACGCTCGGCACCTTCGAGCCGCTGACCCCGTACCTGTCGTGGACCGCCAGCGTTCCCGGCTCGGTGCCGAAGGAGCGCGTCGAGGCGCTCTTCGACTGGGTTGACGGTGGTTGGGCGCTCACGCGCGAACAGCCGGTGGTCGAGGCTCCTTCAGCCTCCGCTCCGGTTCCGAGCGCTTCGCCGTCAGCGCCTGCCCCCGACTTCGTGGCGCAGACGATTCGGGTGCCCGTCGACAAGCTCGATCAGCTGATGAACATGGTGGGCGAGCTCGTCATCACGCAGTCGATGCTCGGAGAGGTCGACCCGGCGCGGCCGCTCGCGCAGGCCCGCATCGCGAAGATCAGCGAAGGTCTCTCGCAGCTCGCCCGCAACACACGGCACCTGCAGGAGAGCGTGATGCGGCTTCGCAGTCAGCCGCTGTCCATCGTCTTCGGCCGGCTGCCGCGCACCGTGCACGCGCTGTGCGATCAGCTCGGCAAACGCGTGAACCTGCAGGTCACTGGCGACGGCACCGAGCTCGACAAGACGGTCGTCGAGAAGCTGGGCGACCCGCTGGTGCACCTCGTGCGCAACTGCGTCGACCACGGCATCGAAGCGCCGGCCGATCGCCTCGCCGCGGGAAAACCCGAAGCCGGAACGCTGAGCATCTCGTCGTTCGCCCGCGGCAAGGACGTCTACATCGAGATTCAGGACGACGGCCGTGGCCTCGACGAAGCGGCGATTCTCGCGAAGGCGAAAGACCGGGGCCTCATCGAGCCCGAAGCCGAGCTCACCCCGGCGGCCATCGCGCAGCTCATCTTCCTGCCCGGGTTGTCGACGGCGAAGGAGGTCACCGACGTCTCGGGCCGCGGCGTGGGTATGGACGTGGTGCGCCAGAACGTGCGCTCGCTGGGTGGTGAGATCACCATCACCTCGGTGCCGAAGAAGGGCACGAAGTTCACCCTGCGCCTGCCGCTCACCCTCGCCATCATGGAGGGGCAGCTCGTGCGCATCGGGCGCCGCCTCTACGTCATTCCCCTGCTCTCCATCGTCGAGTCGATTCAGCCCGACTGGTCGCTGCTGCAGCCGTGTGGCCACAACCAGGGCTACCGCATGCGCGGCGAACTCATTCCCGTCGTCGACCTGCCCGCGCGCCTCGAGCGCCTCACCGGAGACAACAGCCACTGTCTGATGGTGGTGGTCGAGACCGATCGCGGCCGCGTCGGGCTGCTGGTGAACGAGCTGCTCAGCCAGCAGCAGGTCGTCGTGAAGTCGCTCGAGGCGAACTACGGCGCCGTCGATGGCCTCGCGGGCGCCACCATTCTCGGTGACGGCTCGGTGTCACTCATTCTCGAACCCAACGCGCTGCACGACGCCGAACAACTCGCTGCGTGAGGAGCCCCATGTCGACCCCTGCCATCAACGCGGCACCGCCGTCACCCACCACCAGCGCCGGCCAGCGCGAGCAGCTGCTCACCTTCTTCGTTCGCGGCCAGGAGTTCGGCACCGAGATTCTGCGCGTCAGAGAGCTGCAGAGCTGGGTCGAGCCCACGCCGATTCCCCAGGCGCCGAACTGGCTCAAGGGCGTCATCAACCTGCGCGGCGAGATCGTGCCCATCGCCGATCTGCGTGAGCGGCTCGGCTTCGAAGCCCTGGCGTACGGCCCGCTCACCGTCGTCGTCGTCATTCGCGTCAACGCCTCGGGCCGCGACCGCACGCTTGGACTCGTCGTCGACGCGATGAGCGAGGTGCTCACCATCGAAGGTGTGCAGCCCGCGCCGCAGCTGACGGGAGGCGACCGGCCGTGGGCCCGCGGCATCGCCCGCACCGAGAAGGGCCTCATCACGCTGCTCGATGTCGACGCGCTCTTTGCCGACCTCGGTTCGACTCAGGACTGAAACCACTTCACACGTTCCACACAGAGGACTCCCATGAAGAAGAAGACTCCGACCCGCCGCCGCAGCAGCCCCAGCCCGCTGAGCCTCGACGTCATCGGTGGCCATCACCTCATCGCGCGCTTCGATGCCCAGGGCGCGTTCGTCAGTGGCAGTCCCGCGTTCTTCGCAGCGACCGGCTTCTCCGATGACGCGCCCGCGGCCCCGCAGTTGATGGGCGCCGAAGGGTGGAAGCGCGTGAGCGAAGGCCAGGGCGCTCCGGCGTTCTTCGTCGGCCACGACGGCCAGCACGTGTGGCTCTCGGGTTCGGCGAGCCGGCTCGAAGCGAAGGGCAAGGTGCAGGGCTACGTCGTCGTCGCCAGCGACGTGGGCCGCGAGCACGAGCAGGCCGTCGAGGCGCAGGGCAAGCTCGCCGCGCTCGATCGCGTGCAGGCCGTCATCGAGTTCACGCCCGACGGCAAGGTGCTGCACGCCAACGAGAACTTCCTCAAGACGCTCGGCTACGCGCTCGACGAGGTGAAGGGCCAGCACCACCGCATCTTCTGCGACCCCGCGTACACCGCGACCGCCGAGTACACGCTGTTCTGGCAGAAGCTGAACCGCGGCGAGTTCGAGGCTGGAACCTTCCGCCGCATCGGCAAGGGCAACAAAGAGGTGTGGATTCAGGCCTCGTACAACCCGGTCATCGACGGCAACGGCAAGGTGACGAAGGTCGTGAAGTACGCCATCGACATCACCGACGCGCAGAACCGCTCGTCCGAGAACGCCGGCAAGATGGCCGCCATCGATCGCACCCAGGCCTCCATCGAGTTCGCGCTCGACGGCAAGGTGCTGTGGGCGAACGAGAACTTCCTCAAGACCCTCGGGTACTCGCTCGAGGAGGTCAAAGGTCAGCACCACCGCATCTTCTGCGAGCCGAGCTACGCCAACAGCCACGACTACGTGGCCTTCTGGCAGAAGCTGAACCGCGGAGAGATCGACGCGGGCCTGTACAGGCGCATCGGCAAAGGCGGCAAAGAGGTGTGGATTCAGGCCGCGTACACGCCGATCGCCGACGCCGCGGGCCGCCTCTCGAAGGTGGTGAAGTACGCGACCGACGTGACGGCGACGCAGCAGCTCGTGCTCTCGACACAGTCGGTGGCGGAGCAGGCCTCGAGCGGAAACCTCTCGGCGCGGCTCTCGTCGACGGGCCTCTCGGGCGCGCTCAAGACCCTGGCTGACTCGGTGAACGGCCTGCTCGACGCCGTGGCGCGGCCCATCGTCGAGGTGAAGTCGGCCGCAGCCGCGATGGCCGAGGGCGATCTCACCGCCACCATGAAGGGTGACTACGAGGGGGCTTTCGCCGAGCTCAGAGACGCGTTCAACGCGAGCACCGACTCGCTGCGCAACGTCATCACCAAGACGCAGACGGCGCTGGCCGCCATGGGCGCCGCGACGACCGACATCGCGCAGGGCAACAACAACCTCTCGCAGCGCACGCAGGAGCAGGCCTCGGCGCTGGAGGAGACGGCCTCGAGCCTCGAAGAGCTCACCAGCACGGTGAAGCAGAACGCGGGCAACGCGACGCAGGCCAACCAGCTCGCCGCGAGCGCGAAGGAGGCCGCCGAGAAGGGAGGCACCGTCGTCTCGGCCGCCGTCGAGGCCATGCGCGCCGTCACCGACTCGTCGAAGAAGGTGGGCGACATCATCGGCGTCATCGAGCAGCTCGCCTTCCAGACGAACATGCTCGCGCTCAACGCCGCCGTCGAAGCGGCGCGCGCTGGTGATCAGGGTCGCGGGTTCGCCGTCGTCGCCGCCGAGGTGCGCAACCTGGCGCAGCGAAGCTCTGGCGCCGCGAAGGAGATCTCCGAGCTGCTCAAGACGAGCTCGGAGCGCACCGCCCACGGAGCCTCGCTGGTCAACGACTCCGGCACCGCGCTCAAGGAGATCGTCCTGGCGGTGAAGAAGGTGAGCGACATCATCGGAGAGATCAGCACCGCGTCTGACGAGCAGGCGTCGGGCATCGGGCAGATCAACCAGGCCGTCACCTCGATGGACAAGATGACGCAGCAGAACGCGGCGCTCGTCGAAGAGGCAGCCACGGCCGCCGACTCCTTGAGCTCGCAGGCCAGGTCGGTGCTCGAGACGTTCGCCTTCTTCAAGGTGGCGACCGACGCCAACCCGCGGAAGGTGTTCGAGCCGGCGTTCGAGGTCGAGAAGGCGCAGCAGCGCTCGAAGCCCGGCGCGCACCACTCGAAGGGCCTCGACTGGGACGCGGTGCAGCTGGCCCACTCCGACTGGAAGAACAAGCTGACGCGGTGGCTCTCGAACGGCGCGACCGACTTCGACCCTGCGAGCGCCGAGCGGAGCGACACGTGCGCACTGGGCCGCTGGCTCGCCAACGAGGCCCCGTCACCCGAGGTGTCGGCGCTCGCCGAAGCGCACCGGGCGTTCCACCGCAAGGCCGGTGAGGTGGTGGCGCTCGCGAAGAAGGACAAGTCGCGTGCGCTCGCGCTGCTCAACGGAGACGGCTACGCGGCCGCGACCAGCCAGGTCATCGAAGCGCTCGGTGCTGCGCGCGAGGCCAGCAGCCATGCACAGCGTCCGGCCCCGACCCGGGCCGCTCCGCGGGGAGACGACCCGAATGTCTGGGAACAGTTCTGAGCCGCTCGACATCGACGGGCCTGCCTTCGAGCGCGTGCGCGGGTTGCTTCGCTCGAAGGCCGGCATCGAGCTGGCCGACAACAGGCAATCGCTCGTCGTCGCGCGGTTGATGCGGCGGGTGAAGTCGCTGGGCTTCGTGGCCTTCGACCCGTACCTCGACCTCGTGGAGCGCGACGAGAGCGAGAGCGGGCAGTTCGTCAACGCGCTCACCACCAACGTCACCGACTTCTTCCGCGAGCGGCACCACTTTCAGCTGCTCGAGGGCATCGCCGGCCGGGCGAAGAAGAACGAGCCCTTCACCGTGTGGTCGTCGGCGTGCTCGTCGGGCCAGGAGCCGTGGTCGATCGCGATGACGCTCAAGGGCGCTCCCAACGCGCCGCCGACGTGGAAGGTGCTGGCGACCGACATCGACGCCGACATTCTCGCGAAGGCCAGGGAGGGCGTGTACCCCGTCGACCAGGTGAAGGCCGTGGCGCCCGAGCTGCAGGCGAGCTGCTTCAACCCCGACCGCAGCCACGAGTACCTGCGCGTTCGCAACGACCTGCGCACCCGGGTCTACTTCGGTCAGCTCAACCTGCTGGGCGCCTGGCCGATGAAGGGCCTCTTCGACGTCATCTTCTGCCGCAACGTGCTCATCTATTTCTCGCCCGAGAACCGCGTGAAGACGGTGCGCCGGCTCGCACAGCAGCTCAAGCCCGGCGGCGTGTTGATGCTCGGCCACAGCGAAGCGGTGCTCGGCAATCAGACCCAGCTGACGTCGATCGGGAAGACGGCGTTCCAGCGGGTGTCCGAAGGGGGACTCTCATGACCTGCCGCGTGCTCATCGTCGACGACAGTGGCTTCGTGCGAAAGCTGCTCACCGAGGTGCTCTCGACGGACCCACAGATCGAAGTGGTGGGCACGGCGCGCGATCCGTTCGAGGCGAGAGACCTCATCAAGAAGCTCAACCCCGACGTGCTCACGCTCGACGTCGAGATGCCGCGCATGGACGGCCTGACGTTCCTCAACAACCTGATGCGGCTGCGGCCGATGCCGGTGGTGATGGTGTCGTCGCTCACCGCCGCGGGCGCCGACGCGACGATGGCCGCGCTGCAGTCGGGCGCCGTCGACTTCGTCACCAAGCCCTCGCTCGACTTGTCCGCAGGCCTGCACGCGCTCGCCGGAGAGCTGGTCGCCAAGGTGAAGAGCGCCGCGACCGCGAACGTGAGCGCCCGCACCAGCAAGACGCCGCGCACGAACTTCGAGAAGGTGAAGGCGCTGCAGACGACCGACCGGGTCATCGCCATCGGCGCCTCGACTGGCGGCACCGAGGCCATCGCCGACGTGCTCGCGACGATGCCGCCCGACGCGCCCGCCATCGTCATCGCCCAGCACATTCCCGAGATGTTCTCGGGCCGGTTCGCCGCGCGGCTCGATCGTGACACCAACCTGGTCGTCAGAGAGGCCAATGATGGCGCGCCGCTGCTCACGGGCCACGCGTACGTCGCACCCGGCGGCAAACACCTTCGCGTCGAGCGCAGCGGCCTCAAGTACTTCTGCGCCATCGGCGACGACGAGCCGGTGAATCGACATCGCCCCTCGGTCGACGTGCTCTTCGAGTCGGTGGCGAAGAACGTCGGGCACAACGCGGTCGCGATGTTGCTGACGGGCATGGGCGCCGATGGTGCAGCCGGGTTGCTGACGGTGAAGCAGTCAGGCGCGACGACCATCGTGCAGGACAAAGAGACGAGCGTGGTGTGGGGCATGCCGGGCGAGGCGTTCAAACGCGGCGCCGCCTGCGAGGTGTTGCCGCTCTCGAAGATCGGGCCCCGGGCACTGCATCTGGCGACGCGCGGAACGAAGTCAGCCGCGTGAGCTTGCGTCGGCGCCGACAAGTCGCGATGACGCGCGTGTGGATCTGCTGCTGCTCGCCCTGCTGGTCGCGCTCGCCGTGTGGACCTTTCGCAAGGTGACGTCTGCCGTGAAGTCGAGCCGCGCGAAAGCCGAGCGCGCTGCGACACCGGGCTTCTCTGCCGACAACCCGATCGTCTTGAAGTCAGGCAAACAGATGGACGAGGCCATCGCCAACGCGCGGTGCACCTGCGGCGGCCGCCTGATGTCGCTCGGAGAGACGCCTCGGCTGGGCCTTCGGGTCGCGCGCGGCCGCTGCGTCGAGTGCGAAGAGGACGTCGACCTGTACTTCGTGATGCCGAAGTACGTGAACTGAACGTCACTCGGCCGGAGCCGCGGTTCTGCTGTCCGTCGACGACGAGCCCCTGATCACCTGAATCGTGTTGAAGCGCTTCGACTGCAGAATCTTCGTGCGCTCCCCCGACAGCAGCGTGTTGATGGTCGCGCGCCCGCGCTCTTCGATCACGTCGAGATCCTCTTCGTTGCGCAGGGTCAACGTCAGCGCGCCGAGCTCCTGGGCGAGCACGGCCACCTCGACCTCTTCGGGCAGCAGCAGCAACGAGACGTTCGCGTACTCACGCTGGCCGTCGGGCACGAGGTTGATGTTCGTGGTGCCGGTGATCTTCCCGGTCGCGAGCACGATGACGTTCTGCATGAGCGTCACGGCGACCTGCTCTCCCGTCACCGGGTCCTTGAAGGTGCCGATGATGTCGACATGATCGTTCGGCCGCACCCAGCCGCCCACCGACTGCGCGCCCTTGGTCTCGATGGTGACGGCGCGCGCGCGCTTCTGAATCTTCGTCGACAACCGCTCGGCCGCCTTCGTGGTCTCGAACTGGCTCCACAGCAGCGGGTCTCCTGCCTGAATCGGCACCAGCACCTTCTGGTTCACGATGTACGAGGCGGAGTCGGGCTTCACGACCGACGAGGTGACGAACTGCTCGGGGATCGAGCGCTGGCTGATCATCTCCATGCTGACGACCGTGCCTTCGGAGACGTCGACGGCGGCGACCACGACAGGCACCAGGTTCCAGCCCTTGCGAACGTCCATCTCCTTCTTCTTCACCGCCGAGTACGAGACGACGCCTGCGACGAGCGCGAGCGCGAGTGAGACGAACAAGGGCGACTTGCCACGCAGCGAGAACGACGCGCCGCTCGAGCGCATGACGTCGGGCAGTGGCGCTTCACGACGCGCGGGCCTCGGGTCGGCCGAGCGCTTCGCCGGCAGCTCGGGCGGTGGTGAATCGAAGCGATAGCCAGACAGCTCGTGCTCGAGCGCGTCGAGCTCGGGATCGTTTCCGGGGCCATCGAAGAGCGGGTCACTCATTCGTCGCCCTCCTTCGGTGAGAGGCCCAGCTTTTCGCGCAGCATCGCCATGCCTCGATGCAGGTTCACGCGCACCGAGCCGGGAGTCAGGCCTGTGCGCTCGGCGATGTCGGGGCCGTTCAAACCTTCGATGAGGCGCATGGCGAGTGTCTCTGCGTACGTCTCAGGCAGCGTCTTGAGCGCCTCGAGCACCTTCTTCGCGTCGGGCCAGCCAGAGCGATCGGGCGCGTGCGGCTCTTCTTCGAGCTCTGCAGCAGCCGCGCGCGGCCTGTCTCGCAGGAACTTCGCGGCGCGGTTGCGGGCGATCTCGAGCAGCCACGCGGGGAACGCCTGATCATCTTCGAGGCCCGGCAGCTTCGAGAGCATCAAGAGAAACACGTCCTGCGTGAGGTCGGACGCGTCGGCCGCGGGCACCTTCGTGATGATGACGGCGTGCACCAGCCGCGCGAAGTGCTCGTGCAGCTTGCCGAACGCGTCACGCTCGTTGCGCCGCGCGCCCGCCACCCACGGCAGCCAGACGGGCTTCTGCCGGCTCGAGGCCGGAGCAGATGACGCTTCTCTCTGGACGACCGCTGACACGCTGACCGGAAGGATGCTTGAGACCGGCCTGCGTTAACAGCGAGCGCATTTCACCAGCAGTCGCGAGGGGTTGGTTCAGCGCAGCGCCTGAAGCGGAATGGCGTACCAGGCCGTGTTCGACGAGGTGGCGCCCTCCCACGGGAGCCGCTCGGTGGTGGTCACCTTCACCAGCACCTGGTTCTTCGCCTGGTCGACGAAGGCGCGTGCGGTGACATCGTCGTTCATCGAGCGCGCCGGCAGCGAGACGTCGAAGCCCTTGAGGTCGGTCGTCGACGGAGCGCGCGCGAGGGCCGTGGGGAACTTCTTGCGCGCCCACAGCGCATCGAGCTTGTTCGACAGCGTGCCGGCGTCGACGCCGCGCTGCAGATCGATGGCGCCCGCCTCGAGCTCGGCGCGCGACAGGTACTTGTCGCCGCCATCGTGCACGGCGGCAGCCTGAACGAGCTGGGCCTCGGTGAAGCGCTTGTTCGGGTTTCCGCGCAGGAACTCCTGGTGCACGTCACGCAGCGTGCCCTGGGCGAAGCGATAGCCCTTCGTCTGCCCGGTCGTGGAGCCGCCCTGCGCCTTGAGCACCTCGGCCGCCTTCAGGAACTCGTCCTGGCTGAGGTAGCCCTTGTTCTTCGTGTCGAACTTCTTCGCCTCGGTGACGAGCTGTTCGACCGAGAAGCGACGGTGCAGGCCGGCGTCGCGCAGCACCTGCTCGGGAACGAACTTCGCGAAACGAACGGCGGCCATGGTCGACTCCTCGCGCTGCGGATGGAGCGAGCGACAAAGCACGAGAGACCCGCGCGGTGGAAGCCCGGGTCGTCAGGCGAAGTGGTACGCCGAGAGCTTCACGTCGACGTAGTGGTCCGCGTAGGGAATCGACACGGGGTCGGCTCCGGCGGCGCCTGCGATGACCATCAACGGCACGAGGTGCTCTTCGCGAGGGTGTGCCGCGCGCGCGCCCGGAGCTGTCTTCCACTCCGCCAGCCGCGCGTCGCGCTGCGCCGGAGGCAGCTTCATCGTCTCCTGCAGCCACGCGTCGAACGCTTCGGACACCGGCCCGCCGCCGCCCTGGAAGAACGCGCGCAGGTTGTGAAACGTCATGCCACTGCCGAGAATGAAGACCCCTTCGTCACGCAGCGGCGCGAGCGCACGGCCGATGGCGAGGTGCTCCTTCGGATCGAGCCCGGCCTTCAGCGAGAGCTGCACGGTCGGAATGTCAGTGTTGGGGAAGGCGAGCTTGAAGGGCACGAAGGTGCCGTGATCGAACCCGCGCGCCGGATCTTCGCCCGAAGGAATGCCCGCGCCTTCGAGCAGCGAACGAACGCGCTTCGCGAGCGCAGGGTCTCCCGGAGCCGGCCACTGCACCTCGTACGATTCGGGCGGGAAGCCGTAGTAGTCGTAGAGCATCGGCGGCTTCGCGTTCGTCATCACGGTTGGCACCGACTCTTCCCAATGCGCCGAGATGACGAGCAGCGCCTTCGGCTTCGTCTTCGGGATCGAGCCGAGCCCGACGAGGTACTCACGCAACCGATTCTCCTGATCCTTCGGGCCGAGGCCGAGCTCGACGAAGGGCCAGGGACCTCCACCGTGCGGGACGAAGGCCATCGGCATGCGGTTCGGGTTGGTGCTCATCGGCGTCTTCTCCTGCGAGGACTTCGGGGTCGCGGCGACGAGGCCACCGACGGTCGCGGCAGCAGCCAGGCCGGCCACGGCAACGGTCGTCTCACGTCGGGTCAGGGTCTTCTTCGAGTCGTCAGCCATGGTGTCTCCAGACGGCTCATATCCTCGTCACCAGCGCTCCGCAGACAAGGCCCACCGACAGGCCAGTCTGTTCGCGTGGCGGCCCGACCCATCTGGTAAGGCGCCGCCCATGCCGTTGTCGCTGGAAGAGGTTCATCAGGCCACCGCGTTGCTCCGCCGTCTGCTCGACGATCGATCGCAGCTCGACGACGTGCCCCTGGCTGACGCTAAGGCGCTGCTCGAAGCGGCGGGCCGGCTCGCGAACCCACCGAAAGACGATTCGGCGCGGTTCCTCAAACACAAGAACCGCAAGGATCGGCTCGAGAAGCGTCTGCAGGATCGCGCGGCGCGTGCGGAGGCGGCCATTCGGCAGGCGCGCAAGAGCCCGGTCTTCGTTCCGCCGCAGAACATCCTCGGCTCAGGCATTCCGCATCAGCCGCGAACCGGCCGGGTGCTCGACACCGCGTTCCATTGTTACGTGTGCAAGCGCGAGTTCCGCGAGGTGCACCACTTCTACGACTCGATGTGCCTCGAGTGCGGCGACTTCAACTACCTGAAGCGGTTTCAGGTGGCGCCGCTCGACGGCAAGGTGGCGCTCATCACCGGCGGGCGCGTGAAGATCGGCTACCAGGCCTCGCTCATGCTGCTGCGCTCGGGAGCGCACGTCATCGCGACCACGCGCTTCCCGCACGACGCGACCCAGCGCTACCTGAAGGAGCCCGACTTCACGAAGTGGGGCCATCGGCTCGAGGTGTACGGGCTCGATCTGCGGCACGCTCCGTCGGTCGAGCTGTTCGCCGAGTTCCTCACGCGCACGCACGAGCGCCTCGACATCGTCATCAACAACGCGGCGCAGACGGTGCGGCGGCCGCCCGGGTTCTATCGGCACCTCGCCGAGCTCGAGCACTCGAGCGTGACGGCGTTGCCAGAGGCGTCGCAGCGCTTGCTGACGGGCCACTCGACGCTGGTGGAGCAGGTGAAGCCGCGCCGCACCGACGAGCTGGCGACGTTCCGCTCGCACGATCCCGCGGTGGGACTGCACAGCTCGGCCGCGCTCTCGCTGGTGCCGTACGACCTCGAGCAGGACACGAGCCGCGCGTTCCCCGAGGGGAAGCTCGACGCCGATCTGCAGCAGGTCGACCTGCGCACGGTGAACAGCTGGCGGCTCAAGCTGGGAGAAGTGGCGACGGGCGAGATGCTCGAAGTGCACCTGGTGAACGCGGTCGCGCCGTTCATTCTCTGCGGCAAGCTGCGCGGGTTGATGACGCGCCACCGTGAAGGCTGGGGCCACGTGGTGAACGTGTCGGCGATGGAGGGCAGCTTCTCGCGCGGCACGAAGACGGACAAACACCCGCACACGAACATGGCGAAGGCGGCGTTGAACATGCTGACGCTGACGAGCGCGCCCGACTACGCGAGCAGTCTGCTGGCGATGAACGCGGTCGATACCGGTTGGGTGACCGACGAAGATCCCGCGCAGCACGCGGAGCGGAAGACGAACGAGCTGGGCTTCGAGCCGCCGTTGGACATCGTCGATGGTGCCGCGCGCGTGGTGGATCCCGTGTTCGAGGCAGAGCGCACGGGCCAGTTCCTGTGGGGCAAGTTCTTCAAGGACTACAAGCCGACGAGCTGGTGAGCCCAGACAGAACGTGTCCCGCGCTAGGCTGATCAGGTGCGCGCACTCCTGGTGGTCGTGACGGTCGTCGCGGTGCTCACCCCGAAGGAAGCCGACGCGTGCTCGTGTCAGGCGCCCGGACCTCCGTGCGAGACGATGTTCTCGGCGACGGTCTTCGTCGGGAAGGTGCTCTCGTCGAAGCCGGCACCGTCGACGAATGGCATCTCGACGGGCAGCGAGACCACGACGTTCGAGGTCATCGAGACGCTGCACTCCGAGAAGCCGCTCGGGAAGACGGTCGACCTCTCGCATCAGACGAACGGCAACATCTGCGGCATCACGTTCGACGTGGGCAAGACCTACGTCGTCTACGCGGGTGGTGCGAACGGTCAGCTCAGCGCCGGAGCCTGCTCCCGCACGCACCGCTTCACCGCGAACGATGAAGACGTCGCCTACGCGCACGCGCTACCGAAGCGTCTGCTCGCGAAGGTCGAAGGGCGGGTCGTGCGCATGGACGGTCACGAGAAGCTTCCGCTCGAGAAGATCGAGGTCCGCACGGCCGATGCAGGCGTCTCGGTGAAGGTGGCGTCGAAGGGCACGTTCACGCTCGATCTCCCGCCGGGCACGCACCAGCTCGAGCTGGTCTCCGAGGTCGCGACGCTGTGGGAGCGCTCTTCGGCGATGGTCGTCGTTCCTCACGCGGCCTCGTGCGCGAAGCCGATGTTGAGCGTGCAGTGGAACGGAAGAATCGGTGGGCGTCTCACGGGGCCCGACGGAGGCGTGCTGGCGGGCGTCGACGTGTTCGCGCTCCCGCAGAAGGGCGACCCGCACTGGCGAGCGGCTGACACGACGAAGACGGACGGAACGTTCGAGGTGTCGGGGCTCGCTCCAGGTGCGTACGTGCTCGCGGTGTCTCCAGAGGATTTTGGTGGGCTCTCTCCGAGCTCACCGTTTCCGACGACGTGGGCGCCGGGTGTGAACGATCGCAAGAAGGCGAAGGCGGTGACGGTGACGGCCGCGGGGCGCGCGGGTCCCGTCGAGTTCGTGGTGCCGCAGCCGATGCAGACGGTCTCGCTGAAGGTGGTGGTGAAGTCGAAGGCGGGCGCGGTCGTTCAAGGGTCGCAGGTGAACGTCGCTCCCGAGAATGGGAACCGCAGCACCGGAGCGGGAACCGATGCGAGCGGCGCGATCGTCGTGAAGGAACTTGCCGGCGTGGTGCTGGTCGTGCGCGCGTGTTCGTCCGACATGAAGAAGTGCGTGACCGCGAAGCGCGCGTTCGATGGCGACGCGATCGTCAACCTGACACTGCCGGAGTGACGATGTGGAAGCTCGTGTTCGCGCTCGTGGTGAGTGGGGCTCCCGAGAAGGTGCGGACGAAGTACGAGATCTCTCCGTGTTCGATCCTCGGTCGCCTCGATGGCGGCGTCGGCGGAATGGAATGCACCGAGCCGATCCCCGGCGGCTTCATCTCGAAGCTCCACTGGGAAGACGGGCGACGTGAGCGGGTGACGAGTCGACGCGTCGATGGCGGCATCGTCGAGACGGTCGAGCGCTGGGCAGCCGACGCTGGCGTTCCGAAGGACTGGTGAGTCAGTACTTGAAGGGGAAGAAGATTGGCGCTGCCGCGGCCGGAGGCGGAGTCACGACCATCGTCTCGAGCGCAGCCGCGAGACATGAGGCGAGTGCTGGCTGCTCGACACCACCGACCTGGTGGGCGTCGCGAACCTGTCCGCTGGTCTCGATGACGAAGGCCATCACGATCTTCGCAGGCTCGGTTCCGACCGATCTCCGGTGAGCCTCCGCGCAGGACTGGAACTCGAGCTTCCGGCTGAGGATGGCACTCAAGAACTGGGGCTCGAGATCTGCCGGCATGGGCGGTGGCCGAGGCGTGACGAGGACCTTCGACGGTGCACAACTCAGCGCAAACGCAGTGAGCAAGAACAAACCGAGAGCATTCATCGACGTTGAGACTCCTCGAAACGCACTGCGACGCGATCGACCCAGACCTTCTGCTCGAACGTATCGGGCACCACCATCTCCCGCGCCATCGACAACTGCTGCCACGCGCGCGCGACGGGAACACCGCCGACGACCAACGCGAGCGCGGCCATCACCGACGAGCGGCCGATGCCCATGCGGCAGTGAATGACGACCGAGCCTTTCGCCGAGACGCGCGCCCACACCTTCCGTGCGAACTCCACAGCCGCTCCTTCATCAGCCGGCAGGTCTCGGTCGGCGATCGGGAAGCGCCAGAACTCGACGCCTGCACGGGCCGCGGCACCGGCTTCGTCCTCCACTCCGATCTCCTTCGCCTCTTCGTCTTCGAGCAGAGAGACCACCACGTCGACACCATCGGCCTTCGCCAGCTTCAGCTCGTCGTCGAGCCAGTCGGTCCCACGCGGCCGGGCACAGATGCCAAGCCGTCCTGGCGTCACGCCCTCAACCCAATGAACCCGCATTCCGCCTCTCGCTTTCCCAGTTCGACTCCGCCTGCGCTCGCCACACTCGCCGATGCTCTCAGACCAGCAGTGATGCATGTGCATCGGCTCATCAGGCTCGGCTCCCGCTTCGTCTCACGGTTCGACTCTCTGGTTCATCCCGCCCGAGCATCGCAGTAGACGGCCGGCATGCTCACCACCCTGCTCGTCTCCGCCCTGCTGTCCCAGGCGTCTGCGAAGCCGCACGCGTACACCGTTCAAGATCAGGTCTCGCTGCGCCGGCTCCTCGCGTTCGAGGTCTCGCCCGATGGTTCCCGCATCGCGTACACGCTGCGCACGACCGATCTCGAGGCCAACAAGGGGCTCATCGATCTCTGGCTGATCAACGCCGACGGCTCCAACCCGCGCCAGCTCACCAGCGATCCCGGGCCCGACTCCGACCCGATCTTCAGCCCCGACGGCAAGTCGATCTTCTTCCTCTCGGCGCGCGGTGGTTCGAGCCAGGTGTGGAAGTTGTCCCTCGAAGGCGGTGAGCCCTCGCAGGTGACCCACTCCCCCATCGACGTCGACGCGTACACGATGTCGCGTGACGGCTCGATGATCGCCTTCGCGGCCGAGACCTTCGTCGACTGCGACACCCTCGATTGCACGAAGAAGCGCCTCGACGAGAAGGCGAAGTCGAAGGCCTCGGGCCGGCTCTACGACTCGCTCTTCGTCCGCCACTGGGACACGTGGAAGGACGGCCGCCGCGCGCACCTCTTCGTCACGAAGGTCTCGGGCGGAGCCATCGTCGACGTGACGAAGAAGCTCGCCGCCGACGCGCCGCCCAAGCCGTTCGGAGGCTCCGAAGAGTTCACCTTCACCGCCGACGGCAAGTCGATCGTCTTCACCGCGCGCGACGTGGGCCGCACCGAAGCCTGGAGCACCGACCTCGATCTCTTCGTCACGCCCGTCGACGGGTCGAAGCCGCCCACCAAGCTCACCACGACCAACCGCGCCACCGACACGCAGCCCGTCTTCTCGCCCGACGGAACGCAGCTCGCGTACCTCTCGATGAGCCGCCCCGGCTACGAAGCCGACAAGCTGCGCGTCATCGTGCGCGACTGGGCGAAGGGCACTGAGCGCTCGCTCACCGACGCGTGGGATCGTTCGGCCGGCTCGCTCACCTGGGCGAAGGACGGCAAGACGATCTACGTGACGAGCGACGATCTCGGTCAGGTCGCCCTCTTCGGCATCGACGTGGCCAGCGGTCAGGCCACGCGCCTGTTCAATCAGGGCTCGGTCAGCTCGGTCGACGCCTCGAGCGGGAAGCTCATCTTCGCGCTCGACTCGCTGCTCTCTCCTTCAGACCTCATGAGCCTGCCGCTCGATGGCAAGGGAAACGCGACGCAGCTCACGAAGGTGAACGCCGATTTGCTCGCGGGCGTGAAGCTCGGCCAGCCCGAGCAGTTCTCCTTCACCGGCGCGAACGGAGACACCGTCTACGGCTACGTCGTGAAGCCCACCGACTTCGACGCGAAGAAGAAGTACCCGCTCGCGTTCCTCGTGCACGGCGGGCCGCAGGGCAGCTTCGGCAATCACTGGCACTACCGGTGGAACCCGCAGGCGTACGCGGGCCACGGCTACGTCGCGGTGATGATCGATTTCCACGGCTCCACCGGGTACGGCCAGAAGTTCACCGACGCCATCAACGGCGACTGGGGCGGCAAGCCGCTGGAGGATCTCCAGAAGGGCTTCGCGGCCGCGGTGTCGAAGTACCCCTTCATCGACAAGGACCGCGCCTGCGCGCTCGGCGCCTCGTACGGCGGCTTCATGATCAACTGGATGGCGGGCAACTGGAACGAGCCGTGGAAGTGCTTCGTGAACCACGACGGCAACCTCGACGAGACGATGGCCTATTACGACACCGAAGAGCTCTGGTTTCCCGAGTGGGAGCACGGCGGCACGCCCTGGGAGAACAAGGCCGGCTACGCGAAGCACAACCCCGTCGATCACGTCGCGAAGTGGAAGGTGCCGACGCTCGTGGTGCACGGCGGTAAGGACTTCCGCGTCGTCGACACGCAGGGCCTCTCGACGTTCACGGTGCTCCAGCGTCGCGGCATTCCGAGCAAGTTCCTCCATTTCCCCGATGAGAATCACTGGGTGCTCAAGCCGGCCAACAGCGTGCTGTGGCACGAGACGGTGCTCGGCTGGCTCGATCAGTGGACGAAGAAGTAGCCAGAGCTAGCGAGGATCGCGCACCATGGAATACAAGCTTGTTGTCAAGGATGCACGACCTTCAGTCGACGGGGTAAAGACAACCAGTGCACGGTTCTTCAAGTCGTTCCAGTACTTGGTCCTTGATGGGCCCGATCACAGGACGATCGTACTTTCGGGCCCAAACAAGACGGGCGCTCAGCTAGCCGCCTCGTGGGCTCGCACTTGGATGCATCGACTGGGCGCGCTAACGGCGTGGGCTCTTCTTCTTTCATATGTCTCGTTGGACAGGGGCATTGTTGGCGAGGCACTGGAACTTACCGGAACGGGAAGAGCCTCCCTTGAGGGCCCTGCACTGCTGATTCTCGCGGCGTTCTGCCTCGCTCCTCTGCCCTTCTTGGGCGCGAGAGACTGGTCGATCGCCCTTGCCTACGTCCTATTCCTGCCGTTCGGCATTCCAATCTGGGTTGCGCTTAAAGTTTGGGATGCGGGGGCAACGATCAACGCAGTAATGCGAATGCTCGGAAGCGTGTCGTTCCTGGGAGCGAACTGGCTAGTGCTGGTTGCGGCATGCATGGTCCTCAATAGAGCCGAAAACAAACCGGTACTATGGGGCTGTGTCGTCATTCTCGGACTGATCGCCTCCTATTCTGCGCTCGCGAGCTTCGTATGGGCGTCGAGCGTATTCTCGTCCGTCAGAGACATGTTCGAGTGGATTGGGAGAGTTGCCACCACAGCATCTCGCGAAAAGATCGAGAAACTGACGAAGCAGAAGGCAGCGTATGCGGCTGCACCAAAGCACAAGAAGGCAGCAATTGGTCAAGAAGCAGTCAGCGCGTTCTCAGACCACCTCAAGAACATGAATAATGCGGAGAAGGCACGCAGCTTCATTAGCAAGCTATCCGGCAGCAAGGTTGTGTTGTTCTATGCATTCGCCGCCAGATTCCTCTTGGTCGTAGCAGCCACAGTGACGGCCTACGCGGGGGTCTACCGCGGAATAGCCAAGATAGAGCCGGGCGCCTTTTCCGGAGGCGCCTTCTCGAGCTTTTGGCATGCATTCTACTACTCGGTAGTTACCTTCTTTACGGTTGGTGATGGAGCAATCGCCCCAGTCTCGCAACTTGCCCAGCTCGCAATCGTAGGTCAGATTGTAACCGCGCTCCTGGTTGTGACCGTGCTTGTGTTGTCATTTTCAACGGTTTCCACCGAAGTCTCTGCTGAAAACATCAACCAGATCGTTCGATTCTTCGACGACTACCTCCAGATCTCTCGGACTGAACTGGCAACGGCAATGGGGTTTCGAGTTGATGCAATGCCAGTAGTCTCAGACGAGAAGAGCGTGGCAAAGCTGCTTCGGAGGAGACTGGCGAAGTCGCCGGAAGCCGGAGAAACCTCCGAGCAGACCATTGGAGAGAAGGACGAACAGGACGAGGACGGCGCGGAGTAGCAGTTGCTGTCGAGTCACTCCACCGGCGCGATTTCGACGGTGTAGCCGTCGCGCGCCGCATCGACCGGCCCGCCGGGAAACGCCTCTTTCGCCTGCGCCACCAGCGGCTCGGGATCGACGTCGTGCCGTGACGAGAAGTGCGTCAACACGAGCCGCTTCACCTGCGCCTCCGCCGCCACCTTGCCCGCCTCGCGCGCCGTGGAGTGCCGTGTCTCGAGCGCCCGCTCCTGCTCCTCGTCAGAGAAGGTCGCCTCGTGAATGAGCACGTCGGCGCCCTTCGCGGCTTCGATCATCGCCGCGCACGGCCGCGTGTCTCCCGAGATGACCAGCTTGCGGCCACGGCGTGACGGGCCGAGCACCTGCGACGGCTCCACCACGCGCCCGTCTTCGAGCGTGATCGACTCGCCCTTCTGCAGCTTCCCGTACGCAGGCCCCGGCGGAACCCCGAGCGTCTTCGCCACGTTCAAGTCGAACCGCCCCGGCCGCGTGTCTTCCTGCAGCACGTAGCCGAGCGCGTTCACCCGGTGATCGACCCGCACCGCGCGCACGAGATAGCCGCCGCGCTTCACCTCTTCGCCGGCCTTCAGCTCCTGAATGTCGACCGGGAACGCGAGCCGCTCGACGCCCAGGTGAATCGCCGTGTCGAGCACCTTGCGCGCCGACAGCGGCCCATAGAGCGTCAACGGCTGCTCGCGCCCGCCCATGCCCAGCGTGCGGAGGAACCCGATGATTCCCAGGTAGTGGTCCGCGTGGAAGTGCGTGAAGAACACCGCCGAGACCGAGAAGCCGGTGCCGTAGCGAATCATCTGCCGCTGGCTGCCTTCTCCGCAGTCGAACAGCAGCAGATCGGCGTCGGCCTTCACCGCGATGCCCGAGACGTTGCGATGAAGCGTGGGTGCCGCCGCAGAGGTCCCGAGGAAGGTCACACGCAACAGCGACATGCCACTCGAGCTCACGGCGTTTGGACTCTACCTGAACGCTTCCCTGACCAACGCGTGTTTTTCGAAGGCTCACGTTGTCGTCTTGCGAGGGCCCCGCCCTTCCACCATTGTTCTGCCCGTCTCATTCATGGCGTCGAAACGCTTCGGCAAGTACGAGCTCGTCCGTTCCCTTGGCCATGGAGGCATGGCCGAGGCGTGGCTGGCGCATGCCAAAGGCGCGGCTGGCGTCGTCAAACCCGTCGTCATCAAGAAGGTGCTGCCCGAGCTCGCCGCGCAGGCCGAGCTCATCGAGGCCTTCATCGCCGAGGCGCGCATCTCGACGACGCTCTCGCACGGCAACATCGCCCAGGTCTTCGAGTTCGGTGAGGTTGGCGGCGAGTACTACCTCGCCATGGAGTGGGTGAACGGCAAGAGCCTCGCCCACGTGCTCGCCCGCGCCGACAAGAAGGGCTTCTGGCACCTGCCCATTCCCGTCGCGGCGTACATCGCGGCCGAGACGCTCAAGGGCCTTCACCACGCGCACACGAGAAAAGGCGCCGATGGCCGCCCGCTGCACCTCGTGCACCGCGACGTCACGCCCGACAACATTCTGTTGGCCTTCGAGGGTGAGGTGAAGGTCGCTGACTTCGGCATCGCGAAGGCGCGCCTCGCCGGCCGCAAAGAGACGCAGGTCGGCGTGGTGAAGGGCAAGTTCCTCTACTTCTCGCCCGAGCAGGCCACCGGCAAACAGGTCGACGCGCGCGCAGACGTCTACGCCGTGGGTGCCTCGCTGTACCAGATGCTCACCGGGCAACTCGCCTTCGAGGGCCCCTTCATGCAGGTCATGCCGAAGCTGGTGGCGGGCGACTACCAGCCGGTTCGCGAGCTCAACCCCGACGTGCCCGAGGCGCTCGAGGCCATCGTCGACCGCGCGATGGCGAAAGACCTGTCGACCCGCTACCGCTCGGCCCAGCAGCTGCTCGAGGCGCTCACCACGTTCCTGTCCGAGAACGCGCCCAGCTTCTCTGCCGAGCGGCTCAAGCTGCTCCTCGACTTCCTCTACGAGGACGAACACGAAGCCAACGGCGAAGGCCGGCTGCTGGACGAGACCGAGCGCGATCAGCTCGCAGCGTGGAAGCCGACGACGAAGAAACCGAAGAAGAAGCTCCACAGCGCCCCAGACGTCACCCAGGCCGAGCTGCAGCCGGTGGCTGACCGCCCTGCGAAGAGCCAGGCCGGTGCGCTGCGGCTCGTCGCGATGGGCGTGGTGGGGCTCGTGCTGCTCGCGACCGTCGGGGTCGCGGCGAAGCTGCTCACCACCGAACCTCCGCCCGCCCCGCCCGACGGCGCGCTCACGCTGAAGCTGCCCCCGCCGCAGAAGCTGCCTGGCCGGATGATGCCCGTCGAGCCAAAGCCCGCCGTGGTGCCTGCCGACGAGCCGAAGCAGCTGCCCGTCGCCGATGACACCCATCGCACGCTCAAGCTGCTCGCCGACACGCACGTCGTGTCACGAAGGCCTGCGCGCACGCACTGGAAGGCGCTCGAAGACGATGGCACCTGGCGGGTGTCGCTCATCGAGACCGCGCCGCTGCTGGCCAACGTGCAGCTCGAGTTCGAAGACGCGAGCGGCAAGCAGCTCGTCCCCATCGCGAGCGGTGAGACCCTGCAGGTGAAGGGCAAGCGGAGCGTCGGCGTCATCTGCGAGCCCGGCGCCCGCGTCGAAGGGGAACAGGTGGCGGTGCTGTTGCTCAACCACAATGGCGCCAACCAACGCCTGCGCATCGACCCGCGGCAGTGCGCGGACTTCGAGCAGGCCAAACGCATCGAGCTCGACCACGAGAAGAACTACCAGCTGAGCGTTCCTGCTGATGCGAGCGCCGAGCTGGGTGCCGGGGTTCCGCTCGCGATCTCGTGGCGGGTGCGGCTCAAAGACGGCGCGTTCTCGGCGGGCTCGCTCAAGCCGGGCGCCTCGACCACCATCTCGGGCGCGGTGTTTCTCGAGCTGGGTTTTCTCGATGGCTCCATCGCGGACAACTCGGGGAGCGTGGAGCTGAAGCTCGACATCACCACGGTCGACGCGACGACCAGCGCCGTGGGCAGCGTGGCCCGGGTCGGGAAAGAGAAGGTCGGTCCGGTCATGTCGTACGCCGAATCGCTGGCCCTGCCCGTCGTTCAGCGAGGCCGCATGCTGATGCAATCCGGAAGATTCCCCGAGGTGCTCGGAACCATCGCGCCCTGCTTCAAGGAGCCGAAGGTCGTGCCCGAGTGCTACCGCCTCGAAGGTGAGGCGTACGTTCGGCTCGACCAACCCGACCGTGCCGTCATCAGCTATCGCCGCTTCCTCGAGCTCGCGGGAGACGACCACCCGGCGCGGCACTCCGTCGGTGAGTTCCTGAAGAGCTCGGAGCCCTGAACGTGCGGGTCGTCTTCGTCGAGAACGACGACTCCTTCAGCTTCAACGTCGTCGAGCTGCTGCCGGCTGGGGTCGAGGTCGTTCGTGGACCACCGAGGCTCGCGCCGTCAGCCGACGTCGTCGTCATCGGACCGGGCCCGACGGATCCGGTGAGGGCCGGGCTGGTCGAGCTGGTGCAGACCCTCGTCGCCTCGAGGACCCCGGTGCTCGGCGTGTGTCTGGGCCATCAGGCGCTCGGGCTCGCGTTCGGCGCCACGCTGGTTCGCTCGACGCCCGCGCACGGGAAGGTGGCGACGATGCAGGTGAGCGGCTCCCGCTTTCTGCCGGCTGGGCGCCACGAGGTGATGCGCTACCACTCGTTGTCAGTGACGAACGTCGCGTCGCCGCTCAAGGTCGTCGGCCGCCTCGATGACGGAACGGTGATGGCCATCGAGCACGAGACGGCGCCGTTTCTGGGGCTCCAGTTTCACCCCGACTCGTACGCGACCCCACGCGGCCGCGAGTTCGTCGAGACGTTCTTCCGGAGCCTGCCGTGACGCTCACCGAGCTGGAGAGCACAGCGGCCTTCGCGGTGCTCGGCCCGGGCTTCTTCGATGATGGGCGCTGGCGGCTGTTTCTGCCTGATGACGCGGGCGCCGACGGACTGTGGCTCGCGGCCTTCGACGAGTCTCCACGGCGCCACCGGGGAACGTTCACGCCCTTCACGCCCGACTGGCACAGCGTCGGGGCGCTCGAGGTGGCCCTGCACGACGAGGGGTTCGAGGCGAACGTGGCGCGCATTCGGGAGCGCATCGCTGCAGGAGACGTCTACCAGGTGAACCTGACCATCCGCGCGAGCGTGCGGAACGTCAGCGGCAGCGCGCTGCTCTCGAAGCTCTGCACCAACGCCGTGCCCCGCTTCGCCGCGTGGGTTCGTCTGCCCGGCATCGGAGAGTTCGTGTCCGCCAGCCCCGAGCTGCTCGTCGAGACGCGCGCGACGTGGGTTCACGCCGAGCCAATGAAGGGCACTGCCGCTCCCGGTCAGCGCGTGATGCTCGAGGCGAGCGCGAAGGATCAGGCCGAGCTCGCGATGATCACCGACCTCACGCGAAACGATCTGCAGCAGCTCTGCGTGCGCGGCTCGGTGCGGGTCACGGCGGCGCGGCGGTTCATCGAGCTGCCCTACGTGCTCCAGGCCGTGAGCGACGTCGAGGGCACGTTGCGTGACGAGTGCTCCGTCGTCGAGGTGCTCTCGCTCATGCATCCTGGTGGGTCGGTGACGGGAGCGCCCCGCCCTGCCGCGCTGTCGGTCATTCGTGAGCTCGAGCCCACGTCACGGCGCTTCTACTGCGGCACCCTGGGCGTCGAGACGAACGAGGGGCTCCGCGCGGCGTTGCTGATTCGCACGGCGACGAAGCTGAACCCCGACACGTGGGAATACGGCGTCGGCAGCGGCATCACGTGGGACTCGGACCCTTCGGCCGAGCTGGCAGAAGTTCGCCTCAAGCTGGGAGCGCTTCTCGGAGCGTGACTCCAGCGGGCTGGTGCTGCCAACCTGCCGCGCATGGGCGTTCATGGAGCCGTCTGTCAGCTGTGCGGGCTTCCCACCCAGCACGATCACTACGTGCCGACGAAGGGCGGCATGCTGAAGATCTACCGCGGCAGCTCGGAGCGCGGCGGCCACACGTGGGAAGCCGACGAGCGACCGTTCGTGTTCGGGCCGTCACATGCGTGGCTCAGTGACGCGGTCGGGCTCTCTCGCGGAAGCGACAGTCACCTCTATCGAGGCACCGTCGAAGATGGCGGCCTGCTCGACAAGGCGACGGGCGAAGACATCTTCGTCTGGGACGGTGACGATGAAGCGCTCGTCTACCATCACCGCTGCTGGGAGCTGATGGGCAGCCCGACGGCCCTCGACGACGCGCTGCGAGGCCACGGCACTCCCGAGTGGAGCCTGGTCGGTCTGTACCACGAGCAGTTGTTCGAGTTCTGGGAGCTGGCCGACGACGGCAAGGGGTGGATGCTGGAGGATCCATCGACGAACGAGCGCAGCAAGGCTCGCATCACCGCGCTCATCGATCGCCTGCGCGTGATCGGCCCCCACGAGCGCGATCCTGAGAACCTCGCCGAGATCGTCTCGATGGATCGCGACTGGTACTCGGTGGCGGCGCGCAACGACGATCGCTCCCGGCGGCACGTGGTGCACTACCGCACGGCCCCGCGGCGAGACACCGACCGCTCTGCGTACACCCAGCTCGTCTGTGTCTTGAAGGAGTACGCCGCCGAAGGCCTCGCGACGGGCGAGCTCTTCTCGCAGCTCGAGGCGTTCTTCATCGCGATGAAAGCGGCGGTCGAACGCGACGGCCTGGGCGTGATGGTGCTCGCGGCCATCGGCGAAGGGAAAGGCCAGTACCTCGCGTACGTGCGTGACGTGAAAGAGGCGCACGCACGAATCGACGCGCTGCCGGGGCTCAACACGCCGAGACCCGCGGAGTACGACGACGAGAACGATCCGCAGTGGCAGGTGTTGTTCGACGAGATGGGGTTGCCGCGACGATGAATGGGTACACCGTGCTCCGGGTGACGCAGGGCTTCACGATTCCACTCCTGCACCGACACGCGAAGCGATTGGGAGGCGAGGCGCTCGGTGCGCTCCAGCACTTCATCAGCTTCGTCGTGGAGCCCGGCGTGTATCGCGTGACGTGGGACGGCCGGCAGCTGTCGACGTTGAAGCTGCCGGGGTCGCGCCTGGTCGAGGGCATCGCGACGCGCGTGATGACGTCTCCGTTCGCGGCGATGGCGGGCCGATTTCCCAAGCCGGGCTCGCCGTCGCCGTACGATGCCGTGCGGGTGGATGACCTCTCGACCCTGCTGACGGACACGAGCGGCACCGAAGTGTTCGAGGCGTGCTCGGCCGCGGTCGTCGCGTGGAATGGCTCGGCGCTGGTGCTTCCACCCGAAGACCGGCCCGCAGTGGCCTCACTCGCCGAGGCCGCGATCGCGAAGCATGAAGCCGTGGAGCGCGCTCCGATTCGGCTCGCCGACGCGTGGCCGTTGCTGCTGGTGAACGCGGTGACGACGTGTGTGCCGAAGGGCTCCGCCTTTCCCCCGGCGATTCGTGAGCGTCTCGACGCCCTGCTCGTGAAGGAGGATGCGTGAAGAACCCGTTCACGCCGATTCTGGCAAGACAGCGCGCCGTGTTGTTCGACGGAGGCCTCGCCACCGAGCTCGAGCGCCGTGGCGCCAACCTCTCGAGTCACCTCTGGTCCGCGAAGCTGATCGCGGACGAGCCCGAGCGCATCATCGACGTTCACTTGAGCCACCTGCGCGCCGGCGCCGATGTCATCTCGTCAGCGTCGTACCAGGCGAGCCGACTGGGCTTCGCGAAGGTGGGCATCTCGGCAGCTGATGCCGATGCGCGGCTGACGCGGGCGGTGGTGCTCGCGCATGACGCGGTTCGCCGGCACACCACGCGCGCGCTCGTGGCGGCGTCACTCGGTCCCTACGGAGCGGTGCTGGCCGATGGCAGCGAGTTCACCGGCGACTACGCGATGACCGTGCAGCAGCTGATCGAGTTCCACCGGCCCCGTGTGGCGGCGGCGCTCAAGGGCGTGCCTGATCTCATCCTCTTCGAGACGCTGCCCTCGATGGCCGAGTGCGAGGCGGTGGCGGCGCTCGCGGCCGAGTTCAGTCAGGTGCCCTTCATGGCGAGCTTCTCGGCGAAGGCCGGCACCATCTCGCACGGGGAGTCGTTCGCCTCGGTCGTGACGATGCTCGAAGAGGTGCCGAACGTGATCGCCGTGGGCCTCAACTGCACCGCGCCCGAGCTCATCGAGCCGATCTTGCGCACGGTGACACCGAAGCGCGTGTTGCTGGCCGCCTCACCGAACGCAGGCGAGACGTGGGACGCGAAGAGCCGCACCTGGGTCGGCAGCCCGCTGCGGGGAACCGAGTTCGCGGTGTTCGTGCACGCGTACCTGCGCGCCGGCGCAAAGGTCGTCGGAGGCTGTTGCAGAACGCGCCCGGGCGACATCGCAGCCGCCCGGTTGATCGTGGATCGCCCAGCCAGGAGCACGCCGAAGACGACATGAATGCCGATTCTGTTGCGGGTGTCTTCGGTGACGAACGTTCCGCTGACCAATCGACGGAGCGGGGTCGGGTCGGAGGACTGCGGTAGGCTGCTCCTCGAGCGCAGTTCTCCCGACCGTCGCGCCCTGCGAGGCCCCTTGCCGATTCGACCGTGGTTTGCGTGCCTCGTGCTGTGCACCAGTTCGGCCTTCGCACAATGGCCGCCGCTCCAGCCCCCCGCAGCGCACCAGGGCGGTGGAGAAAAAGACACAGCACTGATCATCAGCATCGGAGACTACGTCTTCCTTCCAGACGTGGCTGGCGCGAAGGAGAACGCGACAGCCTGGTACCAGTACCTCACGGTCACGCGTGGGGTTCTCAGCAAACAAGTCATCTGGGTGCAGGACAACGAGGCAACGCTCGAGGGCGTGCGCGACGCCCTCGCGACGGCCCTGGCGAAGACGAAGCCCGGAGGGACGCTCTGGCTGCTGTTCATCGGGCACGGCGCGCCCAGCGAGCGAGGGGATGACGGTGTGCTGGTGGGCGCAGACGCCCAGAACATCATCCGATCGATCTACCCGCGCAGTCTCTCTCGCAAGGAGTTGCTGAAGTTGGTCGACGGGGGAAAACAGGCACGCGCGGTGGTGCTGCTCGATGCCTGCTTCTCGGGCCAATCGGCGGGCGGCGTGCAATTGGCGGACGGCTCGATGCCGACGCTGCCAGAGCGCGAACTCTCACTGACATCGGCGAAGCCGGTGTTGCTGCTGACTGCCGGGACCAGTCGCCAGTTCGCGGGCGCGTTGCCCGGAATGCAGGTACCCGCGTTCAGCTACCTCGCGCTCGGGGCGCTCAGGGGCTGGGCTGACGAAAACAGAGACGGAGCTGTGACGGCCGGTGAAGTCGTGAGCTTCATGAATGAAGTGATGAGCACGACGGTGAGGGGCCGTGTGCAGACGCCTCAGCTCAACCCTGAGTCCGCTTCGGGCGTCGTCCTGACGAGAACGACGACGCGTGCTGAATTGCCATTGAATGAGGTGGTGTTGTGGTTACGAGAAAAAGCCGACGGAAACTCTGCGCCGGCCACAGCCACGGGGCCGCGCATCACGAGCGGCATGGTTGCGCCAGTCATCGGAGCCCTGTCGATCGCGACGAAGCCAAACGGTGCGACGGTCGAGCTGACGGACCCACAAGGAAGAAAGAGCACCACCACCACGCCACTGCTCGACCCGAAGGCGCTGGTCGGGCGCTGGAAGGTCAAGGCCATCAAGGAGGGGTTCGGCGTCGAAGAAGCGGAACTCGACGTCAGACCCGATGATACGGCGATGGTATCCCTCACGCTCAAGGCCCACGTCGGACTCGAGGTGACGGGCTCGCCCACCGGAGCACTGGTCAAGGTGAACGGTCCGGGGTTTCAGAACGAGGGCGGCCTGCCGTGGAGAGCGGAGGGGCTCACGGCGGGGACCTATCGAGTGACGGTCATGCGCGAAGGGTACACGCCGTTCGAAAGCAGCAGAGCGCTTGCGCCGGGCGCTTTCGAGCGCATCGCAGTGACGCTCGTTCGGGCAGACGTGACGCAGACTGAGGCTGCGCCGGAGGGCGAGGGCCAGCTCACGGCCAGCAGCAGTCTCGTGCAGAAGCCAAGGCGATTGTCGGCACGACCGCTCCCCACCGCATCTGAGCTGGCGCAGGCTGAAGCGGACGAGGCAAAGGCCAATGGCCAGATTGAGTCACTCAAGAAGATCATCCCCAAGATCGAAGATGGCAATCCGCAGAAGGCTGAACTCCTCTTCCAACTTTCAGAGCTGTACTGGGAACAGTCCAAACGCCTCGAGCGAAAGGAGCTTGCCGCAGCCTCAGACAAGACCGCGGACCACCGCGAGTCAGGTCTCTACCAATCCGAGGTCATTCGTCTGCATGAGACGATTCTCAGAGAATACCCAGCCTACGAGCGTTCGGACGAAGTGCTGTTCAACCAAGCGTACATTCTCTACGCAACCGGAAGAACGGAGCGCGCCCTGACGGGCTACGCCGACTTGATAAAGAAGTACCCAGCGTCGAAGTTCATCTCAGACGCGTACATTCAAGTGGGCAATCACTTCTTCGATGTGACCGGCGATGTGGCAAAGGCTCGCAAGGCGTACGAACAAGCGTTCGCGTCGAGCAACCCGCGTATCAAGGGGTATGCGCTCTACAAGCTTGGCTGGTGCGATCTCAACTCCGGCGAATGGGAACGCGCGTTGAAGAAGTTCAAGGACGTCGTGGCCTTGTGCGAGTCGAACGAGGGGAAGTCGTTCAGCGAGTTGAGGCACGAAACGCTGCGCGATCTCTCGACCGTCTTCGTCAAGGTTGGCCGGCCGGAAGAAGCGCGGGCGTACTTCGAGGCGCACAAGCGATGACGAAGGTCGGCGACTACCTTGCTCGGGCTCCTTGGGCTGAACCTGACTCACCCGTGCACGCTTCCGAAGACGTCTCGAGCCTGCGTCAGGGGCGCTTGTTCGGCCTCAGTTGGCCCGCGCCATCTGCATCACCAGAGATCAGGTCTCGAACGCACCGAAAGCCGAGCATCGGTCGACGCAGCGCAGGTGGCTGACCGCCACGGCTTCCAGCTCGAAGACCCAGAGGGTCAATCTCATTCCAGCAACTCCCGCGGTAGACCCGCATGCCCACGTCGGCGCTGCTCGAGGTCCATTCCCAGACATTGCCAGCCAGGTCCTTGATGCCAGCTGGAGCATCGCCTGAGGGATATCGGCCAACCACACACGTGCCCGAACGACGTCCCTTGCCTTCATCATTGCCTTCACCATCCCAACAGACCTGGTTCGTCGGTGTTGTATGCCCCCAGGGGTAGGTGAGGCCTCGTTTTCCGCCTCGGGCCGCCCACTCCCATTCCTCCTCCGTCGGCAACCTACCCCCCATCGCCTTGCAGTACGCCTGGGCTTCATTCCAATCGACACAATTGACGGGATGGTTCTGCTTCTCTGGTTTGTTGCCATTGCAGTGGCGGCTCTCAGGCTTCTCAATCGAGCCATCGTTCCACGTGACGCGAGCAACGGCTCGCTTTGCGTAGGCAGCCACCGTTACCTCGGTGACATCGATGCAGACTTCGGCGACGACGACCTTGTCGCCGCGGTCCGCCATCGTGAACTGCCCGCCCGGGACCACGACCATTCCAGCGGGGCACCGATCGGCGGTGCCTGGCGTGCTCGTGTCGAGGCCAGCGCTCGTTTCAGGCTCGAGCGCTCTCTCCATTGCCACGAGTCGGGACATGGCCGCGACGGTGCAGGAATTGTAGATATTTGCCTGATGGCTTGCCTCGACTGACGAAAGGAAGCTCTGCCGAGCAGTGAGCTCCAGAGGCGCAGCCTCTTTTGCGAATTCAACCTTCACTGCATCACGCAGCTCGGGCGGAAGGCCCGGTGGCTCCGGTGGATGCGTCACTTCCGAGGCAAGCTGTTCGTACGCGGCACCGATTTCCAGGTGCGCACAGATGCTGACTGCTGGGTTCGAGCTTCTGGCCGCAACCTTGAGCTCTCGTTCGAGCGCACTCAGACCTTCTGTCTTCGCCTTTGTGGTCGCTTTGAGTTCGCTCGTGTTCGACAACCTGCTCCAGCGAAGGTGCAGCGATGCGTAGCGCTTCCAGGCCCGGTCGGTTTCGAACCGAAGCGCCGCGGCTGCGCCGTCGAGACTGGCCGGCGTTGCGCAGAAACCAGCAACCTGGCTCCCACCAAACACGCCGCCTTTCACGAACGACGAACCGGGTGGGCAGGTCGACACCGGGCCGTCCTGGGGGACTGGCAGGCGTTTGAGGTCGACCGTCACCTCTCTGGTCCGGCCCGCTTCGAGGGTTCCCCTCCAGTCCTGGGCCACGTACCCCTGGTGGCTGATGGTGACGGTGTAGTCGCCGACGGGCAGAGCCGATGAACGCCAGGGCAGGCCACCCTCATCGGAGAAGCGAGGACCGGTCACCTTCACGCTCGCCCCGACTGGAGTTCCAGTCACCGAGAGGCTGGCGTACTGATTCAACGTCAACTCTGCGAAACACGTGACATCACGCAGCACCTCGAACTCAGCCTGTTCGGGCGCATACCCGTCGACAGACCCCTTCACCTTCCACCGTCCAACTGCCGCCTCCGAAATCGTGAAGGGACTCTTCGCCACCAACGCTGTGCCGTTCGGGTCCACCAGGTCGAGGCGCGCCCCGGGCGGTGTGGTCGTGATGCTCAGCGCGCCAGTCGCGGCGCGACCGGCCTTCGAAAGGCCTTCAGGCTTCACCTCGGGAGTCGGTGCAGGCACCTCGGCCCGTCGCCCGCCCGTCTTCAACTGCAGCACAATCTCGTTGAGTGCTGGGGTTGGCTCATTCTTGTCGGCGCGACCGATGACCATGTCTGCAGCATCTTGCGGGTTCAGCTGTGGCGTCTGGGTGCGACCCTTCACCGTCGTGCGCATCACCGCGTTGATGTACCGAACTGCCTCTCCGGCGGTGACCTGGCCGTTTGCGTCCTCGTCGGCCCACCCTCGCATCGCGCCGAGCGCCAGGTAGCTGAACGCAGGCACATTCGCCCCCGGCAACGCGCCCGCAAACTGGCGACTGGTACCGGCGGTGAGCAGCAACACGGGCCTCTTCGACTCGGGCGGTGCCACCCGCTCTGGCAGTGTCGGCATCGTCGAAGTCGCGAGCTGCTTTCCGGTGCCGCTGGCATCGCCAGAGAAACAAGCATCGATGAGCACGACCGAGCGTGATTGCTTCCCCGCATCGAGCGCTTTGAGAACCTCCTTCTGCGGCACGCTGTTCGCGTACAACTCCTCGACGATGTTCTGAGCGCTCACGCCGACGAGGACGCCATCGCTGCCGTCCTGCGAAGGGGCACCGTGACCGATGTAGAGAAGCCAGACGACTCCGCCAGGCTTCACGTCGAGCGCGAGCTGCTTGACCGCCTTTCGAATGCCAAAGACGGTCGCCTCGTTGTCCTGCAGCCACTGGACCTGGGTCGCGGGAATGCCGCGTGTCACGGTGAGGTGCTGAAACCAGGCCGCGGCGTTCTCGTTCGCCCCAGGGACGTCGGGCAGAAACGCGTAGTCGCTCACGCTGATGATCAGCGCAGCGTCTTTCTCACCCGCGTATTGCTTTGGCAGCGGCTTGTTCAATTCTGGCCATTGCGCCAGCGATTGCCCTGCCAACAACAACACTGCGAACAGAACGCCTCGCACCATGGCGAGGAGGATAGCTCAGACCGTCTCGGTGGCGCCGTGGCACTTCTTGTACTTCTTGCCCGACCCACACGGACACGGATCATTCCGGCCCGTCTTCGGCCCTTCGCGCACGACGGTCTTCTGCTCGTGCGCCTTCGGCTGCACCTGACCGTCTTCACCGCCACGACCCTCGACGGCCTTCTTCGCCTGCTGCTCCATCTGCCGCTTCAGGCGCTCGGCGTCTTCGTTCGGGTCTCTGACCTGCGCGCGCATCACGCGCTGAATGAAGGCCGACTTGATGCCCGCGAGCATGCGCACGAAGCCCGCGTAGCCTTCCTTCTTGTATTCGATCTTCGGGTCCTTCTGGCCGTAGCCACGAAGCCCGATGCCCTGGCGCAGGTGATCCATGCCGAGCAGGTGGTCCTTCCACAGCTGGTCGATGGTCGAGAGGTACTGCAGCTGCACGAAGCGGTTCCACTCCTCGCCGTAGTCCTTCACACGATCGGAATAGACGCGCTCGACGCGCTTGAAGAGCTGCTCCTGCAGCTCCTCGACGCTGCCCTGCCGCTGGAACGTCATCTCGACGCCGAACAGCTGCTTCACCTCGGCGGCCAGGCCATCGACGTTCCACGTCTCGGGGTTCCGCGCGGCCGTGTAGATGTCGGTGAGCCCGAGGATGACGTCTTCGATGGCATCGAGCGCCAGCTCGCGGAAGTCCTCCCACGTGTACGTCTTCTCGCTACGAATCTTGGCCTTGGTCTTCTTGTCCTCTTCGAACTCGATGAGCGGCATGCCAGCGCCGGCCGCGAGCACCTGGCGGCGCAGCTTGTAGATGGTGCGCCGCTGCTGGTTCATCACGTCGTCGTACTCGAGCAGGTTCTTGCGAATGTCGAAGTTGTGGCCCTCGACCCGCTTCTGCGCGTTCTCGATGGAGCGCGAGAGCATCGGGGCTTCGATGACCTCGTCCTCCTTCATGCCGAACATCTCCATCATCGACTGAATGCGCTCGCCGCCGAAGATGCGCATGAGGTCGTCTTCGAGCGACAGATAGAACCGGCTCATGCCGGGGTCGCCCTGACGGCCGGCGCGGCCACGCAGCTGGTTGTCGATGCGGCGCGACTCGTGGCGCTCGGTGCCGAGAATGAACAGACCGCCACCCTCGAGCACCTCTTTGCGCTGGCCCTCGCACTGCGCCTTGTACTTCGCGAGCGCGGCCTCGAACTTCGTCTTCCACTCGGCCTGAGCGGCCGCATAGGCCTCCTTCGACGCAGCATCGACGGCGTTGAAGTTGATCAGCTGGCCTTCGGGCTTCGGCGCCTCTTCGGGCAGCTCGGGCTCGGGGCCCACTTCGCTGCGCGCCATCACCTCGGGGTTTCCGCCGAGCAGAATGTCGGTGCCGCGGCCGGCCATGTTCGTCGAGATGGTGACGGCGCCACGACTACCGGCCTGCGCGATGATGTCGGCCTCGCGCGCGTGGTTCTTCGCGTTGAGCACGTTGTGCGGCACGCCCTCCTTCTTGAGGAAGGTGCTGAACACCTCGGACTTCGCGATCGACACCGTACCGACGAGCACCGGCACGCCCTTCTGGTGCAGCTCCTTCACTTCTTTCGCGGCCGCCTCGAACTTCGACTTCTCGGTCTTGTAGACGACGTCTTCGAGGTCATCGCGAATCATGTCGCGGTTCGTGGGAACGACGCGCACGTCGAGGTTGTAGATCTTCGCGAACTCCTCGGCCTCGGTGTCGGCCGTGCCCGTCATGCCGGCGAGCTTCGAGTACATGCGGAAGTAGTTCTGGAACGAGATGGTCGCGAGTGTCTGGTTCTCGTTCTCGACCTTCACGCCTTCTTTGGCCTCGACGGCCTGGTGCAGACCATCGCTCCAGCGGCGGCCGGCCATGAGGCGACCGGTGAACTCGTCGACGATGAGCACCTCGCCTTCCTTCACCACGTAGTCGCGGTCGCGCTTGTAGAGCGTGTGCGCGCGCAGGGCCTGCTCGACGTGGTGCAGGGTCTCGAGCTCTTCGGGCGCGTAGAGGTTGGGGATCTTCAGGCGCTCCTGCAGCTTGTCGACGCCCGGGTCGGTCAGCATCACCGACTTGTTCTTCTCGTCGAGCTGGTAGTCCTGCTCGGGCACCAGGCCGTAGATGACGGCGTCGACCTTCGCGTAGAGGTCGGTGTTCTGCTCGGTCGGGCCCGAGATGATGAGGGGCGTGCGGGCCTCGTCGATGAGAATCGAGTCGACCTCGTCGACGATGGCGAAGTTGAGCTCGCGCTGCACGTAGTCCTGCAGGCGGAACTTCATGTTGTCGCGCAGGTAGTCGAAGCCGAACTCGTTGTTCTGGCCGTAGGTGATGTCGCAGCGGTACGCCTCTTGACGCTGCTTGTCCGAGAGCTCGTTGAGCACGCAGCCCGTCGTCATGCCCATGAACTTGTAGACCCGGCCCATCCACTCGGCGTCGCGGCGGGCGAGGTAGTCGTTCACGGTGACGAGGTGGACGCCACGGCCCGAGAGCGCGTTCAGGTACACGGCCGTCGTGCCGGTCAACGTCTTGCCTTCGCCGGTGCGCATCTCGGCGATGCAGCCCTGGTGCAGGAACATGCCGCCGATGAGCTGCACGTCGTAGTGCCGCTGGCCGATGGAGCGCCGCGCGCCTTCACGGATCAGCGCGAACCCTTCGATGAGGCAATCATCGAGGTGCCGGCCGTTGGCGATCTCCTGCTTCATCCGCGCGGTTTCACGCGGAAAGTCCTCGTCTTTCAGCGCGCGCATCTTCGTTTCGAGCGCGTTGATGGCGGCCACCTTGGGCCAGGCCTTCTTCAGCTCGCGGCTGTTCTTCGTTCCGATGATGCGCTTGAGGACCCAATCAATCATGGCGGTTGCCTTCTTGCTGAAAACGGCCGGAACCGCCACCAGGGACCGCAGGGCGGAAAAGTCGGCGGAAGGTACAGCGCGAAACCCGCTCCGCAAGCATGGAAGTCCCGACGGGGTGCGGTGGGCTGGCGGGCCGTGGTATTCCCCTCACTGAACGGTCTGGCCGGTCGTTCTGTCACTCGGGGAGTTCTCATTGTTCAAGCACCGCCGTTCTGCCGCCTCCTACGAGAGGTTGGCTCCCTTGCTCGTTGGTCTCGCCATCGTCGGGTGCGACTGTGAGAAGCCGCTGCAGGTCGCGCAGGGCCAGGTGCGCTGGGAGTGGGAGACGAAGGACGGCCCGCAGGCCGGTGACAGCGCGCTCATCGACTTCGGCACCATCTCGATGGGCAGCCGGGTGCAGCAGCTCGTCTTCGTGCGCAACGTCGGCCGTGGCTCGTTCTCGCTGTACGACTTCGCGAAGGTGGCCGGCGACGCGGTGACGCTGCAGCAGCGCGTCGAAGCGGGCGCCTCGTTCGAGCTGACCTGGGAGCAGGATCGGCTGGTCGCGCCTTCGGAGCGTCAGCCCATCACCATCACCTTCGCGCCGCCCGTGCGCACCGACGTGCGCGGGTACGACGTGGCCTCGCAGCTCGACTTCGTGCCCGCGGGTGCGCAGAACGCCCCGCTCGAGCTCCGCGGCCGCGCCATCTCGGGTGAGTGTGAAGTGCCGGCTACCATCGACTTCGGCATCGTGCCCGTGGGGACGATGACGGCGACCGAGCTCGATCTGCGCAACGACAGCTCCATCGGCGTGCGCGTCACCACGAGCCCCATCACCGGCACGCCCGTCGGCGTCTTCGTGTTCACCGGCTTCGATGGCTTCGGCGCGCGCGACGTGGCTCCCGGCGAGCCCGCGAAGAGCACCCTCACCTTCACGCCCACCGAGACCCGCGACTACGTGGCGCGCGTCACCGTTCGCCGCACCCAGTCGTGCCCCGAGCAGGAAGTGACGCTCAAAGGCCGTGGCGTGAACTCGTGCCTCACCTTCCGCGCCGACCCGCCCGACGACGTGCGCGCGACCTCGCTCTTCTTTGGCTACGTCACGCCGACCATCGCGGGGCCCGGCACCGTCACCTTCTTCAACGCGTGCACCACCGACGTTCAGCTCAGCCAGCTCGAGACGACGGATCCGGTCTTCACCGTGACCGAGGCCTCCATGGGCGATCTGACGAAGCTGACCGTGCCTTCGGCGCAGCGCGACGCGCAGGGTGTGTGGGCCGACGGCGAAGCGACGGTGAAGCTCGAGTTCAAACCCACGACGCTCGGGCAGAAGAACGGGCAGCTCAAGGCGAACACCACGTTGTCGGGCCAGTCGGCCATCGCGGTGCGCCTGCGCGGCATCGGCGGTGGCCCGCGCATCGACGTTCGCCCCTCGCCACTCTCGGTCGGCCGCATCGGCTTCACGCAGAACGCGTCGCCGCCCACCTTCGTGCCGCGAACCCTGCGCATCGCGAACATCGGCACCCGGCCCACGCCGTCTGACCCGCGCGCGAACCTGAAGCTGGGCGGCCTGGGCATGGGCATGCCGTACTGGCGGGTGCGCGCCATCAGCGGCACCGACGCCGAGCTCTGCGTCGGCGAGTGGGACCAGCAGCGAAACGGCTGCACCAACACGCTGCAGCCCAACGTCTACAACCCGAACAACGGCATCGAGGCCATCGCCGGCGGCGCCATCAACCTGCCGGTGCGCATCATTCCCGCGAGCGCCGGCCTGAAGGAGTGGGAGCTGACGATTCTCTCGAACGACCCGCTCTCGCCCGAGACGGTGGTGCGCATCACCGCCGAGGCCGTCGAAGCGCCGCCCTGCAACTACGAGGTGGTGCCCGGCCAGCTGAACTTCGGCGTCGTCGACCAGCCGCAGATTCGCGACCTCACCTTCATGCTGCGCAACCGCGGCATTCAGCCGTCAGACATCTGCTACTTCAACGCCATCGACCTCGCGCCCACCAGCGACGACACCTTCTCGCTGCCGCAGGGCCCGATTCCTTCGCTGACGCTGATGCCCGGCCAGCAGGTGCCCATCGCGGTGCGTGCGATGCCACTGCGCCCCTCACCCACCGTGCCGATGGTGGTGCGTGGCAACGTCAACTTCGGCGTCTCGACGCCCGGGGCCTCGAACGGCACCGTGCAGCTGATCGCCACGCTCGCGCCGACGTGCATCAGCATCACGCCGTCGCCGCTCGACTTCATGAACGCCGAGCTCGAGTGCGGCTCGCCTGCGCGCACCGTCAGCATCACCAACACCTGCTCGACGCCGCTCACGTTGAACGCCGCAGGCCTGTCCGACCCCGGCCTGGCGCCTGTCGGCTCGGGCTCGTGCACCACGGCCGGAGGCTGCCCGCAGTTCGCCATCGTCAATGCCGCGACCGTCGGCACCATCTCGCCAGGCGCCTCTCGCACGCTCCAGCTGCGCTTCCGCCCGTACCTGCTGGGGCCCGCCAACGGTGCGCTCAGCATCACCGTCACGCAGAACGGCCAGGCCATCAACTACCCGCTGCCGCTCTCGGGCATCGGCGTGCCCCGCACGATGATGGGCTGTGGGCTCACCGCGGTCTGCCCTGCGCCCATCACCACGGGCGCCAACAGCACCGTCTCACTGCTGCCCTCGGTGATGGGCCCGAGCCCGAGCAGCTGCGCGTGGAGCGTCGGCTCCCGCCCGGCCACCGCGAACGGCAACTTCAGCGCGCCCTCGAGCTGCACTTCGACGACCTACTTCGCCGACGTCGTGGGCACGCACGTGGTGAACTTCACCGTCTCTGATGGCATCGGAGGCACCTCGACCTGCTCGACGCCCATCACCGTCACGCCCAACGGCGACTTCTGGGTCGAGCTGACCTGGTCGCGAAACTACGACACCGACCTGCACCTCATTCACCCGATGGCGGGCTCGTGGTCGGCGGCGGCGAGCTGGTCCAGCTCTCCGTGGGACTGCTACTACGCGAACCGGACGCCGACCTGGGGCATGGCCGCGCAGAGCGCCAACCTCGATCGCGACGACACCACCACCAGAGGCCCCGAGAACACCCGCATCAACTCGCCGCAGCCGGGCCTCGCGTACACCATCGGGGTGCACATGTACGGCTCGGCCAACTCGCCAGTCGTCTCGACGGTGAAGGTGTACTGCGGCGGTCAGCTCGTCACGACGCAGACCCGCAGCATGGCGACGTCGAAAGACATGTGGGTCGTCGGCAGCGTGGAGTTCGGCGGCATGTCGCCCTGCCTCTTCACGCTCATCAACGGACAGCTGAACGTGCCTTGACGGCTGCGAAGCCCTGATACGCTGGCGTCATGAGCTTCGAGCGACAGCAGGCGGCGGCGTTGCGAATCCTCGAGGGCATCGAGGAGGGCACCATGAGCGCGGCTGACTCGTTCGCGCTCGTCGAAGAGGCCGACCCGACGCTCATCTATCTCATCTTCACGTGGCTCCGCCGCCGCTACGCCGACCACCCCAACGCCGACGCGGTCATCGGCCGCCTGGTGGCCGTGGTCGATCGTGATCCCCTCGTCAGCAAGATGATGAAGGAAGGCCAGGCCGACCCGGTGGTGGCGTGGTTCGAAGAAGAGCACTCGTACACGGCCCTGCGGTCGCGCGAGTTCATCGAGCTCATCGTCGACAAGCTCGAGGGCTGAGCGACTCCAACACCCGTTTCCCTGCGTTCCGCGCTACGAGCCGCCGCATGCGGAAGGGACACCACAAGACGAACCGCCGTGACCGCGACGAGCGCCGGCCTCAACCGCGGGAGCACGTCGCGCCCGTGCAGGTCGCGCTGCCGCACCGGGTGAAGATTCCCAAACTCCCCACACCCACCACGCTGCCCACCGCGGGCAAGTGGCTGTGGACGTGCCGCGAGGGCTTCGAGGCGCAGCTGTACGAAGAGCTCTGCTGGAAGAAGTGTGGCGCGACCCTGCTGGGCGCGGGCCTCGTCGAGACCGAGCGGCCACCGGCGACGCCCACCACGTTCGCGCGCATGGGCTTTCTCGTCGACGCGCTGGTGACGACGCCGCAGCAGGCCGCCGAGACGCTGAAGCAACAGCCCACGAAGGTGCAGGTCTGGGTGCCCGACACGCAGCCCGGAAACGCGCGCGCAGGAGAGTGCCCTGCCTGGGAGTCGACCATCGTCGCCCTGCGTGCAGGCGTGAAGGACCCCTCCACGCCGTGGGCCGCGTTCGAGTCTGGGGCGCTGCTCGGTCAGGTCTGTCTCGTTGCGCCGCACACCGCCGCCGTCGGCAGCATTCACGCCCGTGATGCGATGTCGCTGGCTTCGGGTGGGCGCGCGCGCATGAAGCGCACCGCCGACGCGCCGTCACGTGCCGCCATGAAGCTCGACGAGGCGCTCGAGTGGGTGGGCATCGCTCCTGGCAAGGGAGACCTCTGCGTCGATCTCGGCTCTGCGCCCGGTGGGTGGACGAGGCGTATTCTCGAGCGCGGCGCCCGCGTGTGGAGCGTCGACACCGGCCTGCTCGCGCCCGACCTCGCGAAGCACGCGCGGGTGAAGCACTTCCACCAGACGGCGTTCGCCTTCACGCCCGAGGAGCCCGCTGACTGGCTCTTCTGCGACATGGCGTGGCGGCCAGTCGAGGTGGCGCAGTTGCTCGCGAAGTGGGCTCGCAACCGCTGGGCGACGCAGCTGGTCGCGAACATCAAGCTGCCGATGAAAGACAAGCTGCCCGTGGTGACCCGCGTGCGCGCCCTGCTCGAAGACGGCGGCTGGTCGAACGTGACGCTGCGCCAGCTGTACCACGACCGCGACGAGGTCACGGTCAAGGCCGTGCGCAAGGTCTGACCGGCGCTTGCCTGGGCTGCGCTTTGTCGCAATGAAGCGCGCATGCCCCGGTCGACCTTCGACATGACTTCACGGGTCGCGCCCATCGTGCTCGCCCACGCGAGCGCACGCGGCCTCGACGTCAATGCACTCATCGCGAAGCACGAGCTGCCTTCGGACCTCGACTGGCGGTCTGCGGGGAAGATCGAAGTCACGCTTCCAGTGCACAAGATCAAGGCGCTGCTCGATGACGTCGCGAGCACGCTGAACCTGCAGCACTTCGGGCTCGACCTCGCGCGCTCGCTCCAGCACGGCGCGTACGGCGTGGCCGAGTTCCTGATTCGGTCGGCGGCGACGGCGCGGGGCTCGTGCGAGAACCTGGTGCGCTTCAACTCGTTGATGGCGCCTGATCAGCAGTTTCGCTTCGACGACTCGGGCGCGGAGGCCATCGTCGAGCACGGCGTGCGGGGCGCTCCCGACGCGATGTCTCGGCACCACCACGAGTACACGACGTACCTGACCGCGAAGCGGCTGTTGAACATGGTCGAGGGCTCGAAGCTCAACCGGCTGTGGTTCGCGAACCCGGCGCCACCCGACGTGAAGGCGCTCGTCGAGGAGTTCGGCACCGACCGCATCACCTTCGAGCAGGACATGAACGGCTTCTCGTTCGAGAAGCGGTTCCTCGACGAGCCGGTGAAGTCTGGCGACGCTGCGTTGTTCGCGTTCCTCGAGGAGCACGCCCTGCAGGCACTGGCGTCACGCCCGAAGACCGACGATCTCATCGAGCGGCTGCGGGTCGGCATTCGGGAGGCGCTCAAGCAGGGAGAGCCGAACATCGAGCGCATCGCGACGCGGCTGGCGCTGTCGGGCCGAACGCTGCAGCGCCGCCTCTCGGAGCTGGGCACGTCGTTTCAGTCGGTGCTCGACGACGTGCGGTTCGACCTCGCGCGCGCCTATCTGCGTGACGCCCGCCTCGACATCACGCAGGTGGCGTACCTGCTGGGCTACTCCGAGCTGCGCGCGTTCGATCGCGCGTTCAAGCGATGGGCGAACATCACGCCGCGTGACTGGCGTGATCAGAAGTCGCCCTGAGTTCCTAACTCACCGAATTCACGACCTTCGCGGGGCTGGTGAAACAACCGGGGTGGCCGGGACATAGGGAGTTGCGGTTCAGGCTGTCGTTGGCCATCTTTCCCCGCCGTCTCTTCCACTCCCACCAGGAGCACTCCCGCATGAAGCGCATCGTGATGTCTGCCGTCCTCGCCGCGTCGTTCGTTCTGCCCACCGCCGCTCTCGCCTGCGAAGGCATGCAGCAGGCCTCCATCGAGCCGAAGCAGGTCACCGTGGCCGAGGTCGCCTCGTGGACGAAGGCGAAGAAGAAGTTCGTTCCCGTCGACGCGAACGGCAAGTCGACGCGCGACACCCAGGGCGTGATCCCCGGCGCGGTGCTGCTCACCTCCTCGTCGACCTACGACGTGAAGGAGCTGCCCGCCGACAAGGCCAACTCGCTCGTCTTCTACTGCGCGAACGAGACGTGCGGCGCCTCGAAGCAGGCCGCCCGCAAGGCGATGGAGGCTGGTTACACCAACGTCGCGGTGCTGCCCGAGGGCATCGCCGGCTGGAAGAAGTCGGGCCAGACGACGGCCAAGCCGAACAGCTGAAGCAGCTTCTCGAAGTGCTTTGAGCGGCGTCTCTTCTTCGCGGAAGAGGCGCCGTTCTCGTTTCAGGCGGCGCGCACGAGGGTGATCTCGGTGACCTCTCCGCGCGGTCCGACGCGGAACGGAGGGCCCCAGTAGCCAGTGCCGTTGCTCGTGTACGTCGGCACACCCCACAACGTCGCGAAGCCACCGATGACGGGCTGCTGCAGCTTCACGAAGAACATGAAGGGGAAGATCTGCCCGCCGTGCGTGTGGCCGCTGAGCATGAGATCGACCCGCGTGTCCTTCACGCGCTTCGCAAACCGGGGCTGATGGGCGAGCAGCACGCGAGGGGCTCCGACGGGTGCGCCTTCGAATGTCTTCGCGGCGTCGGGCTCGTGCTGCGCGCTGAAGCGGCCGCCTTCGACGTCGGGCACGCCGCCGATGACGAGCTGCTCACCATCACGGCTCACGACGACGTGGGTGTTGTGCAGCACCGTCATGCCCAGGCGCGCGCCCTCGGCCTCCCAGCTGGAGCCACCGTGGTAGTACTCGTGATTTCCCGTCACGTAGAAGACGCCGTCTCGCCCACGCAGGCCGGCGAGCGGCGCGACCTCTGACTTCAGCTTCGCCACCGAGCCGTCGATGAGATCGCCCGTCACCGCGACCGCGTCGGGCTTCAACGAGTTGACCGTATCGGTCACCCGCTGCGCGAACACCTTCGTCAACGTCTCGCCGATGTGCACGTCGGTGATCTGCGCGATGCGATAGCCCTCGAAGGCCTTCGGCAGGTTCTTGATGGGCACGGTGATGCGCTTGATGGCGGGAGCCCGCGCGACCGCGAAGCCGTAGACGAGCGCAGGCACCACCACGCCCAACACGGCGATGGCGCGCCACTGGAGCCACGTCGCATCGACCGTCGTGAACTGCCGCGCGACGAAGAGCACGAGATCGGACAGGCCCGTCGCGCTGATCAACAAGCCGAACGCGCCCATCCACAAGAAGCCGACCCACTGAATCGGTCGCGCGAGAACGCGTGGGAGCAGCCGCCCACCGATGAAGCCCGCGAAGATGGAGCCGAACGCGCCCCACAGAAACGTCCAGCCCGCAGCGGCCAATGGCTCCGGAACTCCCGCGTCACGAATCAGCCGCGCGCCGAGGTACCAGTGCAGGCCGACGACGAGGCCCATCATCACCGTGAGAAACGCGAGGCCCCTGACGAAGAGGAGCACCGGCACGTCGTTCAGCGTCGCCTGCCGCGTCTCGGGACCGTCGGTGGACATCGTCTCGGCAACTTCGGGGGTCTCAGCCATGGGGCGCAACCGTAATGTGACCGGTCGGTCTGCGCTCGCTCGAGCCCCTGCCTTCATGGTTCTTCACGCACGGTGAATTCGTGAAGCTCAGGCCCGGGCTCGGCACCTCGACGGCATGAGATCGATTGCCTTCGCCGGGTTGCTCTTGACTGCCTGCTACAGCCCAATTCCAGAGGCCCACACGAGCCTCGTCGCCGTCATCGTCGCGCGAGCCGTTCCAGACGCCGGAGTCGACGCGGGCGTTCGTGTGCCTGCCGCGCCCATCACCACCGTCGTCGACGCGCTGATGACCAACCCGCTGGCGGCCACGTCGGAGGACGAGCCCTTCGTGAGTTCGTGCCGCGGTGACGACTTCTTGAAGAACGTGGCTCGGCCTGCTGGCTGTCGGGGCTCGTGCCTGTTCGCCGTTCGGCGGGATCGTTCGGCGGTGGTGCTCGACGACACGGGAGAGGGCTTCTCGGTCATCGGCGCCGATGCGCGGCGCGTCGCGTGGGTTCGGCAGAGCGGCGGCGCACGGTCGGTGATGTTGTCGGGAGACGCAGACGGCGTGCCCCGGCCGCTCGTCACCAGCCTCCCCTCTTCCGCATTCGTCGTGTTCGATGGCGAAGACGTGCTGCTCGTCGAGACCGTCGCAGCAGGTGGAACGCGCATCACCCGGTACCCGGCGGGCCAGCCCGAGTCGATGCGTCGGGTGGTGCTCGACGTGACGGGCCAGGTGCGGGACGAGCGGCGCGTCGCGGTCGATGCCGCTGGCCGCGTGTGGGTGGTGACGAATGAGGGCAGCGTGTGGCGCTCCGCTCCTCGAGACGTCGTGAGCGCCGGTGCGCAGGTGCCGCTCGTGAATGGGCCCAACGGCGGCCGCGTGAACGCCTTCGCGCTGCTCCCGTCGGGGCTCGCGCTGGTGGCCATCGAGAACGAGGTGTGGCTCTCTGACGGAGCCGCACGACTCGAGCACCTCGCGACGCTGCCCGAGTCCGTGCAGGCGATCGCGGCGTTCGGAACTGGCTTCGTCGCCATCGCCGCGTCGCAGGTCTTCATGCTCGAAGGCGCGGGGCCGATTCGTCGCATCCTCGCGCGCAACCCTGCGAGCCCGTACCAGACGACCGAGGCCGCGCTCGTCGTCTCAGGCCGTCAGGTGCTCATCAGCACGCTGTGTCTCTCATGGTCGTCGTACCCGGGCTACGACACCGCGGTGCTCGACCCCGATGCGGGCAGCGCGCGCTGGTGGTGGCAAGTGTACCCGTCTCAGTTCGACGTGCCGGCGTTCCCCGTGAGCCGGGCCAACGTCGACAGCAACTCGTGGGCGAGCATCGAGCTGCGGCGATCGTCGCTCGGCTTCGTCACGACGCAGCTGCCGTGACCCGCTGCCGAAAGACGGCCGGCAAGCCATCGGCGACCCCGAGCGTCGCCCCCACCTTCGGCTTCACCGCGTTGGGAGCCGTGAGCTCGAGCGTGCCGCGCTGAAGCAGCATCGCCAGCACCACCGTCGCTTCGAGCATCGCGAAGTGATTGCCGATGCAGACATGCGGGCCCGCGCCGAACGGCAGGTAGCGGTACTTCCACGTCGCGGCGTCGGTCGAGGTCTCGGTGAGGAAACGCGAAGGGTCGAAGACGTCGGGGCGCTCCCAGTTCTCGGCGAGGTGATGGGTGAGGTACGGCAGCACGAGCACCACCGCGCCTTTCTTCATCGGCGTGTCCTGCACGGCGTCGTCTTCGAGGGCCTGACGGGCGAAGAGCCACGCGGGAGGGTAGAGCCGCAACGTCTCGCGGAGCACCGCTCCAATCCACGGCAGCTTCGCCGCGTCTTCCGACGTCAACGCGCGCTGGCCCACGACGGTGTCGACCTCGGCGATGGCGCGCTGCTTCGCCTCGGGGTGCTGATGCAGCAGGTAGACGACCCACGTGAGCAGGTTCGCCGTCGTCTCGTGGCCCGCGAAGAAGATGTTCATCACCTCGTCGCGCAGCTGACGGTCGCTCATGTGCTGACCGGTCTCGGGATCCTTCGCGCGCAAGAGCATCGTCAGCAGATCCATCGGCGGATCGGCCTGCGTGCGGCGCTCGTCGATGAGCGCCTGCAATCGCGCGTCGAGGTAGGTGACGGCCTTCTTGAAGCGCTGGTGCAGCGGCGTCGGCATCCACAACGGCAGGTGCACCGGACGAACCGCGAGGCCCGCGACGAAGTCTTCGATGACCTGAAAGGCCTCGTCGATGCGGTGCACTTCCGAACCGAGCGAGTGCGAGAACATGGCGCGCACGATGACGTCGCGGGTGATGAGCATCATCAGGCGGCGCGTGACGACGGCCTCGCCCGGCTTCAGCGCGTTCAGCGTGCCGATGGTCGCTTCCTGAATCAGCTCGACCCACTTCGGGCCGTTCGACTTGTGAAACGCCGGCTGCATCGTGCGGCGCTGGGTGAGCCAGAGCGGCGGGTCTGCGAGCGGCAGCCCGTTTCCCAGGAACGGACGAATGCCGTCGACGGCGGTGCCGCGGCCCCAGGCCTGCGCGCGCTTCTGGAGCACGTGCTGCAACGCCTGGGGCTCCGAGACGATGGTGAGCGTGATGGGGCCGACGCCGACCCGGAAGACGGGGCCGAGCTTTCGCGCAGTCTCGAGGAGGAACGCGGGCGCATCATTCGCCATCGCGCGCGCGTTCTGCAGCGTGAAGGTCTCGGCTCGGGTTGGCAGCGGCATGGCCGGCAGGCTGGCTCAGCTCGCGCGAAAGGTGAATCGCGTCGCAGCAGAAGACACCACGTCACCAGGCGCGAGCACGGCGCTGAACCGGCTCTTGCCGTTGAACGTGAGCGGCTCTTGAGAGACGCGGTCGACGACCCAACCGTCCCGCTCCCAGCGCACCACGCACGTTGGAAAGCTCGCCTGCCGGCTCTGCACGAGGTCTCGTCGCTGGCCCGCATCGAACTCGAGCCAGGCCTTCGTGAACTGCTCGACCACGGGCTTCACGACGAACGGAGCATGCGGGAACCGAGTCTCGGCCAGCGCCGCGCGACACCGCGCCGCTTCGTCAGCCGCGAAGAAGGGACCGAAGCGCAGCTCGAGGAGCGCGGGCAGGAACGTTCCCTCGAGGCCGAGACGCGCGTTGAACTGCGGCAACGTGAGCGACTCGAGGAACCGCCCGGCCTCCGAGCCAAAGAGCGCGAAGAGCAGCTCCCGCAGACCGTGAAAGGGCTGGGCACGAAACCGGGCGCTGCGAACGAAGCCGCGTCGCCACTCGAGCTCGAGGCTTCCGTCATCGACCGCGCGCTGAATCAGACTCGAGAGCGCCACCCGTTGGCCCAGCGCGAGCTGTCCACCGACGGGGTCTCCCTTCTCCAGCAACACGTCGACGGCCACCTGCAGCGCGACCTCGTCGCCACCCGCCTTCGCGATCAGCGTTGCCGCATCGTCGACTGGCGGCGGGAGCGGCGGGCCCAGCTCGAAGGTGAAGCGCCGCTCCGCGATGGTCAACACGTCACCTGTGGCGAGCACCTGGTGACGAAGCGGCTCGTCGTTGAGGCTCGTGCCGTTGGTCGTGCCGAGATCCTCGGCCTCGATGTCGCCCGAAGGCAGGCGCAGCAGCACCACGTGGTGTCTCGACACCCGCCCCGACTGAATGACGATGCCCGCGTCTCGGGCGCGGCCGATGATCAACGACTCCCCGATGGGAACGCGTTGGCCGTCGGGGTCGATCAGAAACGAGGCCCGTCTCAGCATCACGGCTCAGCCCACGTAGCGCGTTGGATCGGGAACACCCGCGTCGACGAAGCCCTTCTTGCGCAACAGGCAGCTGTCGCAGCGGCCACACGCGCGGCCATCGGGCGCGGGGTCATAACAGCTGTGCGTGAGCCCGTAGTCGACGCCCGCCGCGAGGCCCGCGCGAATGATGTCGGCCTTCGTCATGCCCGAGAGCGGCGCGTGCACGGTGAAGCGCGCGCCTTCGACGCCGGCCTTCGTCGCCAGGTTCGCCAGCGACTCGAACGCGCGAATGAACTCGGGCCGGCAATCGGGGTAGCCCGAGTAGTCGACCGCGTTGACGCCGATGTAGAGGTCCGTCGCCTTCACGACCTCGGCCAGCCCGAGCGCGATGCCGAGGAAGATCGTGTTCCGCGCAGGCACGTACGTGACGGGAATCTCGGCCTTCACCTGCGAGACGTCGTCGTGTTTCGGCACCGCGATGGAGTCGGTGAGCGCCGAACCACCGATGGCGCGGAGGTCGATCGAGACGGTGCGGTGATCCAACACGCCCATGGCCTTCGCGACCGCCTTCGCGCGCTCCAGCTCGACCTCGTGACGCTGGCCATACGCGATGGACAGACACACCGGCTCGAAGCCATCACGCTTCGCGAGCGCAAGGCACGTCGTCGAGTCGAGGCCACCCGACAGCAACACCACAGCCTTCTTCGTCATCGTCGTTCTCCCTGAAGCACGTAGCGCACGATGCAGTCGTCGCAGCCGACCGCGCAGCCTGACTCCGGCGCCGCTGGAGCCGACAACGTCACCGCGAACTCCATGGTGCCGCACGCGTAGAGCGCGTCGAAGCCTGCCGCAGACTGTCCCGGCCCGAGAATGGCGCCGCCTGGCATCGGCACTCCGCCGTCCAGGGGGTGTGGTGGGCACCGGCCTCCGACCGCGTCACTCTGGCTCTTGCTCAGCAACGCCACGCGCACGGTCTCGGTCGCGATGGTCTCGGGGCACGCAGCGCACGACGGGAAGAGGCGGCGAACCGCCGCCACGCTCTCGAGCACCTGGCCGTCCCAGCCCGCGTCGCGGGGATAGCCGCCGCCCAGCGTCATCCACGCCTGGCCAGTGCCGGGCTCACGCGTGACGATGGCGTCGAAGCGAAAGGCCGTGGGGCTGACGTCGACGAGGGGGCACCACGCACCGCCGTCGGGCCTCAACGAGTCGGCGCCACCATCGCTCAGCACCGGCTCTGCCGAGATGGAGTACGTGCCGAGCTGCTCGCTTCCGGGTGGAGCCGGCAGCAGCGGGCACCCGGTCAGCACCAGCGTCGCGAGCAGAACGCCACTGCGCATCATCAGCCCGCCTGAATTCGCTCGAGCGCAGCGTGCGCGACCGAACGGAACGCCTCACTCGTGGGCAGCACGGCCGAGAGCTCGACCTTCTTCACGTCACCGCCACGCACCCGCTCGTCGAGGAAGGCCACCACGCGGCCCAGCGCGAGCGACGACGGCACCGCGCGGAAGGCGTTGGCCGAGGCGTCTGCGAAGCCCTCGACCTCTCCCGGCTCGCGGAGCTGCCGGCTGGAATCACCGAGCGCCGCAGCGAGCGCGACGAGCGCGCCGACTTCGGTCGGACCAAACACCGCGAGCGCACCGGCACCGAGCACCAGCCGCGACTCGTCGACGAAGAAGGCTTCGACGCCACCCGAGGTGTCGAGCAGCACGTTCACGGTGCCCAGCCCGAGCGCTTCCGTCGCATCGCGGAGGACCTGCGCGAGGCGCGGCATCGTGTCGTCGTTCACCGGGCGCAGACCCGCAGGCGGCTCCGAGGGCGTCACGCGGCCACGCACCACGCGGCCCACGGTGACGGCAGGAACGGCGCCCGACGTTCCCGTCAGCACCGCGCCGAAGCCATCGGCCACGCGCGCATCCTGCTCACGACCGAGGTGCGCGAGCGCTTCACCGAGCAGCGTCCACCCATCAGCGTCGTCGACCTTCGACTCGAGCAACTTCGTCCACGCACGAACGGCCAGCGCGGCGCCCTGCTCCGTCGGAGCGAGCTGCTCGGCGAGTCTTCGGCGCGTCTGGAGCGACAGTGCGCCTTCGTCGAGCAGCCGCGTGCCGAGGCGAACCGCGAACGGAACGAGGCGAACGTCGAGGTAGCCGAGCAGCACTGCTTCGAGCTCGGCCGAAGTCGTCGCGACCTTCTCACGCAGCGACAGCGCTTCACCCTTGAGGCCCTGCTTCTCGGCCAGCTCGGCGCGACGGGTGAGCAGCGCGGGCGTCTCGTCCAACTGCGCGAGCACGCGTGACGCTTCTTTCAGGCGGCCGACCTGCTCGTAGCCACCAGCGAGCTCTTCACGGAACGGTGCGGCGGCTTCTTCACCGGCCAACGCGATGAGGCGCTCGGCCATCGGCACGAAGCGCTCGGCGTCACCACGAGAGAGCTCGACGAGCTCACGCACGGCGACCAGCTGCGTTCCGTCATCGACGAGCGCGCGCTCGAACGCAACGCGGGCCGCCGGGAGATCCTTCACGCGGTGGAGCAGCGTCTCACCACGCTCGACGTGCAGCGCGGCGCGGGCCTTCGGGTCTTCTTCGAGCTGAGCGAGCTGGGCGAGGCTCTCGACTGCCTGGCCCCAACGCTCGAGCCGCGCCCGCAGCGAGGCCACCTCACGCAGCGCCATCTTCCGGCGCTCGGGCACCACGTCGGCGAGGGTCGAGAGCAGGCGCTCGCGACGTTCATCGTTCACCCTCGGCGCGAACTGCAGCAGGCGCACGAGCGAAGACGGGGTGCGGGCGTCGAGGGCGGCATCGAACGCAGGGTCGAGCCGATCCGCCTCGACGAGCGCCGACAGGGCCGCCGGGGAGTCGTGGCGCAGGAACAGGTCGAGCCAGAGCGGCTGCGCGACGTCGAGGGCCTGCTGCGCGGCCGCGAGCGCGGCGTACTTCGCAAGCGTGGGCGCGTCAGCCGACTGGAGCAGCACGTTCGCGCGCGCGTCACGCACGTCGGTCGAGGCGATGGCCCAGCGCGCAGCAGCGGCTTGCGCCGGAGCGTCGGCCCGCGTGGCGAGGTCGAGCGCGCGGCCAGCGTTGCCCGAGGTGAGCGCCGGACCGAAGCCGATATCGAGCGCCTTCTGCTGCGCGCCGAGCGAGAGGAAGCGTTCGGCCGCGGCGTCGGGGGTCAGCGCCGAAGGAGACTCCGCGATGACACGATCGAGGGTCGTGATGGCCTGACGGGTCTCGCCCGTGCGCTCGAACACCTCGACGGCCTCGAGCAGGTGCGGGGCGCGCGCGTTGGGAGCCTGCACTTCGGCGAGCTGGAGCAGCGCCGGACCGAGCGCCGCGTCCCGCTTCGAGCGCCGCAGCACGTCGACGAGCGCCGACAAGGCCTCGAGCGAGGGACTCGCCGCCAGCGCATCACGCAGCACGGCTTCGGCGCGGCCCAACTCGTTCGCCGACACGAGCGTCTTCGCGGCCTCGAGCAACCGGGCTGCACGCTCCGACGAACCGAGGAGCTCGGCCTGCGCGACCTGAACATCGGCGAGCGCAGCACCATCGCCCTTCGAACGAGCGACCCGCGCCAGGCCATCGAGCGCCTGCGAGTAGCCGGCCGCCGAAGAACCACCGGCACGCAATTCATTGAGCGCCGTCGTCGCGCCGTCCAGATCGCCCTGCGCTTCGAGCGCCTGCGCGAGCTCGAGCACCACGCCCGCGCGCGCCGTCTCGTCGAGCGGAGCTGCCGCCAGCGCACGCAACTGAGCCACCACCGCCGCCACGTCGTTGCGACGCTTCGCTTCGTCGAGCAGCAACCGCAGCACGTCGACGTTGGTCGGGTCGAGGCGCGCTGCTTCTTGCTTCAGCTCGAGCGAACGCGCCGGCTCACCAAGTTCCGCTTCGGCGAGGTCAGCGGCCGCGAGCAACGCAGACGCCGCGCGCGAACCACCGACGGCCTTCGCGAAGCGCTCATGCAACCCGAGCACGTCTCCCAGGCGCCCCTTCGCGCGGTACGCACGCACGCCGGCTTCGTAGAGGGCGACATCGGCCGGGTGCGCAGGCAGCAACGCATCGAGCGCCTCGACCGCGTTCTCGGGAGCCTCGTGCAGCGACAACGCGCGCCGGTAGAGGACCTCGGTGTCCTGCGCGTCGGGCAGACGGGCGAGCCGCAGCACCGTGCGGTACTGACCATCGACCGAGCCGAGCCGCGCGTACGCCTCATCGAGCGCCAGCAGCGCCTCACGGCCGCGGGGACCATCGGTGTCGAGCGCCCACGCAGACTCGAAGGCATCGACCGCGTCGCGGAACGCCTGCGCTTCCACCGCCGCCTGACCGAGCCGCAGCCACAGCTTGAGGCGGGTCGTTCCGGGCAGACCATCGCCGCCGAGCTGCACCAGCTTGCGATCGTACGGCTGCGCAGCGCGCGGCCCGCCACCTTCGAAGGCCAGCTCGCCACGACGCTCGAGCGCGGTGAAGTCGTCCGCAACGAGCGCGAGGTAATCGTCCCACGCGGCGGCGGCGAGCAACGTCTCACGGGCTTCGTCGAGCGTCTCGGCGCGGCGCTTGAGCAGCATCGACGCTTCACCGGGAACGGCGCGGGCGCGAGCCGACATCAACTCGGCGCGACGGCGCGGCTCGTTCGCGGCCTGCTCGAGCAACGACTGGAAGGCCTCGTGGTTCTGCGGCGCGGCTTCGAAGGCCTGGGCTTCGCAGATCTGCGCGCGCTCGGTGGCTCCGGCCCGGCGGAACGCGGCTGCGGCTTCGAGCCAGCGACCTGCGGCGATGTCTCCGTGTTCCCTCTCAGCGCGGCGGCTCAACAACTGCGCGAGCGACTGCTCGTCAGCCGAGTCCGAGAGGAACGAGCGGTGACGCTCGAACGCGGGGTGGAAGGGGTCGCGCTCGAGGAGAATCGCGTCGAAGTCGGCAGCATCCTGACGGCGGCCGAGCTCGGACAGCTGGTCAGCCACCTTCGCCGTGAGCGACTCGTCATCGGGGCTCGACGCGCGCGCCGCCAGCAACGCCGCTGCCGCCTCGTGCGGACGACCTGCGCGGTCCTTGTAGAGCGCGGCGGCCTTGAGCAACTGCTCGGCCCGACGGGGACCGTTCGTCTCTCGCGCGGCGGCCTCTTCGTAGAAGGCAGCGACGTCGCTGACCCGGTCCTGACGCTCGTAGAGGGCGAGCAGCATCGCCTCGGCCTCGGGCGCGTTGGGCGTGAGCGAGAGGGCCTGTTTGAGTGCTGCCTCGGCCTGGTCGGGCGCGAGCATCGGCGCGGTCTGCACGTCGGCAGGCGTTCCCAACGCGACGAGGCCCAGGTGCAGGCGGGCGAGCGTGATGAAGGTGCGGGTCTTCTGCGCGGGCTCGAGGCTCGGCAGCGTGCGCTCGAGCCAGTCGAGCTCTCCGTCGCGATCGCTGCGGCGGCGGGCGAGGTCGATGGCCATCTGCGCGAGCGCTGGAGTCGGCTGCAGACCCCACGCCCGCTCGAGCGCTTCGTTGGCACCATCGAGGTCGAGCCGCGAGTCACGCAGCAACTCGGCGCGGCGCACGATGTACTTCGCGGCTTCGTCGGTGCGGCCTTCGTCTTCGCAGACGTCGGCCATGGCAGCGAGCGAGCGCAGCGCTTCGTCGATGCGCCCGAGTCCTTCGGCCAGCTTCGCCTCTTCGTTCCAGGCGGTGAGCGCAGCGTCGATGTTGCCGCGCGTGAGCTCGAGCTGCGCGACCTCGACGAGTTCACCCATCAGCTCGGCCGGCCGGTTGGCCTCGCGGAGCATCGTGACGGCTTCGGCCCGAACGGTGAGCGGCTCTTCGTGCAGCTCGGCGGCGCGGCGGTACAGACGCAGCGCAACCTCGAGGTCCTGCAACGAGTCCTTCGACTCGCGGGCGAGATGAAGGAGGCGCTCGGCGGTGCGAGGCGACGACGAGAGCTGCTCGAGGTGCTTCGCGCGCAGCTCCACCGAGGCGCGGCGCTCGCCACGCGTCGAGAAGATGCTCGCGAGGCGCTCCACGGCCTGGGTGAGCAGCGGGCGCTCCTGCACGAGCTTCTTGAGCGTGGCTTCGGCGACACCGGCGTCACCCAGCTGCTCGGCGAGATCGGCGAGGCGCAGCATGATGCGCTCGGCATCGTCGGGGCGATCGTCGAACGAGAGGCCAGCCGCCAGCGTCTGGTGGAGCGGCAGTGCTTCTTTGAGCGCACCACGCAGGTACAGCGCATCGGCGAGCCGCTCGAGATCGTCTCCACTCGCCGGCTGAAGCGCATGCGCGGCACGCAGCAGCTTGAGCGTCGTCTCGTCATCAGACGCGCGCGTCGCGAGGGCAGCAGCCCGACGAAGCGTCGCAGCCGAGGTGGCTCCGGTCTCGAGCGCAGCAGCCTCTTCGAGCAGCGTGACAGCCTCGACGAACTGGCCCTGCTTTTCGAGCAAGCCTGCGAGGCGGTGACGGGCGGCCGCATCGGTCTCGTCCAGCAGCACGAGCCGACGCAGCGCCGCTTCTCCAGGACCCGGGAGCGAGAGCTTGTCGAGGTAGAGGGACGCGAGCTCGGCGAAGAGCGGAGCGGCCTTCGACTTCGGCGTCTGCGCGGCGTCCTGCGCAAGCACCTCGGCCAGCCCTTCCCAATCCGAAAGCGAACGCAGGTTGCGCTTGAGACCGTCGAGCGCGAGGGGATGACGAGGCGCGAGCGCCAACGCCGCTTCCCACGCCGTCACGGCATCGTCTGCAGCGCCGCGCGCTTCGAGCAACGTGGCGCGTTCGACGAGCGCTTCGACACGCTTCGGTGCCGGACCCTGCTTCGAAGCTTCGAGGAGCGCCTCTTCAGCCCGACGCGGCGACGAAGGACGCGCAGCCTGCGCGAGGCCGTACCAGGCATCGAACCGCTCGGCGGCGGGCAGCTGGAGCGTGACCAACAGCTCGAACGCCTCGAGCGCCTTCGACGGCTCCTGCGCACCGGCACGCGAACGCGCGATGGAAGAGATGCGGCTCGCAGCGTCGGTGAGCGCTTCGACGTCGCCCTTCGCCGCAGCAATGACGAGGCGCCAGGCTCCGAGCTCGGCCGGTTCGTCGAACGACTGACGGCAGAGCTCGGCGAGCCCACGCAGCAGCGGCAGCGGACGCGACGAGGTCTGCGCGGCGTCGACGAGGTCAGCGCGCGCGGCCGGCAGGTTGTTGGTGATGCGGTGCAGCTCGCTGCGGCGGCCGAGCAATTCAGCGCGGGCATCACCCTTCGCGGTGAGGACGAGCCGACCGAGCAGATCGAGCCGTTCGCGCGCGGTCGTGTCGTCGGCCGGAATGAGCGAGAGCAGTCGACCCGCCGCCCAATCGTCGTCGGGCACGTCGGTGAGAATGCTGCGCAGCGCATCCATCGCGGCCTGCGTGCGACCGAGCGTGAGCGCGCCTTCTGCGTACTCGCGACGCGCCGAGGTGCGGCCGTTGCCTTCGAGGCGGGGCCAGAGCTCGGCGAGCAGATCGACCAGCGGCTCGAGCGCACCAGCGCGGCGATGCAGCTTCACCAGCTCGAGCTGCGCGTCGAGGTCGTCGGGGCGCTGGGCGGCGTACTTCGCGAGCAGGCGGCGCGCGGCGTCGGTCTGACCAGACTTGAGCGCGGCGAACGCGGCCTGACGGGTGAGCGTGACGCGATCGAGCTTGAGCGCGGCGACGTCGGCGTCGTTCTCGTCGGCGGAGAGCACCACCTCGAGGTCGGCCATCGCCTCGCGGGGATTCAGCGTCTCGGCCAGCTCGGCGCGGCGCAGGCGGGCGGGAACGTACGAGGGGTCCTGCTCCAGCGACTGAGCGAGCAGCGGGCCTTCTCGCGGCGTGTCGCGCACGAGCGCAGCAGCCTTGAAGGTGAAGCGCGCCGACTCGCGGGGATCTTTCGCGACCTGCGCACGACGGGCGAAGAGCCGCGACGCCTCGGCAGCACCACCACGCTCGAGCTCGAGCTTCGCCATCGCCTCGAGCACTTCGCGCGCGCTCTCGCCGGTGGGAGACGCATCCAACGCGGAGGTGAGGCGCAACATCGCGCCCGTCGCATCGCCTGCAGCGAGCTGGGTCTGAGCCGCCTTGAAGAAGAGCGGCGCGGCATCGTGAGCGCGGCCCGCCTGCAGCAACGCCTGCGCGCGAGAGGCCCAGAGGTCGGTGAGCTCGCGCGTGAAGCGGCCTTCGACGTAGAGCGCTTCGAGGCGGCCCGAGAGTTCGTCGTCGAGGCGGCGCAGCGGGAACGCGAGCGCGTAGTTCTCTCGAGCCGCGTCCTTGTCACCCAGCAGCTCACAGGCACGGCCGAGGCGGGCGCGAACTTCGGCGAGCTTCTCGGGCGGAGCGTGTTTCGGCAGCAGCGCGAGCGTGTCTTCGAGGGCCCGGCGCGCGTTCGGTGCACGCTCGAGGCGCAGACAGAGGTTCGCGAGCTCGAGCAGCGCGTTCGGGTCGGGGTGGAGCCGTGCCGCCTTCTCGAGCGCGACCAGGGCCTCCCCTGCCCGGCCGAGCCGAACGTCGAGCACCTGACCGAGTTCGCGCAACGCCGCAGCCGCGAGGCGTTTGTCGCCAGCCGCTTCCGACGCTTTCGCGCGTTGCTCCAACGCCCACGCGAGGCCGGCCATGTCGCTGCGGCGGCGTTCGAGGGCAGCGAGCTCTCCCAGCACGGGAAGATCTTCGGGCTCCACGCGCAGCACTTCGCGATACGCGTGAACGGCGAGGTCGAGATCGAACGCGAGGTCGCGCGCCGCGACGGCGAGGCGGCGGTAGTAGCGAACACGCTCCTTCGGCTCCGGCGTGAGCTCGGCGAGGGCCCGCAGCGAGCGGCAGAGCTGACCACCATCGCGGCGGCTCTCGGCGAGCGACAACATGCCTTCGAGCGCGAGGCGGTTCTTCGGGTCGGCCTCGAGGGCCTGCGAGAGCAGCCGTTCGGCGCGTTCGGGTTGACCGAGGCGGCCACGGTACAGCTCGCCCGCTTCGGCCCACAGCGCCGCGCGACGCAGCGGATCGTCGATGACCGCAGCAGCCTTCTCGCACGCGTCGGCCAGCTCGACCGCTTTGCCTGCAGCGCGGAAGTACGGAAGCAGCTCGTCGAGCGCAGCAGCGTCGGTCGGGTCGAGGGCGAGCGCTGACTCGAGGTGATCTCTCGCGCGCGCCGGCTCTCCCAGCTTCGTCTTCAGCAGGCGAGCAAGCGCGTGGTGCGACTGGTGCGCAGCGACACGAAGCGCAGGCGAAGCCGGCGACGGCCCCGCGAGCTCGATGGCCTGCTGGTAGCCCGACACGGCCTCCTGCACCTTGTTGAGCGACTCCGAGACGCGCGCGGCGAGATAGAGCGGCTCCGCATCTCCCGGCAGCAGTGAGGCAGCCTCGCGATAGCGGAGCAGCGCGTTCTCAGGCTGCTTGAGCCCCGACTCCCACACGCGACCGGCGAGCAGGTTGGCGCGGCCAATGCGATCGACCTCGTGACGACCGAGCGCGACCTCACGCAGCCGATCGAGCGCCTTGATGGCGCGAAGGTGTTCGCCCGAGCGGAAGCAGAGCTCACCCAACTGCAGCAACGCTTCCGGATGATCCGGCGTCAGCCGCAGGGCCGCTTCACAGTGCAGCCGGGCTCCGGCGATGTCGTCTTCCGTCTCGGCACAGAGGCGGGCGAGCTGAACGTGCGCATCGGCGGCTTCAGCCGGTTCACGCGCGAGCGCCGCGAGGCGACGGTAGGCACGAATCGCTCCAGCGCGATCCTTCGCCTGATCAGACGCACGGGCGAGCGCCTTGAGCGACGGCAGATGATCGGGCTTGAGGCCCAACATCTCGTGCAGGGCGCGCACCGCCATCTGCGGAGCCGCGTCACGTGACGATCTCGCCGCCGCTTCTGCCGAGAAGAACGCTGCCGCTTCTTCCTGGTGTTTGCGCGACAGGTTGCAGAGCGCGAGGAACCGCTCCGAGGCGCGGGCGAACTCTCCACGCTTCTCGCGAACGACGGCTTCGGCCCAGACGGCGGTGGCGCTCTTGTCACGCCGACGCGCGAGCGACGCAGCGATGTCGAGCGCGAGCTCGTGCGCCTGAGGATCAGCCACGAGCAGCGTCAGCAGCCGCTCGACCGCGAACGGGTGCGCTTCGGTTGCATCTCCGAGCCGCAGGTACGCCTGACGGGCTTCGGCCAGCTTTCCCTGCGCGACCAGCTCTTCGGCATCGGCAAACGCGCGCGCACCTTCGAGGGTCAGCAGCAGCTCTTCGTCGAACGCAGCTGGAGGCGGCAGGCCACCCGACGAGAAGCGCAGCCGAATGCCCTTCGACGAGACGAGCGCTTCCGATAGCCGAGCCTGATCGAGCGTCGGCATCTTGTAGCCACGCGCGACCGCGGCCTGCTCGACGAGCTGAGGCAGAATCTTCGTGGTGAAGCCGTTGGCGCCACGCCGCTCGACGTCGGGCAGCAACGACAACGACTTGATGGCCTCGCTCACCAGGGCGGGAATGCGCGCCGCGGCCGTCGTGCTGAACGAATAGAACCGAACGTCGTAGAAGTAGACGGCCAGCGAATCGCCATCGCCGTCGAACGCGACCTTGAAGGTGAGTGGAGCGCGCTCGGGCCCACGCAGCCGCGCCTGCACCTCGAGCGACCCCGGCCGGAAGTGCAGCTTCACGTCGTCGAGCTCGGGCAGCTTGCCTGCGACGGACTGCACCGCGCGCTGAATGACGTCGGCGCTCACCGACAGCTCGAGCAACCCGAAGTCGAGCTTCTTCTTCTGGTACTTCGCCGCGCCGCCCGACACGTTCAGCGGGAACGTCACGTCGGGAATCGACAGCGCGAAGTCGACGATCTCGACGCCTGGCGCCAACGTGAGCGCGGGGAAGCCGACGTACGCACGGCGATCGAGCAGCCGCAGCTCGGGGCCGGGCGTTCGGGCGCTCGCAGATGTGGTGTCTCTCTCAGCCATTCGGGATGCGGGACGGGAAGGTACCATCGCAACCGTAAGCGCGGAATTTTTCGCGGTTTTCAGAACGTGAGAACGAGACTGGAGTCCATGTGCGCAGGGCGTCGGCGCCCTCCCCTCTCGGAAAAGTGCGCGAATCGTCGGCGATCAGCGCGCTGGCACAACCGCTGCTCAGGGCACTCCCCACACTCGCAGGACTTCGGGGGAGCACATGCGGATCAGCGGTCGGGGCGTTGGGGTGACGGTGGTGGGCGGCGGCGAGACAGTGGCGGCGAGGCGCATTCAGCAGCGGCCCACGCGGGTCGAGGAGAACACGGTCGACCGGTTCGAAGCCTCGATGCGTGACGTTCCGCTGTCGAAGGCGGGCACGGTGCAGCAGTCGCGACAGGCGCTGGTGACGAGCGACGACATCGGTGCAGCGCAGGGAGAGACGAACGCGTGCGGTCCGCTGGCGCTGTGGCTCGCGCTCGGTCAGTTCGGCCGCGCCACCCAGGACTGGACGCAGCTCGACGCTGAGCTTCGCCCATGGAGCTTCGGCACCTCGCCCGGCACGTTGCTCGACGGTGCGCGCGCTCGTGGCCTGCAGGCGCAGATGTACAACCACGGCTCGTTCTTCGACCTCGAGCGCGAGACGCAGGCCGGCCGCGGCGTGCTCGTGATGACCGACGTCGGCGGCTACGACAGCCCGAACGGCGACATGCTGCCGGGCGACCGCGCTGACTTCGAATCGCACTGGATGCGGGTGACGCGCGCCTGGGAAGACTCGACGGGCCGGCGCTGGGTCGAATACGAGAACCCGTGGGGCACGCGAGAGGTGCTGCGGTACGAGCAGTTCGAGCTGCTGTGGAAGGACCAGCGGCTTGGCGGCGTCTCGACCGGCTACGACTGCGCGTACCTGCTCATCGATCGCGCGAAGGCGAAGCCGCTGCCGACGACGACCGCTGATGACGTGCAGGCCGTGATGGCGGTGGCCGATGGAACGCAGAGCCTCGCGCGCGGAGTCGACGACCTCGTCACGGGCAAGGTGTTCACCGGCCTCGGGCGCCTCGCTGCTGGAGCGACGTCCACCGTCTTCGGAGCCGTCGGCAGTGCGCTCTCGGTTCCCGGCCTCGCGCTGCAGCAGGCGGGCGACACGCTGCTCGACCTTGCCGAGCAGGGAATCTCGGAAGGTGGCATCGCGGCGGTGGGCGGCGCGCTCGCCGGTGGGGCCGGGCTCGTGGTGCGCGGCGTCGGCATGATCGCCTCAGCGGTCGGCAACGCGGTCGGCTTCATCGGTCAGGCCGTCGGCGCCATGGTGCAGGGAGCGCTGAACGCCCTCGGTGCCCTCTTCCGATGACGCCCTTGTCCGAGCTCGCTGCGCTGCTCGAGCTGATCGAAACCCACCTGCACGTGAGCGAGTCAGACCTGCGGGTGCACGTGCTCGAGGTCTTTCGCAGACTCGAACGTGCGCACCGGGCGCTCGCCGATCTCGAGCACCGGGTCGCCGGTCAGGAAGCGCGGTTGCTCGATCTGCAGCTCGAGCTGCACTCGCTTCGGCGCGGCACGAAGCTCAACTGAACGCCCGACGTTCGAGGCCTGTCGCGCCTCGTCGAGTGCAATTGAGCGAGATCAGCGATCCTGAGCCCTGCCCTCTGGAATGATTCCGGCATGGCAACGACGATTGGGAAGCAGATCATCCAGGCAGCAGCCGACCGCCGCATCACCCAACGTGAAGTCGACGCGCTCCTGAAGACCGCGAAGGCCAACGGCACCGTGTCGGCATCCGAGAAGCGCGAGCTCAAGGCGCTGCTCTCGACGCAGACGTCCCTCTTCACGGCGGGCGCCCGAAAGACGCTGGCTGAGTTTCTTCAGCCCGCGGCGCCCGTCACGCCCGTGCAGCCGCCCTCGCCTTCGAGCCCCGCACCCGCGCAGGTCGAGCTGCCGGCCAGCACCAACCCCTACGACCCCGGCGTGCCCTGGTACGGGGTGCGCACCGGTCGAAAGAACGCCGATGGAGAGGCTGTCTACGCCTTCTTCAGCCGCGGCATGGCCATCAACAACCAACCTCTGGTGAAGCACGGCGGGCGCGAATACCCGCTCGACAAAGAGATGTTCCGCCTCGGGGCTGACTTCCTCAGGCCGAACAACGCCGTCGCTTCGGTCGAGGCCGGGGTGGCCAGGTCGAAGGTGCCAGATTGGGCGAAGAACGGCGACACGTCGCTGCTGCACGCGCCCGACAACAAGGCCTTCCTCGACGCGATGCTGCAGCAGCTGATGCCGTTGATGCTGCTCCTCATCAAGACCGACGCGACCTGGTACCCCGAGCTGGCGGGCGTCACCGCTGCCGACATCACCAACGTGAAGGTCGACTACGTCGCCAACTATGGCCAGGTCGAGGGCGCCTCTGGCAACGGCCGCCGAATCGCCATCAGCTATGACGTGAAGACCTCTCGGGGCACCAGGCGCATGTCGTCGGACATCAGCGACCCGAACTTCGTCGACCCGCTCGCCGGGGGCCGCTACGCCTTCACCTCCGCCAGCGGGAACTTCATCGGTCACCAGCCCGTCGACCACGTGATGTTCGTGTGACGAGCAGCGTTCAGCGCACCATCGCGCGCCAGTGCTCACCGTTGCCGACACACTGAAGCGGGGCGGTGTGGGCGTCGATTCCTGAGCAGCCGACTCCCTGCGCGAGCTGAGCGGCGGAGGGAACCCCGAGCCTTTGCCAGATGGCGGGCGCTGACGGGCAAACGGCGTCCCCCGCGGTCCACAACCCCGTGAAGCGCTCAGGAGGCGTCGCCCAGCCCGCGCTCGAGCTCAGCCATTGCGCCGGCGTTCCGTCGGCCAGCGAATCACACGGTGACGCGAGCATGATGACGCGCTCGAGCCGGTGTCGCTTGCCGAGCAGCGCGGCGTGGCCACCGCCCTGCGAGTGCCCTGAGACGAGAAGCCGCTCCCACCGCACGGCCTCACCCTCGAGAAACTCGCCCCACCCGCCTTCGGGGTCGCGCACGGAGAGCATCTTCAGGGCTGCCGCGATTCGCTGCTCGATGCCTTCGTCGACCGTCACGTTCGCCAGGGCGTTCGCCGCGCCCATCGTCGGCGCGCCCGTCACCAGCGCCATTCGGCTCGGCTCGAAGCAGGTGTCGACGCCCTGACAGAGCACTCCGATGGCCGCGCCGCTGCGATAGCTGACCCCGAGCACGTGCAGGCCTTCACTCCGCGCGACGCCGTACCAGGACGTGGCGAGTCCGACCGTGGCCGCAGCCGGCTCGCTCCCGCTGCCGTTGAGAAAGACGAGGAGCCGGCTTCGGACCGCTCCTGAGGGGCGCAGCGCGTATTGGTCGACCTTCGCGCCTTCGCCCGACAGGCCCGCCTCGGCCGGAGTCAGCAGGAAGCAATTCTGTCCACCAGCCGACGGGCAGAGCCGCAGTCCTCCTTCGGACATGAGCTGGCGGGGACCACAGGCCGCACAGAGGACGAGCAGAAGTGAGAGCCGAGCCATCACGACATCATGACTGGAAACCGGGCGCTCCTGCTCAGCTGAACGACGGCGTCTTGCCCTTCGCGGCGCTCTCGACCCACTTCATCACCGGCGCGACGAGCTTCAGCTGTTTCACCAGCTGACCCACGAGCTTCGGCGACTCGAGCTGCTCGACCGTCGGCGCGGGGAACGAGAACGCGAAGCCCTTGTGCCGCAGCAACGCTTCCCGCGGGTGATCCTTCGCCCACGGCTTCGGCACGCGCGTGAGCTGCTGCTGCGACGACACCGTGAAGCCCTGCTTCTCGGCCTGCGCCACGGCCTTCGCGAACGGAGCGCCCGTCTTGTCGTCGGCGACGAGCTTGCGAAAGCGCTTGAGCACCGGCGGCTCCATCATCCACCGGCCGGCCGCGACGAACGGAGTCGGGCCGAACTCGAAGTAGAAGCCGACGCGCTCCATCATGCCGCCCGGGTACAGCGGAACGATGCCGCTGAGGCTCGTCTTGAATGGCGACTTGTCCTTCGAGAAGCGCGTGTCGCGGTAGATGCGAAACACCTTCGTCTCGGCCTTCACCGACTGCGGAAACGTGCTCGCGAGCGCGGCCTTCACCTCGGCGAGGAATGCACGCATCGGCGTCTCCCACAGTGCCTGGAAGTCGGCCTTGTGCTGCCGAAACCACTCGCGGTCCTGCTTGACCGACAGCACTCGGAAGAAGTCGACGCCGCCCTTCGGGAATCCCTCGAAACGCATGGTCGGCATCTTGTGCGCGGGTACATTCGAACGCGCCATGAAAACGCTCACCGAATACCTGTGGTTCGAGACGCAGAAGAAGCGCGAGCTCGTGCGGGTGACCGACACGGTCGCCCAGCTCGTGAAGAAGGCCGGCATCAAAGAGGGCTTCGCGCTCGTCTCGGCGATGCACATCACGGCCGGCGTGTTCGTGAACGACAACGAGCCCGGGCTCTGGGAAGACATCTGGGAGTGGCTCGAGAAGGTGGCTCCAGAGAACCCCGAGTACCGTCATCACCAGACGGGCGAAGACAACGGCGACGCGCACCTCAAGTCGTTGTTGATTCACCACCAGGTGATGGTGCCGGTGACGAAGGGCCAGCTCGATCTCGGGCCGTGGCAGCAGGTCTTCTACGCGGAGTTCGATGGCCAGCGCCGCAAGCGCGTCATCGTGAAGGTGATGGGAGAGTGAGATGAACGAGCGCATCGAGCCGTTGGATGGGCGGCTGTTCGGCGAGGGCCAGCCCTGCTTCGGCTGCAGCCCCACGCACCCGCACGGCTTTCACCTCAAATACGAGCGCGATGGAGAAGACGTGCTGACGCGCTTCGTGCCCGGGCCGCTGCATCAGGGTCCGGTCGGCATCATGCACGGCGGGCTGGTGTCGACGTTGGCTGACGAGACCGCGGCGTGGGCCGTCATCGCGAAGACGGGAAAGTTCGGGTTCACCACGTCGTTCTCGGCGCGGCTGCACAAGGCCGTGCGGGTCGGCGTCGAGGTCGAAGCGCGCGGCAAGGTGATCTCGGAGAACCGGCGGGTGGTGAAGTCGTCGGTGGTGCTGCGGCAGAACGGCGAAGACTGCTTCACGGGAGATTTCATCTTCGTGCTGCTCGACAAGGCGTCGGCCGAGAAGCTGATGGGCGGCCCGATTCCCGAGGCGTGGGAGCGCTTCTGCCGGTGACGAACGAACTGACGCAGCTTCCGCGTGCCGAGCGTTCTCGCAGCGGCCGGGCCCTGTGTTCTCATTGCAGAAAGCCGATCGAGAAGGGCGTGTTCCGCGTGGTGGTGCCGGGCGAGATCATGGCCATCGGCTACCAGCATGTGGCGTGCGCTGCGGCCGAGCGCAAAGACCTCGACGTCGTCATCAAGAACTCGGCGCTCTCGAGCGAAGACGAGGCGGCCCTGCGCTCGGAGTGGCCCACGACGAAGGCTCGCGCTCCTGTTCCTGCGCCCGAGCCCGTCGTCGAGCACGACAGCGATCTCGTTGCCGCTGACGAGCTGGTGCAACGCAACGACCCGCGCGGCGAGCTCATTCTGGTGACGCACGCCCTTCGCACGAACGGTGCGCGACCCGAGCTTCTCGAACGAGCACGCGAACTCTCGAAGCAGGCCTTGGCCCTGTGGAAGAAGGACCTCGACTCGCCCTCGATGAAGGTGACCGCGCTCGAAGGCGCGCTGCCGGTCGTTCGGTGGACGCCGAAGCGGGGAGCCAGCGTCGACGCGCTCTTCAGCTCGAAGCTCGTTCGTCGCGTCGCTGTGGCAAGCAATGCGGCGCTCGACGCGGTGTTGAAGCACCCCGGGTTTCGGCAGGTGGTCGATCTTCGAATTCGCGAACTCCCCAAGGCCTTCGCGTCGAGGCCTGAGCTGGCGACGCTGCGATCGCTCGAGATCACCGGTGATTTGCGATTGCGTGACGTGCACGAACTGCTGGCGGCCACCGTGCCCGCGAAGCTCGCTCGCCTCACGCTTCGTGGAGGCGTCGTGAAGAACGCCGACGTCGCGATCTTCCGCTCGGTCGACGGGTTGCCCGCGCTGCGGAGCCTCTCGCTTTCGCCGGACACCCACTTTCAGTCGAAGGGCTTCATTCCCGCGCTGCTGGTGTCACCGCTGATCGCCCGGCTCGTCGAACTTGTCGGCGTGCACCCGAACGAGCTCGCGAAGGTGACGCTCCCGAATCTGCGCAAGGCCTGAACGTCACGGACACAGCTGCGAACGGAGCGGCAGTCTCGTGCGCCGGTAGTGCCTCAACTCGGAGCCGCTCGACGACGGGTTCACGTTCAACGTGTGCAGCTGCGTACCGTCGGGCAGGTTGCGAAACGCGAGCCCTTCCTGTTCTCCGGTCGTCGCGATCGAGAGCAGCTTCTGCACGGTGCCCGTCTGCAGGTTCATCTTGAAGAGCGACTTCGTCGCGTCATCGGTGGCCAGATAGAGAAAGCCCTCGAACACCTTCGCGCCCTGCACACGCCCCACCGTGACACCCGCCGGAGGCCGCAACGGCAGGCTCGAGAGCAGCTGCACGGTCGACAACGAGAAGATGTTGAGCTGCGGCGTCGGGTCCCACTCGGCGAAATAGAGCTGACCCGCGGGCCCGTTCACTGCGACCCATGGAACGCCCTTCGTCTGGAGCGCCTGCGGAATCGAGTACTGCATGCCGGCCGAGAGCGACTGCGCGTCGAAGAGCACCAGCTTGGGGTTCTGGTAGTTCGTTCGGCCGTCTTCGATGGGCGCGTAGATGGTGCCGTTCCACACGTCGATGTCGCCGATGTGGCTGCTGCCCGCCAGCGCGAGCAACGGCGGAATCGCGAGCGTGTTGGCCTGCTGCCGCGCGTAGCCATCGTCGGTGCGCTCGAGGCTCAAGGTGCCGCTGAAGAACCAGCTCGTACCGTCGCTCGCCACGCCCTGCCCTCGCGTCAGCGCGGTCGTCCCCGAGAAGGTGTCGAGGCGCTGCTCCATCCACTGTTCGTCGTCGACCTGTCGCATGAAACGGTCGACGGCGTCGTTGGGCGTCAGCGGTGTCCGCCCGGGGATGAGCTGGGCGATGACCGCGCCCACGTCGGCGAGGCTGAGTGACGAGAGCGCTCGCGTCGTCGGCCCCGATGGGTACGCCGGGAGCGCGGTTCCGTTCGAGGGCTGGTCGTCGGCATCGAGCGACAGCAACAGCACGAGCGCCTTCTCGAGCTCGGCCGACGACGTACACGTGCCGGGCGCAACGAGCTTGAAGGGCGAGAGCCGTGGCGCTCCGGGCGTCGGTCTGAACGCGACGTCACCGACGACGAAGGTGATGGACTCGCCTGGCCGGTAGTCGAACGTGCCCATGGCGTCGGTGATGCCGCTTCCACTCGGTGTCACCCAGCGCACGCCAGTGAGCGGTGCCGGCAGTGGGCCCTCTCCGCCGAGCAACACGCCCTGCAGCGCACCGCCGTCGAACGGAACCCCGGCATCGACAGGAAGACCAGCGTCGGTTCGCCCTGCGTCGGAAATCACCACGCCTGCATCGAAGCCTGCGTCGAGCGGCGGCACGCCTGCATCGCGAGCCCCGGCGTCTTCTGCGCCTGCATCGGCGAGCGAGCCCGCGTCCTGACCGGCATCGGCGACGGCTACGCCCGCATCGACGAGACCCGCGTCCTCTCCCACCGGCACTGGAGAACACGCGACCCACGAGACGGCCACGATGAGCACGGCGCTGGTTCGAGCCATGGGGCCCTTCCCCCTCACCTGCCGCTCCACGTCAAGGGCCCCGGGCAATGCTACACGTGGCGAATGCCCACCCCCGACCTCCAGGCGCTCGAGCAGCGCGTCGCGAAGCTCCAGCTGCACGTCGAGTCGACCCGCCGCCTGCACCGCCGGCTTGGCATCGCCGCCATCGTCGTCACCACGCTGGGCGTCGGGAGCGCGCTGGCTGCCAACGGCAACTGTCCCAACGGCCTGCCGTTCTGCTTCACCGCCGACCAGCCAGCCCGCGCGAGCGAGGTGAACCACAACTTCGCGCAGCTCAAGGAGTGGCTCGAGACGAAGGCTGGCCCCATCACGTCGAACGGCATCACCACGACCAGTGCTTCATCGTTCACGGGCGGGCTGGTGGCGGCGGGAGTCACGCTCTCGGGCGCGACCACGATCTCGAACGGTGCCTCGGTGAACGGCGGCCGGCTGACGCTCAACGGCGGTCTCACCTCGAGCGGCTTCCAGGCCTCGTGCGCTGAAGGCGACGGGTCGGCAGGCGCAATGGGCGCTCCCTACTGCTGCCGCATCAACGTCAGAAACGGAGCCACCGCCTGCAGGCTGGCAACGACCGGGGCGCTCGCGGCCTGGGTGAACGGCATCGACCCGTTCGCGTCCGCGGCGGACGGCTTCTACAGCCTGACGTGCTACCGCGGCATCAGCGGCCTCAACTTCCCGGGTTGCTGCCGCACGGAACTCAACAGCGGCACCGTCGAATGCCGGGTCGCCACCAACTGGCAGCTCACCGCCTGGGCCAGCGCCACGAACCCGTTCTGATCAGTCCGGCAGGTTGCAGGTGCCGGCGTGGCAGGTGTTGCACGTTCCAGGTCGCGTCATCTTCGACTCGGTGTGCTGGAACTTCCAGGCTGCGGTGTAGGCCGCTCCGGTCGTCACGGGCGCATTGCCTGCGGGCAGTCGGTGGCACTGTTTGCAATCGATTGGGTAGAAGTGCTTCGGGTAGGCGCAGCTTCGTGTATTGCCTTTGAACGTCGGCACGACCGACGTGAGCGTGAAGGGCCGCGTGTCACCCGCGCCCGCGCTGCTCGTGGTCGCTCCATTCCACGCAGTGCCGACCAGGTCGCTGCCCGACTCGTGACAGGCGTTGCAGTTGTTGGCGATGAGCGTCGAGGTGTGTGGGTAGCCCGTGGCGCGGCGCCCACCGTTGGCCTGCGCGTGACAGGCGGTACAGGCGACCCCCGTGGCGACGGTCGGGTGCGGCAGGTTGGCGATACCAGTCTGAATCGTCCCCGCGGCGGTGGCGGGAGGAACTGGAATCGTGAAGCCACCTACCGAGATGATGGCTGGCATCGCTGCCGCGCCCTTCCAGTTCGGTTGCGGTGACGTCACGAGGCCCGGGTAGCTGTGACAGGTGCCGCAGTCGGCGCTGGTCTGCGCACCGCTGATGGCCGAGTGATTGAAGGTCGTGTACGTCGCGCCCGGCTTCTCGTTGAGGTGGCAATTGCTGCACCGGGCCGTCGTGCCATTCATCACCAGCGGCGTGGCAGCCGTGAAGCGCGCGTGGAACCGGGCCTGTGCCCACTCCTTGCCCATCACCGCCGGCATCGTCGAGGTCCCCTGCTGCGTGTGACAGAAGTTGCAGTCACGGCCCGAGGCGTTGAGGTCGGCGTGGTTCATCTGAGCCTTCACGGTTGGCGCGCCGCTGAAGGTGGTGAGCGTCGCCGTGTTGGTGGCTGCGTTGGGCAGGTTGTTGTTGGTACCGAAGACGGTGCCGCGACCATTGCCCGTGCCGTGACAGACCGAGCACTGCGTGACGGTGGGCACGAAGGTGTGGAAGCGGGTCGCCTTGTTCCACATCGCGTTCGGCTGCGCGTCGATGGTGTGGCAGGTCGAGCAGTCACGGCCCACGACCGACGACGCGCTGTGGTTCATCCACTGGTTGCCGTTGGTGGTCGAGCCGCCGCCGTTGGTGAAGACGTACGTGGTGGTTCCCTGGGTCGCGGTCGTGGGGTCGGTGATGGCGTGGCAATCGACGCACGCTCTCGCCTGAGGCATCGCGTTCGCGTGGTACTGGCCGGGACTCCACAGCGTTGCGGCCGTCGGCATCATGGTTGCCTTCGACAAGGCCATGGAGTGACAGGTGGTGCAGGTCTGCGTCGACACCTGTATCGAGCGGTGGCGCATCGCAAAGCGCGTCATCGTCGTCACGTCTGCCTGCGTGCTCGCCATCAGCGGGTAGTGACACTGCGTGCAGTCGGCGGGAGTGGCGGCGCCGATGTTGGCGTGGAAGCGGCCATCGGTCCACGCGGTGCCCGTGGTGCGGTGACAGACGCTGCAGTCGAGCTGGTCGACGCTGCTCACCATGGCTCCGCCGATGTTCACCGTCGCCGTGAAGCGGCCGTGGTGATCCATCGAGAAGAGCGGGTTCGCTGAGCGCTGCACCACGTCGGGCGGCAGCATCTGCGCGTGGCAGTCACGGCAGTTGCTCGTCGGCTGCTGCAGCGGTGTGACGGCGCCTCCCGGGTTCATCGAGTAGGTGGTGAGCGCGCGGTGGAAGATGCCGTTCGAATAGGCCGTGACCGTGCCTGCCGTGTTGGTGTGGCAATGCCAGCACGTCGTGTTGACTGGCATCGCCGCAGTGCCCGGGTGGACTTGTGCAGGAATGACCGTCGAGGTGTGCTTCATCGCATTCGGCAGTGTGACGGATTGAGTGGTGATGCCGGTGACTGGCGCGGTCGGCGTCGTGCGCTGCAGCCGGTAGGTCGTCAGGGACACGAATTGTCCCGGCGCGGTGATGAGGAAGTCCCCCGGGTACTGGGCGCCATCGCGCCAGTCACCGCCAGGCAGCATGCCGGTGGCAGGGTTGAAGAAGTCGTTGTAGCGATTGGCGACCACGGTGGCCTGGTGACAGGCGCCGCACTCACCCGTGCCGTTCGCGCGGTGGTCGAAGCCGAGCAGCGTCGCCATCGCGGCAGGCGTGGTGCCGGGCAGCAGATCTGGCCGCTGCGACGTGTGGCAGGTGAGGCAGCCCTGCGCCGCGATCGACGTCGGCCCGTGAGGGAAGTGCCCGCGTTGCCAGTTCTGGTTGGTGCCCCACATGCCCGAGCCCGGCCCCGCGTGACAGATGACACAGTCTTGTCCCGCGCCGTGGGTGACGCCGCCGTCGTTGGTCACGTAGTCGAACGGCTTGTTCCGGAAGTTCGGCTGCATCCAACTGGTCGTCGAGATCGGCCGCTCCTGGGAGTGGCAGGGAATGCAGGTCGACGGCGTGGTGGCGCCGACGGGGTGGAACTTGGCTCCGCTCCACACGCTCGTGCTGGCATGACAGCCCGCGCAGTCACCCATGAGTTCGACGCTCTGATGGTCGAACGAGAGGCCCGCGGGAACGGTCGCGTTCATCGACGTGAGCAGGGTCGTGGGGCGGGTATTGGCGTGACAGTCGAGACACGACGTCGGCTGAGGCAGGCCCGCTGCCGTCAATGAGGCGTGGAACAGCAGCCCCGCATCGGTGCGGCCCGTCTTCCAGGTGGCTTCGTTCACGCCGGGTGCGACGTGGCAGGTGCTGCAGTCGGCCGTGACGATGAGCGAGCCGGCATCGACCGGCCACGTGAAGGCGTCGTGGCGCATCTCACCGCTGGCTGGCGTGCGCGCAGGCCTCGTCGCGAGCGGGCCGACGAAGCCGGTGGGGCGCGTGCCCGACTCTCCCGACGCGGGGTCTCGCCGCTCATGGCAATCAGCGCACGTCGCAGGCTGCGGCAGTCTGCTGTTGGCCAGCGACGAGTGCAGCAGCGCCGGGTAGAAACCAGCCACTACCAGCCCGCCGTCTTCGAGCTCGGACGCGTGGCAGTTCACGCACTGGGTGACGTAGCCCGCGTCGAGCGTTCCACTGCTGTGCTTCATCGGCAGCTGCAGCACCTCGACGACAGGCCGAACCGAGGTGATGGTCGGGCCCGAGAACGTCGGCACCAGCGTGTCGACATTCAGGTTGAGCTCGGGGTCGAACACACCGTCTGGCGCGCCACGGGCTTCGGTCCACGAGGTGACGACGTGACAGGCGCCACAGTCGGCCCCGGCGGTGTCGCGATGAACGAAGCCCTCTTTGGGGAGCGCGGCGAACGCCGTCGCCTCCGCGTGGCAGATGGCGCAGGTCTGGTCAGCAGGCGAAATGCCGGTGTGCGTGAAGCGCTCATTCCATTCACCTGTTGGGTGACACGAGAGGCACGCCGGAGTCGGAATGCTCCGGGCTCCAGCGACGACCACCCCCGCGTCTTCCACTCCCTGATGCACCATCAGGTTGATGTTCTCGGCGTGCGTGTGGCACTGCGTGCACGAGTATTCGGTGAAGCCGGCGGTCGGCGAGGTGTGACAGGACTCGCACGTGACGGGGCCGTCGAGCGGTGAGCCCCGGCCGATGCTGTGGCCGCCGTCGAGCGACGCTGCGATGGGGAAGAAGGGGTGATCGTCGGCGCTCACGCGGGTGAGGGGCACTGTCGGGCCCGTGTTCGTCGGGCAGCCCGTGGCAGCGACCAGGAACAGCACCATCTGGAAAACTCGAGCCAAACGCATGCGGGGGAGCCTCACGAGAAACGCCGTGACTGGAATGGACTGAACGAAGCCACCGTCGGCCACGCCTGACATGTGCGCCATGGTGTGCCTCTCAGAACGAACCCGACAACTGCCCGCCAATGCTGCCAAAGGGCGCGAAGCGTTCTCCCGCCGTCTGCCGGCCCATGATCAGAATTCGAGCGCGAAGGAAGCGCCAGGGAGCCACCTCGACCGCGAGCGACTGACCGACCTCGGCGCTGTTGAGCCCTTCCGCCCCAGCCACGGGCTGCTGGTGGAAGAGGCTGGTGCGCGAGGTCACGCGAAAGACGCTGCCTGCAGAGACCCCAAACGAGACGAAGGCGGTACGGCCTCGCAGCCAACCAAGTTCCTCGGTGTAGCCAACGCCGAGCGCGAGCGGCAGACCGAACAACCTCGGCATCGACAGCTCGGGGCCGAACCGCGCCTGAAGCAGTGACGAGCTGAAGTCGCTGGCGACGCCTCCACGCAGCCCGACGATGACGCCCGGCGAGACCTCGTAGCTGCCCATCGCGTCGGCATGCAGCGCGCGCAGCCCGGGCGAGATGAGGCCGACCTCGGTGAGCCCACTGACGGGAAGCCCGCGGTAGCGGCCCGAAGCGAAGAGCATGAGCTTGTCGTTGGGGCGATAGCCGAGGTCGACGCGCGCGGCGTCGATGCCTGCGGGCGCCTGGTTCTCTCCGTAGCCGACCTCGATCGAAGCGTTCGCGTCGAACGTGGTGCCTGCCCAGAGACCGCCGCCGACCGCGGCTTCGAAGCGCGAACCGACCGTGTCTCTCAGCGCGTACCCTGCCCGGCCTGAGAGCTGCACGATGGTCGCAGCCGAGCCTTCACCCGACACCAACTGCACGCGGGAGAACGCGCCGGCGCTCCACTGGCTGGTCGAGGGCGTCAGCCGCGCGCCATCAGGCAGCAACCCGGCGAAGGCGCCGAGCTCGACGACGCCGAGGCGATAGGTCGCGTGCGCACCATCGAGCACCAGCAGGCTGGGGCCCGTCGTCAGCCACGAACGCCCGAGCGCAGCAGAGAACGGCAGGTCGGCGCGACGGAAGCCGAGCTCGAGCTGGCGGACGAGCAGAATGGGCGTCTGCTGGTACACGGTTCGCGGCGCGTCGGGCCGGCTGCTGAAGTTCAGCACCGTGAGATCGACCGTGGCCCGCAGGCCTTTGTAGATCTCGAGGTCGATGACGGTGGCGTCGACCCGCTGAAGGTTCGTCGGCACGTTCACCGAGGCCGAGTTGAAGAACGTCGTGTGCGAGATGGCGGCGCTCGCGTGCAGGCCTTCGCCGAAGCCACGCACCCCATCGAACGCTCGCAGGTTCCACTCGTTCGACTCGACCAGCGCGCCGCGGCGTTTGAGCTCGGCCTCGGTGGGCAGGGGCTTTGGCCCTTCGGGAGGCGGCGCCGCCGCACGCGAGACGTTGAACCGATCGCCGACCCGAACGTTGAGCCCCTGACAGCGGGCGGAGTGCTCAGCCACCGACACGACGTTGCAGCTGCCTGAGGAGCGGCCGGCACGGGTGAAGAGCAGTGGTTTGCCCACCTCGACGCCATCGGCGCTGCCGCGATCGACGAACGCGAACTCGGTGCCCGCCCAGGTGACTTCACCGCTCGACTTGACCATCGCCTTCGGCTTCGACGCTGGCCGTGGCTGGGTTCGAGGGGGAGCCTTCTTCGGGGCCGCGTGTGCGCCGACCCCCACGAGCAGCGTGAACAGGAGCGCGCGCCTCATCGGCTCACTCCCACGGGCTGATGGCACTGGAAACAGCGCTGGCTGTCACACTGGTAGCCGACGACGTTGGCGTGTTGCCGATCGGTCGTGGTGGCGCCGTTGGGCCCCGTGCACTGGTGCGTGTGGCACGACGCGCAGGCCGCCGTTCCGGTTCGACACAGGCCAGGGGTTCCCGCACCGGCGAGGGTCGTGTGGCACGCCTGACAGCCGATGCCGGCGTGCGGCCCGCCGTTGATGGGGAAGCAGCGATCATGCTCGGGCATCAACGCTGGAGAGAAGCGCAGCGGGCCATGACACTCGCGGCAGGAGCGCACCTCGTAGCCCAGCACGAGGTGATCGGCAGCGCGGCCCCGGGTGCGGGCAGCGTCGGCCAGGTGACAGCCGGCACAGTCGACGGTGGCGCGAGAGAACCGGCGCTCCCTCGCTTCGGCGTGGCACTCGACACACGGAAGGCTCGCGTGCGCGCCGAAGAGCGGGAAGTTGCTGCGCCGATGGGCTTCCGCGTCGAGGCGCGAGTTCCAGTCGGCCGTGTCGTGGCACCCGTCGCAGCGCGCCCCAAGGTCTCCTCCGTGAACGTCGCGGTGGCAGCCGGCGCAGGCACGAACGAGGGGCGTCTTGAAATCCTGCACATGGCAGGATTTGCAGACGGCGTGTTTGTGTTGACCGGTCAGCGGGAAGCCCGTGCGGTCGTGGTTGAAACGAACGTCCGTCCACCCCGAGGTGCCGTGGCACGAGGAGCAGACGGTCTCACCGGCGTGCCCCTTCTTCTGCGCGAGCATCGCCGTCAGCGAGGGAATCACGAACGGGCGCCCGGCATCGACCGTGGCGACGCCCGCATCAGGCGCAGCGGCGAGGAGCACCAGGACGAACGGCATCATGGCTCGAACCCCTTGAACGCACCCTCGTGGAAGTCGGCGTGGCAGCCTTCACACGTGGTGGGCAGCGGCTTGTACTGAACGGTGCTGACGCCGTTGGCGACCGGCACCTTCCGGTGACACGACTCGCACTTCGCCTTCGCGTGCTCACCGTCGAGCAGAAACTCGGTGAACGGCGGCTTGTGCTCGAACTTCGACGGCTTGAAGGCCTTCTCACCGTGGCACCGCTCACACGCGACCGGCCCGGCCTTCGAGAACTGACCAGCGTGTTCGTCGGCGTGGCACGAGCGGCAGGTCACCTCGAGCGGCTTGTATCGAACTGGCTGATTCGGCCCGGGCGCCGTGTGGCACTTCGAGCAGGCGACCTTCTCGTGCGCGCCCTCGAGCGCGAACCGGGAGCTCTTGTCGTGGTCGAAGGTGAGGTGCCGGAAGCTGGTCACGTCGTGGCACCCGACGCAGCCCTTCGCGACCTCCTTGAACTGGCCCTTGTGCGGGTCCGTGTGACACGTCTCGCAGGTCTCGAGCGGCTTGGGGAAGTCGAACACGGCAAGGCTGAAGAGCTCCTGCCTGCTGCGGCGCTTCAGGTCGACGAGCGTGGCCTTCGGGACCTTCGCCTTGAGGGCCTCGTTCTTCTCGTGGCAGCTGTTGCAGGCGACCGCCTGGTGCGCCCCCTCGAGCGCGTACCGTGTCTTCGCGTGTGCCTCGAAGCCATAGATGACGGGCGTGAAGCCCTGCTCGGTGTGGCATTCCTTGCAGTCCGGCGCCGGCTTGCCCACCTGCACCAGCTGCCCCTCGTGCCCATCGGGGTGACAGTCTGCGCAGGTCTCGTGTTTGAGCCCCTTGAACTTCGGGGGAATGCCGGGGAACGGGCCGTGGCAGGTCTTGCAGTCGACGTCGAGGTGCGCGCCCTTCAGGGGGAAGTCGGTCTTCTCGTGGAACGCGCGCTCGCCGCTCACGTTGCGCAGCACGTTCCACCCGTCGGTGACGTGGCAGCTCTGACAGCGCAGGCCGAAGCGGCCCTCGTGCGGGTCCTTGTGGCAGTCGAGACAGCTCGCGTGGGTGATGGGCGCGAAGCGCAAGAACGTCTCTGACTTCGGCCCCAACAGCTGCGTTCCGTGCGGCTCGCTGTCTTTGTCCGAGGGGTGGCAGTCGGCGCACTTCACCTTCGCGTGTTTGCCGCGCAGCGGATACTTGGTGTCGTTGTGATTGAAGCCGGGCGCGGGCTTCCACGCCTTCTCGACGTGACAGAATTCGCAGTCTTCCTGCTGCTGGCCGCGGTGCTCGTCGAAGTGACAGGTCGTGCAGACCGTCGAGAGGCCCAGGCGCGTCGTGGGTCGCTTCTCCATCAACGTGCGAATGGTTGCCGTCTGGACGAACTTCGAGACATGGCAGGAATTGCACTTCGCCGGGCTGTGGGCCCCCTTGAGCGCCCAGCCCGTCCTGGCGTGGTTGAAGGCCTTCTCTCCCTGCGGGCCCCATTCGACGAGCTCATGATTCTCGCCCTGGTGCTCGTGGTGGCACGTCTCGCAGGCCCGCTTGTCGTTGGTGATGCGGCCGTGAAACCCGGCCCCCTTGTCGATGCGCGGCGCGAGTTCGGTGTGACAGTCGAGGCACGCCTCCTGGCTGAGCTGCCCACCGACGGGGTGGCACTTGGTGCACGAGCCGAGGCCCGAGAGGTTGCCGTGCGCCTTCGCGAGGTCGCCTGGCGAGAACAAGTCTGCACGCGCAGGCAGCGCCATCAAGGCGAGGAGCAGCACGACCCAACGAACGTTCACTTGAGAATCCACCGGTAGCCGAGCATCAGCGACACGCCGATGTGCCCGGCGATGAGAATGACGAGGAGGATCGCCAGCACGACGTGAAACACGCGCCACACGCTCATCACGCGCTTGAGCGAGCGGAAGAAGGCCACCTGGCTCTGCAGCCTGCGCAGCGCCGAGAAGTCCTTGCGGAACTCGCGGCCGTGGGCGGGCGTGGGGAAGAGGTGCCACACCTGACGCAGCCGCAGGTAGTCGTTCACCCAGCGCTTCGGCAGGTGCGCGAAGAAGGCGATGAGCGAGTCTTCGGGCGGCTTGTGCTCGGCCATGTCGAGCATGCTGCGCACCGACTCGGGCAGCTCGAGCCGCTCCACTTCCCCTTCGAGCCGTTCGCCCTGCTGCTTCCACCGCTTCGACACCGCGTCGAACTCGTCTGACTTCGCGTCCGAGGGCACCAGCCCGTACAGGAAGCGCCCGATGATGCCGGTGAGCACCACCACCGTCATCGCCGCCGCCGTGAGCGTCGCCAGCTGGTTCTTCGTCTGGAACGCCGCGTGGAAGACGATGACGAGCGGGCTCAGGAAACCCACGAACTGGTGAAACGTGAGCCAGGTGCGAATGGTGCTGAAGCCCTTGAGCCGCTCCCAGCGTTTGCGGATCGCGTAGACGAAGTTCGACATCATCACGATGGTCGCGACGATGCCGACGCCGTGGCCCCACGGGCCTGCGGGCTTGAGGAACGCGTGCGCCGGGTGGGCGAGTCGGGAGGCCACCGGCATGCGGTAGTAGTCCTGGCCCACCACGAACAGCCCGGCCACGATGAGGGCACCGAACACGAAGAGCGCGAACGAGAGCCGGCGGTGCTTCGCCTCCGAGGCGTCTTTGAGCGCGCTGCCTCGTTTGGCCTTCGCGCCGAGCGCTTCACCGTGCAGGCGGGTGAGGCTCACGCCGCACTTCTTCAGGAACTCCGTCGGCAGCTCGCCGCCGAGGCACGCGATGACGAAGTCGTTGGGCAGGTCGAGCTGCTTGCCTTCGAACTCGAGCGTGAGGGAGCGCTCCTTCACGGCCTTCACCTGCGAGGCCATGAACACGAAGACGCGGCCCTGCTCGACGAGCTCCTTGAAACGCTTCTTGTTCGCTTCGCGCGCCTTGCCGAACTCGGGCTGGCGGTAGCTGAGCGACACCTCGGCGTCGGTCTCGTCGGCGATCTGAATCGCGGCCTCGAGCGCGGCGTCACCACCGCCCACCACGAGCACTCGGGCGCCTTCGTACTGCTGCGGGTCGATGAGGCGGTAGGTGACCTTGTTGTCGAGCTCTTCTCCGGGAACGCCGAGCTTTCTCGGAGTGCCGCGGCGGCCGATGGCGAGCACGACCTTCTTGCCCTTCACGGGGCCCTTCGTCGTGTTGACGATGAAGGCGCCGTCTTCGCCCTGAATGCTCTCGACCTTCACGCCGGTGTGAACCTTGAAGCCGCCCTTCTGCACGGCCTTCTCCCAGCTCTCGAGCAGCTGCTCCTTCGAGATGAGCGAGTCGCCGAACTTTCCGTAGAACGGCAGGTCGACCTTCTCGCTCATCACCACCTTCTGCCGCGGGTAGTGGGCGATGGTGCCGCCCATCGTCTCCTGATCGAGCACGTGGAAGGTGAGGCCCTGCTCCTTGAGGCCGAGCGCGGTGGCGAGCCCTGACGGGCCGGCGCCGACGACGACCACATCGGCGATGTCCTTGGGCGTGTCCTTGAGCTTCGGGCCCAGGTGACGCGCGACCTGAAGGCCCTGGGTGATGGCGTTCTTGATGAGGCCCATGCCGCCGAGCTCACCGACGATGTGCAGGCCCTTGCGGCTCGTCTCGAAGAACTCGTCGACCTCGGGCAGATCGACGCCGCGCTTCTCGGAGCCGAACACCAGCGTGATGGCGTTGACGGGGCACTCGAGCGCGCACTTCCCGTGGCCGATGCAGGCGCTGGGGCTCACGAGCGCGGCCTTGCCGTCGACGACGCCGAGAATGTCGCCTTCAGGGCAGACGGACAGACACGAGAGGCTGCCGATGCAGCGGTCCGGGTCGATGATGGGGTGGAGCGTCATCGGCTCCGCGCGGCCTTCTTTCACCGCCGTCGCGAGCGCAGCCGAGTCGGCGGCTTCGCGCTTCGACCTCCGCCGGATCATGAACCAACCAAGGCCCAGACCAATCGCGAGCAGGGTCGCGAGAATCAAACCGTCCAACAGCATGACGGCGGACAGTACGGGAGTGATCGAGGCCAGCACGAGCATCACGTTCGGAGGTGGTTGACCGGCATCAAGGAGTTGCTTGGGAACGGAATGACGGTGTCAGACCCAACAGACACCGAAACGGCCACCAACGCACTCCCGCGAATCTTCTTGGAAGTTGAGACGAATGGTTCAGAGGCTAGTGTGGCCCGCGTGCGATCACTCGTCCTGATTCTCGTGATGGTGGGCACCGTCTCCCATGCCGACAACACCGCTGACGAGGCCGACATCGCGTTCTCGCGCGGCGTTCAGGCCTACACGAAGCGTGACTACGAAAGCGCGCTGTCGAACTACTTCCTCTCGTACCGGCTGGTGCCCAATCGCAACGTGCTCTTCAACATCGCGCGCTGCTTCGAGGCGCTCGACAGGCCCGACGAAGCGTACCGCTACTGGCACGATCTCTCGGTCGACCCGACGCTGCCGAACGACGACAAGAAAGACGTGAAGGCAGCCCTGGTGCGGCTGGCTCCGCAGGTCGCGCTGGTGACCGTGACGGCGACCCCGACCGAAGGAGAGCTGTTCGTCGATCGTGAAGATCTCGGCAGCCGCGGCAGAACGCCGCAGACCGTCGCCGTGAAGCCGGGCGCACATGTGGTGCTGGTGAAGGCAGATGGCTTTCGCGCTGGGCAGGCGAAGGTGACGGCGGCGAAGGGCCGTGAAGCGAAGGTGACGGTCGAGCTCGCCCGCATCGTCGGCACGGTCGAGCTGACGGGAACGCCTGCAGGCGCCGTGATTCGCGAGACGAACGATGGCCCTTCGCTGGGCACGCTGCCGACGAAGCTCGAGCTGACGCCCGGCCAGCGGCTCTTCGTGGTGCAGGCGCCCGGCCACCAGGCGCAACAGGTGCTCGTCGACGTGAAGGCCGATCAGACGGTCACGGCCAGGGTGACGCTGCCCGAGCGGCCGAAGCCGACTGGCAAGGTCATCGTCACCGCGAACCGCGACTCGGCGGTGGTGCGCGTCGACGGAAAGGACTCGGGCTTCACGCCGGTGGTGCTGAACCTGAGCGAGGGCAAACACACGCTCGAGGTGACGAGCAGTGACGTCTCGCCGCTGCTGCAGACCATCGACGTCGTCGCCGACCAGGAGCTGCGCGTCGCCGCCGACCTTCGCTACGCGCCGCCCAAGGTCACCGCCGCCAGCAAGCAGCTGCTGTCGGTCGATCAGGCGCCCGCCTCGATCACCGTCATCACGCGCGAGGAGATTCAGGCCTTCGGCTACCAGACGCTGCCCGAGGCGTTGCGCGCGGTGCGTGGGCTCTTCTTCACCGACGACCGCATCTACACGTACTTCGGCATTCGCGGCTTCTCGCCGCCGGGCGACTTGAACGCGCGCATCCTCATCCTCTGGGACGGCCACCCCATCAACGACGTGTGGGCCGGTCAGGGCTTCTCGGCACGAGACTTCGACGTCGATCTCACCGAGGTGGAGCGCATCGAAGTCGTCCGCGGCCCCGCGTCGCTGCTCTTCGGTACCGGCGCCTTCTTCGGCGTCATCAACGTGGTGCCGCGCCAGCGCATCACCAACCGCAACGTCGAAGGCGTCGTCGGCGCGGGCGGCATGGGCGGCGTGAAGGCGCGCGTGACCGGCTCGTTGGGAGACGACGACCTGCAGGCCATCGTCTCTGCGGCGGGCTTCACCTCGTCGGGCGCCGAGCTCACCGACCTCGGGCAGGCGGGCACGATTCGCGGCCTCGACAACGAGCGCTCCATCGGCGCGAACACGCGCGCGAGCTGGAAGGGCCTGTCGCTCACCGCGAAGTGGAACCAGCGAAAGAAGCAGATCCCCACGGCGCCGCTTGGCGCACAGCTGGGCGTGCCGGGCACCGAGTACACCGACGCGCGCGGCTACACCGAGCTGCGCTACGAGAAGGAGTTCGCCTCACGCTTCACGCTGACGGCGCGCGCCGCCTACGACGCCTCACGCTACCGTGGCTGGTACGCGTCGCTCGACGGCAACGGCGAGCCCGTACGCAACACCGACACGGGCGGCGGCGACTGGTTCTCGGGCGAAGTGCGCGGCGGCCTGTTCGTCTTCGAAGGCAACCGGCTCACGCTCGGCGTCGAAGGGCAGCTGCAGCTCGCCTACCAGCAGCCAGTCGGCGTGCCGATGCAGGACAACAAGACGCGCACCGTCTTCTCGGCGACGCTGCTCGACGAGTGGCAGCTGTGGAACAACCGGCTCTTCCTGCAGGCGGGTGTTCGCGTCGACAAGTACAACGACGTCGCCGAGTTCGCGTTGTCGCCACGTGGCGCCATCGTCGCGAGGTTGTACGAGTCGGGCCTGACGAAGCTGGTCGTTGGCCGCGCGTTTCGCGCACCCACCATCTACGAGCTCTACTTCAATGACCCGGCCGGCTCGCAGCTCGCGCCCTCGCCCGGCTCGCTCACGCCCGAGTACATCACCACCTTCGAGCTCGAGCACTCGCACAACTTCACGCCCGAGCTGCGGGCCTCGCTCAGCGGCTACTACAACCTCATCGACCGGCTGGTGACGCTCGCTGAGGAGACGGCCGAGGTGCCCCGCTGCGTCGACGGCACGGCGCAGTGCTTCGTCTACACGAACAACACGCGTGGCCTGACCGCGCTCGGAGCGGAGGCGCAGCTGCGGTGGCAACCGGGCCGCTTCACGCTGGTGGAAGGCACGTACTCGTTCGTCGTGCTCGGAGGCCCGGGGCTCGCCGATGCGCCCGCGTACCCGACCCACCTCGCGTCTGCGCGCGCGATGATTCCGCTGAAAGAAGGGCTCGTGCGTCTGTCGGGCCAGGCGACGTATCAATCGGGCCGACGCGATCGCGACAGCGGCACGGCCTTCGGCGAGTCGTTGCTGCTGAACTTCGGGCTGTCGGGTGACTACGGCCCGGTTCGCTACTTCGCGGGCGTGCAGAACCTGCTCGACCAGCGCTACCTGTTGCCGGTGGTGAGCGAGGTCGGCGCCGGCGTGATTCCGCAGTACGGCCGCACGTTCTGGATCGAGCTCGGCGCAGGCTTCTGAGCTTTCAGCCGCCCGCCGACGTGTAGCGACGCAGGCTGAGCAGCCACACGGTGCGCGCGACGACGGCGAAGACGGCCGCTCCAACGATGCTCGCGACGAGCGAGGTCCACGGCAGGCGGCCCAGCAGCGCCTCGGCGGGCAACGTCGTCATCACCACGAGCGGAATCACGAAGGTGAAGACGATTCGAAACGCGCCGCGAAAGACGCTCGAAGGCCAGCGGGCCGCGTCGAAGATGCTGGTGAAGAGCGAGCTGAGGTTGTCGACCTTCACGGCGTAGAAGCTGACGCTCACGATGAGCAGCCACAGGGAGTACAGCATCGCCGTGGCGACGAGTAGCAGCAGCAGCGCCTCGGCTACGCCCAACACCGAAGGGCCGTGGCCGAGCTCGCGGAAGCCGAGCGTGAAGACGATGCCCGCGTGAATGAGTCCTGCGCCGCGCCAGAGCTGAAAGCGGGCCGTCGAGACCAGCAACTGCGCGTCGTGCGGCTTGAGCAACACGAAGTCGAGCGTGCCCTTGCGAACGTGGTCGAGCACCGACGAGAGCGACGGCGAGATGGCCCCATCGATGACGGCCTGCAGGGTGATGAAGCAGCCAACGACGAGCAGCGTCTCGCCAAACGTCCACCCCGGCACACCCTGCGCCGAAGAGGAGCCGCCGTAGACGACGAACAGCGGCAGCACCGCGGCGATGGTCCAGAAGAGGCCGATGACGAGGTCGAGCACGAAGTCGAGGCGGTACTGCACCGCGAGCATCACCGACGCCTTCAGCTGCACCTTGAGCAGTTCGAACGCGCGGCGCACGTCAGCCTCCGAACGCCTGGAAGCGCTGCACGCCACGCGTCCACAAGAGGGCGGCCAGCGCACCGAGGCCCGAGACGTACGCGACCTGGGCTCCCACGAGTCGCAGCGCCTCGTCGAACGCGAGCCGGCCCGTCATCAACTCGACCGGGAGCGCGAGCACGTACCGAAACGGCAACCACGCGGCGATGTCGCGCAGCCACGGCGGAAAGAAGTCGAGTGGCACGAGGTAGCCCGAGAAGACGAAGAAGAACGCGAACCACAGGTCCATCACGCGCAGCGAGCTGTCGAGGGTGAAGCTCAGCGCGCCCACGCAGACGTTCACGAGGAAGTTGATGAGCCACGCGCCGAAGATGGTGAATGGCAGCAGCACCCACGCGCGCCAGTCGTGCGAGAGCGCGTCGCGATGTGTGGCCACGAGGAAGATGGCGACCGGCAACGTCACGAGCCCGCGCAGCGGGAGGTAGGCGAGGTTCGAGGTGGCGAACGCGATGATGGGGTTGAGCGGACGAAGCAGGCGCAGCGCGAGCGTGCCCTGGCGCACCTCGAAGTTGATCTCCCACGCGGCCCACGCGGCGACGAGCTGCCGCACGATGAAGACGCAGAGGAAGTAGCTGATGAAGGTGGCGCTGCTCCAGCTGGCCCCGAGCTGCCCCTGCACCGGCGCGACGTCGGCGATGCTCGTCCACAAGAGCATCATCACCAGCGGCATCGTCGTCGACAGCACCCAGACGACCATCTCGGTGCGGTACGCGGCGGCCTCGGCGAAGCCGACCTTGAGCAACGTGGGAATCGCGCGAAGGCTCACGCCGGCCTCGTCGCGAGCGCGAACTGCTCGCTGATGAACTTCGCCACGGCGGCGACGGCCGGGCGCTTCGAGGCCGCGACACTCGAGACCAGCCACGTCGCGCGCGGTGGCAGGTTGGGAACGTCGAAGAGGTGCTGCAGCTCGGGCTCTCGGGCTGCCCAGGAGGTCGTCACGGCGACCAGCCCATGCCCCTTCTTCCCCGCCATCACCAGCGCCGGGAAGCTGTTGCTGACGAACACGGGCACGACGCCACGCTGCGCCGCCAGCCAGCGGCCTTCGGGAAGACCCGCGAGCTCTCCACCGGGCAACACCACGCGGTGACCGGCCAACGCCGAGATGGACTTCACGGGACCGTGCGCCGAGAGGTACCCGCGAGAGGCGAACACGGCGACGCGGGAGCGATTCACGCAGCGGGCCTTCAGGTCAGCACCACGCAGCGGGTCGAGGCGAAGCGCGAGATCGGCTTCACCCTTCGTGAAATCGAGGCGCTGATTGCCTCCAAGCAGCTCGAGGCAGAGGCCGGGGTGACGCTCGACGAGCTGCAGGAGTCCATGCTCGACGAGGAACGGGGCCATCGCTTCCGTCGCGGCGAGGCGAACGGTGCCGACGACCTCGTGTTCCGGCGTCGCGGTGGCGAGCAGGGCGCGGGCCTCGGTCTCCATACGGCTCGCGTGCTCGAGGGCGCGGTGGCCTTCGTCGGTGAGCGTGAGCCCGTCACGGTTGCGATGAAAGAGCGAGACGCCCAGGCGCCGCTCGAGGGAGCCCAGCCTGCGGCCCACGGTGGTGCGGTCGACGCTCAGCTGCTTCGAGGCGCCCTGCAGCGTGCCGGTGCGCGCGACGGCCGAGAAGACCTGCAGCATGTCCCAATCCATGGTGTGCACCATTGCACAGCAGACGTGCACGGGCGCGCATCGACGAAGCGGGGTGGCATGAACATGGTGGGTTCATGCTCGTGACCATCTGTTCGTTCGCCTTCTTCTACTGCCTGGGCATCAGCTGGCTGCTCCAGGTGGCCGTGTACCCGACGTATCGCCTCGTCGGCCGCGCGGAGTTCGTGCCGTTCCACGTCGCACAGGGCAGACGAATGATCCCCGTGATGATCGTGCCCATGTTCGCGACGTCGGTGCTCGCGATGGTGTCGGCGGTGATGAACCGCGACACGTCGAACGCGGCCTTCCTCTGGGCTGCCGGCGCGTGCGGTCTCGTCGTCATCGGCACCACGCTGCTCAGCGAGTTGCCCAAACACATGGCGCTCGACAAGAAGGGCAAAGACGACGCGCTCATCGAGGGGCTCATTCGAGACAACCTGCCGAGGACGCTCGCGTGGACCATCGGGTCGGCGCTGCTCGTGCTCGCCCAGAGGAGTGCGTCATGACGACGATGCGCTCGGTGATGCTGACGAAGAAGGGCGGGCCCGAGGTGCTCGAGGTCGTCGAGCTTCCGTTGCCGGTGCCTGGTCCCGGTGAAGTGCGGGTGAAGGTGCTCGCGACGGGCGTGGGCTCGACCGACGTGACGATGCGACGGGGCACCTACCCGTACGCACCGAAGCTTCCGTTCGTGCCGGGCTACGAATCGGTCGGCATCGTCGAGGCCGTCGGAGCTGGGGTCACGACGTTGAAGGAAGGCGACCGTGTCTGCGCGCTGCTCGTGCACGGCGGGTATTCGACGCACGTGGTTCGTGGCGCAGAGCACTGGGTGAAGGTGCCTGATGGACTCGACGACGCGCAGGTGGTGTCGCTCATCCTCAACTACGTGACGGCGTTTCAGATGATCCACCGCGAGGCAAAGCTGGTGCGCGGGCAGTGGGCGCTGGTGAACGCAGCGAACGGAGGGGTCGGGCAGGCGTTACTCGATCTGCTGAAGGCCGAGGGCATTCACGCGATCGGCGCCGCATCGACGGCCCGGCACGAGTTCGTTCGTCGCTACGGGGCGATTCCAATCGAGGGGCGCAGCGCTCCGCTCGATGTCGGAGTTCATGCAGTGAGACCGGAAGGTGTCGACGCAGCGTTCGATGCGGTCGGTGGCGCGCAGACCGGTGAGTGTGTTCGTTCGACGCGCCCGGGTGGAACGACCGTCTGGTACGGCTTCATGGGCGCGACCGGCATTCCCGCCCTGCTTCGTTCCGCGGGCGCGTGCTTCATCGGCTCACGGCTGACGGGTCGGCGCGGCGCGTTCTACGGAATCACCCGGCTCTATCGAAACGACCCGGCACCGTTTCGCGAAGACCTGCCAAAGCTGTTCGAGCTGCTCGCGCAGAAGAAGATCGCTCCGAAGATCGCGCTGACTTTGCCGCTGCTCGACGCACGCAAAGCGAACGAGCGCCTCGAAGCGGGGAACATCGAGGGGAAGATCGTGCTTACAGCCGAGGCTCGTCCGGCCTGAGCGATCCCATCCCGCGAAGCTGCACCCGCCCCCAGCGGCCTCGTGGTGGGCGCGATCCACGCACCACGCTTCTGGCGAACGAGCTCGCAGTGCTCGATGGTGCGACGCTCGAACTGGCTCGGATGAAAGGAGCGACCCGATGAAGCGGCTGGCGCTGTCACTCCTCGTCCTCACCGGCTGTCCCACGCCTTCGGCAGCTCCGCCCGCGGCTCCGACGATCGACGAGCAGGATCGCCAGATGCGTGCGGCCCTCGTGAAGCACCTGCGCATGCCTCCCGAGATCGCCGCGCGTCTGCGCCGAACCGACAATCGGCTTCACTGCGGCGAGTATCTCGATGACGTGAAGAAGGTCGGGTTCATCGTGGCTCCCGTCGGTGATAGCTACGAACTCGACGCGATGGGCAGCCCGCCCAAACCGACCAGCCGCTGCAAGACGTACGACGACTTCATTCAGGAGCAGCCGAAGGAGTGACGCCTCATCGGTGGGCAGCAAAGAACGCAGGCAGCTCGGTCACGCCCACCTCGAGCCACTCGTGGCCTTTGCCCGCCACCGTCACCGTCTTCACCTCGACGCTCTGCCCCATCAGCTTCGTCTCGTACGCACGCATCGTCCCGATGGGCACGACCGCGTCGGACTCGCCGTGCAGGAACAACGTCGGCGGATGATCAGTGGGCAATGAGTCGGGCACCACGCAGAGCGGGCCGCCACAGGTCGCCCATGACGCCGAGTGCACGGCGAGCGCCTTGAACCGGCCCGGGTACGAGAGCGCCATGCGGCTCGTCATGTAGCCACCGCTCGAGATGCCTCCTGCGTACAGCTTCGTGCCGTCGAGCGGTCCGAACGTTCCCGCGCTCACGCCATCGAGCAGGGCGACCATGAAGTGATGATCAGGCGCGTTGCTCCACATGATCGACCACTGCGGAACGTTCGTGTCCCAGTACGTCGTGCCGCCGTAGCGGACCTCGGGAGTCACCACGGCGAAGCCGGCGTCGAGCAACGAAGCGACGGTCGAGGTCTGCCAGAACGCACCGATGGGATCGGAAGGAACCGCGCTCCACGACAACTGCGCGCTGTAGAGCGAGCCCTGAAAGAGGAACACCGTCGGCCAACCGGACGAAGGCGCGACGCCTCTGGGAACGCCGACGTGCACGACGCGCGTGAGCGGCAACGGCTGAGCCACCGCGACCTCGAAGGTGCGATGTGCGCACGACAAGCGATCTCCCTCGACGGCGCAGGGCAGAGCACCACCATCGATCGCCTGGCCCGCATCGACACCCGCGCTCATCGGAGCGCACGCAGCGGAGAAGATGATGAGCCACCCGAGACGCATGAAGACGACGTAGCGCAGGTCGCGCGGCTATACCCAGTGCCCATGGCGAACCCGCTCGTCTCTGACCGCTTCATGGAGTTCCTTCTCTTCGACGTGCTCGATGCCGAGTCGTTGTGCCAGCTGCCGTATTTCTCCGATCACTCCAGAGCGACGTTCTCGCCGTGGCTCGCTGCCTGCCGCCGCGTCGCGCGCGAGGTGTTGTGGCCGACGTACAAGCCGATGGATGACGCTCCGCCGCGGTTCGAGAACGGGCGCGTCTTCGTGCACCCGACGATGAAGCAGTGCTGGAAGGAGCTCGTCGAACTCGGCGTGCTGTCGGCGTCACGGCCGGCTGAGGTCGGTGGCCAGCAACTGCCGCTGACCGTCGCCACGCTCTCGCACGCGTATCTGATGGCCGGAAATCTCTCGGCGTACGGCTACGCCGGCCTCACCACGGGAGCGGCGCACCTCATCGAGACGTTCGGCTCCGAGGCGGTGAAGTCGATGTTCCTCTCGGCGATGTACGAGGGCCGGTGGACGGGCACGATGGCGCTGACGGAGCCCCAGGCCGGCTCGAGCCTCGCCGACGTGAAGTCGACCGCCACGCCGAAGGGCGACCGTTTTCTGATCAAGGGCAGCAAGATCTTCATCTCTGGCGGCGATCAGGATGTCACCGAGAACATCGTGCACCTCGTGCTCGCGCGCATCGACGGAGCCCCAGCAGGCACGAAGGGCATCTCGTTGTTCGCGGTGCCGAAGAAGCGCGTCGAGAACGGCGCGCTGGTCGACAACGACGTCACCGTCGCCGGCGTCATCCACAAGATCGGGTGGAAGGGTCTGCCCAGCCTCGCGCTCTCGTTCGGTGACGAAGGCGACTGCCATGGCTGGCTCGTCGGCCCTGCGCATCAGGGCCTCAAGTGCATGTTCCAGATGATGAACGAAGCGCGGTTGATGGTCGGCGTGAACGCAGCGGCCACTGCGTCGGTCGCGTTTCACGAGTCGCTCGCCTACTCGAGGGAACGAAAGCAGGGCCGTCCGCTCGGGGTAACCGACGCGACCACGCCGCCGGTTCCGTTGACCGAGCACCCCGACGCGCGCCGCATGCTGTTGCGCCAGAAGGCCATCGTCGAAGGCAGCCTCGCGATCATCGGGCTCGCCGCGAAGTGCGCCGACCTCTCCGAGCACGCGACCGATGACGAGACGCGCGCGGAGTCGAAGCTGCTGCTCGACCTGCTCACGCCCATCGCGAAGACGTTCCCAGCCGAGAAGGGCTTCGAGGCGAACGCGCTCGCGCTGCAGCTGCACGGTGGCTACGGCTACTCGAGCGAGTACCTGCCCGAGTCGTGGCTGCGAGATCAGAAGCTCAACACCATTCACGAAGGCACCACGACGATTCAGGGGCTCGATCTGCTCGGCCGGAAGGTCGTCGCCGGTGGTGGAGCCGCCTTGATGGCGCTCGAGAAGCGGGTTCGCGCGAGCATCGCTGCTGCTGAGTCGGCCGGGCTCTCGTTCTCGAAGACGCTGTCGACAGCGATGGACGAGCTGGTGCGCGTCACCGCGACGCTCGGTGGGCGAGGCGCGTCAGGCGACGTGCTCGGCATGCTGGGTCACTCCGCTGACTTCATGGAGCTCGCGTCGACGGTCGCCGTCGGCTGGGCGTGGCTCGAGCTCGCAGTTCGCGCTGCGGGGAAAGCAGACGACTTCTCGGCGGGCCTCGTTCAAGCGGCGAAGTACTGGCTCAACACCGAAGTGCCGCGCGCGACCCACCTCGCGCACCTGTGTGAGAGCAACGAGTCGAGCTACCTCGAGGTGAAGGACTCGCAGCTCGACGGCTGACTCACTGCCGCGAATATGCGGACGACCCGATGAGCAGCAGCGAGTCAGGCAGCGCGCCGACGAACGAGATCCACCCGCGCGCGCCGTTGGGTTGAACCTCGAGCAGGAACCCCTCGAGGCGCCAACGACAGCCGCCGCCTCCGACCGCCACCGCGGTGATCTGCCCGAGCGAGCAGCTGCCATCACTCGCGAAGACGTACTCACCGCCACCCGACTTCCAGCGCCCGACGAGCCAGTCTTCGGTCGGTGGGCTGAGCGGCCGATACCTCGCGCCTCCGATGTTCAAGTACGGCCCCGAGGCGTCGTCACCGAAGGCGTACGCGTCGGTCGAGGTGAAGCCGTCATACGCCTGGGTGATTGCGCCATCTTCGACGCGGAACGTCCCCACGCCCGTCGCGCCACGCTGAGCGCGCTGCCCTTCGACGTCGAAGAGAACCCCACCACCAGGGCGCGGGTTGAACGCGCGCGTGCCATCCGCGAGGAAGAGGATGGTTCCCGTGCTGCCGCTCCACCAGAGCCCCTGCGGACCGGAGTCATCGGCGCTCGGGTCGGGAAGCTCGACGCCCCGCCCGCTCGGCAACCAACCTGGCGAGCCGGGGAAGAGGTCTGGCGTCTCGCCACGAGGCAGCACGCCGCTCGAAGAGTTCACCGGTGCGCTGCTGCCTGGCGTCGCGCTCGAGTCATCTGCAACGAGCCCGAGCGCCACCAGCATCGCCGTCATCATCGTGCACGCTGCGCAGAGCCCCGTGATCCCCAGCACCACCCACAGCACTTTCGAGTTCTTCACGTGCCCGAACTGATCGCGACTCTCACGCCAGCACAAGTTCCACACGCGTCGAACGGGCCACGTCTCCACAGAGGGCCAGCTGCTGCACGTCGTCCACGTGGTTCGTGGCCGCTCGTCCACGAATCGGCGTTGGCACGAATCGCGCTGGCAGAACTCGGCCCCGCACTCACGCGCGGTCACACACCCACAGGGAGCAACTCATGAAACGTCTCGCACTCGCCGTCGCCGTCGTCTCGTTCAGCGCGTTCGCCGGAGAACCGACTCAGCCGCCCACGACGACCGCCCCAACCACGGCTCCAAAGAAGACGCTGACGCCCGCTGGAACCAAGCTGCTCAACAGCACGTTCGGCAGCAGCTCGCTGGGCTCGGGTTCGCTCGGCACGCGCGGGAGTGGGAGCGCGAGCACGAAGTCGATGAAGACGGCGAGCCCGACGAAGTAACGGTCAGAGGATCACTTCAGCCCAGGGCACCGTCCACACGGCCGGGTGTGCCAGACGGTGCCCCGTGAAGCCGTCGTCTCCGTACGCAGTCCCGTGATCAGACCCGAGCAGGCCGAGCGTCTTGCCGCGTTTGGCGAGCGCTTCGAACAACGGAGGCAGCTGCAAGTCGACGTACCGCAGCGCCGCGGCGTGGCTCGCCTTCGAGTCCTCCGTCGCGCCGGGCAGGTAGTGCTTGTTCGGCTGATGCAGCGCCGACACGTTGATGAAGAGAAACACCCGCTCCTTCACGTCCGCGAGGCGTTCACACGCGAGGCGAACCTGATGCTCGGTCGAGCGCGGATCCGTCACGCCCGTCTGCACGCTCCAGTGCGCTTCGTCGAAGTAGCCGGGCAGCACACGGCCGAGCGGGTTCTCGGGGTTGAAGAAGCCGACCCCGCCGATGCAGATGGTGCGGTAGCCGCGCGACTTGAAGCCGTGTACGAGATCGGGCGCGTCGAAGACACACGTGTCGCCCGTCGTCGTCTCACTGCCACCGAACCGAATCGCGAAGGGACGCGGGTGACGGCCGGGCTTCGCAGGTGTGGGCAGAAACCCGGCGAAGAAGGCCTGATGCGCGGCGTACGTGAAGCTGCCCGGCGTGTGACGCTCTTCCCATCCACCAGCAGGCAGCACGCGCGCGAGGTTCGGCGTCCGCCCTGCGCGCAGCTCATCAGTTGCCACATCGTAACGAAGTGTATCGATGACGAGGAACAGCACGTCGTGCGAGCCGACGACGTGGTTCATGTTCACGGCACGACTCCGTAGCGCGCCAGCACCTCGAGAATGCGGGTCGTGCAGGTGGCGGTGTCGAGGGTCGACGTATCGAGTGAGAGGTCGGGAGTGGCCGGCGCCTCGTAGGGATCGTCGACGCCCGTGAAGTGCTTGACCTCTCCCGCCAGGGCCTTCGCGTAGAGCCCTTTCGTGTCGCGCTTCAGCAACGTCTCCATCGGCGCGTGCACGTGCACCTCGACGAAGGCCACTCCGTCCTTCAGCGCCGCGGCTCGAACTTCATTCCGCGTGTCCGAGTACGGGCTGATGGCGGCGCCGATGGCGAGCACCCCGTTTCTCGCGAGCATTCGACCGACCATGCCGATGCGGCGAATATTGGTGTCGCGGTCCTCCTTCGAGAAGCCGAGGCCCTTCGAGAGCGTGGTGCGAATCTCGTCACCGTCGAGCACCTCGATGCGGTGGTGCTTCTTCAGCGCTGTCTCCACCGAGCGCGCGAGCGTCGACTTGCCTGAACCGGACAGGCCGGTGAACCAGAGCAGCACGCCGTTCTGCGGCGTCGACGGAGCGCTCACGTGTCTGCGGAGGATCTCGGCGATCTCAGGCCGCGTCACCTCGGCAGGAATCGGCCGGCCACTGTGGAGCAATTCACGCAGCTGCGTTCCCGAGAGCGCGAGCTGCTCCGAAGCAGGATGTGGGCAGGTGCGCTGGGAGGCGACCGAGCCGCACGCGCGACAGAAGAACGTGGGGTCGAACGCGAGCGGCGTGACGCCCAGCTCGGCGAACGTGAAGCGCTTCACCAGCTGCTGCGCCGCGAGCGGTGGGTAGTACGAGCCGACGCCCGCGTGATCGCGCCCGACGATGAGGTGCGTGACGCCGTAGTTCTTCCGCACCAGCACGTGAAAGAGCGCCTCGCGAGGGCCGGCGTAGCGCATGGCCGCAGGGAACGCGGCGAGCACCGTGCGCGTGGGCGGGTAGTAACCCTTCACCAGCGCCTCGTAGCTCTCGAAGCGCGCCGCGGCGGGAACGTCGTCTTTCTTCGTCTCACCGACGAGCGGGTGCAGCACGAGGCCGTCACAGACCTCGAGGGCGATCTTCGTGAGCGCTTCGTGCGCGCGGTGAATCGGGTTGCGCGTCTGGAAGCCGGCGACGGTCGTCCAGCCACGCTTCGCGATCTCTTCTCGCATCGCGCGCGGCGTGACCCGGTACTGCTGAAAGGACTGCGACGGGAGCGGCGCCACCTCGACGTCACCACCGATGAGCGTGGTGGGCTGCTCGAGCAACACGGCGACACCCGGGTGCGCGACGTCTTCGGTGCCGAACACATGCTGCGCTTCGTGCTTCGGATCTCGCGTGAACTTCGAGTTCACCATGAGCACAGCCCACTCGCGGCCCGCGTCGTCACAGAGCACCACCGACTCACCGACGTTCGGCGCGTCTTTCACCGCGAGCGTGATGGGCAGTGGCCAGACGGTTCCATCGGGCAGGCGCATCGACTCCACCACGGAGCGATAGGCCGCCTCGTTCATGAACCCCGTCAGCGGGGACAACGCGCCGACGGCGAGCAGCTCGAGATCATTGAGCGCCCGCGCGTCGACGGTGATTCGTTTGAGGCCCTTCGCTCGCGAGATGAACTGCTCCTGCGAGACGAGGCGCTCCTGCAACACACCACCATGCGGCTGAGTCATGGCGGCGGAAGCTACCCTCTGCTCTTAGAGCGCGCCCTTCTGATCGAGCACCCAGAGCGTCGCCGCGACGTCGGCCGGGCAGTCATAGGTGCGCTGCGCATCGCTCGCGGTGGCCCACGACGAGCCGCCCTTCTCGATCTTCCCGTTCTCGATGGTGGCCTGCGTGCTGCCGCCGATCTCGACGTACCACTTCGAGCCGCGCTTCACGGCCTTGCCCTTGGTGGAGCCGCCCTTCTCGATGACGATCTCCGACGAGCCGTCCTTGTACGTGTACTGGGTGCTGCCGCCCTTCTCGACGCGACCGCTGTTGCACTTGTAGTCAGCAGCGAAGGCGGGAACGGCGAGCGCGGCGACGAGGGCGATGACGAGCTTCTTCATGAGTATGGGCTCCAGGGTGAGGTGTGCGGTGGCTTGACCCGGCACCATGAAACGACGTGCAGAATTCGTTTCCCGCCTGAGAGGATGGGCGAATGACCCCCGATGAGGTGACCACGCTCGCGTGCCAGCAGTGCAACGGCGCGCTGCAGGTCGGCCGGCTCGACAAGACCTCGACGTGCCCCTGGTGCGGCTCGGGCAACATCGTGAAGCGCCCACCGCGGCCGGGCATGCCACAGCCCTCGTTCGTCATCGGCTTCACGAAGTCGGCCGATGAAGTGAAACGCGACGTGAAGGCGTGGTCGAAGCGCGCCTCGTTCTGGGCGCCACGCGCGTTTCGCAGGCTCGAGGTCGAACAGCTCCGGCCCGTCTACCTGCCGGCGTACCTCGTCAGCGGCGTCGCGCAGGGCCAGTGGAACGCGCGCTCGGGCTACAGCTACACGACGGTCAAACAGAAGCGGGGCAAGACCGTCGTCTCGAGTCAGACCGAGTGGCACGCGGTCGAGGCCAGCTACGCGCTGCGAGTGCACGACTTGCTCCTCTCGGCGTCGCAGTGCGTGAGCAACGGCGAGCTGCAGGCCCTCGAGCCGTACGATCTCGGCCGGCTCGCCCGCTACTCGGACGCCGCGATCGCCGGCTGGCCCGCAGAGGAGCCCGCGCGCGACGTGAACTCTCTCGACGACGCGCTGTTGGAGGAGATGAAGACAGCCCTGGCGCCTCGACTGCGCGCACTGGTGCCCGGGGAGACGGTCGATCAGTTCAGGTTCACGTACAGCCTCGTCGACCCCGCCTTCGCAGCGGTGCTGGTGCCGGTGTGGACGATGATGGTGCGCTGGCACGAGACGAAGCCGCGCGTGCGCGTTCTGGTGAACGGGCAGACGGGTCAGGTGACGGGCAAGGTACCGACGTCGTGGCTCAAGGTGACGGTGGCCGTGCTGCTCGTGCTCGCGGCGCTCGGTGGAGCCATCTGGTGGCTGTCACGCGAGGGGCTGTCATGAGCGACTGCGTGCGCTGCCACAGCGTGCTCGAGGCAGGCGATCTGCGGTGTCCGGTCTGTTCCCTCCCGCCGCCAGTGGTCGAGGGCACTCGGACGGTGACGTCGAAGGTGCTGCGCTGCAAGGAGTGTCATGCAGCCCTGCGCTACTCCGAGGAGTTCGCCAGGACCGTCTGTGGCTTCTGCGGCGCTGCGCTCGAGCTCGAGGTGTCGACAGACCCGATGGAGCACGCCGAGGCCTGGGTGCCCTTCAGCGTCTCGAAGGCCGAAGCGGTGGCTTCGCTGAAGCGATGGCTGAGCAAGCGTGGCTTCTTCGCGCCGGGCGACCTCGCCGAGGCCTCGAGGGTCGACTCGATGCACCCCGTGGCGTGGGCGGCCTGGATCGTCACCGGCTCCGCGAACGTCACCTATGGCACCGACGTGCAGGGCTACGGCAGGAAGGCGACGTTTGGTCCGGCGACGGGGAGCTTCTCGAAGCAGCTCAACCTCATCGTGCCCGCGACCCAAGGCCTCTCGCTCGAAGAGGTGGGCGAGCTCGGCGTCTACGACGTGGCGACCGCGCAGGCCGATGCACTGCCCAACGTGCCCGGAGAGGACTTCGGGGTGACGAGAACGAGCGCGCGCACCCGAATTCTCGAAGGGGTTCGAACCGACGCGGTTGGGGAGATCGCTCGGCTCCACAAAGGCCGGCTGCGCAAGACGAACGTCGAGGTGATGCTGACGGGGCTCTTCACGAGGCGGCTGCTGCTGCCGGTCTGGGTGCTGGCCTATCGGTACCGCAACGAGAAGTTCCGCGTCGTGATTCACGGGCAGCGCGAGCGCACGGTCATCGGCAAGTCACCCATCTCACCGTGGCGCGTGCTGGGCGCCATCGCCGCGTCGCTCGGTCTCGTCGCGGCGCTGCTCGGGGCGCTGGCCCTGTACGAGCGCTTCCACTGAGCGAGGGTTGCGCTCGAGGATGCCCGCGCCGAAGACCTGCTCGAGGCCGAGATACTCGAGGTGCACGTAGCCGATGTGACAGCCGCACGTGGCAGCGCTGCACGGCCGCGCCTTCAACACCTGCTCGAAGGTCGCGTCGTACAGGTTCCCGAGCGGCGCCTTGATGAAGTGACACGAGCGCGCAACGCCATCGCCATCGACCGAGATGACCGTGTGCCCGCCCGCGCAGGCACGGCCGAGGCTCGGGTGCCGGGCGTTGTTGGTGGGGAAGAGCGGATCGACCCGCGCGAAGTGCGCGAGATCGTCATCGGTGTAGCCCGCGTCGCTCGACTTGACGGCGTTCACCCAGACATAGACCTCTGACGGCAGTCGCTGTCGCAGCGAGTCCAGCGAATCGCGGAATTTCGGAAACCCAACGACGCCAACCGAGAACGACACGCCCTTCGCGCGAAGACGTTCGGTCTGTTCGACGAAGCGATCCTCCTTCGTCCAATCGGGGTGGTACGTCGCCCAGATGCCGACCTTCTTCGGCTCGCACGTCTCGAGGAAGTCGAGGCGCGCCGAGAGGTTGGTCTGAATCGCGACCTTCTCGACGTGCGGCAGGCGCGACAGCCGGGTGATCGCTTCCTGATACCGGCGCTGCGTCAGCGCTTCGCCCCATGGCGTGAAGAAGACCCGCAGCGGAGCCGTGCGCGCTTCACACCACGATAGGAACTTCTCGAGCGCGCGCGCATCGACGGCGTGCTCTTCGTCGGTCTCGTGGTGCTTCGCGAACGGGCAGTAGGTGCAGCCGTAGTTGCAGGACGAGAGCGGACCTCGATACAGAATCGTGAGGCTTGTATGACCCTCACTCACTGAAGTCCTCCGGTCCAAGTCGCCGTAGTCGTCGCGATGCGGTCGGAGGGGGTGCAGGGGGAGACTTGAAAGTTGTGGGCAACTCGGCGCCGGGTGTGGAGACCGGTGTAGATGGTGCCCGACGGAGATCGGGAGAG
>CALRPN020000030.1:0-125155 GCA_943370055.1 Archangium gephyra
CCGTCCTGGTCGAGCAGCTTGGCGATGCCGAAGTCGAGCAGCTTCACGCGCCCGTCGTCGCCCACGAGAATGTTCGCCGGCTTCAGGTCTCGGTGAACGATGAGGTTCTGGTGCGCGTGCTGAACCGCCGCGCAGACCTGCAGAAACGACGTCACGCGCTCCCGCAGCGTCGCCTTGCGCCCGTCGCACCAGACGTCGAGCGGCGCTCCCGTCACGCGCTCCATCGCGAAGTAGGGAGCGCCCGTGTCGGTGACGCCACCGTCGAGCAGCGTGGCGATGTTCGGGTGCACGAGGGCCGCGAGAATCTGTCGCTCCCTCAAGAACCGCGCGCGCAGCTGCGGCGTGTCCATGCCGAGGCGAATGAGCTTGATGGCCGCGCGCTGCTCGAACTGCCCGTCGTCGCGTTCACCCAGGTACACCGCACCCATACCGCCACGCCCTGCGACGCCGGTGATGCGCCACGGCCCGATGCGCGCGGGCAGGTCGTCCTGCTCCGTGGCGGGCAACAACGAGAGCACCGTGCGCTCGAGCACGCCGTCACGCGCGTCGGCCGCGAGCAAGGCGTTCACCTCGGCGTGCAGGGCCGAATCCTCCGTCAACAGTCCGGAGAGAATCGGCGCGCGCGCGGCCTCGTCGAGGTCGACGAGCTCGTCGAAGAGCGACAACGCGCGGCGGGTGCGATCGTCTGCGTTCACGACAGCTCCCGAATCTGCGGGCGTCCGCCGAACCGCGACGAGGCACCGCTGCGATCGTCTACCTTCACGACAGCTCCCGAATCTGCGTGCGTCCGCCGATCCGCGACGACGCACCGCTGCGATCGTCTGCCTTCACGACAGCTCCCGAATCTGCGTACGTCCGCCGAACCGCGAGTCACCGCTGCGATCGTCTGCCTTCACGAGAGCTCCCGAATCTGCGGGCGTCCACCGAACCGCGACGACGCACCGCTGCGATCGTCTGCGTTCACGACAGCTCCCCGAATCTGCGGGCGTCCACCGAACCGCGACGACGCACCGCTGTGACGGTCTGCGTTCACGAGTACCCTCGAACACTCCGCGACGACGCAAACCGACAGGCGTCACGACGCACCTCGAATCTCGGCATGCAGAAAAGCGCGCGCCTTTCGCCAGTCGCGACGCACGGTGCGGTCGGTGACCCCGAGCAGCCGGGCGATCTCCTCTTCGGTGAGGCCGCCGAAGTAGCGGTACTGCACCACCTGCGCGAGCCGGGCGTCGAGCTTCTCGAGCCGCTGCAGGGCGTCTTCGAGCGCCAACACGCCAACGTCGAGGTCATCGGCGCCGACCTCTTCGTGGAGCGTCACGTGCACCGCGTCGCCGCCCCGTTTGCCGCTCGCCCTCGCCCGCGCCGCGTCGACGACGATCTGCCGCATGGCCGCGCTCGCCATCGCCAGGTAGTGCTCGCGGTCGCTGATCTCGTACTGAGCCGCTGAGAGCTTCAGCCACGCCTCGTTCACCAGCACCGTCGGCGTGAGCGTCGCGTGCCGTTCGCTGCGCAGCCTCAGCTGCTGCCGGGCCGCCGTGTGGAGCCGCCGATAGATGAGTGCATACGCACGGTTACCAGCGGCCGAGTCGCCATCTCGTGCGCCACGCAGCAGCTGGGTCAACGACTCGTCTTCCATGGTTCGCGGGGGCGATGTCCGGTTCTGCGGGTCATTTCCGAGAACACCCGCAGACGAGCTTCAAACCTACAAGGAGATGACCCGTGAAGCGGATTGTTCTGGTGGCGGTTTTTGGTGTGCTGTCGGCGTGCGGCGTTCTGGGTGAAGGAATGGATGGCGGCGGTGGTGCGGGTGGCGGGACCTCGTCGGGCAGTGGCTGGAAGGAGATCACCCCACCCGACGCGTTCAGCGCCAGCAGCGTCTACGTCTACGGCGTGCACTGCTCGGCCGCCGACAAGTGTGTGCTTGCGACCGGCAACGGCAGTTCGCGTGGTGGCGGCGTCTATGCGCTCGGCGCCTCGGCGTGGGGCGAGCTGCTCGTCGACGGCGACTACGAAGACGGTCCGCTCAGCGCCATCTCGGGCACGCTCGGTGACTTCTCGTTTCTCGGCTTCGTGCCCACGCGCACCGGCCTCGTCGCGCGGTTGACGACGTCGGGCGCCATCGTCTCGTCGACGGGAGACTTCACCGCGAAGTCGAGCTGGAGCGCCGTGAAGACCGGCACCGTCGTGGGCGGCAGCTTCGGCGGCAACGCGACCATCACGCTGCAGTCCTCGTCCGACAGTGACTGGGTGTTCGTGAACAACAACGGCTACGTGTACAGCGCGACGCAGGCGCCGTCGGCGACCACGGCGTGGACGCGAATCTGGGCGCCCACCTCGGTGCCTCCGACCCCGGCCGACTTCGTGGCGCAGTTCACGGCCGACAAGACGCTCTGCGACTGGGACATCACCACCACCGCGCAGCCCTACCCGTCGCAGTCGTTCTGGGCCGCGCCCGACCTGAGCCTGCTCATCCACCCTGCGTACGGCCTGAACCAGAACTCGTGGCGCGAGCTGAACAACAGAGAGACCCAGTTCGGCGCGAACAAGCCCGGCGTGTGCATCTCGACCGACAAGGGCCGCCACTTCTTCTTCAAGGAGTTCCCCGAGAACCTGAGCGTGAGCAGCCCCGGCCCGTTCGGCGTCACCTGCCTCGACAAGGACACCTGCTTCGCGTTCAACGGCACGCAGTCTCAGGCGAACAGCTACGTCTACTTCACGACCAACGCGTCGCAGGGCAAGGCGTCGACGTGGACGAAGGCGACGCTGCCCTCGGGCTTCGCGATGTCGACCGACATCAGCATCGAGGCCCTCTTCTTCGCGCCTGACAAGACGCACGGCTGGGCGGTCGGTAACAACTCGCGCAAGCCGCTGCTGCTGCGCACGACTGACGCCGGCCGCACGTGGACTGACATCAGCGGGCAGGTCGCGTCGCTCGCCGACTCCGACCTGGTGAACGGCTTCGCGCTCGACGCGAACCGCATCTGGGTCGTCGGCCGCTACGGCTTCGTGGGCACGACGGGCAGCGCGCAGAACTGACGAACCGCTCCTGACGACGTTCGGCGGCAGCGATAGGGTCCTGGGCCATGCCCTCGATTCGGTCGCTGCCGCTGTCGTCCGTGAAGAGCCTGAGCGCGACCGAGGCTGCGGCGCTGAAACGAATCGGCATCGACAACACGAAGGAGCTGCTCGAAGCCGCGTCGTCGACCTCGGCCGAGCGCGCGCTCGCGAAGAAGGCGGGGCTGCCGACCTCGGTGGTCCGTGAAGCCGTCAACCGCGCCGACCTGCTGAACGTGAAGGGCGTGGGAAAGTCGACGGCCGATTTGTTCGAGAACGTGGGCGTGAACTCGGCGAAGGAGCTGGCGCAACGAAACCCGGTGGCGCTCGCGCGGTCGCTCGAGGCGTTCGTGAAGTCACACCCTGATCAGGGGCGGTGGCTGCCGTCGGCGGCGACCATCACCACGCTGGTCGAGAACGCGAAGCCGTTCGCCACGCCGCCCGGTCCGCAGCCTGCTCCGGTGAAGAGCTGGGGCGAGGCGCAGGCTCGCGCCGTGAGCGCGCTCTTCAAACACATCGACGAGGTGCTCTTCTCGAATCACCCCGATGGCGCCGCGTTTCGTGAGGCGATTCTCGCCCATCGCCCGCAGTCGGAGTGGCCACAGGTTCGCGACCAACTGCGTGCAGGTGTGGCGAACTTCGCGAATGGCGTGCCGCCGCCCTCTGGTGGAGCGCCGTCGGGAGCGACGCGCACCGAGACGCCCACCCACTACACGTGGGAAGGCGCGCTGCTCGGCCTCTACACCGAGCTGCAGGTGAGCAAGGCGACCGGGTCGATCGACAAGCTGTACCTCGAGATCGACTGATCAGCAGTACGCGCCCTCGAGCAGCACGGGCTCGCCTGACTTGAACCGCGCGACGACGTCATCGGCGACGTGTTTGCCGACGTAGGTGTCTTCCGAGCTGGTGGTGCAGAGGCGCTCTTCGCCGAGCGACAAGGTGGCGCACGCCCAGCCAGCGGGCACGAGGAACAGCCCTTCGCCAGGACCTGCGCCTTCTTCGTCGTCCTCCGATTTCGTGAAGCCGTGCTTCGTCTCGAGCTCGCTCCAGAACGCCGCGGGAATCGCCGCGAGGCTCAACGTCTCGAGGCGTGACGGTTCGATGCGCTGCGCGGGCATGCCGTCTTCCGCCGCGCTCACGAGCAGGCCTGCGTAGAAGGTCTCGTGCGCTTCGTCGTCCTCGTCGGCGTCTGCGGGGCCGGGGTTCACGACGACCAGCGGAAGCCCGGTCTTCTTTCGCCACTCGGCCGCGGTGGCCTGCGCGGCGCGAACTTCGGCGAGCGTCTTCGATTGACCGAACCTTCGGCCGACGACGAGCGCTCCGAGCTGACCTTCGTCACAGTGCTCGAGCGGAGCGAGGCCGAGGTCGATCTGCTTCGACAAGAAGTCGACGACCGAGTCGGCGAGCTTCACGAGACCTTCTGAGCCGAGCTCGTAGACGGCCGCTTGCGCGTTCGCGGGAGAGAGCAGCAGCAGCTCGTTCTTCGGCGGGCGAATGCAGGCGACGAAGCCCGCAGCGAGAATCGCGCGCTGGTCCTCGGGGCCGTTGAAGCCCTGCGCGAGCATTGCAGCAGGAGGCAACACGCCGGGGAGAATGAACGCACCCTCCATCTCTTCTTCCTGCACCATGCACGTGAGCGCGTGGAGCCAGCTGTTGCGCAGGTTCTTCAGCTTGAGCACGCGGTGCGAGCTGAACGCGCTGAGCCGGTGCTTGAGCTGGCTGAACGGGCCGCCGGGCGCGTCGCCTTCTTCTTCGGCGTTCCACTCCGCGCCGATGGCCTCGGCGAGCCGTGCAATCTGGGTGTCGATGGGGGTCATGTGGCCTCTGACCCGTGAGCGTCCTCTCGTGTGCAAGGGTTGAAGCGCGTTCCCCCACCGTGACACGGTGCGCGCCCATGAACCGGCACGCCTTCCGAACGCTCCTCATCTCGCTGCAGCTCGCCGTCGCTGCATGTCAGTGCGAACCGCAGAAGGTCTACACGTGTGATGCCGCGAAGTGCGCGGGCGTCTGCAAGAACGGCATGTGCGTGCTGTCGACTGGCGGTGGAGCGGCGACGGGTGGCGGAAGCGCGGGAGGAGCCGTCGCGACCGCAGGTGGAAGTGCGGCAGCAGGTGGAACCGCAACGGCCGGCGGAGCGCCGACCGCTGGTGGATTCGTCAGCGCTGGCGGCATCGCAAGCGGCGGTGGCATCGCGAGCGGCGGTGGCGTCGCGAGCGGCGGTGGCATCGCGAGCGGCGGTGGCATCGCGAGCGGTGGTGGCATCGCGAGCGGCGGTGGTGTCGCGAGCGGTGGTGGCGTCGCATCGGCCGGTGGAGCGGCCGGTGGCTTCTTCGTCGACTTCGACGGTGGTTGGCAGATTCAGGTGCCCCCGCCCAACCCTGCGCTCGACGGTGGCAACAGCACGACGCAGCACCTCGGGCCTGGCGCCAACGCGTCGTCGTCGTCGAACTTCGGAGGCGCCCTCACCGGTTCGGGACCCACTGTCGTGTACCCGGCTGACGGCGTCATCTTCCCGCCCAACACCAACCGCATCGAGTTCCACTTCCTGCCGGCCTCGGGGCAGACGCTCTTCCGCTTCACCTTCCGCGCGCCGTCACGCACGGTGCAGATCTTCACCACGTGCACTCCCGTGGGTGGCGGCTGTGTCTTCACGCTCGATGGTGCCGCCTACGCCGACCTCGTTCCGTTCGCGCGCGGTACGGCTGCGGTGGTGTGGGACGTCGCTGGCGTGAACGGCACGACGCCGGGTGTGGTGGGTGTGTCGCCGCCGCAGCACCTCTCGTTCACCGAGCAGGACATCATCGGCGGCCTCTACTACTGGAACACCGCGGGCACGGTGATGCGCTTCGACTACGGCTTCCCGAACGCGCCGGCGCAGACGTACCTCACGGGCGCGAACGTCGGAGCGCTCACCTGCGTCGGCTGTCACGTCATCTCGCGGCAGGGCAACCTCATCGCCGTGGGCAAGGACATTCCCGCGCCGGCCGCGTACTCGACCCTGCGCGTTTCGACGAAGCAGGTCGCGACCTCGAGCGGCGGTCCGCTCACCGGCAGCGCGAACTTCTTCTCGTTCTCGCCCGACGAGCAGCACCTGCTGCAGAGCAACGGCTCCTCGATTCAGTGGAGAGACCTGCGCACCGGCGTGTTGCGCAACGTGAACAACCAGGGCGCCATGCCCGACTGGTCTCCGAGCGGGACCTCGATGGTGTTCGCGCGGCCCGGCTTCACGTTCGGCTTCCCCGCGCCCGGCGTCGACTCGGCGTCACTGCAGACGATGCGCTTCAACGGCACCGGCTTTGACCCGCCGTCGACGCTCGTGCCAGCTGGCGGACAGAACAACTACTACCCGGCGTATTCGCCCGACGGCCGCTTCGTGTTGTTCAACCGCTCTCCGTCGAACCGCAACTCGATGGACAACGCGACGGTGACGGACGCTGGCGTGCCCGATGGTCAGCTCTGGGCAGTGCCGTCAGCGGGAGGCACGCCGGTGCACCTCATCAACGCGTCGGCGCCGGGAGGCACGTCGTGGCCGAAGTGGGCTCCGGTGCTGCACCGCTACTCGGGCGGCACGGTGATGTGGCTCACGTTCTCGAGCGGTCGCGGGTACGGCCTGCGGCTCACCGACAACCAGCGCACCCAGTTGTGGATGGTGGCGTTCGACCCGGCGAAGGCGATGCTGGGCCAGGACCCGAGCTTCCCCTCGTTCTGGTTGCCGTTTCAGAGCATCGGCAGCGGGAACCACATCGGCCAGTGGAGCACGACCGTTCCGCGCGGGCCGTGCACCGGCACCGGCCAGAGCACCTGCGCCGTCGGAGAAGTCTGCCGCTTCGGCATGTGCCAGCCCGGTTGAGACAGCTTCACCGCCAGCGGGCGTCGCACCAGGCGATGGCATCGCTCACCGAGAAGCCCTCTGCGTCGGTCATGGGAGCACGCGACCACCGAACGTCGTACCGAACCATCGAGGCGGACACCGAGGTCGCCGAGAGCCGTACGTTGGCAGCTCCGGCGACTGCGACCATGTAGCCGCACGCTCCGCCATAGGTGGTCGCGTACGCAGGGTGCGGCAGCAGCGGGTTGTCTCGAACCACCACCGTCGCAGCTCCCTCTTCGAAGCGCTCGACGTGCATCGAGCCCGTGTCCCGCCAGTAGCTCCAGAGCGCGCTCGCGCGACGGAGCAGAACCCTGGGGCCGACGATGCGCGCGAGGAAGCCCTGCACCGAGCTGATGTTGTGCCGAGAAATCGAGACGCCCACCGCGAACAACTCGAACGGGGTCGCGCGCTCTGCCAACAACGTCACCAGCCGCAGCTGAATGTCGTCGTCGTACCACCGGCTGGGCTCGAAGCCCGCCTTCGCCGAGGCGCGCTGCTCGTCAGTGAGGCGGTCGAAGAAGGCGTCGACGACCGTGCGGCCGAACAGGGCCTCGACCGCCACGAGGTCGTTCATCAAGGCCTGCCCTCGAACGAGGGTGCGCACCGCGGTCAGCTCCTTCACGTCGTATCCCCCATCGCATGAGCCTGTCGCCTCGTTCGAAAGGCTGCAGGTGTGACGCCGTATCGTGAGCGAAACACTTCGATGAAGCGCGAGACGGAACGGTAGCCGACCTCAGCGGCGATGGACTGCACCTTCTCGTTCGTCGTCGCGAGGACCTCTGCGGCCAGCTCGATGCGCAAGGTCGCGCGCTCATGCGCGAAGGTCGTGGCCGAGTCCGAGAGCGCCCGCTGCAGCGAGCGGGTCGGCATACCCAACCGCCGGGCGACCTGCTCGAGCGATGCGGCCGGGCTCTGGCCAAGCTCGCCTCTGACCCTCGAGACGACGCCCAGCGGAACGAGCTCGTTGCTGCGAGCGCTCAACAACGCCTCGACCCACCCGCCGTCGCCGACGCGCAGGCTTCGGAGCGTGGGCTCGAGGCGCGCTTCGGCGTGCCAGATGGTGGAGCGAAACAGCGCGATGGAGCCCAACAGCGCCAGCTGACCTGCGTGTTTGGTACCGACGACCACCAGCCGGTGCGGTCTTCCCGGCCCCAGACAGAGCGAAGGCAACACGTGCGTTCGAAACGCCTCGAGGGTCGCGCCGTCAGCCCCCGCGCCCTCGAGCCGCGAGACATCGAGCACGAGGTGCGGCAGCCGCGACCTGCGTCTGGCGAGCGCCCGCGCCAGGGTCTGCAGCGCCGTGACGTGACGCGGGCGAAGCTGGCGGCCGAAGGTGATGCCAGCGACGTCGGCGATGGGGTGCCAGGCCACCTGGTCGTCGCTCGACCACAGACACGGCGGCCGACTGCGAAAGACCTGCCCCAACGAGACTCGTCGCATTGGCCCACTCCAGGGAGTTTCAGGTGGCGCGAAATCGAAACGCTTCGGCGCGAATCAGGTGATGCCCCTTCCTACGCTGCTTGTCCCCGCGTTCACCAAGGAACTCATGCTCACCCATCGCACCTCGTTCGTGTTCGCCATGCTGCTCGCAGCCTGTGGTCCTGCCGTCACTTCCGAAGATGGGGGCAGTACGGGTGGTGGCGGCTCCGCGACTGGTGGTGGGTCCGTGACTGCTGGCGGCTCTGCGACTGCTGGCGGCTCTGCGACTGCCGGCGGAACTGCGACTGCTGGCGGCTCTGTGACTGCTGGCGGCTCCGCGATGGCAGGTGGCTCCGCGACTGCCGGCGGCTCCGCGATGGGTGGAGGCGAGGCGACTGCTGGCGGCTCCGCGACGGCTGGCGGCTCCGCGACGGCTGGCGGCGAGGCGACTGCTGGTGGTTCGCCGACGGCCGGCGGTGCTGCGCTGGGCGGCGGAGCAAGCGGGGGCGAGGCGGGTGGCTCATCAGCTGGCGGCACCGCTGTCGCACCAACGCTCAACCTGATCACCACCAGCATGAACGGCGCGAGCGGGTCGGTCAGCTCGACGCCTGGAGCCCTGAGCTGCCCGGGCTCCTGCACCGTTCAGCTCGATGGAGGAACGGTCGTACGTCTGGTCGCGAGCCCTGGTCGCTACTCGGGCGTCTCGAGCTGGAGCGGTGCCTGTGTCGGCTCCGATGAGGTCTGCGAGTTCGCGCTGCAGCAAGACACGACGGTGACGGTGACCTTCGAACCGGTCAACCTCATGTTCGTCAGCTCGGTGGCCCTCGCGCCGCACTCCCTCGGCGGCCTTCGGGGCGCGACCCTGCTCTGTCGTTCGCTCGCGCAAGACGCAGGCCTTCCAGGCGTCTTCATGCCGCTGCTCGACTTCGACGGAGGCACGGCGTTCTCGCGCGTCGCTGACGCTGGAGCACGTGGTTGGGTGCGGCCCGACGGTCGTCCCATCGCCGACACCTTCAACGCGCTCTCCAGTGGAGCGCACCTCTACCCTGCGCGCCTCGACGAGCACGGCGTCGACCTCGGCGTCACCGGTCCGCTCGCCACCGTCGTCACGGGAACGGGCGGCGAGACCCGGTGCGCTGACTGGACCACCAACGAGACGGGGTGGGTTGGCAGCGGGGCCGTGATTGGTGGCGTGGCCCGCTGGAACCATGGCTTCAGCGTGCACTGCAGCGACCCTGTCCACATCTACTGCCTGGGCACCAACGCCCGCACACCGGTCAAGGCGCGCTCGACGGGCCGCCTCGCGTTCCTCACGTCGAATGCCTACCGCCCTGGCGTCTCGGTGACGCTGCTCGACCGCGCCTGCAGCAGCGAAGCGGCCGATGCGGGCGTGTCGGGGAACTTCCGTGCGTTGGTCTCGATGACGACGGCACCTGCCGCCGCTCGTGTCGATGCTGGCTCGCCGTGGGTGCGGCCCGACGGGGTGTTGCTCCTCGACAGTCCGGGCGATCTCGCCCTCGCGTCCCCACTTTTCGCAGCGCCGCTCGAGGTGACGCTGCGGCAACAGCACGTCGAGTCGTACGTCATCACTGGCGGAAACATGCCGACGAACCCGCTGACGCAGACCTGCTCGAACTGGACGAGCACCTCAGCCAGTCAGTCGATGCGGCTGGGCCTGTCCAACTACGCGACGACCTGGAACATGGAGTTCAGCGGGGTCGGCACTCCCGGATGCGACCAGGCCTTCCGGCTGTACTGCCTCGCAGAGTGAGCCCGCGCTCTCCCAGGGAACCTCATGACCTCGCGACGCACGACGCTGCTGTTGATGACCCTCATCGGGGCGGGCTGCGGTAACGGCTCGGAAGCACCTGACGCAGGAAACGTCTCTGGTGGAGGGAGCGCCGCAGCGGGCGGCACTGCTGCGGCAGGTGGCCGCGTCGCGGGTGGCGCTGCTGCTGGAGGTGTCGCTGGCGGAGCAGCTGGTGGAAGCGTCGCTGGCGGAGCAGCCGGTGGAAGCGTCGCAGGCGGAGCAGCTGGTGGAAGCGTCGCAGGCGGAGCGGCCGGTGGAAGCGTCGCTGGCGGAGCAGCCGGTGGAAGTGTCGCTGGCGGAGCGGCCGGTGGAAGCGTCGCAGGCGGAGCGGCCGGTGGAAGCCTCGCAGGCGGAACTGCGGGTGGAAGCGCTGGCGGGAGCTCCATCGATCCAGGCGCTGGTGATGGCGGCTGCTGGAACGCTCCAGTTCGGCTGAGTTCGCCGACAGCGAGCGTTGGAAAGTACGACCTCGCGGTCGACGGAACCGGCCGCGCCATCGCGGTCTGGAGCCAGCTCTCTGGAAACGGGGCTGGAGCCGACATTCTGGTGAGCATCGGCCGCACCTCCACCGGCTGGGCCCCACCGCTGGCGCTCTCGCTCGATGGTGGCTTCGTTCAGGGCAGCGCCCAGACGGGAATCTCCGTCTCCGCGAACGCCACGGGCGCAGCGCTCATCGCCTGGCACGAGTTCGTCTCGAGTCAGAGCGTCAGCCGCGTCTGGGCCGTGAGCCTCCACACCGACGGCGGGTTCTCTGCGCCCGAACAGCTCAACACCTCGACGATGGGCAACATCGACTCCATCGGCACGGGCGTCGATGAGCTGGGCAACGCGTGGGTCACCTTCGTCCAGCCCGAAATGCCCGGAGGCCCTGGCGTGGTCTGGGGCCGCTGGCGACCTGCTGGCGCCAGTTGGAGGAGCGTGGTGCGAGTCAGCCCCCAGACCACGACCTCGACCGCGAGCGCGGCGTCGTTGTCGGTCGGCGCGAGCGGCCCCTCTGTCGTGAGCTACACCTTCGGAGCCGACGTTCACGCCGCCATGCACCTCACCGACGGCGGCTGGCTCGACCGCGTCATCGACGGCACCACCTTCAACGTCGCCGAGCCGCACACCTCCACAGGGCCGAGCGGCGAGGCAGTGGTGACGTGGCGCCAGTACCGCGGCGCTGGCCTGGAGTGGGACACGGCTGCTGCGCGATTCCACGGGGGCGCCTGGTTCCCGGCTGACACGCTGAGCAACCCCGACGCGGGCCACGCGACGACGCCGCGCGCGGCTGTCGATGCTCAGGGCCAGGCCCTCGTGGTGTGGAGTCAGGCTGCCAGCTCACCGACGCTCTACTCCGCCCAGCTCGCCCGCTTCGATGGCGCGAATTGGAGCGCGCCCACCTCACTCGGCGCGTGGACGTTCAACCCGCTCGACTGGGGCAACGTCGCGCTCAATGCGAACGGCGTCGGAGCGGTGAGCTGGCACCACGGCAACCTCATGGCCGCGCGCGTCGGAGTGCCGTACCAGCTCTCTGCTCCGTTCTCGGTCTCGAGCGTGACGAACCTGGCCGACTTTCCGGCCCGGCTCGGAGTCAGCCCCGCGGGTGAACGATGGGCGCTCTTCCCTGCGTACCAGGGTGCCAACCCGCAGAGAGGTCTGCTGGGCACACACTGTCCGTGATCGGCGCTCATCAGACCGCCCGGGCTGAGCGATCAGCGCCGGCGACGAGAGAACGCGAGCAGCACCAGCAGGCCTGAGAGTGGACCTGTCGCCTGACAGCCGCAGGCCTTCGGGGTCGAGGGTGGAAGCGAATCGAGCGCAGCGCACCGCCCGCGTGAGCCGCCATCGACCGTCGGAAAGTCGAGGTCTCCGCAGTTCAACACCTGAGGGTCGTCGAGGCCGGCCTTCGCGTTCTGCAAGTCGACCAGCGCCATCTTCCGCCCGCCGTAGCTCTGCCAGTGCCAGAAGAAGGCGGCCTTCGGCGCGTTGGCCTTCAGCCCTTCGAGCATCGTCGGCAGGTCGTGTGCGGTGAACGACTTCGCGATGTCGGGGCCGAACTCGGTGAAGCCGAACGGTTTTCCCGTCGCGATGAGCGCGTCGTAGCCACCCGCGGGGAGCTTCGACGGATCGTCCGCGTACCAATCGAGGCCCACCACATCGACGACGTCGTTGCCCGGGTAGTAGTCCATCGGGGGCTTCGTGCCGTTGTCGTACGCGACGCCGTTGGGCGCGTAGACCCACAGCAGGTTGTCGAGCCCCTTCGTCACGGTGAAGTACTGGTGCATGTGCCGCCACAGGGCGACGTAGTCGGCAGGCGGAGCATCAGCCCACCACGCCGAGTTCGGCAGGTTCATCTCGTGGAGCGGCCGCCAGAGCACGATGACGCCGGCGGCACGAAGCTCGGCGAGCGGCGCGGCGAGCTTGTCGAGCACGGCCAGCCACTTCGTGTTCGCGTCGGTGCCGGGCGTGACGAGCGCCTTGAGGTCGCGGAACGAGAGGTCGACGTGGTCGCCGCCGGTGACGGGGTTGTTGAGTGAGCACGCGCAGAGCGTCACCAGCCCGCCTGCGTTCCAGTGCTGCTTCGCGATGGCGTTGACCTGCTGCAGCCACTTCTCGTCGATGGAGCCGAGCGAATAGTCGGCTCCGACGACCGCCACCCACGCGCCCGTGTCGCGGTGCAGGTTGACGACCCACGTGGTGTAGCCATCGGTGACCTCGGGGCCGTGCCCGACTGATTGGCCGCTCATGAGGCGGTGCGTGGTCTTCGAGGGCAGCGCGGCGAGCCCATCGAGCAGCTGCTTCGCCTCGGCGCGTGGCGGTGCGGCGAATGCGGCCTGCGAGACGAGAAGGCCGAGGAGCAGCGGTCGAAGCATCGGTGAACCCTACCGCAGTGGCGGCCAGGTGAAGCCGGTGCGCTCGGCAGCAGTGAAGGGGTCGACGTCAGCGGGGTAGCCGACGCTCCACAACGTGAGCGCTTCGGGTGGCGCGGTCGGGCAATGAAACTGCCGCTGCTCGACGAGGCCGGCGTTGAAGACGTCGAGGGTGAGTTCTTTGCGTGCGACCGCCGTGAGCGCGCCGGTGAGCATGCGCACCATGTAGCGGGCGAACTGCTCTCCGACGAAGCGGAGCGTGACGCCGAGCTCGTGTTCCAGAACTTCCACGGCATCGACACGGCGTGGACGCAGGTCGCTCGTCTTGAAGTGGAAGACGCGGAAGTCGCGAGTGCCGGGAACGAGCGCGGCCGCCTCGCGGAGCAGCGACAGGTCTCCCGCCTGCTCACGCGTCAGCTCGTACTGGTACGTCTTCGAGTTCGCGCTGAAGGCTGCGTGGAAGCCCTGCGGCGCAGCGCGAGACATCACCACACCGATGTCAGGCGGAAGATGCGGCGCCAGCCGCTCGGCGACCGACGCAGGCTCGACGTCACGCAGCACCTTCGCGCTCAACACCTGCATGCGCGCGCTCACGCCTCGGTCGGTTCTTCCAGCGACGACGGGGTTTCGCGGCAGCTGTGCGTCGGCGAACGCGCGGAGGACTTCTGACTGAATCGTGCGAACGCCCTGCTGCGCCTGGTAGCCGTGAAACGCGCGCCCGTCGTACCAGCACCAGATGGCGACGACCGTGAAGGGAGTGTCTCGCACGCCCGGCGACTCCTAACGCAGCTACAGTCTGGTCGTGCTCACTGTTCTGCTCGTGGTGCTCGCTGGTGCTCCGAACGCAGACGTCGAGTGTCTCCCGGTGCCGCCGGCCGTGACGAGGCTCGGCATCGAGGGCGTTCAGGCCTATCGCGACCTGCTTCGACCAGACGTGAAAGCACCGCGCGTCTCGACGGCTCCGGCCGACGCTCGGCTGTTCCTGCGCCTCATCTGGACCTCGGCAGAGACGCCCGCGGTGCTGGCAACGCTGATGGAGGACTCGTTCACCTGGAGCTTCGGCGGTGACGCGAGCTCGAAGCAGGCGCTCGACGAATGGAAACAGGACGCGACGATTCCGAAGAAGCTGCGCGCGGCCATCGCGGGCACCTGCAAACTCAACGGCGACGTCGTGACGTGTGCAGCGAAGAAGGGGCCGCGACTCGCGCTCGAGAAGCAGCGCGGCTGTTGGCGATGGACCGCGTTCGTCGAGGGCGACTAGCCGACCTGAAAATCCTCGAAGTGCTTCACGAAGTCGGTCGCGCGCAGCATGAACGAGCCGTCGAGCTGACCGTCGCGCCCCACCTCGCTGCTCGCCCACGGGTTTCGCAACTGAACCCACGCTTCGCCATCGTGGCGAACCACGCCAAAGACGCTGTACGCGTGATTCTCAACGAGATCTCTCAGGCCAGGGTTCCCGTCGGTGCTGGCGGTCATCGGACGCCCCTGCGCTGCCGCCGCCTCGATGAGCGTCGCCACCTGTTCGGCCTTCAGCCCCGCGAGGCGATAGTCCCTCGCAGGCGCTCCGGTGATCGCCTCCAGCGCGGGAGCCATCCACCCGCCGTTGCCGATGGCCGAATAGCCACCCTTCCACTGCGCGTACGCCTTCTCGACCAGCGCCGGCCACAGCTCGCCCGGCGTCGTGCTGCCACCGAAGACGTTCGCGCGGTCGATGAGCGGCAGGTCGAGCGCAGGCAAATCGGCGTCGACGGTGATGGGCACCTTCTTGCCGTTCGCGTGAAAGGTGACGGTCACCGTGCCGTCGGCGTTCTGCGCAATCGCGTCGCGAAGACTCGCCGGGTTCGACTTCGCGACCGAGGCGAGCGCCGCCAGGAAGTAGCAGTCGCCGATGGCGCCTTGAGAGACGTCTCGCTCCGAGATGCCGTTGACGAACAGCTTGCCGTTCGCGGGCCGGTACTTCGTCGGTAAACCGTACTCGCCCTTCATCAACTGCGGGTCGGCGACGGTGCCCGAGGCGAGCCGCTCGAAGCCGTCGAGCTTCAGGCGATGCCCCAGGTCGTTCACCGCCGAGGCCACCAGGTCGCCGCTGGCCCGCTTCACCGCGCCCACCACCCGGCTCGTCATCACCGGCAGCCCTTCGACGAAGCGCTTCAACCGGGCCGAATCGAATCTGAGTTTGAGGTCGCTCATGGGTTTCGCGGCACCTTACCTGCGGCGTCAGGGCCGAGGAACCGCACGCACCCTCGGATTTCAGCGCATGGCGAGCACGAGCTGACGTTTGCGCGACAACCTCGCCACCCGGCGCGCGTGCACCATCGGCTCCTCGACCGGCTTCGCGAGCACCGCATGACGTTCGGCCGCGCGCGCGTCACGCAAGCGATGTTCGTACAGGCGCGCCAGCGCGAGGTGCAGCGTCGACGCGTCTTCACAGAGCGGCACCGCGCGCTCCCACGTGGCTGCGGCCTGGTCGAGGGCTCCGCGGCGACGCAGCATGCGCCCCATCGCGATGAGCGCCCTCGCCTGCACGTCCACCATCGCGCTCGAGGTCGCCCGCTCGAAGAACCGCTCGGCTTTCTGTGGAAAGTGCGCACGCTCGGCGACCTCACCGAGGCCGAGCGAGACCTCCGACGTCACCGCCACCTGCTCACTCCACGAAGCGCCGAGCCAGCCGAGCAACGCCGCCGTGCTCCGCAGGTCCTGCAGGTTGTGTGAGAGCACGCGCGCCAACGTCGCGACACGCCCGGTTCGCAAGAAGTCGAACCACGCCGCCGGCACCTGCGAGCCATCGAGGTCACCCACGCGATGCACGTCGAGCACCGCGCTCTCCACCGTCGACAGCCGCGTCTCCCGCTGCCAGTGACGAAGCACGCGCCGGCTCGCGTGGAGCAAGTCGAGGTGTGGCCTCGGCGACGGCGGCGCCAATCGATTCATCACGAAGCGGGTCCGGAGCAGCGGCCAGTCGAACGAACGCCCGTTGAACGAGACGATGGCGCTGGCGGCCTCCACGCGCTCCGAGAGGCGCGCCAACACGGGACGCTCTGCACCCGGACCCGACAGGTGCAACTGCTCGACGACGAGCTCACCCTGCTCCACGAACGCGAGGCCCACGAGAAACGGCAACGTGCCTGCGCCACCGCTCAAGCCCGTCGTCTCGGTGTCGAGGAACAACACGCGCGAGACGTCGATGCTCGAGAACGACTCGTCGAGGCCCAGCACGCCGAGCGTCGCTGCGTACGGAAGCACCGGTGCGTGACTTCGCGATTGCACGACATGCAGCATTCCCGCCGCCGTCATCGTGGGCGGAATCAACGCCGACAGCGGGCTCTCACGCCGAGGCGTGGTGACGACGGGAGCTGACACGGCCGGCCGCGCGAGCAGGCCGAGCTTCGCCTTGAAGTCCATGGCGCGTGCTTCAGTTCAGCGACGTGATGCCGAGCGCCGACAACACCGCGAGCGCGAGCGTCTTGCGTCCCCGGTGCACCGCATCGATCGCGCCCGGGCCGACACACGCGGGACAACCTTCGTCACACGCGCAGCCATCGAGCAGGTCTCTCGTGCGTCGCAGCACCGACTCGCGCTCGTCGAACAACCGAGACGCGAGGCCCACGCCGCCGGGAACGCTGTCGTAGAGATACAGCGTCGGGTCGAACAACGTGCTGCCGCGCCCGTCACCATCACGCCCGCCGACGCACTGCCCCAGGTCGCGCGGGTCGACCATCAACCCCACCGCCGCCACCGTGTGCATCGCCGACAACAGCCCGCGCAGCGCATCCATCACGTCGGGCCGCGGCGCATTCAGCAACTGCACCACCAGCTCCGGCACCGTCAGCCACACCGCCGTGGTGTGCATCTGCATCTCGGGCAGCCGCACGTCGCCGTAGCCAACGTTCTCGTGCGTGTGGAACTTGATCTTCTTGTACCCGACGACGCGCTCGACGACCGAGACGTCACCGGTGCCGAGTTCGTACGTCGCCGCCTTCGCCTCCTGCGCGCGGCTCATGACCGTCACCTTCGTGAAGGTCATCGCGTCGGTGTAGTAGTCGGGCTCGACGGGCCGCACGAACGCCTTGTGGTTCTCGAAGTCGAGCTTCTCGACCTGAAACTGGCGGCCCTCGTGTTGGTAGATGGCCTGCTCGTGCAGCATCGTGTGCGTCGAGCGCCAGTCCATCTCGGCCATCGTCTTGTCGGTCGAGAGGTCGATGATGACGAAGTTGTCCCAGCCGATGGAGCGAAGAGAGACGTCGTTCGCCGGGTACGCGTCGGCGCTCCAGTGCCAGGTCGCTTTTCCGCCGGGCGTCGTCACCTCGTGCACCACGCGATGTTCGGTGAGGTAGCCAAGCGCATCACGCACCTGACTTGCGGGCACGTCGCGAAAGCCCTCGTCTCCTTCGAACGGCAGCTCGAACGCCGCGCACTTCAGGTGCTGCACCAACACCTCGACGTTGTCGGGGTCGATGCGCGCCTGCTCGGCCGGAGCGGACAACAGACTCTTCGCGGTCGCCGCCACGTACTGGTCGACGGGAGCGCTGGAGGCGACCATCAACGACAGACTCGTTCCCTGTCGCCGCCCTGCACGTCCAAAGCGTTGCCACAGCGCCGCGACACTCCCTGGCCAGCCTGCGCAGACGACGGCGTCGAGCGAACCGACGTCGATGCCGAGCTCGAGCGCGCTCGTCGCCACGACACACTTCACTTCTCCATGACGCAGCCGGTTTTCGATCTCCCTCCGCGCATGCGGCAGGTAGCCACCGCGATACGCGTGCACGACGTCAGGGTCGATGCGCACCTGCGCGAGCGCGTCTCGCAAGTACTTCAGCATCACCTCGACGCCGTTGCGTGACTGGCCGAAGAGCAACGTCGGCACGCCCGCCTTCACGAGGTCGGCCGTCAGCCGCGCAGACGTCTTGATGTACGACTGCCGAATGCCCAGCTCGGCGTTCACGACGGGCGGGTTGTAGACGAGCACGCGGCGTTCACCGCGCGGAGCCCCGCTCTCCGAGACGAGCTGCACGTCACGGCCCGTCATCTTCGACGCGTGCTCCTTCGGGTTGCCGATGGTGGCCGAGGCGCAGAGGAACTTCGGCGTCGAGCCATGAAACTTCGCGACGCGCTCGAGGCGGCGCAGCACGTTCGCGAGGTGGCTACCGAACACGCCACGGTACGCGTGCAGCTCGTCGACGACGACGTAGCGAAGGCCCGCGAAGAAGCGCGCCCACGCCGCGTGGTGCGGAAGAATTCCCGTGTGCAGCATGTCGGGGTTCGTGAGGATGACGCCGCTTCGTTCGCGCGCCGAACGTCGTGCATCGCCTGGCGTGTCGCCATCGAAGGTGACCGCGCCGTGCTCGAGCCCCGCCTGCTCGAGGAACGTGTGCAGTGACGCTTCCTGGTCTCTCGACAACGCCTTCGTCGGAAAGAGGAACAGCGCGCGCGCCTCACGGTCGAGCGCGAGCGAGTTCAACACCGGCAGCAGGTAGCAGAGGCTCTTGCCTGACGCGGTGGGCGTGGCGACGACGACGTCACGGCCCGCCTGCGACAGCTCGTACGCCTCGGCCTGGTGCGTGTAGAGCGACGACAACCCGCGCGCCTTCAACGCCGTCACCACCTGCGGCGACAGCGACTCGGGAAACGGAGCGAATGACGCCTCGGCCGACGGCAACAGCTCATCGAGTACGAGGTTCGGAGCGACCTGACGGTCACCCCGCCACTGCTCGAGCACCGCGTCGACTCCATGAACCCGCTGCCACGGCGACTTCCGCTCACCAACGAACGGACCCTGCGAACGTGTCTGCATCACCTGACCTCCCGTTCAGGTGACTGTACGGACGCTCAGGTGACTGCTCAAGTTTTCAGCAGTGGCCGGTTCACTTCTTCTTCGCGGGGCGCAGCGCGTCGCCGGCCTTCGACTTGAGGCCCTTCACGGAAAGCTCGGCGATCGGGCTCTCGGCGAGCGCTTCGACCTTCGCGGGATCTCTGGCGACGAACGCCGAGTCCTGCACCGACTTGGTGCCCCCAGCCTGCTCGCCCGCCGGCGGCCCACCCCAGCGGCCGTACACCGGGTCCTTGCACTCGACCTTGCCCTTCCACGGGTAGCGAATCGCGTAGCGCGCCTGGAAGTTGTTCATCGAGTCCGGCCGGCTGCCCTGCTCGAGCGCCTTGCCGTCGGTGAGGAACTCGCGACCGCCCACGATGGCAGGCGCGGCCTTGAAGACGAGGTCTTCTCCGAGCGACGTCTTGTCGTAGCGCGCGTGCAAGCGCGTCAACACGAACTGGCGCTGCGGGTTCCACTGGTCTTCTTCCTTCTGCTTCGTCGCCATCACGTCGGCGCCGAGCGTGGCGAAGTCCTCCTGCGAGAGCGGAGACGTCGGGCACGGGTCACAGCTGGTCGCCTGCCACGCGTACTCGGTGATGACGGCTTTGGGGTTCTTCGCGAGCGTGCGGTCGAAGAGCGAGACGTAGAAGAAGGGGAACTCGGACTTCGCCGAGGGCGCGAGGTCGATGTTCGTCGGAATCGTCACGTTCGGCAGGTTCGCCAACTCGTAGCGCTGGTTGCGCGCGAGCACGTGCACGATGAGGTCCTGCTTCTCCTTCGCGTTGATGAGGCCGAGGCGCACGGGAAGCTCGAACTTGTCGGTATCGTAGAAGAAGCGCAGCGGCGACAGCTTTGCCATGCCCTTCTCGAACGTGACCTTCTTCGAGTTCACCTTCGCGACGAAGAACTTGAGGCCCTGCTGCACGTAGGGGCGGAACAGCGGCTCGGAGCCCTCGGGAATCTTGTACTTGTTCTGCTTGAGCCACAGCTCGAGCGCGAGCGCGTCTTTCGCCGAGAGAATGACGACGTCGTATTCGCCGACCTCGAAGCGCGCTTCGACCTTCACCAGCGGCGCCGCGCCACCCTTCGGCATCGCAGACGGCGACGGCGGAGGCATCGCTCCAGACTCTGCGTAGTCGTACTTCGGCTCGACGTAGCAGGGGTCGACCTCCCAGTACTCGACGAGGCGCGGCGCCGAGAGCGTGTCGACGCGATTGAAAACGTCACGCGGCAGCGTCTTCACCTGCTCCTTCTTGAGCACCACCGGCACCGGAATCACCATGGCGAAGTCTTCGGCCGGGCCCTGGTAGTTGTTCTGCATCGACAACACGGTGCGCGTGCCTTCACGCATCAGCACCACCTGCGTGGCGTTGTTGAAGAGCTCGGCACCGCCACCCGCGACGTAGAAGCCGCAGAAGGCGTGAGCCGCGATGGGCGCGATTGTGAGCGCTGCAGCGAGAAGACGTTTCATCGTGTGACCCCCGAGAGAAAGAGGCCGCACCACACCACGTCAGTCACCGGGCTTCACGAAGCAAGAGCAGGTTCAGGGAGGGCGCAGGTTCGTCGAACACGTGGCCAGCACTCCTGAAGACGGAGCGAAGTCGTCGCAGAACACGGGCGCGACGTCGGGCATGAACGCGTTGAAGAAGACCGACGTCACCGTGCCGCGCCCCGTCTGGTAGCCAACCGTCGTCGTCCCAAACGTCATCACGCCTGCCAGACCAGCGTCGAAGCGCGTCACCGTCGTGTCGAGCCGCACTGACGCTCCCCCGTCGACCGCGAAGAAGACGTTCGAGGCAGCGCTGTCTGGGTAGGCAGTCACCCAATCTTGCGAGCCGAGCGCGGAGTCGTCGAACCGCGCAAACTGCTCTCTCGCATTCACGCCCATGATGCGCCCGCGAACGAAGTTGATGGTGACGCGCTTGTGGGTCGAATCGTTGCCGAGCACCTGACTCGATTCGTACAGGCCGGGCATGTCGCACGGCTGGTTCACGTCGATGATTCGAAAAGCCCAGTTCCCGTTGCTGACCCGGTGTTGGCGGCCGACCTCGCCGATGCCAACGCCGGGCGGTCCGTAGACTCGCGTCCACGTCGTGCCGGTGAAGGGGCGCACGCACAGGTCGGCGAACGGAGGTGGCGCCCACCCTGCCTCTGCCTGAGGGTGGTAGACGAGGCGGAAGGAGAAGAACCGCCCTGGCGTGAAGCCCGCGTCGCTCGAACCGGCATCACTCGAACCCGCGTCCTGGCTGCCAGCGTCCTGACTGCCCGCATCGGATGAAACGCCAGCGTCGAGCGGAGCCCCTGAATCACTGGAGTCTTCGATGGCGGCGTCAGGGCCCGCGTCAGCTGGCCCGCCCACGCCACAGTTGCAGCCGTACATCGTCAGGCACAGTCCGAGCCATGCAGTCCGCATGAGGCAACGTACCTCGAAGCCGATGCGCAGGCAGCGCCGGTCAGTCGGTCTTCACGAAGCAATAGAAGCCGCCGTAGCCACCTGCGCCGCCGACCGTCGACGAGCCCATGCCGTTGCCTTCGGTGATGGTGATGCCTGCCTTGCAGCCCGGCACCGGGTGCGCCGACAGCCAGTGCGCGGAGTCGTTGTTCGTTCCACCCGCGCGCGGAAACGCGTGGCCCGCCATCGGCCGTTCACTCACCGTCGTGCTCGTCCAATCGGAGCAGGTACCGCCGCTCGAGAGCTTTCCGCTCGTGTCGCTGCCCGTGAGCATGTCGTGGTTGTCGACCTGCAGGCCGTCGGGCGCGTGATTCGGCACGCCGTCTTCGTTGGGCAGGTCCTTGATGATGGCGGCGTCGGCGCTGGCGGGCCGTTGCGCGAGCAGGTCGCTCTTGTTGGAGGCGACGAGGCGGCCGACGCGGTCGTACCAGGGGCCGGTGCCGACGCGGTCGATGGCGTTGACCTGTGCTCCGGCGCCGTCGCTGCTCACGCTCAGGAACGCGCGCCACGGTTTGGAGCCTGCACCTGCGAGGCTGCGCTCGGCGATGGTGGCGCACAGTTTGTCGGCGCCGCGAAGGCCGGCTCCCGCGCCGGTCTCTCCGAAGCGCAGGTCGCCGCCGAAGCCGTTCGCGCTGCCAGAGAGCTCTCGCAAGGAAGCAAGGCTGGTGACGAAGAAGCTGAAGTCGGCCTCGGTGCCGACCGCAGCGTTCGTGTTGCCGACCGAGGCACCACAGCCGACGACGAAGAACGCGACGACGGCCAGGCTGCGTGCAGAAACCATGTGACCTCCAGGGGAGCGGCTCCTCATTCGGCCTGTGTCCCCCTCGTCGCGAAATCGATCACCGGCTCTCCTTCTCGCTCCAAACGATCAGCGCCCGCGGGCGAGCGAGTCGACGCGCTTGACCAGCGTCGGCAGGCGATGCGCCCCGTGCAGCGACGTCACACACTGGAGCGCCTGCGCCTCGTCGACGCCGATGCAGGTGAGGAAGAGCGGCTTCGCCGAACCGGGACGCATGACGGGCAGCGCCATCTCACTGCCTTTGTACGCGGTCTTCGCGAGGCCGATGACGGGCGTGCGGCGCCCGAGCGCGTCGTACAGGCGGGCGCCGAGCCCCGGCGTGCGCTGCGTGTCGAGCCAGACGTAGCCATCGATGACGACATATTGGAGCGGTGGCGCGCGGCGCAGCACCTCGAGCAGACACGGCAGCTCGCGTTTGTAGAAGGCGCCGGGCTCGTAGGGAGCGATGGGCGAGATGACGGTCGTCCACTCCGAGCTCGCGGCCTCGGCGGTCCAGCGGTCGGCGATGACGCACGCGGCGGTCGCGTCGGTGTCGCGGTACTGCACGTCGGTGAAGGCGATCATGCTCGCGTCGACGAGCGTGGCACGATTGGGCTGACGGTCACCTCACCACCAGCAGAAGGGCGGCCACCCTCGGGTTCTTCCTCGGCTAACGCGACGTCACGTCGAACGACCGCGACACACCCAGGCCCACCATCGCCGGGTAGCGCAGCTGACTGTCGGCCGCGTCATCGAAGAAGACCTGAAACACCGGCACGCGCACCGAGAGCGTCAACACGAGCGCGCCCACCTGCCACTCGACCTGGCCACCGACGAGCACGTCGCTGCGGCCGACGTTCCCGTCCTGCTCCACCTTGCCGTCCCATCGCTCGGGCAGCTCGGTGACGCTGTCGGCGGTCGCTCCCACCATGAGCCCCTCGACGAGCCGTACGCTCACACCCACGCCAGCGAGGAACCGGGAGCCCGCCTGGTAGCCGTACAGGTTCTGGTCGAGCGAGAGCTGCGCGAGGCCGGTCATTCGCGCCGTCACCCGCTCCCACGCGTACGAGCCCTCGACCCCCAACAGAGGATTGACGAGGCCGCTGCCGAACTGAACGTGCTGGTGCACGAAGCCCGCGCGGCCCAGCGCGAACGGGTTTGGCTCGGTTCGCCCCACCGGCAGCGTGACACCAGCGCTCAGGCTGCCTTTCAACGCGCCACTGCCAGCCCGCGCGCGCAGCTGCAACCACGGGTCCGACAGGCCGACGAGCACCTCGTTGCGGTGATGAAGGTCGGCCGACTCGGGAATGAACGGCGTGCCGTCGAGCCGACGAAAGGTGATGGTGGTCGCGCTGACCCGCAGCGGGAGCTGCAGCTCGGCAGAGAGCCAGTCGCGCATCGACAGCTCGGCCAGCAGGCGCAGCTCGGCGATGAAGAACTGCTGGTCGTGCACCTGCGCAGGCTCGCGCCGCGTCGCGCAGACGGGCCCAATCTCGGGGCAGAAGACCGTGTGCGTGACGTTCACCGACGTGCCCATCAACCGCGCGCCGAGCAGCAGCGTGCCTTCCTTCATCGTCGTCGTCTGAGATCCCCCGACCGGGAGATTGGGGTTGCTTCAACCCGCTCAGGCGTCGGCGAGCGACGGAATGAAGGCGAGCACGAAGGCGAGCAGCCACCTCATCGGCTCGCCTCCGACAGGGCAGCATCGAGCGCGGCCAGGTCGAACCCGCTCACGCGCTTCACTTCGCGGCCGTCACGCCCGTAGACGACGAGGAACGGCAGCGTGGGCACGTCGCGCAAGTGCTCCTTCGCGAGCGCGGTCTCCCACGAGACGACGTTCAGCTTTCGCACTGCGAGGTCGGCCCGGGTGTTCGAGAGCGTGAAGAGGTGACGGTCGACCTTGCGGCACGGCGCGCACCAGTCTGCGTAGAAGTCGACGACGGTGACCTTGCCTGCGACGTGCAGGGCGGGGAGCGGACCGACAGCGGCTCCATCGTTCGTGAGCCAGCGCACGTCGGCCGTCGAACTCAGCTCGGGCAGCGGCTCGAACGTGAGGTCCGGGTGACAGACGAGACACTGCGACTCGGGCACCGCGTGTTCTCCACACCAGTCACCGACGCGCTTGAAGTCGGCGGTGAGCTCGGGGTGGTGCAGCACGCACGATGCGGCTGGAACCTGATGCGTGCACAGGACGCCGTCCTTCGCGGAGGCCAGCGTGCGGTCGCTCCAGGCGCCGTGCGCTGGCGCTGTGGCGCAGGCTGAGACGAGCAACACGACCAGCGCGAAACGCATCTCGGGTTCTCTAGCACGCGTGTTGTCCCGATTCTGAGCGTCGGCATACCGGTCGTTCATGAGATTCCTGACGATGGCGATGGTGGTCGTATGCGCATGTGGACCGGCAGTCATGACGACTGATGCTGGTGGCTCGGCAGGCGGAATCGGCTCCGCTGCAGGTGGCTCTGCTGGTGGTTCGGCGGCAGGTGGTTCGGCCGCGGGTGGTTCGGCCGCGGGTGGTTCGACGGCGGGTGGTTCGGCTGGCGGAGGCAGCGCTGGTGGCTCGTTCAGTCTCGGCGACGGTGGCCTTCGCGTCTGTGAACCAGCGCGACCCACCTCGAGCTGCGACGACGAAGGCGGTCCTTTGAGCGGAGTCTCGGGTTCGAAGGGAACCTGCATCGACAGCGGAGCTGCATGTCAGTGCACGCCTCCGTTCGTGGTGAACCCCATCACCGGGCGATGCCGCGCGGCCGAGCGGCAGCCTGTCTGCAATCGCTACGACGGCATTCAGTGCATGGCCGTGCTCGCTGATGGAGGCTTCTCGGCGGCGACTGGCACCTGCGGCACCATGACGATTCCCGCGGGGTGTGGCTGCGTCTACGACCTGGGGTCAGCGAGCTTCCGCGCCGCGTGCGCCCGCACCTGTACGCCCACGATTCCGGGAGAGACCGACTGCTTCGCGCTCAACTGCGGCACCATCGCGTGTCTCGACAACACGCGCTGCAGGGCTGCGAACACCTGCCGTTAGAAGTTCAGTTTGCCGCCCTCGGCCAGCCACGCGGCGCTCGAGGGTGAGTTCTCCCAGGACTCACCATCGCTGTCTTTGCAGATGACGAGCACGGGGAAGTCGCCGTCCGCTGGCCGGGAGAGATCGAGCACGAAGTAGCGGTCTTCTCCGTCGTGCGCGAACGGGAGCAATTCTTCCGCTCGACGCGGCATCGACGGATCGAGATCGTTCACCAGCTTCGTGGCGAGCTTCTTCAGTTCGTCGAGCTTCTTCACGAGCAGAAACCAGAACCGGTTGTCGTCTTCGTACGCGCGTCGCCACGCGTCCGCCAACGGAGCAGGGAGCTTCAATGACGTGAAGTCGGGTCGAGAGGCGATGGTCTTCGCGCGTTGGCGCGCCTCGGCCTTCTCGAGCTTCACCTGGAGCGCTGCCAGCGCCGCTTCGGCCGCACGCCCCGCCTCTGCGTCGAGCGTCGCGAGCCGTCGTGCCAGGGGCATCAACTCAGCCAGCGTTCCACTCCACAGCGGCTTCTCCTTCGTACCTTCGGTGATGGCTCGGGCGAGCAGCGTTGACGACCACTGCTCGAAAGGAATGAGCCTGAGCGCCGCGCCCCGAACCGGTTCGTCACCGGCCAGTCGCTCGAAGCAGCTCAGGAATTGCGCACTGCACGCGCTGACACTCTGAGCATCGTGTTCGAGCGCCAGAAAAGCCTGCTCGAGCGTCTTCCGGTCGAGAGCGCGGTGGGTGGTGAGCGCCACGAATGCGGTCTCAGCCTGCGCGCGGCGGCCTGCCCGAAGCAGCGCCGCGACCTCTGCGACCCGCAGCTCGAGGTCATCCTCCACGAGCGCGCCCAATTCCTGAATGGCCTCGAGGGTCAGGTGCGGCTTGTTGTCTCGAACGGCGCGCAAAGCCGTGACCCGCGGGTGTGGCTTCACGTCTCCGAGAGAGACGACCGAGTCACCATCGAGCTCCACCTCGAGGAGCACCGTCTTCGGCAGCCGGCCGACCGTGTCACGCGCCGTCGAGGACAATCGGTCGAGCGACAACGCCCTGCTCCCAATCGCGAGTCCTCCCGCTGCCGTGAGCTGAGCCAACACCTTCACGACGGGAGTTCCTCCTCGACGACCGCGGCTGGCATCGAGCCTTCGGGCACACCATCGACGTAGCGCACGAGGTGACCCATCACTGCAGGCACCCGCGGACCTGCCGTCACGACACCGGTGAGGTTGAGCGGGTCGGCCGCCGAGAGCGTGATGACTTCGCCATTCTTCGGCAGCCGTCTCGTCGAGCGCGCGAGGTCGACTGCTTCGGGCAACGCGAATTGTTCACCCGCGAAGCCATGAAGGAACCGGCCACCACGCAACTCTCCGCGCGTCTCGAGGCGCCGATACACCTGCAGCAGATCACGCCACGGCGGACACAGCGGCTCGCGCACGACGAGGTCGCGAAACACGATGCCCCAGCGCTTCAGGAACAACATCGCCAGCCGCTCGGTGACCTCTTCGGGCTCCGGCCGCTCGAGGGGAGCCAGCAACGTCCACCGGCCCGGCCCGCCCCGCTGCTGAGCCCGCTGCAATCGTTTCAATTTCGGTGATTGCAACACACGCAAATTCTGAACCGCATCGGCGCTGATCAGTCCACGCGCAAGCAGTTCCCACAGCGCGTCTTCGACTTCGTTCGGCAGGCGGCGGGTGCCCGCGTTGAGCTCGGCAAAAAACGACGCGCCACGACGCTCGAGCACCGCGAGCACGTCACGCGCGGCCTGCGAGAGATCGTCCGGCCAGGGCTTCGGACCATCAGCGAGCCGCGCGTCTTCCGGCCGCGCTGCGGTGAGCAACCAGTCGAGATCCTGCCGCTGCACGAAGGTGAGCGACGCCACGCGCGTGAGGCCCGGTCGCTTCGTCGCCGCGACCAGCTCGTTCCCTTCCATGCCAGAGAGATCTCCACGCCGCGGACCGACCAGCTTCGGCTCGCGCAACGTGAGCCGTCCCCACGCGACCTCGCCACCGAAGCACGCATGGTCGAGCCACTCGCCGATGTACTGCTTCATGCGTGTGGGAAAGACGTCGCGCTCCCACGCCGCGGCCGGCAGCTCGAGGCCCTGCAGGCGAGCCACCACCGTCGCGAGCCCGCGTGGCCCTCGCGCCGTCGCGTGCGGACCGACCTGCTGCCAGCGAAAGAGGAACCGCATGAAGTCCTGCTGCGAGAGCGGCTCGATGTCGCGACGCAGGCGGCCCACCGTCAGCCGATGAATGCGCTGGAGCAGCCGGCGATCGCACCACTCCACTTCGGCTTCCGGAGCGCGATTCGGCCTGAACGTTCCGCGCAGCACCTGCCCCTGCGCTTCGATTCGCGTGAGCGAACCTTCGACGTCGTAGCGGCCGAGCGCGAGTCGCTCCATCACCTCGGTTGGGGTCGCCGGGCCGAGCACTTCCATCCACCCGCGCACGACCTGCCTCGCGGCGTCTTCACGTTCGACCGGCAAGTCTCCCGGCAGCGGAACGAGCGGCAACGCCACATCCGGAAAGATCGCCTGCACCAGCGGAACGCGCTCGGCCGCGAAGACGAAGCGACGGCCATTCACCTCGAAGAACGCCGCGCGACGTTCGCCCGCCAACCGCAGCAACGAGGCCTCGAGCATTTCGTTCCAGGGGACCACGTCAGCCGCGTCGGTCGGCAGCACGCCCAATTGCAACAATGCATCGTGCAATTCTTCCGCGTCACGAATGACAGGCTTTGCGTCTTCACGAACCTGGTCGATGGCCGACTGGTCGAGCGCTCCGAACGCCGCTTCATCGGTCGACGGCAACGAGCGGCGCACCGAGACCGCGCGGGCACGACGCTCCTCCAGCGGCGCCTCGTCGAGGAACGTCCACGGCGCGGAGTTCAGCATCTGATGCGACAACACGCTCGGCTCGGGCAGGTCGACGGCCACGCGCGTGATGCGGCCTTCGCGCATGTCCTTGAGCACGCGCACGAGCCCATCGATGTCCATGAAGTCGCGCAGACAGTCCTTCATCGTCTCGCTGACGAGGGGATGGTCGGGCGGGTCGATCTCCTTCCCTCCATGGTTGTCCTGGCAGCCGACCTGCTCGGGGAAGACGGCCGCGATGAGGTCTTCCGCCCGCGCGCGCTGAATCGGCGGAGGCACCCGCTTTCCATTGCGCAGCCTCGACAACGCGAGCGCCCGGCCCGCCACCCAGCGAAAGCGCGTTCCGAACACCGGCGCCTGCAACACCGCCTGCGTCAACACACGCTCGGCGCTGCCCGGCGAGACGAAGTCGAAGATGTCCATCAATGGGAAGGAGTGCTGCTCCCCGAGCGACAACAGAATCGCGTCATCGGTCGCGGCCGCCTGCAGCTCGAAGTCGAACGCGCGACAGAAGCTCTTGCGCAGTGCCATGCCCCACGCGCGATTGATGCGGGCTCCGAACGGCGCGTGAATGATGAGCTGCATGCCGCCGGCCTCGTCGAAGAAGCGCTCGGCCACGAGGGTCTTCGTCGACGGAATCTCGGTGAGCGCCGCCTTCGCGACGCGCAGGTAGCGCACGAGCAACTCGGCCGCGTGCGCAGGAACACGGAGCGTCTCTTCCAGCCACTGCTGCGCATCGTCCCGCTGGAGCACGTCTTCTCTCAGCCGCCCGACCTCGAACGAGAGCTCGTCGGTGCGGCCCGGCGCTTCACCTCGCCAGAACGGAACGTTCGGCGCCTGACCGTGGGCGTTCTCGACGCGCACCGCTCCGTCGAAGATCCGTCGAATGCGCCACGAGGTGCTGCCGAGCACGAAGACGTCTCCGGGCATGGAGTCGATGGCGAAGTCTTCGTCGAGCGTGCCGACCTGCTTCTCTTCGGGCTCCGCGATGGCGGGGTACGTGAACAGATCGGGAATCGCGCCGCCGTTCTGCAGCGCCATCAGCCGCGCGCCCTTTCGCGGCTTGAGCTTTCCGTTCACGCGGTCCCGATGCACGTGCACGCGCGAGCGGCCGCGGCTCGTCGAGACGCCCTCGGACACGAGGTGCAGCACCTTCTCGTAGTCCTGCCAGGTGAGGTCGCGGTACGGCATCGCGCGACGGAAGACGTCGTACAGCGCGCGTTCGTCCCACTCTTCGGCGGCGACCTCGGCGACGACCTGTTGCGCGAGCACGTCCAGCGGCGCCTCGGGCAAGCGCACCGCGTCGAGCTGGCCTTCGTGAATCGCGCGCATCAACGCCGCGCACTCGACGAGCTCGTCACGCGTCATCGCGTAGAGCACGCCCTTCGAGATGGCCGACTTGTGGTGACCGGAGCGACCGAGCCGCTGCAGCATGACGGCGATGTTCCGCGGGCTGCCGATCTGCACGACGAGGTCGATGGAGCCGACGTCGATGCCGAGCTCGAGCGAGGCCGTCGCGACCATGATCTTGAGGCGGCCAGACTTGAGCAGCTCTTCAGCCGAGAGCCGAAGCTCCCGCGACATGGAGCCGTGGTGCGCGCGCACGTGTTCGTGGCCCATGCGTTCGCCGAGGTCGTGGGCTAGCCGTTCGGAGAGCCGTCGCGTGTTGGTGAACACGAGCATCGTGCGATGCGTTTGTGAGAGCGCGACGAGGCGGTCGTAAACCTGTCCCCACATCTCGTGTGTGGGAACGGCGGAGAGTTCTTCTTCAGGTGTCTCGAGTGACAGCTCCCACGGACGCACGTGACCGACCTGCACGAGGTCGCATGGCGTCTCGGCGTTGCCGACGAGAAAGTGCGCGAGCCGCTCGAGCGGCCGTGTCGTTGCCGACAGACCGATACATTGCAATTTTGCGGTCGGGTCTTTCCGGGTGATGAAGGACTTGAGGCGCTCCATCGAGAGCGCGAAGTGCGAGCCGCGTTTGTCTCTCGCGAGCGCGTGAATCTCGTCGACGACGACGGTGCGCACCGATGCCATGGTCGCGCGCGCCTTGTCGGCGGTGAGGTAGAGATAGAGAGACTCGGGCGTGGTGATGAGAATGTGGGGCGGCTTCTTCACCATCTGCGCGCGTTCGCTCGAGGTCGTGTCGCCCGAGCGCACCATCACGCGAATCTCGGGCAGGTCGACGCCGGCCTCTTTCGCGCGCGCCTTCAGTTGGGCGAGCGGCTCGAGCAGGTTCTTCTGCACGTCGTTGCCGAGCGCCTTGAGCGGAGACACGTACAGCACGTGCGTCTCGTCGGTGAGCTTGCCGTCGGCGGCGAGACCGAAGAGCTCGTCGAGGCACGCGAGGAAGGCAGTGAGCGTCTTGCCCGAGCCCGTCGGCGCGGCGATGAGCACGTCCTTGCGCGCGCGAATGAGCGGCCACCCGCGAATCTGCGGCTCGGTGGGTTCGCCGAGCGTCTGCTGAAACCAGGCCCGCACGACGGGGTGGAACGGCTTCAGCGCGTCATGCACCGGGACCTGGGCGGAGGCGGTGAAGTCGATGGGGATTTGCGGGGGCGCGGTCATGCGGGGCACAGACTGAACGGCTGTGCAGAGATGATCAAGACCTGTCGGCGCGCCCCAGCCAGTCGAGGAGTGGGCCGCACAGCTTCTTGCTGAGGAACGTCGTCTTCGCGTCGTTGAAGAACCACTGCACGCCGAGCTTCGAGCCGGCACGTTCGAGCGCGCGTGGGAGCTTCGAGAGGTCTTTGCAGGGAATCGCGCGGGAGGACTCCGAGTACGAAGTCGGCGAAGTCGTTCGGTGCGAGACGCAGGCCTGCAGGTCCGGGTTCGCGTCGGAGTCGAACTCGAGCTCGGCGAAGTACTGCTGCGTGGTGCGGCCGCGACGAACGGCTTCGGTCGCGGGAATGAGCAGACGAAGATGAACGCGGCCGTTCTTCTCGAGCCCGAGCTCGCGACCGAGCGCGAGAACGGAAGAGGCGCTCCGAAGCTCGGTGAGCTTCTGGTCGGTCACGGCGAACAGTCGTTCGGTCGACGGTGCGGCGAAGACCCGCGCGGCTTCCAGCTGCTCGAGCCGGTCTCGGTCATTTCGCGCGCGTTCGACGTGCGGCATCAACGCGTCGAGCGATTCCTCGGAGCCGTCACAGAGCAGCAGCGCGAGCAGGTTGGTCGGAATCCACTCGCTCCCGACCGCAGCCGCCTGCCACGCCGAGAGTTGCTTCCGGTCCTTCGCGATGGAGCGCAGCTTCTCGTGCTTCTTCTTCCGCGCTCCGAACTCGTAGGCGTTCAGGCCATCGAGCGCCGCCATCGTGTCGCGCCAGGTCGACTGCAGCTGCGCGTCCGGGACGTCAGCCATCATCGAGATCATGAACAACGCCGCCGCAGAGAACGAGCCCGTGCTGCGCTTCTGCACTTCCTTCGACAGCGCAGCGAGCATCGCGCGAATCTTCTGGTCGTCGAACGGCCGCGCCCAATGCGAGAACTTCCACCAGAACGGCCCGCCCTGCTTCAGCAGTTGAAACGCGGTGCGCCGGTCGTAGCCGTGTTGGTACGTCGCCATGGGCGCGCACCGTAGCCGGTCACTGCGCGACGAGTGCTCGCGGTCTGCAGTAGGTTGGGCGCAGAACAACCCGGACTGAGCCATGAACCCGCCCTTCTCCGTCTTCACTTCGACGTCTGGGCTTGCGCTCGAGCAGTTGGCCTCACAGAAGTGGAACGGGTTCGTCGATGAGGAATTCGCAAACGAACTCAGTGCCAGCTTCGACAAGTTGGACGACCATCATTGCTCGGTCGGTTTGTGGCTCATCAGAGATCTCAACTTTGAAGCCGTACTCACTCTCATTCCTCGTGCCTTCCGCTCGAAGGGGACCGCAACGTCGACGATGGCCTCGCACCTGTGGGACAGGAAGCACGAGCTCGGATTGATGGGAGCCAGACCAGCGAGGGCAGGGACTTTGGAGGAGCTGCTTCAACCGCGGTGAGTGCTGCCGGGTCGCATCCGTACTTTCGGCAGCGGCCAGTCTTCACAGCTGTCACCTGATGGCGGAGTCTCGGCTCATGCCCGACAACCAGCCCCGCTCCGCAGACGGCCGAAGTCAGCTCGTCGAGCTTCTTCGTCGGATGGCAACCGACTTTCAGGCCAATCGCTCCAACTGGGAGAACGCAGAGGTCGACTCGTTTCTTCTCGCCGCAGCCTCCTGGGTCGAAGACATGGACGGCTACTACGAAAACACCGGCCGGCCTGCACCACAGGAACCAAGCTGGGCCGTCGTCGCCGACATCTTTCAGGCGGCAAAGTCGTATGAATAGCGCTCAACGAGCGGCTTCGATATCGCATCCCTTGACAGACCTGGGCCTCTGCTTGAGGTTCAGCGAATGCTGAGTGGTTAAGGAGAGTCCTGACAGGAATCCGATCACGAGAACAACAGATGACTGAGCCTCAACAGTCTCTATACGACACCGCCGCGAGTCTGGGCTTCCTCACAACACGTTCGTATTCATCCTTCGCAGCTCAACTGGGAGTTGCATGGAACGACGCCTTCAAGACGCAGGACCTCGACGCGTTGATAGGTATCGCCAGGACCGCAACATTTCTCCGCAACCAGTATGACTTCCGGTTTCATCTCTTTGCGGTCGGGCTGGGGCGCGCGTACGTGAAATGATTCAATGTCACCTCAACGGCCAGAATTGGGTCTCGTTCGCAAAGGCGACGCTCGTAGGTGGTCAGAGCTGATGAATACGAGTATCGAGATTCAAGTGGATCGAATCAGGTCAACGGGACTCAGCGCCTGAACAGACCAGCTACAACTCTGGCACCTCACCCAGGCCGCGTTCTGGTTCAGATCCGGAATTCCGGGATCATCGGGTCGCGCATCGAGCACCACCAGCAGGTCGCTCTTGCTCCAGAACAACTGGAGTCCTGACGAGAGCACCTCAAAGCCACTTCTCCGCCTCGAGAGGCTGAACTCGCTCACATCTTTGAGTTCAAGGGTGACGCGCGCCCAGGCTCCTGTCGTCGAGTCTTGAGCTTCAATCGCGAGCGAGCACCGATACGTCGACGAGTGACGCGAGGGCGGCGTGATGACCACACTGCGAACGACCGAATCGTAGAACTCGTAAAAACGAGCACGAAACTTGTCCGAGTCAGCTTCGGTGAGAATCACGTCGGTCAGTCTCATCGACGTCCACTGCGTTCTCAACCCGCGCACGTCACCGGATGATGAACGTGTTCACCTCTGACACCGAGCCGTAGAAGCTCTCCACGCGGAAGTAGTACTGATTGTTCACCGTCGTGAGCGGCGCGAGATCAGCCGGCGTGAGCAACAGATACCCACCGATATTCCGCGTCATCGCGTAGTTCGGGTGCGTTCCTGAGGTCAGCGAGAACACGAGCACGTTCCCCGCCGACGTCCACGTCGAGACCGGACTGCCACCCACGTAGAGCTTGTGCGGCCCCTCGCAGAACGTCGTGTTCGTCGTCCAGTCGAGCTCGATGACCCCGTTCACGTTGAACGAGACCATCTGACAATTCGTCGGCGCCACGAGGTTCATCGAACACCCACCCGTCGGCACCTGCACTGCGACGGGCGAACAATCGACTCCGGAGCCTCCGCCCGTCCCGCTCGTGCCTCCACCCGTCACTCCGCCACCGGTCCCGCTCACGCCACCAGCGGATCCACTCGTTCCACCTGCGACACCACCACCGACACCACTCATTCCACCCGCCACGGCGCCGCCCCCCGTGCTGCCGGCGCCGCCACCGCTTCCGCTGACTCCTCCCCCGCTTCCACTCGACCCGCCTGAGAACCCGCCACTGCCTGTACTCATGCACGCGCCCGTGACGCACGACTGGCCGATGCCACACGACACGCAGGCCGCTCCACCTCGCCCGCAGTCGGCGCTGTCGACCACCGTTCGACACTGCCCACGCGCATCACAACACCCGTTACACGTGCTCGCGCTGCACACCGGGCCCGAGCTGCACCCCGCGACGAGCGCCACCAACCCGATGATCAAGACACGCATGGGACCGAGCCTCTGCTCCCCCGCCGTTCCCTTCCATGGTCATCGCGACGACCCCGTAGATCCCCGCGATTCCTGGGAATTCATGATCCCGAAAAACCGCGCACGCCCCGATGCCTCGGTGCATCGACACACGGCAATGTGCTTCCCTTTTTCTCCATTTCAGTGTGGCCCGTCAGCACCGTTTCGCCGCGCTGGGAGGACCGCATGAGGTGCTATAGGTCATGGACATGATCCTTCAGCTGAAAGACTTGGCGAGCCAGAAGCTGATCACCGTGCCCGAAGAGGGCCTCACCTTCGGACGCGAGGGCGGCGACGCTCAGGTCCAGGTGGCCGACATGGGCGTCTCCAAGCGCCACGCAGAGGTCTTCTGCGAAGGCGGCGCCTGGTTCCTCAAAGACCTCGGTAGCTCGAACGGCACGATGCTCGCGAACGAGCGCATCGCCGACGCGACCGAGATTCTGCCGGGCGACGTCTTCCAGCTCAGCAAGCGCAAGTTCGAGGTGCTCAAGGTCGTCGAGGACGACGCTGGTGAAGAAGAGGAGCAGGACGCTCCGCAGATGACCGAGCCCGAGCGCAAGGCTCCGGCCAAGCCTGCTCCGAAAGCGGCGGCCAAGTCGGCTCCGCCTCCGGCCAAGAAGCCCGCGGCTGCCAAGATGGCGCCCGCGAACGCGCCACGTGAGCCGACCCGCGCGGCCCCCGAAGCCGATGACGATGGCGGCGGCGGCGGTGGTGACGACGAGATGGCCAAGGCCAGCGTCGGTCAGGTGCTCGCCGGCGTTCCCAAGGCCGTCGGGTACTACCTCGTCAACGTGCCCCTGATGCTGCTGAACCCGTTCGGCACCATTCGCAAGGCCATCGAGGAGCAGCCGAAGGACCCGATGGGCCGCATGGAGCTCATCGCCTGGGCCCTTCCCGGCAACCTCTTCTCGGGCGCGATGGGCTTCATCGCCGGCCTCATCTCGCAGCTCATTCTCGGCGCGCTCAGCATCGGCGGCCTCATCGGTGGGCTCGTCTTCGGCGCCATCGGCGCGGTCGTCGGCTCCGTCATCACCGGCATCATCTGGCACCCGCTGATGACCTGGCTCATCGCCAAGCTGTTCAAGGGCGAGAGCGACGCGCGCGGCCGCACGAACTACTTCCTGCAGACCCAGACGGCCATCATCATCGCGGTGCTCCCCAGCGGCCTCACCATCATCATCGCTGCCCTGCGGGCCCGCTTCGGCATTCCCTTCATCGGCGTCGTGCCGGTGCTGCTCTCGGCCGTGACGGGCGCGCTGTCGCTCTTCGTCGCGTACAAGTGGTTCGAGCACTTCCAGACGGTGAAGTGGATCAAGATTGTCCTGCTGGTGCTGATGGGTCTCACCGCGCTCGGCGCGCTGGCCGGCATTCCCGGTGCGCTCTCCGGTGGCGGCGGAGGCATCAGCGTCGCGGGCTCTGGTGGTTCGGGCTCGGGTTCGAGCAGCGGAGACAGTGACCTCGACATTCCCGACGACCTCGACGACACGACGAAGCAGGGCCTCATCGCTGCGAAGAACGCCATCGAGCAGTCGCGCTCCGCCGGTGCGCCCGCCGAGAGCCTCAAGCCTGCCGAAGACGCGCTGCGCACCTCCATCGAGGCGGCCAAGAAGGCGAACGAGCAGATCAAGGCCGCGAAGGGTGGCGACAAGCCCGCTGGCGACGACAAGCCGGCAAAGGGCGACGACAAGCCGGCGAAGGGCGACGACAAGCCGGCAAAGGGTGACGACAAGCCCGTGGTCGCGAAGGGTGATGACAAGGGCAAGAAGCCTCCCGAGGAGAAGCCTGAAGAGAAGCCCGTCGAGAAGCCCGCCGAGAAGCCCGTTGTCGCCGCCGAGCCTGACGTGAAGCCCCCGCCGCCTGCCGCCATTCCGAGCGGCGCCGGCTACCCCTCGTGGCACGCCAAGTTCGAGAACATCGAGAAGCGCGTGACCGACGACCCGACGCTCCTCCGCAAGTCCTCCATCCTCAAGCTCTACCAGGAGCTGCAGGACGAGAGCTCTGAGGCCGACGCGAAGGTTCGCAAGGACTACAAGAAGGTCGACCCGAAGACGTTCATGCACCTGCGTGACGCCGAGCTGTACGAGAGCTCGGGCAAGACGGTCGACGCGCTCCACAAGGAGCTGTTCGGGCGCTGACGTTGAAGCGTCTGCTTCCACTGGTCGGAGCGGTGCTCATCGCCGGCTCCGCTCTCTCCTGTCTCAAGCTCATGACGACGATGCCGGGCAGCTCCTTCGCGGGACCTGCGCCGGCGTTTTCGTCTGACGAGCTCGGGCTGCAGGAGTCGCTGCGCGCCGACGTCACCTCGCTCTCGGTCGGCATCGGTGAACGCAACCTCGGTCGAACGCCGCAGCAGCTCGAAGCGGCGGCCAGCTGGGTCGAAGGGGAGCTGCTCGACGCCGGCTATTCGGTGACGCCCGAGCCGTTTCAGGTGAACGGGCACACCGTGCGAAACCTCATCGCCGAGCTGCCCGGAACCGTGGCGCCGAAGGAGCTCGTCGTCATCGGCGCGCACTACGACTCCGCTGAAGGCACACCTGGCGCTGACGACAACGCATCTGGCGTCGCCGTCGGCCTCGCGCTCGCGCGGCGCTTCCACGACACCCCACAGCCACGCACCGTGCGCTTCGTCTTCTTCACCAACGAAGAGCCGCCGTACTTCCGCACCGACGCGATGGGCAGCGACGTCTCGGCGAAGCACGCGAAGGCGCGCGGCGACGACGTGAAGGCCATGCTCTCGCTCGAGACGATGGGCTTCTTCACCGACGCGAAGGACTCCCAGCACTACCCCTGGCCGTTCTCGGGCTTCTACCCATCGACGGGCCACTTCATCGCCTTCGTCGCCGACACCGACTCGCGTGAGCTCGCCCACGAGGCGGTGGGCACCTTTCGCGAGCACGCCACCATCGCGTCAGAGGGCTCGAGCGTGCCGGCCTTCATCGAAGGCATCGACTGGTCAGACCATGGGCCGTACTGGCGTGCCGGCTACCGCGCGTTGATGGTGACCGACACCGCGCCGTTTCGAAACCCGAACTACCACGAGCCCACCGACCTGCCCGGCACGATGGACTTCGGCCGCCTCGCGCGCGTGACGCTCGGGCTCGAAGCGGTCCTCAAGCAGCTCTCGAAGACGAAGTGAGTCAGCGCAGGTCGTAGCGGGTCAGCACCGGCAGATGGTCGCTGGTCGTCGTCTTCGCGTCGGGAAACACCGCCGGCACGTTCACCACCTTGGCGGAGCCCTCGAGGAACCGGGCGGCCAGCTCGTTCGTCGCGAGGTGGTGGTCGATGGTCGAGGAGAACGTCAGCGTCGTCGAGATGTTCGCCCTCGTCAGCGCATCGGTCGTGAAGCGGTAGCCGGAGTCGGAGAGGAACGGCGCGAACGGCGTGGCGCTGCGGCGGTACGTCGAGACGTCGAGGTCGTCGTTGAAGTCGCCCACCACCAGCACCCAGCGCCTCGCGTACTCGGTGTCGAGCAGGCGCTTGAGCGCGATGGCCGCCTCGGTGCGGCGCGTGTAGCCATCGAGGTTCGCCATCGCCTTGAAGTGGGCCACCAACACGACGAGCGTGCGCGGCTGTCCATCCTCGTCGAAGCGCAGCTTCACCTCGAGCGGAGGCCGGCCTGCGAACGACGACTGCGCCTCGGTGAGCACCACCCGCGCCGACTCGACGGTGAAGCGCCGGTGGTAGACGAGCGCGACCTTCTGCTCCTTCGCCCAGTAGAAGTCGCGGCCCTGCGTCACCGATGGGTCGGTCACGAGCAGCCCACGATGGTTCGGCAACTTCGTCATCAGCGTGGCGAACGCGTCTTCCGACACCACCTCGACGAGCCCGACGAGGTCCGGCGCCGTCTGCTGCAGCACCTTCGCGACGTTCGCCTGCTGGAGCGCTTCGTCGGTGGGCCCGTCCTCCACCGAGCCGAACCACTCGACGTTCCACGACATCACGTCGACCGTGTCGCTGCGGTCTTCCTTCGCGAGCTTGAGCTCGGCAGTGACCTCGGTCTGCTCGGTGTCTTCGGGCGAGATGGAGATGGTGGCGGCGGAGTCCTCCACCGGAGTTCCACAGGCGGCGAGCACGACGAGCAGCGGCCAGGCGATTCGCGACATACGACCTCCGGTGCGACTTCGAGTGCGCGCACCGTGCCTTCGACTGGTCCACCGAAACAGGACCAGTCCGAGAATTTCCAGTAGACCAGTCGGGTGTTCACCCTCGACCGGCGGTCCCACGTCGCCCTGCCCCAGCAGCTCGTGCAGCAGGTGGTGGCGGCCATTCGGTCGGGAGCGCTGAAACCTGGCGCCGCGTTCGAAGGCACTCGCACGCTCGCAGACGAACTCGGCGTGCATCGCAACACCGTCAACGCAGCCATCGATGAGCTCGCCGCGCAGGGTTGGGTCGAGAAGCGGCACGGGCGCGCGACGCGGGTGACGACGACGCTCCCCATTCCTCACGACGTCGAACCGGGTGCCGCGCGAGGCCTCGGCTTCGGCGTGCGCGCGTGGCCTGGCACCTCGCGCGCGTTCGAGGCGGTGCCGAAGGGCGTGCTCGACTTCTCGTCCGGCCTGCCCGACCCACGGCTGTTCGACGCGACGGCGCTGGCCCGCGCCTACCGCCGCTCACTGCGTCACTCGAAGGGGCGGCTGCTGGGCTTCGGTCACCCCGCGGGCGACGAACGGCTCCGGCGCGCCCTCGCTGCGCAGCTCAGCGCCCGACGCGGCCTTCGCTGCACCGAAGACGATGTCGTCATCACCCGCGGCAGTCAGCTCGCCATGCACCTGCTCGCGCTCGCCCTCACCCGGCCGGGAGACGCCATCGCCGTCGAGTCGCCGGGCTACCCCTCGTACCGCGACGCGTTCACCTGTCTCGGCGTTCGCGCGCTCCCGATTCCCGTCGATGACGAGGGCCTCGCCGTCGAGAAGCTCGCGACCATCAAGACCCCGCTGCGCGCGGTGCTGCTCACCCCGAACACGCAGGACCCGACGACGGTGACGCTCTCAGCACGACGCCGACTCGCGCTGCTCGAGCTCGCGCGCCGACGCCGAATGCCGCTGCTCGAGCTCGACACCGACTTCGAGTTCACCTTCGAAGGCCCGGCTGGGCTTCCCCTCGCCTCGCAGGACCGTGCTGGCGTGGTCGTCTACGTGGGGACGTTGTCGAAGGCGCTCGCGCCAGGGCTTCGCACCGGCTTCGTCGTCGCGCCGAAGGAGCTGCGTGACACGCTGCTCGCCGTTCGTGGCCAGGTCGACCGCACCGGTGACGCCGGGCTCGAGCGTGCGCTCGCCGAGATGCTCGAAGATGGTGAAGTGCAGCGCCACTCGCTCAAGGCCAGACGCGTGTTCCTCGAGCGGCGCGACCTGATGGTGCAGCTGCTCCGGCAACACCTCGGCGATGAGCTCACCTTCGAGGTGCCGCGCGGGGGCCTCGGGCTGTGGGCGACGGTGGAGCGCTCCATCGACGTCGACGCGTGGGCGGCGCGCGCGCTGAAACACGGCGTTCGTTTCTTTCCCGGGAGCGCGTTCTCTCCCACCGGCCGGAAGCTGCATGCGCTTCGGCTCGGGTTTGCGCACCTGAACGAAGCGGAGCTCACCGAGGCCGTGCGTCGGCTCGTTCGCGCGCGCTCGTGATCGACGTCATGCAGTTTCTGCGACGTCTCGGGTGCTCACGCTGCAGCGCGGCCCGGCGAGAAAGATGCAGCGACCTGGCGCCATGAAACGAGTCGTGAAGGGACTGGGAATGGTGCTGGCGGTGGTGCTCGTGCTCCCTCCGCTCGCCTGGGTGCTCGGTGTCAGGCACGTCGCGATGTCATGGGGCGCGACGAAAGCGGAGTGTTCGCAACCACTCGCTGGTGACGAGCTGATTCCCGACCCCGAGCGACAGACGACGCGAGGAATCTCCATTTCTGCGGCTCCCGAGGCCGTCTTCCCGTGGGTCGCGCAGATGGGCGCTGGGCGCGCGGCCTTCTACAGTCACGCCTGGCTCGAGACGAAGCTGATGGGCTGCCCGCTGGTGAACGGCGAACGCCTCGTCGCGGAGTGGCAGACGAAGCCTGGCGACGTCGTGCGCATGTGCCCCGAAGGCACCGGTCCGCCGATGGTCTACGTGGTGAAGCAAGTGACGCCGCCGAGCGCATGGGTGATTGCCATCGAAGAGAAGGGAGCTCCCGTGACGACGTGGGCCTTCGACCTTCGACGCGAAGGCAGTGGCTCACGGCTGCTCGTTCGCAATCGAACCGGCGTCGCGCAGACCTGGCAGGAGCTCATCGAGCCCGGCGTCGCGGTGATGGAGCGCGGCATGCTCGAGGGCATCAAGGCCCGTGCGGAGCGTCCTCACTCGACCGAGGTGAGTCTGCTCGGCCCGTGAACGGCTCGAGGCTCGCCTCCAGCGTATGTTCTGCCGGTGATCATCCCGCTTGTCCTCGGAGCACTCTGGTTGCTCGCCGCCGGGCTCTACGCCTGGGCGGGTGTCCCTGTCGGCGTGGGCGTGTGTCTCGCAGCCGCGCCGATTCCGCTGCTGATCGTCAAGCGCATGCGCACTCAGGCCGCTCGCATCGCAGCAGAGAAGTACCTCGCCACGCAGGCCAGAGAAGGGCTCTCGACCGAAGAGGCGACGAGCCGGCTCGAGGAGCTGGCCCCCGACGGTGTGACCATCGACACCGACGACGTTCCGAACACGGGAATGGCGTGGCTGGGAGTGCTGGCGCTCGGAGCCATCATCGCGATCGTTCACGCCGCCAGCTCCCGGTGAGTGGGTCGCTCGTCGAGAGCTGAGCACCAGCGCCCTGGGCCCGTTACCAGCCAGCACGATGCGAATTGCCCTCGCGCTGATCATCTCGAGCTGGAGCTCCCTGGCCATGGCGACCGAGTCACCGAAGTACGAAGTGCTGAAGACCTACGACGGCTTCGAAGTTCGCCGGTACGCGCCGTACGTCGTCGCCGAGACCGAGGTCGACTCCAGCCGCGAAGAAGCCGGCAATCAGGCCTTCAGCCGCCTCGCGGGCTACATCTTCGGCGGCAACAAGAGCTCGTCGAAGATCGCCATGACCGCGCCGGTCACCCAGAGCGAGCGCATCGCGATGACGTCTCCCGTCACGCAGCAGGCGAAGGGCGCGAAGTGGGTCGTGCAGTTCTCGATGCCGTCGTCCTTCACGATGGAGACGCTCCCCACCCCGAACGACGCGCGCGTCACGCTGAAGCCGATGCCCGGCAAAGTCGTCGCGGTGATTCGCTACTCCGGCACCTGGAGCACCGCGAACTACGACGAGCACCTCGCGAAGTTGAAGAAGGGCGTCACCGCCGCGGGACTCGAGAGCGTCGGCGAACCGGTCTGGGCCCGCTACGACGCGCCGTACACGCCGTGGTTCATGCGCACCAACGAGGTGCAGCTCGAGCTCGCAGAGCCGCCGCCGGAGAAGTGAGGTCGTCGGGTCTCCGCTCGCGCTGACGGAGGAACTCTCGTTGCCGCCCAGACTGCCCGGTGCTCCGTCAGCCAGGCGGAAGACGAGCCGCTCCGCCTCGAAGTGTCGGAGACTCGGGTGATGAAGATGTTCGCGCTCGCCGTCGTGCTCGCCAGCTCCGCCTTCGCTGAAGCTCGCCGCCCCATCATCGCCTACTGGGTCTCACACCACGACGTGCGCCCGCCGTCCGGCAAGCCGTGGGAAGAGACGTTCTCGCTGCCTCGCCTCGTCGCCTACGACGATGGTCTCGTGGTGGTGACCTCGGGCGACGGCGACGTGCGCTCGGTGACGCTGTCTGGCGCCGAACGCGCGGCCCTCTTCGACAGCGGTGGCAGCGAGTTCTTCTCTTTGAAGGACAGCTTCGAGGGCACGAGAGAGATGCATCCACCCGTGCACCTCGTCACCCGCTGGAAGGGCGATGTCCGAAAGACGGTGCGCTTCTTCGGAGCGCTCACTGAGCCAACCCATCGCAACGCCGCGCCGCCATCGTTGCAGAAGGCGCTCGACACGCTCTCGACGTGGAACCACCAGGCTCTGAAGCGCTATGAGCCCGAGCTGCTGGCCCTGCGTGCGTGCCACACCACGGCCGCTCCCGTGAAGAAGGGCTGGCCGTCGGGCTGGCCCACACCGGAGCAGGGGAAGAAGTCGCTCGCTCCAGACTGTGTGTCGCTCGTGCTCCCTGGCGCCGAGAAGAAGCGCGCCGAGGGGCTCGTGCAGAAGGGCAAACCGTTCACCGTCATTCAGCACCAGGGCGCCGCCTGGCTGGTCACGCTCGAGCGCTACGCGCTGCCTTCCGAAGACGCGTGGGACGGGCGCTGACGTTCAGCGGGGCATGCCCGTGAGGTTCACGTGCGGCTGTGCGTCACGGCACGGCTGGCCACGCAGTGACGGGCAGGGCGGCGGCATCGAAGGCACCGTCACGTTCTGAACCACCGGCAGCACCAGCTTCGAGGCGTGCGCGGCGTCGGTGCCCACGAGGTAGGCGACCTCTCCCGTCAGCGGCTTGATGGCGAAGCGCCAGTCAGCGCGTGTGCCTCCCGGCGTGTCGACGGTGACGCGAACCTTCGAGCCCGCGCGAAGCACGTGCGCAAACCCCGCGGTGCCGATGCGAACCTCGGCCCACTGATTCACCGGCAGCGGCGCCCAGTTCTCCTGCGAGTACGTCTGGTCGGGCCACAGCGCCGTCGCGTTCGGGCCCGGCTTGCGGTGGCCGGCGCGCAGCCAGCCCGACTGCAGGTAGACCTCTTTCCCGTCGCTGCGCACCTCGCTCAGCGTCACCTGCAGGTCAGCGCCCTCGACCGGAGACTGAAGCCACAGGTCGACGCTCGCGGTGCCGAGCAACACCGTGTCGGCCGTGACCGTGCCGCCTTCGAAGACGACCGCGTGGTCCTGCATCGCGTCGCGCCACTCGTACTTCGGCAGCTTGTCCCAGACGTCTCCGCCCTTGCCCAGAATGCCGCGCTGGCCTGCGAGTGAGTCGTAGAGGAACCGCGCCGGCAGGCTCATGGCCGAAGGCGTCGCGTCGCCGAGCGTTCCGTCGGGCTGGAAGTAGAGCGTCTTCGCCTGCTGGCCCTCGGGCGGCCACTGGCGGAAGCCGTGCGCGAAGGTGCCCCTGGGCGCGCCGAGGTCTCGCGCGTCACCTGCCCCGCTCTCGAAGATGACGTTGAGCCGCGGCTCGGCCTTCCACGCGGCCACCGCTTCGTCGCGCGAGGTGAACTGCGTCCACTTCGTCTGCGGCATCATCTGCCTCGACTTGAAGACCTGGTCGAAGACGAACGGGCTGAAGTTGCGGAACGTCGCCGGGTCGCGCGGCACGCGCTTCGCCACGAACAGCTCGAGGAAGGCGTGCCACTCGGCCAGCACCTCGGGCGCGAAGCCGTCGATGTGCACGCCGTTGAGCGCGGTGAAGCGAACCGTGTCGGTGCCGGTGAACTTGTCGAAGAGCAGGAAGAAGTACGGCCCCGTCTGCTCGTCGTGCCACGCGCCGGTGAGGAAGGTCGGCACCTCGATGCGGTTCACGAAGAGCGCGGGGTCGAAGCGGTCGTGCTGCGCCGGGTCGTGGAACTCGATGAGCCGCGCCTGCGCCACGTTGTCGACGAGCTGCCCGTGGAGCAACTGGTTCTCGCGGCACGTCTCGTCACCACCGTCGACGCGTGCCTGCTCCCAGCCCTGGCCGTACGGCACCGCCTTGCTGAGCACGTTCTTCACCCACGAGATGGCGAAGCCGTCGTTCAAGATGCCGCCCGGCAGCAGTGTCGTCGTGGTGCTGCCGATGACCGACATGGGCGCGATGGCGGCGAGGCCCGGCGGGCGCTGCGCGGCGACGAAGAGCTGCGAGATGCCCGGGTACGAGAGGCCCACCATGCCGACCTGGTGATGCTGCACCCAACTCTGCGCCGCGACCGTCTCGACGACATCGTAGCCGTCGAGCAACTGCAGCTGCTCGAAGTAGTCGTACGCGCCGCCCGAGCATCCGGTGCCGCGCATGTTCACGCTCACCGTCGCGTAGTCCATCATGCCGGCGAACAGGGCCGACGCGTCTTGCGGCGTCGCGCACACCACGGGGAACTCGTCGCAGAGAAACTCGAAGTCCTTGATGGGCACGCCCGGCCGCGACGCCGCGTAGCCCGAGTAGTTCACCACCGTGGGGAACGGCCCTTTCCCCTTCGGCAGCGTCACCCACGCCGACAGCTTCGTGCCGTCACGCATCGTCAGGTAGTTGAAGCCCGCCTCGAGCTTCTGGCCCGTGTACAGCTCGGGCTTCGGAGGCAGCTGCTCGAGCGACTTCACCGTGAGCGGCTTCGTCTGCTCCTTCGCGCCCGCGACCTTCACCACGTAGCCGGCGCCCGGCTCGAGCCCGCGCACCACGAGCGAGCCCAGCGAATCGGCCACGCCCGTCGTCACCGGCTTGCCGTTGCGGGAGATTTCGAGGGTCGCGCCCGGCTCGGCGTGCGTGATGTAGAGCTGCTGCAGCGTCTCGCGAACCTGGAAGGTGGGCTCGGGCGCTCCGCAGGCGACGGCGAACACCGCGAGCGGCAGCGACAGGAATCGTGAATGAATGGTCATGTTTTCTCCCCGGGGCGCGGGAAGTACTCCCCGGCCCGAAGCCATGCAACTCGACCGCGGAGAAACCTCTTCGAGCCTCTGCTTCAGGGCGTGCAGGGCTTCACGACGGTGATGGCGCCGCCCCCGAGCACCGAGAACGAGAGGTCGTTTCAGTCGATGTAATTGAAGAACTGGTACGCGGCGTCGTACGGCGTGCCCACCATCGGAGCCGCCTGGCCGAAGAAGAGCAACGAGTTGCCGGCCGGCTCGTAGTCGAAGCCGTTGGTGCGGTTGCGCTCGAGCGGCATCGTGGTGCGGGCCGAGAGCGAGCCTGAGATGGGGCGGCGCTCCATGGGCGTGCGGCTCGACGCGCCGAGTGCGCCGATGACGACCTCTTCGATGACCTCGGTGAGGTTCGGGTTGCAGATGCTGCCCGAGCTGCCACCCGTCGCGTTCGCGAGGTCGATGTACTGGTCGCCCGGCTGCGCTTCTCCACGCCCCACGCGAATGCAGCCCGTCGGCTTGGGGCCCACGATGCTGAAGGCCACCGCGTTCTCCATGCGGTAGTCGGTGATGTACGAGCCGAACATGTTGGGGCGAATCGACTTGTTGTCTTCGTCGGACATGAAGATGACGACGAGGCCGGTGCTCATCGGGTCACGCAGGGTCAGGTTGGGGGCCGTGGCCATGCGCGCACGACGAATGGCTCGCAGGCCGAACTCGATGCCGAGCTCGGTGGTGTTGCCGTCGAGGCCGACCCGCGCCGCGGCGCGAAAATCGTCCAGCGTCGTCACGAAGCCGCCGCCGCGCAGAATGTCACTGTCGGTGGTGATGACGCCGAGCCGAAAGTCGAGCTGCGCCCGCTGGAAGGCGTCGAAGAGGCCCTGCGCGGCGTCTTGAAGGGCCTTCTGCTCCTCGACCATCGAGATGGTGTTGTCGACGACGAAGACGAAGTCGGTCTTGAGGGCCGGCGTCGTGCGCTTCTCGCAGCGCGTGGCCAGGGTCGCGCTCTCGTCAGAGAGGTGGGAGCCGTTCGAGAAGTCGTTCATCGGCGCCAGGTTGTCGCGCAGCTTCGCCGACGCCGACACGACCACGCCGATGAAGAGCTTGCCCGAGCCGAAACGGAAGAAGAGGTTCACCACCTGCTCGTCGTCCTGCGTCGAGGCAGGGCCCATGGGGAGCATGCCCGGGTCCTTCCCCGACAGAGACGAGAGCAGGCGGTTCCGCACCGCAAAGGCGCTGGTCGGCGTCCCGAAGGTGAGCAGCTGCGAGGTCGACAACGTTCGCAGCACGCTCAAGGGGCGGTCGCCGTTGACGAAGATGCGGCGAGAGCGCTCGAGCCGGTCTCTCACGAGCGGCGAGCCCGAGAGCTGAATGAGCGCGTCGACCTCGAGGTTGGCCACCGTCTCGAGGCTGACGGGGTCGAGCGGGTTCACCGAGCTCGGCACGTCGCGCTGGAGCACGAAGCCCGCGAGCTCGGCGCCGTCGTCGAACACGAGGGCCTGGGCGGTCGCGTTCGTCGCCACCTGATAGCGCGACGAGATGGCGAAGAGGTTCATGGTGCCGGGCACGCGGTTCACGTTCTGCGTCAGCGGCGCCAGCCCGGGGCACGGCCAGTTCTCGGGCTCGATGAAGCCCGCGTCGAAGCCGCCGTCCGCGAGGCCCCCATCGCCGTCGCCGCCGTCAGTGTCGCCGCCACCACCCGCCGACCCGCCGCCCGTGCCGAACATCGGCGTCGTGAGCGACGACGGGCAGCCGGTGAGCAGCAGCGCGACGAGTGAGAGCGAGAGGAAGCTGCCTGCCTTCACCGCCACCACGCGGCGTGGCGAGCGGCGTGACGCAGCCACGAGCAGGAGCGCGAGGGCGGCCAGCAGCGCCGAGCCGTCGGTCGCTCCGCAGCCACAGCCCGTCGTCACGACGCCCGGCGAGGTGGGGCCGCCAATGCCCGCGTCGTCGTCGATGACCATGCCCCCGCCGTCGAGTTCGCCGGTGCCCGCGTCGACACCGGCGTCGACCACCACGCCCGCGTCGAAGCCGCCGTCGTCCATCGACATGGTGCAGACGCGCCGGCCGGTGCTCGGGTCGATGTCGACCTGCTGGTCGCAGTCGTTGTCCTTCAAGTCGCAGATCTCGGGAGCGCCACGGAAGATGCTGCGGTCGGCGTCGTTGCAGTCGCCGTCGCAGTTCGTCTGACCATCTCCATCGGCGTCGAAGCAGACCGAGCAGAGGTTGAAGCGGCCGGCGGCCGAGTCGACGTACGAGTCACAGTTGTCGTCGACGCGATTGCAGACCTCGGCCGCGTGCGGGTTGATGCGCGGGTCGAAGTCGTTGCAGTCGCCACACACGGGCGGGAAGCCGTCCATGTCGCGGTCGACCTGGCCTTCGTCGGTCTGCCCATCACAGTCGTCGTCGATGGTGTTGTTGGCCACCTCGAAGGTCTGCGGCCCGACGTTCGGGTTCATGTCGTCGCAGTCGTTGAAGCAGGACGCGACGCCGTCGCTGTCTGCGTCCCACCCTTCGTCGTACTGGCCATCGCAGTTGTTGTCCTGGCCGTCGCAGATCTCAGCCGCGGCTGGCGTCGGGCCCGACGCTCCGTGCACCGTGGGGTTGAAGTCGTTGCAGTCACCTGCGCAGGTGCTGACGCCGTCGCCGTCGTTGTCGGTGTCTTCGTCGATGCGGCCGTCGCAGTTGTCATCCTCGCTGTTGCCGCAGACTTCACGACGGGTCGGGTTGATGGCCGGGTTCATGTCCTTGCAGTCACCGGCGCAGCTCGCCACGAAGTCGTTGTCGAGGTCGAAGCCCTCGTCGACGCGGCCGTCGCAGTTGTTGTCGAAGCCGTCGCAGCGCTCGACCGCGCCCGGGTTCACGTCTGCAATCTTGTCGTTGCAGTCGCGCATGTTCATCGGCCCGCCGGTGGCGAAGCCGTCGCCGTCTTCGTCGGTGTTCTCGTCGACCTGGCCATCGCAGTCGTTGTCGAGGCCGTCGCCGACCTTCTCGCTCTTCGTCGGGCCCACGTTGCGGCCACCAGCGGCAGGGTCGTCGTTGCAGTCACCCTGGCAGTTGGTGAAGCCGTCGCCGTCGAAGTCGAAGCACGGTGCGCCACGGCACGCGTTCGAGTCGTCGATGGTGGCGTTGCAGTTGTTGTCCTTGCAGTCGCAGATCTCCCTGCCGCCGGGCCTGTTGAACGGGTCGGTGTCGTCGCAGTCGTTCTGACAGGTGGTGACGCCGTCGCCGTCGAGGTCGAAGCCATCGTCGACGATGCCGTCGCAGTCTTCGTCGCGCCCGTCGCAGAGGAACTCGGGGTCGTTCGCGCCGCCGTCCGGAATGAAGACCGGCAGGCCGCCGTCAGGCAGCGTGGTCGGCAGGCGCTCCATGCGGCAGGCGCCAGAGCCCATGCCCATCGAGCAGGTCTGCAGGCCGTCTGCGCAGATGCCCAGGCCGCGGGTCGGAGGCGGACCCGAGTAGCAGGCGGTGTCGTTGCCATCGATGACCATGTCGCAGTTGTTGTCGATGCCGTCGCACACCTCAGGAGCGCCCGGCTTCACGGCAGGGTCCATGTCGTTGCAGTCGCAGGCCCCACCGTCGGTCACAGGGCGGTTGGCGCAGAGCGCGCACGAGACGAACGTGTCGAGGTCGCGGTCGAACATGCCGTTGTCGACGAGGCCGTCACAGTCGTCGTCGGTGCCGTCACACTGCTCGGCGCGCGGCAGCGTCACGTTCGAGCACTGGCCCCAGTCGCCGGCCATGGTGCAGCTCTGGCTGCCGAGGCGGCAGACGCCCTTCGGCTGACAGGTCGCGCCGGGGCACATGCCCGTATAGGTGTTGGGCGGCGGAATCATGCCCTGCGGGTCGGCGAAGCAGCCGCGCGGGGCGACGTCGTCGAGGCGGCCGTTGCAGTTCTGGTCGATGGTGTCGCACAGCTCGATGGCGCCCGGGCGGACCATCGGGTTGTTGTCGTCGCAATCGCAGTTCATCGTGAGACCGCAGGCCATGCAGGCACGGAACGTGTCGTTGTCCATGTCGAAGCCGTCGTCGACGGTGCCGTTGCAGTCGTCGTCCTGGGTGTTGCAGGTCTCCATCGAAGGAACGACCTGACCCATGCACGCGCCGAAGCTCGACGTGCCAGCGCCTGCGTCAGCGTTGCACAGCTGAGTGCCCTGAACACAGACACCACGCCCAGCAGTACCGACGGGGCCGGAGTAGCAATTCTGTGAAATCTTTCCGCCGCCGGTCGACGCCTCGTCCATCGCGCCGTTGCAGTTGTCGTCGAGGCCGTTGCACGCCTCGATGCGGCCCGGCTTCACGTTCGGGTTGTTGTCAGCGCAGTCACAGGCGCCGGCGTCGGCCGCGTTGCAGGTGCCGCACGCGAGCACCATGTCGTTGTCCATGTCGATGAGCAGGCCATTGTTGGCCTGGCCGTCGCAGTCTTCATCCGTCGGTCCGCAGGTCTCGGGCGTGGGAATGCGCTCTCCGGTGCAGACGCCGAAGCTGGAAGTCCCGCTCCCCTGCGCGGCGTTGCATTCCTGGCTGCCCGCCACACAGACGCCCCGGCCGGCAGTGCCCGGCGGCCCGGAATAGCAGGCCTGGGTCAGCTTGCCGCTCCCGGTCGCGGCCTCGTCGATGCGGTTGTCGCAGTTGTCGTCGAGACCGTTGCACGCCTCTGGGAAGTTGGGGCGGATGTTGCCGTTCATGTCGTTGCAATCACAACCACCGTCAGGGTTGGCGCCGCAGGTGCCGCAGGCTCGAACCGAGTCGTTGTCGGCGTCGATGACCAGCCCGTTGTCAGGGTTGCCATTGCAGTCGTCGTCCTGGTTGTTGCAGATCTCGGCGACGGGCAGCACCTGCGTCGCGGCACAGGTCAACCATCGACCGGCGCCGTTGCACTGCTGGGTCGCGTTGCGGCACAGCCCGCGCGTCTGACAGGCGCCGCCGGTTCCCTGAACGCCACCGTCTGACAAACCACACACACCCGTGAAGGTGCCGACAGGGCCGTCGTAGCAGGTACGCGGAACGACGCCGTCGTCTGGAATGCCGTTGCAGTTGTCGTCGAGGTTGTTGCAGAGCTCGGGGCCAGCGTCGCGGTTGCGAACGCACAGCAGGTTGCCAGCCGGAGTGCACTGCTCGGTGCCAGCCGAGCAGACGCCCTGCTCGCCCGTGGTGCACATTCCACCCGAGAGGCCCTCGTTGACCTGACCGTTGCAGTTGTTGTCGAGGGTGTCGCACACCTCGGATTCAGGGAGCCGCTGCACACCACCGTCAGGGTTGGTGGTGCTGGCGGTGCACGCTGGGAAGCCTGCGGCGCCCTGGCAGAAGATGGGCACGCCACGACAGATGCCCAGCGGCGTGCAGTTGGGCGCGGGCGGCATCGACGTGCACCCGCCCGTGAAGGTGTTCGCCGGGCCTGTGTAGCAGAGGCGGTTCAGCTTGAGACTTCCGGGAGCGCCGACCTCGTCGACGTCGTTGTCGCAGTCGTTGTCGATGCCATCACACTGTTCAGTGGTGCCCATGCTGGGCTGACACTGGAGCGAGCCGCCCGTACAGGCGAACGTTCCATTCCGGCAGGGGCCGAACGCCGAGGTCGCAGTACAGTTGCCACCGCCGCCCGGGTTGCCGTTGTCATTCTGACCATTGCAGTCGTTGTCCTGGCCGTCGCAGACCTCTGGCACCGAGAAGACCTGGCTGCCGCCGTCGGCACCGATGGTCGTGGTCGTACACGCAGGGAAGCCAGCGGCTCCGGCGCACGTCTGCTGAACGGCGCGGCACAAGCCGCGGGTCGCGCAGTTGTTGGGGTTGCTGCCGCAGGTTCCGGTGAACCCCGTCGCGCCCGCGAAACACACGCGACTCAGGGTGGGGCTGCCCACGCCTCCGGTCTCGTCGACCGCGTTGTCACAGTCGTTGTCGAGGCCGTCGCAGATCTCGGTCTGAGAACCGGGCGCGATGGTCGAGACGCACTGCAGGGTACCGTTCGTCTGACACCGCTGAGTCCCCGCCTGACAGATGCCAAAGGCTGAACCGTTGGTGCACGCGGCACCGCCACCGGGGTTGCCATTGTTCAACGTGCCGTCGCAGTCGTTGTCGATGGTGTCGCAGACCTCGGCCGTGCCGACGACCGGAGTCGCGCAGGTCGCGAGCCCAGCGCACTGGCCGCAGGTCGTGAAGCTGGGAGCTCCAGAGCCCGGCGCTGCGTTGCAGGCGCGCTCGCCGTTGAGGCAGGGACCGACGCCAGCAGTACCGGGGCCGGGGAAGCAGGACTGCTTGATCTTCGGGAAGTCGGTGGCGCCCGCTTCGTCGATGAAGCCATCGCAGTCGTTGTCGAGGCCGTCACAGATTTCAGCCTGGCTTCCGGGAAGAATCGTCGAGTTGCAGACCAGGCCGCCAGCCACACATGAGAACGCGCCTGCTCGACACACGCCCTGCGCGGCCGTGTTGGTACAGGCTGCACCTCCGCCGGGGTTGCCGTTGTCGTTCGCACCATTGCAGTCATTGTCCTGCCCGTCACAGACCTCGGCCACCGAGAAGACCTGGGTGCCACCGTCGGCTCCAACCGTCGAGTTGGTGCAAGACTGGAAGCCGCCTGCACCGGGGCACACCTGAGTGACGGCTCGGCAGAGCCCCGTCGGGGTGCACGCGTTGGGTGAATTGCCGCAGGTGCCCGTGAACGTACCAGCCGCGCCCGCGAAGCAGACCCGGCTCAGCGTGGGGCTGCCAACACCAGCCGTCTCGTCCACAGCGTTGTCACAGTCATTGTCCAGACCGTCGCAAATCTCCTGCTGCGTTCCGGGAAGAATCGTGGAGTTGCACACCAGATTGCCACCTGCCTGGCACGAGAACGCGCCAGCCCGACACACACCAAAGGCAGACGTGTTGGTGCAGCCGACGCCACCGCCGGGGTTTCCGTTGTCGGCCGTTCCGTCGCAGTCATTGTCCTGGTTGTCACAGGTCTCCGCGACGGGAAGGGTCTGAACCCCTCCGTCCGCACCGACCGTCGTGCTGGTGCACCCCGGAAAGCCGCCGACGCCAGGGCACACCTGGGTCACCGCTCGGCACAACCCCTTGGGCGCACACGAACTGGGCGCGTTGCCACAGGTACCGTTGAACGTCCCGTTGGGGCCGCCGAAGCAGACCCGGCTCAACTTCGAGCTTCCAGCAGCGCCGGTCTCGTCGATGTCACCGTTGCAGTTGTTGTCCAGACCATCACATTGCTCGGCAGAAGCCGTCACGTTCTGGTTGCAGACCACACCCGTCGCGCCCTGACACGCCGTGGTGCCGTTACGGCAGACGCCCTGGTTGGCTGTGATCGTACAGGCAAGGCCGCCGTCGACCGTGCCCGCGGTACCGCCAGGCCCGTCATCGACCACGAGGTTGCAGTTGTTGTCTTTGCCATCGCAGAACTCGGGGCCTGCACCAGCCGGCGTGGTTCGCGTGCCGACGGTTCCACCGGGACACGACGGGCCACGAATGGTGACGTCACAGTCGTTACAGTCGCCTTCGCGAATCTTGCAGCCGTCGCCGTCGCAGTCGTTCTCACCGGTCGTGTCGCTGGGACTGCACATGCCGCGTGGCAGGGGAGGGAGCGGGCTGCATTGCTGCGCGTCGGCGGTGCTGGCACCGAGGGCGACGAAGACACAGACGCCGAGGAAGAGAGCGGTTCGTAGAGTTCGCATGGCTTAGAAGAAGGCTCCGGCTTCGAGCGCGAAGAAGAAGCGGTTTTCCACCACCGACAGCCCGGGAAGCTCGGCCGACAGTCGTGAGCCGCGGGCGCCGCCGCGGACGAAGAAGACAGAGGCAGGCTTGAGCTCGAGCCACGCTTCACCTGCGAGCGAGAGCTTCGTCGACGTGGCCGAGCTGCCCTGCAGAATTCTGGGCCCGGCCGCCAGGTCGAGCGACAACAGGTTGCGGAAGAGCGGCTGCCGAATACGCAGCTGCGCGTCGATGCCACGGTAGGTCGCCGAGACGAGCGGCAGCGTGCAGGCGTCGAAGAGCGTGCGCTCCTGGCTCCAGCCACCACCGACGCCGACGCTCGGTGCGTACGTCGCGTCGGCCACCTTGAAGCGGTACGTGCCGCGAATCTGCAGGTCATCGTCGGTCATCGAGCAGTTGGTGCCCTGCGCCGCGCCTTCGACGCCCGTCGCCTTCACGATGGCCCGCCGGAAGTTCACCTCGACCTCGAGGTCAGCCCAGCGCTTGCCCGCCATCGACGGAATGAACTGCAGCGGCTGCACCTGCGCGTAGACCCCGACCCCGATGACCCCGTTGTTCCTCAGCTCGGCGAGCTGACTGGCCGCCTCACCGCTGATGGAGAGGGCACGCAACGCAGCGCCCGCGCCCACCGCGACGACGACGCGCGTCTTGTCGGGGTCCGCGCTCCACTCCTTCGGCACCTGCTTCACCTCGAGCGGGGGCGCGTCGTTGACGTCTTCTTCGGGTGGCGGCGGAGGCGGCGCTTCGACCGTCGCCACCGCAGTGGCCGGCTTCTCCTTCGAGAGGTCGATGAGCGCCTTGCCCAGAATCGTCGCGAGGTCGTCGCCGTTCTTCTGCGTCAGCCCGCCCGCGTTCGCGACGTACAGGGGCTCGCCCTTCGCCACGCCTTCCGCGTCGTGAATCGTCGCGACGAGCGAGGCCGTCTTGTTGAACTCGAGCAGCACGACGAAGCCGACGTTGGTGGCCCTGGCGAGCTTCGAGAGCCCGGCGGGCGTACGCGCGAGGGCGACGGTGAAGCCCTCTTTCACGATGGCGCCCTGAATCAGCTCGGCGCCCAGCACCTTGCCCTCGAGCTGCTTGCTCAGGCTCGCGACGAACTTCTTGTGCGAGGCGTAGTCGAACTTGTCGAACGTCTTTTTGGTGTCGAAGCCGCTGAACCCGCCCTGGCTCTGCGTCACCCGCACGATGGGCGGCAGCAGCAGCACGGCCTTCACGTCGGCGGAAGACGAGAGGTCGAGCTCGACGGCGTCAGGCTTCGCTGCGGGCTTGTCGGCCGGCTTTGCCACCGGCTTCTTCGGCTCGACCTTCTTCGCGTCCTTCTTGTCTGGCGAAGGTGACGACAGGTCGAGCTCGAACTGCGCGAAGGCAGTCGAAGCACAGACCACGAGCGAGGTCAGGACGACGCGAGTGTGGTGGATCACCGTGGGACCTCGAAACGCTCGGCGGAAGTTCGGCCCGTGAGAAAGGCGACGACCGGCGAAGTGTAGAGAGCCCTGCTCAGGCTGTCAGGGGCGTTGTTTGCACACACGAGGGTACAGCGTGCGCCAATGAGGGCAGTTCGCCAGAAACCCGCAGCTTCACCTCAAGGCCTTCATCCAGTGGCCGAGACCCTGGTCGCTCCCAAGTCGCACGTCAGCGAGACGCGCCGCTTCGAGCGGTGGAGCGCTGAGGAGCAGGTCGGCCGAGGCGGCATCACACGGCTGCTGCTCCCGAAGCCATTTCGCATCGGCTTCGCTCACGGGGCGCACTGCGCGCAGCGACGCCGCGACACCGAGCGCCTCCTGCAACGCCGCGCACCGCATCGGAATGCAGGCGAGCGCCTTCGCGCGGACCTCGTTCGGCACACCGGGATAGAGGAGATACGTGCCCGCGAACGCAGCCGCGCGCACCTGCCCACGTTCAGCCTCGGAGAACGGCGCGATGGGTGGAGCTCGGCCCGCCTGGGCCCACGTCTCGCGAACGAGGCCGTGAAACGACGACGCCCGCATCATCTCTCCGATGAGGGTTCCGCCCGACGCGCAGAGGTCGGCGAGGTGCAGCACTTCGGTCGTCGCCTGCTCGAGCGCGCCCTCGTGCGCTCCTTTGAGTAGTCGCAGCCGCGCCCAGTGCAGCAGCATCACGTAGCTCGGCAGCGGCGCGTCGACGAAGGTCGAAGGCCGGCCATCACGCAGCGGGCCCTGGGCGCTGAGCGACCAGTGGTCGAACTCGAGCAGCTGCTTCATCCACGAGAAGTCGAGGCCGGCGTACAGCTCGGGACCGGAGGATTGCCAGCCCGGCGTCTTCAAGCGCACGACGAGCGGCTCGGGCAGGTGCAGCAGGCCGATGCGTCCGCTCTCCCAGTCGGCGCGGCCCTCCATGAAGACCGCAGCGTCGTGCTGGCGGGCGTTCGGTTTGAACTCGTCGCGCGCTCGAAGCGCTTTCGTGTCGGCGCAGTACTGGTCGACGACGCGCGTCGCTTCGGCGGCGTTCTGCGCGAGGAACTCGTCGAGGCGATGGAGCGCGAGTGACGTGGCCGCCTCGGCGCCCGCGTCGACGAGGGCCAGGCCTGCATCCGTCTCGATGGCGACGTCTGTGAGGAGCGGCGCGAGCGTCGTCGGCATCGCGACGACCGGGCGGAGCTGTGGTGTCGCCACGACGGGCGCAGGAGTCGTCTTCGGCGGAGTCGGCGGAGGAGCCACGAGCAGGTCGCCGAGCACCGACTCTGCTGGTGCGGTCGCGCGCGCTCCACGCCAGGCCGTGAAGGCACCGATGACGACCACGAGCACCGCCACCCACCAGCGTCTGCGCATGCCGGCGAGTCTCGTCGAGCGCGAGCCCGACCTCCATCACGCTTCGTGCAGACCCGGCGCTTCCCGTCCCGTCGAGCTGACGTATTCGGTGTAGCCGCCGCCGTACGAGTGCGGGCCTTCGGGCGTCAGCTCGAGCACGCGGTTCGACAGCTCGGCGAGGAAGTGCCGGTCGTGCGAGACCATCAGCAAGCTGCCCTCGAACGTCTTGAGCGCGTCGATGAGCATCTCTTTCGTCGCGAGGTCGAGGTGGTTCGTGGGCTCGTCGAGCACGAGGAAGTTCGGCGGGTCGAAGAGCATCAGCGCGAGCACCAGCCGCGCCTTCTCGCCACCCGACAGAATGCGCACGACCTTCTCGGTCTCGTCTCCGGGGAAGCCGAAGCAGCCCGCGAGCGTGCGCAGCGTGCCTTCGGAGGCTCGGGGGAACGCGTCGACCAGCGTCTGCCAGACGGTCTTCACGCCATCGAGCACGTCCATCGCGTGCTGCGCGAAGTAGCCGAGCTTGATGCTGTTGCCGACGGTGACCACTCCGGTGTCGGCCTTGCCTTCGCCCGCGACGAGCTTGAGCAGCGTCGACTTGCCGGCGCCGTTCACGCCCAGCACGCACCAGCGCTCGCGCCGGCGCAGCAGGAAGTCGAAGTTCTTGTACACGATGAGGTCGCCGTAGGCCTTGTTGACCTGGGTGAGCTTCACCACGTCTTCACCGCTGCGCGGCGGCGGCTTGAACTCGAAGCGTACCTTCTCGATGTGGCGCGGCGGCTCGACGCGCTCGATCTTCTCGAGCTTCTTCACGCGCGACTGCACCTGGGCGGCGTGCGACGCGCGGGCCTTGAAGCGCTCGATGAAGGCGAGCTCCTTCTTGAGCATGGCCTGCTGCCGCTCGTACGTGGCCTGCTGCTGCGCCTCGGCGATGGCCTTCTGGCCGACGTAGAACTCGTAGTCGCCCGTGTACGAGGTGAGCTCGCCACCGTCGATCTCGAGAATGCGGTTGCAGACGCGGTTCAAGAACTCGCGGTCGTGCGACGTCATCAACAGCGCGCCTTCGTACTGCTTGAGGAACTGCTCGAGCCAGATGAGCGACTCGAGGTCGAGGTGGTTCGACGGCTCGTCGAGCAGCATCGCGTCAGGCTTCATCAGGAGGATTCGCGCGAGCGCGACGCGCATCTTCCAGCCGCCCGAGAGCGCGCCGACGTCACCGTCGACCATCGAGGGCCGGAAGCCGAGGCCGGCGAGAATTTCGCGGGCACGGCCCTCGAGCGCGTAGCCACCGAGCTCGTCGAAGCGGGCCTGCACCTCGCCGAAGCGGGTGACGAGCGCGTCGAGCTGGTCGGCCTTGTCGGGGTTCGCCATGTCGTGCTCGAGCTGCTTGAGCTCACGCGCGACCTCCGAGACGTTGCCGGCACCGTCCATCGTCTCTTCGATGACGGTACGCCCGGCCATCTCGCCGACGTCCTGGCGGAAGTAGCCGATGGTGACGCCGCGATCGACCGAGACCCCGCCTTCGTCGGGCGTCTCTTCTTTCATGATGTAGCGGAAGAGCGTCGACTTGCCCGAGCCGTTGGGGCCGACGAGGCCGACCTTCTCGCCCTTGTGGAGCGCGGCGGAGGCACCGATGAAGAGAATCTGACGGCCGTGCTGAGCGCCGATGTTGTCGAGGCGAATCATGTCGCGCGCGCCATGGCACAACGGGGCCCGGCGGTCACCGCTTCGTTGTGGCGACTTGTGGGGTCCACCGCGCCTTCGACCCTGGCGGAGGTGGCTGGTGGGCGAACGGCATGGGCAAGAGCGTGGCGAGCGCGGCCTTCGCGGCGGTCAGATCTCCGTCGACGTGGGCCTTGTCGAGCGGAACGCCGCCGAAGAAGAGCGCCCTCGCCTGCTCGGTCGTGAGGTGAAGCGTGGCAGCGCTGCGGTCGGGGCGTGACTTGAAGACGCGCAGCCACTCGGGCTCGAAGCGCAAGGTGAACCAGGTGCCCTCGACGTCGATGGCGAGCGTGACGTCGGCACCTCCGCGGTAGCGACGTTTGAGTGAGAGGAAGCCCCAGCTGAGGTCGACGCGGTCGGTGCGTTTTGGCGTGCCGAGGTAACGGCCTCCGAAGCGGGCGAGCTCCATGACGACGGGCTCGAGTGCTGCGCCGAGGTCCGTCAGCTCGTAGCCACCGTCGGTGGAGTGGATGAAGCCCTCTGCTTCCATCGACTGGAGGCGGGCGGCGAGCAGGTTGGTGGTGAGACCCGGGAGCGCCTCGAGCAGCTCGGAGTATCGCCGAGGCCCGAGGAGGAACTCGCGCACGAGCAAGAGAGTCCACCGCTCGCCGACGAGATCGAGGGCGCGGGCGAGCCCGCAGAACTGCTGATAGCTGCGACGTCTTGGCGCCATGGCTTTACTTTTAAATAGTGCCTCGATATGTCTTTTTCAACCTCAAACTGGAGCCCCGCATGTATCCCCTCCCCGCCTCGTCGTTGCTGCTCGCTGGCTTTCCGTTGCTGGCCGGGTGCCTGATCGTGTTGGTCGCGTTGGGGCATCGGGTGGCGGCCGCACGGCTGGGTGTGGATGGACGGGTGGCGCTGAGGCGAACGCTGCTGTTCCTGGTGATCGCGGTGCTCTGGCAGGCGGTGGTCTCTGGGTTGGCGATGAGCGGCGTGTTGGCCAACTTCGACGCGAAGCCGCCGCGAATCCTCTTCCTGCTCGTGTCCATCGCGGGTGGAGCCCAGGTGCTCGCGCGCTCGACGTTCGGGAAGACGTTGAGTGACGGGCTGCCGCTCGCGGCGCTGGTGGGCTTTGAGGCGTTCCGGTTGCCGCTGGAGCTGCTCATGCACGCCGCGGCGAACGAAGGCGTGATGCCGGAGCAGATGACGTTCACGGGCTGGAACTTCGACATCGTGACGGGCGCGAGCGCGGTGGTGGTGGCGGTGCTCGTCGCGCTGGGAGTCGGTGGACGTCGGTTGGTGCTCGCGTGGAACGCGCTGGGAACGGCCCTGCTGGTGAGCATCGTCGTCATCGCGATCTCGTCGACGCCGGTGTTCGCGGCGTTCGGTGAGGGTGCCGCGCTCAACACGTTCATCGCGTACATGCCGTTCACGACGCTGCCGACGGTGATGGTGCTGCTCGCGATGGCCGGGCATGTGGTGGTGTGGCGGAAGTTGCTCGGCGAACGCACGGCCGTTGCGCAGGCTCCGGTCGTCTCAGTGGCATGAGGCCCACCGCAGCCGACTTTTCGATCGAACCTGGAGCCGAGAGCACCCTGCCGAGGTGCGAGTGCAGTGGGGGCGTGACGCGAATCGTCCGGGCCTTCGTCTCACGGCAGGGCACTGCACGTGCGGTGCTTCTGGTCCGGTGGACTGTCGGCACGCAGCACGATGCGGAGGTCGCGGTGAGCGTCGGAGATTGGTGCGACGCCGACAGGAGTCCGCGGCGACTGGTCACACTCCTGTTGCGCCAACAACCGACCGGTCCCGCGTTCATGGTGGTCGACGCAGTTCTCGCACGATGGGACGGCGCAGACCTTCTCGGCACAGCGCTGCGCGCGAGGGACGTTCAATACGCCACTCGCATCTGAGGTGTTCGCGATCCTCGACGCAGCGGGAGCAACCGACCTGCGCCTCGGCAGTTGGCACCTGAGCTGATCCACTCACTGAACCGATCACGCGCCGCGACCAACGTGGTGTACGGCATCGGCCGCTGGCGCCTCGTCGGGCGGAAGAATCGCGTCCCTGCCTGCGCTCGCGCAACTTCGTCATCGCGGCTCCGATACTCCGAGGTGCGCTGCGTTCTCACCACCCGCTTCGTCGAGCCGATTCGCGCTGAAGGGCGATCCGGGCAAGTCGAAGTCCTGGTGACGTCTTCGCTGCGCACGGAAGTCGTGAGCGCTGGTCCCTGCACGTTTCCCATCTCGGGAACACGCAGGAGACCTTCATGCTCACCACGCTGATCACGGCGCTCATCACCGCTTCGCCCTTCCCTTCCCTTCTGAACGCCAGCTCGCCGGTCGATTCAGACGCCGGCAAACGGTCACTCGGCCTCTCGGTCGGAGGACTTCGCCTCTTCTCGACCAACGCCGCCGAGCCCGACGTCATCACGCCCATCACCATCGAGGGCAGCTACGACGTGGGCGAAGCGACCACGCTCTTCCTGGGAGTGCCGATCGGCGTCGGCGTCGTTCGACTCGGAGCTCCGACGGCGTCAGGGACCGGGCTCGTCGTGACCACCGGCGGTCAGTTCGGCGTTCGGCACTTCTTCAGCTCCGAGTTCGTCAGACCGTTCATCGGCGCGCAGGTAACCGGCATCTACGTCCTCTCACGGACACCAACGCTCTTCGCAGGGCCGGGCGTCGTGGCAGGCCTCGAGACCGCGCGCTTCGCCGAGTCGCTCTCGATTCAGCTGGTCAGTCACTTCGATTGGTTCGTCGCGCTCAACGGCCCACAGGCCTTCAGCGTCGGCGCCACACTGGGCGTCACGACCGCGTTTTGACCGTCCTCGCTTCGTTCCTCGGCGTTCGGCGCGATGGAGCGGCACCACGAGTGGCATGCAGCGCGAACCAGCGTCGGCTGGAAGCCTCGGGTGACCACCGTGACGTCGAATGCCCGGCGACCCAGACCGCTCAGCTGGTGGTGGGCCCTGCGACCGGGTCGACGCTTCGACCGCGTCATTCGCGCGACGCACTGGGTAACGCCGTTGACGTGAAGCGACACAGGGCGCCGAAACGAGGTGGCGCAACTCCGACCAACTTCGAGCGTTGACGCTTCGGGTCGCGAGGATGACGCCGTGACGACGTCCGACAGCCACCGCGGAGTCCACCACCGGTTGGTCGATTCCGCGGCAACCACTCGCACTCGAGGCTTCAGCGCGGCATCACCATGAGTCGCGCTCCCTCGAGGCACTTCCGCGCATCCGTCGCGATGTTCACGTGGGTCGAAGACTCGACCATTGGGGACCCGGAGCCTCGAGCAATTCGGTGCACCCTCGAGCCATTCAAACGGCACGATCGATGTGGCGATCGCTCGATGGAAGAAGCCGACCGGAGTCAAGCGATCTGCTTCGTGAGGAATGCGTCTTTCGTGACCGCGCCTCCGCCAGCCGTTCAAGCGGACCGAACGACGTGGTTTCGCTCGATAGGCGACGACCGAGTGCACTCGGAGTCGTTCCCGCCACGAACGCATCGACTTCGTGAGCGATGCACGTCACCGCAACTTCCCAACTCGTCGCAGCGTTGACGGAGCCCTCCGAACGCCTGACTCACGGTCGTACCAAGTCGAGAAACCCGGCGCCGAGGACTCGACGCGATCACAGGGCGTCGCTCGTCACAGAGAGCCAGCAGTCCCCGCCTCGACGCGATCACGACTCGCTGAGGTGACTTCCCGTTCCTTCGAGCCACGCGAGGAACGTTGCCAGCCGTTTCCCTCGCAGGTGGCGCGTCGACGCGTTCCGGAACTCCCAGGTCGTGTCGAGCTTCTTCGCGGCCTGGCGCAGATACGCGGGCAGCTCGACCAGCGAGCACTCGGTCGACCCGTCATCGTGGTGGAGCTGCGTCGAGGTCCGCTCGCCGCCAACCCCTCCGCAAAACGCAGGCCCAGGCCGGTCGCTGTCGATGGAGATCCAGAAGAATCGGTTGCCCGTGCCGGTGACACGAACCTCGACGCGAAACCGATTGCCCGAGGCGATACCCAGCGCCTTCGCGAGGTCGTTCGCCGGAGCACTCGTGCGCGCCGCGTTCAACCTCCCATCGATGAGCGCCATCAACGACGTCATCGCTTTCGTCTTCGCGGCGTAGCGACTGAGCCTCGAGAGCGGCTCGAGCTGCGCCTCGTCCTTCAGCGCGCGCTCGACGTGCGGGAGCATCGCATCGGCTGACATCTCCGACCCTTCCAGGGCGAGCACGGCCAACAGCTCGAGCGGAACGACCGTGGAGCCGACCGCCGCCGCGCGCGCCGCCTCGACGAGGCGCTCGTTCTTCCGCAGCTCCGTCAGCTTCGCCGCCTTCTCCTTCGAGCCCCACGCGTACTGCGACTCGAAGACCTTCAGCGCGTTCACCGCGGTTCGCCACGTCGCGAGCAGCGCCTCGTCAGTCGTGTCATCGACCGCGACCCGCAGAAACACCGACGCGGCTTTCCGCCGCTCGCCATCGCGCGCGCTCTTGGTGACGGTGTGCGACCAGGGCTCCAGGTCCTGCAGCACCGCGCGAACGACGTTCGCCTCGAGCGCTTCCGTCGAGCGGGCGAACCGGTACCAGCTCCACTCGAGCAGCTCGAAGGCCGTCGAGACGTCGACGTCTTGCGCCGGGTAGTGGCCCCACTTGCGGCGCTGCTCTTTCGTCGTGGCCAAAGGTCAACCGAGGTCGGCAACCATCGTGATGGGGTCACGCGCGGTCGTCGTCGGGCCAGCGCTGCTCGTCTTGCTGGCGCTCGCGGGAGCTGTGCGCGGCGTCGCGGAAGCGCTCGAGGAATGGGCGGAGGTGACCGGCATGCGTCGAGACAATCAGACTTCGACGGCCGCGAAAACGCCGCGCGTCACTCGATGACGGGTGGCGGCTTCTGAAACCCCTGCACGATGAACACACTGTCGGGCAGACCAGGCCGCGCCCAGGTGAGGAAGAGAAAGTCGCCCGTCTCGGGCTCGAAGTACGCGCCCCACGGCCGCGGGAAGCGCGAGAACATGCGGCGACGCGTGCCGGCGACGGGGTTGCCCTGCTGGTCGACCTCGATGACCGACACCTCGCTGGCGCTCCACTCCGAGATGATGATGCTGGGCTTCGTGAACTGCGCCGAGCCGAGCGGGACGTAGGCGAAGCCACCGGGGCCGCCTGAGAGCTGCATCGCGCCCGTGTCGGTGACTCGAGTGACGCCATACACACCCGCGTCGACCGACAGCCCGAGCTCGTGCCATCGCCCATCGGGCCAGCCGACGATGCGGAACTCGCCTGCTGCCGCGAGCCACGGCGGCACGCGACCGATGCCTCCTGCGCTCGAGCCGACCTGCCCGTGCATCGTGAGGTCGACCGTCCACAGTGGAGCGTTCGCGCCGAGCCTCAACTGCGAGAGCTGCCACACCTGCCAGCCCGTGTAGAGCAACGAGCCGCCCGCCAGCTCGAGAATGTTCGCGTCGATGTACGGCGTGTCGGCCAGCTTCGTGGCGCTGCCGTCGTAGCCGATGATGTGGCCGCACGCGTTGCGACGAAGCTTGATGCGGTAGAGCGCACCGTTCGAACGTTCCGAGGCTCCCGCGATGAGCAGGTGGTCGCGGTCGTTCTGCAGAATCACGCAGCCGCCGAGCGGTCCGGGCACACCGGGCACGGGGCCGAGTTCGGAGAACGTGTAGCTGGCCGCGAAGTCCGGGTGCATCACCACGCCCGCGTCGTCGGGCGGCTGCGGCAGCGGAGGACAGAAGACGCCCGCGTCGAACTCCCCACCGCCTGTGTTGAAGCCGCCACCCATCGCCGAGCCGCCACCGGTGCCGCCTCCCCCTCCTGCGATGGGACGTCCCGCGTCGACGCCGCCATCGACTCCGGAGCCTCCGCCCACTTTCACGGTGTTGGCTCCGCACGCTGCGGCGATTGCGAGGACGAACAGACTCGAGGCTGACAGTGGGCGCGGCATCGGGAGCAGGCTCAGCATGACGTGGCGTCGGTGCCCTGCCCAGTCCGGTGTCGTCTGTCCGTTGGGACGCCGGTCAGCGGTTCCGCGCGCTCGAGTTCCCAGCTGCCGAAGCCCCCTCTTCGATTCTCGCGGCAATCGCCGTCATCAGCGCCCTCGTCTCGTGCCTGTCTGCCGCTGCAGCGCTCACGGCGCTCCTGTGAGGACCATCATGTTCCCCATTCGAATTCTGCGTCGGGCCGGTCGCAGCGAGATGCAATTCACCTTCACGAGCATTGAAGCGGTGTTCGCGCTCCCGAGCGCTGCGGCTGGAGCCGTTCACCAGGTCACGGAGGAGCGCGTCGACCTGAGCGCGGCGAGCATCGACGAATCACTTCGAACGGGTGCTCTTCGGTCGACCGACCTCATCGAACTCGACGGAGGCTGGGTCGCGCTCGCCGAAGCCATTCCTTTCATGGAGGCTGCCGAGGTCGCACAGCGGCGCGAACGCCGGGTCGCCTTCGTGAAAGCGAGCCTGCTCGCGCTGCTGACGGTCACCGTGACGGTTGGCTACACGGCGCTGCGAATCTGGCTCGAGCTGGACTGAACGCTCGAGCGCCTACCGTGGATCTTCGATGACGCGCGCGTGCAGGTGTTTGTCGCGCCAGCGCTGATGCGGCGGCACGAGGAACATGACGACGTCGACGAGCGGGAAGAGGCCGCAGACGCCGCTGACGAGCAGCGGAATTGCGTTGCGCAGCAGAATCACGCGAACGGGGTCCATCGGCGTGCCGTCGTCGTCGATGACACGCAGCCCGAGCAGCCACTTGCCCAGCGAACGGCCTTTCGTGAACTGCATCACCGCTTGAGCACCGAAGGGCACGACGAGAGCGAAGAGCAGCGCCCAGCCGTTGAGCGCTTCACCGAGCGGAACCTCTGAGAACCGGCGCGGCGTGAGCGCCGAGTGCATGCCGATGACGAGCCCGATGACGATGACGAGCAGCGTCGGCACGAAGAAGAGCCCCACGTCGATGAGGTGCGCGAGCAGCCGTCTTCCCACGCCCGCGCCAGGCCGAAGGTTCAGCGGGCACTCGGGGCAGATGCCGAGCCGCGCTCCCCAGGCCGCGCACTCGTCACACATCGCCGACTGACACCGCGCGCACGCACGAATCGAGTCACGCTGATGGCGCTGACACGTCGACGCCATCAGTCCTCGCCGGAGCGAACGACGCGCTCCACCGTGCGCGTGCCGATGACCTTCAGGTACTCGTCGGGGTCCTTCAGCGCCTTCGTCGTCAGCGAGCCCATCACCAACATCTCGGTCTCGAACAACGACAGCCGCTCGCAACGAACGTCGCCCGTGACGATGAGACACATCAACCGGTCCGACACGCAGAGGTGGCCGGTCGAGGTCAGGTTGCCGACGAAGACGATGGTGCCGACGTCGCCGGTGCCCGCACAGAGCGCGCGCACTTCGTCATCGTGCAGCGCGAGATTGCCGCTGCGGTCGCCTTCGAAGACGACGACGTTCAGGCCGTAATCACCACCCGACGCGAGCAACGCCCGCGTTCCGAAGCGGGCGTCGAGCTCGTCTTCCGTGATGACGGAGCGGCCAGCGCTCACTCAGCCGCCGAACACCATGCCGGCGCGCGAGAGCCACTCCGAGATGGGCCCGGGAATGATGCCGAGGGCGACTGTCGCGAAGGCCGAGACCACGAGGGCCACTTCGGTCGTCCAGTGACGGAACGGCGCAGGGGCATCGACGGGAGCCGGGCGCATGAACATGTAAACGACGACGCGCAGGTAATAGTAGGTGCCCGCCACGCTCGCGAGCACACCCGCGACGGCCAGCCAGATGAGGCCCGCGTCGACGGCCGCGCTGAAGATGAAGAGCTTCCCGAGGAAGCCCACCGTCGGCGGAACACCGGCCAGCGACAACATGAACGCCGCCATCGCCGCCGCCCAGCCCGGCTGACGCTGCGCGAGCCCGGCGAAGCGCTCGAGGTCCCACGTGTTGCCGCGGGTCTCGTCTTCACGGCGCTCGATGGCGGCCAGCGTGCCGAAGGCGCCGATGGAGGTGACGGTGTAGCCGAGCAGGTAGAAGAGAATGCCCTTGTAGACGCTCGCGTTGACGGCGGCGTTCGCGAGCAGCGGCGTCGCGGTCAGCACACCGCCCACGTCGGAGGCCTTCGAGGCGGCCGGCACGAAGAGCGCGGTGACGGCGAGCAGCAGGTAGCCCGCGTGCGCGATGGAGGAGTACGCGAGCATGCGCTTCACGTTCCGCTGCGGCATCGCGAGCAGATTGCCTGCCACCATCGTGAGCAGCGCGAGAATGCTGAAGAGCGTGAACGGCACCTGCGGGTCGAGGCCGTGCACCAGCGCGAGGAAGGTGCGCACCATGGCGACGAACGCGGCCGCCTTCACGCCGACGCTCATGAGCGCGGTGACGGGCGTGGGCGCGCCCTCGTACACATCGGGCGTCCACATGTGGAAGGGCACCGCGGCGACCTTGAAGGCGAAGCCGGCGAGCACGAAGCCGAAGCCCGCGTAGACGAGGCCCGCCTTGGTGGCCATCACGCCCGGGAGCGTCGTCGCGAGGTCGGACAGACGAGTCGTTCCCGTCGCGCCGTACAGCAGGGCCGCGCCGTACAGCAGCAGGGCGGCCGCGAACGCACCGAGGATGAAGTACTTGAAGCCGGCTTCGGCCGGGCGCGGCCCACGACGCAGGAACGCGGTGAGCGCGTAGGTGGCGACCGACAGCACCTCGAGGTTGACGAAGAGGGTGATGAACTCGTTCGACAGCGCGAGCAGGCTCATGCCCGCCGCCGCGAAGAGCATCAGCGCGTAGAACTCACCGCGCTCGGCGTTGCGGTGCTTCAAGAAGCCCGAGGCCAGCAGACACGCCAGGCCCGTGCCGATGCACACCATCACCGTCATGAAGCTCGAGAACGGGTCGAGCACCGCGTAGCCCTGCAGCACCAGACGCGCAGGCTCGAACGCGTTCGAGAGCGCAAAGGCTCCCGCGACCGCCGAGGCGAGCACCCCGATGATGGCCATGTACGTTCGGTTGGTGGCCGAGAGGAACACCTCCGAGAGCATGAGCACGATGGCACCCACGACCAGAACGGCCGCGGGCAGCACCGCCATGAACTCGGACATCGCAAAGTTGGGCGTGTTCAGCACGGTAGGGTCACCAGGTCAGGGAGTCTGCGGATTGAGCGCGGCGGCGGCGGGAACCAGCCGGCCGGTGGGCAGGAAACGCGGCATCGGAGGCTGCGCAGGCGCGGCGGCGTCGGCGACGACCACCTTCGCCGGCAGCTGACGCACCATCACGCGCACCTTCGAGTCTTCGGTCGTCGCGTCGTTCTTGCCCGAGGCGTACTGCGCGCGGGCGAGGAAGCGCTCGGTCGACGGGTTCAGCATGTCGAGGAACGGCTGTGGGCGAAGGCCCATGACGGCGATGAGCGCGAGCAGGGGAATCGCCGCGATGATTTCGCGACGGTTCAGGTCCTTCAGACCCAGGTTCTCCTGGTGCGTGACCGTGCCGAAGAAGACCTTCTGCACCATCCACAACATGTAGGCCGCGCCGAGGACGACGCAGGTGGTGGCCAGCACGCCGATGACCATCGGCAGGTTCGACTTGAAGGTGCCGAGCAGCACGAGGAACTCGCCGACGAAGCCGTTGGTGCCGGGCACCGCGATGCTCGAGAACGTCACCACGAGGAAGAAGGCCGTGAAGATGGGCATCACCTTCGCGATGCCGCCGTAGTCGGCCATGAGGCGTGCGTGACGGCGCTCGTAGAGGAAGCCGAAGAGGAGGAAGAGCGCTCCGGTCGACACGCCGTGGTTCAGCATCTGGTACGCGCTGCCGGTGGCGCCTTCGCCGGTGAAGGCGAACATGCCCAGCATGCAGTAGCCGAGGTGGCTGACCGACGAGTACGCGATGAGCTTCTTGATGTCTTTCTGCGCGAGGCACATCAGCGCGCCGTAGACGATGCCGATGACGGCCAGAATGGTGATGGGCAGCTGGTACTGCCGCGCGGCCACGGGGAAGAGCGGCACCGCGAAGCGCCAGAAGCCGAAGGTGCCCATCTTCAGCATGACGCCGGCGAGAATCATCGAGCCGGCCACGGGCGCCTGCACGTGCGCGTCGGGCAACCAGGTGTGCACGGGGAACATCGGCACCTTGATGGCGAACGCGATGGAGAACGCGATGAACATCAGCGGGCCCCAGCGGTAGAGCGCGTGCGCTCCGGCAGAGATGTTGTTGCAGTCACCCGCCGCGGTGCAGGCCGCCACTTCACGGTTGAGCGACATGAGGCCGTTGTAGAGCGTCGCGTAGTCGAAGCTGCGCTGACCGGCCGGAGCCGCGATGAAGTACACGCCCAGCAACGCCACCAGCATCAAGAGCGAGCCGACGAGCGTGTAGAGGAAGAACTTCGTCGCGGCCATCTGGCGCTCTTCCGAGCCCCACACGCCGATGAGCAGGTACATCGGAATCAGCATCGCCTCGAAGAAGACGTAGAAGAGCAGCACGTCGAGCGAGCACACCGCGCCGAGCAGCGCCGTCTGCAGCACGAGCAGCGCGAGGTGGAACTCCTTCACGCGCTCGTCGATGAACGTCCAGCTGGCGAGCACCACGAGGGGCCCGAGCACGCCGGTCAGCAGCACCAGCGTCATGGCCAGACCATCGACACCGATGTGGTAGCTCAAGCCGAGCTCGTCGATCCACGCGAGCCGGTACTCGAGCTGGAACTCGACGGGGCTGCGCGGAACGAAGCGCGTCCACGCCCAGATGCAGGTGAACAGGTTCAGCAGCATGCCCAGCAGGGTCACGCCGCGAATCTGTGCCTTCTCGGTCTTCGGCATGAACATCACCAACGCCGCCACCAGCAGGGGCGAGAAGATGACGAGGTTCAGCATTCGCGAGTCGTAGATGCTGTTCACGGGACGTACCTCTGAAGAATCCACACGAGGGCGCCGGCGAGGCCGAGCGCCATGATGGCGGCGTAGGCCTGCGCGTCACCCGTCTGCAGGTAGCGCAACACGGCGCCCGTCCGCTGCGTCACCCAGGCGGTGCCACGCACGGCGACGCCGTCGATGAGAATCGAGTCGACCACCCGCCACAGCATGCGCGAGACGATGCCAATCGGGCGAATGATGAGCAGCTGGTACACCTCGTCGACGTAGAACTTGTTGAACGAGAAGCGGCGCACGGCCTCGAGCGTCGGGTTGACCGGCTGGCCCGCGCGCGCAGGGAAGAAGCGCATGTAGAGGAAGAACGCGAGCCCGCCGCCGCTGATGGCGATGACCCAGGCCTGAATGTACGCGCCCCAGGGAACGTGCTCTTCGGCGGGAATGACGACGAACTGCCGCTTCGCGAGGTTCTCCTGCGTCGTGCGGAAGACCGGGTCGAGGAAGTTCTCCATCAACGTCTGAATCGTGCCGCGGCCCTCGGGCTTCATGATGGGCAGGCCGTGCACCAGCGCGACCACCGACAGCACCGCGAGGACGACGAGGGGCAGCGTCATGTGCCAGCTCGACTCGTGCGCGTGCGGCGTCTTCGCCTCCTTCGAGCGCGGGTACTCGAACGCCACGAAGTACATGCGCATCATGTAGAAGGCCGTGCAGCCCGCCGTGATGACGCCGAGCACGTAGGCAACCTGCAGCGCCCAACCGATGGCAGGAATCGAGTTGGTGTGCGCCGCGTGCAGAATGGCGTCCTTCGAGAAGAAACCCGACAGCGGGAAGATGCCGGTGATGGCCAGCGTCGCCACGAGGAAGGTGGCCCACGTCGTCGGCATCTCTTTGCGCAGGTTGCCGAGCTTGGTGATGTCTTCTTCGTCGCCGTTACCGTGCATCACGCTGCCCGCGCCGAGGAAGAGGCAGGCCTTGAAGAATGCGTGCGTGACGACGTGCAGGAAGGCCGCCCAGAACGCGCCCGCGCCGATGCCGAGGAACATCAGGCCCAGCTGCGAGACCGTCGAGTACGCGAGCACCTTCTTGAGGCCCTTCTGGCTGAAGGCGATGAGCGCGGCGACGAGCGCGGTGGCTCCACCGATGAGCGCGATGGTGGCCATGGCCGTCGGCGACAGCACCGCGAGCCACGAGATGCGGCAGAACAGGTAGATGCCCGAGGTGACCATCGTCGCGGCGTGAATGAGGGCCGAGACCGGCGTCGGGCCGGCCATGGCGTCAGGCAGCCAGACGTAGAGGGGAATCTGCGCAGACTTGCCGGCGGCGCCGAGCAGGAAGAGCAGCAGCGCAATCGTCAGCACGCGGCCGAACGTCATGCCCTCGAGCGGGCCTGAGGGAATCTTGTCGTCGAGCAGGCTGGCGAAGACCTTCGAGCCCTCTTCCAGCACCGACACCGACAAGACGCCCTTCTGCTTCGCACCATCGGACAAGCGGGCGAGCACCGAGCTGCCTTCGAGACCCGGGCGGCCGAGCTTCGAAGAGACATCGGCCGGCATCTTCATGGCCGCTTCGAGCGCGAGCACCATGATGAAGCTGCCGACGAGGAAGCCGAAGTCACCGATGCGGTTGGTGATGAACGCCTTGCGGCCGGCGTACGCCTTCGCGGGGTCGGTGTACCAGAAGCCGATCAGCAGGTAGCTGCACATGCCGACGCCTTCCCAGCCGACGAAGAGCAGCGGCAGCGAGTCGCCCAGCACCAGCGTGAGCATCGCGGCGACGAACAGGTTCAGGTACGCGAAGAAGCGCCAGTAGCCGTCGTCGTGAGCCATGTACTCGGTCGAGTACAGGTGAATGAGGAAGCCGACGCCGGTGATGACGAGCAGCATCGAGCCCGACAGATGGTCTGCGAACAGGCCGAACGTCACCTTGAAGCTGCCGGCCGAGAACCACGTGCCGAAGTCGGCGCCGACCGCGTAGTTCACGCTGCCGAACGGCGTCATCGCCATCGCGCGGTAGTCGTTGATGGTCCAGAAGACGATCAGCGACAGAAGAAAGCTGCCGAACACCGCGCCGACGGCGACGAGGTGCGTGTTGGCCCGGCCGAGCACCTTGCCGAACACACCACTGATGAAGGCGCCGATGAGCGGCAGCAAGATGATGAGCCACAACATCTGGCCCGCCTGCTGGGGGTCGACCGGAGCGGTCTGGAAGAACTCGACGAGTTTCTGCATGGCGTTTTGTCCGGTTCCCGTCAGTGCTTCATGGACTGAATCTCTTCGATGTTGACGGTGCCTCGGTTGCGGAAGACCGAGATGATGATGGCGAGGCCGACCGCGGCTTCGGCAGCAGCGACGGCGATGATGAAGAACGGGCTGATGTGGCCGACGGTGTCGCCGCGCTCACGCGCGAACGCGAGGAACGTGAGGTTGGCCGCGTTCAGCATGAGCTCGATGCACATGAAGACGACGAGCGCGTTGCGGCGAATGAGCACGCCGAGCATGCCGAGGCAGAACAGCGCCGCCGCGAGGATGAGGTAGTTGGCCGTGGGAACGACGGTGATGTTCATGGTCGTGTCTCCAGGGGTCAGATGCGCGACTTCGCGACCACCACGGCGCCGACGATGGCGACGAGGAGCAGCAGCGAGACCGCTTCGAAGGGGAACAACCACTGCGTGTACATGACGGCGCCGAGCTGCTTGAGCGTGCCGAAGGTGGCGAGCCGGCCCGCGTCGCTCGCCCAGGCGACGGTGTCGCTCGAGGGCAGCTTGCGGAAGACCGAGACGAGCGCGGCGAGCAGCGCGATGGTGGCGATGGCTCCGGCGATGCGCGACGGAGACAGCTGCGCGATGGGCCCGGTGTCGGTCAGCGACAGCAGCATGATGACGAAGAGGAAGAGCACCATGATGGCGCCGGCGTAGACGAGGATCTGGAGCACCGCGATGGTGTGTGCCCAGAGCAGCACGTAGATGCCGGCGAGGAAGAAGAAGCTCGCGACCAGCGACATCGCGCTCGCGACGGGGTTGCGCACGAAGATGACGCTCGCCGCCGAGATGATGGTGCCGATGGCGAAGATCCAGAACAGCGGCAGTTCGGCGTTCACTGGAACTCTCCGTACGCGCCCCACGGCTTGTCACCGTACGGGCAGCCCTTGCGGGTGATGTGCTCCTCGAACTCCTTGCGGAACTTCTGCACGAACGACTGCACGGGCAGGGCTCCGGCGTCGCCGAGGGCGCAGATGGTGTTGCCCAGACCGATGGGCGGCCAGGGCGCGATGGCCTGGGCGACGTTCATGAGCGTGTCGAGGTCGCTCAGCTCGCCGCGGCCTTCTTCGATCTTGCGAATGATGCGCGCCATCCACGGCTGGCCCTCACGGCAGGGCGTGCACTGGCCGCACGACTCTTCGGCGTAGAACCGCGCCACGCGCCAGATGCTGCGCACCGCGCAGGTCGCGTCGTCGATGACGATGACGCCACCCGAGCCGGCCATGGAGTTGAGCGGCTTGAAGGCGTCGAACTCGAGCTTCACGTCGAGCTCGTCGGGCGTGAGCACCGGAGCCGAGCTGCCACCAGGAATGACGGCCTTGATGTTGCGGCCCTCAGGCAGCCCCTGGCCGTACTCCTTGTCGTAGATGAGCTCGCGCATCGAGGTGTCCATCGACACTTCGTACGTGCCGGGGCGCAGCACCGAGCCCGACAGCGTGACGAGGCGCGTGCCACCCGACTTCGCGGCGCCGAGCTTCGAGAACCAGTCGGCGCCCTTCTCGAAGATGCGGGGCAGCGCGGCGATGGTCTCGACGTTGTTCACCACCGTGGGGCAGCCGAAGAGGCCGACGACGGCGGGGAACGGCGGCTTGAGGCGGGGCCAGCCCTTCTTGCCTTCGAGCGACTCGAGCAGCGCAGTCTCTTCACCGCAGATGTACGCGCCAGCGCCGCGCACCTGCACGACGTTCAGCTCGAAGTCCTTGCCCATCAGCTTCTTGCCGAAGATGCCGTCGGCGTAGGCCTCGGCGATGGCAGCGTCGAGCACGCTCGAGGGGTATTTGAACTCGCCGCGCGCGTAGATGTAGCAGCTGTGCGCTCCCAGCGCGTAGCAGGCGATGCCGATGCCCTCGAGGAGCATGTGCGGGTCGTTCTCGAGAATGAACCGGTCTTTCGCGGTGCCCGGCTCTGACTCGTCGGCGTTGATGGCGAGGTAGCGCGGCTTGGTGTTCTTCTCGAGGGAAGGAACGAAGCTCCACTTGAGGCCCGTGGGGAAGCCGGCGCCGCCGCGGCCGCGCAGGTTCGACTTCTTCACCTCGTCGGTGATCTGCGCGGGCTGCATCGAATCGAGCACGCGCTTGAGCTGCTGATAGCCGCCGCGCTCTTTGTAGCCCTTGAGCGTGTTCTGACCGGGCTTGCCCCAGTCGCGCGTCATGACCTTCTCGGTGAGCACGCTCATGTCAACTTCTCCAGAAGGCGGTCGACCTTCTCTTTGGTGAGGTTCTCGTGGTGGTCCTCGTTGATCTGCATGCACGGGGCGGTGCCGCAGCTCGCGAGACACTCGGTCTCACGCAGGAAGACCTTCTCGCCGTTGGTGCCGGCGTGCGTGTTGAGCTTCTGCTCGAGGTACTTGAGCATGCCCTCGGCGCCACGCAGGGCACACGAGAGGTTCGTGCAGACGTCGATGACGTACTTGCCCGGCTTCTCGGTGTGGAACATCACGTAGAACGTCGCGACCTCGTAGCAGTGCGCGACCGTGGTCTCGAGGCGCTCGGCGACGAGCTTCATGCCCTCGGGTGGGCACCAGGTCTTGAGACTCTGGAGGAGCCGCAGCGCCGGCAACATCGCGGCGCTCTTGCGGTCGTTCGGGTAGTGAGAGAGCAGCTGAGCGATTCCATCGTCGAATCGTTTCTGCTCTGCGGGCGTGAAGAGGGGCTCCGACATGGCGGCGGGTTCGTAGAAGCGTGCACCCCCCACGTCAACGAAAACCCTAGCGTCGACGAGCAGTTCTGATCACCGACGCCCGATCAGAAAGTGATGGTCAGGGCGTTCGACGTCCTCCGCTCACCGTCGACCGAACTTGTAGGCCTCACGCACGGTGACGCCCGGCCCCGTCACCACCAGCACGAGATCGTTCACGGGAAGCGCCTCGGAGGCAAACGAGAGCGGCTCGACGTGAGACTTCACCTCTGTCGTCGGGTCGAGGGTGAAGAACGTTCGGCCACGCTTCAGCTGAAGTCCCGGCGGCAGCTCGAGCTGAACGGTGATGGGCGAGGCGCTGGGGCCGTAGTCGATGCGGGCGGCGAGCTCCATGCGGGTCGGCGTCAGCACCTGCTGCTGCCAGGTCGCGACCACCTTCGCCTCGACGGCGGGCGGTGGTGCAACGACGACCTTCACGGGCTCGACCGGAGTCACCAGTGGCGGCTCCTTCGTCTCGTCGCAGGTGCACGCCGTCACGCCGAGGAGTGCCGCCAGAACCCACATGCGCATGTGTCCACCTGTAGCACTCCGTCAGCGAATCGTCGGAACCTGAATGGAATCAGCGCGCTCGCCCCTCAATGAAGTTGACGTGACGCCTGAAGCGGTGTGGCCTCTGGCTCCTTCCTTGGTTGGCGAGTGACGTGACGGGGTTCTCACTTTGAGCGTGGGTCAGGAACAGAGCCAGACGGCGAACGGCACGAGCCCGTCTGGGTACCGTGTGCTCATCGTCGAAGACAACCCGCACATCATCGAGATGTACAGCTACGTGCTGAAGAAGCTGGCCGCGAACGAGCTCAAGGGCACCACGCCGCTCGAGGTGCACTTCGCTGCTGACGGCCACGCCGCGATGACGCTGCTGACCGACTCGCCCTTTCACCTCGTGATGACCGACCTCTACATGCCCGTGATGGACGGGTTTCAGTTGATCGAGAAGATCCGCTCCGAGCCCGCGCTCAAGTCGTTGCCGGTGGTCGCGATCTCGGCTGGCGGGCAGGACGCGAAGGACCGCGCCATGAAGCTGGGCGTGACGAGCTACCTCAAGAAGCCGGTGCGCTTCGCCGACGTGATGGACACCGTGAAGCAGTTGCTGCGCATCACCTGAGAAAGAACCCATGTCGCAGGCCATGACGAGAGACAAGGTCAGCGGAGACGCGCTCTTCATCTTGAAGAGCCTGAAGGAGAACGGCCGGCTCGGCCGCTCGAACAAGCTCGCGGACGTCAAGACGGCGCTCGAAAGCAGCGTCAGCCTCGAGTTCGACAGCTACTTCTTCTTCCTCCGCAAGTTCCACTACATCGCGATGGACCGCGAGGCGCAGCTCAAGCTCACTGATCAGGGCGAGCGCGTCGTCGGCGGTGACTATCTCGACAAGTTCACCGGCGAGGTCGGCGAGTTCTTCGCTGATCAGATCACCGGCGACTCCGAGTCCGACGGCGGCGATTCGACGCTGATGCAGCCGCCCGATCCAGCTCCACCGCCTCCTCCCGCGACCGATCTCATTCTCGAGGAACCCAAAGCCATGCCTCCTCCTCCGCCCCGTGGCGGTGGCCGCAAGCCGCCCCAGCCCGAAGACTTCTCGCCGCCCTCGATGCCGCACGTCACCGCGCCCGAGGTGCAGCCGCAGCGTGGGTTCGCACCCGCTCCTCTTCCTCTCACGGCGGCCGTGGCCGTCCAGCCCCAGCCCATGCAACTCAATCAAGTGTCGAGTCCCTCTGGCATCGCGAGCGGCGGCGGCAAAGGTCAGGACCTCGACCTGCGCTATCAGAAGTTCGACTCCATCGGCTCAGGGCCGCTCGGCACCGTCTACAAGGGCAAGCACAACGCGCTCGGCCTCGACGTGTGCGTGAAGGAGCTGAAGGACATCTTCGGCTACTTCTCGTTCCTGCAGCGCGGTGAGGTGATCAAGCGCCTCAAGAAGGAGCTCTGCGCGCAGGCGCAGGTTCGCCACCCGAGCATCGTGCAGGTGCTCGATCAGAACACCGACCAGGCGCGCCCGTACTTCGTGATGGAGCTCTGCAAGGGCAGCCTGCGCGAGAAGCTCGAGGCGTCGGGCGGCAAGGGCATTCCAGTGCCGCAGGCGATTCGGTACTTCCTGCAGCTGTCGTACGCGTTGCGCGCAGCGCACCAGCAGGGCCTCACGCACCACAACATCAAGCCCGAGAACGTGCTGTTCGACGCCTACGGCAACGTGAAGATCGGCGACTTCGGCCTCTCGCGGGTCATCGAGGTCGACCAGACCAAGGGCATGCCGCAGGTCTTCGTCGGCACCGGCGGCATGGGCTACATGAGCCCCGAGCTGATGGCGCGCGCGAAGGACGTGGGCCCGTCCTCTGACGTCTACGGCCTCGGCATTCTGCTCTACGAGATGCTCACCGGTCAGCTGCCCGGCCGCCGCTCGCCGCTGCCGAGCGAGATCAACTCGGACTGCCCGACGAAGCTCGACCCGATCTTCGACAAGATGACTCAGGACCGGAAGGACTCGCGCTACCCGGACTTCGAGGCGACGCTCGACGAGTTCTACAACGCGTTCTCGGGCAAGGAGTACCTCACCAAGGGAGACGTGATTCTCTCGAGTGAGGTCACCGCGAGCTGATCAGCGTTCGATGGCTGCATCACGAGAGGCCGAGAGCAAACGCTCGGCCTCTTTTCGTGTCAGCGGTCGATCTTCGAAGTCCTCCGAGTCGTCCCACGGGTTCAGAACGTCGTGGCACTCACGCCGGTGTGAGTGAAGCAGCTGACCCTCGCGCGCGAAGAGTGTGTCGTGCGAGCTCCAGATGCCGTCGCGCGGGTCATGGTGAAAGGCGAGCCGGGCACCGGTGAGCACTGCGGCAACGACGGTCGCGGGTGGACCAAGTGAACCCACCCAGGCAGGGCGTAGCTGGAACCGCGCGCGCAAGGCTTGGAGCGTGTAGGCGGTCGCATCGACGGTGACGGCGCTCGTTCGCAGGTCCTCTGCTCTGGCGCGCACCGCTTCGTCGAGCTCGAGCGGCTGTTCGTCGAACGTGGTGACAGCGTCGACAGGCCGCACGGGAACCCACGGCGCTGTCGAGCTGGCGCGCCGCCGCCCGACCTCGTCCGCCGAAGAGCCGTTCACGCGCACCCGTTCGGTCTCGAACGTCTCGCCCCACGCCGCCGCGCCATCGGGAGCTCCTTCGAGGGTCGGGTGCCAGGCGTCGCGGCAGAGACTGGCGATGGGTCCCGAGGCTCCGAAAGCACCGTACGCCGCTGGCAGGTCGAGCTCGGCCTCGGACGGCAGCCGCAACGCCCACTGAGCCAGCGTCGCGAGACGTTCCGTCCGGTCCAACGTGGAGCGACCGAAGCCGAGCTTCAGCCAGTGGGCTTCGAGCAGCGTGTCTCCAATCAAGACGGCCGGGCGACGTGCGGCGCGGCGAGGCAGCATCGCTTCGAGCAACTCCCAGTCTTGCTCGGGAGGATGCTGTTCCGCGCGACGGGCCTCGAGCACACGCGCGTCGAGGCCAACGTGCAGATGCTCTCCAAGGAAGAGCCTGAATCGCAGACCGCTGTGGAGGTGCGTGAAGGCGGGAATCAATTCGTCGCAGGACGAGGGTGCGAAGTCGGGGTTGGCCGCGAGTACGGCCTCGCGAACGGAGAGACGCTCGGCAGCAGTCGACTGAAGCCACGCTCGGAGCGAGGGCAAGCTCATGGTGGGCTTCATGTCGGGCCTCGGGAGCGCTCGCGTGTCGAGCGAGGGGCGCGCCACATTGCTCCATGGCGCTGGAAGATTCGGGAGTAGTGGTCGCCGAACTTCACCTTCGTGACGTCGTCGAGCAGCACGCGCGTCGCGTGACCGCACCAGTGGCCCGCGGCGTCGATGGTGTGCACGACGACGGAGTTCTTCTCGAGCGCCAGCATTCGTCCGAGCAGGAAGTCGCCATCGCCTTCACACTCGAGGATGACGAGTCGACGCGCAGGCAAGCCCTCGAGGAGCGCGTGGGAGCTCTCCAGCGAGAGCTTCGGAACGGGAGACTTCAGCCGCAACACCTTCTCGGCGAAGCGCTCGTGCGTCCCTCGCGTGGTCTGCTCGACATCGCGAACCCGCAGACACTCCCAGCCGTCGACGCGCAGGTCGTCGATGATTCGCACGAGCGCCCATTCCGCGCCGACTCGGCACACGACGCCGAGCCCCTTCGAGAAGGAGCGACGAATCAGCACCACGCGTTTCGCGTCAGCGCGCATGGGCAGAACAGACCACCGAAACCCGCGCGTGACAGGTGTCTTCGCGAGTTCACGTCACCAGCGCGTGACGAGAAATGGGCTCCTCTTTCGCGAGTGCGCGCGACGCGAGACATGTCGATGCATGAACCGATTGCTCGTCGTCGCCGTCGTCGCTCTCTCGCAGCTCGCCTTCGCGGCTGATCAGTGGACCACGCCCTTCCAGGGCATTCGCCGCCTCGAGCGCGCGACGTCGAACCAGCGCATTCACGCCGTCGTCGTCGACCTGAGCGCCCCGGGCGTGAAGCTGCAGTCGACCGCTTCATCACAGCGCGGGCGCACGCCAACGTCGTTCGGCAAGCTCATCGGAGCGCAGGTGGCCATCAACGCCGACTTCTTCAAGGCGGGCTACGTGACGAGCGGACTCGCGGTCGGCAACGGCGTGAAGTGGCCCGACACCAACGACTCGCGCACCTACGGAACGTTCGCGTTCGACACGACGCCGCTCGCGCCGCGTGTCGAGCTGCAGCCGCCCGAGCACGTCATGCAGCCGGCCGCGTGGATGAAGGGCGTCGTCTCGGGCCGCCCGCGCGTGCTCGCGAATGGAAACGTGCTCACCTCGACGGCCTCGGTCTGCGCGAACGGCGTGCGGCACCCGCGCACGGCCATCGGACTGTCGGCAGACAAGAAGAAGCTGTTCATGGTCGTGGTCGATGGGCGCTCGTCAGTGGCTGCGGGCATGACGTGCTCCGAGGTCGGTGCGCTGCTCAAGTCGCTCGGCGCTGCAGAGGGCATGAACCTCGACGGTGGCGGTTCGAGCGCGATGTACGTTCAGGGTTTCGGCACGGTGAACCGCCCGTCTGACGGCCAGGAGCGCGTCGTCGGCAATCACCTCGCCGTGTTCGCGAAGCCCACGGTACGCACGGGCTCGGTGAAGGGCGCCGTGTACGTGAGCGGCAACCTCACCAATCGCATCGCGGGCGCGGTCGTGCGCGTGTCGAACGGCATGAAGGCGACGACGCTGACGAACGGGCTCTACGACTTCACGTTGCCCGTCGGCACGTACACCATCACGGCGTCCGCTCCCGGCTACACGTCGGCGTCGGTGAAGCGCACCATCACCGCGAGCACCACCATCTGGGGGAGCATTCCGCTCGTGCGGTCCGCGACGGCCGACTTCGACAAAGACGGCGTGCTCGACTCACGTGACAACTGCGCGCGCGTGAAGAACGCGAGTCAGGCGAACAACGACCGCGACGCGGCGGGTGACGCGTGCGACGGCGACGACGACAACGATGGCCGGGCCGACGAAGACGACAACTGCCCGATGAAGGCGAACGCGAACCAGGCCGACTCCGACCGCGATGGTCTCGGAGACGTCTGCGACTCGTCGCCCGGCACGCCGCGCCCTGTGGACCTGATCATCGACGAGCCGCTCGACGTGGAAGCGACGTGGCAGCCAGCGCCGCTCGACGACTTGACGTTCCTCGACGCCGTCGAGGTGCCGCTCCTCCTGGTCGATGACGACGAAGGCGACCTCGAAGGCGTGCTGGTCGATGGAGACGAGGCCGAGCTTCCGGAAGACGTGCTCGACCTCGACGCCGAGGTGCTGAACGCGGAGCAGGTCGGCTGCAGCTCGGCTCCGCTGCAGCTGATGTGGCCGCTGGCGCTGCTGGCGCTCGGGTTGCGGCGCCGTCGATGATCAGTCGCCTTCGACCTCTTCGTAGCCCTTGCCGGTCTTCTCTTTGACGAGGCGGTCGTAGTCCTTCTTCGCAGCCGCTTCGTCGTCGAACGACTTGGTCTTCTCCTGCCCGTCGGTGCCTTGCTTGCCGTACTTCACGGTGTGCGAGTCGCCGTCGAGCTTGATGGCCCAGAACTTCTCGTCCATCTCGAAGCGGCGCCAGCCGCCGCCCTCACCTTCGTCGTCATCGCCGCCGTCATCGTCTTCGTCCTCATCCTCCGCATCGAGGAGCGCATCAGGGTCGAGGTCTTCGCCAACGCCCTTCAACCACCAGCCGCACTCGTCGGCCTCGTCGTTCACGAGAACGAGCGGCCAGTTGGCGTCGTCGAGCACGATCAGCTTCACGTACGTGTCGGATGCAGCAGCGCGGGCCTCGATGGTCTTCACCACCTGCTTCTTGCCGTCGACGGTGACGGACTTCGTGCCGGCGCCGGTCTTCGTGACGTCGACCGTCTTGCCATCACCACTCAAGACGGTTGGCCAGGCGATGGGCTTTCCCGCCTTCAACGCCGTGAACAGCGAGCGTGAGAGCAGGAACGGCGGGAAGGCGTCGGCAGGCGTGGTCTCATCGACCGACTTCGTCGTCTGGCTCAGCATGACGCCGCCCTGCGCGATGTGAATCTTCTCCACGCCCTGGTCGATCGCTGCCGCAGCGCTCACGAACGCGCCTTCACCAGCGGTGCCGTCGAACGTGATGGCGAGGTTGCCCTTGCCGTCGAGGCTGCACCGAAAGACGTAGACATCGTCGGCGTCGAAGTCGGCCGTGCGATAGCCGAGGCCGGTCGCCATCCAGGGATGCAGCGCGGGCTGCTTCTTCGCGGCGGGAGCCTTCTTCGCCGGGGCTTCCTGTTTCGACGGAGCGCCCTCCTTCTCGACGTAGCCCTTGCCGGTCTTCTCCTTGATCAGCTTCTCGTAGAGCTTCTGCGCCTTCGCGTCGTCGGCCTCGGTCTTCAGCGTCATCTGGCCTTCGGTGCCGATGCGGCCGTAGCGGGTACTGACCTCGGCGCCGTCACGCCAGATTTCCCAGAACTTCGACGACGTGCCCTCGACGAACTCGAACATGCGTTTCTCAGACATCGCGGCTCCTCCCCCAGGTTGCGGAACTCGACGAACCATGGGGGACAACGAAGGAGAAACGAAGACCAAAGCTCAGGCGCCGCCGGCCATCACGAGCTTCGAGAAGTCGCCCTTCGCGAGCGCGGCTTCATCGATGAACCAGTCGACATCTTCGACGTCACCGAACTCCGCGCCGAGCTCGTCATCGGAGTTGAGCTGCAGCAGCAGCCGAAGCCCTTCCTCCTGAACCGAGTAGCCGTTGTGGTCGCGGTGGCCGAGCAGGTGCGTTGGATAGAAGCCTGACGCCATCGACGGTGCGGAGTAGCGACCTCGCTCTTCGGCCGACAACGTGCTCGCGACGAGTGGCTCCATCGCGATCGGCAACATCCACCCTGGCGTCAGGTGCACGCGGCAGGTCGCGTACGGCTCGCGCTCGTCGTCATCCCAACCCTCAGGCAGCTCGCGACGAACCAGCTTCGCGGTCGGCGGCGTGAACAGCACGACGCCTTCACCACAGTGCAGCTGCTCTCCGCGCGGAACGTCGAGCAGGAAGAACGACAGCAACCCTTTTGACGGCAACACCTTCGCGGCCTCGAACGACGACAGCGACGCGAGCTCGAACTGACCGACGAAGAAGAGCGGGTTCTTCTCGACCGTTGGCCACTTCGTCTTTGCGGGAAGATCGGGCAAGCCGCCGAAGCGGGTCGCTCCGAGGTCGAGTTCGTCATCGGTCGCTTCGAGGTCGAGCCACACCGTCGGCGCCAGCAACACCTCGGCATGCTGCTGCAGCTTTGTCGCGCTGAGCTGGTCGACGAGCTGCTGCTTCTGCACCTGCTCCGAGGGTCGCTTCGGTTTCTTGAAGGCCATGCCCGAAGCCTACGACTCGTTCACCGCCGCATGGAGCGCTTCTGCCTTCTCGCTCTGCCCCTCGGCGAACAACGTCGTCTCGGCCTTCTCGAGCAGCTCGTCGAAGCCGCGGCGATCGAGCGCGCTCACCGCCACGCCACCGTGCGCGCGCAGCAACGCATCGACCTGCTCCACCGACAGCCGATCGACCTTGTTCCACACCTTGAGGCGGGGCCGGTCGCTCAGGTCGAGCGAGCCGAGGATCTTCTCCACCGCCTCCACTTGCGCATCTCTCGCAGGGTCCGCTGCGTCGATGACGTGCAGCAACAGCGACGCGTCTTCGAGTTCCTCGAGCGTCGCTCGGAACGCGGCCACCAGGTCCTTCGGCAGGTCGCGAATGAAGCCCACGGTGTCGGTGATGATGACCTCGTGCTCGCGGGGAAACCGCAGACGGCGCGAGGTCGGGTCGAGCGTGGCGAACAGCTTGTCCTCGGCGAGCACGTCACTCTTCGTGAGCGCGTTCAGCAGCGTCGACTTGCCGGCGTTCGTGTAGCCGACGATGGAGATGATGGGCAGGTCGCGGCGGGTGCGCTGACGACGGCGCGTGCGACGGTCTCCCGAGAGCTGCTCGAGCTTGCGGTCGAGCATGGTGATGCGGTCGCGCACGCGTCGACGGTCGATCTCGAGCTTCGTCTCGCCAGGCCCGCGGCCTCCGACGCCACCGCCCATGAGTCGCGACATCGACTCGTTGGCGCCGACGAGCCTCGGCATCAGGTACTTCAGCTGCGCGAGCTCGACCTGCAGCTTGCCTTCGGCGCTCTGGGCACGCTGCGCGAAGATGTCGAGGATGAGCTGCGTGCGGTCGAGCACCTTCATGCTCGTCGCTTCGCTGATGCCGCGCGCCTGACTCGGAGAGAGTTCCTTGTCGAGGATGAGCACGTCACCGTGCAGCTGCATCGAGCGCAGGTTCAGCTCGTCGAGCTTGCCCCTGCCGATGAGGTACTTCGGGTCGGCCTGCCGACGCATCTGCAGCACCTCGTCGACGACCTCGACGCCGGCCGTGCGCGCGAGCTCTTTCAGCTCGGTGAGCGAGGCTTCACTGTCACCACGTCGTCCATCGAGACACACCGCGACGAGCACAGCGCGTTCACGGTCGCCCACCTTCCGGGCCGTGGCCTTCGAGGAGAGTTCGTCTTCGAGCGCTTCGATGGTGGCTGCGAAGTCGGGCTGGTCGTCGAACACGGAGCGGAGCGTCTCGGTTCGCCACAACGAGCCGTCGTGGTTCTCGGGCAGCAGGTGCGCGTAGTGCAGCACGCCCGGTTGGCCATTCGGAGCCACGCCAATCGCGGCGACGAGATCGAGCCGCAGCAGCGCGAGGTCGGTGAGGTCGTCTCGGGTGAGCGGCTCGGACTTCAGGTGCGTGTGCACGAGGCGCAAACCGCGCAGACGAACCTGACCCGCGCGAGTGCGGCCGATGTCGGGCAGCTCGAGCTTGTGCGCGTTGCCGACGATGACGGCGTCGACTTCGCCCTTGCGGGTGAGCAGCACGCCGACTTGCCGGTTCGTCTCGTGGCTGAACTCGACGAGGTGGCGCGCGAGCTCGGCGCTCACGATGTCGTTGGTCGCGACGCGGCGCCGGAAGGTATTGCGCAGGTGCTTCAGCTCACTCGGCTTGAGGCCGAGGGTGTTGCCTGAGGGTTCGTTCATGTGGCGATGGTGAGGCGATAGCGTTGGCGCCTCGCCGCGGCAACGGTCGTCGTCGCACGGGCGGGCAGGAGAACTTCAGGGGGAGCTCCGCTTTCGCTCAGATCATCGCGCGCTGCTGACGGACGACGTGGCGCGAGCTGACGCCTTCAGTTTCGAATGAGCGTGACGCGCACGTCGGACGCGGTCGCTTCGACGAAGCCGGAGCCACCATCGACCGACCAGGTACAGCCGTCACACTGCGCGGTCGCGTCGACCCACGCCGAAGGCAACGCCACCACCGTCGGCACCGTGAGCGTCGCGTCACGCGTGAACGAGAACGTGAAGGTCTGCGTCGCCTCGTCCAGAGAATACGAACCGGGCGTTCCCGCGACGCGCTCGGGAGCCGGCCGCACGATGCCGCGCGCGAGCTCGGGCTTCACTCCGCCATCAGCCAGCGCGAGCCCGTAGCCTTCGTCTTCACGCGTGAACTCCCAGTACATCGCGCCCGCGTTCACCGCGCCGTGCGAGGCGTACTGCGCGTCCATGTACTCGACGATTCCCGAGTGGCTCGCGTTGCCGCCGTATTCGCCGATGACGAGCGCAGCACCGAGTGCGTCGGCTTCCGCTCGCAGCAACTTCGCGTTCTCGAGAATCGCCGCGCGCCGCTCGGGTCGAAAGCCCAGCCCACGCTCGGCGTCAGGGTCGTACGCGTGCGGCGCATAGACGATGTTGGGCTCGTCGAAGCGGGGCAGCGCCGTCGGCAGGCCCAGGTTGCGGCTCGCGGCCGGCTCGAGAAAACCAATCCAGTCGGGGCGCTCGGCACGCACCTCGGCGAGCACGTCGCGGTACAGGGGCGCCAGGCGGGTCTGCTCGAAGACGTCGTTCGGCATCGAGCCCCACGGTGGCTCGTTCATCGGGTCGACCCCGATGACGCCGCGATCGTCCTTCAGCGCCTTCGCCACCTGCCGCCACGCGCGCGCGTACTTCGTCTTGAGCTCCTTGTTCGACCAGAACCCGTCGACGCACGCGATGACCTGGGTCGAGAGCGCGTTGAGGAACCACGGCGTCACGGGCCGATAGGCGGCGTAGTTGGCCTCGTCACACGTCCACCGTGGAGCCCCGTTCGCTCCGACGAAGCCCTCTCCGTACAGGTCCTGGTGCATGTCGATGAAGACGAGAAGTCCGGCTCCGGTCGCGAGCGAGACGCGGCGTCGCAGCTCATCGAGGTACGCCTGATCGTAGACGTCGCGCGTCGGCTCGATGGCGCTCCACGAGACGAGGAAGCGCACCGAGTTGAAGCCCCACGCGCGCAGCTGCTGGTAGTCGGCCGTGTCGTGGAAATCGAAGTACGGCTTCGTCTTGTGTTTGCCGCTGACGTTCACGCCACGAAGAATGAGGGCCCGGCCCTGCGGGTCGCGCAGGAAGCCGCTCTTCACCGTGAAGGTGGCCGGCGGCGGTGCCGCGGGCACACACGAGCTGAGGCAGAACAAGACGAGCCAACGCACCGGCCCACTCTCTCACGAGGAACGCGCTTCGGCGGAGCGTGGTGTTAGCGTGTCGCTCGTCCGTGTCTTCGATTCAACTGCCGGTCGGTCTCGAGTCGCTCTACGCCGCGTATCTGTTCGGGCTCGGGCTGCTGTTCGGCAGCTTCCTGAACGTCGTCATTCACCGGCTGCCGCGCGCCGAGAGTGAGACGAGCACGTGGTGGGTCGGCTACTCGAGTCTGTGGACGCCGCCGCGCTCGGCCTGCCCGCACTGTGGCCATGAGATTCGCTGGTACGAGAACGTGCCGGTCTTCTCGTGGCTCGCGCTGAGAGGAAAGTGCTCGGGCTGCAAGGCGCCCATCTCGCCGCGCTACGTGCTGGTCGAGTTGATGACGGGGCTGCTCTTCGCCGGCTGTCTCGTGCGCTTCGGGTGGACGTATCCCCTGCTCCCGGCGCTGGTGATGATGGTGCTGGTGGTGCCGCTCGTCTTCATCGACGCCGAGCACTGGATTCTGCCGTTCGAGCTGACGCTGCCGGGCATCGTGCTGGGCATCTCGTTGTCGGTGCCGATGGGCTGGGAAGCGGTGGCGAACTCGGTCATCGGCGCGGGCGCCGCGTTCCTCGCGTTTCGGGTGATGGAGTACTTCGGCTGGTTGCTCTTCCGCAAAGAGGCGCTCGGTGCGGGAGACAAGTTTCTGCTCGCGTTGCTCGGCGCGTTCCTCGGGTGGCGGCCGCTGTTCGCGGTGCTGTTTCTCTCGTCGCTGCAGGGAGCGCTGTTCGGTGGCTTGAGCCTGCTCTTGCGCGGGCGCGCGGGGCCTGAGCACGAAAGCGAGACGAAGCGAGAAGAAGGAACGACGCCAGCAACGCCTGTTGCGGACCCGGCGACTCAGACGCAGGACTCGACGACCCCTGTCGCGTCACCTGCAGAAGCAGACAATGCGACCCCGCCAGCTCAGCCAACGACGCCTGCAGAACCGGGGGGAGACTCGACCGCCGCAGAAGACGCCGAAGAAGTCTTCACCTTCACCCCCGACTTCCTGAAGCCCGGCCTCTCGTTCGCGCGCCGGCTCGTGCTCCTTCCGTGGACGGTGTTGATGCAGCCGATCCCCGACGACCCGGTGATGGAGGAGACGGCCGACGGAGACGCTGCGGCCGAAGCCGAGTGGACGCCGGGCGTGACGTCACTTCCGTTCGGCCCGTGGATTGGCCTCGCCGGCATCGAGGTGATGCTGCTGACGCCGTGGCTGCACGCGACGTTCGCGGGCACCCCGTTCGGCATGACGCTCAAGCTGCTGTTCGGTCCTCCGAGCTGAGGCCGAGCGGGCACACCCGGCATCGCGTTCCTGAGCTGTCTTCGGCCTCCGAGCTGATCAGTCGAGCCGATGAGGTCGTGATGGCCGACCTCCCGTCGCGCGCATTCCGAGGACGCCGTGACTGCAAGCGACGTTCGCAGGCACGCGCTCGAGGTCTCTGGGACGACTCGCCCGCACGGCTCCTCCGGGGCGGAGCCTTCGTGACGCCGAGCTGATCAGTCGAGCACGACGAGATCGTCGCGATGCACGGCCTCGTCCATACCGCGCCAGCCGAGCACCGACTCGATCTGCCCGCTCTTGAGCCCCGCGATGCGGGTGAGGTCCTCGGCCGAGTACGCGACGAGCCCGCGCGCGAACGCCTTGCCGTCAGGCCCCGCGATGTCGACCGGGTCTCCGTGCGCGAACTGGCCTTTCACCTCGCGCAGCCCGGACGGGAGCAGACTCTTCTTCTTCTCGATCAGCGCCACGCGCGCGCCATCGTCGACGACGAGGGTGCCCTTCGGCTTGAGCGCATGCGCGATCCACGCGGCGCGGGCGTCACGATGCGAGGCGAGCGGTTCGAACACGGTGCCCAGATCAGCGCCCTCGAAGAGCCCCGTCAGCGCACCGCTCCGATGTCCTTCCGCGATGACACAGCGCAGCCCCAGCTCGGTCACGCGCGCTGCGGCTTTCAACTTCGTCGCCATGCCTCCCGTACCGACGCTGCTCCCGCTGCCTCCCGCCGCCTTCAGCATCGCGGGCGTCACCTGCTCGACGAGGGGAATGCGCTTCGCGTTCGGGTTCGTGCGCGGGTCGGCGTCGAAGAGCCCGTCGACGTCGCTCAAGATGATCAACACGTCAGCCTGAACGAGCCCTGCGACGAGGCCTGCCAGCGTGTCGTTGTCGCCGAACTTGATCTCGTCGACCGAGACGGTGTCGTTCTCGTTGATCACCGGCACCACGCCGTGGCTGATCAACCGCTCGAGCGCGTGCCGCGCGTTCAGATACCGCCGTCGGTCCTGCACGTCGGAGTGCGTGAGCAACACCTGTGCGACGATCTTCGGCGCCAGCGCCTCTTCCCACGCGCGCATGAGCCGGCTCTGCCCCACGGCCGCGCACGCCTGCTTTCCAGGAATGTCCTTCGGGCGTGCGTCGAGGCCCATGCGTTCGACCCCGAGCGCGATGGCTCCGGACGAGACGACGATGAGCTCACGGCCCTCGGCGAGCGCGAGCAGCTCCTTGGCCAGCTTCTCGAAGTGCCCGCGATGGAACTTGCCGGTCGCGTGCGTCAGCGCGTTGGTGCCGATCTTCACGACGACGCGGCGGGCCTGCGCCAACGCCTCTCGCCCTGTCTTCCGTCTCACACTCACGACGCTCGCATATCACCCACGCGCCGCCCCTGAAGCAGGTGCACGAACGCCACAGGCCGCCTGGCGATGAAGCGCGGAGTGCGGTGACGTTGGCGTCAACCCGGCTTGACCGAACGAGCGGCCGCGTTCTCACGAACACGCACCAACGAACGTCGATCGACCAAAGAGGACGACGGAATCGACCACGTCAAGGCGGTGCGCCGCTTGTTTCATCGGCGCGCACGCAGTCTCCTTCTGTTCGTTCGCGAAGCGCTGTGGCTGGAGGCCGACCCGATGCGCCCTCACCTGGACGTCGCAGAGACGATGCACGAAGCCGGAGGCAGCCTGCTCGAGCGGGCACTCGACCCCGAGCGCTGGGCGCTGCCGACCCGGCGCGTGAACAAAGAGAACCTCTGTCAGGTAGGCACCGTGCAGGTGTGCGCGTCGCTCGACATCACGCCGACGCTCGACACGTTCATTCGCATCTCGTTCCGCGGGCCGAGCCTGTCGCCGATGCAGGCGGCCGAGCTGCTCGAGCAGTTCGTCTCGAAGCGCTTCACCTACGTGCCCAACGCCGAGTGGTTCGTCGAGATCGACGCCCGCAAGTGGATTCACTTCTCGCGGAAGTACACGGAGCAGCGGCTCGAGGCTTGAGGCAGACTGTTGGCCTCATGAAACGACTTCTCTTCGTCGCAGCACTCGCGCTCTCGACGGCCGCCTTCGCCGACCTCATCTCCGACACCGAGTCGGAGTGCCGCGGCAAGAAGGCCGGTGATGCGTGCCGCGCGAGCCTCTCGGCGGGCGTGTGTACGGCGTCGAAGTGCAGCCGCAACGACTACAGCGACGGCATTCCCCCGAAGCAGAAGATCGTCGACTGCCTGAAGTGCCTCGAGCCCGCGACCGACGCCGGCGTCGGGAAGAAGAAGAGCAAGTACGGGAGCGCTCCATGAGAACGTTGAGCTTCGCAGTGATGTTCGTCGCGACCGTCGCGCTCGCCGACATTCCACCGTCGAACTCGTCGCAGTGTGGCAACAGCCAGGCTGGCGCAGCGTGCACCACCGATGACGGAAAGCCCGGCACCTGTCTCAAGCAGATGGTCGGCCGGCTCGACTACAGCGAGGGCGTTCCTCCGAAGACGAAGCAGGTCGAGATGCTGCTGTGCGTGGCGAGCGTGACGGCGCGTTCGAGCGTGACGAGCTCGCCTCCGTTCTTCGCAGCGGGCGCGCTGATGCTGGTGATGCTCGGTCTCATCGTGACGAAGCTGGTGAGCCGCGGCCGCCGGAGCGCTGCTGCGTGAGCGTGTCGGGCGCGCTCCTCGCTCCGGCAGATTCGCTGCGCTCGGCGATTCTGAAGTTCGCGTCGCCGTGGGTCAGTCCCCTCTTCGCCGATCGCCAGCGCCGCGTGTGGTGGCTCGGCATGGTCTCGGTCGTCAGCGCCTTCGTCGTCACGGGCCTGGTGCCGCTATGGAGCCTCGCGCTGGGTCCCGTGATTCTCGGCGTGCCGCACCTCGTGTCTGACGTGCGGTACCTCGTGGTGCGACCGAAGCTCCATCTGAAGCCGTGGCTCCTCGTGCTGGTGGGCGCGCCGTTGCTCGCCACGTCACTCGGCGCTGGGCCTGAGGTCGGCGTACTGGCCATCGTGCCGGCCGTGTTCGGTGCTGGCTGGTCGTGGCGGCTCGTCGTGGTGGGCGTGGTGTGGCTCGCGTTGACGGCCGCGGCGTATCTCGAGCCCCTCGGCTTTCAGCTCGCCTTCGTGCACGCGCACAACGTCATCGCGGTGATGCTCTGGTGGAGCCTCACGTCGCGCACGAAGTCGATGGCGTTGGTTCCGCTCCTCACCGTGGGCGGCGCCATCGCCATTCTCGCCGGCGCGCTCGACCCGCTCGTCACCTGGAGCGGTGGCTGGACCGCGCCATGGACCGGCACGAGCTTCACCGAGTTCGTCGAGAGCATCACGCCGAACCTCGACCCGACGCTGGCGGGCCGGCTGGTGCTCTCATTCTGCTTTCTGCAGTCCGTTCACTACGCCGTGTGGCTCAGGCTCGTGCCTGACGATGCGAGACCACGGCCGGCGCCACGCACCTTCGCCGCGAGCTGGGACGCGCTGGTGGCTGACTTCGGGCTCGCGCCGCTGCTCGTCTTCGTCGCGCTCTCGCTCGGCCTCGCCGTGTGGGGCGCGTTCAGTCTCCCGGGTGCCCGCCTCGGGTACCTGCAGCTCGCGGCGTTTCACGGCTACCTCGAGCTCGCCATCGCGGCCCGCTGGTTCGCGCATGGACGCGCTTCGACATGACCGCGTTTCTCGAGAGCGCGTTCGGGGCCTGGCTCGTCGGCTTCGTCTTCACCCAGGCCATCGAGGTGCCGCTCTACCTGCGCATCACGCACGGGCAGTGGGCCACGTCGTTCCTCGCGTCGACGCTCACGCACCCCATCGTGTGGTTCGTCTTCCCTGCCCTCTGCCCGTTGTCGTGGGGCTACTGGGGCATGGTGGCAGCGGCCGAGGTCTTCGCGGTCGTGGGCGAGACGGTGTGGCTGCGCGCGAACGGCGTCGCGTGCGCGCTCAAGTGGGCGTTCGTCGTCAACGCCGCGAGCGCGGTCGGCGGCCTGCTGCTGCGCGCGACGTTCGACGTGCCCTGATCAGATGCCGTTGAGCCGGTAGTACCGCAGCGGCTGCGCCACGTTCTTCACGGGCGTCTCGTCGAGCGCACCGATGGTGTACTTCGCCAGCGCCGGGTCCTTCAGCGGCAGGGAGGCTTCCCACGCCTCCTTCATCACCAGCGTCTCGCGGAACGCGCCGAGCGACTGCAGCCGCGCCGTCTGGTTCATGCCGGTGGAGAAGCTCGTGTAGTTGCGGTTCGGGCCAAACAGGCCACAGAAGCTGACCGCGAGGTTCACGCCGATGGCGACGCCGAGCCCCGGCATCTTGAGGATCTCCGAGAGCCGGCTGATCTCGGGGTGCGCGCTCATGGTGTCGCGGGTGAAGGCCTGAATCTCGGCCGCGGCCTTGATGGTGGCGACGGCGCGATCGCCCGGCGAGTCCTTGAAGAAGGGCGGACCGAACAAGCCGATGACGCAGTCACCGACCATCTTGTCGAACACGCCACCGTGCCGATGAAGAATGCGCACCGCCTCGGCCGACCAGTCGTCGACGAACTTGCCGATGCGCTCGGGCCGCTCGAGCACCTGCTCACAGATGCGCGTGAAGCCGTTGATGTCGGCGAAGAGAATGCCCACCTCTTCGGCGCGCGGAGCGAGGTAGCGCCGCTCGTAGTCCGGGTCTTTCAACAGCTCGTCGATGGCCTGCGACGAGAAGAACTGCGAGAGGTGAATGCGCTCGCGGTTGTAGTCGATGAGGCGCTGCGACAGCGTCGAGGCCAGCAGGCGCAGCAGGTCGACGGTGTAGGCCGAGAAGCCGTCGCCGCCGCTCCACACCATGATCTTTCCGAGCGCGTGCGAGTCACCGACGCCGCTGATCAGCACGGTCTCGACGGCTTTGCGCTCACCGAGCACCTCGGCGAGGTGTTTGTCGTTCGGCGTCACCATGTTGGGGCCGTACGCCCGAATCGCATCTTCGAGCCTGGTGAACCGGCGACCGTTCGAGGCGTGCTCGAGCTGACCGTACTTGTACATACGGTAGTGCAGCGCACCCGACTCCACTGCGTCGCGGTAGAGCAACAGGAAGCCGGGCAGCTTCACCTTCTCGCAGAGGGCGCGCACCGCGCCGTCCATGCCGACTTCGAAGACACGGTTGGACAGGTAGTGATTGATGGTGACGAGCAGCTGGTGCTTCTCGGCCGCCGTCTGAACCGAGGCCAGCACGGTGTCGAGCTCTTCGGCGATGGTCTCGAGCGAGCGCGCCAACTTCGCGGCGTCTGCGGTGCGGTCACCCTCGAAGAGAATGCCAATGGAGCCGACCGGCACCCCGACGACGTCGAGCTGCTGGGAGACGAAGGTGTGGCCGCTCTCGACCTTCCGCACGCCCCAGCGGCTGCCCGTCAGCAGCGTGCCCGGGAACACGCCGTCGAACTCGCCGTGCGAGAAGGTGGTCGAGACCAGCTCTTCGTCGAGCGTCGTCACGCACATGCCGCGCGCGCCGATGAGGTGCATGACTGGCGGGAAGAGCCGGTTGAACGCCTTCTCGATGCTCTCGCGATGCTTGAGCGACTCCTCGAGCAGGTCGTCGACGGTTCGGTTCAGCTCCCGCAGGTGCTTCAGCTCTTCCAGCGTCAGGTCGTCCATCGGCACACACCGGAGGGTACCACGCGGGCGCGTTTGGCCGAGAACTTCGCCGCGCGCGGAATGGAGGTAGACTGATCACATGCTGATAGCGCTTGCCGCTTCCCTCCTCGTCTCCACGTCGTCTGGCACCCGCCCGAACACGTACAACGAACGATGGTTGTGCGACCTGTGGGCCGGGGCCCAGTGCCACGCCACGAGCTGCCAGAAGGACGGAAAAGATCGCTGCCAGGCCGTCTCGAAGCAGTGCCAGGAGACGAGCAAGCGCGTCGAGGTCGACTCCGGCCGGGCGCAGAAGAAGGCCGCGTGTGCGCGCGCGTTGCTGGCGCAGACCTGCGGTTCGCCGAAGCCGCCCGAGTGTGACGGGCTGCTCTGAGTTCTTCCTGTTCGTCGACGGAACCGGCCTCTTCGTCTGAGCACGCCTCCCAGTTCGTGCAGGCGCCGGAACTGAACAGACGGCCCGTTCGAGACGTTCGACCCGCATGCCCCACCCCGCCGCGTTGATCAGCCGTTCCGCGTGCATGGCCCCACCAAAGTCGTGTAGGAGCACGGGCATGCGTCGCCTGACTCCCGCTCTCACCCTGCTCCTCGCCCTGCCTGCGTTCGCCCAGGAAGGTGACGCGAAGCAGAAGCTCTCGGTGGTGCCGTTCGCCCTGCTCTCGGCCGACGTGAACCCGCGTGCCAGCATCAAGGCCGTCGGCATGCTGAGCCAGGAGTTCAAGAGCGCCGAGAAGTTCGAGCTCGTCGAAGGCAAGAAGAAGGAAGCCGACCTCGCGAACGATGCCCTCGCCGACGCCCGCAAAGCCGTCGACGACGCGAAGGAGCTGCGCGGCAAGAAGAAGTTCCGTCTCGCCGACGAGGAGCTCACCAAGGCCATCGCGCTGTTCCAGAAGAACGCCTCGGCCATCACCGACATCGCCGAGGTCGTCGACGCGTACGCGCTGCTCTCGGCCGTTCAGTACAACACCGGCCGCGACGAAGAGGGCCTCAAGAGCCTCACCACCGCGCTCGCCCTCGCGCCCGACCGCGACCTGCCGCTCGCAGCCACCTCGGCCCTCTTCGCGCGCGTCGTCACCGAGACCCGCAAGGCCGTGAAGGAGAGCAGCAAGGGCCAGCTCGTGGTCGAGTCGACCCCCGGCAACGCAGCGATCCTCATCGACGGCCTCGCGCTCGGCTCCTCGCCGCTCACCGTGAAAGACGTCCCTCCCGGGCTGCACTTCTGGCGAGCGTCGCTGCCGAACGGCGAGCTTCAGGGCGGCGTCGTCGAGGTCTCGTCTGGCAAGCAGGCCAACGTGCGCGCCACGAGCGCCTCGAAGGACCCGGAGTCGCGCCTGCTCGCCGCCGTCGCGCAGAACAAGATCGACCCCGACGCGCTCACCGCCGCGAAGGAGTACGCCGGCACCACCAACGCCGACCTGCTCATCTTCGGCGGCCTGTCGACGAAGGTCGGCAAGGGACTCATCCTCGACAGCTTCGTCTACGCCGTGGCGGCCAACGAAGTGCGGCGCCTGCCCCGCGCCACCTTCGACGCCGAGCTGCTGAACGCCGGCATGGAGTTCTACAACCTCGCCGGAGAGGTCGCGAAGAAGGGCGCCCAGACTGGCGAGGCCGTGAAGGTGCCCGCGAGCGTCTCGTTCGACCTCGTCGGCCAGTCGGCGAAGGTGGCCGAGGTGAAGTACGGCGTGGTGCCTGGCAAGGCCGCAGCGGCCGACGCGCTCGAGGGCATCGAAGGCACCGGCAAGGAGCCGGGCAAAGACGACGGCCCCCGCAAGCCGCTCGGTCCTCGCGCGCCGCTCAAGAAGAAGTGACCTCGCCTGTCGGCCGGTTTGCGCCGAGCCCGACGGGACGGCTGCACCTCGGAAACCTGCGCAGCGCCCTGCTCGGCTGGCTCGACGTTCGCGCGCGTGGTGGCCGGTTTCTGCTGCGCATCGAAGACCTCGACCCTGACCGCTCGAAGCCCGAGCACGTCGACGGCATCTTCGAAGACCTCGAGTTCCTGGGCCTCGACTGGGACGGAGAGGTGCTCCATCAATCGCGGCGCGCCGACGTGTACCGCGCCGCGCTCGAGCAGCTTCGTCGTCAGGGCCGCGCGTACGAGTGCACGTGTTCGAGAGCCGAGGTCGCGCGTGCCGCGTCGGCGCCTCACGTGGGCGAAGAAGGTCCCGTCTACCCAGGCACGTGTCGCAGCGGTGCGAGCCCGAAGCCGGGACGACAGGCGAGCGTTCGGTTTCGCGTGGCGCCCGGCGTGGTGCGGTTCGTCGACGAGCTCGCCGGCCCCTTCGAGCAGGACGTCGAGCACGCCATCGGTGACTTCATCGTGCAGCGCTCCGACGGCGTGGCGAGCTACCAGCTGGCCGTCGTCGTCGATGACGCGGCGAGCGGCGTGACGACCGTGCTGCGAGGAGACGACCTGCTCTCGTCGACGCCGCGCCAGCTGCAGGTGCTCGACGCGCTCCAGCTTCCCGCGCCTTCGTACGCGCACGTGCCGCTGCTGCTGCAGGCCGATGGCAAGCGGCTCGCGAAACGCGATGGGGCGACGACGGCTGCCGGGTTGAGGGAGCGCGGCGTCTCGGCCGAGGCCATTCTCGGGCTGCTCGCGAAGTGGAGCGGGCTGGGCGACGGAGCTCCCGTCACGGCGCGTGAGCTGGTGCGCGGCTTCTCACTCGACCGGGTGCGGCGCGAACCGACGGTGGTGCACGACGACGACTTGCTGGCCCTGGTGCGGTGATGCGACGCGAGCTGCTCATCATTCTCGGCGTGCTGGTGCCCTTCGGCGTGCTCGTGGTGTTGGGCCTGCTGTTCCTGCGTCAGGAGCCTCCATCGCCCGCCGTGCCAGTCGTCGTTCCTTCGAAGCCAGAGGTCATCGCGCCAGTCGCCCCACCGGAGCCGCCAGTCCTCGTCGTCGTGGACGCCGGTTCAACCCAGACCGCGGCCGCGCCTGTCCCGAAGGAGCTCGCCGCGCCGCTCGCCGCTGTTACCCCCGAGGTGATGCTCTGCTTCCGTGACGAGCGCGCGCACCTGAAGGCGCCCCAACGGCTCGAGGTGCGCTTCACGCCGACGCCCGACGGAGGGTTCGCCGGCGTGCACGTGCCCGGGCTCACCAACCCGCTCATCGGTGCCTGCGTGGAGGACGTGTTCGACGAGGTGCGTTTCGCTCCGACTGGAGTCGAGACGTTTCAACCAGCGATTCACACCTTCATCTTCGACCCGTCGCGAGACTGACGGTACAGTCCCAGTCCCTTCCGATGCGGCACACCATCGAGCAGCTCGGGCCGAAGCACCTCGAGGCGCTCAAACAGCTCCTCGCGAAGGACCCGACCCACAACCTGTACCTGCTCGGCGTGCTCGAGGAGTTCGGTGTCGTCTGTGACCCCGAGCGGGCACCGTTCGCCTTTCACGGGCGCTTCACGGAAGGTGAGCTCAACGCCGTCGTCTTCGTGGGTGGCTCTGGAGGGCTCGTCATACCCTCCGCGGGGCCGATGGGCGCCATCACCGACATTGCGCGCACGCTGGCTGCGACGGTGCAGCTCAAGGCGTGCATCGGCGAGAAGATGCTCGTCGACGTGCTGGTGCAGAACCTGAACGCGCAGGTGAAGTTCTCGAAGACGCAACGCCTCTACTCCGTGTCTGCCGACGACCTCGGGCCCTTCACCAACCCGCTGTTGCGCGTGGCGACCGAAGCCGACCTGCCGCAGCTGGTGCCCCTGGCCGCGACGTGCGTGAAGGAGATGCATGAGCGCGACCCACTGGCGGACGACGCCGAGGGCTTCGCGGTGCGCGTGAAGCAGCGCGTGATGACGAAACGAACCTACGTGCTCGAAGAGAACGGCAAGCTCATCTTCAAGCTCGACATCGGCAGCCGCTCGCAGTTCGGCGCCGAGCTCGAGGGCGTCTTCACCTCGGCCGACTCGCGGCACAAGGGCGTGGCGACGTTGTGCGTGGGCCAGATCTCCCGCTTCCTCCTCTCGTCGCTGCCGAGGCTGACGGTGCGGGTCGACGACTCGAACTCGGCCTTCGCGAACATCGTGCGCAAGGTGGGCTACGTCGGTGGCCGGGCGCAGCGGTTCGTCTGGGGTGAATGACGAGTGGTCCTTCGATGCTCCATGACCGCGGCCAGCGTCGCGGGCGGCTGGGCCGAAGGGGGGAATGACGATCGAGTTCGCCTGGAGCCGGCGGTGGGGCTGGCCATCGTCGCCGACGCCTCGGGTCCCCGCTATGGCGGCTACCACGCGCCGTTTGGCATCGACCTGGCGCTCGACGCGTTCGTGCGCGCGTTCCTGGCGGGCGGGCTGCGACCGGGGCTCGAGGCGGCGGATCACCACCTGCGTGGTCTTGCTTCGACCTTCGACCTCGAGTTGGAGCGGGTGAAACAGTCCGAGCGAAACCCTCTGAGTGCATCGGCGAAGACGGCTGACCTCGTGCGGCCGCCGCACTGGCAACACCTGCGCGGCCGCTCGCTCGCGCACTTCGCCGCTTCGGTGACGGCCTGCGCCTTCGCCGGGAACACGCTCACGCTCGTCCAGGCGGGTGCGTGTCGCGCGTGGCGTCGACGGGACGCAGCCATCGAACTGCTCCTGAATGACCACACCCTGCAGAGCGTGATGCTCGCGAGGGGAGAGGCTGACGTCTCGGCCCCTCATCTGCGCGACGTCTGCACCTCACTGTTGGGAGTCGGCCCACTCACCATCGACGAGACCTCCTGCAGCGTGAGCGCGGGCGACCGTGTGCTCCTCTGTACCCCCGGCGTGTGGACCCACGACGACGGCACGCGGCTGGTGCACACCCTGTTCGACGCCGAGGGTGAGGCCTTCGAGGCTCTGCTCCGTTCTGCCGCTTCACACTGGCGCGTCGACGCGACGGCCGTGCTGCTCGCGTTCAGCGAGGCCTGACGTTCGGGCGCAGCACGCAGCGGCCGGTCGAACACGCGGCTGTCGAAGAGACTGGAGCCGGGCACGCTCCGCACGACGGGGGGTTCGCCGAGTTGCCCTGCGAGAGACCGAACGGGCTCCCCTTGCCCGTCGGGGACTTTCGCACGGGCGGTGGACGCACCTGCTCGACCGGCACCGCGCGCGCCGCCGGACAGCAGCCACACGGAGACGACCAGCACGCGTCGCCCGGCGAAGGGTTCAAGTCGACGCCGCAGTCGCGGTCGGCGCTGCACTCCACAGGCGGAGGTGGTGGAGGAACGACGACCTCCCGGCGCTCCGCGACGCAGCGATTGGCCCTGCAGACGGGCTGAATCTCGGAGGGCATCACCTGGGCGCACGCGATGCCCTCACACGGCTCCCTCGCGCAGCGCACGGCCCGGCACTTCTGCGAGTCGAGCGTCGCTCGCGTTCTCGTCACCGCGAAGGGCTGCGTCGGGCAGCACGAGCCACAACACCCGCTGAACGTCGACGACACACAGTCGGAGTCCACCGCGCAGAAGTCGGGGTTGGCCGACTCGCCGCGGTCGCGCGCCTCGCAACGGCCAGCCACGCAGACCGCCACCTTCGGGCCTTCGTCGACTCTCGGGCACGGCGAGGTGCACTCAGGCACGGCACAGTCGACGATGGCGCAGCGCCGCTGCTGCTGCTGGAGCTCTGTGCGCAGCCACGCGGTCGACGTCGGGCAACAGTTGCCCGAGCAGCACCCCGAGAACGTCGAGATCACACACTCGGCGTCGCTCGAGCAGCCCACCTTCAGCGGCCTCGACGGCACGTCGGCCCAGGCGAACGACGACGCCAACAGCCCAGCCAGCACGACTCTCATCACGGTGCTCCTTCGTCTTTCGGCGCGAGGAAGAAGGGCTTCGGGTCGGTCCACAGCCGCCGCAGCACCGCGCGCCCGAGCGAGAGCTGCGCCCCCACACCCAGCCCGCGCGAGCGCAGCGCCACCACGAGCGCCAGCGTGAAGCTGACCGCGAAGTTGATGCTCGCCACCATCGGCACGGCGAGCAGCGCCCAGCCAAAGCCCGGCACCCGCACCAGCTCGGCCCCGTGAAAGAGGCCCGCATAGGTGAGCTGCCCCATCACGAAGGTGACGTGCCGCACCTCCATCGGCAGGCCCACCAACCTGAAGCCGAACGGCATGAACCCCAGCAACATGCCAAACCCTGCGTTGCCTCCGAACGCGGCAATCTGCGTCATCACGCGCTGCGAGAACGTGCGCGCCTTCTCACGCCCCACCAGTCGCCGCAGCCACCGGTTCGACGCCAGCGCGCCTGACAGCTCGTTCACCACGAACCAGTTCTCGACGGCCCCCGCGATGATGGAGGCGAGCCACAGACACACGCCCGTCGCAGCCGCGAACACCAGCGTGCCGCTCGTGAAGGGGTGATGCACGGTGACGACCTTGTGCGCCGTCTCGGCGTCGAGCACGTGCCGGCCCACCGTGAACTGCGCGATGACGTCGATGAGCACCACGACGGGAATGACGGTGCCGACGTTGCCGACGAGCGCCGCCAGCTGCGTGCGAGAGGCGCGGGCCACGAGGTCGACGAGCGGGTCGAGCGAGGTGTCCTGGCCCTGGCGCTCCTCGATGCCTCCAGCGAGGGTGGCCGCCGTCATCGAGGGCTGCTTCGTCGCGAGCGAAAAGTGGGCGAACTGCATCGCCACGAAGCCCCACGCGTAGTTGAGGCCGACGAAGACCGAGTCGAGCAGCAGCGGCAGCTTCGCCCACGAGATGAAGAACTTGAGCAACACCAGGAAGGCCGTGAGCGCGCCACCACCCGCGGCCGAGTCGAACATGCCGTGCTGCTCGGCACGCGTCTTCGTCAGGTAGTGCTCTCCCGAGTTCGAGGTGCGTTCGGCGATGCGGCGCGCGAGCAGCGTCGTCGTCGACTTCCACAACGAGGCCAGGCTCTTCTGCTCGATGAGGCCGGTCACCAGCTCCTTCTCGAGCTGCGTCCACGCGACCTCTCGGCGGGCTTCGTCATCGCTCAGCACCGAGACGAGGCGCTCGAGCCGGCCCAGCATGGCGCGTGCACGCTCGAGGTCGAAGACGAGGTCGAGGCTGATGCCCGTCTCGTCGAGCCCGTCGTGCACCAGCTTGAGCACCTCGCGGCAGTCGCGCAGGCACGCGTCGACGGGCTCTGCGGCGCCGCTGCCGTTCACCAGGGCCAGCACCTGCGAGGTCAGGCGCACGAAAGGAGATTCGGACGGCGCGAGCCCTGACGCCTGCTGCACGAGCGGCTGCAGCCCGATGGCCGACACCTGCGTGGCGAGGTTGAGCGAGGCCTCTCTGGCGCCCTTCAGCAGCATCGCGTCGATGGGCGCCTGGTCGAGCCCCAGCGCGCGCTCGAGGCGCGTTCGCACCGGCTGCGCCAACCCGAGGAACCACGTCACCGAGGCGCGGCGGGTGAAGAGCCGCTCGAGCAACCGGCCCAGGTCGTTGCCCACCGGAGGCGCCGGCATCACGTTGTCGGAGAAGCGGGTGACGATTTCACGGCCCATGCCCGGCTGCCGCGGAAGCCCGACCTGCCCGAGCAACGACGTCGACGACACGCGCTGCACGAGGGCCGTCAGCACCGCGCGCACCCCTTCACGCGTCTTCGGCACCTCGTCGAAGACCTCGAGCAGCACGCGCAGGCGCGCGTCACGCTCGGCCTCGCCTTCGCGGCGGCTCGGCACGCTGCCGCGCTCGAACACCCACCCCACCACGTCCTCGAGCCACTCGATGACGGCGTCCTGGTCGCCTTCGGGCTGCGTCGACAGCAGCAGATGCAGCCGTCCCAGCACGGGCTCGCGCACGTCGCTCGCGCCGAAGCGGGTGACGAAGGTGCTCCTGTCGAGGAGGTCGACCTCAGACATCAGAGGCCGACTGTCTTACGGGCAGGTGGTGAACTCAACCGCGGTTCGCCGTCTTCGCGACGACTACGGCAGAATGGTGAACTCGACGCGCCGGTTTGCCTCGCGGCCTTCGGCGGTGTCGTTCGTGTCCTGCGGCTTCTCGCTGCCGTAGCCCACCGCCTCGAGCCGCGACGCCTCGACGCCACGCTGCACCAGGGCCGCCTTCACGGCGTCGGCGCGCGCCTGCGAAAGCTTCACGTTCACCTCGGCCTTGCCGGCGCTGTCGGTGTGGCCTTCGACTCGCAGCTTCTTGAGCTCAGCGTGCTCGACGAGCACGGCGCCCAGGTTGTCGAGCAGCGCGGTGGAGCGCTTCTGAATGCTCGCCTTCCCGTTGTCGAAGAAGACCTTGTCCTTGATGAGCAGGCGCTCGGGCGTGATGACGACGAGCTGCTTCTTCTCGACGGGGCAGCCCTGGTTGAGCCGCGTGCCGGAGTCCTTCGGGCAGTTGTCTTCGCGGTCGACGACGCCGTCACCATCGGTGTCGGGCCACGGGCAGCCACCATTCTCGGTCGCGCCGGTGACGGTGGGGCAGAGGTCCAACCGGTCGACGATGCCGTCGACGTCACCATCGACGTCGGGGCAGCCCTCGTTCTCGGCGATGCCGAGCTGCGCGGGGCACTTGTCTTTGCGGTCGATGAGGCCGTCGGCGTCGCCGTCGAGGTCGGGGCAGCCTTCGTTCTCGGCCGGCCCGCGCTCGTTCATGCAGCGGTCCTTCGCGTCGGGCACCTGGTCTGTGTCGTTGTCGAGGTCGGGTTTGCCGTCGTCGTCCTGGAAACCATCACGGTCTTCGGCCTCGAGCGGCGCTTCGTCGCGCGAGTTGGGCACGCGGTCGCCGTCGCGGTCGAGGTCGGGGCACTCGGCGAGCTCGTAGGGCAGGCCTTCGATGCAGGCAGGGCGCGTGGGCTTCGCGTTCGAGAACGCAGCGCCGAGGTACGCGCGGGCCTGGGGCGTCGTCGGCTCTCCCCACAGACCGGGCCCTGCCGCGGCGAACAGCTCGACGTCACCGACGAGCCACCGCACGCCCAGCAGCGCCTCGACGCCGATGCGGTTGCCGGTGAGCGGCGTGAAGACGCGAATCGAGCCTTCACCACGCGGCCCGTCGAGCGAGACCGACGTCATCATCGCCGACAGCGACACCTGCGAGCCGTTGGTGTCGAGCGCGTTGCCGGTGAGCCCGGAGTAGTCGACGGTGGGCCGCAGCACGCCCGCGAGCTCGACGCCGAACTGCAGCTCGCGAAACACGTGGCCCGCGGTGATGCGTGGCGCGAACTCGATGCCGCCGTTGCCCAGCGCCGCGCCCGTGCCGACGGGAATGCCGACACCGAGGCCAGCCGAGAGGAGGAGTGGCTTGGTCGCATCCGTCCAGATGGGGATGCGAACGTTCACCCACGGGTTGCTCAGGCCTGCCTGCGAGACGGGAAGCTCGGTGGAGCCGCGCTGGTACATCGTCGCGGGAATGACGGCCGAGACCTCGAGCCAGTCGAAGAGGCCGAGCGCGGCGAACACCTGCAGCCCGAAGCGGTCCGACACGAGGGTGCGGTTGTTCGTCGAGCGCATCGGGGCGTAGCCGAACGTGAGCGACGCGCCGCCGCGAAACTGGCCACCCTTGAGCGTCTGGCCATTGCCGACCCACAACGAGCCACGGCCGCCCGGCTCGAGCCACACCTGCTCGAGGTCTGACGCGGGCACCTGCGCGAACACCGAGGTGCTGATCAGCGCGAAGACCAAAGGCAACCGGCTCATGCGGGCAGCAAAAGCACAACCAGTCACCGCACTCCAGCATCGAGCACGGGCCGTTGCCGCGGCGCGCGCATGCAGACGTTCGCCTGACAGACGGCGGTGCCGGGAACGTCGGGCACGCAGGTCTCTCCCGCGCACTGCTTCGGGTCGCGGCCACAGGGCCCCAGCCGCGCGCACTTCTGCCGAACCTCGAGCGCTGCCTTCGTCGTCATCGGAACCGTCGGCGACGGACAACAGCCGCAGCCGCAGTCCCGCGCCATGGTGCAGTCGGCGTCGGTGACACAGCCCTCGGCCGGGAGCGGCTTCTTCACCTCGACACACCGGTCGTTGCGGCACGCGGCCATCAACGACGCATCAGGCAACCGGCACTCGACCTCGGGGCAGCTTCGAATCGGGCAGTCCCCCAGCTTCGCGCACTGCTGGAGCAACCGTTCCGCCTCGGCCTTCGTCACGGCACGCGGCAGCTCGGGACAACACGCGCACGAACACGCCGTCGCCATCACGCAGTCGGCGTCGGCTCGACAGGTGGGGTCTGCCCCGAGGAGCAGCGTCAGCAGGACCAGTGCGCTCATGGCGACGAGCGGACCACGGTGACGCGGGCGACTCCAGCCGCCGTTGTGCTACCTCGCGCCCATGCTCCGACGGTTGCCCCTCGCGCTCGTCATTCTCTCTTCGTGTTCGAAGCCGGCAGGCACGCCGGTCGACTTCCACCGCGCCACGCCGCCAGGCACCAACCAGGGGCCGGCCGCTGCCTCGTTCGCGGGCGACACCATCACCGTCGCCGAGCTGAACCAGCGCTTCGCCGAGATGAACCCGTACGCGCGCGCCCGCTACCAGACGCTCGAGCAGCGCCGTGACTACGTCGAAGGCCTCGCGCGCTTCGAGCTGCTCTCGCAAGAAGCGATTCGCCGCGGGCTGCACAACGACCCCGACGTCGTCGAAGCCGCCAAACGCGTGATGGTGCAGGAGCTGCTCAAGCAGGAGCTCGACGAACGCGCCGAGGCCATCAGCGATGGGCAGGTGAAGCAGTACTACGACGCGCACCACGACGACTACGTGAAGCCGGCGATGACGCGGCTCGCGCACGTGGCGTTCTCGAAGGAGCACCGCGCGCAGGCGATGGACGTGCTGACCCAGGCGAAGGCGCTCGCGCCGATGGACTACGCCGGCTTCGGCAAGCTCGCGCGTGAGCACTCCGAAGACCCGTCGACGAAGGTGCTCGATGGCGACCTGCGCTTCTTGTCGGACGAAGAGCTCGTGACGCGCCTGGGGCCGGAGGTGAAGGCCGCCAGCGAGAAGCTCGAGCGCATCGGCGACGTGGCGCCCGAGCTGGTTGAGACGGCGAAGGCGCTGCACGTCATCAAACTGCAGGGCCGTCAGCAGGCACTCAACCTGTCGCTCGAGCAGGCCAGCGCGTCGATTCGTCAGGTGCTGCTCAACGAAACCCGCCAGGAGCGATACCGCGCGCTGCTCGAGAAGCTCAAAGCCGACGCGCGCTTCAAGCTCGACGACGACGGCCTCGCGAAGGTGGTGGTCGACCCGAAGGCGCCGACGCTCGAAGCGAAGGGGCCACAACCCGGCTTCGTCCCCGGCCCGCAGTCGCCTCCGCCCACACGCTGACCCACACCAGCGCCAGCCTCGGGTCGTGCCATCATCCACCGCGATGCGCGTCCTTGCCGCCCTGCTCGCGTTCAGCTCGTGCACCTTCATGGTCGACAAGGTGCCGGACGACGCCGACATCAGCTGCGTCACTGACCGCGACTGCCCGACCGAGCTGTGGCGCTGCGTTCCCGAGCTGAAGCGGTGCGTGAAGTTGACGAAGCTGACTGGCGACGCGCCCTCACTGCTCTCCAGCGCCGTCAGCCCGGAGCTCACCAACGCCGGCCACCTCGTCGAGTGGAGCTTCGTCGCATCCGCCGACCTGCTCCAGGCACCGGTGGTCTCGGTGCTCGACGGGCTCGCCTCACCTCTTCGACGAATCACCGCAGAGCCCTCGGGCGCCGAACATGGCTGGGTGGCGCGCACGACCGTCGACGGCACCGAGCAGGGAGCGCGACTTCTGGCGACGGTGAAGCTCGTGGGAACGACGGCGCGCGCTTCACCCGAGCTCGCGCTGCCTTCGGTGCGTCTCGACTTCGCGCCGCCACAGCCGGGCCGGACCTCGCTCGTGCTGGTGCCGCGCACGGGCTGCCCGCTGCCTTCGGTTCGTTCGCTGGGCACGGGCGGTCAGGCCCTCGTCAGCATCGCCTTCGACGAAGACCTCGATGACACCGGCGTGCCGTCGCTGAACTGCGTCGTCGATGGCGGCGCGCTGCTTGGCTTTCACACCGACTCCCGAGAGCAGCCCTTCCTCTTCGTCGCTGACACGACAGGCCTGGGCCCGGTCGACTCCGCGTGCGCGCTCGAGGTCTCGGCGCGAGACGTGCTCGGCAACACGGCCACGAAGCCCCTGCAGCTCATCGGCCCGCCGCTCACCATCGACACGATTCCTCCCGAACCGCCCGTGACCTCGACCCGCGGCGCCTTCGTGCTCGAGCGCGCGCCGTGGCCCAGCGCACCTGGTGGCTTCACTGGTTCTCGCCTGCGCGTCTCCCAGCCAATCGACGGGACCTGGCTCTTCGCCTCGGCGACGTCGACGCCGTTGAGCCCGCTCGGCTTTCTGCGCCCTGACGCGGGCAGCCCCGCCACCGTCGAGTTCCCCTTCGTCGACCGCCCCACCCTCTACGCGACCGCTGTCGACGACGCGTGCAACGAGTCCACGGGCCAGCTCGTCACCGAGACGAACTTCCTCTACGGCCTCGTACGCACCTCGGTCGCGACCTCCGAAACGAACCCGAGCCGTGCCTTCAAACGCCCGCTCCCGACGGGTGGCCCGCTGCCCCTCGGCCAGGACGTCTCGTCAGCGCTCGCAGCCGATGCCGGCGGTCTCCTTCTTTCGAGCGTGGGTGACTGGCGAGAGCTGGTGCCCGTCAACCGCAGCGGAAGTGGTGGCTGCGTCACTGACTTTCTCCGCGGCACGGTGTGGGTCACGGACGGTGAACGGCTGCTCCGTTGGGACGAGGACCACCTGCGGCTCGTGTCAGTGGCCAACACGCCGTCACTGGGCGTTGGGCGCCGCCTCGCCATCGACCGCCACACCGGAGCCGTCGTGCTCGTCTCGTCCAACGGCAGTGTCATCGCGCGCTACGACGGCCAGTGGACTGTCGCGAACACCCGCGGCGGAGCGACTGGAGCGCTCGCCCCGCTGACGACTCCCGGTGGCCAGCTCGTCGTGGTGGCCAACCCACCCTGGTACTTCGATGGCGGGTGGGCTCAGCCGGTCGGCACGGGAAGCATGAGCACTCCCGCAGGAACGATGCTCTCGGACGGCACGCTGCTCGGCTGGTTCTCGAGCGCCGCGACGCCGCAGATTCAAAGGTGGAGCGAGAGCTCGCGGTGGACTCGCTTCGCCGACGCGCCTTCGGTGCCGGTCACCGCGCTGTTCGCCGACGAGCCCTCGGGCCGGCTCTTCGCGGTGGGCGCTTCTTCCATCAGCACGGGTCCCCTCGATGGAGGGCCGCTCTCGCCTGCCCTCGCGTTCGACGCTGGCTTCGCCGTTCAGGCGGCCTGTTTGGTGCCGCGCACGGGTGACGTCCTGCTCCTCGCCAACCGCCTCGATGCAGGCGTGACGGGCCTGCTCCAGTTCCTCGATGACGGAGGTGTCTCGACCTCGATGCTCGGAGACGCGGGCACCCTCGCCACGAACATTCAGAACGCGGCCGGAGCGATGATTCCCTTCGAGGGCCGCCAGGTTCCCGCGCTGGTGTGGGGCACCATCGACAATGCCTTCCACTCGCAGGTCTGGGCGAATGGTGGCTGGCGTTCCATCGCGGGCGTGGCCACCGTGCCGAAGGCCGACTGCTTCGTCGACGTCACGACGTGGACCGACTCGAAGGCCGTCAACGTTCGCCACACCTGCACGGCGGGGCTCAAGCCCGACCGCAACCTGAAGGACGTCAGCAGCATCACCTGTGTCGAGGCGCAGTGGGGAAAGGGGGTCTGGGAGGCCGTCGACTCGGGCGTTCCCTGCGCGACGCTGCAGCGCACCGCCATGTTCGGGAGCGAGCGGCTCGACGTCGTCGGCGCTCAACCCAACGGCCCCTTCTCCACCACGAGCTGGAGCAACCAGGTCCTGGTCGGGAACAAACGCTGGACGACGATGGACGCAATCGCCGCGCCCTCGTTGCTCCCGCTCGTCGACGGCGGACTGGCCTCGGCCGGACAGTTCGAGCTCAAGAGCGATGGTGGACTGGCACTGAGCAACGGCGTGTTCGTGTGGGCGGGTGATGCCGGCTGGGCGCGTCAACCGAGACTCCCGCTGAGCACGTCGGGGTCGTCCTTCGTGCCCGAGCCCCTCACCGGCGACTGGTGGGCTCCCTTCACCATCTCGGTGCAATCGTCCGTCGGCCTCGACTTCACCATCGACCCCCTGCAACCGCCGGTCGAGGCGCCCGTGGTGCTGTCGTCTCAGGGAGCGGGGCTGCGTCGTGTCGAGGTGGCCTCGCGCGAGGGCGTGGGACTTCCGCGACCACGCATGCTGCCTGCGGTGGTGCCCGACCTCACGCGCGCCACGGTGTGGTTGGCCGGTGGCCGCGTCGTCGAGGATTGGGACAAGGAGTTCCCCGAGGCGTGGGAGTACTCGTGGGCACAGGAGTACCCGGCGGTGATGCTCCACTGGACGCCGCCGTCGAATACCTCGCCCGGAATGGTCATCGACCAGTTCGTCCTCGAGGCGCGCTCGGTGTCTGGCCCCACCACCGTCTCGCTGTGGACGAGCCAGGGCCTCGTGCAGGTCGGTACGTTCGACATGGCGACGACCCGTCTCGAGGTCGCTGCGCTCGCGGGGCGCTCGTTCGAGCAGGCGTTCGCCGACCTCGGCAGCCTCATCTTCGAGCTGCGCCGGCCCGGCCCCAACTTCAGCGCGACGTCGCCCGTGTCCATCGTCGGCGTCTCGGCCTCTCTTCGCTATCGACAGCCCTGAGTTGAGGCACGGTGCGAAAGCACCTAAGGGCCAGCCATGCGCACTCCCGCCTTCGTCGTCGCTCTGGCCGTCGGCTTCATCTTCGCTTCGATGGTCTCGTGTGGAACGGCCCCGAGGTGCACAGCCACCACGTGCCCGACCGGTTGCTGTGATTCGAGCGGCCTGTGTCAAACGGGCAGCTCGACCTCGGCGTGTGGCTCGAAAGGAACGGCGTGCTCCGCGTGCGGTGTGACGGCCTCGTGCGTCGCCGGAGCCTGCATGCAGAACATCAGTGGCTCGGGCGGCGGCACGTCGGGCACGGGTGGCGGAGCGAGTGCCGGCGGCGCTGCGAGCACTGCTGGTGGAACGGCCAGCACCGGCGGCGGGGCTTCTGCTGGCGGCACCGCAGTCACGGGTGGTGGAACCTCGGGGACGGGTGGCGGAACGTCGGGCACCGGTGGCGGAACGTCGGGCACCGGTGGCGGAACCTCGGGGACGGGCGGTGGCGGAACCTCAGGGACGGGCGGTGGCTCCGCGAACGGAACCGCCTTCTGCAACCGGTTGCTCGGCGCCCAGACGCGCTTCTTCGGCGGACGTCCCAACTGCCCGGGGACCTTCACGATCTCTCCGAACTTCAACCTGAGCGCGTGCACCGCCACGTGGGACGTGTGCACGACGACCGACCGCACGTACCTCGACCAGATTGCCGCCTGCATGGAGCGCGCTCCCGTGTGCACCAGTGGCAACGAGGTGGCCGCGTCGAACGCCTTCGTGCAGTGCCTGTCGTTGTCCGAAGCGCTCAGCCAGGCCTGCGCTGCATCGCTCATGGCACCCTGAACCGAACGACATGCGCTCATCAATCCTCTGCTGTGTCGTTGCGCTGACCTTCCTCGATTGCGGAACTTCGAACCGACAGTGCTCGGCGTCGACGTGCTCCACGGGCTGCTGTGACTCGTCGGACATCTGCCAGACGGGCACCGGCAGCACGGCCTGTGGCGCTCGTGGAGCGGCCTGCCAGGTCTGCAGCGTCACCCAATCGTGCGTCGCCGGCGCGTGCATGTCGACCATCGGCTCGGGCGGCGGCAGCTCGGGGACGGGCGGAGGAACAGCGAACGCGGGAGGAACAGCGAGCGCGGGAGGAACAGCGAGCGCGGGAGGAACGGCGAGCGCGGGAGGAACGGCGGCTGCGGGTGGAACGGCTGCGGGAGGAACGGCGAGCGCGGGAGGAACAGCGAGCGCGGGTGGAACTGCGAGCGCGGGAGGAACGGCGAGCGCGGGAGGAACGGCGAGCGCCGGAGGAGCTGCAGGCGGAGGCACTTCCTCGACGGGTTGCGGATGCACCACGAGCGACTTCAGTCCCAGCCTGCTGCTGATCGCCCTGGCGCTCGGGCGTCGCCGTTCCCAGTGACTGGCAGGTCGTGGCGCGCGGCTCCTGACTCAACGTGAGGCACGACGCGACACGGCTCGACGTGACACGCACGAATCCGCGCGGATTCGTCGCAGCGGGTTCTCTGCCTCTCGACTCGCTGAACGACCTTCACGCGACCAGTGGCAACGAGACAGAGCTCAACGTGACACGCAGGGGCGACGGATCCGCGCGGGCCGCGGGTTCTCTGCCTCGACCGCTGAACGACCTTCACGCGACCAGTGGCAACGCGACCCAGCTCAACGTGACACGCAGGGGCGACGAATCCGCGCGGGCCGCGGTTTCTCTGCCTCTCGACTCGCTGAACGACCTTGACGCGACCAGTGGCAACGAGACGGAGCTCAACGTGACACGCACGGGCGACGGATCCGCGCGCACCGCGGGTTCCTTGGCTCTCGACTCGTCCAACGACCAGTGGCAACGCGACACAGTTCAACGTGACACGCACGGGCGGATCCGCGCGGACCGCGGGTTCTCTGCCTCTCGACTCGTTCAACGACCTTCACGCGACCAGTGGCAACGTGACACGCACGGGCGACGAATCCGCGCGGGCGGCGGGTTCTCTGCCTCTCGTTCACGAGCTTCACGCGACAGTGGCAACGCGACACAGCTCAACGTGACACGAAGGGGCGACGAATCCGCGCGGACCGCGGGTTCTCTGCCTCTCGACTCGTTCAACGACCTTCACGCGACAATGGCAACGCGACACGCACGGGCGACGAATCCGCGCGGACCGCGGTTTCTCTGCCTCTCGACGCGCTGAACGACCTTCACTCACGAGTGAGCATCGACCTCGACGAAACGGCCTTCGACGCGGACCTCGAGGCCGTTCAGCGCCGCGACGAGACGCGCGCGACACGCCGGGCAACGACTTCGTGCCGCTGAGTTCCCCGGCACGGCGAGGCGCTGCGCCGATATCGTGAGCAATCGTCTGCGCGCTCCGCCGTACGCTCGCCGATGGGGCGCTTTCGACAGGGGCTGTTCGCGCTCGCGCTCTCGGCGCTCGCCCATGTCGTCGTCGTGAAGTTCGTCGATGAGAGACCGACTCCGAAGTCACCGCCGTTGATCAATCCCGCCGCGCTCGTCTGGGTCGACACCGACGTGCCGCCATCGCGTGACGCGCTCATGGCGAAGAGTGCCGCGGCGAACGCGACGCCAGTTGCTTCGCTGCAACCACGTGCTTCACAGCTCCCCGGTCCGTCTGCAGGAGCAGTCAGCGCAACTCGCAGCACGCGAGCACCAGCCGTCGGAGGCGCCGCAAGCGCAGCGGTCAGCGCAACTCGCAGCACGACGCGAGCGCCAGCCGTCGGAGGATCCGCGAGCGCAACGGGCAGCGCAACTCGCACCACGACCCAACCGCCAGCGACGGTCGAAGGAACTCCCAGCGCCACCAGAGCGCCTGCCCTCGAAGCACAAGCCGCTCGCCCTGCTCCGAGCATTCTCACCCCGCGCGACGACGTGCTCGGTCCGGAAGTCGGCGGCGGAGAGCCCTCGGGCCGAACGCTCCACCCCGGAGACGAACCCACCGACGCCGAGCGACTCGCCGAAGAATCCGAACGCGTGCACGACCGCGTCGACGGCTGGGCCCGCCAGACGCTTCGCCGAGCGCGGGTGGCCAACGGCATCGTCGACCCGCACTACACCGACCTGCAGCGCGAGCTCGCCGCTGCCACCGACGAGGTGCCCGACCTCATCGGCCTCGACGACCCGAAGGCTGTCGCCACCGCGCTCAAGGACGCGTGGCAAGCGGGCGCTGAGCGCTACGGAAAGACCGGCGCTCCCTACGAGACGCCGCCCGGCTGGAACCCCGCCATCGAGCAACCCGAGTCACTCATGCGGCAGGCGCAGGCGGGCTCGCCCGAGATGTCGAACTTCGTGCAGTTCCTCTCGGCGGGCGCACGGTTTCAGGAGTTCGCCGACGGTCGGGCCGGCACCGCGCTCGTCACCACCGTCGCGCTCACGCAGGCTCCCGATGGCAGTGTGCTCGAGCTGCGGCTCGAAGAGCCCTCTGGCGTGAAGCCCTTCGACACCTGGGTGATGGACACGGCGCGCACCCGCCTCGGGTCGGTCCGGTTCGACGCCGGCACCCGCGAGCGCGGCTTCTCGAGCCTGTGGCAGTTCACCGGCCGCGTCTCGTTCATGAAGAAGGCGACCGCTCCAACCGCGCGCGACCTCGCGACGCGGATTCCGCTCATGGCCTTGAGCGCGCTCACCGGAGGCCGCGTGCCCATCGCGCTGGGCCGCTTCGACGAAGTCACCGGCACCGTCGAGACGCTCGACCTCTCGTCGCCGCATTACGAGTGCACCGTCACGCTGCTCGAAGCCGACTGATCCGCGAACGTGCTGATCAGGCTCCCGTGAGCCAGCGCGTGAGGCTCACGCGGTCGTGCACGCCTGCGCGGGTGTAGGCTTGGCGGAGCAGGTTCGACACCGTTCGCGGCGACCGGCCGAGCGCTCTGGCGATCTGCGAGTCCGTCTGACCGGCCAGCACTCCATCGGCCACGCGGGCCTGCGCGGGGGACAGTTGTGCTCGCCGAGCAGGGTCTGTCTGCAGCGCTGACACGCTGAGCACCTCGAGCGACTGACCCTTGAGCGCAACGGGCAGCCGCTCGAGGCGCGCGGGGTCGGACAGCCCGACCAGCGCCGCGCGGTTCGGGAGCTGGAGCTTCCTCAAGAGGCGCCGGGTCGCCGAGGCGACGGACGACGGGTCGAGCCCCATCGCATAGGCCACCTGGACGTTGGTTGCGGCATGGGAGAGGTACGACAGGAGCGTGCGCTCCCGAGCGGTGAGGGCACGCGGGTCTTCGAGGCCTGGCGCGTTCCGGTGCACCACGAGCATTCGCCGGCCGTCGGACTCGAGCGTCTCGACGAGTGAGAAGCGGCCATCGACGAGGCCACGCCAGACCTCGAGCGCCTCCGACGGGCTCTGGCGGAGGCGCCCGCGTGCGCGTTCGATGGCTCGAACCGCGTCCATCAGCGTTGCGCGGGTGTCGGGGTGCGTCGCTTCGTCTTCCAGATGAACGGCGCGGCCCGAGGGGAGGAAGTGGCCGATGGGTCGGGCCCCTTCGACGACCCGCCTTCGCAGCCGCAGCGCTGCGCCCAGATGAAGGCCCACCCGCTCCCATGCCCTGCGCACGTGGCCATGAATCTCGAGCCGCCGCCGACTTGGCGCCGCGACGAAGAACGCCTGACCTTCGCCGTCGAGCGCATACAGCCCGAGGAACTCGGAGACCCCGAACTGCTCCAGGAAGCCACTCACGTAGCGCGCGGCCTCTCCATCGAAGAAGGCTCGAGAGGACGTGAAGGAGACGAGGCGGTCGGTGAAGAGGGCGTTGGTTCCCAGTGGGGCGTTGGCGTTGAAGTCGATCAGCCTTGCCATCAGCCGCGAGTTCGTTCGCGAGGTGTGCTGCAGCACCTTTGGGCGCGACCCGTGGAGGCTGGCGACGACGATGGACACGCCCTCGCCCTGGTCCAGCGAGGGTGACATGGCGTCGAGCAGTGAGGTCAGCCACGCGGCGGGCGCTGGCGCGAGGGCGTAGGCCCTCTCGACGATGTCGATGGCGCCGGTCAGTCGCACGGCCGCTCCCTCGCTTGCGGTTTCGGTTGCCCGGAATTGCTCATGCGGGTCTCGCCATCATGGCGCAGCGGACGTTCGCACGAGAGCGTACTTGCCATGCGCCGACTTCTGCTGCCGTCTCTGCTGTGTCTTGCCTTTGTCGCTTGTCCTCCAGGGCCGGAGTGCCAGACGACCGCCGATTGCATGGGCGGAGCGGAGTGTCAGGCAGGGGTCTGTGGAGTGAGCACAAAGGGTGGTGGCTCTGCCTCTGGCGGTTCCGCAGGTGGCGGTTCGGCCGGTGGCGGCCGCAGTGGCGGTGGTTCGAGCGCGGGTGGTTCGACTGCGGGTGGTTCGAGCGCGGGTGGTTCGAGCGCGGGTGGTTCGAGCGCCGGTGGTTCGAGCGCTGGTGGTTCGAGCGCCGGAGGTTCGAGCGGTGGCTCCTCCTTCGTCGTCACGATGACGACTCCATCGAACGGCGCGACGATGGTGTCGCCCCGCGGCCCGCTGACCGCGACCTTCACCCTGCCAATCGACACCAGCGCGCTCTCAGGTGCGACGACCCTCGACTACGTCTCGCCTACAAACTCCATCAACTACTCCCCGACCCACATGGCGACGGGGAACACGCTGACGGCAACTCCGGCCAGCCCGCTCGCGCTCCTCGCGCCGATTCGCTGGAGGCTCCAGACATCTCTTCGTTCCACTGGAGGCCAGGCGCTGCCCAGCCCCGTGGTGGTGAACTTCACGACGCGCGACGGCATCTGGTCATCTCCTCTCCCCGTCGAGACTGGCGTCGAGACCGCTCAGGCGCCGGCTGTCGCGCTCGGGTTCTTCGGCAGTGGCCTCGTCGTCTTTCAGCAGCCCAACGCCAATGGACATCGCCACCCCTTCGCGGCGCGGTTCAATGGCGCGACCAGCCTGGTGGAAGCGCCCATCGACCTCATCGCTGGCACCAACACGGCACTCTTCCCGACGGTCGCAGCCTCCAGCTCCACGACGGCGATGGTGGGCTGGCTCGAGGCGTCGGGCAGCTTCGACCTCAACCCCGTGGTGCGGCGCTACGCGTTCGGGAGCAACACCTTCGCCCCGCCCGTCACCCTCGACGCTTCGCCGAACCCGGTCTCGTTCCTCGCGCTCGCCATGGACGACTCGGGCAATGGCGCGGCGGTGTATCGCCAGTCGCAATCGACCAGCTCGTCGGCTCCGTCCGACTGTTGGGTGAGCCGCTATTCGGGCGCGACCGACACCTGGTCGACTCCGGCGCTGCTCGAGACCGGCGTCGCAGACTGTTCGTCCCTCGCCCTCAACAGCGACTCCGATGGCAACCTCACCGTGGCCTTCGCGCAGGGCTCGGACCTGTTTGTCACCCGGGGGTCCGTCGGCTCCGCGACGTGGACGACGCCGCTCAACCTCGAGTCCAGGCCGGGCCCGGTGCAGCTGCGACGCGTTCTCTCGGGGACCAGCCCCGTCAGCCTCGTCTGGGTCGTGTGGCTTCAGGAGGACTCTGCCTGGGCCCGCAGCTACTCGCCCCTCACCAACTCGTGGGACGCGGCACCGTTCGACCTCGACGGCATCAATACCAACCGCCCGACCGCCGAGGTGGCCATCGCCACGGCGCCCACTCTGGGTGCGGTCGTCGTCTTCACCCAGCCCGACACGGTCGGCGCGCTCACTCGCAGCGCCTTCGCGACGCACTTCACCACCAACTGGTCGACGCCCGTCCCCATTGAGACGCTCGCGGGCACGGTCACCGACCCTCAGGTCGTGCTGTCGGTGACGGGCCCCGCCATGGCCAGCTTCGCGGGCAGCTCCTCGTTTGGTGCCCGGCTCGAGACCTGGTCCGCGCGCTTCGATGGCTCGTCCTGGGCCGCGCCGGTGCAGCGCTCGATGTCACCGGTCGCGTCGAACTCGGCGATGCGGCTGACCGTCGATGGCGCTGGTCGCGTCCTCGGCGTCTGGGAGTACGCCGACACCATCACCAGCACCTCCATCTACTTCTCGCGGTTCGACTGACTCCGCCACGAACGTGACGCTCGCCGCGGTTCATTCGTGACGCGCGTGGAGCCCCGCTCAGTGATCGCGCGCGAGTCGGAGCTGGCACCCGCTTTGCGACACAGCCGATGGGCGAGCCATGACTCGACGACTTCAACTGCTGGTGGTGTTTCTGCTGCTCGTCCTCGGCGTCGGGCTGTCTCTCTTCGTGACCAGAGGCATGCACGCAGTGACGGAAGAGCACGCCTCAGCGAGCCTCGCGACCGTCTCGCAGCTCGCGCTCTCGGTCATCGACGCGCAGCACCCCGGCCCGTGGACGGTCGAGGGAGACGTCCTGAAGAAGGGCGAGCACGTGCTCTCGGGTGACGACGTGGTCGTCGACCGCATCAAGACGCTGACCGGGGCCGCGACCACGCTCTTCGCTGGCGACAAGCGCGTCGCCACCACCGTCACCCGCAAGGACGGCACGCGCGCCGTGGGCACGACGGCAGCGCCGCAGGTCTCGAAGACGGTCCTCAAGCAGGGAAAGGACTTTCAAGGGGCGGCGATGGTGGTCGAGCAGCCATACCTCACGGCCTACACGCCGCTGCGCGACGCTCGCGGCCAGGTCGTCGGCATGTTCTTCGTCGGCATTCCGCGAACACACCTCGACGCCGACGTCGGTGAGCTGACGACGCAGTTCAACGTGCTGCTCGTCGTGCTGCTGCTCGCGGTGGGAGGCGTGCTGTGGTGGGTGACGCATCGGCTGGTGGGCCCGCTCGGGCAGGCCAGCGAAGTGTTGCGCAGCTCGGCGGACGAGATGGCGACCGACTCCGAGAAGTTGTCGAGTGAGAGCCACGCGGCGACCAGCCGGGCCACCCAGCAGCGCGCATCGCTCGAGCAGGCCGCCGCCGTCGCCGAGGCCGTTCGCTCGCACGCGCACCGTGACGCAGAGTCGCTGAGTGAGCTGCAGAAGCTGGCCGTCGAGGCACAGTCCGCTGCGGTGACCAGTCACGACGAGGTCTCGCGGCTGCACGAATCGGTCGACGCCATCAAGGCCGCGTCGAACGCCATCGGCCCCATCATCAAGGAGATCGAGTCCATCGCGATGCAGACGAATCTGCTCGCGTTGAATGCAGCCGTCGAAGCGGCACGGGCTGGAGAAGCAGGTCGTGGCTTCGCGGTCGTCGCCGAAGAGGTGCGCTCGCTCGCGGTGAAGGCGGCCAACGCGGCGCGCGCGTCGACGGAGCATCTGGGAGAGACGGCTCGACGGTCGGTCGAAGCGGCAGACCTGGCGGCGAAGGCCGACGAGTCACTCATGCGCATCGACGTGTCGGTCGCGAGCATGACGGACAAGGTCGAAGGCGTGGCGAAGTCGGCGTCGGAGCAGGCGAAGTCGGCGACGGAGCTGACGTCGTCGGTCGGCTCCCTCGGCGCGTCGGTGCACGACAACGAGCTCGCCGCGCACAGTGAGGCCGAGGCCGCAGAGCACCTGGCCTCGAAGACGGGAACGCTGCGGGAACTCGCCGTCGGACTGCACGAGCTGCTCACCGGATCGCGCGCGGCCTGATCAGCGGAGTCGATCAACCCGTCAGGCAATGCGGAGTTCAGACCGTTCTCGGCGCGATGCTGATCAGCCGGGCGGCCTGCGCATGAGACATGAAGCGCTGAGGGAGCGCGAGTGACATCGGTCGCGCTCCGAAGCCTCGAGTGCACGGGGTTCCGCGGAATTCCCAGACGAGCGGCGGACGAGCGGCCGGGTGTTTCGAGCATGTCCGCTGGCCGACACCGGGTGTCCTCCAGCGGACATGAAAACGTGTCTGGCAGCAGACACGCGGCGTCCGCGAGCGGACATGCCCGTCGAGACCTCAGTCCCAGCGGCTGGTGAACGAGAGCCGCGCTCCGCGGAAGACGCCCGGCGCTCCGCGGCCCAGGTCACGAACCTCGAGCACCCAGTCAGCGTTCACCATCTCGTCTCCGGGAACTCCGACGGGCACCGCTACACCGAACTGTCCGACGCGCATGAGCGACGACGTCGTGCCGTAGCCGTTCGCCAGTCGCCACTCGACCCGCGACGCGGGAATTCCATCGACGAAGAGCGACACCCACGCGTCCATCGGCACCGAGGCCTGACCCATCACGCGCACCACGATGCGATGCCACGCGCCACCCTGCGGCAGCGGAACCGAGAGCTGTCCCGACTCCGGCATCGACCAGGTTCCACGCATCCACGCGGGTTGGCAGAGCCCGGCACCGAACGAGACGCCCGCGCAGATTCCTCCCGCGCAGTCGGCGTCGCTCGCGCAGGCCTCACTCGAGTGGTCGTACTTCTCGAGCTTCGCGCACGTGCCGCCCGTGAAGGAGCCATCGCTTTGCTCGAACGCGCCCAGACACAGCGGCGTCGCCGAAGGACACGTCGTCATTCCCGGCGTGCACGCAGGCCCGGTGACGAGCCCGCACGTCGCCGTCTGTCGCGAGAGGTACACGCGCATCGTCGTCGGCAGGGCAGGGCGCTTCGGCACGCGCGCGAGCGAGACTTCATTCGGCTGCCACGACGCACAACCGGCCGCGGGCTCGCTCACCGTCGCCCACAACGAGAGCGTCTGCCCACTCGCGCTCAGCTGCGCCCGCGTCACCGTCACGCGCGCGCCCGGTGACTTCGCATCAGGCCGGTACGCGATGAGCCAGTTGCGGCTGTAGTCGATGGGTGGCGCGCCGTAGCCGAGCAGCGAACGCGCTGACTCCATCGAGGTGAAGATCTTCGTCGTGCGCGCGCTCAACGTTCCCGGAGCGACGTCGCCTTCCATCACCTTCACGTTCAGAACATCGGCCGACACGTCCTGCACGACATCGGCAGACTCGTTCTCTTCTTCGACCAGCATGCCTTCGCTGATGCTCGCGCCCGAATCGACGCCACACGCGCAGAGCATCGCCAGAATCGAGACACGCCACCCCATGATGGGAGTTATCGCTCAGGGATGAAGGATGTTGTGCGACAAATCCTACACGACGGAATTCTGAAAGAAGTACGGCTAGTTGGAGAGGAGTGCGAGCAGCAATCCGCCGATGAGCGAGAGGCCGCCGACGCCGGCCGTGATGCCTCCGGCGATCATCATCGTGGTGCCTTCGAGCTTGAGCCGCTCGGCTTCGGGCAGGTCCTGAATGGTGAACGGAAAGCCATCGCCCTTCGCCCACATCGACGAGCCGATGCCCGCGACGATGCCACCGACGATGGCCGCGACGGCGCCGACACCGATGAGCGTGTAGCCGATGACGCGATTGGCAGAGGGCCCGGTCGCGGGAGCAGTGACGACGATGGGCGGCGGCGGCGGCGTCTCTTTCGGCGTCGGAGTCGTCTTCAGTTCGACCGGCGCGTCGGTCTTCTTCTCATGGGCGATGACGACGACCTGGAGTTTGGGGCCGAGCACGGGCTCGGACGCGCTGGCGAACGTGGCGAGCGGTTTTCCCTCGGCGCTCACCGCCTGCACCCACGTCTTCGAGCCCGCAGGCAACGCCAGCACCACACGCAGGCCATCGAGCGTGACGGACTTCTTCACGAAGTCTCCCGTCGTCGCTTCCCACGCCTGGACCAGCAGCGTGACGCGCCATGGATTCACCACATCGAGCACGAGCGAGTCTTCTGCCGAGGGCCGCTTCACCAGCTGCACGTAGCCTGGTGGAAACCGCGCCCGCTTCGCTGCGAGGAAGGCCTGCTTCACCTTCGGTGCGCCCGGTGGCTCCTCGGCCATCGGGTCTTCCTGCAGCTGCCCTTCGAACGCTGATTGCGCGTTCGCCGTCTTGCCAAGCGCCAGGTACGCGCGCGCCATCAGCCCGAACGCTTCGGCCTTCTCGGACGACGGGGCGTTCGAGGTCGTGACAGTGCCGAGCACCGTGATGGCCTGCTGGTACTTGAGGCTCGAGAAGGCGGCGCGGCCCTCCTCGAGCTCGGGCGTGACGGCGAGCAACACGGTCATCAACGAGAGCAGCATGGCGTGAGTGTAGTGTGCTGCTCGTCGAGGAGTTGGGTTTCGGTCAGATGCAGCCCGCCGCCGACTGCGTTCCACCCTTGCACGTGAGCGAGAGCGTTCCGCCCGAGGTGGCGACGGAGCAGCTGCCATTGCAGGTGATGTTGCACGTGCCGCTCGTGCAGGTGATGGCCGAGCTCGCGCCGACCGACGCCGTGCAGTCTTTTCCACCACACGTCACCTGGCAGTTGGGGCCGCAGGTGCCACTGCACGACGCGTCCTTCGCGCAGTCGATTTGACACGATGACGTGTTGGCATCGCACGCCGTGAAGTTGCAGGTCTGTCCCTCCGCACAGGCGCACGCAGTGCCGACGCAGGTCGGGCCGCACGCCGAGACGACGAGCGCGACCACCGCCAGCAGTGAGAACAGGAGCGTCTTCACTTGGCCGCCGCCACTTCCACGGGCAGCTCGCCCGAGAGGTTGAGGTCTTCGGCGTACGTGTACGCGCCGCCCGAGTTCTTCAGCGAGCCCTCGAGCTTCACCGACGCCGTGCCCGTGCCGATGGAGCTCGCCGCGATGCGCTGCTTCACGTCGGCCTCGAGGAAGTCGTCGAACGCGCCCGAGAGCGTGACGCGGCCCTTGAACGTCTGCTCCACGGTGCCGCCGCTCGCGTTGCCTTCGATGCGCTGCGCGACCTCGAAGCTGCCGTTGTAGATGGCGACGCCCGCTTCGCTCTTCGCGAGCCCGCAGTTCACGTAGGTGAGGGTGAACTTCTGCGCGACGACCCCGCCTGCTTCGGTGCCGGTCACGCTCAAGGCGAAGTCCTTCAACGTCGCCGAGCCGCCGTGCGGGCACGAGTAGTCGACGTTGCCGGTGAGGTCGATGCCGCCTGCGGCCTTGTTCACGCCAGACTTCGTCGGAGCCGACGCGGCCTGCAGCGACTGCGCAGCACCCGTCTTTCCACCGCCGACCTTCGCCGGAACGCCGCAGCCGGTGAGCGCCAGACCCGCCATCGCCGCGACCGTCATCATCTGCTTCTTCATGTGCTTCTCCTGGGAGTGAGTGAGTGCTTCGAGACAGACACAGGGCAAACGCGCGGCCAGTGGGTTTGCCCAGTGGTCTCGGGCGTTTCCGGGCGCGGGTGCAGGCGCCGGAGCCCGGTTTGGAGTGCTCTCGATCGCGTCGCTGTCCGGTCGAGAGGACGCTTGTGCGATGAAGCCTTCATGCACGTTCTGATGGTCGCGATGGTGCTGAGCGCAGGCCCGCTGGAGCCGAAAGCCGGCACGTACGTCTTCGAAGGTGGCGCAGGCACACTCGTGCTCTCGAAGGGCACGTTCTCGATCGAGGTCGTCGGCGCGAACGCCCACACGTGCAACGTCAGCGGCTCGTGGAAGGGCGCTTCAGGGCTCGCGAACGAGGAAGGTGAGAAGTGCGAGCTGTCGTTCGCGGTGAAGGGCGACGAGGTGACGGTGTCGTCGACGGGTGACCCGTGCCGGAGTTACTGCGGGGCCCGCGCGTCGTTCGATGGTCGCTACCTGACCCCGCCGAAGGGCTGCACGAGCGCCGAGGTGAAGAAGACGCGCGCAGCGTTCAAGGTGGCGTACGACAAGAAGCAGTACGCCGAGTCCATTGCGCTGCTCAAGCCGCTGCTCGAGACGTGCGTTCCGGTGCTCGACCGCTTCGACGCGATGTGGATTCGCAATGACCTCGCCATCGCGCAGCACAAGGCTGGAGACGACAGCGCCTGTCTGGTGACGTTGGAGCCGCTCGCGGAGTATCGCGACGCTCCGCCCGGAGAGCCCATCGGCTACGAGCCGTCGTACGAAGACATCTTCGCCCGCATCGCGAAGGCCACGCGCACGAACGCGAAGCTGTGCGGGTTCGTCGCGAAACCGGCGAAGTAGCTCGACCGGTCACAACGACACCTCGGCGACAGTCAAATCCCACAGACCCCTCGTCCGTCCTGCCGCGACTTCGTGCGCGTGGTGCGTGAGCTGCTCGAGGTCACGCCCAACGCCCACCGTACTTCGTGAACAGTCGCTCGACGGCAGGCCTCATCATCTTGTCGCGCATCTGCCAGCGCAGCATCGCGCCGGGCACGAACCACTTCGGCGCGAAGTGCTGGCGCCAGGTGACGCGCGTGCCGCCTGGCACCGCCTCGAAGTCGAACGAGCCGAGGTGGTCGTCGAGCGGCATCTTCATCTCGGAGCGGGCCATGTCGGCGCGGTACGAGTACCGCTTGCCCGGCTCGTACGAGACGATGACCTCTCGCAGCGCCTTGCCGCCGAAGTCGCAGCTGCGCTCCGAGCAGGCGCCGTGCGCGGTGGGGCCCTTCAGCGACTTCGAGTGGTCCCACGAGATGGCGTGAATCTGCGTGAACCACTCGTCGAGCCGGTGGGCCATCAGGTCGAAGGCCTCGGCAGGTGGAACCTGAAGCACGAAGGAGAGCTCGATCTGCAGGGGGCTGGTGGGACGGTCTGTGGTGAGGGGAGCGGCAAGGGCAGTCATGGGAAGCCTCGGGGCTGCACGCCGGAATTGGCGATGGCTTCAAGGTAGCGAGCCGGCCGCATTCGAGAACCCACCTTCATCGTGACAGGTTGTCTCGAAACACGAGACAATGGCGAATGCCCATCGAGTCGCTCGAAGACGTGCGGGTGTTCCGGCAGATCGTCTCGTCCGGAGGCATCAGCGCCGCCGCGCGGGTGCTCCGTGACAACAAGAACCGGGTCAGTCAGCGGCTGGTGGCCCTCGAGCGCGCGCTCGGCGTGAAGCTGGCGCATCGCACGACGCGCTCGCTCAAGCTGACCGAAGAGGGAGAGCGGTTCTTCGAGCACTCGGCGACGTTGCTCGAGGCGGCCGAGCGCACCGAGGCGGCCCTCACCTCGGCGACCTCGCTCGAAGGCCGCGTTCGGGTCGCCGTGCGCTCTGCGCTGGGCGGGCGCGGGCTGGGCGCCGAGTTCGCGCGCCTCATGCAGTCGGCGCCGAACCTCTCGCTGCAGGTCGCGACGGTCGACGAGAACGACGACCTGCTCAAGGAGGGCTTCGACCTGGCCGTGCAGGTCGGCGCGCTGAAGGACAGCTCGTTCGTCGCGACCAGGCTGCTGGTGTCTGGCTTCGTGCTCGCGGCGACCCGCGGCTACCTCGACGCGCGTGGCAGACCGGCGAGCCCCGCCGACTTGAAGCGGCACCAGTGCATTCGACGGCTCTCGCACGCCTCCGAGACGTCGTGGGCGCTGGTCAACCGACGCGGCCGACGGGTCGACGCACCCATCGTCGGCGCGCTCGAGTGCAACGACGCCCAGCTGCAGGCCGAGGCCCTGTACGCGGGCTTCGGCATCGGGCTTCGGCCTCACGACGAGGTGCAGCGGGCCGCGCTGGCCGGAACGCTCGAGCGCGTGCTGCCGCAGTGGCGCTTCGAGCCCATCTCGGTGTGGATCGTGAGCCCCCGCGGACGCCTCAAGGTGCCTCGCGTGGCGGCCGTGGCCGAGGTGCTCAAGCGGGTGATTGGGCGGCTCGACGACTGACGCGTCAGCGCGTGGGCAGGTGCATCAGCTCGACGATGCCGGCGCTCACCTGCTCGGCCGCGTCCTCCTGCACGAAGTGGCTGGCGTCGGCGAGCTTGCGCACGCGCTCGGGCGGAATGCGCAGGTCCTTCGCGAACTGCGGCGAGAGCGCGTCGAAGCTGAGCACGGGGTCGTGGGCTCCCCACAGGAGCGAGGCCGGGCCGGTGAACTTTCGCAGCGCCTGCTGGTAGCGCGGGAAGCGCGCCTTGAACGTGTCGAAGCGCTGCGCCATCCACACCATGGGCTCGGTGCCGCCTTCATGCAGCGGCCACCAGTAGGCCTGTGCTTCGTCGTCGGTGATGGCGCCGGGCGTCGCCGTGAAGCTGCGCACGAAGGAGGCGACCGCGCCCGGGCCGAACGCCGAGCCCGCCATCATGCCGGACATCATTCCGCCCATCGCGCCACCGAGCATCTTCATCTCTGCAGGTGGAGCGAAGGGTTCGTAGGCGGTGGTGTTCAGCACCATCAGGCGAGCCACGCGCTCTGGGTGAGCGTCGAGCAGCTCCCAGCCGACGGGCCCGCCGAGGTCGTGGACGACGAGGTTGAAGGAGGTGACGTGCAGCGCCTCGAGGAGCGCCGTGACGCGACGTGCCTGGGCTTCGAGCGCGAAGGCGCTGGCGTCGGTCGGCTTGCTGCTGGCGCCGAACCCGATGAGGTCGGGCGCGATGACGCGATAGCCAGCCGCGGTCAGCACCGGCACGAGGTCGCGGTACACGTACGACGAGGTCGGCAGGCCGTGCAGCAGGACGATGGCCTCTGCGTCACGCGGGCCTTCGTCGAGGTAGGCCATCGTGAGGCCGTCGTCTTCGAGCTGCTTGAGGTGGCTGCGGTGCTGCGAGACCGCTGGCGGAATGGTCGCGCACGAGGTGACGGCGAGCAGGGTGAACGCGAGAAGGGGTCGATGCATCGGTGGCTCCGGGTGTGGCGTTGGGAAATCAACGCCGACCCAAAGTAGCCGCGCGGCTCGTCAGCAGTAGGCGGCCGCACCGAGACGAACTGTCACGATTCGAGCGACAGCCGAACGACGCTCACTCGCCGACGGACGCGTACCGGGTGGCGCGCTTCGGGTCCTGCTTGCCCAGGTGAACGTGCTTCGCGAGCCCCGCCGTCTTCGCCTTCTTCGAGAGCCCGTTGTCGTGCAGGTCGAGGTGCTCGAGTCGGCCGAAGGCGGCGCGGTGCTGTTGCATCACGGCGACATCGTCATCGGTGAGGCAGCCCATCGACAGGTCGAGCGACTGGAGCTTGCCCAACACCTTCGACGTCGCCAGCGCCCTCACGGCCTCACCCACCCACTCGCAGTTCATCAGCCCGAGGTGCACGAGCTTCGGGAAGCGGGAGCCCGCGAGAATGGGCGCGAGCTGGGCGAGCGTTGCGGTGCTGCCGCGGCTGGCCCGGCCGAACCACAGCGACAGGCGCTCGAGCTTCGGCGCCTTCAGCGAGAGCACGTCATCGAGCGTGCGGCGTGTGAGGGCGTGCGTCCGTATCGAGAGCGCCTTCAGCTCGGGAAGCGAGGCGTTGGCGCCCAGCTGAACCGTGCCGGCGTTCAGCGTGAGCTGCTCGAGCTTCGGGAAGAGGTGGTGGACGGCTCCGAAGTCGCCGGTGTTCGTGTCGGTCCAGTCCCAACGCGCGAGGTTGGTGAGGAAGAGCGAACGCAGCCGTGAAGGTGCCTTCGTCTCGGCCAACGCATCGAGCGCACGCTGGGCCGACATCGTTCGCCCACGCCCTGGCAGCGGCCCGAGCCTGAGCTCGCCGAGCACGCGGGCCGTCGGCAGCTCGAACACCGCCTTCAGGTCGCGCGCCGGGTCTTGCCCTTTCTTCAGGTCGTCCCACCGCAGCTCGAGCCGCGAGAAGAAGCCGTGCTTCCACTCGAGCGCGTAGCCCCGCTTCTCGTCCTTCCAGCGGGAGCGATTCGCGTCGTCGCGAAGCTCGCGGTCGCGTTTGAAATCAGTGAGCGGGCCGAGGAAGGCGTCAGCATGCCGGTCGAGCAGGGCCTTGAAGTCGCGCCCCTCGAGCTGGGCCGTGATGAGGGCGCCGTGCGGGTTGTCGTGCTCGGTGAGCCACTTGGCATAGGCCGCAGCGGCCGCGGCGTCGTCGGGCTTCGTCTCGATGCGTGCTTCCAGCCGTTCGTCGCGCAGCAGCGGAGGAGGCGGCGCTTTCACCTTCGGTTTCCGAGCGGCCAGCGGAACACCACTGGCGAGCCGTGCTCCGGACTTCCCACCGGGGTCGACCCCGAGTGCCTCGGCGACCTGCCGGAGCCGTTTCACACGGTCCTTGTCGGTCGTTCGCAGCTCGGACCGCAGAAAGGCGATGACTGCCTCTCGAACGGTGGTGCCTGCCTTCACGACCTGCTCTCCAGCGCTCCAATCGGTGTCGAGCACCGCCTCGACGGAAGCTCCGCAGCCCACCAACACCTTCAGCTGCTCGGCGCGCGAAACCCAGACGCCCGTCAGCGTCGCGCGGGCCAGTGAGGCGCCCCTGGCCACGAGGCGCTCGACCTGCCGCGGTTGAAGTTCGTCGAGTGGCGCTTTCACGAGCGCAGCCAGCATCGCGTCGGTGTCGGAGCACGCCTCGATGGCAAGTCCGATGAGACGCTCTCGCTCCTCCGGAGTTCCCTTCGCGCGGATGACCTCAGGTGCGTACTCAGCGACGAAGGGAACGCCGCGCTCGAGCAGCCCAAGCGCGGCCTCGGCCGAGCGGAGGGCGTTGCGGAAGATCTTCGGGCTCAGGCGAACATCGGCGCCGCGCTCGATGAGCAGCTCAGCGCTCGGTCGATGACAAATCGCGTTGGCGAGCGGCGGGGTGTGCCCCCGGTTCGGGTCTGCGCCCGCGTCGAGGAGCGCGCGAAGCAGCTCGACGTCTCCAAACGACGCGGCCTTCTCGAGCACCGAGACGGAGCCGTGGTGAAGCTCGTTCACGTCGGCGCCGGCGGCAATCTCAGCCCTGACCAGCGCGAGGTTCCGGGTGTTGATGATTCCGTGAAGCGACATCGATTCACCCCCGATGACGGTGCGTAGCTTCGGCCTCGAACCGTATTCGACTCGATGCGACTGGTCAGCGCCGCTTGAGGCCGTGCTTCTGAATCAACGTGTAGAGGTGACTGCGCGCCATCTTCGCCTCGCGCGCCACGGCCGCCACGTTCCACCGGTGCTTCTCGAGCAGCGCTTTGAGCGCATCGGCCTCGAACGCGCCCGACACCTTTTCTCTCGCGGCCTTCAGGTCCGTCTCGGGCTGCGAATCAGACGGCTTCGCGTTCTCCCAAGTGCCGAGCGTCAGGTTCCGCTCGACGGCGTGTTTGAGCTCGCGCGCGTTGCCCGGCCAGGGATGCGCCTCGAGCGCGGCGATGGTGGAAGGCGAGAGCGTCACCTTCGGGCCCGCGAACACCTTCGCCAGCACGGCGATGTCTTCGCGCCGTTGATGCAGCGCCGGCACCTCGAGCACCACTGCCGCGAGCCGGTAGAAGAGGTCTTCGCGAAGTTGCCGCTGCTCCACGGCGCGCTCGAGGCCCTGCTGCGAGGTCGACACGATGCGCACGTCGACCTGCTTCGTCTTCGTGTCACCGATGCGCCGCAGCGTTCGCTCTTCGAGGAACCGGAGCAGCTTCGGCTGCAGGTCCATCGGCATCTGGTCGACGTTGTCGAGCAGCACCGTTCCACCCTGCGCGAGCTCGAGCACGCCCGCCTTCGCCAGCACCGCTCCCGTGAACGCGCCCTTCACGTGCCCGAACAATTCGCTCTCGAGCAGGTCTCCTCGCGCGCCTGCGCCGTCGAACACGACGAAGGGCGCCTTCGCTCGCGACGACGCCGCGTGGAGCGCGCGCGCCACCGCCTCTTTCCCCGCGCCCGTCGGCCCACGCAGCACGACGGAGACGTCGGTCTTCGCTGCGCGTTCGAGCCGCCACAGCAGCTGCCGCATCGGCAGACTTCTCGCGACGAGCCCGTGCCAGTCATCGGTGACAGCTGCAGCGGCTCCATCAGCAGGCCGGCGCAGCTGAACGAGCGTCTTCCCCAGCGTCACGCTCGCGCCGATGGGCACGACGACGGACTCCACCTTTGCGCCGAGAAACCGAACGCCGTTGCGACTGTCGAGGTCGCGCACCCGCACCGCGCCGGGGAGCAGCTCGAACGACGCGTGCCGCCCCGACACCGTTCTGTCGGTGAGCACGAGGTCGCTGCGACTGCTCGAGCCCACGATGGCCATGCCCTGCTCGAGTCGAAAGGTGAGGTCACCGGCTTCCAGCACCACCGGCTCGAGCGGCGCGGCGTCTTCCGACATCGTCTGCGTCGGGCCCGTGAAGTTCGTTCGGCTCATCGCAGGTCGACCCGCAACGAGACCCGCTGACCGGGGTTCACTTGAATCGTGCGCTTCACCGACTTCCCCGACTCGGGGTTCTTGAAGAGCAGCGTGTGCATGCCAGGAAGGACGGAGACGTTGCCCAGTGGCGTCTCTCCGACGTTGCGGCCATCGAGCGTCACCTCGGCCCACGGCGTCGCTTCGAGCACGAGGCTGCCAGGCGTTCGATTCACCACGACCGGTGGAGCTCCCGCGTCCATCAGGACTGGAGCTTCGACCACGACGACCGCGGCGTCCTGAACGACCGGCGCGGGCTCGACGGGAGGCTTCACCTCGACCACTGGCGGGGCCGGTTGCTCCTTCGGCGTCTCGCGCAGCGCGAGAAACCCGCCAGCGCCTGCGAGGAGCCCGAGCACCACCAACGCGATGGGGCCACGCCGGTCCTTCTCGAGCTTCGGCAGCTCACTCGCCGACATCGACGGCGCGTTCGTCGGCTCGCGGCGCACGACCGAGGGCCGTGACGGCTCGGTCTCGGGCTGGCCACGCGCAGCGCGCTCGGTCTTCGCTTCGAGGTCGATGAGCGCCGCCGCACAGACGCGACGAATCAACGCACCGAGGGCCTCGGGCGCTTCGGGCGACGGCACCGGCAACGCGTTTCGAAATTCGCGTGCAGTCTGAAAACGCTCCGCCGGGTCTGGCCGCATCGCGCGCTCGATGACCTCGCAGAGCTCTTTCGGCAGGTCGGGGCGCAGCACGCGCAACGGCACGATGGGCAGGCGCATCGGGTCGAGCGTCGGGCCCGTCGCGGCTTCGAAGGGCTTCTCGAGCGCGGCGAGGTGAAAGAGCGTCGCTCCTGCCGCAAAGACATCCGCGCGTGAATCGACGCTCTGGCCGAGCAGCTGCTCCGGCGGCAGGTAGCTCAGCTTGCCGAGCACGATGCCCGGCTTCGACAGCTTGTCGCCCTCGGCCACGCGCGCGATGCCGAAGTCGGTCAGCTTCACCGCACCGTCGACCGACACGAGCACGTTGTGAGGCGTGACGTCGCGGTGGACGAAGTGCAACGGCTTGCCGTCGTTGCCGCGCTGCTCGTGCGCGACGAAGAGGCCGTCACACAGCGAGCGGGCCACGTACGCGAGCAGGTCGGGCGAGAGCCGCTGCTGCGCGCCCTGCAGCCCCGCGATGAGCTTCGAGAGCGAGACGCCGCGCACGAGCTCCATCACGATGAAGTAGCGGTCGTGCTCGAACCCGACGTCGTAGACCTGCACGACGTTCGCGTGCGTCATCTGCGCGCCGAGCCGCGCCTCCTGCAGGAACATCTTCACCAGCCGCTCGTCGTCGATGAGGTGCGGCAGCAACAGCTTCACCGCGACCGGCCGCTGGAACTTGCCGATGCCCGTCTGCAGGCCGACCCACACTTCACCCATGCCGCCCGCGGCGACGCGCTCCAGCAGGTGGTAGCGGCCAAAGGTGAGCCCGTCGGACATCGGAGCCGCGGTCTACACCGCCAGCGTCGGGCTCGCGTGGATCAGTTCGTGACGTGCGTCACGGCTTCCACTCCGCCTTCGTGATCACGGTGTCA
>CALRPN020000031.1:0-124723 GCA_943370055.1 Archangium gephyra
AGTGCGTGCCGGGGCTCATCGGGGTCGAAGGTCGCGTCGACGTCGGCACCGCGCTGTCCGGCATCGCGCCGCGTGGCAGTGAGATCGAGCTCGCCTTCGGAGCCGGCGGTCTCGCCGCCTCCAGTCCCCAGGGAACGACCATCGGCCTCCGCGGTGGCGTGCGTGAAGTTCGCCCGGCCGCGTGTGTTGCGCCGAAGAACCGCCCTGCGCCCGTGATGCTGCCGCTGCCCGATCTCGATCGCGACGCGCCCGCGAACGGCTACGACCTCGCGTTCTCGCTCTCACAGCAGGTGATGGACGACACGCTCTACCGCGTGCAGCAGTCGGGAGCCCTGTGCCTCGAGCTCGGCAACGAGACGGTGGCCCAGCTCGAGTCGGGTGTGTTGTCGGCGCTGCTCCCGTCGCTCAACAAGTTCACCGAGGGCAAGAGCGTGCCGCTGCGCGTCGTCATTCGTCCCGTGAACCCGCCCACCGTCGTCGTCGGCGAAGGCACCATCGACATGAACGGGCAGCCGATCGACCCGCTCCTTCTGCTCGACTGGCCCGCGGTCGAGGTCGACGTGTACGCGCTCATCGAAGACCGGCAGACGCGGCTCTTCACGATTCAGGCAGACCTCAAGCTGCCGTTCGCGCTCGACGTGCAGGGCTGCGATCAGCTGCGGCCGGTCGTCGGCAGCCTCACCAACGCGATTCGCAACGTGACGGTGAAGAACAACGAGCTGCTCGCCGAGAGCCCAGACGCGCTGGCGAACCTGGTGCCCTCGCTGCTCTCGCTCGCCGAGCCGCAGCTGGCCATGGGTTTCCCGACGGTGACCCTGCCGGACCTGCAGGGCTTCGCCTTCAAGATTCAGCTGGTGCGCGCGCGTGGCGTTGGCCAGGTCACCGGCACCTCGACCTACAACCACCTCGGCATCTACGCGCGGCTCTACCCGCGCACCGAGATGTGTCCGAACCCGTTCAAGGCCGAGGAAGCCGCGTTGTGGCTCTCGTCTCATGAAGACGCGACGGCGCGTGTGCTGGGCCTCGGCACGCAGGAGATCTCGTACCGGGTCGACGACGGCTTCTGGTCGACCTGGCGGCAGGCCGACGCGTTCGGTCAGGCCATCGTCGAGCACCCGCGCCTCAAGCTGAAGGGCCGCCACGTCGTCGAAGTGCGTGGCGCCGACGGGCGAGCCGGTCGCATCGAGCTTCAGTAGTTCGGCGCCGGAGATGGGTCTCGCGTCCACTCCCGGCCGCGCTGCAGCACACCGAGCCGTCGACCCTTCGCGAGCCAGTGACGCACCGTGCGCAGGGCCTTCTCCTTCTGCGCCTCGCGCACGTGAAACGGCACCCAGCGCTCGACGGTCGCAGGCACCAATGACAACGCGCGGAGCGACACGAGGTTCGGTGACGCGAGCTCCTTCGGCTCGTACTGCGTGAGGTTGGCGACGAGGCGCTCCACCGTGGCCCACGAGCGCAGGTCGGCGTCGCCACCGACGAGGTTGGTCCACGCCTCGACCACGAAGCCGTGCGACCAGACGTCAGTACCGGGAACGATGACGTCGCGCAGCCGGCCGAGGAAGTGCGCGCGGTGACGGTCGAGCAGCTTCTGCGAACGCTTGCGCGCGCGGGCCGAGGTCTCGAACTGCAGCATGATGAACTCGCCGCGTGGGTCGTTCTGCTCAATCAACGCGTCCGCGAGCACGAGGCGTCGAGACAGCTCCGCCGGAGCGGCCCACACCGCCTCGAACATCTCGCTGATGGGCTCTGAAGCAGACATGGCAGCACCGTGGCCGTCTGACTCGCGACGCGCCCCGTGACTGACGACTTGGGTAAGGTGTGCGCACGCATGCGACGGCTCCTTCTGATTCCCCTGCTCGCGCTCACCGCCTGCACCACCATCGTCACGAGGTACGGCGGCAAACGCTCCCACCAGGATGACGCGCACGAAGCCGACGGCGCGGTCATGCTCAACGGGCAGCGCGTCTCGGTGAAGTGGTCAGACGGCGACAGCTTCACGTTCGTCGACGGCCCCTACGCCGGTCAGGGCACACGCCTCGTCGGGTACAACACGCTCGAGTCGTACGGGCCGGTGCACCGCTGGGGCTCGTGGGAGCGCGAAGAGCTGTACACGCTGACGAAGGGTGACGCGCAGGTCTGCGCCTCGCAGGAGTGGGAGTGCACGACCGAAGGGAAGCCCGACGCCTACAACCGCGTGCTCGTCGACTGCCCGAAGCTGGCGCTCGAGATGGTGCGAAAAGGCCGGGGGCTCGCCTACGCCGTGCGGGGAAAACCCGATCGCGTCGTGCTCGATGCGATGCACCAGGCGCAGCGCGCGCGCCGCGGCATCTGGGAGAAGGGCGTGCCGAAGGATCTGATCACGGCGCTCCACTCGTTCGCCGAGAACCAGGGCACCGAATACAAGACGTCGTCCAACCGCGTGCTCGACACCCACACGGGTGAAGCGTTCCTGCGCAAACACACCGACTTCTACTCGCTGTGTGAAGAGGTCTGTCTGAGCGACTCGTGCATGGTCTACGTGCCGTTCGATCGCCGGTACAAGAACCAGCCGGCGTGCCTCATCGGTGAGTGATGATCGCCGACGAGAAGCGCGCGCTGAGGAAGCAGCTCGAGACCGCGCGTGAGGCGTTGGTGATGGCTGACGCCGCGGCGAAGGCGGCCGAGCGGTTTCCCATCGAGCGCCTTCCGAAAGTCGTCGCCGGCACGTTGCCGATGCGCAGTGAGCTCGACCCGCGGCCGCTGATGAAACAGCTCGAGGTGCTGGGAGCGACGCTCGCCCTTCCACGCACGCCGAAGAAGGGCCACCCGCTCGTCTTTCATCGGTGGAGTTCGGAGACACAGTTCGTGACGAGCCGCTTCGGCGTGACCGAGCCGGTGCCAGAGACGCCCATCGTCGAGCCAGACCTGCTGCTGGTGCCGTTGCTCGCGTTCGACGCGACGGGCGCACGGCTCGGGTACGGCGGTGGCTTCTACGACGTCACGCTCGAGACGCTGCGACGGAGCCGGACCATCTTCGCGGTGGGCTTCGCGTATGCCGGTCAGGAAGTGTCGCCGCTCCCGACCGAGCCGCACGATCAACGACTCGACGCGGTGCTGACCGAGCGTGAGTGGCGGCTGTTCCCACGGTAGGCTGCGCGGCATGCGCGCTCTCATGGTGGTGCTGCTGCTGGCGTCGTCCGCTTTCGCCGAAGAACGACCGCTGTACTTCACCCGTCCGCTGAAGGCCGAAGACGTCTCGGGCCGGTCGCTGCGGGAGCTGACGCTGATGCGCAACTGGATCTACGCGCGTCGCGGCAACGAGTTCCGCCGGGCGTGGCTGCGCGACTTCTTCACCCAGCAGAAGTGGTACGAGCCGAATCAGGCCGCGTTCCTGTCAGAGGGTTGGAAGAACCTCAGCGACGACCAACCAGCCGACTGGACGCGAGACGACAAGAACGCCGAGGTCATCGCCGAGTACGAGTCGAGCCTCACCACCGAGCAACTCACCGTCATGCGCGACGCCGTTCGTGAGCGCATGAAGGGGCTGCGCACGATGGACGCGAACCTGTTCATCGAGCTGAAGCTGATCTCGGTGCGGCTCGGTGGCTGGGCTGGCGAAGGCGACGCTCCGGCGAGCCTCAACCCGCTCGAGAACCCGAAGCGCCTCGACGGGCTGCTCAAGCTCACCGACCTCGACGATCTCTCGCCGCGAGATCTCAAGCTGCTGCGCAACACCATCTTCGCGCGCAAGGGCCGGCCCTTCGAGACCCCGCTCGTGAAGGGCCACTTCAAGACGGTCGCTTGGTACGTGGCGAACCCGAAGTACACCGACAAGCTGCTCAACGACGTCGACAAGAAGAACGTGAAGCTCATTCAGTCACTCGAGAAGCAGCTCAAACGAGAGGCCGAAGCGAACTTCATGGTCGCGGCCTGATAGGCCGCACGGTCCCCCGGGCGGGGATCAAAAGTCAGCGCGATGCGGGGTCTTGTTGGTGAGCACCGACCCGAGCGACTCGAGGAGCGCCAGGTCGAGGCTCGCGTCGTCGGGCAGTCGTGCACGTGCGCCGTGCAGTCCTGCACGCACGGGAATCGCCGTCGCTTTCGTCACGGTTCGTCCGTCGAGCTCGAACCGAATCAGCAGACCTTCGTCTTCGGTCGTGCAGTCGCAGTCGAAGGCGAGGTTGCCGAGGCCCCAGGCGATGACCGTGGAGCCGCGACGTTCGACGGCTCCGATGGCGTGACTGCCGTGAGCGAGCACGGCCGAGGCTCCGGACTTCACGGCGAGGTCGACGGCTTCGCGCAGCGACGGGTCGGGCAGGTAGAGCGGCTCGGCGAGCACGTGGAACAGCACGATGACCGGCCGACGGGTCGAGAGCTGCAGCTGCAACTCCGAGGGAACGCCCTTCGAGAGATCGACCTGCAGCATCGTCGAGGTGTGACCGAGGGGAGCGATGCCGACGGACTCCAGCGCGGTCCGTGTCCAGGCCGGGTCGTCGCCATCGAGCGCGTGGTTGTTGTCGATGCCCGCGGCGATGACGTTGGCGGCTTTGAGTCGCGCAGCGGCATCGGGCGGATTGAAGAGCGCCTGCGCTGACGACGGTCTGGGTTGCTTCGAGATCGGCCCTTCGAGGTTCACGACGAGCGCACCATCGAGCCGAAGGTCCTCCAGCGCTCCGCCGCCACGTTCGCCGAAGTGAACGTCTCCACCGAACCAGAGCACGCGAGGCTGCTCGGGCGTCACGCCGCGATGACAGCCCGCGAGCAGCACCAGCAGCGCGAGTCTCACGGCCGCCAGACGAGGTGCTCCGCGCTCGAGGGGCAGGCGTGCGCGAACTCTTCCGACCTCGAGAGCGCAGCCGAGACGGACTCACGAGGCGACGCGACGAAACCCTTCTTCAGGAAGTAGTCACGCGCCGTGGTCGTGAGCAGCGAGACCGAGATGAGCCCAAGCTTGCGCGCTTCGGCGAGCCGTTCTTCGACGAGCGCGGCTCCGATTCCCGTTCGTGCCTGCGACGGGTCCACCGCCACCGAGCGCAGCAGGCCATCGTCACCGTGGCGCTCGAGGCCGGCCACACCGAGCAGCTTCGAGCCCTCGACCGCGACGACGTACGCACCGGGAAACTGCGCGGCATCGGTCGGCAGGGCCAACGTCGTGAGCAGCGCTTCGACGCTCGCGCGATCATCGGCCTTCGCCTGACGCAGCCGCCACGACGACGACCAACCGAACTCCGCGGGAAGATCACCGAGCCGCTCGACGCGAGAGTCACCATCGAGTTTGAGACCGATGAACCGCACGCCGGCCGAGCCCGCGGACTGCCGGTCGTACTTCGAGTCACCGACCATCACCGCATCGGCCGGAGCGACCTTCAGCTCCTTCAACGCGAGCTGCACGAGATCGGGCGCGGGCTTCGCGTTCGCCACCCGATCTGCCGTCGCGCGCACTTCGAACAGGTGCGCCAGCTTCGCGTGCTCGAGGATCGCCTTCGTCAGCGGCGCGACCGTGTTGGTGACGAGCGCGGCCTGCAGCCCGCGCGCACGCAGCGCCTCGACCACCGGCGCCGCCTCGGGGTTCACCCACATCGCGTCGAGGTGCTTCACGAACTCCGAGACGTAGAACGCGTCGAGCTCAGCAGGCGTGCACGACAACCCGAACACGGGAATGTCAGCCGCCGTGCCCTGGCCGAAGGTCGGGAAGAACTCCTCGCGCGTGATGGCCCGGTTGCGGAAGCGAACACCCGCCGCTTCGACGACGCGAAACCAGACCTCCTCGCTGCGAACGAGGACTCCATCCATGTCGAAGAGAACGGCGCGCATGACTCAGAACGTCTTCGCGTCGATGACGAAGCGGTACTTCACGTCGTTCTTCACCATGCGCTCGTACGCGCCGTTGATGTCGGCGGCCTTGATGACCTCGACGTCGGCGCCGAACTGGTGCTGTGCGCAGAAGTCGAGCACGTCTTGCGTCTGCTTCATGTTGCCGATGCTCGAGCCGGCGAGGCGGCGGTTCCCTGCGATGAGCGAGAACGCGGCGACAGGCGAAGGCTTCGGAGGAACGCCGACGACCACCATCGCGCCACGCGGGCGCAGCAGGTTCAGATACGCGTTGTAGTCGTGCTCGGCCGAGACCGTGTCGATGATGAGGTCGAAGCGGCGGGCGAGCTTCTTGAACGTGCCCTTGTCGGTGGAGAGCTCGAAGTTCGTCGCGCCCAGGCGCTTCGCGTCAGCCTGCTTGCTGAGTGAAGTCGAGAGCAGCGTGACCTCGGCGCCCATCGCAGCGGCGAGCTTCACCGCCATGTGACCGAGCCCACCGAGGCCGACGACCGCGACCTGATCGCCCTTCTTGCAGCCCCACTCCTGCAGCGGCGAGAACGTGGTGACGCCTGCGCAGAGCACCGGCGCGGCCGCGAACGGATCGAGTCCTGCGGGCACCTTCACCACGAAGTGTTCGGTGACGACGATGTGCGTCGAGTAGCCGCCGAACGTGGGCGTCGCGCGGTCCATCTCGGTGCCGTTGTACGTCCACGCGGGCGTCTTCTCGCAGAACTGCTCGTCACCGTGCGCGCACGGGTGGCAGGTGCGGCACGAATCGACCATGCAACCGACGCCGGCCATGTCTCCGACTTTCAGCCGCGTGACGTTGGCGCCGACCTGCGTGATCTTTCCGACGATCTCGTGGCCGGGAACCATCGGGTACTTCGCCGGGCCCCACTCACTGCGCGCCTGGTGAATGTCGGAGTGGCAGATGCCCGAGGCGATGATCTCGATGAGCACGTCGTTGGGTCCGACGTCGCGGCGATCGACCGTGAAGGGAGCGAGGGGCTGGGTGGCGGCGGTGGTGGCGTAGGCGCGGGCTTTCATGGCGCGCACCTTGCCATTTTCAGGAACGACGCGCGGTCGAGATCAGGGCGTGCAGAAGCCGTTGCCGAAGCCGCCATCGAACACGAGGCCCCGGCACCGCCCACCGCCCGAACACGTGCGGACCGACGACTGATTGGGGTTGCAGGCCTCGCGCCCGTCGATGGCGTCGACACATCGAGTGGTCGCCGGGAGGACGAGGGAGTCCATGACGCACCACCGGTTCGGGGTGCAGTCGTCCGACTTCAGACAACCGACCCGCAGCGCGGTGCAGGCGAGTGCTGGCTGCTGACAGGTTGCGGTCGTCGGCCCGCGGCAGCACACGTCGCCGACGAAGCACGTCGAACTCTGAACAGGGCAATCGGAACCTGCCGTTGGGAATTCCGCTGCACCAAGTTCCACACAGTGTCTCGTCAACGGGCTGCACCCAAACCCAGCACCGCAGTCGGCGCCAACGAGCGGGTCGCACTGGCAGGTTTTGAGGAATGGGAGGAGTGGGTCGACTCTGCAGGTCTCGGCAATGCCGGTGCACGTGACATCCGAGCTGCACGTCACGCGATCGCTCGACACGAGAATGACCGGCACGCGCAGACACATCGTCCCAGGGCCTCTGAGCACGCAGAGTTTCCCTGTCCCACAGTCCGCATCGACGAGACACGAAGCGCTGAGACCTGACGAGGTTCCTGAAGACGCGCAGGTTGGGGAGCAGTCGCCGATTCCTGCGTCGAGATTCGAGCGAAGACAGCAGCCTGCATCGAGGTCCGAGCCGCCGCAGAACTCCTGACGGAACACGCTGCAGGCACTGAGGGCTGAGCCGCCCGCTGAGCCACCGGCAGCACCGCCTGCTGAACCACCGGCAGCACCGCCTGCTGAGCCACCGGCTGCACCGCCTGCTGGACCACTGCCAGCACCGCCTGCTGCGCCACCGGCAGCGGAACCACCAGAAACTGAGCCCGCACCTGCTGAGCCGCCGCCTGCTGCACCACCGGCAGCACCACCTGCTGAGCCACCGGCAGCACCGCCTGCTGGGCCACTCCCGGCACCGCCTGCTGCGCCACCGCCTGCTGCGCCACCGCCCGCTACGCCACCGCCCGCTACGCCACCGCCTGCTGCGCCACCGCCTGCTGCGCCACCGCCCGCTATGCCGCCACCTGCTGCACCGCCACCTGCTGCACCGCCACCTGCTGCGCCGCCACCTGCTGCGCCGCCACCTGCTGCTGAACCGCCACCTGCTGCTGAACCGCCGCCTGATGAGCCGCCACCTGCTGCGCCGCCACCTGCTGCGCCGCCACCTGCTGCGCCGCCACCTGCTGCGCCACCGCCTGCTGAGCCGCCACCTGCGGAGCCGCCACCTGCTGCGCCACCGCCTGCTGAGCCGCCACCTGCGGAGCCGCCACCTGCGGAGCCACCGCCTGCTGAGCCGCCACCTGCTGAGCCGCCACCTGCTGAGCCGCCACCCGTTGCCACACCCGCGTCCAGTTCAGCCACGCAGGTCTCGTTGGCACGGCACACCGGTGACTCGAGGAACTTCAGCACGCACCGCCCACCGGTGATGCACGTCTCGTTGATCTCGCAGGGCTTCCCGAGACACGAGTCGTGAAACAGCAACGGAACCCTGAGCGTGGAGCCTGGCGTGAACCGGAGTCGCCGCCGCGCGATCACGCAACGTCGCACGTCGAACTGACCTCCCTTCGGGCTGCAAAACGCCTCGACGTCACTGGCCGGAGCGAGCGCTGCCCGAATGAAGATCGTCTGCTCGCGATCGCCAGCCGATGGGCGGAACGAATACGTGCCGAGCACGCCGCTCGCGTCGTCACACTGCCTCGCGTCGAACACCTCGTTGAACGTGTTCTCGACGGAGTCCTCCGTGCCACCGAAGGAGACGCCCAGATACTGGCTCGTTCGCTGCGTGGGACACGGCAGGTTCGTCGTGAACTCGACCACCATCGACGTCGGCGGGGCGCAGGCCGTCAGCGTCATCAGGCCCATGAGCACTCGGCGCATCGTTCAAACTGTGACAGCCGCCGCGCGACAGTCAATGAAGGCCGGTAGAGTGTTCAGCGTGCTTCGCGCCGGTGACGAGACCGATGGGTTCGAGGTCACAACGCCGCCGGTGCCACTCCACCTGAAGCGCTTCGTGATCTCGTGGACGGGCTATCGCGAGTGGAGCGCGGCTGCCGTTCGACGCGTCGAGTTTCCCACCGGGCGCGCGGTGCTGATCTTCGAGTTCGGTCCGCCGCTCGGTGTTGGAAGAGTGGGCGCCTCGCTCGTCCATCACGGTGGGTTCTTCGCCGGCATCGACGATGCGCCGTCGCTCACGGTCTTTCAGCGAGAGCAGGCGGGCGTGCAGGTGAACCTGACGGTGGCTGGAGCGCTCGGCTTCGCACGCGCGCCGCTCGCCAGAGAGGTGGTCGCGCTCGAAGGCCTCGGGCTTCGGCGCAGTCTGGGAGAGCAGCTCTCAATCTCGACCTGGCCCGAGCGGTTCGAACTCGTCACCCGAACGCTCGAGGCGAGGTTCGCCGACGCCTGCGCGCCATCACGACTGGTCACGTGGGCGGTGGAGCGAATCGACGCTGCGCATGGAGCGCTCCGCATCGACGACTTGAGCGACGAGCTCGGCTTCAGCCGCAAACACCTGCACGCGAAGTTCATCGACGAGCTCGGGCTCTCGGCAAAGCGCTACGCCGACGTTCGCCGGTTCTCGCGCGTGATGGAGCGGCTGCGCACGAAGTCGTTCCGTGACCTCGCGAGCCTCGCGCTCGAGCTGGGCTATTCCGATCAGTCGCACCTCGCGCGGGAGGTGAAGCGCTTCAGTGGAGACTCGCCGACCACCCTCACGCTCGACGATCCGCTGTCGCTGGCCGTCAACCCTGCGCAGGAGTGAGGTGCGTGAGCACGCATCTCCAGACGCCGTCACGACGCTCGTAGACATCGGTAATCCACTCGTCGGCCTGCATGGGAGCACCGCGGAACGTGCCGGTGTTCTGTCCACGGCCGGTCACGTACGCGACCTCGCCCATCACCTTCGCGCAGACGGCCTTCTTGCTCATGGTCGCGTGGGTGAGCGCTCCAGTGCGGATCGCCGCCAGAATCACCTCACGCCCGAGCGGGCCTCGTTCCGGGGTCACCAGCTTCCAGTCGTCGCTGATGCACGCGGCGATTCGCTCCACGTCGTTCGAGATCATCGCCGCGTTGAACGCGTCTTCGAGCGCGACGAGGAACTCGGGAATCGGCTCAGACATCGTCGCTGCTCCGAGGCCGGTGCGTCGTCCCCGGAGCCGGCGTCAGGTACAGCGCGGTGAACGGCTCGATGACGTTCGCCGTGTGCGGAACGCCCGCCGGGTTGATGATCGCCTCGTTCGGCCCCACCACGACGCGAATGCGCTTCCCGTCGGGCAGCTCCTGAATGAACTCCGCGCGCCCCTTCGTCACGATGACGACCTCGTCACCTGCCGGGTGCGTCTCCCAGACCGGCCAGTGTTTGTCCGAGACCGCGAGGGTCACGAGCCGGCCGGGCGCTCCGGGAGAACAGTGCGCAGCGATGTACGCGTCGTAGCCATTCTCGAAGCCCGGCAACGGCACGGCGCCGACGTGCGAGTCCAGGTGAACGGCATCTCTCTCGAGGCGAAGCGGTTCGTTCATGCCGAGCCTTGTACGCGCGCGAACCGAATAGCTCTTGAAGGAATGTCACCACCCTCGAGTGGCACGACGACGACACACCCTGTCGCGGCGGTACCACTCGAATCGTGCAAGATGGCCGCATGGACTTCCGCTTCTGCCCGCGCTGCGCCACGGCCCTCGTCGAGAAGCCCGCCGGAGGAAAGCCGCGCCCCTCATGCCCGATGGAGGGTTGCACCTTCGTGTATTGGGGCAACCCGACGCCGGTCGTCGCCGCCATCATCGAGCACGAAGGCGCCGTGCTTCTCGCTCGCGGCCGCGGCTGGCCCGAGAAGCTGTTCGCCCTCGTCACCGGCTTCCTCGAAGCGAACGAGACACCCGAAGCCGCCGTGCTGCGTGAGGTGAAAGAAGAGACCAACCTCGACGCGAAGCTCGTCTCCCTCGTCGGCGTCTACCCCTTCGAAATGCGCAACGAGCTCATCATCTGCTTCCACGTCACCGCCGAAGGCCCCATCACGCTGTCGGACGAGCTCGAAGCGACGAAGCACATTCCCAAAGAGAAGCTGAAGCCCTGGCCCTTCGGCACCGGCATGGCCGTCAAAGACTGGCTCGCCCGCGGAGGCCTCCTCCCTGAACGCACCGCGCCGAGCCCCTGACGCCCTGCCCTTGCGCGCGTGCCGACGCTCGTGTCACACGCGCCCTCGTGCGAACTCCATTTCGTTGGGTTGGTTTCTTCGTGCTGGCGGCGGGCTGCATGGCTCCCGAGGGCATGGGCCTGTCGATGACGCCGGAAGGCGCGGGCCCGGCGGTGACGTTCGACCCCTTCCACCGGCCGCTGCCCGAGATTCCGCTGCCGAACGACTTCGCGACGCGCTTCGACGCGCTCTCTCCGACGAAGCGGCGGCTCAACGCCTCGATGGTGGCGCCGACGGCCTGGGAGCAGCGCACCCGCGCGGGCCTCGACGAGCTCGACGGCTGGGGCACGCTCGCGCCCATCTCGGTGACGTTCAAGGCGCCGCTCGACGTCGAGAACATCATTCGCCGTCACCACAACGACCGCTACGAGACGAAAGACGACGTGCTGCTGGTGGTCGACGTCACGAAGGGCTCGGCCGACTACTGCAAGGCCATGCCGATGGACCTCGGTGAAGGGCTCTTCCCCGCGCGGCTCGACCGGCCTGACTACTACCCCGACGATCCCCGCGGCCAACACGCGACGCTGCTCTTCGAAGAGACGGAAGAGGACCTCAACGGCAACGGCGTGATGGACGAAGGCGAAGACACCGACATGGACGGGGTGCTCGACCACCCGAACACGCGCAGCAAGACCGACTCGTCCATCATCACCTTCTACGAGCGTGAGACGAACACCCTCATCGCGAGGCCGGTGTACCCGCTGCGGGAAGGCACCACGTACGCCGTCGTGCTGACGAAGAACCTGGTGGGCGCCGACGGAGCGCCCATTCGTTCGCCCTTCAAGTACGTCAACCACACGAGCCAGACGCAGGCGCTGCAGCCGCTCGCCGACGAGTGCCTGGTCGGGCTGGGCTATCGCGTCGACGACGTCGCCTTCGCGTGGACCTTCACCACGCAGATGTGGACGAAGCCGTTGGTCGCGCTGCGCGACGGGCTCTACGGCACGGGCGTCTTCCAACGGCTGTCGACCGAGTACCCGCCCGAGATGAAGCTCAAAGAGGTGCGAGATCGCGGCCTCACCGAGCCCCGCAACACGCGCCTGGTGCCGGGCGTCGACTTCCTCGACATGGCCAAGACGCTCTACTCGCAGTTCGGCTCGGGCCAGACGAGCGCGCAGGAGCAGCTCTTCTTCGACAACTTCTCGTTCGTCGACTTCCACGCGCTGGGCACCATCGACTCGCCGCAGCTGTTCCCTCGCCGCAACGCCGACGGTGCGCTGCTGCCGCTGACCGAGCAGGTGTGGAGCGTGGACCTGACGACGGGCGCGTTGCCGCACCTGCGCTCCGAAGGCGTCAACTTCTGGCTGATGGTGCCGAAGAACCGCAAGGGCCCCGCGCCAGTCGTCATCTTCGTGCACGGCCACGGCTCGACGAAGTTCGACGCCATCAACGTCGGCGGCTTCTTCGCGCGCATGGGCATCGCCACGCTGGGCGTCGACGCAGTCAGCCACGGCGTCGACCTCGACCCGATTCAGCTCGAGCTGGTGAAGGGCCAGTTCGCGTCGCGCGGCTTCGGCGGCATGGGCACGGCCATCGTCGAGGGGCGCGCCATCGACCAGAACGCCGACGGCCGCAACGACAGCGGCGTCGACTACTGGACGTCGTACCTCTTCCACACGCGTGACGTCGTTCGCCAGACGGCGGTCGACCTCTTCCAGGTGATTCGCACGCTCAAGTCCTTCGATGGCACGAAGACGTGGGCCTTCGACGCGAACCGCGACAAGCGCCCCGACCTCGCTGGCGACTTCGACGGCGACGGCACCGTCGACATCGGAGGCCCCGCTGGCGTGCACCTCGTCGGCGGCTCGTTGGGCGGCATCATCTCGAGCTACGTGGGCGGCCTCGAGCCGCACGTCGACACCATCATCCCCATCATCGGCGGCGGTGGGTTGGGCGACATCGGCCTGCGCAGCTCGCTGGGCGGCGTGCGTGACGCGATGGTGCTGCGCATGATGGCGCCGCTCGTCTTCGTGCGTGATGGCGCGGTGTACGAAGGCGTGCCCGAGCTCGTCGACTACCGCGAGCGCAAGGTGGCGACGCTGAAGACGACGCCGAAGCCGGGCAGCCTCGCGGTGCTCACGAACCTCGACTCGAAGGAGTGGCGCTGCGGCCGCATTCAGGCCAACGGGCGGCTGCGCATCGCGGTGCCGTCGGACAAGGGGCACCGGCTCGAGCTCGCCTTCTACGACGGGCCGCTGCCTTCTCAGCACCGCGAGGGCTGCGTGCCGACGGGCGAGCCGACCGAGCGCATCACCACGTTCCAGGACGAGGTGAAGTTCATGGGCGAGACGTTCGCCGCGGGCTCGGCCTTCATCGCGCTGGGCGACGGCTTCGGGCTTCGCCGCGGCAACCCCGAGCTGCGGCGCATGGTGGGCCTCGCGCAGGTGGCGCTCGAGGGTGCCGACCCGTCGAACACCGCGCCGTTCATGCATGGCGAGCGCACGCTGGTGTACGCGTCAGGCGAGAAGGTCTCGACGCGCGCGTTCTACATCAACACCATGGGTGACTCCGGCGTGCCCACGGCGACCGGCGTCGCGCTCGGCCGCGCGGTGGGCCTCGTCGACTTCCGCACTGTCGACCCGCGCTACGGCAAGTCGGTGCAGCAGGTGTTGACCGACACCGGCACGGTCGAGAGCGTCGAGTCGTCTCGCCGTCACCTCGACATGACGGGCCGCCCCGTGCTGATGGACGTGGACGACCTGCAGACGCTGTCGAAGAAGGGCGGCGACGGCTTCGACGTGCCCCGCCTGACGCCTTCGCTGCGGCTCATTCGGCAGAACACGGCAGCGCAGGGCGGCGGGAAGAGCGGCATGCTCTTCCCCATGATGGAGCCGCTGGGCACGCACGGCTTCCCGCTGCCGACGCCCGAGCGCAACTTCGACCTCGGCTCGCTGCTCATCAACCAGATGACCCGCTACGTCGCGACCAACGGCGAGCAGCTCGACTTCGACACCTGCCAGCTCGACTGGAGCTGCCAGTGGTTGCCGCCGAAGCTCTGACCTACTTCTTCGCTGGCCCAGCGGCCGGGGCAGGCGCGGGGGCAGGCTTCGCTGCTGGAGCCGCCGACATGCCGCCCCACCCCGCCTCGACCATCGACTTGAGCTTCCAGTCGGCGCCGACCTTCACGACGAGGGTGGCGTTCTTGCCGGTCGTCTTCACCTTGCCCACCGTCTGAGTCCAGTCGTCGACGACGTTGGCGAGTGAGTCGGACAGCACGACGATGGTGCGCTTGTGCGTCATCACGAGGTCTTTCGGCATGCCCTCGAGCATCGGCTTCATCATCGCGACGTACGCTTCCTTCGAGTAGCTGGCGGCCTCGGGAACACCCTTGAGGTCGTCCGTCGCCATGAAGACCGGGAAGTCGATGGCCGCGACAGCAGCCTCGAAGTCGCCCTTCTTGTCGGCCTCGTCGCCCGCCTTGAAGAAGGCCTCGAGCTCCTTCTTCGTCTTCTTCTCGTCGGTCACCTTGCGGGCGGCAGGGCCGAGCTTCGTCAGGTCGGCGACCGGCTCTTCAGCGAAGACGGACATGGCCACGAGCACGGCGCACACGCTCATCAGCTTCTTCATTCGATGGTCCTTTGGTGGGTGAGGCGTCACTGCGGAGACAACTGGGCGAGCAATCTCGCGGCCTGCTCTCGAACGCCGGCGTCGCCTGACGTCTTCGCGTGCTCGGCGTGCACCTTCGCCTTGAGCACGTCCTTCAGCTTCCCGTAGGCGAGCGCGAGGTTCAGGTGCAGGCCGGCATCGGAGGGATGTGCCCCGAGCGCCTTCGAGAGCACCTCCTTCGCCTTCGTCGCTTCGTCGAGCTCGAGCAGCAGTACCGCGTAGTCGTTCACCACGGCCGTCTCGGTCGGCGCGAGCGCCACGGCCTGCTCGAGCACGGTGCGCGCCTGCCCGTCCTTCTTCAGCGCGCGCGCCACCTGGCCCTGCGCCTGTTTGATCTGCCACGACTTCGGCGCGAGCTTCGCGATGGCCTCGAGCGTCGACTCGGCCAGCACGAAGTCACCATGCGCCATCGCCGCGACGGCGAGCAGGTAACCCGCCTCGGGGTTGTTTGGCTCGAGGCGGCGCAGCTCGGTGCCGGCCTTCACGGCGGTCTCGGTTCCGCCGGCCATCAGCGCGACCTGCACGAGCTGTTTGTAGAGCCCCGCTTCGTTCGGCGCGAGATCGATGGCGTCGATGAGCAGGTGGGCGGCCTTGCCGACTTCACCCTTCTGCAGCGCCGCGTTCGCGTCGGCTTCCAGACCTCTCCAGCTCTTCGTCATGCACCCACCTGCTTCTTCAGACGCGTGGCTTGCTCCTTCACGTCCGGGTCCTGGCTCTGGAGGGCGACCTTCACGTGGCTCAGGGCCTGCTGCTTCTTGCCCTGCTGCACGTACGCGAGCGCGAGGTTCAGGTTGGTGGCGTCGTCGCTGCCGTTCTCGGCGAGCGCCGCCTTCAGCACACGCTCGGCCTTCGCGCCCTCGTTCTTCGAGAGGTAGAGCGACGCGAGATCGTTGACGGGGCCTGACTGGGTGGGCGCGAGCGCGACCGACTCTTCGAGCACGGGGATTGCGTCGTTCACCTTCTTCTCGAGCACGAGGCACTTCGCGAAGGCCTGTCGCGGCTCCCACGCCTTCGGAGCCTTCTGCATCGCCTCGGCGAACAGCGGCTTCGCGGCGTCGACCTTGCCCTGCATGAAGAGCGCGAGGCCGTGGCGATAGATGGACTGCGCGTCGTCAGGCTTCAGGCGGCGCAGCTCCAAGGCGGCCCTGGCCGCGGTCTGGAACGAGCCGGCCACCATCGAGAGGTTGAAGAGCTCGAGGTAGAGCGAGACCTCGTCCTTGAACTGATTCACCGCACCGGTGAGCAACGAGACGGCCTGACCGACCTGACCGATGGCCGCGAGCGCACGCGCCCAGGCCTGCCGCGGAACCCACTCGTTGGGAGCGAGCTCCGACGCCTTCTTGAGTCTCGGCAGCGCCGCGTTCGGGTCGCCACGTTGCAGCGCGAGCAGCCCAAGCTCGGTCAACGCGAACGGGTTGTCGGCCTGCACCTTCACCGCGCGCTCGTAGGCCGCCTCTGCGCCCGCCCAGTCACCGCGCGCCTGCAGCACGCTGCCCAGGTTGAAGTGCTCGAAGAACCCGGCGCCCTTCAGCTCCGACACGGCCTTCATCGTCTCGAGCGAGCCCTCTTTGCCCTGCTGCAGCTCGATGAGGGCGGCCGTGCTCTTCGCCTCGGTGTTCTCGGGCTCGATGGCGAGCAGCTTCAAGAACGCGGTGCGGGCCTGCTCAGCACGACCGGCCGCCATCTGCGCACGACCGACTCCGAGCCAGCAGCGCACGTCTTTCGGGTCGGCGGCGATGCCCTTCTCGAACGCCTTGAGGGCGGCATCGAGAAAGCCCTGCTGCATCAGCTTCGCGCCTTCGTTCGCGGCTTTGCTGGCCATGGAGCAGGCTCCTCTGCGTCAGATCTCGTTGGCCTTCTTGAAGAACGTCTGCTGGTAGTACGCGAGCTCGGCGATGCTGGCGCGCAGGTCGGAGAGCACCGTGTGCGACGCGTCGACCTTCGAGCGGCCGGGCGCGTTGGGGAACCAGGCGCGGGTGATGATCTTCAGGCTCGACACATCGACCATGCGGTAGTGCAGCGCGCGATCGAAGCCGGGCATGAAGCGGGTGATGAACGCGCGGTCGGTGTGAATCGAGTTGCCCGCGAGAATGCCCTCTCCGTAGTCGACGTGCTGCAGGAGCTGCCGCGTCGCCTCCTTCTCGGCCTGACGAATCGAGATGTCGGACTTGCGCACGCGCTCGAGCAAACCGTTCTTCGTGTGCATGTCCTTCACGAAGGGCTCCATGCGGTCGAGCGCCTCGTTCGGCTGCCAGATGGCGCATTCCCACTCGGCGATCGGCTTCAGGTCGGGGCCCGTCACGATGAGGCCCATCTCGATGATGACGCAGGTGTTGGTGTCGAGACCCGTCATCTCGAGGTCGCACCACACGAATCGCGGCTCACTGGTTGGCATGGCGTGAGGTGTAGGACGGAAGCTGGTAACAGTCAGCAGGTGGATGCTCTGCGCGCGAAGTTGAACGACGAGAAGGCCGTGAACGAGCTGGCGGCGCTGTGTCTCGAGGTATGGCTCGACAAGACGGTGCAGCAGCTGGCGCCCGTCGACGTGGTGACGAGCATCACGCGGCAGGTCATCGACGGCTGGCTCGACTCGCCAACGGCGGTGACGGCGCTCTCTCGCAGCGTCGACCTCGTGGTGAACGAGCTGAACGCGAACCACAAGGCGCTGAAGGACGTGGTGGCCCGTGACGTGCGCGCGGCCGTGAAAGACGTGGTGGGGCGTCCCTTCTCACCCGACCGCAAGCTGGTGCTCACCATCATCGACCGCGAGCCGACGCGAGATCTCGTACGGCAGCTGCTGCTCGACTTCGTGCTCGAGTTCGGGCGCAAGGCGAGCGCTCCGGTGGCCGGTGTGGCGAAGGGCCTGGGCACGTTCGCGAAAATGGCCGGAGACGCGGTGAAGTCGCGCACGGGCACGCTCGGGTCGCTGGTCGGAGCCGTGGGCAATGAGGTCGAGCGGCAGATGGAGAAGCGCGCGGTCGAGTTCGTCGACGCGGCGTTGAGCGGTGTGTTCGGGCAGATGGCCGATGCGGTGAGTGACCCGCGTCGCGCGACCGAGGCGGCCGAGCTGCGCGTCGCGATGATGGACGGTGTGCTCGAGCTGACACTCCCTCAACTCGCGCGGGAGATCGCCAACGCCGACGTGCCCGGTGGCGCCGAGGTGCTGCGCGGCGGACTCAAGCGCTGGCTTGCGAGCGCGGCGTCAGATGACGAGCTCAAGCGTATCGCCGAGTTCGTGGGGAAAGACCTGGGCGCGCGGAAGCTGCGTGACGTGCTCGACGAGCTTGGGTTGCTGGGCGTGGTGAAGACGCGTGGAGCCGAACAGCTGGCGCTGAGAATTCGCGAGGTCGTTGGCTCCGAGGCGTTCTCGACGTGGGCCGCGAGCTGACCGTTTCTGTTTTTCTTCACTGGCGTGTCTGAGTCCGTTCGTCACGGAGGCTGAGTGTTCGTCCGCTGGAGCAACGGAAACAGGTCGGCGGGCGTCGATACCGGAAGTGGCACGGGCTCGGTGGCTGCAAACTTCGCTGGTGCTCCCGCCTGCGGCGCGACTGTTGGGCGTGGATCCGCGGGAGTGATGCGGCTGGTTCTGCTGGTCGCGGTCGCGTCCTGTTCGGCACCTCCGGGTGAGCCCGATGCCTCGGTGACTGATGCAGGCGTCGCGTCGGATGCAGGCGTCGCGTCGGATGCAGGCGTTCCGTCGGATGCAGGCGTTCCGTCGGATGCAGGCGCTCCGTCGGATGCAGGCGTTCCGTCGGATGCAGGCGTCGCTTCCGATGCAGGCGCGACCGACTCGGGCATCCGTTCCGACGCAGGCACCGATGCTGGCATCCGTTCCGACGCAGGCCTCACCGACGCTGGCGCGAGCGACTCGGGCATTCGCTCCGACGCTGGCGCGAGCGACTCGGGCATTCGCTCCGACGCAGGCGCGACCGACTCCGGCATCCGCTCCGACGCAGGCGCGACCGACGCCGGCATCCGCCACATGCTGCTCGGCTTCTCACCGTTCTGGGCAGATCAGGCCGTCCCCTTCGGCCAGTGGACCTACGACTTCCTCCCGCGCGCCGACTTCATCTCGCTGCACGCCGACGACTTCTTCGGCATTCCCTTCGATGCCTTCGCGACCACCTCCGCACCGACGAACCTCCCGCCCTCGTGGGTCGCGAAGTGGGACGCGTTCGCCCTGCCAGCCGTCTCGAGCGGCAAGCCGATTCTGCTCTCGGTCTCACCGTTGGCCGATCGCTCCCGGCTCATCAAGCGCGTGCTCACAGACGGCGGTGTTCAAGACGGCTGGGACCCGGTGGATGCAGGCGTGAACGGCAGCCTCTGCTACTCATTCTTCGAGAGCGACACGCCTGCCATCGCGACCGCGTACGTGAACTCCATCGAGTGGCTCATCGCCCGCTACCACCCGAGTCAGGTCGCCATCGCCATCGAGGCCGACATTCAGTTCTACAAGTGCCCCGCGCAGAAGGAGGCCTTCAAGAACTTCCTCCGCCTCGTGCGCAGCGTCGTCGCAGCGGCCCACCCCGGGCTGCCGGTGTTCATCACCTTCTCGCTCGAGAACTTCTACGCGAACGGCCTCGCTGGCTCGCTCAACGGCTGCGGCCCGCTGAGCCCGAGCGCCTGCTTCGACGCGCGTGTGGACGAAGTCATCTCGCTCACCGGAGACGCCGGCATCGGCCTCTCCACGTATCCACAAGGTTGGTTTCCCCGCACCGCGCAGATGCCGCCTGATCGTTTCGCACGCGTTCGCGCGAGAACGACTCAACCGCTCTGGGTCACCGAGACCGGCTGGGCGACGGTGCCCGTGCGCTTCACCTACGCGAGCGGCACCTGCAGCGACCCACTCCAGAGCTACTACGACAGCACCAACGCGAACGAGCAGACGCAGCGCGCAGCTGTCGCCGAGACGCTCACGCTCGCGGCCGACGCAGGCGTCTCAGGCGTCGTCTGGTGGCTCTACCGCGACTACCTCGACGAGACCGCGGCCTCGGCCTGTCCCTGCGCGCCGGCCGGAGGCGACACGTGCAGCCGCATCGCGCTCTTCGGTGCCGCCGAGTTCTTCTATCGGTCGTTCGGGAACATGGGCCTCGTGCGCCAGGGCGGAACCGCGAAACCTGCTGCCCAGGAGTGGGACGTGTTTCGACAGCGTGCGTACGTTCCCTGATTCGAATCTGGCAGGCTGCCGCGCATGCTCGCACTCGCGCTGGTGTCCCTCACGCTGACGGCCGGTGACATCACGTTCGACGAAGTGGGCTTCGCGGTGGCGCGACGGAGCGACCAGCTGGTCGTCTCACGCGTCGACGCCGAGGGAGTCGCAGCAAAGGCAGGCCTGCAGGTCGACGACGTCATCGAGTCGGTGCTCGCGCCCAGCCCGCGCTCGTCGCTGGCGACGCTCGACGATCAGCAGGTGCGCGCGTACCTGCTGCCGACCTGGGAAGCGCCCGTCGCGCTGCGCATCAAACGCGGGAAGGCGAGCCGCATCGTGCAGCTGACCCGGCCGGGGAAACGAACCGAGCCAGAGTTCCCGACGATGCCGCTGCCACCCGAGGAATTGAAGAAGCTGCCACCGATGCAGATGGCCCGATACATGTCGGCGCTGTCGGCGTCGGCGCGAGCGAATCGGCCGACCGCGAAGACGTTCATCTCGCACGACGCGAACCCCCAGGTCTGGGTCGCCGATGGTCGGGTCGTCGAGAGCGTCTTCGCGTCGTGGACCGGCGCGTGGGTGCACCTCGAGGCGTCGCTGCGTTGGAACTGTGCCGGCGCGCCGATGCGCTCGGTCACGCTGCGCTCAGAGAAGGCTCCGGTGCCAACGACGATCGTCGAGTCGAAGGACGAACATCTGCAGGGCGCCTCGACCCCCATCTCCGTGCCGATGTGGCGCATCGCAGACCTCACGTCCCGTTGCCCTGGGCCCACCACCACGATTCCCTCGGTTCCCGTCGAGGCCGAGGTGCGCTGCGAAGGTCAGCCACCCGTCACGCAGCCGCTGACGGCCACGCTCGAGGTGCGTTGCGACCAGGCGCCCAACCAGAGCGCCATGCTCGACGCGTTGCGCCTCTTCGACAACGAGCTCACCGTCATCGAGCAGCCGAAGCCACTGCGTGCGACCGTCTGGTGGAGCCGCGCGGTACCGAAACCCGTGAGCGCCGTGCTCGTCGAGGTGGACCCGAAGGGCGGCGTCGTCGGCACGCGCTCGAAGGTGCTGCCCTGGCAGGCCGATGACGCCGTGGTGCCGTTCACGCTCGAGCTGAAACCGCCGCGCGCCATCACGCTCGCCCTGCAGTTCACGTTCGCCGACGGCAGCACACGCCTCTCGTCAGTACAGCCGATGCGCACGGTGACGAAGGCGGCGTTCGACAAGGAGATGGAGGCGTTCAGCACGGCAGGCGGTCAGCTCAGCGACGTGATGAAGCGGCTGAAGGACCCCTGCAAGGACCTGGAGGCGACCGTGCGCTTCCTCGAGCAGCAACCCGAGGTGAAGTCCGTCTCCCGAATCGACGGCGACATCACCTACGTGGGCAAGGCTCCGCCCGGGCTGCCGATGCTGATTCACTGCCACGCGGAGCACTGACCTTCAGACGAACGGCAACGTCGCGACGCTGACCGACACACCGGGAGCGAGCTCCATCGTCGTGCCCGCTGCGAGATGGTCGCGATGCACGTACGCGAGCGCCACGTTCTGCTGCTTGAGCTCACTGCGCACGACGCTGGTGATGCGGCCCACGCGTTTGTCCGCGAGCTTCACCTCAGCGCCCTTCTCGGCCAGCGCCTCACCCAGCAACAGGCCCACGAGCTTCTTGTTCATCTGCCCGCGGTACGTCGCGCGCGCGATGACCTCCTGCCCGATGTAGCAACCCTTCTGGTAGTGAATGGCCTTCTCGAGGTTCGCCTCGAGGGGAATCGTCGTCTCGGTCATGTCGACGCCGAACTTCGGCACCCCGGCCTCGACGCGCAGCACCTCGAACGTCTCGTCGCTCACCGTCGGCAACGCCGAGAGCGCGGCCTTCACCTGCTCGAGCCCGGTGCGCTTGACGACGACGTCCAGCCCACTGCCCAGCAGCCCGGGCAAGGTCGCGAGCAGCTGCTCCGACGGAATCGAGGCCGCCCACGTCGCCGCCTGCGGCCCCAACAACCCCAGCACCGCCACGTCGGGAGCGTCGACGACCTCGCACTCTTCGCTGATGAGGTACTTGTTCAAGAAGTCGCACACCGTCGGGCCGAAGCCCGCGCCAGTGTCGATGAGCAACTCGTCCGCCAGCTTCACCACCCGCCCATCGCCCACCATGGCGCCTTTGGCCGTCAGCATGGCCACGTGGCAGCTGGCCCCGACCGCCAGCTTCTCGACGTCGTTGGTCACCATGCCCTGGACGAACGACACCCGGTCGGGCCCGGTGACCCTCAGCTGCTGCCGCGAAGACAGGTCCACCAGGGCGCAGAATTCTCGTGCAGCCCGATACTCGGTCGTTTGTGCGGCAGGCGGAGCCATGGAGTCCGTATATAAGGCGCCCGCGTGAGCACGCCATCGACGCCCGCCCGTCCATCTACCGCCGCCCTGGGAGTGCTCCTCGCCTCGGGTCTGGCCACCGCAGGTCTCGCCGTCTACCAGTGGATGGAGCTGCTCGTCGTTCGCAACGGCGGCAAGGTGTCGTGCTCCATCAACGAGACCGTCAACTGCGCGACGGTGTGGAACTCAAAGTTCTCGTCTGCGCTGCATGACCTGTTCGGCATGCCGGTCGCGGGGCTCGGCGTCGTCTGGGGCATGGCGGCAGGCCTGCTGGTCGCGCTGCTCTGGTACAAGCAGTCGACCGAGGACTGGCAGGTGCACGCGGCGAGCGTGAAGGTGTGGGCGCTCGCGGGCATCGTGTCGGTCATCGTCTTCGCTGGCGCCAGCTTCGAAGCGCGCGCGGTCTGTCTGACCTGCCTCGGGACCTACGGCCTGGTGCTCGTCTATGCCTTCGCGGCGTTCATGCTGCTCCCGGGCCCGCGCTGGCCCGACCAGAAGCTGCTCATGGGCGGCGTGGCGTGGCTCTTCATCGTCGGCGCTCCCTCGTTCCTCGTCATGCTGGTGCCCGGTGGCAACACGCCGAAGGCCGGCACCGTGACGCGGCTGGCGGGCACGACCGAGGAGCAGCTCGTCGACAACCTCATGCACCTGCCGCAGCGCGAGGCGATGGTGACGGCGGCGGCGCGCAAGAAGTGGCTGACGGCCTCGGCCAAAGACGTCAGCGACCTCAGGGTGCGCATTCGTCACGGCTCGGCCGACGCGCCGATGAAGGTGGTCGAGTTCTCAGACGTGCTCTGCCCGCACTGCGCGATCTTCGAGGAGTCGCTGGAAGAGCTGCGCGGCGTCGCTGCACCCGAGAAGCTCACCATCGAGCCCCGCGTCTTTCCGCTCGTCGATGACGGCTGCGAGAAGCCCGGCGCGAAGGACTCGACGAAGGACATTCGCTGCGTGGGCGCGAAGGTGCAGATCTGCTCCGAAGACCACCCGCTGTACTGGGACGTGCGCAAGGCGATCTTCGCCAACCAGCAGAACCTGCGGTCCTCCGACACGGTGCTCGAGCTCGCAGCGAAGGTGACCGGCCGGACGCCCGAGGCGCTCCTGGCCTGCGTGAACTCGCCCGAGACGCAGGTGAAGCTGCGCGAGGACATCACCTATGCCCGCCGCTACAACCTCGAGGGCACGCCGCTGGTGCTGCTCAACGGCCGTGAGACCTGGCCGTCGGCTGGCTTCATTCTCGGCATGGTCGTCGGGAATGGTGACGTGAACGCGCCGTGGTTCAAGGCGCTGCCCGAGCCACCGCCAATGGACGAAGGGCACGAAGGCCACGGGCACTGACGTGAGCGACGAGAAGAAGCGCATTCCCACCGACGCGGCGCCGGCGCTGTCTCACAACCCGTTCGGCGCGCTCAAAGGGCTCAAAGACGCGCTGCCCGCAGGTCCCGCGCCGAAGGCCGGGAAGCAGGCGCCCGAGAAGAAGGCGCCGCCGAAGGCCGTGGTGCGCATGGAGCGCGCAGGCCGCAACGGCAAAGAGGTCACCGTCATCGAGCAGCTCGCGCTGTCGGCGAAGGAGCGCGAGACGTGGCTCAAGCAGCTCAAGGGCGCGCTCGGGTGCGGAGGCTCCATCGAAGAAGAAGGAGCGCTCGTCATTCAGGGCGACCACCGCGAACGCGTCGCCGAGTGGCTCAAGAAGCAGGGCGTGAAGCAGGTGTCGGTGGGGTGAGCCGTTCGCGCACGAGCGCGGCGACGAAGGCCACGAGCGCTATCGCGAGGGTCACCTCTCCGACGAGCACGAAGCGGTCGACCATCTGCCACTGGTCCCACCCGAACTCGTCGACGAGCCGCGTCGCGTCCGACGGAGAGCCATCTTCGAGCCCGAAGGGAATCTGCGACTCGTCGGTGCGACACGCCCACCACAGGCGCATCGCGTCGGCCCAGCTCGCCGAGCCGATGACGAGCCAGCCCCAGCGCAGGCCGCCCTGAAAGAGCTTGAGCGGGCTGCGCACGAGAAAGCCGCACGCCACGAGCACGCCGAAGCTCATCGCCCCCGCTTCGCCGCCGAAGATGAAGAAGGGCTGCTGAAACGAGTTCGGCGCGAGGTGGCCTGCGAGCGTGGCGAGGAACCAGGCGGCACCGAGCGCGATGGTGGTGGGTGATTGGCGTTTGCGGCCGAAGTTCATCAGCGCGAGCGCTCCGCCGAACATGAGCAGCGAGACGAGGATCTGCCGGTCGAACGAGAAGGTGAACCACGGCAGCGGAAGTGCCCAGCGGCCCGTCAGCCACGACGCCGAGGCGTGCCCCAGCTCGTGCAGCCACATGCCGAAGAAGGTGCGCAGAATGAAGCGCCCAAAATCGCTGGCTGAGAACAGCCACATCACGACGAACGCGAGTGGAAACGCGAAGAGGCGATATTGCTCGAAAGCACTGGGAGCGACCGCCGCGGCTTCGTCCTGTGCGATGCGCTCGCCGAGCGTTGGTGCTTCGGGCGTTCGAATCTGAATGGACGACTGCGTGCACCCAAAGAGGTGACCTCTGTCGGCGCCGCATTCCGAACAGGCCATGAGCAGCAGCATCGCACGTGGCAGAGTGTTGGACGTGAGACGATTCCTGCTCGGGTTGTTGCTGGTCATGACCGCGTGTCCCGGGCCGAAGCCGTGCACGACCATCACGTGCGAAGGATGCTGCACGTTCGCGACCCCGTCGGATCCCGGAACGTGTCACGCGGGCGATGACACCGCGTTCTGTGGCGTTCGCGGCAGTGTCTGTTCACGGTGTGAGACGGGAGAGACGTGTTCACCCGAGTTCAAGGTCTGCCGCGGCGCGGATGAAGCGTTTCCCACTGGAGCGAAGTTCGTCTTCGCGACCTCGCAGACGTTCACGGGTGATTTCGGCGGGCTCGATGGTGGTGATGCGAAGTGTCAGGCGCTCGCGGCTGATGCGGGGTTGTCGGGGTCGTATCTCGCGTTCCTCTCGGACGTGACCGAGGCGGGCCAACGCATCAACGCCGTGGACCGGTTCACCGGAAATGGGCCGTGGGTGATGCGCACGAGGAATGCGCGCGGGAAGGTGCTGCGTCCGTTCGATGATCGCGCGTCACTCGCCGGGCCTCCGAGATCCCCTGTCGATCAAGACGAGACCGGTCACGTGTTCGCGTTGTTCGACAAGCGGCAGGTGTGGACCGGAACGTTGCTCGATGGCGGCGCGGAGTTGCCGATGCCGATGCGCGACACGACCTGTCAGCGGTGGTCCACGCAAAACGCCACCGGGCTGTACGGGATCGTCGATGTGCCGACCGAGAAGTGGAGCGGGCTGGGCGCGGTCGCGTGTGCGAGTGACAACAGGCTCTATTGCTTCGAGCAGTGAAGGAGCTTCGCGAATGATCACCTTCGACGTCGATGAGGTCACGCCGGTCCTCGACCGGAAGCCGGCCGTGAAGCTCGCGCTCGACACGATGCTCGAGGCGCAGGTGCTGGCGACGAGTGAAGGCGTCGATCGCTGCATCGCGCCGGCGGTGCTCGCCGCGTACGGCGGAATGAACGGGCTCGTGGTGACGGTGCACACCGCGTTCGGAGAACACAGGCCGCTCACGTTGTCGCCTGATGCCCTCTGGCTCGCGATTCTGCAGGGCTTCAGCATTCACCTGAGCGTCGAAGGCGAGAACCTCCGGAAACGGTTCGTCGAGTTCGAAGGCCAACGAACTCTGACGGTGTCAGTCGATGGAACCGAGAGCTGGCACGACGTACTCGAACAGTTCCGCACGGCCGTTACCGGCCAGATGAACCCTGGTCTCGTCACCGCGATGACCGAGCGGTTCTCGACGACGTCAGATGACGATCACACGGCGCACATCATCGCGACGATGTCGGCCTTCAGCCGATTCTTCGACTACGAGATGGTTGGTATTTGCGGCATCCCTTCGGTGACGCTCACGGGAACAGCCGCTGATTGGGTGAAGCTGCGCGATCGATTTCGAGTGCTCGCCGAGTTCGACTTGCAGTGGTGGAGCCGTCGCCTCGAGCCAGTCCTCGGAAAGCTCATCGAGTCGGCGCAGGGCAAACCCGACGTGCGGTTCTGGCAATCACTCTACAAACCGAAGTCGGCCTACGGCGGAGAGCGCATCACGGGATGGCTGCCCGCCCTCTTTCCGTATCTCGAGCAGTCACCAGGCCAGTTCGTGCGCAATGACAGCGGCTTCGAGCACTGGGTCCATGAGCCAATCGCGCCTTCTTCGCTGCCAGCTGGGCTGAGTTCAGCGCAGGTGCGCCAGAACCCACGATTGCTGACGCTCTTCTCGGGCTTCCTTGGAGCGAAGCAGCTCGACGATGGCTCCCTGTCTCCGCTCGTGGGCTGGGCTATCGGCGAATCATCGATCGATATGCTCTTCGACAAACTCGCCTCTAAGTTCCAGTTCGACCCTCCGCAAGCCGGAGCCTCCTGGTGGAATGTCATCGTGCCTGGGCTGCTCAGCCAGTTCTCGAACCGCTTCGGCAAGGGCGTTCTGTTCGATCGAGCACTCACCCTTCACGGAGCGCCAGCGGCACCAGCAGAGATCGGCTGGCAGCGACCTGACAGCCCGGCGATCCCCCTCGTCGTCTCTGGCGAAGCTGGCGAGCTCCAGGTTGTTCGCCAGTTCGGCCTCGTCATCGGCAACCTCGCCACTGGTGAGCTGATTGTTTGGACCGGACGAAGAGAGCAACGAGCGATGAAGGAGTTCGTTCTTCTTCTCCGGAGTCGCCAAGCACGGGCGCCCTTCAACGTGATCGCCAACTCGCTGCTCGAGTTCTACCAACGGCTCGCGAACGCCACCTCGTTCCCTCCCTGGGAGACGAAGGGCACCTGGTCGCCACCGGAGGAATGATGAGCGAACGAATGAACGAGCTGAACGCCTTCGCCGCTGCGCACGGGCTGACCGTGAAGGGCACTCCTTCCGTTCACGAGTTCGAGCTCACCGGAGCCTCGACCGGACGCACGGTGACGATGGCGCAGGGCTCGATTCTTCACCCACGCGGCGCGGGCAAGATGTTCCACTTCCGGCTCACCTTCGAGCCGTTCATCTGCGAGCCGAGCTGGATGATGACTCCGCAGGGCGCGACGAAGTGGAGTCACTCTTCACCGTCACCGTGCGCACCCGAAGACGTTCCCGGCTTCGCCCGCTTCGGAGCACCACTCACCGACTTCGGCGCCGAGGTGAAGACCCACTGGCAGCTCAAGCTCGGTGAAATGAACCGCCTCTACCTCGAGGCCCTCGAGCTGGTCAGCCCGCGCGCCTGGGCGCTCGCGTGGACTGTGCTCGACGAAGTGTGGAACGCGTCGAAGCCTGCGCGCTGAAGTTGCTCCGCGCTCCTGTCACGCCACTTCACATTCGCAACCGTTCAACGGCCCGACGGTTTGCCCCGGGGAAGTCATTCCTCATTCCCCGGAGTCGCCCATGTTCATCTCCACTCGTCCCAGCAGCCGCTTCACGACCACGACGCGCACCGAGAGCACCAGCCGCTCGCCGACGGTCTCCTCACCCTCCACCACTTCCACGTTCGAGCAGACGGCGGCCGCTCCGGTGTCGATCTACCCGAGCCGTGACCGTCGCACCGCCGCCGCCATCGACGACGCGCGAACGCTGCTGACCCGCGGTCGCCCCTCGTGGGGGACGCAGACCATCGAGAACAGCACCGTCACCAACGACGCGCCGAAGGTGAACGACCGCGCCGACGTCAACGGCAGACGCGGCCAGCAGGCCCGCACGCAGCTGCTCGACAACGCCCCGCTCGAACGTGACGCGCTGATGCGGCTCTCGCCCGCCGACCAGGAGCGGTACCAGACCGTCAAAGACGCGCTCCTCGAGCCCGCGCCCGGCCGCCGAAACGGAGACCCGGTCGCAGCGCTCGCGCTCCAGACGACGCTGCTCGAAGGAGGTCTGCCGGGAGACCGCGCGCTCGGCGGTAGCGACACGCTGTTGAGCGGCCTCGAGCACATGGCGACGCAGGAGGTCGCGCCCGGGATCGATCGGCAGCAACTGCTCTCCGACGTCGTGCAGGAGGTGGCGACTCCGCAGGCCGTCGCCCAGTCGACGAAGGGCACGTGCATGGCGACGTCGATCGAGATTCAGCTGCTGCGCGACAACCCCGCCGAGTACGTGCGGCTCGTCAGCGGGCTCGCATCACCTGACGCCTCCGTGCGCACGGCGGGCGGAGACCAGCTCGCCGTCGAGCCCACCGCGCTCACCGACGACACCGGCCGCAGCGTCTCGCAGCGACTGCTGGCTCCCGCGCTGATGGAGCTCGGCAACGGCTCGGCCAACTACGACAACACGACCGACCTCCACAGCACCGGAGGCAACGGGCTCTCGACGCAGCAGGCCGACACGGTGCTGGGCAGTCTCTACGGCCGCGACTTCGCCTTCTCGGACGTGAGAACCGACGACGAGCGCGCGCGTGGCAACCAGCAGGTGATGGACGAGCTCGCGAGCGGCAACTCGGTGGTCGTCGGGCTTCAGTGGATCGAGTTTGGCCACGCGGTGCTGGCGACGGGCCGTGAGCAGCGCGGCGATGAGCTGTACGTGAACATCATCAACCCGTGGGGCCGTGAAGAGTCGATCCTGGCCTCCGAGTTCCAGGAGCGCCTGCTGATGGTGAACTACGACCCGAACGCGTGACGCTTCAGCGAATGAACCGCAGCGTCTCGAACCACCGCACGACGGCACCGCGTTCTTTCGGAGCCCACGCCATCGCGGCGCCGTCTGCGAACGACACCCATTCCTCGAACCACACCGCCGCGTAGCGGTCGGGCACCGACGGGTCGTAGATGAGCAACGTCGTGAACCGCAGCCGCGTCGCAGAAGGCTCGGGCGGCTGAAGGTTCGCGTCGGCGATCGCGAAGACGATTCCAGGAGAGAAATGAACCTGGGTCAGCAGCTCTCCATCGAGCGCGCCGTTCAGGAAGAACTCGCAGTGACACGTCGGCCCGAACTCCGCCTTCAACGCCTCGAGGAAGTCGACCTCAGGCGCCTTGCGATGAACGACGAGCAGGCCACGGCCTGGTGGATCGAAGACGACGCCCGCGTCGGTCTCGCGGACCGAATAGGTCTCGGGAGTCCCTCCGCTGCCCCAGCCACCGGAGCGGTAGTCGAACGCCACGCCGAGCCGCTCCGAGCTGAAGGTCAGGTCTTTGAGCGACTGTCGATGCACGAGGTCGACGAAGACCCCTGAGATGTTCCCCGGCGCGTTGTCGATGGTTTGGGCGAGCGCGTTCCTGAAGCCACCCGCGATGCCAAGCACCGTGAGACCGGCGAGCACGACGAACACGAGCCGCGGCCAGCGTGCACCGGCGAGATGGAAGGAGGTGGTCCAGATCAACGCCAGCGCGAGCAGCGCGACCGCGCCGACGAACCAGCCGGCGAGCGCCAGCCCGTAATCGCTCATCGACGCGAACTCGCGACCAGTGAGCACCACGACCACCACCGACAAGAGCCAGGGCCACCACCGACGCACGCCCGGAACAGAGCACGTCAGGAACTGCACGAGAGCATCGAACTGCCAGGCTGGTGCCGCGCCCACTCGGGCCGCTTCTTCGCCCAGCGCTCCATGCCCGGCTGCTCGACGTACGGCTGCTTCAACACCGTCAGCCACTCGGCCAACATCGACAACTCGCCCTGCTCCACCGCCTGAATCACCGTCTGCGCGAGGTAGTTCCGCGGCACGTAGAGCGGGTTGCACGCGTTCATCACCTTGGCGCGCGAAACGTCATCAGGCCCGGCGCGTTGCAGGTAGCGGCGCAGCCAGTCGGCGAAGCCCTCGAGCACGTCTCCCTTCACCTGCTCGGGCGCGTAGAACGCCTCGGCGAGCGGAGCGACCAGCGCATCATCAGGCGCACTCACCGACGCCGCGGGAACACGCGCGAGCGACCGGTAGAACAACGTCATGTCGGTCTCGGTCGACATGAGCGTGCGAAACAGGTCCCGCATCAACTCGCGGTCCTTCACGTCGTCGCCTGCGAGCCCGAGCTTCTTGCGCATCATCGACAGCTGCTCTGCCGCGGCGATGTCGGCGTACGCCTCGAGCGCGTCTTCGAGCGGCTTCGCTTCACCCACCAGCGGGAACAGCGCGTTCGCCAGGCACATCAGGTTCCACTGCGCGACCTGCGGCTGATTGCCGAACGCGTAGCGCTTCCCCGGAAGGTCGGTCGTGTTCGGAGTCCATCCCGGGTCGAAGCCCTCGAGCCAGCCGTACGGGCCGTAGTCGATGGTGAGCCCGAGAATGGACAGGTTGTCGGTGTTCATCACGCCGTGCACGAAGCCGACGCGCTGCCACTCCATCATCAGCACCGCGGTGCGACGCACGACCTCGGCGAAGAAGCGCACGTAGGTCTCTGGCGACGGCGCACCGAGCGACGGGAAGAACGTCGTCACCATGAAGTCGACGAGCTTCTGCAGCAGCTCCTTGTCACCACGTGAGGCCGGCAGCTCGAACGTGCCGAACCGGATGAACGAGGGAGCGACGCGGGTGGTGATGGCTCCGGGCTCGAAGCGCGCGTTGCCGTCGTAGAGCAGATCGCGCTCGACCTGATCGCCCGTCGCCACCAGCGCCAGCGCGCGCGTCGTGGGCACGCCGAGGTGGAACATCGCTTCGCTGCACACGAGCTCTCGCAACGAACTTCGCAGCACCGCGCGACCATCGGCACGACGCGAGTACGGCGTCGGCCCCGGCCCTTTGAGCTGCAGGTCCCACCGCGACGCGTCGGGAGCAATGACCTCTCCGAGCGTGATGGCGCGCCCGTCGCCGAGCTGCCCCGCCCAGTTTCCGAACTGATGACCGCCGTAGCAGGCCGCGTACGGCGCCATGCCCGGCAGCAGCGCGTTGCCCGCGAGCACGTTCGTCCACTCGTCCGTCGGAGCCTCGGGTAACCCCAGCAGCGCCGCGACCTCGGGCACCCACGCGAGCATCGCGGGCTTCGAGACCGGCGTCGGCCGAACCTTCGAGTACGCCGCGCCGCGCACCTGACGCACGACGTTCTCCGTCTCTCCATCAGCCGGCAGCGAGCGCACGAAGCGGTCGTCGAAACCAATCATCTGCGCGTTCTGCCGACCTCGGCCCCGAGCCGCCACCGAATCAGGATGACTGCGTTTCCAGGCCGGAAAATCGGCCTCAGCATTTTTCTCGTTGGGGCTTGTGATCAGCCAATCGCGATGGCCCAATGCGCGCCTCGCGGTCGCTTCGGGAGGGTTCGTGTCGATGACGCAGGACTTCTTTGGCCGGCTCCTTCCGGGCCTCGTGGTGCACCGCTTCGACGACTTCCTCGCCACGCAGGGCAGCGTCGCCTTCGACGTGCGCGGCAAGACCGGCGGCAAGTGGACGTTTCACTTCGCCGACCCCGACCCGATTCGAGAGGGCTTCGACAAGCAGGCTGGCCTTCGCCTCGTCTTTCAGGAGCCCGCCTTCGAGGCCTTCGTCGCCGGCACGCTCGACGCCGTGGACGCGGTGACGAAGGGCGAGATCAAGGCCTCGGGCGACTTCGAGCTGCTCAACGCGCTGGCGGTGCTGATGATGCCGCTGCAGCGCAACCTCGGCTGGGACGCAGGCTGAAACGCGTCTCCGTTGCACACCTGTCACACCTGCCGTGTCTGTCGTCTGCATCCACCACCCCGCAGTCAAACTCTGGAGAGACCATGTCCCGCATTGCCAAAGCCGATGTGAACCGCGCCCTCGACCACGTCGCCAAGACCCTCGTGAAGGCCGGTGGTGAAGACGGCCGCATCAGCCGCGCTGACGTGAAGAAGGCGCTGCCCGAGCTGACGACGGCCGAGAAGAAGCTGGCCGACATCTTCTTCAAGTTCGTCGACCACCGGGACTTCAAGGCCGGCGCGACGGTGACCAAGAAGGACATCGACCGCGCGGTCTCGTACGCGAAGCAAACGATGGTCGCGAAGTACGACCTGAACACCAACGGCCTCTCGAAGGACGAGATCTCGAAGATGTCGATCACCGGCCAGCGCGCGGTCGATCTCGCCAAGGCGCTCAAGGGCGCGGGCGCCGCTGCCGCGGCTGACTGAGCCGCTTCCATCGCTGACACCGGGGGCTTCGTGGACGTCAACCGTCTGCGAAGCCCTCTTCGTTTCCGTGGGTGTCGATCGGCTGCGGGCGTACAGTGTGCGACGCGTGAGGTCCCGAGCTCGAGCGCTGCTGGTGCTGGCCGTGCTGCTGCCTGCGTGGGCGGGCGCGGTCGACCTTCGCGGAGCCTCCCGCCTCTGGGTCGGCCCGGGCTTCGACACCAACGCGCGCCGTGACTTCGTGACGAGCAACGCGAGCCCCGCGCCTGATGGCTTTCTCTTCGCGCTCGGCACCGTCGACGGCATCATCGAAGGCGAACGTTTCAGGTTGAGCGCCAGCTACGACGTCGCGGCCCGCAAGTTCTTCCTGCTGCCGAGTGAAGACACCATCGTGAACGCGGTGACGGGCGAGTTCCTCTTCGGGCTCGCGCAGGTCTTCAACGTGGGGCTGTTCGGCAACGCACGCGATCGCCGCGGCGCCGACCGCGACTACACGAGCCTCGTCGGGCAGGCGTTCGTCGACTTCCTGCCGATGCCGGCCATCGACGTGCGGCTGAAGGTCGGCGCCACCCGCTTTCTCTTCTGGCCGCGCTTCGCGTACTCGTACTCGGGGCCGACGGGAGACTTGAGCGCGCGCTACCGGTTCGATCGCCGGCACTCGGTGTCGCTGTTCGGCTCGTTCAACCCGCGCACCTACAACGGCAACGTGAACCCGCGGCCGGAAGAAACCGAGACGCCGGTGCTGCGCCGCTTCGACCCGTTCTTCATGGTGGGACTGGGCTACTCGTACCGAGGGCCGTTTCACTTCACGGTCGGCTACTCGTACATGGACCAGACGTCGAACAGCTACGGCGAGACGCTGCGACGGCACCGCATCTCGGCGACCGCGGGGTTCCGTCTACCTGCGAAGTTCACGCTGCTCACGACGGGAGCGCTGCAGCTGACGAGCTTTCCCGACGGCATCTTCCTCTCGCCGGATCTGCAGGTGGTGGAGGACGACGAGAACTCGAGCTCACTCACGCTGAAGCTGGTGAGGCCAGTGCACGAGCACGTCGACCTCGACGTTCGGTATGCGCTGTACGTGAACGTGTTGCCGCAGCGCGTGTCGGGGCGCGAGCAGCTGGTCTACGTGCGCAACGTGTTCTCGCTCGGCGTGACCATCAGCTTCTGACTGGGCTGATTCGCTCGTTCGCCGCGGTCGACCGCCTCACTCGCTGGTGAGGTTCGCCGCTCTGACTCGACGGCCCGTGAAGGGGTGCACGATCCACGTGGCGCCGCGCGCATCGGTCGGAGCCTCTGGCCGGCCCACGAGCGTGTCGAAGCGCTGGTGAATGCGCGCGTTCACGCACTGGAACGTCTTCGAGCGCTCGAGCTCACCGAGCTCCTCCTGCGTCGCCTGACGGAACGTGGCCTGGCCGTTCGCGAGCGTGAGGCGCTCTCCGAAACGAATGCCCTGGTAGCCGAACAACGAGAGCTCGCCGGTGCCACCGAAGGCGGCCGCGCTGGCGAAGAGCAACGCGAGCGCCTGGCACACGTCGCGGTACGGCTCTTCACTCAGGTAGCCCTGCACGGTGACGAGGCTCGAGTCGGCCGAGATGTCGAAGAACTGGTGCGGCGCGAGCGGCACGTCGGTGAGGAACGCGAGCAGGGCTTCTGGCGTCTCGTGCGTCACGTCGACGCCGCCGACCTCGTCGAGCCACGGGAACTCGTCACGATTGAGGGGCGTCGTCAGCCACTCCTCGCGGCTGCGCTCCGGCACCGAGATCGACCCGAACATCACCACGTCCCAGCTCATGAATGCCTCCTGCTTCAACCAGCCACAGGAGTGTCGCGCGAGAGCGAGCGGCCTCAAGTTTCTGGCCGTCAGACAGTCGTTTCGAGGCGTTCGGGCAGCCACGGGTACGCGCCAGACCGCGACTGTGGTGGAGTACCCCTCATGGTCACGACGTTCGTCCTCTGCGCCGCGCTCGGGCAGCTGTCACCGCCCCCGCTCTTTCCCGCAGACGACCTTCCGCCTCCGCCGCCACCGAGCCTCACCGACGCGCCGAGAAGCGCATCGCTGGTTCCGCGGCAGCAGGCGCCCATCACCACCGGCCAGCTCTTCGCCCGCGCAGTGCTCGCGCCGCTCATCGCGTTCGGCATCGGGGTGCTGACGGTGCCCATCGCCATCTACCTGGGCGCGCTCGTTGGCATGGTCATCGACCCGAGGCAGGGTGAATCGGTCGGCGGAGGCCTGGGCGCGATCGCAGGCGGTGCCCTCGGCTACGTCTTCGGCACCACCATCGCGTCGACCTTGTTCGAGCGAGACACGACAGCGTTCAAGCGCGCCCTGCCCTGGGCCATCGGCGCGGCCGTCATCAGCACCATCGGCATGTGTCTCGTCTTCTTCGTGCCGGCGGTTGGCGTCGCAGGCCTACCGTTCATCATCACGGGCGCCATCGCGCTCGCTGCCGCCGTTCCGCTCGTCACCGAAGCCGTCCGCCCACGCCCGCAAGAGCAGAGCGTGACGGTCGCGACGTTCTAGCCACGCAAGGGCAGCACGCCTCGAGACGTCGAAGTGAAGTGGATGGGGAGTCCAGACTGATGCGCGTTTCAACCCTGCTCGCAGTTGGCTGTGCCTTCGTGCTCTCCGCGTGCCCTGCCGAGGTGCCAGCGTGTGGCCCTTCGAGCTGCACCGGTTGCTGTGACCCCGCGGGGACGTGCCAATCGGGTCTCACGACACAGGCGTGCGGGAGCTCGGGAGCCACCTGCAACGCCTGCGGCGTCAGCGACATGTGCAGCTTTGGAAGGTGCATGCAGAGCGGGCCCTTCAATCAGGGCGGCGGCGTGGTGAGCGGTGGAGGAGCCGCTGCCGGTGGAAGCACTGGTGGAGGTACCGCTGGAGGAAGCACCGCGGGTGGAAGCACAGCTGGCGGAAGCTCAGCCGGTGGGATCACCGCGGGAGGCTCAGCGACCGGCGCCGGCGACGCGGGCACCTGCGCCGGCACCCTCACCCAATGCTCGACGCGCTGCCTCGATCTCTCAGCCGACCCCGAGAACTGCGGCTCGTGTGGGCGCGTCTGCGGCCAGGGCCAGGTCTGCAATCGCGGGCAGTGTGCTGTCCTCCCAGACGACTGCACCACCACGACGACTGGTTGCGGTGCGGGCTTCTTCTGCGACCCCGTCACGAAGCGTTGCCTCACCGGCTGTCGACTCACCACCGACTGTCCCATGGGCGCGACGTGCAGCGCTGGCAGCTGCTCGTGCCCTGGTGGCGAACATGCCTGCGGTCAGGCCTGCGTCTCGGGTGATGCCATCACCTCGTGTGGCAACCGGTGCAGCGCGTGTCCCCAGCCGGCCAACGGCACCGCGACCTGCTCGGCGGGCAGCTGCGGCCTGGCCTGCGCCACCGGCTATCGCGCGGACATGAACACATGCGTCGACGTCGATGAGTGCCTTACGGGCAATGGCGGATGCAGCGCCAACGCGACCTGCACCAACACCGTGGGCAGCCGCACTTGCGCCTGCAACGCCGGCTTCTCGGGTGACGGCATCACGTGCACTGCCTCGCCAACTGGAGGCGGCTCGGCGTCAGCAGGCGGCTCCGCGACGGCTGGCGGCTTCGCGACGGCTGGCGGGTTCGCGACGGCGGGCGGGTTCGCGACGGCGGGCGGCTTCGCGACGGCGGGCGGCTTCGCGACGGCTGGCGGTTTCGCGACGGCGGGCGGTTTCGCGACGGCGGGCGGCTTCGCGACGGCAGGCGGCTTCGCGACGGCGGGCGGCTTCGCGACGGGTGGCGGCACGGCTGGAGGCGGCGTCACCACCGACGGTGGCCTCTTCGACTTCTGCGCAGAGACCGCGCAGCGCGAGTGCGACTTCTACATCCGCTGCTCCGCGACGGGTTCGCTGTTTGGCGCTGTCGTCACCAGCCGCGTGAACAACCTCGTGCCTGCGTCACAGCGGTCCCTGTGCGAGCTCAGCCGCAAGGCGGAGTGCGTGATGCAGCAAACGGGCGCCCTTCGCGGCAGACGCGCCACCAACGTCTCCGCGCTGCGAGCCTGTCTCGACGCGCAGTACCCAGCGACGAGCTGTCAACGCGATCTGAACGCCGCGCTCGCGGTCTGCGACGTGACCGCGTTCACCATTCCTCTCGCGCAACCAGGCGCGCTCTGCACGTCGAGTGAGGAATGCGCGGGAGGCTCGTGCACGATCGGCTCGGCCACATGCGGCCAATGCACGGGTCTCGCGAGCACCGATGGCGGCACTTGCACGACCTCTGCTCAATGCGAGCCGGGGGCGTTCTGCCGGGCGGTCACGGGTCCTGACCTCTGCTGGCCCCGCGGGACGGCTGGTGCGGTCTGCAACAGCACCGCGGAGTGCGTGCCGGGCCACGTCTGCCCCGTCTGGCTCGACGGCGGCGTTCGCCTCTGCACTCCCGGAAAACTCGAGGGTGCGCTCTGCACGAAGGGCATCTCGGAGTGTTACCGCTCGAACCCCGTCGACTTCGAGCTCGTCTGCGCGACGACCGATGGAGGCGTCAACCGCTGCGTGAAGCGCTTCAACACGGCGCCTGGCGGCTTCTGCAACACGGGCGAGACGGGCAGCGGCGTTCCGAATGGGCCCACCTGTCTCGACTCCGAGTATTGCGCCGCTGGTGTTTGCGCCCCACGAGGAGCACCGGGCACTGCGTGCGGGAGCCTCAACGAGGTCTGCCGGCCCGGCTCGCGCTGCGTCGGAGGCGTGTGCACGGCGTACGGCGACATCGGCGCTGCGTGTACCGTGATCGGAGACTGCAAGGCGTTGCTGTACTGCGCGGGGGCGACGGGCTGTCAGCCGCTCATCGCCGTCACCGGTGGCCTGTGCTCGACGACCGCGTTCCCCGTCTGCACTGACGCCAGCTGGTGCCCCGGTTCAGGCATGCAGACCTGTGTCGCGCAGAAAGCGAACGGCCAGGCGTGTTCGACCAGCATCGAGTGCCTGGGTGGAGCGTGCAGCGGCACGTGCAGCAACGTCTGCTGGCGGTGAGCTTCAGGCCTTCGTGAACCCCGGGTCGTCTTCGCGGGGCGGCCACACCATCGCCGCTGCGCTCGCCACCCACGGCGTCGGGTCTTCACGGAGGCGACGCAGCTGCGCGAGCCGCTCGGGGCTCCAGCCCTTCGCTGCCACCACACGCTCGAGCAGGAACAACGAGAGGCGACGCGCAGCGGGCTCCCCGTTGCTAAGGAAACGCTCGACCATCGGATCGACCTCGAGCTTCTGAAGTCGCGCCGACGAGGTCGCGGCGGTGGAGACGACGTCGGAGTCGAGCCGTCCTTCTTTCGCGATGGCCTCGATGGTCTTCGCCCACGCCTCACGATCGTCCCGCGCCGCGACGGCCTTCACCCGCAGGGTGGCGAGCTTTGGGTCCGAAATCGCGACGCGCTCGACCGCTTCCGCCATCAGCTTCCAGCTCGTGCGGCTCGTCACGTGCGCAGAGAACAACGCGTCGGCGGCGCGCTCGAGCATGCGGCGATCCTTCTTCAGGCGCGTCAGCGCTTCCTCCAGCGCCGGCACGTCGGACTCCTGACACCGGGTGAGCATCGCGCTCATGGCTGCGTGCACCTCGTCATCGAGCCGTGACTCGAGCCGCGCGCGACACGCCGAGAGATAGACGCGCTCGCGGTCGACCACGGCCAGCCACGGGGCGCGCTGGAGAATCGCGATGCGGGCTTCAGGCTCGGGCCGGTTCACCAGCTTCGCGAGCAGCACCGCCAGCCGCGCGTCGGTCTTCTTCGTGAGGCGGTCAGCGGGAATGTCGCCGAGCCGGCTCGCGAGCACCCAGTCGGGATCGTCGACGGCCTTGTCATAGACCGCCCACGTCGGCTCGCGATCGAGGTGGTCCCACAGCGCCCGCAGCACGGCGATGCGCACGTCACGGTGCAGCTTGCCCTCCACCAGCTCGAGCACGCGCCGGTACGCACCCTCGTCGCGCAGCTCGCCGAGCAGCCGAATGACCTCCTTCGCGACCGTCACCTTCGTCAGCGGAGCCTTCGACAACACCGCCGCCGCCGCGCTCGGGAGCATGCGCAGCACCGCGCGTCGCAGCCCGTAGATGGCGAAGCGCGAGCGGGAGTCCGACAGACACTCGAGCAACGTCGGCACGCCCTGGCCCGCGTCGCAGCGCGAGAGCACGCGAATCGCCTTCTCCTGCACGGCCGGGCGTTTGTCCGTCGCGCGCGCGGTGAGGCGCTCCATCGACGCCCACGGCATCTCGGGCCACGTCACCAGCGCCGAGAACACCGTCGGGGTGTCGCGCTTCTCGTCACCCACGATGGCATCGAGCGACGTGGCGAAGCGCTCCGACTGCTCGGGCGACCACCGGAAGAAGCCGCTGGTGAAGGGAAGAATCCACCGCGTGGTGCCTGTCGCGTAGCGGCCGGTGATGACGCGGTCTCCGAGGAAGTTCTCGAGCAGGTCCTGGCGGTGGCGATGCAGGAACCAGTGCACCACCGGCAGAATCACCACGCTCTCGTCGCCCTTCAGCAGCTTCGGGAGCAGCTCGCTGAGCCCCGTCGGAGCGCGCGCACTGAGCGCGTCGAGCACAGCCGCCAGCTCGTACTTCGGGAACTGGAGCGCCGAGGTCGACAGCGCGTCGACGAGCTCTCCAGGAATCGTGCCGCGCCGGGTGAACCGCCGCCGCACCTGCCGGCCGAACTGGTTGCCGTGCTGCTGGCTGAGCTGCGCGAGCCCGCTGTACCAGGCCCTCGAGAGGAAGCGCTTCACGGCTGGCTGCAACGTTCGTTCGTACGTCTCGGGCGCGAACATCGCGAGCAGCCGCGTCGCCACGACGGCGTACCCCTCGTGCGGCACGCGGTCTCGCGCGCGGAGCACGACGTCGACCAGCCCATCGACGGCGGTGAGCTTGTCCCCAAGGCCCGTGCAGAGCAGCTGCAGCCAGTGCCAGCGCTCGGTCTTCTCCCAGTCCGCGGCGAGCTCGAGCAGAGACGGGCCCGCAGCGCGGACTTCGTCACGCGTGAGCTTCGCGCCGAGGTTGGCGTCGTGAATGGCGCCGCGCTCCTTGATGAGCGTGGTGAGCAGCTTCGCGGCGAAGGGCGCATCGACGGCGAAGAGCCGAACGACGACCCGCTCGGCTGCGCGAGCGGTCTGGGTGCTGCAGTCCGACGCGTCGAGCGCGTCACGCACGGCCTGCGCGACCTTCGGCAGGTGCTCCGGCTTCCACACCTTCTTCGGCCAGAGCCCGAGCGTCTCGAACATCGCGGCGCGAATCGGGTCCTGCTCGAACTTGCGCGCGGTCACCAGCTCGAGTGCCTTCATCGGCAACGTGAGGTCGTCGGGGCGCAGGCCGGGCACCGAGAGCTGCTCGCGCAACGCCACCGCGCGCAGCTCGCCTTCGGGGTGCCCGAGGTACGTCTTGAGCACGGCGCCGAGTTCGTCCCACGGCAGAAAACGCGCTCGGCCTGAGAGGCGCTTCGACGGGTCGGTCTGCAGCGCCTCCACCTCGGTGACGTGGCGGCGCGCTTCGCGCTCGGCGAGGTCGATGGGCAATGGCTCGAGCAGCGCTGGCGCGATGGCTCCCTGGGCATCGCGGACGGCGCGGCTCCAGGCGACGAAGGCGGCTTCGCGCGCGTCGTTCACGGTGGCGTGCGCGAGCAGGTGCGCGCCCAGCTTCGGGTGTCTCGCCGCGACGGAGCACCACGCGTCGGCGAGCGCGCGCCGGGCGTCTTCGGGCAGCTCCTTCACCCACGGGCCGACGCCACCGAACACCTGGGGCGCGTGACGCATCAGGTCCGCGAGCGCGCCAAGCGAGATGCGATGCCCTCGCTTCCACAGCGCGTCGATGGGCAACGCGACGTTGAACTCGATGGCGAGCTTCACGCACGCGTCGAGCTGCTTTCGGAGCAGCCGCCGCCACACCTCGTCATCGGGCCGAACGCCGTGCTCCAGCAGCACCCGGCACCAGGCGAGCGCCTGCGCAGGCGCCTTCTCGACGACGGCGGGGTGGAACTTCGCGGTGAGCTGCCTCGTGACGGGGTCGGCTTCTCCCTGGTGCGCTCGCCACCGCTCCAGCAGCAGCTCGACGAACAACGCGGCCTGCTGCGTGGCCATGCCCTGCCAGAACCGCTCGCTGGGCCGCTCCAGCGCGACGGGGAGGAACTTTCGCACCGAGGCTTCACTGCCGAACGAGAGCGCGTCGATGAGCTCGCGGTGGTGGCCTTCGTCGTGGAGCCACTGCAGAAACCGATCGACGACGGGCCGGCGTTTGCGGCGCACGAAGCCGAGCATGAGCCGGCGTTCACCCTTGAGCGCCCAGGCCAGCTCGAGCGCGCGCTGCGCCTGGTCGTCGTCACAGACGAGCGGAGCGAGCACCATCGCGAGGCTGCGCACGGTTCGCGACGGGTCGGACAGCTCTCGCACGACGCGCGCGCCGTCACGGTCGACGAAGGTGGCGACGCCCGCCATGCGCCGCTCGAACGCTCCACCGCGCTCGAGCTCGGTCAGCGTCGGGTCCTTCTGCCGGGCCTTCTTCAGCACCAGCCCCACACGGCCATCGTGGGTCAACGGCGTCAGCTCGTCGCGCAGTGCCATGGTGGCGAGACTGTACGTGCGCCGATTCGCTCGTGGTACGCCGACGACAGTGGGCCTCGTCGACCGGATCTCCATCGAGCCGTCGCGCTTCTGCACGAAGGGCTGCTCGTTTTGTTACAACGGCTCGTCGCTCGCCGGTCGTGAGGGCTTCTCGGCAGCAGAGGTCATCGCGCTCGCTCGTGACTGCGCAGCCAATGGCGTGAAGTACCTGTCCATCGGTGGTGGTGAACCGCTGGAGTGGAGCGGACTCTTCGAGACGCTGGAGGCGCTGCGCGGCGTGGTGGGACGCAGCTTCACCACCAACGGGCTCGAGCTGCTGCGACGCCCGACGCTGTACGACGACATCGCGCGCGCTCGCCCAGACAAGGTGCACGTCTCACTCCACACGCCTGAGAGCGCGACCGCAGTGCAGCAGCTCGTGGAGCAGGTGCTCGAGCTCGACCGGCGCGGCGTGCCCACTGGCGTCAACCTGCTCGTCAGGCAGTCACGGCTCGACGACGCGCGTGACGCCACCGTTCGGCTCGAGCGCGACGGCATCACGAGAGAGCGCATCGTGTTCCTCCCCGCGCGCGGCATCGCAGGCGAGACACCGTCGGCTGAAGACGTCGCGTGGGTCGCCACCGGCCTTCGCGCGAAGTCGCCGCCCTTCATGTCGATGAGCTGCCTCTCGGGCTGCGGCCGCCGGGAGCGCTTCGTCTCCATCGGGGCGGATCGCACGGTCGCGGCGTGCAGCTACACCGTCTCCCGTCGTCCCCTGCGCCACCTCAGCTACGCCGGGCTGCTCGAGGCGTTGCCCGACGAATTGAAGCCCTGTCACCTCGCGCTCGCGCGCACCGTCAGCCCGGAGTCGTTCGCATGATCACCCCGCCCTCTTCCTGCCCCGCCGCCCACAGCATGGACACCGAGTGGTTCGCCCTCGACGAGAAGGGCCGGCTCGGCGTGTTCTTCACGAGCGAGCAGGGAGCGTTGCCCAACGCGGCCTTCGCTGATCAGGAAGCACCGCTGCTCGAGCACCTCACCGTGCTGCTCATGAAGGCGCAGTCGCTGCCGTGGCGCAAACGCCTGGGCGAAGTCGACTCCGAAGAGATCGCGCTCGTGGTGAGCAGCGAGAAGTCGTTCAAGTCGATCGCGAAGCGGCACGGGCTGGAGCCGCTCGGCGAAGGCGCGTTCGCGACGGGTGGAGAGCTCGACCCCGAAGCGCTCGAGGCCTGGCTCGCCGACGGCACGGTGAACGGCTTCGCGACGCGGGATGATCTGGAGAAGTGGCTCGGGCTCGCGCGCTTCGAACACGTTGGCGAGGGCACTGGCGACTACGAGCGGCTCGCGCCACCGAAGAAGGGCCATCCACTCACGCCCGAGGTGAAGCGCACGTACGGAAGACTGACGCTCCCCGTCGACTTCTCGAAAACCCGAACGATCTCGCTCTCGCGCTTCATGAAGGAGTCACAGGTCACAGCCTGGGACTCGGGCCTGAGCTTCGACGGTGGCGCAGCCGAGGCAGCCAACGCTGCGAAGGAGCCGCGCCGCTTCGAGTTCGTCGAGGGCAGCTCGAAGAAGTTCTGGGAGGTGCGCATCGACGGGACCGCGCTCGTGGTGCGCTTCGGCCGCATCGGCACAGAGGGACAGACGCAGAAGAAGGCGTTCACCCACGTCGCCGATACCGTCGCCGCTGCCGAGAAGCTCATCGAGGAGAAGACGCGCAAGGGCTACTCCGAGGTGACCGCTGGCAATGGGCCCGCAGACCCGGCAGCTCCGGCGTTCGACTTCGCAGCGCTGGGCATGGCCGCTCCCGCGGGGAAACGCGTGACGACCGCGTCGAACGAACAGCTCGTCGAGGCGCTCATCGACTTCGGCCATGGCAGCCCGGGCATCGAGGCGCGCTCACGCTTCGTCGCCACCCTCGGGCTCTGGCGCGCGCCATGGGACATCGACCTGCCCGCGCCCCTGCAGGCAGTGCTCGGCAACCCGAAGCTGCCACCGACGACCGAGTACCTGGTGGGCCTGCCCTTGCGAGCCTTCGTGCAGCGCTTCGACGAGCGCGCGGCGCTGCTCCGGGTCGTGCGGCTGACGAACGCGAAGGACCGCTTTGCGAAACACCTCGACGCCTTCACGGCGCAGCGAAAGCAGATCGACTCCGCGTTCGAGCAGCTGATCAAGAAGGCTGGCCGGCAACGCGTGACGGGCCTCGGCCCCGCGTATGGCTCCACCACCCTCGAGCTCCACACGCAGGAGGCGGCCGACACGTACGTCCGTCGGTTCGCGAAGCTGGGCCTCTTCAAGCGCAGCGCGGTCGCGCGAGAACGGGCGTTCTGGTGGCACTCGGCAGCAGCAGTCGCCACCATCGAGCTGCCGAAGGTGTCGTCAGACGCGCTGCAAGCGGTCGCCAACGCGCGCCTGCAAGACCTGCAGAAGCAGTTCGGAGCGCAGCTCACCGTCGGGTCACGGCACCGCGACGCGGCAGACGACGCGTGGGAAGCGCTGGGCTCGCTGAAGCCCGAGGAGCTCGTCGAAGCGCTCGTCGCCAACGACGACTGGTTCGAAGGCGCACTGGTCGACCAGCTCGAAGCCTTCATCAAAGAAGACCCCGCGTCCTACGCGCCTGCGATCGCGGCGGCGCTGCTCCGTGCTCCGACGAACGACCTCCTCGCCCGGCAAGACTGGGTCTTCACGCAGCCGTCACTGAAGAAGCAGAAGGGCAACGCCCCGTTCGCGAAGGTGCTCAAGGCGCTCTTCGCGAAGACGGAGCGAAAGCGCTTCGCAACCGCGCTCCACCTCATTGGCTTTCCGGCACCAAAGACGGGTCCCGACGGGCTCACCGTGCTGAACCCCGACGACTACCGCTGAGCCGGAAAAGAAGAAGCCCGCGCCTCCTCGTGGAGAAAGCGCGGGCCACTGCCATCGAACGAGACTGGCTTCAGCTCTCGGTCGGAGGCGTCTCGGGAGCAGGTGTCGCAGGAGCCGGTGTCGCAGGAGCCGCAGGCGTCTCTGCCTCGCCTTCGCCGCCTTCACCTTCGCCGCCACCTTCACCGCCGAGCTCTTCGTCCTTCACCTCGGGCACGTGGCTGATGCCGGCGACCTTCTCGTCGGCGCCGTCGAGCGTGATGAGGCGCACGCCCTGGGTGTTGCGGCCGATGACCGAGATGTCCTTCACCTTCATGCGAATGAGCACGCCCGACGTGGTGACGATCATCACCTCGTCTTCGTCGCGCACCTGCACCGCACCGACGACGCGGCCGTTCCGGTCGGTCGTCTTGATGTCGATGATGCCCTTGCCGCCGCGGCCCTGCACCCGGTACTCCTCTTCGACCGTGCGCTTGCCGTAGCCGTTCTCGGTGACCGTGAGCAGCGTTGTGGCCTTCTCGACGACCTCGGCGCTGACGACCTCGTCATCGGCCTCGAGCGTGATGCCCTTCACACCCACCGCCGTGCGGCCCATGGAGCGCACCTCGGTCTCGTTGAAGCGAATCGACATGCCCTGCGCGGTCGAGATGAGGACGTCCTTCGTGCCGTCGGTGATCTTCACGGCCACCAGCGCGTCGCCGTCTTCGATGGTGATGGCGGCGATGCCCGAGGCGCGCACGTTCGAGAACGCGGTCAGGTCGGTGCGCTTCACGGTGCCCTTCTTGGTGACGAAGAGCACGAACTGGTTCTCGACGAACTCCTTCGTCACCAGCATCTGCGCCAGCTTCTCGCCCTCGGTGAACTGCACGAGGTTGACGATGGGCTTGCCCTTCGACGTACGGCTCGCGGCGGGAATCTCGTGCACCTTGAGCCAGTACAGGCGGCCGCGGTTCGTCAGCGGCAGCACGTAGGCGTGCGTCGAGGCGATGAAGATGTCGGTGAGGAAGTCATCTTCCTTCGTGGTCGCGCCGGTCTTGCCGCGGCCTCCACGCTTCTGCGCGCGGTACTCGGTGAGCGGCGTGCGCTTGATGTAGCCGGCGTGCGACAGCGTCACGACCATGTCCTCTTCGGCGATGAGGTCTTCGACCCGCATCTCGGTGAGGTCGCCGGTGATCTCGGTGCGGCGCGGGTCGGCGAACTTCTCGCGCACGTCTTTGAGCTCGTTCTTGATGACGTTCAGCAGCGACGACTCGTTCTGCAGAATGTCTTCGAGGCGGGCCGACGTGCGCACGAGGTCGATGAGCTCGGTGAACAGCTCTTCGAGCTGCAGGCCGGTGAGCCGCTGCAGGCGCATCTCGAGAATGTTCTTCGCCTGCTCTTCGCTGAAGCCCGGGTCGTAGGCGCGGCTGATGCCGGCGTACTTCGGCTCGACGCCACGGGCGCGCGAGGCGAGCAGCTCCATGGACTTCTTGAGCGCAGCGAGGTCGACCTTCGGCAGCTTCGCGTACGTCGCGCTCTCGTACAGCGCGGGCGAGGCGATGTTCATCAGGCCCCAGCGCGCTTCGTCGGGATCCTTCGAGGCGCGAATGACGGCGATGATGTGGTCGAGGAAGTCGCGCGTGATGGTGGCGACGAGCAGCCCTTCGACGATGTGCAGGCGCTCCTTGGCCTTCTTCAGCTCGAAGCGGGTGCGGCGGGTGACGACCTCACGGCGGTGGCCGATGAAGCGCTCGAGGATCTCCTTGAGCGTCAGCACCTTCGGCTGGCCCTGGTCGATGGCGAGCAGCACGATGCCGTACGTCGCCTGCATGCCGGTCAGGTTGTAGAGGTTGTTCATCACCACGTCGGCCATCGCGTCGCGCTTGATGTCGATGGCGATGCGAATGCCGTTGCGGTCGCTCTCGTCGCGAATGTCGCTGATGCCCTCGAGGCGCTTCTCCTGCGCGAGGTCGGCGATCTGCTCGACGAGCTTCTCCTTGCGCAGCTGGAAGGGGATCTCGGTGATGACGATGCGCTCGCGGTCGCCCTTCTCCTTCTCGATCTCGGCGCGCGCGCGCAGCGTGATGGAGCCACGGCCCGTCGAGTACGCCCGCGCGATGCCGTCACGGCCCGCGATGATGCCCGCGGTGGGAAAGTCGGGCCCTTTGACGAAGTTCATCAGGTCGAGGAGCACCGCCTTCGGGTTGTCGATGAGGTGCACCGTCGCGTCGATGACCTCGCCCAGGTTGTGCGGCGGAATCTTCGTCGCCATGCCGACCGCGATGCCGTCGCTGCCGTTCACCAGCAGGTTGGGAAAGCGCGAAGGCAGCACCAGCGGCTCGGTCAGCTGGTTGTCGTAGTTGGGCCCGAAGTCGACGGTGTCTTTGTCGAGGTCGGCGAGCATCTCGTCCGTGAGACGCTCCATGCGCACTTCGGTGTAACGCATGGCGGCTGGTGAATCGCCGTCGATGGACCCGAAGTTTCCCTGCCCGTCGATGAGCGGGTTGCGCATGCTCCACGGCTGCGCGAGGCGAACGACCGCGTCGTAGACCGACTGGTCGCCGTGCGGGTGGTACTTACCGATGACGTCGCCGACCACGCGCGCCGACTTCTTGTACGGCTGGCGGTACGTGTTCGAGAGCTCGTGCATCGCGAACAGCACGCGGCGGTGCACGGGCTTGAGGCCGTCACGCACGTCGGGCAGCGCGCGCCCGACGATGACGCTCATCGAGTAGGCGAGGTAGCTCTCCTCCATCTCGTGCTCGATCGAGATCGGCTCGACGTTGCCGATGTCGTTCGGAGAAGAAGGCGGAGGCGGTGCAGGCGGCGGAGCTTCAGGCGTCTTGACGTCGTCGGACATGTCGTTTTCGCGGGGGCGCAGACGGGAAATCGTCGCGCGTGCGAAACGGGTTTGAGTACCCCGGCTTCAGGTGTGTTGCAACGAGTCTCGCGTGGGTCCGAACGCCAAAAACATGAACGAATACGAGCCTTTGACCATCAGCGATTCAGTTGACGACGCGGTTGCAGCAGTAGGCCATGCCACCGCCGCCCGATGGGCAACAGACGTTGAATTGGCAGACCAGCGTGGCGAAGCCCAGACAGGTGCCAGCGCCACAGACACCCACGCGACAGTTGCCCGAACAACACACGGCATCAGCGGCCGAGCAGTCTTCGGTTTCGAGGAGGCAGGACACGCTGGCCGCGCCACCTCCGACGGGGCCTCCACCGGCGCTGCCGCCTCCAGCCAGGCACGTTCCCTGCGAGCCGCCGTTGCACATGAAGGGAGGGCAGCAGGTGCCCGCCGCACCGGTCCCAGCGCAGATGCCGCCGAGGCCGACACAGGTGCCTCCGCCCGTCCCACCAGCTGAGACGAAGACGCCTCCGCCAGCAGCACCGCCTGCAGTGCCCGTCGAGATACCTCCGCCTGCGACTGCTCCACCTGCGACGCCTCCGCCTGCGACGCCTCCGCCCGATGGACCGCCCGACGAGGCGCCACCGCCTGGGCCTCCGTCCACCGTTCCGCCATCGAGCCACGGGCACAACGAACCGCACAGCACGTCGTACTGATCATCGAAGCGGCCACCGCAGTTGCAGCCACCAGTCACCAGGGTGATCAGGGAGAAGCCAGCCACCAGATGCAGCACACGCTTCATGGAGTGCTCCTTCAGAACTGCGCTGCGACCGACACGCCCCGAGGCCCAACGCTCACCAGCCAGTCACGCGTGGTGGGGCCTTCGACGAAGAACCAGATGGCGGAAACGACCGCGAGGGCGCCACCGATGAAGAGCAGCGCTCCGCCCCCGGCCGTCTCGAGCTTCCCCGCAACGACCAGGGCGCGCGCAGTCTCGAGCAGCCGCGCAGCCTCCTGCGGGTTCGACGCGTCGGGAGAGACCCTGCCGAGCTGTGCGAACAGGTCCTCAGCGACGGCCAGCCGCCACGCGCCCACGCCCGCCACCACCAGCCCGGCGATGCCGAACCCGATGGGCTCGACGTTCAGCCGCTGCGGCGGAGGTGAACCTGCGGCGATCACCACTGACAGGCACAGCGCCGACCAGGTCATTCACCGAAGGCTACTTCACTGGAAGGTTCGAGCGCGCGGAACCTGCGAACGTCAGCCGTTGAACGCGGCCTGCAGCTTCTCGATGACCTTCTTCTCGGCCGCAGAGACCGAGAACCCGGCGCCCAGCAGGCCACCCGAAGCCTCGGCGACGAGGCGCGCACGACCGAGCACCTCGTTCTTCAAGAGCTCGCGATCTTCGACCTTCATCTTCTTCACGAGCTCGGACACGTACTCGGCCCACAGCCCGTGCCACGAGGGCTCGGGTCTGGCGTCGAGCCAGCTGGCGAGCAGCAGCGCCGCCTCGGAGTCCTTCGCGATGCCGACGTTCTCGGCCTGCTGGAGGATGATGCGGCGCTCCTTGTCGTCGACCTTGCCGTCGGCCCACGCCATCTCGACGAGGGGGAACATCGACATCACCATCACCGCAGCGCCGCCCAGCTTGAGGGCCGAGAGCGCGTCGAGCACGGCCGGGTTCGAGATGCCCGTCAGCCGGGTGATCTCTTCTTTCGTCGCGGCGCGCGTCTGCTGGTCCTTCAGCTTCTGAAGCGCTGCTTCGTTCTGCTGCTTGAAGAACTGATCCTCGAGGGCTTTACGGCGATCGTCGAACGCGTCTGCAGACATGATGTGAGGCTCCTGTGTTTCCCTCTTTTCCAGAGGGAGCGGGGTGATTCAAGGCTCGTCAGCGGCCCTTCTTCCTCACGTCGATGGTGGCCGTCCGAAGCCAGTAGCGAAGATCATCCGTCAGGCCACCCTTTTCGACGGCGGTCTCGACCGAGGTCGCCAGCCCAAGCGCGAAGCGGGGCCGTTCTTCCTGCTCCCGAAGCACCCGCACGAGCTCGCGCTGGGTCGCGGCGGGCACGGCGGTGACGTCGGGCACGTAGACGATGCCGCGCTGGCTCTTGAGGGCGCGCGCGACCTGGGCCGGCTCCTTCGCCTCGATGAAGGGCTCGCCGGGAGCCGATTGTGCGGCCGCGACCGCGAACGCGCGCCGGTCTGCCTCACCACCACCGAGCAGCAGCATCGACGCCCGGTTCTTCTTGAGCTGCTCTGCCGTGTACGTCGTCGTCGTCACGCGAACCTCCGTCTTTTTAGAAACGTCGCTGTGCCTCGAGAGACTCGTTGAGCGCGCCCGTCACCTTGAACAGGGGCACTGGCGCGGTGCGGCCCTTCACGCGCACGGGCGCGAGCTCTTCCAGCGGGCCGAAGCGGCGCAGCACCTCGGCGGTGCCACCACCCACGAGAATCTCTCCCGGGCCGGCGAGCGCGCACAGGCGGGAGGCGACGTTCACCGTGTCGCCGATGCAGGTGTACTCGGTGCGCCGGGTGGAGCCGATGCTGCCCGCGATGACCGGCCCGGTGTTGAGGCCCAGCCCCAATTCGAGGCGCTCGGTGGCAGGGCGGCCGGCGTTGCGCTCACGTACCTCGGCCATCATCTGCAGGGCGGCCGAGACCGAGGCCTGCACGTCGTCGTCGTGACGCACGGGCGCGCCCCACACCGCCATCAGCCCGTCGCCGAGGAACTTGTCGAGCGTGCCACCCCACGCGAGCACCACGTCGGCGAGTCGGCCGAGTATGTCGTTGAGGCGCGCCATCACCTCTTCGGGAGGCTGCGTCTCGGCGAAGCCGGTGAAGTTGCGAATGTCGGCGAAGAGCACGGTCACCACCCGCTTCTCTCCAGTCAGCGCGATGTCGCCGCCGCGCAACACCTCTTCGACGACGGCGTCAGAGGTGTACCGGGCGAACAGGCGGCGAATGCGCTCGGTCTGCGAGGTGCGGCGCAGCACCGACTCGATGCGCGCGGCGAGCTCCTCCATCGAGGCGCCCTTGTGCACGTAGTCGTCGGCGCCGGCCTTCAAGAGGCCCACGCGCTGCGCGTCGCCATCATTCGCGGTGAGGATGAGCACCGGAAGCTCCCGCCGGGGCCCGCCCTTGATGCGGCGGCACAGCTCGGCGCCGTCGATGCCCGGCATGTCGAGGTCGGTCAACACGAGGTCGGGCTTCACCACGTCAAGCTGCTCGAGCGCGAGGAACGGGTCGTTGAAGGGCGCAACCTCGTAGCCGTGATTGGTGAGCCCATCCTGCACGAGGGAGCAGGCGAGCTCGCTGTCGTCGACGACGAGCACCCGGCGGCCCGTGGGAGCGGCCTGCACCCCCGAGGTCGTCTTGCGCGGGGTCTCAGGTACCGCGCTCATGCGCTGCTGCAGGCCCAGCGCCTCGTAGACCTGCTGGTGGGTGGACGCGCCTGCTTCGATGAGCAGCTCTCCGAGCCTTCGGCCATCACGACGCTGCTTCTCGAGACACAGCTCGAGCGCGCCTACCGAGAGGTACTGAAGCCCGACCAGAATCTCTCCCAGCGGGGGCCGGTCGAGCACCACCGTGTCTCCCCGCGAGATGGCGAGCGCGAGCGCGCGTTGGAGCTGGGGCCGCGTGAGGTAGCCGAGCGAGAGCAGCGCTTCTCCGACGCGAGCGCCGGTGAGCGGCTGCAACGCGAGCGCCTCGGCCACCTGCCCGTCGGTGACGAGACCGAGCTCGATCAGCAGGTCGCCGAAGCGTCGGGTGGGTTCGGTCATCGCGGGGCCTCGAATGCTACACCGCCCGCTGGCCGCCGCCCCCTCTGAATCGAATCAATGGCCCCCGACGCGGAGCAGGGCCATGAGGATCTCGAGGAGGATGAGCACCACCACCATCACCTCGAGGGTGAGGGAGCGATCGTGGTCGACCTCGCCCTTGAGCAGCCCGTACGTCTGCAGCAGCAGCTTGTGTTTGCGTGAGACCTGCTCGCTCCACTGCTTGACGCGCAGCTGCAGCACAGCGCTCTCGTAGACACGGGCGAGGTACACGTCGCCGACGATCTTCAGCGCGTTCTCGACCCGCTCCATGAACTCCGAGAGCTCGATGACGGTCTGCATCAGGTCTCGCAGCACCTGACGGTAGGGGCTGTAGAGAATCGAGCCCTTCTTCATGTCGATGCCGTCGTAGACGCGGGTGAGCTCCCCATCGAGCACGGCGTCGAAGTAGCGCAGCTCGAGCAGCTGGGCGTTGGCGATCTCGAGCAGGTCGACGATGTCTTCGCTGCCAGAGGGCTCGTAGAGGAACGCGGCGTTCCACTCCATCAACGCCAGGTCTTCGTCGGTGTAGCTGTGGTGGTGCTCGAGCACCTCGCGCACCTCGCGCGGAGAGAGCGCGCTCACGTCGACCTCGCCGAGGATCAGCTTCGGCAGCGCAGGGTCGGCCAGCACCTCTTCGGCCTTCGGCTTCCCCTCGAAGGAGCGCACGAAGAGCACGGTGTACTCTTCGATCTGATCCCACAGGTGCGGCTTCTCGAACGCCGGCTCGAGCTGCGTGCGCAGCCGGGTGAGCTCTTCTTTGGCGAGCGCCTCGATGGCCTTGGAGTCGTACAGCTCGTCGGCGAAGGGCGTGACGGCGGCCAGCGTCTGGCCCGGGTCGATGGGCACGCGCACGACGACCGCGAGGCAGCCATGGTCGAAGAGGCGCACGCCGAACTGCACCTCTCGAACGCGGCCCAGCACCTCGAGCTGACGGGTCCCGAGGTCGGCAGCCAGCGGAGCGTTGGAGAGCTGGATGTACGCACTGCCTGCGCGGGAGAAGCCGACGCGGCGAACGCCAGAGCCCGCACGCGAGAGCAGCGCACGGCACTTCTCGAGGTCGATGGAGTCGGCCACGTCGAAGAAGCGGTAACAGAGGGCTGAGGCGTCGGTGAGGCGCAGCACGGGGGTGTTGTACTCCCTCACGGCTCCATCGGCCGCCACTTCGTCTTCTCGAAGGCTTCGAGCTTCTGCTCCCAGACGCCGCGGGCCTTGAGCACGCGCTCGACGAAGTCCGTGTGCAGCTTCAGCAGGGGCTCCATCACGGCGGGGCCTTCGAGCAGCCCGAGCGCTTCGGCGACGGCCTCGAGCGTGGAGCGGCCCTCTTCGAACGACGTGTCACGCAGCCTGAGGATGTTCGCGGGCGGAGCATCGAGCTGGATGCGTGGCAGGCCGTGCAGCTTCGGCAGCTTGGTGAACATGCGCCGCGTCTGCCGCCAGGTGCCGTCGATGACGACGAGCGTCTCGGGCGGGGTGGTGGGCCAGGGCGCGGGGGTTTCCGAGGGGAACAGCACCACCGCGTTGTCGAGCGGCGGCAGCTTCTCGTTCACCCCCGCCGGGTCGTCGTCGAAGTCGACCACCGTCATGTTCGGGAGCGCCAACGCCGCGGCGCGCACGGTGCCCGTCGACTTCCACGACTCGCGCTCGTGACGAATCATCAGAATCTTCGTCTTCGTCGCGACCGTCGGCACGTGCGGGCAGACGCAGAACTCGAACCGAATCCAGCAGCGGGGGCATCGGCCGGGCAGGTCGCTCGAGGTTCGGGAGCGCATGACGCGCACTCCTACAGCACAACGCGGCGACGATTGCTGCCGAACGCACACGACGGGGAGTAGAAGCGCCACCATGAACCTCGACGACCTCAAGGCGCGGGTGAGCGCGGCATTCGCAGAGCGCGAGAAGCTCAAAGAGCCGTTCTACGCGATGGCCGTGAAGGAGACGGTCGCGCTGCTCGACCGCGGCGTGATTCGCGTGGCCCAGAAGGGCGTGAACGGCTGGGAGGTCAACGCGTGGGTGAAGGAGGCGATTCTCTGCTTCTTCGCCATCAGCGAGATGAAGACGACCGAGGTGCCGCCCTTCGAGTTCCACGACAAGATTCCACTGAAGAAGCACCTCGCCGAGGCGGGCGTGCGCATCGTGCCTCCGGGTGTGGCGCGGTACGGCGCGTTCCTCGAGCGCGGCGTGGTGGTGATGCCGGGCTACGTCAACATCGGCGCTTGGGTCGGCGCGGGCACCATGGTCGACACCTGGGCCACCGTCGGCAGCTGCGCGCAGATTGGCCGCAACGTGCACCTCTCGGGCGGCGTCGGCATCGGCGGCGTGCTCGAGCCGTCGACCGCCACACCCGTCATCATCGAAGACGGCGCCTTCATCGGCAGCCGCGCGGTCATCGTCGAAGGTGTGCAGGTCGGTGAAGAGGCCGTCATCGGCGCGAACGTGGTGCTGACCGCGTCGACGCACATCATCGACGTCACCGGTGCGCAGGAGGTCGTGCACAAGGGCCGCGTGCCGCCGCGCAGCGTGGTGATCCCCGGCTCGCGCGCCAAGAAGTTCCCCGCGGGGGAGTACCAGGTGCCGTGCGCGCTCATCATCGGGCAGCGCTCGGCGACGACCGACTCCAAGACGTCGCTCAACCAGGTGCTGCGCGACTTCGCTGTTCCGGTGTGACGTGACGCTCGCCCGCTCTCTGGCAGAACGCGCGCTGGGCCTGATTCGCGTCCCTTCGGTCATCGGTCACGAGCAGGCGCTCGCGAACGAGGTCGAGGCCTGGGCGCTGAGACGCTTCGAGCGCGCCGACGTCGTGCGGGTGTCGAACTCGCTCGCGGTGGGAAAGCGGAGCGACCCGCGGCCGGCCATCTGTCTCGTCGGCCACCTCGACACCGTGCCCGAGAACCCGGACGGCACCGAGCCACGCATCGACGGAGACCGGCTCATCGGCCTCGGCGCCTCGGACATGAAGGGCTCGCTCGCGGTGATGATGGCGCTCGCCGACGCGCTGCCGCTCGACACCCTGCCCTTCAACCTGCGCCTCGTCTTCTATGAGCGCGAAGAGGGCCCGTTCCTCGAGTCGGGGCTGGGTCCACTCTTCCAGGCTGCGCCCGAGCTCAAGCAGGCTGCGTTCACCATCGCGATGGAGCCCACCGACGGCGCCGTGCAGGTCGGCTGTGTCGGCTCGCTGCACGCGAAGCTCTCGTTCGAAGGAAAGGCCGCGCACTCGGCGAGGCCGTGGCAGGGAAAGAACGCGATTCACGCGGCGGCGGGTGTGTTGACGGACCTCGCGGCGAGAGAGCGTCACGAGGTCATCGTCTCGGGCCACACGTTCTTCGAGGTGATGAGCGCGACGCTGGCGAAGGGTGGCCGGGCGCGCAACGTGGTGCCTGACGCGTTCGAGGTGAACGTGAACTATCGCTTCGCGCCGGGGAAGAGCGTCGACGCCGCGAAGGCCGACGTGACGGCGCTGGTGAACGGGCGCTGCTCCGTCGAGTTCACCGACCTCGCGCCTTCGGGTCGCGTCTGCGCTGGCAACCCGCACTTCGAGAAGCTGGTCGCGCTCACGGGGCGCCAGGCCGAAGCCAAGCAGGCGTGGACGGACGTCGCCCGCCTCTCGGAGTGGGGCATGGACGCGGTGAACTACGGCCCGGGCGAGACCGCGCAGGCGCATCAGAGAGGCGAGAGCGCGTCGGTCGAAGCGCTGGCCCACGCGTACGTCGCCCTCACGAAGTTGCTCACGGGGACCTGAGTCGTCGGAGAGCGCATCGGTCGCAGCGCTGGCCCACGCCTGCGGCGCGACCACGAAGCTGCTCACCGGAACTGAGTTGTCGCAGAGCATCGGTCGCAGCGCTGGCCCACGCCTGCGGCGCATCCACGAAGCTGCTCACCGGAACCTGAGTTGTCGCAGAGCATCGGTCGCAGCGCTGGCCCACGCCTGCGGCGCGACCACGAAGCTGCTCACGGGAACCTGAGTTGTCGCGTTGCGCACACCGGAACCTGAGTTGTCGGCTGTTCCCTTCAGCTGACGACTCGAGCCGACAACATCGAGAGGCAGGAAACCCGCGTGGCCCGCGGAATGGTTACCGCTCGACGCTGGCCACCCGTTTGCTGGAGTGCCGTCATGCGACGCCTCTCCCTGCTCGTCCTGCTCTGCTCGTGTGTACCCGCGTCGATGATGGCTCCCGAGGGCCCGCCGCGCTTCGTGGGCACGGTCTCGGGCACCGACGCGCTCATCGGCCTCGCCATCGAAGAAGGCTCCGTCGTCGCGTACGTCTGCGGCAAGGAGTCCTGGGAGACGCGCACCGGTTGGTTCGCCACCAGCTTCGAGTCACCCGACGCCGTCGAAGAAGGCGCGCTCGTCTCGGTGTCGAGCGCCTCGGGCCACACGCTCGAGAGCGCCCTCGTCGAGCGCAGCAAGGTGACGGGCTCGATTCGCTTCGCCGATGGAACCGTCGCGCCGTTCGTCGCCGAGCGGGCGGACCCACGCACTGCCGCCGGGCTCTACGACAGCACCACGAGCGAAGGGCAGGCCGGGCTCATCATCACCAACGACCTGCAGGCCGCGGGCGCAGCGACCTCCATCGGCGGCACCGACCTCACCATCTCGCGTGCGCCCGTGCAGGTGAACACGAACCTCGCGACCTCGCCGAGACCTCCGACGGTGACGGTGACGATTCCGAACTTGAGCGTCACCACCCTCACGCCCGTCGTGCCGTCGCAGCAGAGCGTCACCGGCAGCAGCCCCACGCTCGTCATTCTCGTGCACGGCATGTCGCACCCGGCCGACAGCCAGCCGCAGCTCGTCGACACGCCCGAGTACTCGCGCGGTGAGTGGAGCGTCGACTTTCTCCGCGGGCTGCTCGGCGCCGCGCCCAACACCTCGCCGCAGCTCTTCACCTTCCTCCGCTCGTTCGCGGACCAGGAGTACGCGACGGTGGGCGCGTCGTTCCCCGCGACGCTGGCCGAAGCGAACATCGCGGCGAACGCCGGCATCCCCGCCAACTTCGTCTCGACGATGGCCGTCGACGTCACGCCCCGCACCCTGGGCCAGACGCCCATCATTCCGCGCGCTCCACCCATCTCGGCGTTCATCACCTATCGCGACTCGGCTGGTGGCCTCGTGCAGTCGGGCCAGCGCGTCGCCAATCAGGCCTACCTGGCGCTGCGCTGGTACGAGCTCACCTTTCGCCGGACGCCACGGCTCGTCTTCGTCACGCAGAGCTATGGAGGCGTCTCTTCCCGGTTCGTGCTCAGTGTTCCGACGACCGCCGAGCTGACCGCGGCGCGCGTGCCGTTCGATGGGGTGACGCTCACGGCCGAAGACGCGCGGCGAATGATCTACGTGCGCGACCGCACCATGTCGCTCGTCACCCTCGGCACGCCGCACGAGGGCAGCTTCCTCGCCGATGTCTTCGTGCCCGCGCAGATGGCGCTGCAGCAGGTGGCGACCGGGCTCGAGAGTCAGGTGGCGCCGAACTCCGAGGCAGGCCGCGTTGGCGCGTCGCTGCGGCTGCTCGCCACCATCTTCCCCGAGCTGACCCAGGCGTCGCTGACGACGAACCAGGTGCTCGCCGACGCCCGCGCTGGAATCACCGACCTGCAGCGCCGGCTCGACGGGCGGGCGCTGCGCGACCTCGAGCACCCGTTCTGGGAGCGCGTGAACCAGGGCCCGCTGCACCCCCGACGCGCACGCCGCGCGAGGTCGCCGATTCTCAACGCGTCGAACCAGCTCATTCCCGTCTACGCGGGTGGGTCGCGCTCTCCCGGCGGGCGCGCCTTCACGGGCCCCGAGCTGTCGGCCTTCACGCGCTTTGAGGCAGAGAGTGAACGCGAGCGCTCGTGGATCACGATGACGATGGTCGCCGACGCGGTGATTCGGCTCGCGCGCACCGAGGGCTACGGCTCGTCGACGGCGCCGCTCATCGCGAGCTTCGATGATCGCCTCGATCGCCGTCGTCGCCTCGTCGACTTCGGAGCCTTCGCCCGTCAACGCGCGCAGGCTGTGGTGGGCTCGCTGAGCCCGTGGGCGCTCGAGTCGGCGCAGGCCAGGAGCAACCTCGACGCCGCCGTCGCGCTCGCCGTGGGCCCGGCCGGAAACCTCTCGGTGCCGGTCACGCTCGACCAGGAAGGCAGCTTCGACTTGAGCGGCCGGGTGCGCGTGCCAGCGCTGGGCTTCGTGTGCACCGATGGCGCCAGCACCCATCGCATCGTGTTGGACTTCGGCCGCCTGCTCACCGCGCTCGTGCAGACGCACACGACGCTCACCAACGCGCTGACGCGCACGGGCTCGGTCGACCTCAACGGGCTCGTCTCCGCGGTCGGCCTCGCCGCCGCCAACATCGACGACATCAAGGACTGGTTCGTCACGAAGTACACGGCGCTCAGCGTCGCCGACGGCCGCTGCAAGCTGCCTGACGCGAACCCGCTCAACCTGCTCAGCATCGCGAACCTGCCGAACTGGAAGCTCGCCGTCGGGCAAGACGAGTTCCCCGCGCCGCGCTGGGTGCGAAACGGAGCCGTCGCGGAAGACAATGAGATCGACACCGATGGAGCGGTCGCCTTCGACTCCGCCATGGGCCTGACGCTGGGCACGCAGACGCCGTTGTTCTTCGACCACGCGCGGCGCGATGACCTGCGCAGCGGCGTTGCCTCACCCGGCTCGTGGTACCGCTTCTTCGACTCGCCCATCGAGGCCGACTGTCACGGCATGCAGCACCAGTTCATCGCCGGCCAGTGGGTGGTGCAGACGTTCGTACCCGCGGGCCCGGTGCCGAGACCGATGGGCCTCGGCAGCTTCTGAAACTCAGCCGCCCATCAACGCGGCCTGCACGCTCTTGAGCAGGGCAATCTCTTCCTTCTGCACCTTGCCGTCGGCGAGCACGAGGGCGCGCGCGGCCTGCAAGGTCTCGTCGGAGCGCGAGCGCAGCAACTCCCAGTTCGGGTCGGAGGGGCGGCGGCCAGACTTCACGGCCTCCATCAACTTCTGCAGCGCGACCTCGGGCACCGACCAGCTTCGGCCCAGACCCAGCAACATGTTCGCCTCGGTCTGGTCGACCGCGCCGTCGACCCACGCGACGTGCAGCAACAGCTTGAGGACTTCGAGGTTGAACTTGTCGTCGGTCGAGAGCGCCATGGCAGAGCGGCAGCTTACACCGCGTGCGCCGCGTCCGAGGGCCAACGAATCGAGACCGTCGTCCCATCACCGGGAGCGCTCTGGATCGCCACCGTGCCGTGGTGCTGGCCGACGATGAAGTGCACCAGCGACAGGCCCAGGCCCGTGCCCTTCGAGCCCTTGGTGGTGAAGAACGGCTGAAACAGCTGGCCCACGTTCTCGCTCGAGATGCCGGCGCCGGTGTCGATGACGTCGAGCTGCGTGAAGCCCGGCTCGTCTTCGCTCGGCCGCGCCCGCACGAGCACCACACCGCCATCTTTCATCGCGTCGCGCGCGTTGGTGACGAGGTTCATCACCACCTGCACGAGCTGCGTGGGAAGCGCGAAGAACGTCACGCCGTCGGCGAAGGCGAACTTCACGCTCACCGGTGCCTTGATGAACGCGTGGAGCAACGGCGCGAGCTGGGCCTCGAGCGCGGCGGCCGGCACCACCTGCGGCTCGTCACTGCCCTTCTGAAACGCCATCAACTGCCGCGCGAGCGACTGCGCGTGGGCGAGCGCGACCTCGAGATCCTTCACGGCCTCCTGCGCGTCGGGGCGCGGGTCTCTGGCGAGCAACGTGACGTTGAGCTGCGCGGCCTGAATCAGGTTGTTCAGGTCGTGCGCGACGCCAGACGCGAACCGGCCGATGAGCTCGAGGCGGTCGCGCTCGAGGGTCGAGACCTGCAGCGCGTGGGCGGTGCGCTCGGCGGTGGTGCGCGCCGACGACTCCATGAAGTAGGCGACGAGGTCGGCCACCGTCGCCGCGAACTGATGTTCGTCGCTCGTCCACACGCGGGCGGTCGTCGCCTCGTGGCACACCACGCCGATGACCTGCCCGTCGCGATAGAGCGCGGCGTCGAGTATCGACACGATGCCGTTCGGGGTGAGGTAGTCCTTCAGCAGCTCGACGGTGCGGCGATCGGTGAGCGCGTCTTCGACGCCGACGAAGCGGTTCGAGAGCACGGCGGCGCAGTAGTTCGGGTGCTCACTGATTCGGACTGACGGGAGCGGAGTGCGTTCCCCTTCGACGTGCAGCGCGATGCAGCGCAGCCGATCGTCAGCGTGCTCTGCCAGCCAGATGCCCACCCGTGCGAGCCCGAGAGCATGCGCGGCGATCTCACAGACGCGCTGCAGCGTGCGCTCGAGATCGGCGTCGGGCTTGAGGCGGCTGATGCGCAGCCGGGCACCGGTGAAGCCCACCCGCTGTGTGACGGCGCTGTTCTCGCTGTTGGTCCCCACCAGCGCGCGACGATGCCGCACTCACTCACCGTCGGCCAGAGATCTCGTGCCCTGCTCACTTCAGCAGCTTTCGCACCCGCTCCTTGTCGGCCGAGAACGTGAAGTGCTCGAGCAGCTTGAACGCGTTCTGCCGGTCGACGAGCTTCTTCTTCGTGCGCTCGACGACGCCGACCTTCTCGTCCGACATCGAGAGCAGATCGACCAGCTTGCCCACCTGCTCCACGGTGAAGACGTGGCTCTCGGCCGCGGTCTCGATGACGCCGAGCTTCTCGTTGCCGAAGCCAGCCTCGTTGACGGCCTCGACGAGGGCGTCGAAGTCGGCGTCAGCCATGCCCTGGGCGACCGGCGCCGCAACCGGAGCAGGCGCGGCTGCCCCCTTCAGCTTCAGGGTCCCGCCGATGAAGCGCTTCACCTCGAACTTCTTGTCGAGCAGCAGCAGGCCGTCGGCGCCGACGAGAATGACGCGGTAGTACTGTTCGCCTTTCCCCTCGAAGTTGAAGGGCACCGAGGAGCGGATGACGAGCGAGCCGTCTTCGCTCCACACTTCGCCGAGCGCGCCTTCGGGACTGAGCACCTTGATGGTCGAGCCGGGCGCGCCGAAGGGTGAGTAGTCGATGCTGAACTGCTCGCCGCCGAACGTGCGCGGCGGTGGTGGCTGGTTTCGCGCAGGAGCCGGTGCAGGCGCGCGCGCAGGCTCGCTGTTGACCTGCGTCTTCACCTTCACGTTGAGGCCGGGAAGCGAGACGGTGGTGGTCGTCTCCTCCTCGGCCTGCGCGAACGACAGGGTTGCGGTCACGACGACGATGGCACTCAACAGGCGAAACATGGGCGGCCTCCAGGGGTGAATGAGACGGCCCCGAAGACGCCGCGCCTGGAGCGCCGATTCAGGGCCGAGGCCCCGAACGGCCCTGAAAAGAATGAATGGATCGCCTGTGCTGCCCGCCGGCAACCAACGCTGCGCTCAGCCTCTGACGACGAAGACCGGCTTGCGGCTCGTCTTCAGCACCTCTTCCGCCACCGAGCCGAACACCGTGCGGAGGATGCCGGTGCGGCCGTGCGACGAGATGACGATGAGATCAGCCGCCACCCGCTCGGCCGCGTCGGCGATGGCCTGCGCCGCGCTCGGCGACCGCAAGACCTCGGTGCGCGTGACGATGCCCTTCTCGGTCATCGCCACCGGCGTGAGCGCGCGGAGCCGTGCTGCGACCTCGAGCTCCACCTTCGCAGGGGCCTGGGGAATCAGCTCGGCGCTCGGCAGGTAGCGCTCGGCCAGCTCTCCCGCGAGCCCGGTCGTGAGCGTCACGTGCGTCAGGTACACCTCTCCGCCCGGCTCCGTCAGCGCGTAGGCCCACGGCACCGCTGCGTTACCCAGCGTCGAGAAGTCGGTCGTCACCAGCACGCGCCGCGCTCTGGGCTGACTCAGCCGCGTCGGGCTCCCATCGGGAGGGACCACCGCCACGCTCATGCGCGAGAGATGCAGCGCGGCCGCCGAGACGCTCCACATGCGCGCGAGGCCCTTGCGACCGTGTGTGCCGACGATGACCAGCTGACACCGCTCGGCCTCGGCCAGCTCGAGCAGATGATCAGCCACGCGACCGACGGCCAGCTTCGCCCGGTAGAGCAGCTCGCCCCGGCCATCGAGCGCGGGGACGTGAGCCTTCAGGTCACGCTCGATGAGCGCCTCCACGCGGGGGTCGGCGTCGGTGTACGAGAAGCGGCGCGACAGCCCGTACTGCCGGTGCGCTTCGTCCTGGTAGTAGACGCGGCCCAGCACCACGTCGATGGGCGCGAGCCGTCGCAACGCCTCGACCCACCGCAGCGCGCTCATGGAGGCCTCGCTGTCGTCGGTGCCGACGATGACGCGCAGCCCCTGCCCCTTCGCCCACGCCGTGATGGAGTCGCTCTCGCGCACCACCAGCACGGGAATGTCGGAGCCGCTCGCCAGCCGCTCCGAGGTGCCGCCGAGCTTCACGAGCGCGCCCGCCCCGTGGCCCGCCGAGCCGACGACGATGAGCTTCGCTCTGCGCTTCGTCGCGAAGTCGCGCATCGAGTCGGCGACCTCACCCGGCAACACCACGGTCTCGATGCGCGCCGCGGTGAACTCCTTGAGCCGGCTCACCTCGGCGCTCAGCCGCTCGTGAATCAGCGTCTGCACGCGCTCGAAGGCCGTCGCGTCCATCTGCTCGACCTGGGGCTCGAGCACGTGCACGAGGTACAGCTCGTCGTTCGTTCGCCCCGAGAGCGTCGCCGCGACGATGGATGCCGACGAAGACCACGTCGAAAAATCGATGCCGCAGATGATGGCCATGGGGCACCTCCACGGCCACAGACGTACAACCACCATGCCGCGCGCGACCCCGTGTGCACCGGCACTGCAACCGCAAAGCGTGCGTTGCCTTCTCGGGCGTCAGCTCGAATCGGCGCGGTTTGCAGCGGTCACGACTCGAGCGCGCGGGCGAGGGCGTCGAGGGCGAGTGATGGAAACCGACGCGCCCGCAGCGCCGAAATGATGGGTTGCCAGGGCGCCGGGCACGCCGAGGCGCCAGCCTGCGCGAACGCAAAGGTGCAGACGACCGCCAGCTCGACGAGCTCCTGCGGCATCGCCTTGAGACCGTCGAAGAGCGAGGGCGCGAGCGCCTTCACCGGCAACGCGAGCGCGCCGAGCTGGGCCTGAAAGGCGGCGGGCGCAGGCGCTTCCCACGCGGGCCGGCGGGCGCGCAGGTTGTGAGCGACGACGGCTGCGGCCACGAAGCGCGCCTTGTCGACGTCGGTGGTGCTGGCGCTCATGCGCCGCGCGAGCTCGCCGCACAGCTGAACGAGGGCGATGCCATCGCTGCCGGGCTCACCGAAGGCGCCGAGCAGCACCTCGACCAGCTTCGTCTGCCCCTCGTCGAGGCCCGTGGCAGTGACGCCTCTCGCGCGCGCCTCGGCCCGCCCTTCGAGCTCGAGCACGCCGGAGTCTTCGGGGAGCTCGAGCTGGGCCGACTCGGTGATGCCCGACTCCGACTTGCGGCCGGTGGTGGGGCCGCGGTCGAGCCACGAGTCGGGGTCGTCGTCGGTCACGCCGCCGTAGAGCCGCGTGACGGCGTCGCGCAGCGCGCGGTCACCCGCACGAACCGGCTGCAGCGCCCGGCCCGACACGCGCTTGAGCTCGTCGAGGGTCTCGGCGTCGAGCGGGTCGACGACGGCGATCATCAGCACCGCGCCCTTCTCGGCCAGCGGCACCGCGACGAGGCGCTCGGCATCGCCTTGTGAGAGCAGATGCAAGGGCAACCTGCCGCCCTCGAGGGCCGAGAGCTGCGTCGAGGTCATCACGGCCGTGCGGGTGATGGCTCCCAGCGCTTCGACGACATGATCTTCGCTGAGCACCCCATCGATGATGAGCGTGTCGCCGAGCGCGAGGTTCAACATGGTCGCGCGCTGTACCGCCTCGGCGAGCTGCCCCGTCGACAACCGCCCCGCGCGCACGAGGTGTTCGCCGAGCTGGGTCTCACGGCCCGGCAGTGCTGCAGCTGCGGGAGGCGACGGTCTCACCTCGTCGCGCACGGCCTCGAGCTGCTCGTGCGTCACTCGGCGCGTCTCGATGCGGCCGATGACGGTGGCGTTCGGGTTGACGGGCGCTGCCGGCTGCGGGCGCGGAACGGGTGGCGGCGGCGTGACCGGCCGGGGTGGAACGAGCCGCAGCTCGGTGGTTCGACCCGCCATCGGCGGTTGCCGGTCGGACATGAGCCGGCGAAAGGCGCGGGACAGCTCACCGTCTCCCGTCGAGAGGCCCAGCGACGCGCTCGCCATCTGCAGCGCTTCGGGCACCTCGAGGGCGGGTGGGCGCTCGTTCGGTTCGCGGTGCAGCATCCACCCCAGTACCGTGCGCAGCTGCTCGGGCACGCCCTGCAGCACGCTCGCGGGAACAGACTGGTACTTCTGCGCCAGGCCCAGCACGTCCATCGGGTTGGGCGCGACGAAGAGGCTGCGGCCCGTCAGCATCTCGAGCAGCAACAGGCCCATGCGGAACACGTCGGTCGCAGGCTGTGAGGGGCCAGCCACCTGTTCGGGCGCGATGGCGTGCGGCTCACTGCGGGCAGGGCCGCGGCTGGCGTGCGCACCGGCGACCACCGCGAGTCCCGAGTGCAGCAGCTGCACCTTGCCGTTCACGTTCACGAAGACGGAGGAGGCCGAGACGTCTCCGTGCACCTGCCCTGCCTGATGCAGCGCGCCGATGCCCTGCGCCACGCGCTCGATGACGGCGACCGACTCTTCGACCGACAGTCGGCCCATCTTCGAGGTCATCAACGCCCGGAGCGGCTCTCCATCTCCCGTCTCTTCGACGAACCAGAGGCCATCACCGCCGGCGCCAAACTCCGCCAGCACCGCCAGCTCGGGAGCACGCACCGCCATGAGCGACCGCGCCTGCGCCGAGAACCGCTCGAGGAAGGTGTGATCCTGCGTCCACGGGGGTGAGAGCCGCGAGAGCACCAACCACTGCCCATCGCGCACGCCGAGATGAGCCTCGACGACCCCCGATGCCGCAACGAGTCTTCGGCCCAGCTGGTAGGTCCCCACGGTTCGCGCGACGATGCGTGAAGCGGCAGTCGAATCGTCCGCTGACAGCGTACACTGAGTTCCGTTGGCCGACGATCAAACGACTCCTTTGAACGTGCAGGCGGTGGGTTGGCACCGACTGCTTCACTGATTGCGAGAGGCACCTGATGCGACTGAGCGTTCCTGTAGTTGCGGCGATGGTGGTGTGTGCATGCGGCGTGGCACCCGAGATTCGCGTCGACGAGTCGAAGGGCATTCCGCCGGTGAAGGGTACGACCGAGGTGCAGCTCGGCGCGCTCAACTGCGGCATGCCCATCACCTCGGGTGACGTGACGGTGCAGACGAAGATGGTGGCTGGCGGCTGCGAGCTCTCGTTCGATCGCGACGTGCCGGTGCTCAAGGCCGAGGACTACACGAACATTCCCGATCTGAAGGCCGCGACGGCGCTGGTGCAGCGCATCGAGCTGACGGTGAAGCGGCTCGCGTTCACCGATGGCGCGACGAACATGAGCCTCGATCTCGCCACGCGCGTCACCAGCGCGCAGCTGTCGGTGAACGGGCAGCTCGTCGCCGAGAAGGAGTCGCTGACGTCGTTGCCGAAGACGGTGACGCTCTCGGGCGCAGCGCTCGAGCAGATGAAGTCGAAGATCGACGCCCGCCAGCCGGCCTCGGTGAGGACTCGCGTGGTGATGGTGCTGCCCGCGATGCCGCCTCCTCCGCAGCGGCTGGTCATCGACTACGACTCGCAGCCCGCCATCATTCTCGGAGCGAAGGCGCCGACGTTCTTCTGAGCGCGCGGGTTCACTCCCGGCGACAAAGACGCGGCTGCTCGTGCGACGCGAGCACGGAACGAGCCGCTGAACCCTGCCGCGCGACGGAAGGCCCGTCATCCCGATCTCCCGCTCGATCGGGAAGAACCTGTCGCGCGCCCGTGTCACTCCCAGTGCGTGTGTTGAATCCACACGAGGCTGCGAGACACTGGTCGTCATGCGCGCTGACCTGACCCGGGCTCTCGTCGTGTTCGTCTGCTGCTCGTGCGGGGGCGGTGGCGGCGGCGTCGGCCCCGGGCAAACCGACCCTCGCGACGTCAGCGGCAACTACGCCCTCACCTACGACGACCGGCTCACGCTGAAGCTCGACGTCGGCGGTGCGGTTCGAGAAGTCACCCAGACCGGTTACGGCGGCGTCGTCGACTTCGGCATGGTGAACGGCCAGCGCGTGACGTTGGACCTCACCGCTTTCTGCGCGAAGCCCGAGGTGAAGTGTCCGAGCGAGGCGTTCTGGCTGAATGCAGCCATCACCCAACCGAACCTCACCTCGAGCCGATTGGAGCTGCAGCAGCTCACCGTCGTGAACGACTCGACGCACGTGTTGCCCCAGGGCCAGCGCGCGGCGTCGCTGAGCGGGCTCGTCGATCACGCGCAGGACGATCGTTTTCTGCTTGGCCTCGGCGCACAGGGCGGCTCCTCGGAGGCCTGCCTCGCACTCGCGGTCTCCCTGGCCGGAGGCCGCTTCACCCGCGTCGGCGAGCGCATGGAGACGACCACCGAAGGACGCACCCCGCAGAACCGGCCGTGCAGCCTCGATGGCGGTGTCATCGACGCAGGCGTGAGTGATGGTGGAGCAGATGGTGGCGTGATCGTCTGCACGCCGACGCCCATCACGCGCCGGGTCGTGCCTTTTGGAGCTGGGGTCGACGGCATCGGCGACGGCAAGGTCTTCCTCGGGTGGACTGGCGGGTGCGCGTTCGGCCCCGTGCTCGTCGGAGCGACGCTGACCCTCGAGACCGGCTTCACCGGCAAGAAGACGGGGCCTTACGACCCACCGCCCTTCGTTCCTGCGCCGATCGTCCTGCCCGATGGGGGCATCGATGGGGGTTTGGACGCTGGTCCGTGACCCTTCGCTTTTCACGAGGTCTTGCTTTCGGGTAGTGCCGTTCTCGGCCGGGCCGGAAGGAAGCTCTCGATGTCGAAGCAGCTGATGGCAGTGGCAGTGCTGGTGGGTGGCGTCGTCGCGGTCTCGTGCGGGCAGACGCCGGCGTCGAGCTTTCAGAACAACATCGATCCCGACACCGAGACGAGCTTCGGTGGGCCGCCTCCCTATGAAGGTGGCATCGGCGGCCTGCCTTGCGACGTCGCGACGGTGGTGCGCACGCGCTGCGCCTCGTGTCACCGCACGCCATTGGCCGGCAACGCGACCATGCCGCTGACGACGTGGGCCGAGCTGACCGCCGCGTCTCCCAGTGGAGCCAGCTACGCAGCACGCAGCCTGCTCCGCATGAAGGACGCCGCCTCGCCGATGCCTCCGGGTGCGAAGTTGCCTGCTGCCGAGATCGCGGCGTTCGAAGCGTGGGTCAACGGTGGCGCGAAGACGGGAACGTGCTCGGCCGACGCTGGCGTGCCGATGGTGACGTGCCTCACGAAGCAGAGCTGGGCGACGGCGAACCGCTACTTCGAGGACCCCGAGATGAACCCGGGCCTCGCCTGCCGCTCGTGCCACGACGGTCAGAACTTCAAGGGCCAGAACCCATCACTGCGCAGCAAGCGGACCCTGCTCTTCTACTTCGCGGGCACCATCTACGCGGACCAGAACCAGAAGGACTTCTGCTACTCGAACGCTCCGACCGACACGCGAGTGGAGATCATCGACAACACCGGCCGGGTTCAGCTCACGCTCACGCCGTTCCCCACGTCGGGCAACTTCTACTCGGACCGGCTCACGACCGCGCCGGCCTGGCTGCCGTACACCGTGAAGGTGAAGCGCAACGGCGTGGTGGTCTCGGAGATGACGACGCCGCAGATGAACGGTGACTGCAACATCTGCCACACCGAGCTGGGTGAGCAGGGCGCTCCGGGCCGTGTCACGTACTGACCGGCAGCAGGTGAACGAGGAGCGGCAGTTCGAGCATGCGCAAGCGCTCGGCGTTGCGGCGACAGACCTGGCCCGGTTGACGGTGCTGCTCAGGTTTCTCGGGCAGGTGCCGAAGTCGGCGAAGTGCTGGGCTCAGCTGTTTGCGGCGAAGGGCCTGCTGCACGCACGGGCGTTTCCCGACGTCGGCGAAGCGCTCGCGCTCGAAGCCGTCGAGCACAACCCCTCGTTTGCCGGGTTCACGCTGCTCGCGGCAATCGCCAAGCACCGTGGCGACCGCCCGGCTCGACGCCGCTACGAGTCGCTTGCAGCTGCGCAGGCCGACGCGCCGACGGAGCGGTCGAGGTTCATCGAGCGCTGGGCGGTCGCCGAGACGAAGCGACGACTGCGCCGGGGTGACACGGCCACCAGGCGTGAGGCGAGACTGAACGCATTCTTCGCCCGACTCCGGAGCCTTCCGCACGAGCAGGCGTCATTGGGGCAGCGTTCGTCAAAGGTGAGACCTCGGCGACGCCCTGCGCGGAAGTGAACGGCACTGCGACGGTCTTCCGAACGATCGACCTCGGCGTTTGTCGCAGGCAGCAACCCGAGAGCAGAAGGCAGCGAACGCACGGCGGGACCTGTTGATTGAAATTCCACGAGTGTTTCGCGCGCTGCGCGGAGTGAACGAGCATTCCGAGCGTCGACGTCGACGTCCGTCGCAGGCAACAGGTCCCGCGGTGCGTTCGTGCACGTGCTGTGACTCGAGGCGCGCTCTCGTGACGGCCTCTCGAGCGCCACATGTGGTCACACACGGGCGCCCAGCGTACCGACGGAGTCTTCAGCGGCTTCGTCGACGGAGCAGCATGAGCCCAAGCGCGAGCAGCGACACCCCACCCTCGACACCGGAGCAGCCACAGCCCTTCGGCATCTCGGTCGCTCCACCACCAGCTGCGCCGCCTGCCGTCATCGCTTCGCCGCCGGCCGAGCCTCCACCTGCCGAACCGCCGCCCGCGGAGCCACCACCGGCGCCACCATCTCCCGGTTGCGCCGTGCCTCCACCCATGCCGACACAGAGATCGTCCACCGTGCCGTCACAGTCGTCGTCGACGCCGTTGCACAGCTCGAGTGACGGCTTCACCTCTCCCGTGCAGCGCGTGTAGTTGCCGTTGGCGCAGGTGCGCATGCCGCCACGACACGCGCCGACGCCACGCGTCTCGGACGGGCCGGTGTAACAGGGGCGCGGCTCGTCGACGCGGCAGGTGCACATGTCATCGATGGTGCCGTTGCAGTCGTTGTCGAGGCCGTCGCACGTCTCGGCCATCGGCATCATCGGCGTGCACGTACGCATGGAGCCCGCGACGCAGCGACCGACGCTCTTCATCGCGCAGGCTCCAGAGCCACACCGGTCGTACCCGATGAGCGCCTGGGTCTCGCGCGCGACCTCCTGCAGGCCGTCGCAGTCGTCGTCCTGGTTGTTGCAGATCTCAGGCGTCGGGATCTTCCCGGCGAAGGCGACGAACCAGCCACCATCGACGCGGTTGCACTGGAGCACGCCCTCGGCGCACGGCCGCGTCGGCACCGTGCCTGGGCCCGCGTAGAACGAGCGCGACGGCCGCGGCCCGGCATCAGGGAAGCGGCAGTCGAAGTCTTCGTCGTAGAGCCCGTCGCAGTCGTTGTCCTTCGAGTCGTCAACCTCGGGCGAGCCGGTGCCCGCGTCGCAGCTCTGCGGCACGCCGTTGAAGCAGTTGCTCACCAGCTTCGCGCAGTTGCCGAGCCCGCACGCCGTCTGGCCGAGCCCATCGTCAGGCACGCCATCACAGTCGTCGTCGAGGCTGTTGCAGACCTCCATCGTCGGCATGTTGAGCGGCAGACACGAGAGACGGCCCGACTGGCAGCGGCGCTCTCCGGCCTGGCACACGCCGAACTCGCCGGGCACCGAACAGCTCGCGCCACCACCCGGGTTGCCTTCGTCGATCATGCCGTCGCAGTCGTTGTCGAGGCCGTCGCACGCTTCGACGAAGGGACCAATCTGATCTCGGCACGCGCCCCAGAACCCGTTGCGGCAGATCTGCGTTCCCTGCCGGCACTCACCCGCGCGCAGCGTGTTGGTGTCGGCGGTGTAGCAGGCGCGCCGCTCACCTTCGGGACACTGGGGCTCGTTCGTCTCGCAGTCGGCGGGCAGCTGGGCGCCGGGGTCGTACGGCGTGGGGCAGGTCTGATCGACGCCGAGCGCCACCTGCAGACTGCCGACGCTGGGGTACGTGTGCCGCGCGTCGTCTCCGTCGGTGAAGACGAAGTAGTACGGGTGGCAACCGTTCGGCAGCACGTCAGGGTCGGGGAAGCGCGTCTCGTACGTGCCGTTCGACGGCTGGCCCCACGCGCGGTCCATGTCGAAGCAGTGGCCGGCGATGACGACGGTGGAGCGCTTGGGCGCCTTGCGTGACGGGTCGAAGTAGTTCGCCGCGAAGTAGAGCTGCGCAGTCGAGCCCGGGTTCGGCGGCGGGTGCATGGCGCTCGCGGCGGGAATCCGCGGAATGGTGACGGCGCCGCGCCCGTACGCGACGGCCCAGTACGGCATGGAGCACTGGCTGCCTTCGGCGCGGAAGAGCCCGGCGGCGAACTCAGTCCCGCCGTCGGTGTAGATGCTGGGCCGGTTCTGCGCCGACTGCATCAGCGTGCACCACAGGTCGAAGGCCGACGGCACGTTGCGGGCGATGGTGGTGGCCGAGAGCGTGGTGAAGCCGAACAACCCGTAGCGAGCCTGCGCCGTCTGCCCCACGCCGGCGTCGCAGGTCTGCCCGCACATCGCGCCCATGCACGAGCCGGGAGAGAGACAACCGACGCCCGAGCCCGCGTCACCGAGCTCGCAGCAGCTCTCGTTCTGGTAGCAGCCGATCTCCGCCATGTGCCGCGCCGAGAAGCGCGCGCCGAGGTTGCCTTCACGCGCGTAGACGAACGGCGCTTTGTCGACGGTCGCACCGAACTCGTTGGTGAAGTCTCCGCACATGCCGTTGGGTGTCTTCGCCGAGACGCGCGACTGGTTCATGAGCACGTGCAGCATGCGCTCCTGGTCGCCGGGGAAACCGCCCGAGGGCTCACCGAGTTCCTGCGTCACCGAGGCCACGGGCTCCGGCGAGCTCTCGGGAGCGGCTGTTCCGGCACAGCTGGCCAGCACGGCCACCAATGGAGCGACGATGACTGCTGACGTCACGTGCGCGCTGTTGCGCCTTTCCCGCCTCCGGCGTGCCGCGAGGAGACCGAGCAACGGCAAGAGCAACGCCGCGTCACCCGAACCGGAGCAGCCACAGCCCTTCGGCATCTGCGTCATGCCGCCGCCCGCTGAGCCGCCGCCCACTCCACCCGCGCTGCCACCGCCCGTGCCCGAGCTGTCGGTCACGTTGACGTTCGCCGTGGCGACGAAGAGCCCGCACGTCGCGGTGACAGTGACTGCTCCAGCCGACGAGGGGGCGGTGAAGGCTCCGTTCGCGTCGATGGAGCCACCCGACGCAGTCCACGTACAGCCAGGCGCCTGAGCGTCTGCACCCGCGAAGTCCTTGCCCTGCGCGGTGAACGCCTGCGTGCCGCCCGTCGAGAGGTTCGCCATCGAAGGCGTCAGCTCGACCTTCGCGACGCCCGCCTGCACCGTCACCGTCACGAAGCCCGTCACGGTGAGCTCACGGTCGTCCTTCACGTCGACGCGCAGCGTGTACTGGCCGGGAGCTCCGAAGGTGATGGTGGTCGACTTCGCGGCGTTGGTGCCGTTGGGCGTGAAGGTGACGAGCGCGGGCGGGTTGGAGGCGCCCCACGTGTACGTGAGCGTGCTCTCGTCCATGTCGTCGGTGGCAGAGACGGTTCCGGTGGCCACGCCGCCCACGACAGGGCTCGGCGTGACGGTCGGGCCCATGGTGATGCGGGGCACGGGGCCAATCTCGGTGCGCAGGTTCGCGGTCGCCATGCGGCCACCAACGGTCGCGGTGACGGTGCACATGCCGGTCGAGGTCGCGGTGAAGCGGCCCGTCGGCGTGATGGTGCCGCAGCCGCTGACGGCCCACTCGATGTCTTCGGCGCTGTCGATGGGCTGGCCGAACTGGTCGGTGCCCGACGCGGTGAACTGGCGCGAGTCGCCGACGTTGATGGGGCCCATCGGCACTCCGAAGATGTTCACGCTGGTGGCGGTCGCGAGGACGACGACAGGCAGGTCGGCGGACACGGTGAGGTTGCCGAGGTCGGCGGCCGTCACGCGGAACGAGTAGGCGCCCGCGCGCTGGAACGTCACGGTCACGTTCTTCGCGCCGTTGTTGCCGTTGTTGGCGAAGGTCACCATCTGCGGACCGAACGTGCGCGTCCACGTGTAGGTGAGGTCGGCTTCGCTGCCTGGCGCGGGGTCATCGGCGAGCACGAAGAGGTCGGCCGTGGTGCCCACGATGGGAATCGGCGTCGCGCTCGGCGGCACGATGATGATGGGCCGCGCGTTGGCGCCCTGCACCGAGAAGTCCTGGTCGACGACGTCTCCACCATCGAGCGTCACCGTGCGGGTCGTGGGCGCGAAGGTGAACCCGGGCTTGAAGGGAGCCACCGTCCACGTTCCTTCCGGCACGTTCGCCAGCACGTAGCTGCCGAGGCCGTCGGTGGTGCCGCTCGACACGATGCCGCCGTCGTCCTGCGTGGCGCGCACTTCGGTCGCCAGCAGCGGAGCTCCGGCTTCGTCGATGCTGCCTCGCACCAGCCACAGCGGGCCCTGCGTCGAGGCCGTCGCGTTGAAGACGAGGTTGGTGATGGGCATCGACCCGACGATGACCGGGTTCATGAACATGGGCACGATGCGCTGGTTCGGCGCCGTCGCCGTGAAGTTGTACGAGCCGGCCGGCACGCGCGGGAACGAGAAGGCCCAGCTCGCGCCCATCAACGTCGTCTGCACCGAGCGCACGCCGTCACTCACCGTGTGCGGACCCATGGTGCCGTTGACGACGCCCGACACGGGCACCACCTCTTCGACGAAGTTGCAGCCGGTCACCGGGTTGCCGTTGACGGTGATGGGGTTCACGCAGTTCGTGAGGCGGAACGTCTGGCCCGGCATGCCGCGCGCGGTGAGCGAGTACTGGCCGTTGGGCACGTTGGTGAGCTGCCAGGTGCCCTGCCCGCTCGAGATGGTGGTGTACGCGCCCGCCGAGATGGTGACGCCCGCGAGCGGCTGCCCGACCGACGTCACGTTGCCGAAGATGCCGAAGCCCGCGCGAATCGCGTTGAAGTTGATGTTCGTCGCGCCCGTGGTGGGCACCGTCACCGGGTTGGTGAACGAGGGAGACAACGTCCACCCCGGCTTCGAGGCCGTCACCGTCGTCGAGGTGGGCGTGACGCCGACGAGCACGTAGTCGCCGTTGGAGTCGGTCAACGTGGTGCGCATGCCCGACGCGACGCGCACGCCGTCGACGCCCAGCATGGTGTTGACGTCGGTGACGCGGCCCGAGATGCGGGTCGTCGTCGGGTTGCCGACGCGCACGATGACGTTGGCCGAGCTGGTGCCGCCCTTCATGTCGCTGACGGTGACGCGCATGACGGCGTCGCGCGCGCTGGTGAAGCGGTTCGTCACCATCGCGGTGTTGGTCGAGGTGAAGTTCTCGCCCGAGGGCGCCTGCAGCGACTCCCACCAGTACGCGAGCGCGTCGCCGTCGGGGTCGGTGGCCATCGCGTTGAACGTCACCTGCTGGTTCACCGCGGCCTGCGTCATCGAGGCGGTGAGCATGATGGTGGGCGGCCGGTTCGAGGTGAAGGCGCCGCGGTTGACGGTGACGTTGATGGACGAGGGCATCGTCGTCGCGACGCTGGTGGGCGTGATGTGAATGCCTGCGCCGGGGTCAGAGAACGTGCGGCCCACCTGCAGCGGCGCGTCGCCGGCGGTGGCCGTGCCCGGGTTCATGTCGAGCAGGTTCGACTCCGCCGCAGAGGGGTAGCCCCAGAAGATGACGGCGCTGCGGGTGAGCATGCCGCCCTCGGTGGGCCGGAACTCGACCCAGTAGTCACGCGCGCCGCTGATGGGCACGCGCAGGCCGTGCAGGCCGCCGAGGCTGGGCTGCTCGAGGTCGTACACCTGGAAGCTGCCCGACTGCGCCGGCTGCGCGACGACCTGAATCTGCGCGTTCGAGAACCAGTCGAGGTCCCACTTGTACCAGGCGTTGAAGTGGCCCTGCAGACCCGTCGCCGGGTCGATGTTGCCGCCGCCCATGGTGTCGAAGGGGTTGCCGTACTCCTGGCTCGAGCCCGCGCCGATGATGCTCTCGTTGGGCGCCTGCCAGAAGTTCGCGTGACGCAGGCCGAAGTTGTGCCCGAGCTCGTGCGCGACGACGCCGAGGCCATAGCTGCCGTTGATCCACGTACCGCGCGCTCCGACGAAGCCGAGGCCGGCCCAGCTCCAGGCCGAGATGCGGCGGAAGCCGACGACCTCGAAGTCGAAGTTGCTCTGCGGGAACCCTGCCGTGGCCGCTGCGGCGCGCGCGTCGTTGAGCAGCTGCGAGGTGGCGTTCATCGAGCCGTACGAGGCCTTGGTGCGCGGCATGCGCAGCACGGTGGGCGTGACGGTGCCGGTGATGGTCGTCTGGTTGAAGCTGGCGGCCCGGTAGTAGCGGTCGAGCTGCCCCAGCACGTTCTGCGCGGTGGCGACGGTGAGCGGCTCACCCGGGTCGTCGCTGAAGTCGACGCGAATGTAGAGCACCCGCTTGTTGCCAATGGTGTACGGCGACGGCTGCGGGTCGACGGGGTTCGAGTAGGGAATCGCGCCGTCATCGAGCGCCATCACGTCGTCGAGCGAGCTGCCCGACAGCCGCATGGCCGAGCGCGTCTTCAGCTTACGCAGCTCTCCATACGGAATGACCTCGAAGCGTCTGTCGCCGAGCCAGGCCTGCACGTAGAGCGGCTTGCCCGTCTCGCACATCACCTCGTAGCGGCCGACGGCGTCGACGGGCAGCTCGAGCTGCTGCGCGACCGAGGGAGGCAGGCCCAGGCGCGACTCGAACACCGACAGCGCGCGGCGGGGCTCGGAGCGCATCAGCTCCTTCAGCGCGACGCGGCGGGCCTTCGCGAGCGGCAGACCGTCTCTCTCGAGGCGCGCCCGGTCGAGGTCGCTGTCGGCCGAGCGGTAGGCCCGGGCCCAGGTGGCGAAGCGCGTGAACTCGTCATCACCGGCGAACGCCGAAGACGACGCGAGCAGCGTCAGAGCGAGAAGAATGGCGCGCAGCATGAGGGGCTCCAGGTGCGCAGGCCGGCCGCCCGCGACGAAGCGCCGTCATAGCCCCGGGGAGCACGCGGTTTCCACACGATGTGCACCACCCATCGCCGCTGAAATGGCTTCGACTTCAGCGAGGAGCCGTCAGCACCCGCTTGAGCGTCGCGACGGCCTCATCGAGCTTCCACGGCTTGAGCAGCACGGCAGCCACGCCGAGGCGGCCCAGCTCTTCTTTGTCGAGGTTCGAGGCGAAGCCGCTCGAGATGATGACGGGCAACGTCGGCCGCACCGCGCGCAGCGACTTCGTGAACTCTTCCCCGCTCATCTGCGGCATCGAGAGGTCGGTCAGCACGGCGTCGAAGCCCTGGGGCTTCTGTCGAAACGCCTCGAGCGCGACGCGCGGGTCGTCGAACACCGTGGTGCGGTAGCCGAGCGTCTCGAGCAGCTTCGCGCTCACCCGCGCCATGCCGGGGTGGTCGTCGACGAGCATGAGGTGCTGGCCTTCTCCCGGCTGGTCGTCATCGGCGTCGAGGGCAGGCAGGAACACCTCGAAGGTGGAGCCCTTGCCCGGGCTGCTGGTGGCGAACACCGCGCCGTCGTGGCCCGTCACCACCGACTGCACCACGGCGAGCCCGAGCCCCGAGCGCTCGGTGCTGGTGGAGTAGTACGGCTCGAAGATGCGCCGGCGGGTGGCCTCATCCATGCCCGGGCCGCTGTCGGTGACGGCGAGGCGCGCGAAGGTTCCTGCGCGGAGCGGCGGCCTCGCGGCGGCCTGGTCGAAGGTGACCCTCGAGACCTCGAGCGAGACGGTCAGCGTGCCGCCATCTGGCATCGACTGGAGCGCGTTGGTGCACAGGTTGAGCAGCACCTGGTGCAGCTGCACGGCGTCTCCCGGCACGCGCACGTCGGCGAGCTGGCGATGAACGTCGACGGAGCGCGCGGTGGCCGAGAGCTGCCGCAGCACTTCGTCGACGAGGGGCCTCAAGTCGACGGGGCGCTTCTCGTCGGGGCGGCGGCGGCCGTAGTTCGCGATGCGTCGAGCGAGCTCTCTGCCTCGCGCGGTCGCTTCGAGAATCGCCCGCGGCGCCTCGGGAGCGGCCGTTCCATCAGCGAGCCGCTGGGCGTGGGCATCGACTGCCGAGAGCAGACTGCCGACGTCGTGCGCCACGTGCGTCGCGAGCCGCGCGAGGGCTTCGTTCTTCTGCGCCTCGGCGACCTGCGTCTCGAGCTGGCGTGAGAGGCGCTCGGTCAGCCGCTGCGTCGTCACGTCACGCGCGACCGAGGCGAGCCGCTGCACCCGGCCGGTGTCGTCGAGCATGGGGATGATGGCGGTGTTGTAGACGCGCGGCCCCGAAGGGAGCGGCAGCTCGTGCTCGTAGATGATGGGCAGGCGCGCCCGAATGGCCTGCTGGTAGCGCTCGTTGAGGCGAGCGGCTGCGATGGGCGGCACCACCTCGTGCGCTTCTTTGCCGATGACGTCGTCACGGCGGTAGCCGGTCGACTGCTCCACCGCGGGGTTGATGTCTTCACAGAACACGCGGCCGTCGACGGCGACGCGGTAGAGCAGAATGTTGTCGGACGAGTAGCGGAAGATGTCCTTGAAGCGGCGCTCCGAGAGGGTGAGCGCGGTCTCGATGCGGCGGCGCTCGGTCGTCTCGAGGGCCAGCGACACCACGTCGGCGAGCGCGCTCGAGAAGACCTCTTCGGCGGCGCTCCAGCGGCGGGGCGGGCCGCGGTGCTCGATGCAGAGGGCGCCGACGAGCTCGCTGCGCAGGCGGAGCGCGACGTCGAGGGTCGAGGTGATGCCTTCGGGCGTGAAGTAGCTCTCGGTGAACTCGCGCGTGCGCGGGTCGGAGGTGGCGTTGGCGGAGGCGAGCACGCGGCTCGAGCCGAGCGTCTCGAAGTACACCGGGTGTTCGTCTTTGTGCAGCTGCGTGCCGTGCGAGTGCAGCGCCGTCTTCGCGTCGTAGAGGTCGAGCAGCGTGAGGGAGCGGCGGTCTTCCGTGTAGACCCACACACCGCAGCGGTCGACGCCCATGCTCTTCGTGCAGCGCTTGGTGATCTCCTGGAGCATCGCGGTGAGGTCGTCTCCGCTGAAGACGGGGCTGCGGGCGAGCTCGACGAGGGCGGCGGTGGCTTCGCGCAGCTGGCGCTCCTTCTCTTCTTCGGCGGCCTCTTCGCGGGCTTCACGCTGCAGGCGCGCGAGCACGGCAGAGAGCCCGAGCAAGCCGGGACGGAAGACCCAGTCGGACGCGCCGGTCGCGAGCCAGGTGATGACGTCAGACTCCTGCCGCGCATCGGCCACGACCACCACAGGAGCGCGCTGGCCTACGTCGTCGAGCAGCGCCACCCAGCCCGCAGCGTCGAGCCGCGACGAGAGCAGGTCGACCAGCACGGCGTCGAACCGCATCGCCGTGAGCAGCGGCCGCGGGTTCTCGTCTCCACGCAGACGCTCGAGGCGCACCGTGCCGTTGTCGGAGGCCAGCGCACGATGCACCCAACCGGCATCGTCGTCGGTGCCGCCGATCAGCAGGAGCTGGGGCGTGGCGCGCTTCATTTGGAAGAGTCCCCCACAACGAGGCGAGGCACCTTGCCTGAAGCGGGGCCGAAAGACACGAGCACGCAGCAAGCAAATGCCAGCGAACGAGGGCGACCTTTTCGGGGGGACGTGTACCCTGATTGGTGATGTCGAACGCACCGGAAGCAGATGCCCAGAGTGCCCAGATCGCCGCCGATCTCGGCCTCACGCCGTCCCTCCTCGAAGGCCGCCTCGCCGCGCTCACCCTGGGCCCTGCCGACCGCGCGAAGCTCAGGGCGACCTGGCCGCTGATGCAGCAGGGCGCGCCGGCGTTTCTCGATCGGTTCTACGAGCGCCTGCTGGCGTGTCCCTCGACGCGTGCGTGGCTGACGTCTTCAGAGCTGGTCGCGCGGCTCAAACAGCAGCAGCTGCTGTCGCTCGAGGCGCTCTTCACCGACGAGTACGACTTTCGCCATGCGCTGCGCTGTCTGCGCGTGGGCATGACGCACCATCGCATTCGGCTGACGCCGCAGTGGTTCGTCGCCAGCTACGCGCACTTTCTGTGTGAGCACGTGCCGCAGTTGCTGAGGTCGGCGGGCTCGGTCGAGGCCGGGCTCGAGCTGGTCATCACGTTGACGAAGTCGGCGCTGCTCGACGCGGCGCTGGCGCTCGATGGCTACGCGATGAGCGCCGAGAACGACGTGCGCGCGCATCGGCTGCCGAGGAGCGCCGCACCCGTTCCGACCGAGGCCTTCCACCACCCTATGGCGCAGCCGGCACCTGCGAGTCCGCTCTCCCGGTCGCGCGTCGCCACCGACGAGGCCACCGAGCGCGCGGCGTTTCTGGGCATCGACGCAGCGACGCTCGAGGCGCTGAGGAGTCTGGCGCCGTTCGCGCTCGAGGCGGTGCCGCTCACGCTCGACGCGTTCTATGGGCTGTTCTCGACGTGGAGCGAGACGGCGGCGCTGGTGCCCGGCGCGACGGTGGAGCGGCTCAAGCGACAGGTGGGCTCGTACTGGCACGAGCTGCTCCGTGGCTCCTTCGACCGGCCGTATGCGGCGTCACGCACGCTCGTGGGCATCGTGCACGAGCGCATCGGGCTGTCGTCTCCGCTCTATCTCGTGGGCCTGGCGCAGCAGCTCGCGACGTTGATGCGGGCGGCGGTGCCGAAGTCGGCCGATCCCGTCGGTGCGGTGCAGGCGTTGCTCCGCGCAGTGTTCTTCGACGCGTCGTTCGTGTTGCAGGCCTACGTGCAGGCGCGGGCCGAGGCGGTGCTGCGCAGTGACGGCTTCGCGTCGGAGCTGCTCGCGGGCCTGAGCGCCGGCGTCGCGCTGGTCGATCAACGCCTTCGCGTCGAGAGCATGAACCCGGCGCTGGCCACGCTCTTTCCCATCGACCCGGGGCTCGCGCGGCTGGTGCAATTGGAGCAACTGGTGCCGCTGCCAGCTGCGGTGGCGCTGGTGCGGCGCGCGTGGGAGCAGCCGTCTGGTCATCGGCAGGTCGGCGTTCTCGAAGATGGAGTGCGTTCCTTCCGGGCCACGGCGCAGCGGCTGACGGGCGCAGGCAACAAGGAGTCGGTCGCGCTCGTGCTCGACGAGATCACTGACCTCGTGAAGGCACAGCACTCGGCGCAGGACGACGCGCGCGGCTTCGGGCGGGTGCTCGAGACCGTCGAGGCGCTGCTGTGGGAGACGGAAGACGAGGTGCTGACGCTGGTGTCGCGCAGCGCGCTCGCGGTGACGGGTCATCGTGACGTGTCGCTGCTGGGTCGGCAGGGCGCGTTCGAGCAGCTCATTCCCGAGCCGGACCGCGTGGTGTTCGTGAAGCAGGCGCGCGCGCTCGCGACGGGAGAGCGCAAGGTGGTGCGGCACCGGCTCCAGCGGGCCGACGGCGTGGTGGTGTGGCTCGACACCGAGCTGGCGCGCTGCAGCGCGAAGGTGCTCTGCGGGGTGTCGGTCGACGTGACGCGGCAGGTGACCGAGGAGCGTCGGCGCATCGAGGCGCTCGGCCGGCTCGGCGGTGGCATCGCGCACGAGTTCAACAACCGGCTCACGGTGATTCTGTCGAGCCTGTCGCTGCTCGAGAGTCCGACGCTGGACCAGGGGCAGGCCGAGCTGATTCGTGAAGCGAAGCAGGCGGCAGAGCGGTCGACGGTGTTGACGCAGCAGTTGTTGAGCGTGGCGCAGCGGCAGGTGCTGCGGCCGAAGCCGATGGTGCTCAACGAGGTGCTGGGCTCGGCGCGCGGGGCGCTGACGTCACTGGTGGGCAGCGACATCGAGCTCGAGCTGAAGCTGGAGCCGTCGTTGTGGCGCTGCAACCTCGACGCGAAGGAGCTCGAGACGGCGCTGGTGAACCTGGTGGCGAACGCGCGTGACTCGATGCCCGTCGGTGGGCGGGTGACGGTGTCGACGCGCAACGTGCCGTCGGTGGGCGAGGCCGACTTCGTCGAGGTCACGGTGGAGGACACGGGCGAAGGCATGGACGAGCGCGTGCGGCATCGCGCGTTCGAGCCGTTCTTCACCACGCGGCCGTCGGCGGCGGGCCTGGGCCTGAGCATGGTGCACGGGTTCGTGAGTCAGAGCGGCGGGCAGGTGTCGCTCTCGTCGAGCGAGGGTCGCGGCACGGTGGTGCGGCTGCGGTTCCCGCGGCTGGCGGAGGAAGTGAGCGCTCCGGTCGGAGTCGATGAGAGCAGCCCGTTCGTGTTGGTGGTCGACGACGAGCCGTCGTTGCGGCTGGTGATGTCGAGGCTGGTGAAGCGGCTCGGCCTGCAGGGCGCGGCGGTGGGCTCGGTGAAGGATGCGCTGGGAGTCGTGCGAACCCGACGGGTCGATCTGCTGGTGACCGATGTGGTGCTGGCCGACGGTGAGAGCGGCGCGGCGCTCGGCCCCGAGGCGAGGTTGCTGAAGCCGGGGCTGCCGGTGCTCTATGTGAGCGGGTACACGCGGCAGGAGCTCGACCTGCAGAAGCTGGGGCCGCTGGAGTGGTTTCTGCCGAAGCCGTTCGTGGCGAGCGAGTTCGAGCAGGCGGTCAGAGCGGCACTGGCGGCGAGTGGGCAGTCAGACGCACGCAGACAGGGCGCGTGAGGCGAGTTGCGCAGCAGTCGATGACACCTGCACAATGACGCCCATGCGCGTGAAGGCGACGGTGGTCGGCAACACCCTGGTGGTGGACACCAAGGTCGGGTTTCCCGAGGGCGCTCGCGTCGAGGTGGTGCTGCGAGCCGTCGATGAAGACAACCAGCCCACGTGGGACGTGTCTGACGATGAGTGGCTCGAGCTTCAGGCTGCAGTGGACGAGGCGGAGAGCGCTGAAGGCATTCCTGCTGAGGTCGCTCTCGCTGAACTCAGGGCCATGAAGTAGGCGATGCGCGTCATCATCATGCCCCGGGCCATGGCGGCGCTTCGTCGCATGGCTCGCCGCTGGCGGGACACCGCACGCATTCCCGAGGTCTTCGAACAGGACATCGAGGACGCGCTGAAGCGCATCGCACTGGAACCAACCTCAGCACCTGTAGCCCGAAGGACGGCGCGGCGAACGGTGTACCGAGTTCCCGCACGGAAGACGAAGCTGCACCTGTACTACGTCGTCGACGATTCACTCGCCGTTGCGAAGGTAATTGCCGTGTGGAGCCAGTATCGTTCAGGCCCACCCAGGTTGTGACACGCGTGATGCTTGTTGGGTCGTTCCAATTCAGTGTGAGGAATTGGTCTGCTGCAGCCGGGCGAGCTCGGGCGAATTCTTGAGCACCTCACCTACCCGCTCCACCAACCGCCGCTGCGCTTCCGGCCTCGTCTCGAGCACCCGAAGCAAATCAACCAACGCTGCCACGCCATTCGGCCCCGACGTCGCTGCCGCTACGAAATACGTCGCTCCCGGCAAGGTGTCTTCGGCCGGCAGAATTCGCACGCGCCGCACGCCATTGGCGCCACCATCGAGCACGATCACCTCGGGCCCGCCCTTCACCACCCTCGCGATGGGGCGCGGAGGCGCGGGTCGTGACGGCGACGACTGCGCCACCCGTTGCCGCCACACCTCGAGATCGGCCTCGTCGATCACCTGCAGCGCCCCACGCTCGGGCGGCACCACCGCGACCACCACCTGCTCCCCCGCCGGCACCTCGTCGACCCGGAAGGTGTCGACCGTGGAGAACGGGCCATCGGGCCGCAGCGCGATCAGCTTGTCCGCGTCGTCGAGTCTCACGCCTGCATAGGCCATCACGGCGCGCGTCAATGGCAGCGGCGCCGCGGTCAGCGGTGAATCATTCGGCTCGGTCTCGAGCAGCGTCTCGGTCGCAGGCATCGGCTCGATGAGCAGCTCGTAGGCCACCAGGCTCTTCTCGCGCGGCGCCCGGTTGAGCTCGGTGCAGAACGGTTGCTCCTCGATGCGCAGGTACGTCGAGCCCGCTGCCAGCTGGAGCCCGTCGACGCGCTCGCCGTCACTCACGCCCTGGTCGTCGAGGAACAGCTTGCGCTTGATCTTCTCGGTGGTCCCCACCTTCTCGAGCTGCAGCACCTCGAGGGTCAGGTTCAGGTCCGACACGCCTGTGAGCGTCACGCGGTGCGGGCCGGCTTCTTTGACGTCGACGACGAAGAGATCGCGATCGCCCTCGCCAGGTCCGGCTGCGCCCATGGTGCCCTTCACCGGCTGGCCCATGGCGATGACGGTCGCCTTCTGCACCTGATCGTTCGGCTCCGACTCGATGCCGACTGGCCCCGCGTTCGCCTGCATGTGCTGAAACGCCCGCCAGCCACCGAACCCGAGTGCACCCACCACGAGCAGCGCGGCGATGGGCGCGAGGTACCGCTCGGAGCGCAGCTTTCGCTCGTACCGATCGAAGTCTTCGCGCGAGAGCATCTTCGCCGCGAGCTCGTCGGGCATCGGCGTGAAGTCCTTCGTCGCGCTCTTCGTCGTCTTGCGCAGCGCCTCGAGCGCCTTCTTCATCGTCTCGGCGTCGGCGAAGCGGTCGTCGCATCGCTTCGCGAGTGCCGTGGTGATGACCTTCTCGAAGGCCGGCGAGATGGGCGCGTCGGGCACGAGGTCGGCGACGCGTGGCACCGGCTCCTCGAGGTGCTGCTTGACGATGCTGACCGCAGTCGGGCCCGTGTAGAGCTGCCGGCCGGTGACGAGCTCGAAGAGGAGCGCGCCCAGAGAATAGAGATCGCTGCGGGCGTCGACGACCTCGCCACGCACCTGCTCGGGCGACATGTACGAAGGCGTGCCGACGAAGTCGCCCGTCGTGGAGTTGCGCGCGTCGCCCTCGGCCAGCTTGGCGATGCCGAAGTCGAGCAGCTTGACCTGCTCGTCTCCGCCCTTTCGCCGCCGCAGCAGCATCACGTTCGCGGGTTTGATGTCGCGGTGAATGATGCCGAACTCGTGCGCTTCGGCGAGCGAGGCGAGCAGCTGCACCGCCACGCTGACGACCTTCTCTTCGCTCATCGGCCCGTGCGCCTTGAGGTGCCAGGCGAGGTCCTTGCCGGGCACGTACTCCATGGCCATGAAGAGTGAGCCGTCGTCGAGCTCACCCGCGTCGAAGACCTGCACCGTGTTCGCGTGCGAGAGCTTGGCGACGACGCGCGACTCCTGCAGGAAGCGCGCTTTGAGCCCCTTGTCGACCGCCGCGTCGGGCCGCATCACCTTGAGGGCGGCGATCTTGCCCATACGCACGTGCTCGACCTTGTAGACCGAGCCCATACCGCCCTCGCCGAGCTTCTCGAGCAGGCGATAGCGGCCGTCGATGATCTTGTCCTTGTCGGGCCCCGAGAGCGTGTCGGAGTGCCCACCCAGCCCGCGCAGATCGGCGCCGCACGCGTCACAGAAGTTCGGCTCGCCCTCGAGAACCTTCGCGCAGATGGGGCAGAGCACCGTGTCAGGCGGGGGCGTCGCGGGGACTTTTCCGCGAACTGTGTTGTCGTGATTCCCCGGCATGTGCGCGTGACGGTAGCACGCGGTTCGCCGAGCGCATCTTCAGGGCAGGTCGACGTCGACGCGGTTCTCGAGCACCTCCTGCACGGCGTGCGGCACGTCGGAGAGAAAGTCGAGCCCCGTTGCCTGCTCGATGGAGCGCGTCGTCACCCGGAAGTTCCTCCACGAACCGGTGACGGTGGCGGTGTTGGGCACGATGACGGCGATGACGCGCGTCGAGGTGGTGAGGTTGGCGGTGGGCGCTCCCTCGAAGACGACCGCGACCTTGAACATCGAGAGCGGCACGGGAACCCCAGCGCCGACGTTCTGGGGCGTGACGCCGAAGATGGGGCCGGCCGTGATGACGACGGTCTTGCCCTGCGCGACGAGCGTGCGCGCTTCGTCCTCGAGCGTGGCCCAGGTGCCCGCGTTGCTCGTGTGCGTCTGCGGGACGATGTTGGTGAAGACGAAGGTCGCGTCGTTGTCGGGGTCGGTGCTGGTGCGGTCGGCGCTCGGGCAGAGGTGGCCGCGGTCGAAGCCACTGTTGCGGAAGTCTTCGTCGCGCGCCTGACCGGCGGTGGTGGGCAGCTGCGTGTCTCGCCGGAAGGAGGTCGCGCGCGTCGCGGTGCCGAGCCAGGTGGGGTCGAGCCGCCACGAGACCCAGCGTGGGGTCTTGCGCGTGGTGTCGTAGGAACCGACGAACTGCGGCTTCACGAGCAACCAGCGATCGAGGCGACCGACCGAGGAGTCGTCGGGGAGACCGAGCACGGTGTGCGCACTGAGCGTGGCTCCCTCGGTGCCGACACCTGCGTCGGTTGAAGAAGAGCCGGCATCGATCGCGGGAGCGACGAGCCCTGCATCCAGAACGCCTGCATCACGTGGTTGAGCGACGACTCCCGCATCGATCGCGGGAGCGACGAGCCCTGCATCCAAAACGCCTGCATCACGTGGTTGTGCGACGACTCCCGCATCGACCGCGAGACCGACCGCACCGGCGTCGACTTGCGGAGCGACCAGTCCTGCATCGAGTTCGGACGCGACAACACCTGCATCCACTTTCAGCTCGATGAGGCCCGCGTCGACTTCCTGAGCCACAACGCCTGCATCCACTTTCAACTCAACGAGGCCCGCGTCGACGTCTGAACCAACAATCCCCGCGTCGAACGGAGCAACCCCAGCATCCACTTTCAACTCTGAACCAACGAACCCCGCGTCGAGTGGAGCAACACCTGCATCGACCGCCGCCTGATCGACCGGAGCCTGCGCAACCGTGGTCGCGCGCGGCTCATCATCAACGTGCACCAACACGTCGGACGAGCCGCCGCACGACCACCACCACGTACATGTGAGCGCCAGCACGAGACTGCGCCGAGGGAGGAGCGGCACATCGCTCCACACAGCACCGTGCGTGCCTCGTCGAGACGAGCGGAATCAGTGCGGCGATCGCGAGTCACTGCCGAGCGCGAGGTCGCCGTGACCCTGCGCTCAGAGAGGATCGCCCTTCAGCGAGCCTGCCTTCGCCGCCTCGAGTCTGTCGAGCTGGTACAGCGGAGACCCCACGCCGACGTACTTCATCTTCGGCATCGCACGCAGGCGGCCGAGCTGCTCCTCGGGTGGGCGCGAGTGGTAGTTGTAGAGCGTCACCGAGCGCAGGTTCGAGAAGCCGGGATGCGACGTGAGCGAGTCGACCCACCCGATGCCGATGGTGTGTCCCTGCTCACGCTGGTTGAGCGACGTGCCGAGCGCCAGCGACTCGAGCGACGTGGCGTGCACGGCGAGCGCATCGAGGCCCGCACGCGTGACGTCATTGAACGCGAGGCTCAGGTTCTTCACGCCCTCGAGCGCTGGCGCGATCGCCCGCAGCCCGTCGTCGGTGAGACCCGTCCAATCGATGATCAGATAGTGAATGCGCTCGAGCGGCAGCGCCGCGAATTGATCGATGAGCGGCTTCTTTCGCAGCGCCGTCACGCTCGCCGTCAAGCGCGGGTGCAGCTGCGCGATGAGCTCGAAGCCCGGCACGAACAGCTTCGCCTCGGTCACGATGGACTGAACGAGCCCGAACGCGCCGAACTGCCAGCTGCGAAGGAACGGGCGCGCCGGGCCCACGAGCTGGCCTCCCAGCTTCTTCTGCAGCGCGGCCTGCCGTGCCTGGTGCTCCTCGGACGGGTGCTCGAGCGTCGCGAGCTGAAGGAACTCGCCGCGAACGTCACCCTGCTCGACCAAAGCATCGGCCCAGACGCGGAGCGCATCGAGGTCGTCGGGGTTCTCCCAGAAGCGACTCGCCGCCAGCGGAGGCAACTGCGCCGCGAACGTGGGAGCCGGCTTCGGCGTCTTCTTCTTCGTGCGTGCGGCCATGGGCCGACAGTCTACGAGGCGACCTTCTCGCGCGGCACCTCGACGACGACCGGTCTCGCGAGCGGAACCGGCGTGGTGCCCGTGATGAGCCGCGCGCTGCGTCCGTACGTGAACCACGCCCACGTCCACTGCAGCAGCACGATGATGCGATTGCGGAAGCCGATGAGAAACAGAATGTGAATGAAGAGCCACGCGAGCCAGCCGAGCATTCCCGAGAGCCGCAAGCTGCCGGCCTGCGCGATGCCCGACGCGCGCCCGACCGTCGCCATGATGCCCTTGTCGAGATACTTGAACGGCTCCTTCGGCTGGCCATCGAGCCCGGCGCCAATCACCTCGGCGACGTGACGGCCCTGCTGCAGCGCGACCGGCGCGAGCCCCGGCAACGACGAGCCATCAGGCAGCGGGAACCACGCGAGGTCTCCGATGACGTACGCGTTCGGATGGTTGGGAATCGAGAGATCGGGCTGCACCTTGATGCGGCCTGAACGATCGGTCTCGACGCCGAGCGTCTTCGACAACGGCGGCGCCTCGACGCCCGCCGCCCACAGCACCGTCTTCGCGGGAAGGAACCCGTCCGGCAGCTGCACCCCTTCAGACGTCACGTCCTGCACTCGCGTCTGCAGGCGCACGTCGACGTGGAGCTTCTCGAGCGACGCCCTCGCTTTGCCTGACAGCCCCGTATCGAACGCGGCCAACACGCGCGCTCCCGCCTCGACGAGCACCACCTTCGCCGTGCGTGGATCGAACCTTCGAAAGTCCTTCGCGACCGAGAACCGCGCGAGCTCGCTGATGGCGCCGGCCAGCTCGACTCCAGTCGGGCCGCCACCGACGACGACGAAGGTAAGCCAGCCCGCGCGCTTCACCGGGTCGTCTTCATGCTCGGCGTTCTCGAAGGCCATCAGCACCCGGCGGCGAATCTCGAGCGCGTCATCGAGCGTCTTGAGGCCCGGTGCGTCGCCTTCCCACTGCGACTTGCCGAAGTAGCTGTGCCGGACTCCAGCCGCGAGCACGAGCGAGTCGTACGCGAGCTCTCCATCGGCCAGCTTCACGCGCTTGTTCGCGAGGTCGACGCCGACCACGTCACCCATGCGCACTTCGACGTTCGGCCGCGACGCGACGAGGTTGCGAATCGGCGACGCGATGTCTCCCGGCGAGAGGCCGGCCGTCGCCACCTGGTAGAGGAGCGGCTGGAACAGGTGGTAATTCTGACGGTCGATCAACGTCACCTTCACGTCGTCCCGCTCGAGCCGCCGCGCAGTCTCGAGCCCACCGAAACCACCGCCAACGACGACCACGTGGTGCGCCATGTCTGTCTCCCCGGAGTTGCTGCGCGCCAGTCATCACGGCCTGCCCGAACCGGCGCACGGCTTTTCGCACGGAGCCTGAGTCATCACATCAGCGCCGATGATGCCTGCTCCAAAGTCGCAGTGACGGAGGAACCCATGAGGTTTTCGGCTGCAGCTGGCGCAGACTGACCGCTCATGAGCTTCTGGGTGGCAGCCCTCATCACTGCGTGGCCTCTGCTGCCGCCCGCCGAGGTGCTCCCAGAGCGCATCGTGCTGACGCGCGATCGGGCCTCCCTCGACGCGCTGCTGAAGGAGCACCCGTCGCTCGTGGTCCTGCGTCGCTTCGACCGACTCAACGGCGCCGTGGTCCGCGGGCCCGAGGCGATGTTCGACCTGCTCGAGACCGACCCGCGAGTGAGCGCGCTGCAGCGTGATGCCCTCGGGCACCCGATGACGAATGAGGCAGCCACCTTGACCGGCGTTCGCGCTGCACAACGAGAGCTCGGGCTCACCGGTCGTGGCCAGCGCGTCGCAGTGCTCGACACCGGCATCGACGTCAGGCACGGCGACCTCGACGGTGGTGTCATCGCGCAGAAGTGCTTCGTGCTCGGGGGCTGCCCGCCGATGAACGGCGACACCGGAGACCTCGCGCCAGAGACGTCAGGTCACGGCACGCACGTCACCGGCATCATCACGGGCGACGGAAGGATCGCGCCGCGCGGCGTGGCGCCCGAGGCAGAGGTCGTCGTGGTGCGGGTCTTCAACCAACAGCTCGTCGGCCGCGTGTCGGACTGGGCAGCCGCGCTCGATTGGGTGCTGGCGCGACGCGACACCCTCGGCATTCGCGCGGTGAACATGAGCCTGGGCACCAACATGCAATGGCCCGGCGCGTGTGACTCCGAGCAGCCGGCGCTGACCGAGGCCGTTGGAAAGCTGCGGGACGCGGGCGTGGTGGTCTTCGCGGCCTCGGGCAACGAGCGAAACGCGAGCGGCATGACGGCTCCAGCGTGCGTCACCGGCGTCGTGTCGGTCGGCGCCGTCTACGACTCGGACCTCGGGCGCGAGCCTGACAATGGCACCTACGCCTCGGGCTGCTTCGACGAGCGGGCCGATGCCGGCTCGGTGTGCTGCTTCAGCAACTCGAGCCCGCTGCTCGACCTGCTCGCACCCGGAGCCCGCATTCGCTCCACCGTCCCGGGCGGTGGGGCACAGGAACGACAGGGCACCTCTCAGGCGACGCCGCACGTCACCGCGCTCGCGGCGCTCTTGTTCGAGCTCGACCCGCGGCTGACCGTCGCAGACCTCGAGGCCGTGTTGAGTTCGACGGGCCGGCCCATCACCGACTCGCGAAACGGTCGCGTGACTCCATTGGTTCAGGCCCAGCGCGCGGTGGAGCAGGTGCGCTCGACCCAATGCGAGCGGCGCGAAGACTTCGAGAGCTGCGAGCTCGGCCGCGCATGCATCGCGGACGCTGGCTGCGAGGTGACGTCGGGAACCTGCTTCGAGCGACAGTGCGTGCTCACCTCGAGCGCCTTCGATGGGCGCCTCGAGGCCGCAGGCTGCTCCGCAACGGCGGCCGGCGGTGGACTGGTCGCGCTGCTGTTGTTGGTGCTTCGACGACTACGGAGCTGACGGAGCCAACGTCAGCTCGCCGTGCACCCCGCGCCGAATCTCGGCCACGTCGAACAACATCGGCACCAGCTCACCGCGCTTCCACGCGTCGTATTGGTCGCCGTAGTGCGCCGAGCCCGGCCAACCGCTCGCGCCGGAGTCGATGATCCACCAGCCGTGCGCCACGTCGGCGAGGTCGACGACGCTTCGATAGACGGGCCCCGCGACGACCTTGAACGGCGCCGCCTCGTTGCCGATGTCGAAGTGCGTCTTCCACACCGAGTCCATCTCGCCGCCCGCTTCCATGCGCTCGAGGTTCACGGTGCCATCGAGCACGGATTTCCCTCCGAACGCGTGCATCGGACGATGCCAGTGCAGCTTGCCCCAGCGCCACGCGGTGACCTCCGGCCCCTGCGCCTCGGTGAGGTCCTGCACGGCGCGTTGGAACGCGGCACGAACGAGCTGATCTCGCGTCTCGACCGCCGCCGTCGCGCGATCGTCCCACACCACGTGCGTCGGGTTCTCGAACCAGAGGTCGACCGTGTTCGTCGAGTAGCGCTGGCCGAGGAAGAACTTCACCGCGGGCGCCGGCAGCTCGTCGCTCACCGCGTTCACCACCGCGTGCCGATACGTGAGGAAGAAGATGGCGGCTTCGGGCTCATCGGCCTTCGCGTCGAAGTTCCACGCGTTCACGCGGGCGAGCGCGGCACGTGCGGTCTCAGAGAGGCCCTCACCCGTCCCGAGCGCTTCTTTCATGAACGGCCAGATGGTCTGCGCGCGCAGCGAGAACGTGTCGGCCTGCATCGCGCGGAACGAGGCGAGGTCGTGCTTCGGCGTCGCCTTCGCGAGATCGACGATGCGCTGGTGCCGAAACGCGGGCGCGGAGTCGACGTGCAGGCGTGCGAAGTCGGTCGCTCCCGGCTCGGTCATCAGGTTGTTCGCGTGGGCGATGATGCCGTCGGCGGGGTCGATGACGTGCGCGATGCGGTCTCCTCCGACGAACTCGCTCCACTCATATTTCTTCGTCCACCCCGGCACCGGGAACGTGCCGCGGTGATTCGGGCGCAGCGGCACTTCTCCCGAGGGGAACTGCCCGATGTGCCCGTCGACGTCGGCCACGGTCCACGTGTTCCAGATGGAGGGCAGCTGGGCCGCGGCCTTCCCGAAGTCCTCCACGCTCGTCGACTGATCGATTCGCAGCAGCGCACCCATCACCGTGTCGAGCCCTGTCACGCGCCATCGAATCGCGAGCAGCGGAGCCTTCGGCGGAAACAGCTGCGGCAGCAGATCGTTCATCAACGGCCCGTTGCAGCTCGCGCGAAACCGAACCGGCCGGTCGAGCAGCTCGGAGCCATCACGCACACGAATCACTTCATCGCGCGTGGTGATGGGGCACTCGCGTGACTCGTTCTTCACGAAGCCGGGGCGCGCCGCGTCTTCCTGCTCGACGACGAGGTCGATCGCGTCGCTCATCGTCGACGTCATGCCCCACGCCACCTTCGCGTTGTGGCCCGAGAGCACCCACGGCACGCCGGGAATGGTGACCCCGATGACGTCGAGGCCCGGCGCGGTGAGGTGCTGCTGCACCATCAAGCTCGGAAGGAAGTGCGCCAGGTGCGGATCGTTCGCCACCATCGGCTTGCCCGACTTCGTGTGTGCGCCCGAGACGACCCACGCGTTCGACGCGCCTTCGATGGGCATGACCGAGAACCACGCAGCAGGATCGCTCGCTGTCGCGTCGCCGAGCTTCACTGGAAAGAAGCCCGCAAGCTCTTCGACGACGGCTGGCGGCAACGGCTCCGACGCCGATTTCGAGATGACGCTGCGACCACCACGAACTGGCTCGTTCGGGTACAGCAACTCCATGCGGTCGACGCCCTGGTGCATCGCGAAGAGAAAGCGCGCGAGCTCCTGCTGGTAGTTGTGCGTGACGCTCCACACGTTCAGCACGCCGACCGCGAGCGTGTCTGACGCGTTCCACGGCTCCGACTCGATGTGCAGCAACCGGTACTCGATGGGCGGCCACTGCTCGCGGGCCGCGTTCACGCCCGCCGCGAACGCCTCGAGCTGCTCCTTCTGCTCGGCCGACAACTTCCCGAAGTCGGCCAGCGCGCGGCCCTCGATGTCCCAGCCGCGCATCGTCTTGTCGTATTCGATGGTGTTGCTCGAGACCATCGGCTGCTCACCGACGATCTCACTCACGCGCCCACGCGCGAGGCGCCGCATCATGTCCATCTGGAAGAAGCGGGCGCGGCCCTGCATGAAGCCGGTGGCGCGCGCGAGGTCGATGAGGTTCTTCGCTTCGAGGTGCGGCACGCCCTGCGCGTCGGTGGTGACGCGAACGGCTTCTTTCAACCCGCGCAGCTGCAGCGTCTGACCGTCAGGGTCCTTCGGCGCGTTCGGCGCGATCTTGTACCCGACGAGCGACGTGAGCGCGCAGCCAGCGCTGGAGCAGGCGAAGACGACGAGCAGCAGACGGCGCATGGGTCACCAGAACTTCACGATGGCGCGCACGCCACCGGTGAAGACGTTGGCCGGGCGGGTGAAGCGGCCGGGAATGATGTCTTGCGTGCGGTACGACGCGTAGAGCTGAAGCGGCACGCCCACACGGAGCAGGCTCACGGTGCCGGTCACCTTGAAGATGTTCTTCTCGCCTGCCTGCCACAGCTTCTCCCGGTCCCAGTCCCAGAGCTTGCTGTTCGACTGCCAGTCGCTCTGGAACGTACCGACGTACGAGTAGCTGGCGCTCACCGTCACCATCGGCGGCAACGCCAGCGCCTTCTCGAGGCTGCCTCCCGAGACGATGGAGGCGCGCGTCGGCCCGATGAACGGCACCACGTCGACGCTCACGGTTCCACCAATCCAATCGCCGGGGTCGATCCAGTACGTGTCGCCCACGTAGAACGCGTTGTTGTTCAGCAGCGGGTTCTTGAGGCCGCGGCCGCCCGTGTACTGGCGTGGACGAAGGAACGAATAGAAGACATCGGCGCCGACGTTGAGCCGGAAGACACCGTACTCGTCGACGAAGACGTGTTTGTCGGCCGCGACGTGCAGCTCGACGTCACCCGCGGCGTGCAGCTCCCACAGGTTGGTGCCGACGGACACGGCCTCTTCGGGGTCGGCGTTCGAGCCGGTGGGAATCGCCACGTTCAGCTGCGTCGACCAGCGAAAGTGGTTCGCCTTCATCCACTCCGAGCGCGGCAGCAGGTACTTCACGCCCACCACCATGTCGGCGAGGCGGAAGCGCGTGTCGACCACCTTGTCGGCGACGCGCGGCTGGCCCATCGAGAGCGCCCAGCTCCAGAAGTCGTCCATCGAGTACGCGCGGCCGAGCTGCGGCTGGTAGTCGCCGGGCTCCCACGAGAGGTTCGTCGCCACCGTGCCCCGCATGAGGATGGGCACGTTCAGGCCCACCGAGAGCGAGTCGGTCACGCCGTAGAGCGCCTGCACGAGCAGGAAGTCGAACTCGGCCACCGGCTTCGCGCGAAGAATGCCCTGCAGACCGCCGCCCGGCTCGTAGCGGGGAATGTCGTCGATGAGCGAGAGCGCGCGACGATCGCCGCTCCACTGCTTGTCGAGGGCCGTTCGCAGGTAACCGACGTCGAGCATGATGACGCCCTGCGGGAGCACCTGCGTCTCCATCGCGAAGGCGAGCGTCGGAATCAGAGAGAGAAGGAGCGCGCGCTTCATTGGGCGAGCCCCGTCGCCACGAAGGGTGAGTTCGTCGCGGGCACGGTTCCCATCGCCGAGTGCAGCACGCGGTTCTTCAGGTCGAGCACCACGGCGTTCATGCTGTCGGAGCGGTCGACGACCTCGGGTTCCACCAGCAGCCCTTCGAGCCACGGAACGTCGAGGGGCGCGGTGCGGGCGGCGACCCGGCGCGAGACGTTGTCCATCACGCGGCGGCTGCGGAAGAAGAAGCCCGACCAGAAGCGCTGCGGCACGATGCGCTGACCCGCGAGGTTGAGCGTGATGCTGTCGTCGACGTTGCGCGTGAACGAGCTGCCCGTGATGACGTCGTCGTCGGTGAGGCTCGAGTAGCGGCGCATGCTCGCGTCACGATCGGTCGGCCCGTAGCGATAGATGCCGCTCTGGCCCTGACGGAAGACGTCGGAGTCCATCTCCACCACTTCGAGCCCGCCCTGCGCGTCGGCCACCGTGCAGTTCCAGCCGTAGACCGGGTCGACCTCGGCGATGGCGTCGGCGCCTTCCTGCGCGGTCGTCGCCTTCTCGAGCACGCGCTTCACGATGAAGCCCACCGGCAAGCCGCTCGCGAGCAGCTTCGCCTTCGAGAGGTCGGCCACCTGGTCGAGCACCGAGCCGACGACGGAGTTGTCGAGCGTGTCACTCGGGTTGCACGCGACGCCGACGCCGCGCTCGTTGAGCCCAGAGATGCCGTACACGATGCCAGCCCAGCCGACCGTCACGTACGAGGGGCCAGTGTCAGGCCGATGCACCAGGGCGACGGTGTGTTTGTGCGCCGTGTTGGCATCGAGCAGCGCGAAGCTGTGCGCGAGCAACGGCCCATCGGCAGCGCGCGAGCCACGCACGCCGACGGTGAACGGCGGTGGGCGCGTGCGGTTGTCGGTGAGCGCCGGGCGGCTGATGTCCTTCGGTGACAGCCCCGCGCCTCGCGTGGTGACGACCAGCTCTTCGTCACGGCGAAAGCTGGCGCGCGGAGGACCGGGAATCTCGATGATGCGCTTGTCGCCTGCCGAGAGGACGAAGGTGACGGTGCTCGCCGCGGGCAACGGCTCGATCGGCGTCCACGTCATCTGCACGTGCGTGGCGTCGAGCTCGGCGATGTCGAGCGAGGGGTCGCCAAAGGTGAACAGCCCCTCGTTCACGCGAACCCGAACGGTCTGCGGGTCGACACCGTCGGGGTCCGAGAAGACGACGCGCAGCTTGGTGCGAACGTCGACCTCGACCGCGGCCGCGAAGAACGGCGGGTCGTAGGGTTTGAGCACGCCTTCGTCGGTCTCGTCGGCGCGGCCGTCTCCGGTGTTGTCGAGGCCGTCACTGCCGACGCCGAGGAACTCCACCGACTCGACGACCGGCGCGCGGCCCTGGCGAATGGCGAGCCCGATGCCGCGGACCGCGAGCGTGGTGTCGACGAAGGTGTTGAGCACCAGCACTTCTTCGTAGGTGAGGCCCGAGCCGTCGGCGATGCCGCGCATCTCGTCTCGCGCGTTGCGGCCGAGGTTGCGCTCGAGGTTCTTCGCGCTCTCGAGCAGCAGCTCGTAGGCGAACTTGCCGTTCTGGTACTTCTCGCTGTCGTAGTCCTTCAGCAGCGTCGCGATGTCGGGCTGCTCGCGCGAGAGGAACGGGTACAACGAGTTCGTCATCAGCGTCGTGTAGAAGCTGCGAATCTTCGAGCGCAGCTGCGTGCCGTGCTGCAGGCCGCGATCGTACGCAGCGCCCGTGAGCACGAGCGTCTCACGGGTCGGAGGAGGCGTCGCCGGAGCACAGGCAGTGACGACGAACAGGAGGAGCGCGAGCGGGAGTGGCGGCTTCAAGGCGCGCGCACCCTACCCACCCACGTTGACAGTGCAAACCTGAGCGGAGACGAACATCCATTCGCGATGGAACGGAGCGTTAGTGGCTCGGGTTCAGTGACCGGGTCACTCGACGGCGACCTTGATGGCACCCGAGGCGACCGCCGAGACCATGCCCGCGAAGAAGGCGCCGTTGAGCTCGTAGCTCTCACCTGAGGTCACCAACCCAGCCGCTTCGAGCGCGGCGATGGCGTCTTCCGGCACTTCGCCTTCCCCACCGACGGCCAGCAGCTCGCACAACGTCTTCTCGGCAGGCGTCATCGCCGTCACCAGCGTGCGCAGCGCATTGTCGATGAGCGCGCGGCCTTCGTCGTTCTCGGCCAGCTCGTCGAGGTTCACCAGCGCGTCGATGGCGTCGGGACCGATCTCTCCCGTGAAGCCCTTCGGCAGCTTCGAGGCCGCGAGCGCACAGAACGAGAGCAGCTCCCACGGGCGGTTCCCGGAGATCTCAGCCAGCGCCCCCAGCGCCTCGTTCGAGAACGTCACGCCATCGGCCAGCGCGGGCACGTTCACCAGCGCCACCAGCTCATCGTCCGAGATGGGCGGCACGAAGGCCGACGCCATGCCCGGGCGCTGAATCAACGCCGTCTCGAACAACGCGTCGACGTCACGGTGGCGGTGCACCACCATCGCCACGCGCACGTTCTTCGGCGTCGACAACAACAGGTCGAGCAACGTCACCATCTTCTCGGCGCCCAGCGCGTGCAGCGAGATGAGCTCGTCGAGGCCCACGAAGATGGGCGCGGCCAGCTCTCCCAGCACCGCCATCGGCGCCTTCGGGTCGGCCTTCAACTCGGTCGCTCCGACGCGGGCCAGAAACTCGGTCACCTTCTTCGTGAGGCGCTCGAGCACCGCCTCGGCCGACTGCGGCAGCCCATCGTCGCGGTCAGGGTCGCGCAGATCGAGGAAGAGCGCCGCGCCGCCGCTGCGTTCACACGCGCGCTGGAGCACCGCCTTCAGCATCGTCGTCTTCCCGATGCGCCAGAACCCGCGAATGCAGACGTGATTGCCGGCGGTCAGCTGCGCGGCGAGCTCGTCATCGAGATCCTTCCGTGCGCGAAGCTCAGCGGTTGGCCCGTCATAGATGAGGTCGAGGTAGCGATCGGCCAATGGGTGCAGCTCGGACATGACGATCTCCATAGACCATTCTCACTGCAAGTCGAGCCGCACCCTCGGCGTCGGCGTCTTCATGCGCATGACGCCCTCGAACAGGTGCCGCTCGGTGTAGTGCGTGCGGTGGCTGGCGCGCTCGGTGGGCAACCAGCTCTGCGGCTTCTCGAGCCACTGCAGCACGCGAACCTCACCGTCGTACGAGAAGCCCTCGACCACCTCGGGGGGAATGCGCTTCCAGTACCGTCGCTCGATGGGCCTGAACTCGGCCTCGAACTCCTCCCCTGCCTCGGAGTGCCGACGCGTCACGTCGAGCGTGCCGTCGAACGCGGGTGAGATGTGAAAGAGCTCATGGAGGATGGTGGCGACGCGCTGACGTGGGGTCGACTTGCGGAAGAAGAGCGGCCTCAGCGTGATGGCGTACAGCACCCGGTGCCCGTGAAACGTCACCAGCGGCTTGCGGCGGCCCAGCGAGTCCTTGCGTTTGCCGTTCGTGAAGCAGAGCGGCTTCACGGTGCCTCGCGACGCCCGCCTCGCTTCACCTGCGACGACGAGAATCGCGTTCGGGTCGACGTGCCGGAACTCCTTCATCGTGGCCGCGACGTGGGCGAGCAGCATTCGCACGCTCTGGGTGAAGTCGGGCCGCCGTGACACGCCCTCACCGTACCCGACGCAAGGCTTTCCGCCCCGTGCATTCCTTTCGTTCGCTGCGGGCGGAACTGGAACGAACTCGCCGACATCGGCTGGTGCACACGATGCACTCCACCGGCTGCCCTTCTCTCCGCTCCCAGGGGGTCTCTTCATGCGCGCCGTCTCGATTCTCGCTGCCCTCGTCGCCGTTCACGCCTTCGCCGAAGACTCCGTGTTCCCCTCGAAGCAGGAGCTGCAGATGGCCCGCATGCTCGAGCCGCAGAACGTCTCGGCCGAAGCGAAGGCGTTCCTCAAGAGCAAGATGAAGGCGCACAGCAAAGACATGCGAGACCTCGTGCTCGCGGTGGCGACGCTCAAGTACGACGAGGCGAAGAAGTTCTCGCAGGGCATCGCGAACGCCCCGCGGCTCGACAAGACGGCAGGCGCCCCCGTCGCGTTGCCCGAGTCCTTCTTCATTCTGCAGGACGCGCTCAAGAAGCACGCAGGCGAGGTCGTCACCGCGTGCGAGGCGAAGAAGCCGGCAGAGCTCAACGCCGCGTTCACCTCGATGATGGCGACCTGCATGAGCTGTCACAACGCCTTCCTCGTTCCGCTCCGCGTCGAGAAGGCTGCGCCCGCCCCCACGAAGTAGCGCAAGCGCGGACTCGACTGCGCCACTCAAAGGAGTAGACGCGGGCCATGCGCCTCTTCGTGCTCTCGCTCCTTCTGGTGCTGACGGCCTGCGGGCCTGTGAAGCCCACCACCGACGGCGGCTCCGTCGACGACTCCTGCGGCATCGACTGCGTCTCGCAGAATCGGTACGGCCTCATCGCCAACCGCTGCTTCGAGTACTCCGTCAGCGACACCACCGCCGACACGCCGCCGAAGCTGGGCGCGCTCGTGAAGCCGGTGTTCTCCCTCGAGGGCGGCGTGAAGGTGATGCCCGTCGAGTACCGCGAAGGCGGCCAGACGCTGATGATCGACAACTTCGCGTTCGAGAACGGCAACTTGAAGCTCATGCGCCGGGAGTTCCCGCGGCAGGGCCGCTCCATCACCTTCCGCAACGAGGCGATGGCCATCACTGGCGTCACCTGGCTGCTGGCCGACGCAGCGCCCGGCCAGAACCAGACCACCAACACGCAGGCCGACAGCGTCGACCAGGGCGGCATGCACACCACCGAGGCCGCCTCGTACCGCGTGACGTTGCAGAACCCGACGGCGAACCAGCTCAAGACGCCGCTCGCCGCCTACACCACGGGCCTGCGATTGCTGACGGTGCAGACGCCCGACCGCGGCTCCGACCCGATTCGAACCTTCGTGCCCGACGTGGGCTTCATCACCCTGTCGAGCGCCTTCAACTACGCCGGCGGAAACCCGACGCCCGTCTTCCTGCAGCGCATTCGTGACATCGGCTCGCCTGACGCAGGCAGCGAGCCCTGCTCCCTGGGGGTTCCATGACGCTTCGCACGTTGACTGTTCCCACGCTGGCCGCGGCGCTGTTGCTGATCAGCGGGTGCAAGACGGCGCCCGAAGCAAAGCCCGAGGCGAAGCCGGCCGAGCTGCCGAAGCAGGAGCTCACCGTCACCACCCAGTCGCTCACCGACGTCGCCGTGAAGCTGTCGGGCGAGGTGCTCGCGGGTGACGAGGCGCTCACCATCACGGGCGCCGACGTCGAGTTCGTCGTCGACGGCAACGTGCTCACCACCAAGGCGGAGTCGCTCTCGCTGTCGGTGGCGCCCGGCCAGACCGCCCCGTTCACCTTCGAGGAGTCGTTCACCTACGTGAAGGACGGCGAAGACCTCAAAGCGATGGACGCGCGTGGTGGCTCGTTGCTGCTGGCGCTGCGCGGCAACCTCAAGGGAACCGTGTCGCGCGAAGTCGCTGGAGCCGACGGCAAGACCTCGATGCAGAACGTCGCCGTCGAGCTGCCGTTCGCGCGCTCGCGTGAGGTGCGCACGCCCCGCCTGCCGCACCTGAAGATGGGTGAGTTCGAAGCAGGCCGCTTCTCGGAGTCTGAAGTGCAGGCCGTCTTCCACCTGCAGGTCGTCAACCCGAACCCCTTCCCCGTCGCGCTCACCGAGATCACCTACGAGGTGTCGCTGGGCGGCAAGAAGGTCGCCGAAGGTTCTCAGGGAGCAGGCATCAAGACCGCCGTCGCGTCGACCGACGTCTTCGACGTCACTGCCTTGATGAACGAAGAGACGCACGGGAAAGACGTGAAGAAGGTCATCAAGGGGCTGGTCGTTCCCTACGAGATGAAGGCCGAGCTGAAGACGAAGCTCTACTCCGAGCCGCTCGTCGCGAAGGGCGAGATCAAGCTCAAGGCCTCGAAGGACAAGTAAGCTCGTCAGCACGCATGCATTTCCTGGGGGCCGACCCGCAGGCGTTCCCGCCGGCCGAGAACGCCAACGAAGACGGAATCCTCGCGGTGGGAGGCGACCTCTCGCCCACGCGCCTCATCGCCGCGTACCAGCGCGGCATCTTCCCCTGGTACTCCGAGGGCCTGCCGATTCTGTGGCACTGCCCCGACCCGCGCTTCGTGCTGGTGCCCGAGCGGCTGCACGTGCCGAAGAGCCTGAAGAAACGTCAGAAGGCTGCGCCGTACCGGCTCACCCTCGACACCGCGTTCGAGCAGGTCATCGATGGGTGCGCGGGCACCAGGCGGCCCGGGCAGCGCGGCACGTGGATTACGCGAGACATGCGCCGCGCGTACGTCGAACTGCACGCACTGGGCATCGCGCACTCGTGCGAGGCGTGGCGCGGAGACGAGCTCGTCGGCGGGCTGTACGGCGTCTCACTCGGCCGCGTCTTCTACGGCGAGTCCATGTTCGCCCGCGCTGACGATGCGTCGAAGCTGGCCTTCGTCACGCTGGTGGAGTGGTTGCGCACCTGGGGCGTCGCGCTCATCGACTGCCAGCAGGAGACCGAGCACCTCGCGCGCTTCGGCGCCGAGCCCTGGCCGCGGGCCGAGTTCCTGAAAGGCGTGGGGACGCTCTCGAAGCTGCCGACGAAGCGCGGCAAGTGGCACTTCCCCGGTGACGAGCCGGCCTGAGCCTCGCGCGCATCACGAATGCACTGTCAGCGGGCTCGTGAAAAGCTCCTGGGCGGAGGGGTCATGCGCATCTCGTCGTTCATTCTCGTCCTTGCGGCGTTCACGGCCTGCGAGGAGGCCGCGCCGATTCCTGCCACCCCGCCGCAGAAGCCCCCGACGCCCGCTCCAGCGCCACCGCCCCTGGCCAGCGCGACCGTCGACGCCGGCGTCGCGGTGCCGGCCACGGTGCTGGCCGAACCCGCCGATGGGGCCCTCTCGGAAGGCCTGCCCGACGATGCGGCCCTCAACGTCGACGACCTGCGCGACCCAGCCCTGCAGGCGCTGCTGCTCCGCGATCCCGACCGCGCGATTCGGGTGCTCGAGCAGGCCTCGACGCCGAGCGGGTTTCAGGTCGCCGTACTGGCCGCGCTGGCGATTCGGCGGCGCCTCGAAGGGCCCCCGCTGCAGGTGAAAGAGCTGCCGCTGCCCGTGCTGCCTGCTTCGGGTGTCGTCGCGACCGGTGATGGCCCTGCGTTCGTCGGCGTGCAGCTGCTCGAGGTGAGGAGCGCTCCCGCGAAGGGGAAGCTGCTCGCGACCCTGCCGACGGGCACGCAGGTGCTCATCGAGAAGACGCAGGCGCCCAACGCCACCATCAGCGTTCAGCTCGCGACCCGTGTCGACTTCGGGCCCGACGGAGATGAACCGACGAACGTGGTGATGACGAAGGTGACGGGCACCGTGCCGCTCGACGCGCTCGTCACCAGCCGCCCCGACGTGAAGGCGGTCGCGACCGACGCCGCGAACCAGCAGAACACCGACGAAGGCAACGACCGCGCGCTCGTGCTGTGGCACCGGGCGTTCCTGCTCGGCCCCACCGAGGCGCTTCGGGCAGAGATGATGAAGGCCGCGTGGAAGGCACGGCGGCCGTCCTGGGTCGCGTCGACGGCGCTCGAGCCGGTCTGGGCTGCGCCGAAGTCCATGCGCGTGGCCTGGGCCTGCAAGGGCACGCTCGCGAAGGCGAAGTGGGTGGCTCCTTCGGCGAAGCCCCCGGTCGACGTGTGCTTCACCGGAGTCGATCTTCGCGCGGCGTGCACGGGCGACGTCCCTCCCGCCATCACGAAGCGCCGGGAGCTGCTCGCCACGCTCTCGCTCTCGCAGCCTTCCCCCGTCGCCGAGGTCGTCGTCGACGGCGCCCGCGCGCACAGGCTCTGGGCCGTCTCGCTGCCCATCAGGCCCACGAACGAGTGCGATCTCGAGGTCGAAGAGCACAAGATCGACATCTTCGGTGCCATCGTTCGCCGCCTGCCGCTGCCCCTCGGCACGCCGTCGATGGTGGTCTCCCTTCCCGTCTCGGGGTGGCACGGCATCGAACACGCGGTCGTCGGGGCTCAGAGTGAAGCGAAGGCCCGCGACTGGCTGCGCTCACGAAGCCGAAGCAAGTGGACGTACGACGCGAAGGGCGAGCCGGCGCCGTCGTTGAGCGTCGCCGACGTCGGCTTCCGCCTCGAGCGCGACGTCGCCAGCGCTTCCGTCGGGCGGCTGCCGCTGATGAACTGCGACGTCTGTGGTGGTGGCGAGTTCCGGTAGGTCAGCCGACGGGGAGACGAACATGGCTCGATGGCAGGTGTCGTACGACGGTGACGTGGCCATCGTGTCGCTCGACGACGGCAAGGCCAACGCGGTGCTGGCACCCGAGTTCGCGAGTCTCGAAGAAGCGCTCGACGAGGTGGTCGCCTCCCGCGCGCTCTCTGCGATTCTCACGGGGCGGCCCGGCTTCCTGAGCGCCGGTCTCGACCTCAAGCAGCTGCCCTCGCTGTCGATGGAGGAGAAAAAAGACGTCGTGCGCGCCATGGGCAGCGCGGTGCTCAAGCTGTTCCTGCTGCCCAAGCCCGTCGTCTGCGCCGTCTCGGGTCACGCGCTCGGCGCCGGAGCGATGTTCGCGCTCGCCTGCGACCTGCGCGTCTTCGCCGAAGGCCCGTTCAAGTTCGGCCTCAACGAGGTGCCCGCCGGCCTCTTCGTGCCGTCGTTCGCCGTCGAGGTTGCCCGCGCCGTCGTCTCGGCTTCACGCCTCACCGAACTCGTCGTGCACGGCAGGGTCCTCACGCCCCACGAGGCGTTGAGCATGCACGTGGCCGAGACGCTCCATGCGCCGGAGTCGTTGCTGGCCGCCGCGATGATGCACGCGAAGCACCTCGCCTCGTTCTCGGGTTCTGGCTACGCACTCACCAAGCGCCTGGTCCGCAGCGCAGGGGCCGACGCCGCGCGCGCCTCGCTGCCCGGTGAGCTCGACGAGCTCGCCCGCATGATGGACGGCCGCAAACCCTGACGCTGATCAGCCTGTTCACGACACGTCACGAGCCCGTCACGGAACTGTCACTCCAGCGCACGAGGGCCCGTGGTGAACAGCGCGCCATATGGCACTCCAGGCGATGATCAGGTGGCTGCTCCCGCGTGAAGACCACTACTACGACATGATCGAAGAGCTGGGCCGGCTCGGGTACGAAGCGGCGCAGGCGCTGGCGGCGTTCGAGCACACGCCCGCCGACAAGGTGCGCGAGTCGGTGCAGCTCATCGAGCACAAGGCCGACGACGTGGTGCGCCGCATGGAAGACGCGCTCGCCCGCACCTTCGTCACGCCGCTCGATCGCGAAGACCTGCACCGCCTGACGAGTGAGCTCGACGACATCATCGACCTCGCGAACCTCACCGCCCGCAGCTACGGCCTCTACAACATCGAGAAGCCCACGCCCGCGATGATCGAGCTCTCGAAGAAGCTCATCACCTGCACGGCGATGATTCGCGACACGGTGCCGCACCTGCGCACGCACAAGTTCACCGAGCTCATCGACGGTGGCCGCAAGGTGCGCGAGCTCGAGAAGGAAGGCGACACCATCTACCGCACCGCCATCAGCGAGCTCTTCAAGGCGCCGTCCATCGACTTCCGCGATCTGCTCAAGCAGAAGGAAGCGCTCGACCACCTCGAGAACGCCGTCGACCACTGCGACAACGTGGCCGACCTTCTCGCGAACATGGCCGTGAAGCATGGTTAGCCTGCTGATCGCGGTGGTCTTGATGGCCATCGTGTTCGACTACATCAACGGCTTTCACGACGCGGCCAACGCCATCGCGACCGTGGTGTCGACGGGCGTGCTGCCGATTCGCACCGCCGTGCTGCTCGCCGCGGCCCTCAACTTCGTCGGCGCCATGGCCGGCACCGCGGTCGCCAAGACCATCGCCTCGGGCTTCGCCGACCCCGTGCAGGTGACGCAGGGGGTGGTGCTGGCGGCCCTCATCGGTGCGAGCATCTGGAACCTCATCACCTGGTGGTTCGGCATTCCGTCGTCGTCGTCGCACGCCCTCGTCGGCGGCCTCGCTGGCGCGGTCGTCGCGCACGCCGGCCTCGACGCCTTCAAGTGGACGGCGCTGGGCGAGAAGGTGCTGCTGCCGCTCGTGGCGTCGCCCACCATCGGCTTCGTGATGGCGTTCTTCGTGATGGTGGGGCTCGTCTGGCTGGCGCGCGGGCATCTGCCAGCGGTGGGCCGGGCCTTCGCGGTGCTGGTCTGGGCGGGCCTCGTCGCGCTCACCGCGTCACAGTGGTGGTCGGGCCGCACGCACGCGCTCGAAGATGCTGCGAAGAAGGGCCTCGACCCCTCGACCCTCGAGCTCGAGTACGGCGCGCTGCTGGGGCTTTTGATCATCACGTCCATCGCGGCGCTCATCGTGGGCCGAAGGCTGTACGGCGCGGCTCCGCAGGTGGTCGCCAAGCTCGCGCGCCGCATGCAGTTGGTCTCGGCGGGCCTCATGGCCTTCTCCCACGGCTCCAACGACGCGCAGAAGTCGATGGGCATCATCACGCTCGCGCTGCTGTCTTTCGCGGCCGCCCATCAGGGCTCCCTGCCGGAGTGGATGCCCGACTGGGTGCTGCCGAAGGGTGACGGCGTGCCGACGTGGGTCATCATCGTCTGCGCCGGCGCCATCGCCGCAGGCACGGCCGCGGGTGGTACGCGCATCATCAAGACGATGGGCACGAAGATCATCCGCATCACGCCGCTGCAGGGCTTCGCCGCCGAGACCGCCGGAGCGCTCACCATTCTCGGGGCCTCGCGCCTTGGCATTCCCGTCTCCACCACGCACGTCATCAACGCCTGCATCATGGGCGTCGGTGCGTCGAAGCGGCTCTCGGCGGTGCGCTGGGGCGTCGCCACCAACATTCTCGTCGCCTGGGTCGTCACCCTGCCCTTCAGCGCCGGCCTCGCGTGGCTGTCGATGAAGACCATCGCCCTGCTGGGCGGTTGAAGAAACGTGAAGGCGGCGCTGGTCTGACCTTGCCGCTTGCGCCCGCCATCGGGCGATGGGCATTCTCCGCGCCGCGCGGGCTTTGGCCGAACCCGCTCCCTCGAGGTTCCCCCATGAAGTCCGCTCTTCGCGTCGCTGCGTTCGCGCTCGTCGCTTCGTCCTGTTTCTCGCCCGTCGGAGAAGCCCAGTGCTCGACCGACGCCGACTGTACCAACGGCACCACCTGCATCGACTTCCGCTGTCGCGGCCCTGAAGGCAGCGGAGGCGGGCTCACGGGTGGAGGCAGCGCTTCGGCGGGCGGCTCCACGGCTGGCGGCGACGCAGGAGGCGTGGCTGTCGGTGGCGGCGCGACGGGTGGCGGCGGCGCGACGGCGGGCGGTGGCGCGATGACGGGCGGCGGCACGGGAGCCGGAAACACGGGCGGCGGCATGGCGACGTGTGGCTGTCGCAGCGGAGCGACCGGCCAGTGCCAGCCGGGCGACTCTCCCCTCGCTTGCGGTTCGAGCGGCGGCACGTGCACCCGCTGCGGCAACGGCGAGCAGTGCGTGAACGGCAGCTGCATCGTGGCGGCGTGTGGCCCCGGCACCTGCTCGGGCTGCTGCGGCCGTGGCTTCTGCGTCGCGCCTTCGCAGCAGAGCACCGTCGCGTGCGGAAGCGGCGGCGGCATGTGCAACCAGTGCCCACGCGGCCAGGACTGCATCAACGGCAGCTGCCAGCAGGCGATGGGCTGCAGCGCGATGACGTGCGCCTCGGGCTGCTGCATTCCCGGCGCGAACCGCTGCCTGCCCCCCAACCAGCAGAACCGCTTCACCTGCGGCACCGGCGGGGCCCAGTGCGCGACGTGCCCGGGTGGCAACAACGCCCAGTGCAACAACGGCACGTGCGTCGGCACCACGACGGACGCGGGCATGCCCAACGGCTGCGACGCCGTCTCGTGCGCCACGGGCTGCTGTGCGTTCGGCCGCTGCCTGCCCACCTCGATGCAGAGCAACTTCACCTGCGGCATCGCGGGCAACATGTGCACCCAGTGCGCGGGTGGAACGTCGTGCCAGTCGGGCGTCTGCATTCCCAACACGAGCTCGGACGGCGGTGTGGTGCAGGTGATGCCGACGGGCAGCGCGTGCACGGCGATGACCTCGTGCGAGGGCTTCTGCATCGAGGCCATTCAGTTCACGCAGTCCACGGGCTACCCCGGTGGCTACTGCACCGCGACCTGCGGCAACGGCATGAGCTGCAGCAGCGGCCTCTGCGTGACCGAGTCGGTGTTCGGCCAACCCGTCAGCAACTGCCGCGCGACCTGCACGGGGACGGGCCAGGGCAGCTGCCGCACGGGCTACATCTGCACGCCCTCGCCCAGCTCGTCCGCCAGCTACTGCCGCCCGAACTGCAACAACGGCGGCCTCGCCATGTGCGCCTCGGGCCAGTGTCTGCCGAGCGGAAGCTGCCAGTAGCCGCTCGAGCGTGGGGGCTTGAGCCGGTCCACGAGGCCACCTAAGCGCCACACGATGCGCCTTCTGAAACGCTTCGCCTCGCTCGCCTGCGTCGGCGCGCTCGCCACCTTCGCGTCATGTGGAACGGCACCGCGCTGTTCGGTCAGTTCGTGCGCCACCGGCTGTTGTGACTCGAGCGGTCTCTGCCAGACGGGCAGTTCGGGGTCGGCGTGCGGCACGCGCGGCGCGGCCTGCATCGCCTGCGGAGTGACGGCAACCTGCGTAGCGGGCTCGTGCATGCAGAACCTCGGCTCAGGAGCCGGCGCTTCGGGCGGAGGAAGCGCAGGCACTGGTGGAGGCTCATCGGCAGGTGGAACGGCGAACGCGGGTGGCGCAGCGAACGCGGGTGGCGCGGCGAACGCAGGTGGCGCGGCGAACGCAGGTGGTTCGGCAAACGCGGCCGGCGGGAGCGCCTTCGCGGGAGGCACCTCGGCAGGCGGCGGCGCGAACGCTGCGGGCGGAAGCTCCAACACGGCCGGTGGCGCGGGCGGCGGCGCTCCGACCAGCTGCGACGCCCTCTCCTGCGCCACGGGCTGCTGCGCGTTCGGCCGGTGCGTCAGCGGCGCCATGCTGTCGAGCTTCGCGTGCGGCACGGGCGGGCGGGCGTGCATGCAGTGCCCGTCTGGCAACAGCTGCCAGGCCGGCACCTGCACGCCTCCGAGCTGTGACCCAGGCTCGTGCCCGACCGGCTGCTGCGCCTTCGGACAGTGCGTCACGGGCAGCATGCAGGGCAACCTCTCGTGCGGAAGGAACGGGCTGGCGTGCGCGCAATGCACGGGCGGCACGTCGTGTCAGGGCGGCCAATGCGTGCCTGGCGCGACGGACGCTGGCGGCGCTCTGCTGCCGACGGGCAGTGCATGCACCTCGACGACGGCGTGCGAGGGCTTCTGTCTCGAAGCAACGCAGTTCGGCCAGTCGACGGGCTACCCCGCCGGCTACTGCACGGCGAACTGCGGCAGCGGTGTGGCGTGCCCGAGCGGGGTCTGCGTCACCGAGACCGTCTTCGGGCAGACGGTCAGCAATTGCCGCGCGACGTGCACGGGGACGGGCCAGGGAAGCTGCCGTCAGGGCTACATCTGCACCGTGGCTGGGGTCTGCCGACCCGACTGCAACAACGGCGCGCTCGCCGCGTGCGCGACTGGCCAGACGTGCCAGCCCAACGGCTCCTGCCTCTGAGCGAGCGGCTCAGCCCTTCTTCGCTGTCTCCACCGCGAAGAGCACCGCCTCGGGCGTGCAGGGAATCGAGAGCGACACCTCGCGGCCCTTCACGCCGAACGCCGACACCGCGTGACGAAGCGCGGCCACCGTCGACAACGCGAGCATGAGCGGCGGCTCTCCCACGGCCTTCGAGCCGTGAATCGTCGCGTCCTGCGCGGCGTTGGCCAGCAGGTTCACGCGGAAGTCGACGGGCGCGTCTCCGAAGGCCGGCACCTTGTACGTGTCGGGTGAGTGCGTGCGCAGGAAGCCCTTCTCGTCGAAGCGCACCTCTTCACAGGTGAGCCAGCCCCAGCCCTGCACGAAGCCGCCTTCGACCTGGCCTTTGTCGATGGACGGGACGAGCGAGGCGCCCACGTCGTGGAGAATGTCGACGCGACGCAGCCGGTGTTCTCCCGTCAGGCCGCTCACCTCGACCTCGCTCACCGCCGCGCCGTACGCGAAGTAGTGAAACGGCTTTCCACGGCCGGTGGCCTTGTCGAAGTGGATGTCGGGCGTGCGGTAGAAGCCGGTCGCCGAGAGGGAGATGCGCTCGAGGTACGCCTCCTGCGTCACCTTCTCGAACGCGACGAAGCGCTCAGGCTGCGCACCTGGGAAGACGCGGCCTGCCGCGAACACGACGTCCTCTGGCGCAATGGAGAGCAGCCGCGCGGCGACCGGGCGCAGTCGTTCCCGCACCGTCTCGGCGGCCTGCTTCACCGCGAAGCCGTTCAAGTCGGAGCCGCTCGAGGCCGCCGTCGCCGACGTGTTCGGCACCTTGTCGGTGGCCGTCGTCATGATCCGAACGTTCTCGGCTGCGATGCCCAGCTCGTGCGCGCACACGGCCATCATCTTCGTGTGCAGCCCCTGCCCCATCTCGGTGCCGCCGTGGCTCAACTGCGCCGTGCCATCTGCGTAGACGACGAGCAGCGCGCCGGCCTGGTTGAGGAATGACGTGGTGAAGCTGATGCCGAACTTCACGGGCGTGATGGCGATGCCGCGCTTGGCGTGTCGGTGGCTCGCGTTGAAGGCGTCGACCTCGACCTTGCGCTTCGTGTACTCGCTCGACTGCAGCAGCTCGTCGAACACGCGGCCCAACCTGAAGTCCTTCACCTCCTGCCAGAAGGGCGTGAGGTTGCGCGGCGCGGCTCCGTAGAAGTTCTTTCGTCGCACCTCGGCCGGCTCGAGGCCCAGCCGCTCGGCGACGCGCGACATGATCTCTTCGATGACGGCCATGCCCTGCGGCCCGCCGAAGCCACGGAAGGCGGTGTTCGAAGGAAGGTTCGTCTTCGCGACGTGGCCGGTCACCGTGACGTCGGGAATGAAGTAGCCGTTGTCGATGTGGAAGAGCGCGCGGTCGAGAATCGCTCGCGAGAGGTCGTTGCTGAAGCCGCCGTCCGAGAACAACTCGGCTTCGAGCGCGAGCAGCTGCCCGTCCGTCGTGAAGCCGACGTCGAAGCGCGTGAAAAACGGGTGACGCTTGCCCGTCCACATCATGTCCTGGTCGCGGTTCAGCCAGACCTTGACGGGCCGCTGCAGACGATGGGCGGCGAGCCCGGCCATCGCCGCGAAGGGCACGGCCTGCGTCTCTTTGCCGCCAAAGCCTCCGCCCATGCGCGGCACTTCGACGACGATCTGCTGCCGGCCCCAGCCGAGCACGTGCGCGACGAGCGTCTGCACCTCGCTCGGGTGCTGCGTCGACGAGATGAGCTTCAGCGACGGCCCCTCGTCGGGGATGGCCAGCGTGCACTGCGTCTCGAGATAGAAGTGGTCCTGCCCGCCGGTGCGCACCTCGCCCTGAATCCGCACGGGCGCCTTCGCCAGCGCCGCCTTCGAGTCACCGCGCGTGAGGCGATGGTCCTTCGAGAGGAAGCTGTTCTTCGCGATGGCGTCTTCGATGGTGACGATGGGCGTGAGCGGCTCGATCTCGAGCTTCACGGCGGCGACCCCTGCGCGGCACGCGGCGTACGTTTCTCCGACGACGACCGCGATGGACTGGCCGAGGAAGCGCACCGTGTCGTGCGCGAAGAGCTCTTCGTCGTGAATGACGGGCCCGACGTCGTTGATGCCGGGAATGTCCTTCGCCGAGAACACGGCGACCACGCCGGGCACCTTCAGCGCGGCGCTCACGTCGAGGCTGCGGAGCTTTCCGTGCGCGACGGGAGAGGTCACGACCTGCGCGACGAGCATTCCTGCCGGTGCGGGGAAGTCGTCGATGTACTTCGCCTCACCGCTCGTGTGCCGCAGCCCTGATTCGTGCGCGAGCGACTGGTGCAGCGGAGACCGGGACGCATCAGCCATGGCGCACCTCCTCGTCGGTCAGCACGGTCGCAGCATGGTGGGGCGCGAGCGTTGGTTGTGCCGTAGAGCGGGTCTCTTCGAAGAAGCCACGCAGCAGGTTCGCGGCCACGAGGCTGCGATAGCCGGCGCTGCCGCGATGGTCGGACATGGGGGTGAAGTCGGTGGCGATGGCCTTCGCTGCGGCTTCGATGGACGCCTCGGTCCAGCTCTGGCCGACGAGCGCGTGCTCTGCGTTCGACGCACGTTTCGGCGTTGCCGCCATGCCTCCGAAGGCGAGCCGCGCGGCAGTGACGACGTTCTTCCCATCGACCTCGACGAGCAGGCCCGCAGACACGGCGCTGATGTCGAGCTCGCGGCGTTTGCTCACCTTGTACGCGGCGGCCTTCGTCGTCTTCGGCAGCGCGGGCACCTCGATGGCCGCGAGGATCTCCTTCGGTTGCAGCGCGGTCTTTCGATAGCTGACGAAGAACTGCTCGAGCGGCACGCGACGTTCACCCTGACGGGAGCGCAGCACGGCCGTCGCGCCGAGGCTGATGAGCACGGGCGGCAGATCTCCGATGGGAGAAGCCGTGCACAGGTTTCCGCCGATGGTGCCGCGGTGTTTGATCTGCCGGGCCGCGAAGTAGCGGACCATTCGGTGCACCGGAGGCAGGTGCGTCGCGGACCAGGCCTCGAGCTCCGAGATGGTGACGCCGCTGCCGAGCACGTGCGTCGCGCCCGCGGTGATGGAGTGCAGCTCCTTCACGCCCTCGAGCGAGACGAGCTTCGGCGGGACCTGGAAGCGCTTGGTGATCTCGAGCGACAGATCCGTTCCACCGACGACGAAGCGCGCGTCGGGGTGAACGTCGAGCGCGTCCCACAGCTCGGCAAGCGAGGTCGGCGTGATGAAGACACTGCCGGGGGCCTCGTGACGAAACGCCATCGAGCCCGGCGCCGAAGTCGGGAGCGCCGCCGTGAAGCGATCGTTCGGACAGGTGCCCGCGACCTCGGTGGCGGCGTCACGAATCGGCCGATACCCGGTGCAGCGGCAGAGATTGCCGCAGAGCTGATCATCGAGCTGCCACGGCTGCTTCAGGTCATCGCGGTACGTCGCCTCGAACATCGTCATCACGATGCCGGGCGTGCAGTAGCCACACTGACTGCCGAGCGCCTTCGCCATCGCCACCTGCGCCGGGTGGTACTCGTCACCCTTGAGCGCCTCGACGGTGACGACGTGTTTCCCCTGCACCATCGGCATGAGGACGAGACACGAATTGACCGCGCGGTACTCGGGCTTTCCATCAGCGCCGAGCTCGACGATGGCGACGGAGCACGCCCCGCAGTCGCCTTCAGCGCAGCCCTCTTTCGTGCCGGTGAGAGCGCGTTGATCTCGCAGGTACCGCAGCAACGTCGTGGTGGGTTCGAGGTTCGTCTCTTCGACCCATCGACCGTTCAAGTTGAAGCGCAGGGTGTGCATGCCGGCGCGCAGATTGGCGCAGCACGGCCCGCGGAGCCATCACCCCGTGACGCAGCGCCACCACGTCACGGACAGGGCGCGATGGGCGCTTCCCACGACGTCTGGCAGAGGCTGGTGACGGCCTGGTCGGTGAAGAGCGCGTCGACGAACATCGTCATGGTGCCGATGCCGGCGGCGTCCCAGGTGAGGCGGTACTCCTGGTACTGGCCCGGCCGCTGCCCGGTGAAGGACGTGACGCCACAGCCGCTCAGGTGGGGCACGCCGATGTTCCACTTGTCAGCGGCGACGACGGCGGTCTTCTCGGCGAACGCGAGCGCGCCCCGCTCGTCGAGACGAATCGAGAAGCGATCTTGCCCGAAGGTGTCGACGAACCGCCGGCAGGGCGTCTCACCACCACCGACGAGCGTGCCCCTGCCGGCGAAGCTGGCGACGAAACAGCGTGGCGCTCCACACGCGGCGAACGCGTCGAGGGTGGGTTGAGCGGCGGCGCGCTCGGGGTCGGTCGCAAGGCGTTGGGTCTTGACCTGAACTCGCAGCGTTCCGTCGCCTTGAATGATGTCCTTCGCGCGCAGCTCCTGCCATTGCCCGCGCAGCTCGACCGAGCCCGTCTCGGTGGCGGCGCCGAGCCGTGGGTTGAACGACGCAGACTCACGCAGCGAGAAGCGCACGTGGCCGTTCGTCGTCGGCACCTCGCACAGCCCCTCGGTGAGGTCGGCCCGGACCTGATTCGAGAAGCCGGTGAAGCGGCAGGCGGCCTGCGTCTCCCCAGGCGCGCGTTCGAACACCACCCTTCCGCTCACCTCGTCGAGGTTCGTACGCCAGCAGTCACTTCCAAGGTCGAGCCCGGCGCCCGCAGGGAACGGCACCGTCGATTGCAGGTTCGACGACACGAGCGAGGTGAGGCCACACGTCATCTTCGGCCACTCGCTCGGGGCCTTCGGCGCTCCACACGCCCAGAGCGTCGCGGTCACCAGCCAGAGAAGCAGCACTCGACTCGCGCTCATGGCCTCCACACCTCGAGGCGGCTGGTGGGCACGAGGAATCGGCCGTTGGCCAGCGGGAGCAACCGGGCCTCGATGGGAATCTGCGACTGCGCCGGGAACGGCGTCGCGAGGTGCGCCGCCCGGGAGACGGTGGTGCTGCCCGGCGCCCACTGCCAGATGGAGTCCTGGGTGAGGATCGCGCAGGCGACGCCGGTGTGCTTCGTGTCGAGCGCCTTCGTCTGCAGCTTCGCCATCACGTCGAGACAGCGCTCGGCCGCGCCGACGTGGCAGACGGTGTTCCCCGCGTCACGCACCACGCACACGTTGGTCTCGACGGGTGGCATCGGCACCGGGCCCGTGAAGTCCTCCAGCACGCCGGGGTTGGCGAACGTCGAGAACCGCGTTCGCAGCGCGACGCGATCGTTCACGATGACGCGCGTGTCGTCGATGGCCAGAATCTCGGGCACCCGCATCAACAGCCGCTTGTCGTTCAAGTCATAGACGCCGTAGTCGAGGTCCTTCGCGTGCAGCCCGAGGTACCGCTTGTTCGGCGAGAGCCACGTCTTGAAGATGAGGCCCGCGAGCTGCTCGTCGTTCGTCACGCTCTGCGCGTCGGGCTTCGAGAGATCGACGACGGCGACGTGCCCGTTGGGAAGGCCCACGGCGAGCTTCGTCCCGTCGGGCGACCAGGCCACCCGGGTGGACAGCGGAGCGATGTGGCTCGAGCCGTCGTAGCCATTCATCGGCGCGATGAAGCCGCGCATCGTCTTGAACTCGCCGGTGCCGAGCGCCGAGCCCGACCGCACGTCGAAGAGCACCAGCTGAACGCCTCCGACAGCGTCTTCGACCCGTGCCAGCGTCGCGCCGTCACGCGAGAGCGCGAAGCCCAGGTGCGCGGCGCCCACCCTGTTGCGCCCACGCGGCATGCACGAAGGCACGTCGAACACCGACAGAAACCCGTTCGACTCGACCTTGGCCAGCGCAGTGCCATCACCCGAGAAGACCGGCCGTTGAGCCCACCCGAGGCGGTCGTCATCGCCGCAGCGCAACGCACTCTTCGTCGCCACGTCGTAGAGGCCGTTGGCTGGCAGCGCGGTGGAGCAGCCACCGACGCCATACGCGACGTACTTCGCATCAGGCGAGAGCTCGACGTACGTCTCGGGCCGGAATGAGCCCATCGGGCGGGCGATGCTGCCTGGACTCCAATTGAAGGCGTCGCGTCGATTCGCCGTGAGGTCGAGCAGCGTCATGCGACACACGGCGGCGTTCTGCTGCGCGCCCTCGAGCCACGACACCGCTCGGTTCGCGGCCCATGACGACGCCACCACGTCGTTCGAGCTCACCATCTCGTACGGCCCCAGCGTGTGCTGGTTGAGGTCGTCGAGGCCCAGCGAGACGAACCACGACTCCAACGTTCGTGTGGGCTCGTCGAAGATGGCGTTGCTCGCCGTGCGCAGCCTGATGAACCACTTGCCGCCGCCCATCGGCACCGCGTCGGTCAGGCCGGGAACGAAGAACGCGCCCCGCGGCTGAAGCGTGCGGGCGTCGAAGCGCAGCACGCTGCTGTCGCTCGACACGGCCCAGATGATGGAGTCGTTCTCCCAGCCGATGCGCAGGAAGTCCTTCGTCGCCGACCCGAAGAGGTCCGCGATGGGTGACAGCTCGTCGGTTGGTTGAGGAGCCAGCGTGGGCAGGCCAACGGTGACGGTGCCGTCGGCGAAGAAGCCCTCTTTGCCTGCGAGCTGCGCTTTGAACGTGAAGCGGCCCGCCGCGGCACCAGCACAGAGCTTCACGGTCGAGGTCGCGGGCGATGCGGCGCCGCCAGCCAGCGTCGACACCGGCCGCACTTCGAGCGCTGCGTTCGCCAACCACTCGATGGTGGCCGGGTCGGTGGGCGGCACCGACTTCACCTTCATCGTCACCGACTCGCACATGAAGGGACGCACCATGACGCTCGCTGGCTCGACGGCGAAGAGCTCGTACGTGGTGCCACCGTCGGTCGCGCTGGTGGCAGGAGAGCAGCCGAGCACCAGGAACAGACACGCGAACAGCCCGGCGCGACGCTGCATCACGCGACGATAGGAGCGCGGGTGTGACTCGTCAAAGCGCGCGTTCAGCGAGTCGGAGGGCCTCGCGAGCCTGCCATTCCCAGACGTCGAAGCCTTCGTGGATGAGGTTCGGGAGCAGGTCTCCAAACGCGTTCGCCTCGAGCACGCGGTGGCCCACGAAGTCGGGCTCGAACATGAGGTCGATGCCGAGGTGGAGGGAGCGATAGAGCTTCGCGACCCTGCGGCACGTCTGCATCGCGGAGTCCCACACAGCGGGAGCGACGCGCTCCTTCAACGCCCCAAGGTCTCCGCGAAAACCGCCGAGGTGCAGGTTGGTGATGGGCAATACGTTCTGGCGCACGACGACGAATCGCGGCTCGTGCGCGATGCAGAGCACACGCAGGTCGAAATACGCGTCGCCGAGCCGGGCCTTGGGAATGCCACGTTCGACCTGTGCGCCCTGCGAGAGAATGAAGCGCAAGGCACGGTCGATGTCGGCCGGCTTCTTCAGGTGCCGCACCTTCAGGTTGTTGAACCAGCGCGGCGCGTCCCACTCGAGTGACGTGCGCACCAGCGGGCCATCGGCTTCGAACGAGACGTGCGCGAGACAGCTGGCCGAGGAGCCGCTCGAGAGCTTCACGAACGCTTCGTCCCAACCCAGCTCCCGAACACGAACGAGCAGCGCGTCTGGCTCGCTGGGCACATCGTCCATGAACTCGGGAACGGGAAGGCCCTCGGCGTGGTAGCGGCGCGAGGTTCGGCGTTTGTCGAAGAGTTCGTCGATCTCCTCGGGAACTGCGAGCACGCGCCATTGCGGATGCTGAGCGAACGTCGCCGACAACTCCCGGAGCACTGCTCGAAACCCCTCGTGCGCCTTCGCAGGCTCGAGCACCTCACCGCGCCGGTCTTTCACCGTGAGCGCCCTGCTGAAGCCCCCGCGAAGCCACAGCTGCTGCTGCACCGCGAAGTTCTCTCCGAACGAATCGACACGAACGAGGGCCGGCTCGTCACCGAAGGGAAGCTCGCCGCTGGTGAGGTAGTCGAGCCACGACACGACACGCGCCTCTGGTAGGCCCTGCTTCGTGAGCGCCTGCTGAAACAGGGTGACGCGCCGGTTCTCGGGGTTCCCCAGAATGACGAAGCGACGGCTCATTCGGCGATGGTCGTGTAGCGGTACGGCTCGTCGCCATCGAAGTCGTCGGGCGTCTTCTGCTCACCGAACTCGACGTTCTTCAGCACCTTCTTGATGGCCGCGAGGTGCTCCTCCTCGAAGTAGTTGTCGTCGAGGATGAACTTCTTGAGGTGCTCGAAGCTCGACGCGTACTTCACGATCGCCTCGGTGCCCTTCTTCCAGAGAATGCCCATCGACAGGTCGAGCACCTCGAGCTGCTGCACGATGGACGACTTCGCGACGGCCTCGATGAGCTCTTCTTCCCACTCGCTGTTCTTGAGCCCGAGCACCTTCAGGTTCGGCATGCCCTTGCCCGCGAGCAGGCCCTTGAGCGACGCCATCGTGCAGTTGTTGCCGTAGTTGTCGCTGCCGAACATGAGCTCGAGGCGGGTGAGCGCCGGCAGCTTCGCAGCGCCGATCTCCTTCGGAGCCGCCTCGTCGAGACCACCGGAATAGATGAAGAGCGCCTCGAGTGCTGGCGCCTCGATGGGCGCGAGCTTGATGGGCGTTCCACCGTCGCTGCCGCTCGAGCCGCGCAGCTCGAGCACCTTCAGGTTCGGAGCCGCCGCCCAGATGCCGTGAATGTCACCGACGCGGCGCCACGACTCCTGGTCCATGTGCTCGGAGGGCGAGCTCAGGTCGAGCGTCTGGAGCAGCGGAAGCGGACCAGCCGAAGCGATGGCCTTCGCGAGATCCTCCATGTGCCACTCGGTGTCCTCATGGGGAGGCAGACCGAGGTCGAGGCTGCGCACGAAGTGGCCCGCGGGGTGTTTGAGCACGCGCTCGAGCACGACGTGCATCGGCGACTCCTCGTCGGGGTCCATCGGCGCGAAGGAGAACGAGTCGATGACGCCGTGTTTCCAGGTGAGGTCCGCTTCTTCGGCGTCGGCCAGCAACGCCGCTCTCGTGTCGGCCTGCTTCTTCGAATCGGGAGTGCCTCGCGCTGCCGCGCCGATGACTTCGCCCCATGGCTCGCCCTGCTCGAGCAACCAGTCGGCGTAGACCTGCCACGACTTCGTGTCGTCGGGCGAATGGCGAAGCGTTGCGAGCAGCGCGTCGTTGTCGGGCACCTTCGAGGTCAGCGGTCTCGCCGCCGCGTCATCGGAGCCCACGAGCCGGTAGCCCTTCTTCTCCTTCTCGGCGACCAGCTTGTCGTGCGCCTTGCGCGCCTCGGCGGCGGTCTCGAAGTCCTGCGTCTTCTCCTGGCCGTCGGTGCCGATGCGACCCCAGCGCGTGGTGAAGGACTCGCCCTCGAGCTCGATCTCCCAGAACTTCTTCGACGAACCCTCGACGAACTCGTAGCGACGCATGCTTGAGGCTCCGGTGACCAACGAGAGGACGCGGACTGTGGATCAACCGCGCGCGAGCGTCACGGCAACACGACGGAGGGCGTGAGCACGGGACCCGATGGCGTCTGCACGAGCGCCCGCACCGACCTGCCTCCGAAGCCGCCGGTGCTCAGCGGTTGCTGACGGGTGATGAAGCACTCCTGCGCAGCCTCGCGCAGCATGTCGGAGCCCGCGCGCGCACAACGCAGCGAGCCGATGGGCAGTTGCTTCCCTTGCGTGTCGACGAGCACACCGCTGCCGAAGTCCTGCGCGACGATGAGCACGCTCGACGGCTCCTGCGACCACGCCACGAGCGCAGGCAACTCCGGCGGCTCGGCGAACACGACCTCGGCGCTCTCGAGCCGCACGCGGTTGCTCTCGACGACGCCGCCATCGTTGCCAGCGAGCTGGAGGTAGATTTTTCCGCGAGGCATCGAGGTGGTGACGATGAGTTCGACGCCGCCAGGCTTCGTTCCGCTGGAGCCCAGCCACTCGAAGGTCTCGACGACGCCCTGCGTGCCCAGCACGACCGGCCGGGCTGCCATCGGCTCGAGACCGAACACCACGAGGCGAAGCTCGGTGCCGGCTCGCTCGGCCGACACCGAAACCGGAAGAAGGAGCGGCACTCTGCCGATCTCGACTGGAGCTGCGCACCCGGCGATGAGGAGAAGCGGAACGACGGCTCGCACGCGCTCATCGTGCCACAGCCGTCGCGATGCAGCGTCGAGCTGAATTGGAACGACCGAGCCGCACTCACAGCGCACCGTGCCCATGCACTCGGCCACCACGTCCTCCAGCTCGCGGCGTTTCGATGGTGCCGTCTCGTTGAGCGCGCGGAGGCGACTCGATGGGTCCATCGGCGCGTGCGGCAGGGCTGGGGTTCGCCGAACCTCGACGAGGTCGGTTCTTCCCTCGCGCCGCGACACGCCGAAGAGACGACTTCCTTCTTGCGCGTGCAGCCGACAGCCGAGGGCGTCTGGCGGGAGCGTGGCCGACCCGAATCGCGCCGCACGGCGTGCCCAGTTCGACTTCCCTTCGCGAGCCAACGTCGCCGCGTCGAGGTCGGCAGTGATGAGGGGCCGCCGCGCCTGAGGCTCGCTTCCTCTTCGTCTCTCGGTTTGCCCACGTCTGCGTGCACGTATGAGGTGAACACCGTGCGCTGCGGTAGCGTGCGCGGCGTGCGACGACTCGCGCAGACCCTCGACGCGGTGAAGGCGACGCGCTCGCGGAAGGAGAAGGTGGCGCTGCTCGCCGCGCTCCTGAAGCCGCTCGAAGACGCCGAGCTCTTGAGCGCCGCGCGCGTCATCGTCGGGGCCCCGCTCGCCGTAGGAGATGAACGAACGCTCGGCGTCGGCTGGGCGATTCTGCTCGAAGCGACGTCTGCTGCGTCGGGCACGAGCGAGCGCGATCTGATGGTGGCGACGCGCACGGCCGGTGACTTCGGTGAAGGCCTCGAGCCGCTGTGGCCCGTGGGAGCGCAGACGCTTCCACTCGCGCGCGTGGCGCCGTTCTTCGATGCCGTGGCCGCGACGGAGAATCGGTCCGACAAGCTCTCGATTCTGCGTGACACGTTCCGTCAGGCCAGCGGTGGCGAGGTGAAGTACCTGGTGAAGGCGCTGCTCGGTGAATTGCGCATCGGCGTTCAGCGCAGCACCTTCGACGACGCGCTGGCCGAAGCGTTCTCGCTCGAGCCAAAGGCCGTTCGTGCAGCCTCAGCGCTCACGCCAGATGCAGGCTCACTCGCGCGACTGGCCCGCTCGGGAAAACTCGGAGACGCCTCCATCGAGGTCGGCCGCGTCATCGCGTTCATGCTCGCGACGCCCGCCGAGTCGGTGAAGGACCCGGTCGACCCCTCGCTCACCGTCGTCGAAGACAAACTCGATGGCGTCCGCGTGCAGGCTCACGTCACGAAGGAGCGCGTCACCCTCTTCGCCCGCGGCACAGGCGACGTGACATCCTCGTTCCCCGAAGTCGTGGCGAAGCTGCGCACGCTCGAGCGCGCCGTCATCATGGACGGTGAGGTGCTCGCGGTGACGAAAGATGGAGGGCCCCGGCCGTTTCAGGCGCTGCAGGCGAGGCTCGGCCGCGTCGCTCCCGAGGAGTCGGTGCTGCGCGAGACGCCCGTCGCGTTCATCGCGTACGACCTGCTCTTCGATGGCGCTCCTCTGCTCGAGCTGCCGTGGAGAGAGCGCCGCGCACGACTCGAGACGCTCCCCCTGCAGGTGAACGCGTTCGCGCCGCTCGACCCCGAGACGCCAGTGGAGCGACAGCTCGATGAACGCTTCACCGCCGCCCGTGCGCGGGGCCACGAAGGGCTGATGCTCAAACGCGTCGACGCTCCGTACGAAGCAGGTCGTCGCGGGAGCGCGTGGAGAAAGGTGAAGCGCGCCTTCGCCACGCTCGATGTCGTCATCACGAAGGCCGAATACGGGCACGGCAAACGCACCGGCGTGTTGAGCGACTACACCTTCGCGGTGTGGCGGGGCACGCAGCTCGTCGAGATCGGCAAGGCGTACAGCGGGCTCACCGACGCCGAGATCGCGTCGCTCACGACCCGCCTCCTCGAGCTCTCGACCGGCCGTGACGGGCGGCACCTGATCATTCCGCCGGCCATCGTGCTGGAGATCGCCTTCGACGGGTTGCAGCCCTCGAAGCGCCACGAGAGCGGCTTCGCGCTGCGCTTCCCCAGAATCGCGCGCCTTCGCGACGACAAGTCGCCGAAAGACGCTGACCGGCTCGAGACCGTGCGCGCGCTCTTCGAGGCGCAGGTCGACTCCGGCCATCGGGAGCACGCGCCGCAGCTCGGCCTGTTCGACTGACGTTCAGGTCTTCAGGAACGTGTCGAGCAGCATGTCGGAGAGCTGGTGGCCAATCCACGGAGCCAACAACGAGCCAGACCTGAAGTACGCCGCGGCCGCGACGACACCGACACCCGCAGTGATGAGTCGGAACGCCATCGGATACTGCTGGTGTGAGAGCCCGAACGCGAGGCCCGCCAGAATCGCCGCCGGCCAGAAGCTCCGAAACGCGACGAGCCCGGCGCCGAAGAGCAACGCGCGATAGCCGAGCTCTTCGTAGAAGTTGCTGAACAGGTTGCCCGCCATCTTCCAGACGTTCACCTCGACGCCGAAGCCGGGCCCCACGAAGAACCAGAGCGACGCGGTGAACGCGCTCAGGCCCAGGCCCATACCGATGCCCCAGCGCAGGGACGCCCGAACGTCGGGCCGCTCGGGCCCCTTCATCAGCCCCGCGCGAACGAACGCCAGCAGCAGCGCCGCCGCGACGAGGGTCTGCGCGCCCTGCCACGAGACGAGATGACCGACGAACAGCTTCGGCCCCGGCGCGAGCGTGTCTTGAAACCCGAAGAACGTTCGCTGAACCCAGGGCGAGAGCACGTCGCGCGCGACGAAGAACGCAGCGAAGGAGCTCAGCAGAACCCCCACACGCACCGGCCACTTCGGCGCAGGCCCCACGAAGCGCTCGAGCATGCGCGCCTCGTACCACGCCCCGGGATGGTGCCACGGAGGCGCTTCGACGAGTGACAGGACGCACGGGGGCTCCTAACTTCGCTCGTCCGTGGAGAACCTCGGCTCACCCGTCTGGATCGGCCGGTACCGCCTCACCTCGCGCATCGCGACCGGTGGCATGGCCGAGGTGTACGTCGGCCGTCACATCGCCGAAGACGGCACCTTCGGGCCGATGGTGGCCGTGAAGAAGCTGCTGCCGCACCTCGTGAAGGACAGCTCCATCGTCCGCATGTTCCTGAACGAGGCGCGCATCACCGCGCAGATCAGCCACGACAACGTCGTGCGCATTCACGAGCTGGGGCAGGTCAGCGGCGAGCCCTTCATCGCGATGGAGCTGCTCGAGGGGCGCACCTTCGCCGACCTTCGCTCGCGCGCGGCCGAAGATGGCAAGCGCATGCCGTTGCCCGTCGCGCTGCGCATTCTGTGTGAAGCGTGCCGCGGCCTCGGCGCTGCCCACGAAGCGAAAGACGACGACGGCCAGTCGCTCGCCCTCGTGCACCGTGACTTCACGCCCGACAACATTCACGTCGGCGTGAAGGGCGAGGTGAAGGTCATCGACTTCGGCATCGCGAAGACCGCGAACTGGGGCGCGGGCACCGAGCCCGGCACGCTCAAGGGCAAGTTCTTCTACATGTCGCCCGAGATGATCCTCGCGAAGCCCGTCGACCACCGCGCCGACATCTTCGCGGCGGGCGTGATGCTCTACGAGCAGATGTGCGGGCGCCGCCCCTTCACGGGCAACAGCGTCGACGAAGTGGTGATGAAGATCGCCGAGGGCAAGCTGCAGCCGCCTTCGCAGTTCGACCCGTCACTGCCACGCTCGCTCGAGGCGGTCTGTCTCACCGCCCTCAACCGCAACCCCGACTCCCGCTTCCAGTCGATGGGCACCTTCATCGACGCGATGGAGATGGTCGGCGGCGAAGCGCAGCTCGCGACGAACGAAGAGGTCGCGGCCTACGTCGGCCAGATGTTCCCGCAGTCGGACAAACGTCGCGAGACGCTGCGCAAGGCGCGTGAAGCCGACCCCTCGGTGCCCGGCCTGAAGCCGGAAGACTTCGGGCGCTCACCTGCTCACGGTCTCGAGCCCGCAGGCCCCGCGCTGGGAGAGCACGAGCTGCCTCCCACCTCGGCCAGCCCTGGTCGAACCGCGCAGCAGGCGGCGACGATGCGGGAAGTGCCGGCGTACACGCCGAAGCCGCAATCGCCTGGCCCCGCGACCAGCGGCGCCGCCATTCACATTCCCGCGCCAGAGGAGCCGACGGGGAAGGTCGACCTTCTCAAGGGCACCAGGAAGCGCTCGAACCTGCCCATCATCGGCGCCGTCATCGGCCTCGTCGTGCTCGCGGGCGTCGCGGTCGCGGTGCTCGGAGGCAGCTCAGACACGGCAGAGGTGCTGCTCTCCAAGGCGGAACAGGCGGCGACTCCCGAAGCGAAGGGCAAAGCGCTGCTCGCCGTCTCGCAGGCGACCGACGTCTCGGACGCGCAGCTGCAGCAGGTGGGTGAGCTGCTGGTGGCGAACAAGCAATGGGCCATCGCCGACGAGGTCGCAGACAACTGGCTCAAGCGCAGCCCGAAGAACGTCGAGCCGCACCTGCTGAAGGGTCGCGCCGCGATGAACCTGCGCAAGGGCAAACGCACCGAGACCGAGGTCACCGAGGCCATCGCGCTCGCGGCAGATGACGTCAGGCCGCTGGTGCTGATGGCCGAGCTGCGCGAGATGCAGGGCGACGTGCCAGGCGCGCTCGAGGCGTGGACGAAGGCCGCGAAGAAGAAGCCGAACGACGTGCGCATTCTCTCGCGGCAGGGGCACTGGCTGTCGCAGTCGGGCCGCCTCGACGAAGCCGCCGACGTGTTGTCCCAGGTGCTGAAGAAGGGCTTTCAGGCCGAGGCCGCGGCCGAGCTGGGCTTCGTGAAGTTCCGCAAGGAGCAGCCCGACGAGGCGCTCAAGCTGCTGGCGCGCGCGGTGAAAGAGAAGCCCGACCTGATGGAGGCCCACTACTACCGGGGCGCGGTGCTCTATCAGAAGGGTGACGCGAAGCAGGCGCGCGCCGAATACCTCGAGGCCGACAAGCTGGCAGGTGAAGACTCGCGCCCGCTGATGGCGCTGTGCGAGCTCGAGGTGCAGCAGCAGACGACGGCCGAGCTCGACGACGTGAAGAAGCGCCTCAAGGAGCGCTTCCCCGCGGACGCCGACAAGCTCATCGCCTCGTGCGCGCCATGAGACGCGTCATCTTGAACGCGGACGACTTCGGGTACGACCCGGCCGTTTCGCGCGGCATCGAGCAGGCCATGCGTGACGGCGTCGTCTCGAGCACCACGATGATGGTGAACACGCCGCACTCGGAAGAGGCGGCGACGCGCGCGAAGGGGCTCTCCATCGGGTTGCACCTGAACCTCGCGCGGTGGAGTTCCATTTCTCGCCCTTCACACGAGTTCGTCGAGGCCCAGGCGAACGCGCTCGATGCGGCATTCGTGGAGACCGAGACGCTCGCGCAGCTCGACCGCCTGCACGCGCTGGTGGGCAGAGCGGCGACGCACGTCGACGTGCACAAACACCTGCACACCGTTCCTGCCGTTCTCGCTGGACTCGCCCGTGCAGCGAAGGCGCGTGGCCTTCCCGTTCGCAGCATCGACGCGCCGATGCGGCAGACGCTGAAGGAGCTCGGCGTTCGCACCAACGACGTCTTCATCGGCGACGCGGGCAAGTCGGCGTGGTGGACGATGGAGCAGTTCGCGCAGGTCGTTCAGTCGCTCCCTGCCGATGGAGTCGTCGAGCTCATGTGTCACCCGGGCTTCGCGCCGACGCAGGTGACGAGCGGCTACTCGGCGCAGCGTGAGGTCGAGTTCGCCACCTTCTGCGCGCGTGAATCGAAGGCGCTGCTCGACGCACGAGGGGTGACGTTCGAGCCCTGGAGCTGACGTGGCCTTCTACGACTTCGACTGCGCAGGTTCGGTGATTCGGGTCGAGGCAACGCTCGCAGACATGGCTCGCCCGCGCGTGCACCTCGGCGCGTTCTCGGTCTCGAGCGGGGCTCCGGCGCTGACGATTCACCGGCACGCGAGCCTGCCCGAGCACGCGAAGGTGGCCGAGGGTCCACTCGGGCGGTGCCGCTATCTGCTCGAGGGCGACCGATTCGATGTCGAGGTGCCTGACGGCATGTTCCAGGGCGAGCTCGTGCTGCGGTTGGCCTGGTACCTCGTGGCGACGCGCCGTGGAGCGCTGTTGATTCACGCGAGCGCCATCACCGATGGAAAGGTCGCGCTCGTCGCGTCGGGGAAGTCGGGCGATGGCAAGTCGACGCTCTCGCGGTTGTGCCGATCGACCGGCCTGGCGTTGCTCACCGATGAGATCGTGCAGCTGTTTCCTGATGGCAGCGCGGCGGGCACGCCGTTTCGCTCTGATGAAGACAACGTCGGTCAGCCCGGACGGCATGCGGTGAAGTCCTTCGTCGCATTGAAGAAGGCGCAGCATGAAGCGCTCGAGCCGCTCTCGGGCCTCGAGGCGGCGCAGCTCGCGACCTCGCAGTGCTTCGATGGCGCCGTGTTCGCGTTGCCTCGCGCTGAGGTAAATCGGCGGGTGCTGACGTTCTTGTCGAACACCACGATCGGCACCCTCGCCTTCCGGAAAGACCCTGCAGTCGGCGCGTTCGTCAGAGGCCTGCTCGCCGCGGGCTGACCGCACCACGACCGATGACGTAGGCTCCGGCCATGCTGCCGAAGGTGAAGGGCCCACGAACACTTGCTGACTGGCTCGCGCAGCCCGAAGGGCACCGCCTCGAGTTGGTGAACGGCAACTTCGTCGAGAAGGCGAGTCCCTCGTCTGAACACGGCGTCACCCAGACCAGAGTTGGCATTCAGGTCGGTGGACCGTTCATGCGGCGCTCGGGAGGCAGCAGACCGGGGGGTTGGTGGATCGCGACCGAGGTCGACATCCTGCTGGGCACCGACCTCTTTCGACCTGACCTCATCGGCTGGCGCCGAGAGCGCGTTCCCGAGGTTCCTCGCGATCGACCGACTGCCGTGAGACCCGATTGGATCTGCGAGATCATCTCCGAGTCCAACGCTGCGCATGATCGCGTGGTGAAGATGCGCGCGTACCATCAGGCCCAGGTCCCACACTATTGGCTGCTCGATCCGCTCGAGCGAACGTTGGTGGTGATGCGGCACGCCGAGGGTGGGTATCTCAACGTCATGGCGGCGACGGCTGATGAGCGTGTGCGGCCCGAGCCGTTCCAGTCAGTCGAGTTCCTCGTTGCCTCGTTCTTCGACGACCTCGACGACGCCTGAGCAGGTCCCCTGGGGTGACAACGAGTGACGGCTGGGGCAGGAACGATGCTCCATGCCGGTCGACTGGCTCAAGGGAGGACTCAAGCTGCAGGGCTCCCCGCTCTGGTTCGATGCGCGCCGAAAAGCCGAGGTCAGCTTCGTCTCGCACGCGCACACCGACCACATCGCCCGGCACGCGCGCGCCATCGGCACGAAAGAGACGCTGCTCCTCATGCAGCATCGCGTGGGCACCATCGATGACACGGTCGCGCTCGACTTCGGCGAGTCGTTTCCCTTCGAAGACCTCACGCTCGAGCTCTTCCCCGCGGGTCACGTACTCGGCGCGGCGCAGGTGCGCGTCACCCGGCCCGATGGCCATCGCGTCGTCTACACGGGCGACTTCAGCCCGGGCGAGTTCCTCACGGCGAAGCGCTCCGAAACGCCGGCGTGCGACACGCTCATCATCGAGTCGACGTTCGGCCACCCGAAGTACCGCTTTCCACCGCGCGCAGACGTCTACGACGAGGTCGCCGCGTGGTGCCGTCGTCACCTCGAGCGCGGCGTTCGGCCACTCTTGTTCGCGTACTCACTCGGCAAGAGTCAGGAGTCGATTCAGCAGCTCGCCGCCCGTGGCCTTCGCGTCGTCGCCCACGAGTCGATTCATGCCATCTCGGCGCTGTACTCCCAGCTCGGCGTCACCATCGACGCGCGCCGCTTCGACGGCACGTTTCGCGAGGGAGAGGTCGGGCTGTTTCCGCCCTTCAAGAAGCACCGGCCTGAAGGGCTCGGGGCGGTCGCGACCGCGGTGCTGACCGGCTGGGCGCTGGAGCCATGGGGTGCCCGCCGCTCTGGAGCCGACATCGCCTTCCCCGTCTCGGACCACGCCGACTACCCCTCGCTGGTCGAGTTCGCGAAGGCGACCGGTGCGCGCGAAGTCATCACCTTGTTCGGCTTCGCCGAAGAGCTCGCCGCCGGGCTGCGCAAAGAAGGGCTGCTCGCGCGCGCCGTGACCGAGAAGGTGCAGCTCGACCTCTTCGGAGCTCCGGTTCGGCCCCTGCCCAGGCGCCCAGCCCGTTCGTGAGGAACCGCTACCCCCCGCCGCCGTTCTGGCCTATGGCGGCCCGCGTCAAACCGACGTGAAGGGAAGCAAGTCATGGCTGAGACCGGGAAGACGTTGCGCCAGTTGCTGCTCGGGAAGATTCACCGGGCCGTCGTGACCCGCGCCGACCTCGACTACGTCGGCAGCATCACCATCGATCGCGATCTCATCGACGCGGCCGGCTTCCTCGAGAACGAGAAGGTCGACATCTACGACGTCACCAACGGCTCACGCCTGGCGACGTACGTGATTCCCGCGGAGCGCGGCACGGGTGAGATCGGCATCAACGGAGCCGCCGCCCACCTCGTGAAGCCGGGCGACCTCGTCATCATCGCGGCCTACGGGTGGATGAAGGAGAAGCAGGCGAAGAAGCACCAGCCGCACATCGTGCTGGTCGACGAGCAGAACCGCCCGCTGAAGGTCGCCAAAGAAGAGCGCAACCCGCCGCAGCACCCGTTCGCCAGTGTCGCGAGCGACGAGGCCGACGCCGAGTCAGAGCTCGAGCAGACACCCGCGAAGGTGAAGAAGGCGAAGAAGAAGTCGAAATCGTCGAAGCGCTGAGGCGGCGCGCGCGGCCCAACGCGCCGTTCACCACCTGGGATGCGAGCCCGAAGTCGGTCTCAGCGCGCAACCCGGCTCAGATTCGGAAGCCGATGAAGAGGCGCAGCGAGACGCCTGACAGGCTCCAGCTCGTGTATTCGTCGCGCCAGCGGAAATCGACGTTCGAGTTCGGCGGCGTGACGACGACGACGTTCTTGTAGGTGCCCGACGCGTACTTCGCGGTCGCTTCGGCTCCGACGAACACACGCTCGGTGAAGAAGTACGAGCCGCCCGCGCCCAGCCCGATGCCGGGGCCCACGCCCGTGTCAGACGCGCTCACCTGCACGCCCTGATACGTCGCCGAGAACCCCATCGACGAGATGACGACGCCGCCGAACACCAGGCCGTACACGTCGATCTTCTGCAGCGCGTTGCCCGACTTCGCCGGCAGCTCGAGGTGGTAGCTCACGCGCGCCTGCGGGAAGAAGTTGCGGCTGCCATACGAGCCGTTGAGCACCGCGCCGATGAGCAGGCAGACGGTTCCACAAAAGCCGAAGTCGAGACCGGCACCGACGGCGAGCACGCCAGGGCCCAGCTTCACCACGCCGAGGTCAGCGTTCACGCCCAGGTTCACGTAGGCGAGCAGAATGTCGGTATCGACGGTGAAGCGCGCATCGGCGCGGAACGGCCCGAGCACCTTCGTCGTCTCGGCCGGCGCTTCGATGACGCCGCCACCAGGCTCGGTAGTGGACGACGCCTGCGCGAACGACACCGAACCGGTGAGCAACACCGTGAGGAGCAACGTTCTCATGTGGGCAACCTCCGTGATGCGGGGACGAATCAGGTCGGCTCGCCGCCGACGGCCATCGCCTCGACGTGCGCAGTGGCTTCAGCCAGGTACGCGAGGCGGCGCATGCGCACCTCGTCGGGCAGGCTCGCGAACGACTCGAAGGACTCCTTCAGCAGCGCCCGGTTTCCGTTCGAGGCGACGTGCGCGAGATCCTGCGACGCCTCCTGCGAGTCGACCGCCTCTTCCCAGTTGTTGTCGGGCGCGAAGCCGGCCTCGATGAGCGAGGTGAAGAGCTGCACTGCCGCAAGGCGAACGCGCAGCTCGCCGATGTGCTCCATGGCCTCGGCCGTCGCGCGCAGCTCGAGCATGGCGCCCGTGATGCGGGGGTCGACGTCAGAGGTGGTCTCTTCGACCTCCATCGCGCGGCTCAGGTCGTTCGCCAGCGTCGCCAGCGCCGCATCAGACGGCACGGGCTCGGAGCCCACTTCACGCATGTACATCACGGCGATGGCCGTCTCGGCGCCACCAGTGGCGATGACCTCTTTCGCCTTCTCGAGCGCCTGCATGTCGGGAACGGGGCGGCGGCCTTCGAGGCGCGTCTTCACGCCTTCGCGGTAGAGGTGCTCGAGGCTGACGCCGGGCGCCATGCGCACGGGCAGAGGCGGACGCAGACCGGGAACGTCGAGCACCCAGGGCGGCGGGTTGGCGACGTGCTTGAGGCCGCGGAAGAGCAGCGTGCCCGGCGGGTCGGTGGGGCGGAACGGCGGCAGCTCGGAGTCTTCCGACGGCTGCTGCTGCGCGGCCATCGCGGCGGCGCGCTGCTCACGCGTGAAGCTCGTGATGCCGACAGCAGGCGGCGGAGGAGGCGTCGGCGCCATCTCTCCATCGAGGCCCACC
>CALRPN020000032.1:0-123100 GCA_943370055.1 Archangium gephyra
GAGCACGAGTTCAACCACCGTGGTGGTGGTTCCCCTGGTGGTCGCGTGGCGTTGCGGTGAGCACGAGTTCAACCACCGTGGCGGTCGTTCTCCCTGTGGTCGCCTGGCGTTGCGGCGAGCACGAGTTCAACCACCGTGGAGGTGGTTCCCCCTGTGGTCGCGTGGCGTTGCGGCGAGCACGAGTTCAACCACCGTGGTGGTTCCCCTCGTGGTCGCGCGGCGTTGCGGTGAGCACGAGTTCAACCACCGTGGTGGTGGTTCCCCTTGTGGTCGCGTGGCGTTGCGGCGAGCACGAGTTCAACCACCGTGGCGGTCGTTCCCCCGGGGTCGCGCGGCGTTGCGGTGAGCACGAGTTCAACCACCGTGGTGGTCGTTCTCCTTGTGGTCGCCTGGCGTTGCGGTGAGCACGAGTTCAACCACCGTGGTGGTGGTTCCCCTTGTGGTCGCGTCGCGTTGCGGTGAGCAGTGGTCGTTCCCTTGTGGTCGTGGTCTCGCGGCGGTGCGAGGACGTTGGGCCGACGAGAGCGCTCGCTCCGTTTGAGGTGCGGATTCCGCCCCTGGAACGACACTCGTCGCGGTCGCTGGCGATGCCGGGCGCTCCCTGTTACTCGCCCGTCGGCATGGAGCGGGGCTGGCTCAAAGAGGTGCTCACCGACGTCGTGCGACAGCACACGCCCGACGTGACCAGCCAGTCGTATCGCGACGCCATCGTGCTCCCTGCCGGGCCTGCGCGCGCGCGGCGCTACCTGCGCGGCATCTTGCGTGAGTCGGGGCTGCTCTACGGAACGCCGTCACTGCCCGACACCGCGAAGACCGGCACGCTCGCGAAGCCGTCGGGCCCCGAGGAGCAGCTCTTCCTCGCCGTCCTGCGCACCTCGTGCCGCATCGCGCTCGACGTCGCGGTGCACATCGACGCTCCGCCCGGCCCGCGCGCGGAGCAGCTGCTCGGGCTGCTCGCCGCCTGGAGCCACCGCGTCGACGACGCCGAAGACCTGCACAAGCGCATCGAGCGGCTGCACAAGGTGTGGCCGCTGCCCGCGAAGGTGTGGAGCCGGCTCGAAGAAGCGCTCGAGCAGCGCGCGCTCTCACTCGCCGCCGACCCGTACTACGGCCTCGTGCTGCACAACGGCGCCATGTTCGCCGACGCGACCAACTTCGGGCGCATCGCCATCGCGTGGTTCCGTCGCTCCCGGTTTCCGCGTGGCGAGCTCGAGCGGCTCAACGCGTTCGCTGATCAACAGAAGGCGCTGCTCGTGCAGGTGCTCATCGGCCTTGTCTCGGCCGAACGAAAGCCGAGCTTCCCCGTGCGGCGCGCCATCATCCGGCAGATCGACGACCTGCACCTGCCCGAGCCGCTCGCGGACTCCACGCGTGACTACGCCCGCAAGGCCTTCGAGCGCGCGCCCTCGATGAAGAAGGTGCTCGCCGGCGTGCGCAGCAAAGACATGAAGCGCTTCCTCATCGACCAGACGCTGCTCGCCAGCATCGTCGACGGGCGGCGCAGCGCGGAGGAGCTGGCGTGGACGAAGGCGCTCGCCGCGCGGCTCGGGTTCTCGCCCGACGAGGTGAAGCGCAGCGAGCTCACCCTCGCCGAGTTCTACGCGAAGCACCGCAACGTGATGGACGTGTTCACCCTCTCGACCGGGGCCGATGTGATGGGCGAAGAGCTCGTCGACTCCATCGCGACGCAGGTGCGGAAGAACTCACGCCGCCTGTGGCAGGAGATTCGTGAGACCGGTGAGCTGTCGGTGCTCCTGGCTCGTGCCGCGCGCGGCCAGAAGCTGACCGCCGACGAGAAGCGCGCCATGCGGGAGCAGCTCATCGACGTCGCCAAGGCCGTGCCCGCGCTGGCCATCTTCACCGCGCCGGGTGGGCTGTTGTTGCTGCTCGCGCTCGCGAAGGTGATGCCGTTCGATCTGCTGCCGAGCTCGTTCCGTGACGAGCCGGTCGAGGTCGATGACGAGCCGCCGACGACTCACTGAAGCTTCAGGCGCCCCGCAGATCGATCTGTTGCCGAGCTCGTTCCGTGACGAGCGACGACGAACCGCCGACGACTCACTCAAGCTTCAGGCACACCCCGACGTTGATGGCGCGCGGTTGGCAGCCCACCTCGCCGCGGTCGTTGCTCGAGCATCCGTAGCCCTTTCCGCAGATCTCGGAGGCGCCAGAGCAGGTGAAGGGAAGACACACGCCCGACGGGTTCTCGCGCGAGCAGAAGAACAGCACGTTGCCCGGGTCGCAGTCGGCCGTGGTGGTGCACGACTCGCGACAGAACCCCGAGGTGCACGTCTCGTCGCTGAGGCAGCCGGCGTCGCAACGGCGCGTGCAGGCGCTCAGGCCGTTGGTGAAGAACTCGCAAGTCAGCCCGGGCTGGCATTCTCCGCACGGTGCGCCGCGGGGCTGCGGTCCGGTGAGTGGAGGCGGCTGCATGGCTCCACACGCGATGCCGATGGCGAGCGCGACGAAGAACCACCGCTGCGGGAGGGCGCGCATGCGGCGCACGCTACCCGGTGGCCCGCAGTGAATCGACCGCCGGAGTCGCGACTACCAAATGACATTCTCCAGTCGCGGTTGAGCTCCTCCGCACCTCAGCCGGTTGGCGCGCAGTGAATCGACCGCCGGAGTCGCGACCACCACACGACATTGTCCAGTCGCGGTTGAGCGCATCGGCACCTCAGCCGGTAGGGCGAGCACAGTGGAGTCACGCTGGCGAATCGAGTCAGCCGGTGGCGCGAAGGGAATCGACCTGCGCCTCGAGCGACAGCTGCAGCTTCTCGGTCAGCCGCTTCAGCTTCTTGCCCACCGTCTTCCGCGACTGCCGCATCACCTCGGCGATCTCGTCCTGCGTCAGCCCATCACGGAAGGCGTGCGTCACCAGCTCGAGCTCCTCCATCGACAGGGCACTCAACACCTTGTCGAGGTCGGTCCGCGCGGCGAGGTCGCTGCGCGCTTCTGCCACGTCGACGAACAGCGCGTGCTTCAGCTCGTGCGACGACTTGTTTCGCAACGTCTGCAGACAGTGCCGCGTGGCGATGGCGTAGAGCCACGTCAGCGGAGCCGCGTGCAACCGGAACCGCCCGAGCCCCGAGATGGCCGCGACGAACACCTCTTGCACCGCCTCGGCCGCGTCGTCGTCATGGCGGAGCAGTGCCAGGCATCGTCGATAGACGACCCCGTGGTACCGCTCGAACAGCTCGCCGACGTCGAAGGCCATGCGGTCAGAACTTGAACGGGAACTGCACGGGTTCACCCGCGATGGCGTGGCGTGGGAAGACGTACTTCCAGATGATGCGCTCGAGGCAGGCGGCGAACGGCGTCTTCGCGAACTCTTCGCTCACGACGGTCACGCTCTTGACGCGACCGTCGGTGCCGATGGACCACTTCATCACCACTTTGCCGTGCGTCACCTCGGGCTGGAGCTTGTGCTGTTCCCTCACGCAGGCCGCGAGCTGCTCCTTGGAAGCAACGACGGTCGCGAAGATGTCTGCGCTCTCGAGCTGGCTCTTCAGGTTGTCCTTCGGGGGCGTCTTGGTCCAGGCGTCGCGCCCTGACTTCTTGTTTCCGTCGAAGAGCTCATCGAAGCCGTCACCGTCTTCTCCGCCGTGCGGTGCAGGAGGGCTGTCGTACCGGCCCTCGCCCTTCGTGCTGCCGCCAGCCCGTGGCGCGGGGGGAATCGTGAGGGGCACCGTCATGAGCGTGGGGGCGCGCATCGCGGGGTCGAGCACCACCGTCGTCGGCGGTGCAGGCGGCTCGACCGGCCCTGGCTCCGTTGAGGCGGCCCCGCGAATCACCTGAATCGTGTTGAAGCGCTTGTAGGTCTGCCCCTCTCCGGTCTGATCAGGCGACGGGCTCGGGATGGCGACCTGATTGCCCGCGCGCTCTGTCACCGGCGTGTTGTCGACCGCGACGAACGACGTGTAGGCCGTGACGAGGTGATGCTCGAGGCCGAGCGTGGTGATCTCCTTCGCCGCCTCGGGGAACTCGCCGAACTTCTGCAGCCGGTCGACCTCTTCGATGCGCGCGCGCGCCCACATCGAGGTGAGCCCGCTCGCGGCCGCCGAGGCCACACCGAGGTTCACGCGCGTCGCGAGCTCGACGTTCTTCGCGCCCACGTGGCCACGCAACGTGATGGTCGCCGGTCCACCGTTGCGGTACCGGCCGAGCAGCACCACCGGCTGCGCGTCGAACAGGTCGGGGATTCTCCGAGGCAGCACGTCGACGACCTGCAGCCCGCCCCAGTCGATGATCACATCGGTCATCAGCGGCTTCGCGATGCGCCTCACGAAGCGCGTCACCGCCTCGGTCGGGTTCTCGTCGGTGCGGACGTACTGGTAGAAGCCGCGCCCTTCTTCCGACAGCCGCGAGAGCAGGAAGTGGTTCACCGAGCTGCCGATGCCGAAGCCGAACACGCGCCCGTTGCCGAGCAGCCGCTGCGTCTCGTGGAAGATCTCCTGCTCGTTGCCGATGAAGCCGTCGGTCATCAGCAGCACCACGCGCAGGCGGTCACCATCGGCCGGCCGGTCGAGCGCGCGCCGAATACCGGCGAGCTGGTTGGTGCCTCCGCCCGACGGGAGCGCGTTCAGATAGCCGAGCGCCTTCGTCACGTTCTCGGGCGTGTTGGACAGCGGCGAGTCATGAAACGACGACGCGCTCTCGGCGAAGTCGATGAGCATGAAGGTGTCGCGCGGGTTCATCTGCTGCATCGCGAGCGACATCGCCTGCTTCGCCGCGTCGAGCGGAGCGCCGCCCATCGAGCACGACGTGTCGATGACGAACACCATCTCCTTCGGCAGCACCTCGTCGCTCGACGGCTGCGCCTCGGGGTTCAGCATCAACGCGAACGTGCCCTCGGGTCCGCCGGTCGACACCACGGCCGCGCGCGTCTCGGGGCCCGACACCTTCCACCGAAGAATGAAGTCCTTGTTCGGCACGCGGTCAGCTGCGTCGAGCGTGATGACGGCGCGTGAGCTCGACGTGCGTTCCGACTGCAGCTGATGCGACACCGACCACAGCTCTTCGATGACGGCGCCGCTCTCGAGGCGAACCTCGACCGAGATGTCGCGGCCCGTGCGCTCCAGCGGAGGCGAGATGCGCGAGGCGTCGTCGACGCGATCGGTGTCGGGCATCGTGCCGGTGCCCTGAGACGCACCAGCGAGCGGAGCGCCCGGCATGTACCGGGGCCCCACCACCATCGGGAAGTTGAACGTGTACGCGCCGTCATCGAAGCGCAGCGGCGCGACGTACCGCAGCGACACCTCCACCGACTCGCCGGGCAGCAGGTTCGCGACCGACTGCGTGAAGATGTTCGGGCGCTCCTGGTCGAGCAGCGCCGCGCGCCGGCCCTGCGACTTCGCCTCTTCGTACTGGCGCCGCGCTTCTTCCCGTTTCTGAATCGTGGCGCGAATCACGCGCGTACCCGCGGTCAGCGTCATCTCGTCGACCGCCGCGTTCTCGGGCAGCGGGAACACGTAGACCGCCTCGACCGGCTTCTCGAACGGGTTCTTGAAGCGCTGCGTGACGGTGACTGCCGAGACGAAGCCCGTCACTTCGGCGACGACGTCGGTGTGCTCGAGCACGAACGGCCGCGACGCGCCTTCATCCGCCGCCGCCTCGAGTGTGCCCTGACCGAACGCCACCTGCTGCCCGCGGAACGAGAGCGTCTTCAGCGTGGGCCGCGCGGTGCCTGGCCTCAACTCCACCGGGCTTCGGCCCTGACGGGGAGACGGACGGTCGACGGCGGGCGCGTCTTTCCACGGGGCGGCGACGAGAATGGCGACGATGGCAGCAGCAGGGATGAGCACGGCACGCATGGCGTTCCTCCTCCACGCCTGGTCTGCGCGAACGACACGCTGCCTGGCGGGTGACGAGTGAGACGAGCGTGAGAAGCTCGCCGCCTGCCGTTCCATCGTCTCGAGCCGCGCCCGGCATTGGGCACAGCCCGCGACGTGGGCCGAAATGGTCGACTGCTCCGGGCCCGACAACGCACCCAGCGACAGCCGCTCGAGCGTGAAGGACGACGGGTGGTTCGGAGCGGTCATGACGATTCGATTCCTCGCAGGTGAACGTTGGTTCCGCGAGCGACGAATCGTGGGAACGGCACGGCCGTTCAGTGTGCTGTCTTCAGGAACTTCGCGGTCAACGCAGGGTCGACCCAGGCGACGACGTGCACGAGCCGGTCACCTTCGGCTTCGACGAGGTGAATCGAGTTCGGCTCCCACGGAGCGTCCGGACCCGAGCGCATCGAGATGGCGATGGCGAAATGGCCTGCAGCTTCGATGGGCTCGGCCTTGAAGCGGTGGGCGTCGACACCCGGTGCGAAGAGCGCGTTGCCGAGGAAGCCCGAGATGGCGGGCAGCCCGTCGAACCAGAGCGCCATCGGAGGCATCGTCATCGTCGCGTCTTCACGCAGCAGCGAGACGAGGCCCGAGACGTCAGACGACTCCCACACGCGCAGATAGCGGCCGAGCAGCTCGCGCTCCTTCGGCTCGTCGCTGCGCTTCTTCCAGCGAGGTGACGCTTCTTCCACCGAGGCCCGCGCGCGTTGCAGCAGACTGTTCACCGCAGGCACCGTCGAGTCGAGCTGCGCAGCCGTCTCTTCAGCCGAGAAGCCGAGCACGTCTTTGAGCACGAGCGCCGCACGCTGCGTCGCGGGCAAGGCCTGCAAGGTGACGAGGAAGGCGAGGGCGACCGACTGGCGACGCTCCACCACCGTCTCGGGGCCGGGCGAGAGGTCGAGCGCGCTCGACGGCGCAGGCTCGAGCCAGTCGTGGAGTGGATCGGCCGCGCGGGCGTCGCCGTTTCCAGCGGTGTGCACTTCATCGGGCAGGTGCCGGCGCTTTCGCTGTGCGAGCAGGTCGAGGCAGGTGCGGGTGGCGATTTGAAACAGCCACGACTTGAACGCGCCTTTGCCTTCGAGCGCGTCGAGGCTTTTCCACGCGCGCACGAGCGCTTCCTGCACCGCGTCTTCGGCGTCCGACCACGAGCCCAGCATGCGGTAGCAGTACGCGAGCAGCGTCTTGCGGTGCGGAGCGACCTGCGCCTCGAACTCCCCCTGGCCGATTGCCATGCGCCGCTGTCTTGCACAGTTTGACGGTCGTCTGCAGGGGCGTCCCTCCGTTCGGGCTACGGTGCCGCGTGCTTCGGATTCGTGCGTCATGGCTGGTGCTGGTGCTGCTCTCGGCGTGTCCTCCGCCATCACCGCAGATGGATGCGGGCGTCGACGCGGGGGTCGATGCAGGCTCGCCGTGGCGCGTGGTGCTCGAAGACCAACCCGGCGCGCTGCTCTCGGCGTGGGAGTCGGCCGATGGCGTGCTCTACGCGGTCGGTGGCACGGCCTTCGGAGCGTACGTGTTGCGGCACGACGCCGATGGCTGGTGGCAGATGGACCCAGGCACCTCGAAGGCGCTGTGGTGGGTGCACGGGTTCTCCGCAAACGACGTCTGGGCGGTGGGCGCGGCTGGCGTCATCACGCACTTCGATGGCACGCGTTGGCGCGTCGAGCGTGAAGGCGGAGCGGCGACGCTCTTCGGTGCGTACGGAACGTCGACGACCGATCTCGTCGCAGTCGGTGGGGTGGTGAGTGTCAGCGCTCCAAAGCCGTTGGTGCTGCGGCGCACTCCGTCAGGCTGGAGCGAGGTCGCGGCGCTCCCAGCCTCAGACACGCGCGCGTTCTTCAAGGTGTGGGGCCGCTCGGCGACCGACACGTTCTTCGTCGGAGAGCGCGGGCTCATCGGGCGCGGCCTTCCCGAGACGTTGACGCTCGAGATGGCAGGGCTCGGCGACCGCCTCACGACCGTGCATGGCAACTCGAGCGAGACGTACATCGTCGGCGGGTTGCAGCGGCCGGTGATGCTGCGCCGCTTCGCCGGGCAGTGGACGCCAGTGACGATTCCGGGCACGCCGCAGCTGCTCAACGGCGTGGCGGTGAACGGCAATGGAGACACCGTCATCGTCGGCCTCAACGGCTACGTCGCCGAAGGGCGGACTGACACGTTCGCGCAGCGCAAAGCGGTGACTGATTTTGGGCTGCACGCGGTGCTGGCGTCGCGCTCAGGCTTCGTCGCCGTGGGTGGTGATCTCGTCGACACGCTCGGCCGCGGCATCGTGCTCACCAACGGCTCGCTCGAAGCGGGCTCGGTGAGGCAGTGGCCGCACATGGGCATTCGGTTCGATGGTGGGGTCGATGCCGGCGTGATGGACGCGGGCGTTCCAGATGCCGGTCTGATGGACGCGGGCGTTCCCGATGCAGGGCCGATGGACGCGGGCGTTCCCGATGCGGGGCCGATGGACGCGGGTGTTCCCGATGCCGGCCCGGTGGACGCGGGCCTCGTGGATGCAGGAATCGTCGACGCGGGAATCGAAGATGCCGGTGAGCCCGACGCGGGAGAGGTCGATGCCGGGCTGGGCGACGGCGGTTTGCTTGGCCCGGGAGACGACTGCGGCTCGGCGCCCAACGACTGTGGCCCCGGCATGATGTGCTGGTTCGTCTTCGGCCCGTTCCGGAACTACTGCGCCGCCACCTGCACCGACGTCGCGCAGTGCGGAGCGTACGGACCCGGCGCGTGCTGTCGGCTGCCCGGCCCACAGGCGATGGAGAACGTCTGCCTCACGAGCACCGTCTGTGACGGCGGCATGTGAGCTACCACTGCACGTGAATCGCCAACGTGCGCACCTCGTTCAGCGTCTCGATCTTCACGATGCGCGCAGGCACCCCTTCGATGAGCTCGAAGAGGAACCGCAGCGTGCCGCGCCAGCCGTCTGCGGCGACCGGTGTCACGGGCTCGGGGTAGTCGATGCGCAGCACGCCTGCTTTGTCGCCATCGGGAAGCCACGTCGCCTTCACGCCACGCAGCGCCTGGTGCACCGAATCAGGAACGCGGGCGAGCAGCGTCGCGGGTGAGCGGCCAGTGAGCGCGAGCGCCACCTTGAACATCGGCGTGAGGATCTTCCCGAGCGAGTCGCGGGCCATCAGATACGAGTGCTTCTGAAACGTCTCGACGCCCGCCATCGCGTGCAGGACGTCGGAGAGGTCTCGCAACACATCGGCGTCGTGGGTGCGTGCGCTGAACGGAGCGTCGAGCACGGCCTTCGTCTCGGGCCGAACCTTCGCGACGACCTGCTCGAGGAGCCCCAGGTCGTGGAGCGCCTTCTTGAACCCCGACACGTACACCGCCGTCACTTCGAATCCCCGAACCGCCATGACGTTCTCATAGCGAAGCCACGGAAGGTTCCAATGCGCCTCTGCTGGCGTCCGTCACTTCTGACACCGACGCCCGGGCGGAGCTGTCAGCTGCGCGGGCTTTTGCGCAACGTGCGCCACGGGAATCGGTGGGCTCCATGCGAGACTTCGCGGGCATCGGTCGTGCACGAAAGGCGAAGCATGAAACGACTCCTGGGGGTGCTGTTGCTGTCGGCGTGCAGTCCGGTGGGAGGCACGGGTGATGGTGGCGCGGGCGGCGGTTCCGGAGCAGGTGGCGGGTTCGCGTTGCCCCAGCTGCCGCCCATCGCGAGTCTGGCCGTCTTCGGCACGGGCGCCACGAAGCTGCTCGCCGACGTGGCGAACGCGCGCGTCGAGATCGACCCGACCCAGAGCGACGCGCTGACGGCGCTGGGCGAGTGCGCCGACCTGCTCTCGTATTGCTACGCGCCGCCTTCGTTCACCCTCGACCGTTGCTTCTCCACCGTGCGCACCTGCACGACGTCGACCCCGTGGACGGAGCAGGCGTGCTGCCCGCAGGCCTGTCACGACGCCTTCACGAGCGAAGTCACGGCGGGCCTGACGCCGAAGGTCGCGCTCGAGAAGGTGCTCTTCCGCGAGCCCGACTGTTTCCCCGGTGTGCGCGCCGCGCTGGAGGTCCCATGAGCTCGCGCTTCGTCGTGCTGCTCTCGGTGTTGCCGCTGCGCGCGCTCGCGTGGGACTCGGTCTGCTTCGAAGCCAACGGTCGGCCATGTTCTCCCTCGGCAGGTCCGCAGACGGCGCGCCAACGGTGGATTGGTCCGAGCGACGAGCACCGCCAGCTGTTCGAACAGACGCGCGAGCAGGCAGGTCTGCCAGCAGCGCTCTCGATGCCGCAGACGCTCGACGTGTTCACGACCTCGGCCACCGTCGACATCGCGGGCACGCCGCAGCCGACGCTCCGTCCGGCGCCGTTCGAGCAGACGACGCGCTCGCGGACGCGCACGTTCACCATCGCGGAGCTCTCGCAGCTGCCCGACTTCTCGTACGCCCTGTGGGACTGGGCGAGCGGCCATGAGACGTGTCCGTTGAACGACGGCACTGACGCGACGCTGTGCCACGACTTCGCGAGCCACATGGGCCCGGTGAACTCGAACCACTTCGTGCCGCAGTCGCAGCGCTCATACGCCCGTGCTCACGCCCTCGCGCTCGCCCGTGCCGCCGAGTGCAAGACGGTGAGCGACTCGTTGCAGGGCCGCTTCCCCGAGGTGTCGCGTGCGTGTGAAGTCGAGGCGCTCGCGCTCGAGGCGATGGGCCAGCACTTCCTGCAGGACGCGTGGAGCATGGGGCACATGTGGCAGCGGTGGGGCTCGTCGAACCTCGATGAGTTCCCCGGCGCGACCATCGAAGAGAAGCGTGACCGCGCGGTGCTCTCGGCGCTGGTGTCGGGCTTCATTCACGGCGCGCGCGGCGTGCTGCAGGCCCTGCCCACGTGGACGACGTACGACGTGAACGACGCGCTCTGCGCTCCGTGGGACGACGTGCGCTTCGTCGCGAAAGACGGCCTCGTCTCGAACGCCGTCGGAGACCTCTACCTCTCGCAGATGACGGCGCCGCAGCGTCAGCGCTTCTTCGACTGCGCGACCTCGGGTGCGCTGCGGGTGTACCAGGCAACCGGGCGTGTGCACGGCGCCCTCGGCACTCCCGCGACGGGGCTGAGCTCGGTCGACCCGACGTCGGACCACTGCTTCGGTCAGCGCGCGACGAACGAGGCCATCGTGCGCGGCATGGCGATTCACCTGAAGGTGGCGACGATTCAGACGACGGTGCCGCTCGATGCGCGCTTCGCGTCGTGGCTGGTGCCTCAGGTGGCGCGCGCGTCGGGCAAGGTGCCGGTGGCGAAGAAGACGAAGAACGAGTTCCGCGTGTCGCTCGAGCGCGTGTCGACGATGGCGCGCATCACCGCGAAGGACGACCCGCAGGGCACGACGCTGGCGGAAGGCGGCATGGGTGACTTCATGGGCGTGGGCGCGAACGGCGCGTATGCGACGCCGACCTCGTACGAAGACCCGCCGCTGCCGTGGAGTGGCGCCGGCTCGGACCGCGCGGTGACGCTCGCGCGCGTCTTCCACGTCGCCCACGCGAAGGACTGGTGCGTGGGCACGACGGTCGCTCAGTTGGATGCGCTGAAGGCCCACGCGCAGGACCCGATGCTCGACGCGCCATCGAAGGCGGCAGCGTGCTCCGTCTGCACCGAGTTCACGATGCGGCACCTGCGCTTCGGTACGCCCGCCTCGTGGGACACGACGAACGAGCCGCTCTGCGGCGTGCTCAACCCTGCCTCGGAGTTCCTCTACGTCGGCGGCTCGGGCTCGGTGCGTTCGCTCGCCCAGCTGCGTTGCTGTCCCTGACGCGGTGACGTTGCGAGCTCGCGGTCTGCGAAGCACCTGTGAGCCATGACGACGCGACGACGACTTCTCGTGCTGGGCCGCTCTCCCGACATCATGGAGCGCGTGCGCGCCCTGCTGAGCGATCTCGAGGTGGTGCCGACCTTCACCGACGACGACGCGAAGCGGGCGCTCGAGTCACAGACCTTCGACGCCTTCCTCATCGGTGGCGGTGTCGAGCCGGCCTCTCGAGAGGCGCTCGTTCCGCTCGCCCGCGCGCGCGGCCTGAAGGTCATCGAGCACTTTGGTGGGCCGGCCGGTCTTCGCCGGCACGTCGACGAAGTGCTCGGCGCCTGAGCCTCAGCTGCCCGGCGTCACCATCACCACGAGGCACGCGTTGTTCACGGCGCCGGCGTTGCGCTGCTTGTACTCGGTGCGGCCTTCGACCTTGAAGTTGAACTGCTGCACGAGCTCGGTGCCCTCGTGCACGTAGAGGAACAGGCCGTTCGACGACGTCGCGGTTCCCAGGCTGGTGAAGTCGGCGCTCGGGTAGAAGAACCGTGACGCGACGCTGCCGGCGCTCGGCGTGATGGTGACGCCGCTGACCGGAGCGCCCTGCGCATCGAGCACCTTCCCGAGAATGCAGCCTGCCGCGATGAGCGTGTCTTTCGGTGCGTCAGGCGTGAGCATGCGCAGGCGCGCGGGCGTGAGCAGCGCGGTGAGCTTGTCGTGGAAGCCGGTGGGAATCGCGTAGGCCACGCGGTCCTTCACTTCGCCGAGCGGCTTCTTGCCGACGAGCAGCACGTCGTAGACGACGGTGGCCGAGCGAACGACCTTCGGCACACCCGCGTCGCCATCGTCACGAAGGCCCACCGCCACGCCCAGGTTCACGAGCTCGTTCGACACGTTCTGCACCGAGAAGCGCGCGGTGCCATCGAGCGTCGCGGTCGAGAAGACGCCGGCCGGGTTGTTCGCCGCCACCTTCAGCGGCTCCTCCACGCGCACGGTGAGTCCGACGAGCGAGGTGAGGCCCGCATCGAGCGCGTCGGGGTGAATCGCGACGGTGCCCGAGACGCTGAACACCGGGTCGACCTCGACGCCCGCATCGACGCCCGCGTCCGTCGTCATCGGAGAACCGCACGCCACCAGCAGCACTGCCCCGACCAGCATCGCGTTGCGCATGGGCTGGTCCCCTACTTGAGAGGGCGAGCCGACGCCACGAGACGTGTTCACGGTGGTGCACACCGGTTTCACTCGCCGAGAAATGCAGCGCTGGTGGAGCGGCCGCGCGCAGGGCCTGAAGACGAGGCTGCACAGGGGTGTGTTCGTGTTCGCAGCACGTTGGCGTTCGAGAACGCCCGGCGTCCGCCTTGCACTGAAAGCCGGCATGCGGCGACTGCTCCTCGCGGTTCTTCTCGGTGCCTGTGAAGGCCAGGCCGTGTTGCAGGAGGAGCGGGGCCCGGTCGATGGGGTCATCGGGGTCTCAGGCGCTCCGAAGGTGACGGTCTTCTCGTGCGTGAAGTCGAGCATCGAGGCGACCGTGCCGCTGAGCTGCTCGGTTGGCGCGACCCATCCTCGCGGGAGCGGGCTGGCCTGCAGGCTGGAGTCGTCGTCGGGGGAGCGCATCGAGCTCGGCGATTGCTCCAGCGAGCGTGCGACCGACGTGAAGTGGATGACGCCTGGCGCAGCGACGTTGCGGCTGGTGGTGGTGGACGAAGAGGCGCAGCAGACGGAGCGAACGCTGCAGGTCGAAGTGCTGCTCGCGCCGAATCAACTGCCGCGCATCACCACGTTCTCGGCTTCACGCACGACCGGCGTCACGCCGTTCACCTCGACACTCTCCATCGACGCGAGCGACCCTGACTCGAACGACGTGCAGTGCGAACTCATACCCGGCGGTCCCGTGCCGTGCTCGATGGGCCGGCATGCCGTCGAAGTCACGGCGCGTGGTGCGACGACGGTGACGCTGACGGTGCGTGATGGACGTGGTGGCGTGGTGACGAAGACGGTGACGCTGAACGGCGTCGCGCCGGTTGGTGACGTTCGTGTCGAGTCGGTACAGCTCGGTCAGTCGGTCGTGTCGCCGACGCTCAAGCTCGTCGAAGGCAAGCCTGCGCTCGTCGTCGCGCAGGTGCTGTCCGATACGCCGGGCCTCGGCAGCGTCGTCGAGGTCATCGGGCGTCGCGCGGGAATGGAGCTGGGCCGCCAACGCCTCACCGGTCCTGCGACGCACGCGATGGCGCCGGTCGACCTCTCACGGCAGTACCGCGGCACGATTCCCGGAGCGTGGGTCGCGCCAGGCCTCGAGCTCACCGTCGTGGCCGACGCGATGGACTCGCTGCCCGAGTCGAACGAGCAGAACAACGAGCTGCGAAACACGCCGGCCATCGGGCGTCGCAACGTGCTGCACCTCACCTCGGTGCCCGTCGTCGTCAGCGGTACCACCTCGAGCGTGCCCGACCTCGAGGACACCATGGTCGCGCAGTGGCCGCTGGCCGGCCTGACGTCTCGCACGCGCGCGCCGTACACCACCAGTCAGGTTCCCTCGGGCGGTGATGTCTCGAGCTGGGGCGCGCTGCTCTCCGAGATTGCCCAGGTGCGCGGCGCCGACGGCAGCTCACGTCACTACTACGGCTTCGTTCGCGCGGGCTCGTACGGCATCGCGGGCATCGGCTACCTCGGCCAGCCCACGGCCATCGGTCGCGACGACAACGAAGGCGTCGCGTCGCACGAGCTGGGGCACAACTTCGGTCGCAACCACGCTCCGTGTGGAGGTGCCGCGGGCGCCGACCCGTCGTACCCGTACCCGAACGCGAACCTCGGCTCGTGGGGGTGGAACGGCCAGTCGCTCATCAACCCGGCGCAGTACGTCGACCTGATGAGCTACTGCGGCCCGACGTGGATCAGCGACTACACGTACGTCGGTGCGCAGCGCGCGCTCGAGCGTGACCAGGACTACGGGCCGACGCCGCCGCAGGCGATGGTGCTCGAGCCCTCGGTGCTGGTCTCCGCTGTCATTCGGGGAGCCTCGATTCAGCTCGAGCCGCTGCACGTGCTGTTGGGTGCGCGAACCCTCGTCGAGAACTCCGACTGGTCGGTGCGGCTCACGACGATGGACGGTGTCGAACATCAGCGCGCGCTGCGGGTGGCGAAGGTCTCCGACTCCGACGACGAACATCTGCTCGGGCTGGTCGCCGACGTGGGGCCGCTCCGCTCGGTCGAGCTGCTGCACCACGGCGTCGTCGCGCTTCGTCAGCTCGCCCGGCCCGTCTCGCTCGCGGGCGTTCGTGTCAGCCGCGTCGATGGTCAGCGCGTGCGGGTCGAGTGGAATGCGACGGCCGCGCCGTTTCTCTCGGTCGCGCACTTCGGTGTCGAGCGTACGACGCTCACGCTGCGCGCGACGGGTGGCTCCATCGTCCTGGCGCACGACGGTCTCGAAGGTGGCGAGCTCGAGCTGAGTGCGTCAACCGGCGTCGCCTCGGTTCGTCAGCGCGTGCCGATGCCCTGAACGACGGCGTGCGGTACCAGCCTCGCCAGCTCGGCGGTGAGCGCGTCTGCGGTGAAGGGCTTCGAGATGAAGCCGGTGCGCACGTCTGGCTCGGTGCCGTGACCTGCCGAGTAGCCCGAGACGAACAACGCTGGCTGCTTCGGGTTGAGCCCGCGCAGCTGGTCGACCGTCGTCGCGCCGTCGACGTCGGGCATCAGCAGGTCCGAAACGACGATGGTCCACGCGGTGACGTCCTCGCGGAAGCGCGTGAGCGCCTCGGCGCCGGTGCTGACCCCGACGCACGTGAAGCCGAGGGCCGTGAGCAGCCTCGTCGTCGTGCGGAGCACCAACGCGTCGTCGTCGATGACCAGCGCCCGTCCCACGAAGTGCATGGTGGTCGGTGGCGGCGCGGCGACGATGGCTTCATCGGTCGGGCGCAGGAAGAGTGAGAACGTCGAGCCCGCGCCAGGCGTGGAGCGAACGTGAAGCGCGGCGCCGTGCCCGCGCACGAAGCTGGCGACGACGGCGAGCCCGAGACCGCGACCTGGGCGTTTGGTCGAGAAGAACGGGTCGAAGACGTGGCGCAGCGTCTCGGGCGTCATGCCGTGCCCCGCGTCATGCACCTCGAGCACCACGGTGCGGCCAGGCGCGAAGCCCGCCGTGAGTGGGCCCTCGGCCAGCTCGGTCGCGGTCACCTCACGGGTCAGCAGCCGAACGCTGACAACGCCACGGCCCTCGCTCGCTTCGGCTGCGTTGATGACGAGGTTCATCAGCAGCTGATTGAGCTGCACGGGGTCGCACCGCACGGCGGGCACCTTCGGGTCCAGCCTCCAGTCGAGCGTCACCCCGCGCGCGGCCCGTTGGAGCAGGGGCGCGGCCGTCTCGATGACGGCCCGAGGGTCGGTCGCCACCGCCTTCGCGCGATCTCTTCCCGACGACGAGAGGAGCTGTCTGGTGAGCGCCGCTGCGCTCTGCGCGGCCTTCTCGATGTGCTCGAGCGCGTCAGTCGTGCTCTTCGCGTCTGCGCGGGCGACGCTCACCTCGGCGAGGATGACGGCGAGCAGGTTGTTGAAGTCGTGCGCGACGCCACCGGCCATCAAGCCAAGGCTCTCGAGCTTCTGAAGGTGCTGCACGTTCTGCTCGAGGCGCGCGCGCTCGGCCTCGGCGGCCTTTCGCTCCGAGATGTCACGGGAGTTCGCCACCACGCCGCGCACCGCAGGGTTGTCGAGCTGGTTGCTGGCGACGGCCTCCATCCACAACCAGCGGCCGTCCTTCGTGAGGTAGCGGTACTCCACGCGGCGCACGGTGCCCTTCGTGGCGAGCACGTCGGCGAAGACGCGGCCGACCTCGGCGCGATCGTCGGGGTGAACGAGCTCGAACGTCTCGCGGTTGAGCAGCTCTTCGGGCGTGAAGCCGTTGATGCGCACCGTCGCCGGCGAGTTGAACAGCAGCCGCCCCTGGCCATCGAGCAGCGAGATGATGTCGACCGAGTGCAGCGTCAACGCGCGAAACTTCTCTTCAGACCAGTCGTCGTCGTTCGACATCGCGGGCCGAGCAAACCACTGAGTGCTCGGCCACACGAGCCTCTGAGCTGCGTCAATCGGAACCGAGGTTGACAGTTGGGTGTCCTCTGCCTCCGAATGGAGCTCATGCGCTGGGGCGTCTTGGTGATCTGCTGGGCGTTCGGCGCGCTGGCCGAAACAACGTTGAAGGAGGCGCTCTCGACGCCCCACATCTCTGCGGCACAGGCGCGAACGCTCGTCGCGGGTGAGGTGAAGGGCTGCACCGAGGGCACGGACGACGAGCAGATTCGCTGCTTGATGAAGACGCGGCTCGCGGCAGACCCACAGGCCGTGAAGCTGGCCATCGAGCTCTACGACCGCGCGGGTCACGTCGTCGGCGTGCTGCCCGAGCAGGACTTCGAGGGTGGCTATCGCGGCATGATTCACCTCGTGCCCCAGCTGCCGATGCTCGACGAACGCAAGCACCTCGAGTTCGCCGCCGGCGCGCTCACCGACATCGATGCGTTCCTCAGCGACACGCAGACCCTCGCGGGAGCTCCCATCGGCTATCGCTGGCGCGCGCTCGAGGTGCGGTTCTTCCGCTCCATCAAGAAGCGCACGCCCGCGGCCTTCGCCATCGACTGGACCGTCTCGTACAACGTGAACGGCACGCTCAACGGCTCACTGCCCGTCGTGCGTGGGCTGCTGTTTCACGAGATCTTCCACTTGAACGACGACGACTGGTCGCTGCGGGAGCTCGGCGAGGACTACGACGCCATCGTGAAGAAGTGCGGCACCGGCATCGAGTGTCTGACGCGCTACGTGCCCGAGCCGCTCATCGTGAAGGGCGGCACGTACTACTCGTTCATGCCCGGCAACGGCGTGCGCGAGTACGCAGCCGACCTGGCGCTTCGCTACCAGAAGGAGCAGCGCGAGGTGATGGCGGGCCGCGTGGTGAAGAAGCCGTTCAAGTGCGGAGCGCCCGAGAACGCGCGCGCATGGTCGAAGCTGGTGCAGAAGTTCTTCGGTGGCGTCGACCGCCTGCCGTCGTGCTTCTCGGTGAAGTGACGGGCCTCAGCGCTCGACGAGCGTGTAGCCGATGACGCCGTTGCCCTGGCGAACGTCGCGGGTGAAGCGCGCCCACTCCGAGGGAGAGAACGTCTGACAGCCGGCGCTGTAGGTGCCGGACGTGCCGCCGCCGTGGAAGAGCATCGACGCGCCACCGCCGCTGCGCTTGTTCTCTGAGAACGCGCCGTCGTGGTTCATGTCGCGCTGCACGCTGAAGTCGCCGGTGGGGCGCAGGCAGTACCCGTTCTTCCACGAGCTCTGCTGGTACTCGTGGTACCCGCTCGGCACGCGGCCCTGATCAGCGCGGCCATCGCCGTTCACGTCAGCGGAGTAGCGGCTCATGTTGCGCGCGGGCTCGGTGTTGTACTGGTAGAACTTCACGTGCGGCTGACCGCGCGAGTCCTTCCACAGCATGACGAGGCGGTCGTCGTAGCGCCCGTTGCCGCCGTTCGCGCCCGTGTTCGTCGGCGTGCGCAGGCCGAGCAGGTTCATCTGGTTCGGGCCTGAGCGGAACTTGCCGCCCGCGTCCTGAATCTGCTTCTTGAAGTGGTCGTACTGCGCGGCGGTGCCAGTCGGAGCGACGGCGTCGCTGCCACGAACGGGCGTCTGCTGCTGCGTCGACTGCTGCTGCTGGGCCTGGTGCGGCTTCACAGGCGCAGGCTTCTGCGGGCGCTCGAAGCCGTCGGGCAGGCGCAGCGTGTGACCCGTGATGATGAGGTTCGGGTTCTCGATGTGGTTGATGCGCGCGAGCGTCGAGACCGTGGTGTCGAAGCGGGCGGCGAGGGCCGAGAGAGTGTCACCTGAGCGGATTTTGTAGGTCGACATGGCAGGCTCCTGAAGGCGTCTGCACACATTGTCGTCACGACGATTTCTCAGCCGCTGACGGTTGGTGTCAGAGGCGCTGACAGATCAGCGGGAATTTCGCCGCGAATTTGCCGGACGATTTCCCAGTTCGACTCCGCCGTCGCGAGCCACATTCGCCGCGCGGCCCGGGTCGCAAGTCAGGCAGGACGCGCCGCTCATCAGGCTCGCTTTGGGCTTCGTCTCACGGGTCTGCGCTCACGTCGACGACGGCGCGGAAGAGCACCTCGAGGCCGCGCGTGAGGTTCTGCTTCGACACGCGCTCGTTGCGACCGTGCATCGTGGCGAGCTCTTCCTGCGTGACCTCGAAAGGAACCATGCCGTACGCGCGGGTGCCCTTCGGCCGCACGAGCAGGGAGTCCGTGTAGCCGGGTGACAAGACGGGCCCGGCGACGACGTCGGTGCGGGTGCCAACCGCCTGGCGCGCGAGCGCGTCGAAGAACGGGTCCTGCCAGGTCGACTCGTTGGCGGCGTCTCCGTTCGAGGTCTCGAACTCGATGCCCTCGATGTCCTTCGTGAGCTCCTTCAGCTCGGCGAGCATCATCTCTGGCGTCGTGCCCGGCAGCAGGCGGCAGTCGACGATGGCGGCGACCTGCGACGGAATCACGTTCGGCGCCGAGCCCTTTCCCTCGAAGCCCGTCACCTGGCAGGTGTTGGTGATGCCCGCGCGCGTCGGTGGCTTCGCCATCAGCTTGCCGGTGACGAACCAGTTCACGAGGGTGGGGCGCTGCAGGATGAAGCCCGTGACGCCGCCCTTCTGCTCACCGATGCGACGCAGCAGTTCGTAGAGGGCCGCGTGAATCTGCGGCGGCGGCTGGCGACCCGAGACGGCCTTCATCGCTTCGATGAGCCGCGTGGGCGCGCGCTGCGGCACGGGCGTCGAGCCATGGCCTGCCTCTCCACTCGCCTTCATGCGCAGCCACAGCGCGCCCTTCTCGGCGACCGACACCGCGAACACGGTCTGGCCCTCGAAGAGCAGGTTCTTCACACCGAGGCCGCCTTCGTTGACGAGCTGGGCGCAGTCGAGGCGGCTCCAGTGGTTGTCGACGAGGTGCTTCATGCCGAGGTTGTCGACCTCTTCGTCACCCACCGCGAGGAGGATGACGTCGCGGTTCAGCGGCACGTTCGCGCGCTTGAGCCACACCAGCGTCATCGCCTCGACGACGCCCATGCCCTTCATGTCGAGCGCGCCGCGGCCCCAGATGTCTCCGTTCGCGTCGACGGCTCCCGAGAGCGGGCCAGTCTCTTTGGGCCACGCCTCCAGCTCTGCCGGAACGACGTCGATGTGCGAGAGCAGACACAGCGGCTTTTCCTTCGGCGTGCCAACCGCGGGCAGGCGCGCGATGAGGTTGCTGCGGCCGGGCGCGAACTCGATGAGCTCGCTTTGGATGCCGTCTTTCGCGAGCAGGTCGGAGAGGTACTGCGCGCCGCGCGTCTCATTGCCGGGTGGGTTGTAGGTGTCGACCTGCAGGTAGCCCGAGAGCACCTGGGTCGTCTCGTCACCGGCTTGCTTCCAGTCGATGGCGTTCCCGTACTTTTCGACGCCAGCCGGGGCGGGCGTGGGCGCAGGCGTGGTGGCGCACGAGAGGGTGAAGACGGTCAGCAGCGCGAACCGGAGGCTCATGTCGCGCTTGTCGCACAGCCCCCACGTGGGGATCGACTTGACAGTGAATTGAACGATCGTTCTATTGGCGCACGTGGGACGCCCCAAGAAGGACGACAGCCGCGACACGAGGCAGGACATTCTCGATCGAGCGCTCGAGCTCTTCGCGACGCACGGTTTCACAGGGTCGTCGATGCGCGACATCGCGAGGGCGGTGGGCGTTCGAGAGAGCGCGCTGTACCACCACTTCCCCAACAAGAACGCCATCCTCTCCACGGTGCTCGAGTCTTCTGGCCCTGGCGCGCTCAACTCGCTGATGACGAGCGACCTGGTGCGCATCATCGAATCGCTCGGGCCCCATCAGTTCCTGCGCACCATCGGCGAGACGGTGCTGACGCTGTGGTCGACCCCCCGGGAGCGGCACCTGCTGCGACTCATCATGGCCGAGATGCCGCGCCTCAAAGAGGCGGGTCTGTTCGACCTGCAGGCCCAGGTGTGGCGAGTGCGCGGGCGCATCGGCGAGCTCTTCTCGAACCTCGTCGAGCGGGGCCTCATCAAGCCCATCGACCCTCTCACGGCCTCGTTGCGGTTCATGGGGCCGCTGATGCTGATCCGCGTGCTGCACCTCTCGGACTTGACGAGTCCGCCGAACCTCGAGGCCATGCGTGCGGATCTGATGCGCCACATCGACTCCTTCTGGGAGACGGTGAAGCCCGAGCCCGCCGCGAAGAAGGAGAAACGTCGATGACGTGCTCGAAACTGAACGAACGTTCGTTCTGGAGGCGCTCATGGCGCTGCTGAAGCTCGCGATTCGCAACCTGCTGCGGAACCGGCGCCGCACCGTCATCACCCTCGTCGCGCTGGTCGCGGGCGTGGGCGCGATGGTGGCCATCAAGGGGTTCATCCTCGGCCAGCGCCGCCAGATTCTGGAGAACCAGATGCGCGGCACGCTCGGCGCGCTCCAGGTGCACAAGAAGGGCTACGTCGAGAACGTGCTGGGCTCTCCGCTCACGCTCGACTTCGCCGACACGCCCGAGCTGCGCGCGAAGGTGGCCGCGGTGAAGGGCGTGAACGCGGTGAGCCCGCGCATCGAGTTCGGCGCGCAGGTGTCGACGCCAGACAAGAAGCCCGCGCCCGAAGACGGCTCCGATTTGCCAGAGGCCGACCGCGGCGCGACGTCGTTCCTCATGATGACGGCCTTCGACCCCACGCTCGAGAAGGTCGTCACGCCCAAGCGCTGGGAGTGGGTGCAGTGGGCACGCGGCCAGATGCTCGAGTCAGCAACCTCGGAGCAGGTGCTGCTCAACGACGACTTCGCGAAGGGAGTCGAAGTGCCTCTGTGGAAGGTGGGCACCGAGCTCCCGCCGCTCGAGCAGCGCCTCGCGATTCTCGCGCCCGACCGCGACTCGTCGCTCAACGGCGTGAACGTGGTGATGGTGGGAACGCTCGCCTCGGCCACGCCCAACGACCGGCGCGTCGGCGTGATGTCACTCGGCGCCGCGCAAGCCCTGTTGCGCATGGAGGGCCGCGTCACCGAGTACGGGCTCGACCTCGCCGAAGGCGCGCCGCTCGAAGCGACCCGTGACGCCGTGCAGGCCGCGCTCGGCCCCGACTTCGAGGTGCACACCTGGGAGCAGCGCATTCCCTTCGTGAAGGACATCGTCGAGACGCAGGACTTCGTCTTCGGCATCGTCTCGAGCATCTTCCTCTTCGTGGTGTTGCTCGGCGTCGTGAACGCGATGCTGATGAGCGTGCTCGAGCGCGTGCGTGAAATCGGCACCATGCTCGCGGTGGGCATGCGGCGCCGGCAGATCGTCTCGCTCTTCATCGGCGAAGGCGTGGTGCTGGGCCTCATCGGCGGCACCATCGGCGCGGTGCTCGGCTACCTCTGGGTCTCGTACATGAACGCGCACGGCATCTCGATTCCCGCTCCGGGGGCGAAGGTGCCCAGCATGCTGCGGCCGTCGGTCGACCTCCTCTTCGTGGGCCGCGCGATTCTGCAGGCCACCGCCGGCGCGGCGCTCGCGTCACTGTGGCCGGCCTGGCGTGCGAGCCGGCTGCGCCCCGTGGAAGCGCTGGCGCACACATGAGCTCGAGACTCCCGAAACTCGCTCTTCGCAACGTCGGCCGAAACCGGCGCCGCAGCCTCATCACCGGCATCACCATCGTCTTCGGCGTCGCGATGGTGCTCATCGTGCGCGGCTTCACCGGCGGCATGGCGAAGATGATGACCGACGACGTCGTGCAGGGCCGCAGCGGCGCGATTCAGATTCACCGCTCCGGCTACATCGAGAACGCCGACTCGGTGCCGACGAAGCTGAACCTGCCGTACACCGACGAGCTGCGCGCGAAGATCGCTGCGGTGCCGCACGTGAAGGGCGTCACCGGTCGCATCACCTTCAACGGCCTCGTCAGCAATGGCTCGCAGCAGACGATGTTCATCGGCCGCGGCATGGACCTGGCGCACGAACAGGAAGCCTGCCCGAAGGCGCGCACGCTGGTGGCGAAGGGCGCTCCGCTCGAAGTGACCGATGGCACCTCCGTCACGCTGTTGGGCTTCGAGCTCGCGCAGTCGTTCAAGGTCGAGCCGGGCGCGATGGTGACGTTGCAGTCGTCGAGCCCGAGCGGCCGCTCCAACGCGCTCGACTTGAAGGTGAAGGGCCTGACGACCTCGAGCTTTCCCTTCGAGAACAAGCGCGTGGTGACGTTACCGCTCGGCACCGCGCAACAGTTGGTGGGGCTCGAGGGCCGGGTCACGGAGTACGTGCTCGGCGTCGACGACCTGCAGTTCCTCGACGAGACGGCCGAAGCGCTGCGCCAGGTGCTCGGGCCCGAGTACGAGGTGCACACATGGAAGGAGCTGCAGCCCTTCGTGCGTGACCTCATCGCGCGCTCGAACTTCGTGTTGGGCGCGGTGGCCTTCGTGCTCTTCCTCATCGTGCTCACCGGCATCATCAACACGATGCTGATGTCGGTCTTCGAGCGGGTGCGCGAGATCGGCACGCTGCTCGCGGTCGGTGTGCGGCGCGCGCAGGTGATGCAGATGTTCCTCATCGAGGCCGGCGTCATCGGTGCCGCGGGAGGGCTCGCGGGCGCGCTCGTCGGCCGGGCCGTGCTGCTGGTGTTTCACACGCGCGGCATTCCCTTTCAGCTCTCGGGCCTCTCTGGCTCGAACGTGCTGCGGCCATTCGCCACGAACACGTTCACCCTCGCGGCGATTCTGGTCGCGTTGCTCGGAGCCCTCGTCGCGGGGCTGTGGCCAGCGTTCCGCGCGTCTCGTCTCAACCCCGTGGAGGCATTGCGCTCATGAAGACCTCACTCCTGCTGTCCCTCGTGTCCTCACTCGCGTTCGCTGCAGAGCCGACCGCCGCCGACGTGCTCGCGAAGTACGACAGCATCATGGGCCCTGCGACCTTCGAGTCTCTGGCCGAGATGACCGCCACCCGCGAAGACGGCACCTCGCGCACGTACGGCATGAAGTTCTTGAAGCGCGACGCCGACAAGTTTCGCGTGTGGTTCTCAGAGCCCGCGAGCGTCAAGGGCCAGGAGATTCTGCGGCTCGGCGACAACTCGTGGGTGTACCTGCCGAACCTGAAGCGCGCGACGCGCATCGCCAACCGCGACAGCTTTCAGGGCGGTGACTTCAACAACGCCGACGTGCTGCGCGTGAACTACACGGTCGACTACGACGCGGTCATCGTCCCTTCGGCGGCGCCCGAGAACGTCACCGTCGAGCTCAAGGCGAAGAGCACCGAGACGGCCTACGACAAGATTCGCCTCATCGTTCGCAAGAGCGACCTGCAGCCGCTCAAGGGCGAGTACTTCGGCACCTCGGGCCAGATGATCCGCTCGGCCACGTTCAGTGAGCACAAGGAGTTCGAGAAGGGCTTCGTGCGCCCGGGCCGCATCCTCATGCAGAACGAAGTGGTGAAGGCGCGCAAGAGCGAGATGGTGACGAAGTCGTTCAAGCTGAACGTCGACGCGCCGCCGCAGCGCTTCATGCAGGCCGACCTCGGGAAGTGACGGAGGCCACCGTGTCGAGGCTCCTCTTGCTGGTGATGGTGATGGCGGCGCCGGTCCTCGCGCAGGAGGAGGATGGTGGTGTGCCCGCCGAGGCGGTCGCAGCTCCCGTTGCCGATGCGCCCGCGCCGAAGGAGCCCCTCTTCAACAAGGTCGTCGACGTCACCGGCTACGGCATGTCGCGCACCCAGTTCACCCGCGCGCGCACGTGGGGCCCGCTGCCGACCAGCGACATTCCGCAGCTGCAGCAGTTCGTGGAGTTCAACACGCAGATCAAGGTGAGCGTGCGGCCACACTCGTACTTCTCGAGTGACGTGTCGGTGGTCGCGAACTGGGGCGGCTTCTACCGCGGCGTCGACGGTGAAGGTCGCGAGGTGGCGCTGGCCGACAAGACGAGCCCGCAGGTGCAGCCCGTCATCAACATCAACGAGCTCTTCATCTCGCACGAGTTCATCCCCGAGCTGAACGTGCTCATCGGCAAGAAGCGCATCGTCTGGGGGCCGGGTATGGCCTTCAACCCGACCGACCTGCTCAATCCGCGCCGCGACCCGACGGACCCCACGTTTCAGCGCTCGGGCGCGTGGCTGGCGCAGGTCGAAGCACCGCTCTCGTTCGCGACGTTCACGGTGGTCTTCGCGCCCACGGTGCTCAAGCAGACGGCGAGCATTCCGACGAACGTTCTCGGCTACCCGGCGTGGGACCAGAAGGACACGCAGCTGCACTACCAGCTCGCCGCGCGCGCCTACGCGCTCATCCTCGATACGGACATCAACGTGATGTTCTTCTTCGGCAACAAGTCGGTCGACGACTTCGAGGCGAAGCCGCGCGTGGGGCTCTCGTTCAGCCACGTGTTCGGCGCGCTCGAGGTGCACGGCGAGGCGTTGTTCCAGACGGGCAGCACGCGCGACTACCTGAACGGCGCCTGCGTGAAGAACGTGATGTCGGCGCTGCAGTGCTCCATCGCGAAGACGGCGTACGCGTCGAAGACGCACCTGAACGAGACGGAGCTGCGACCGAAGGTGCTCGTCGGCGGCCGCTACCAATTCGGCGACGACTCGATGTTGTCGCTCGAGTACCTGTACCAGCACGACGGGTGGAACCAGGACCACTTCCAGGACTTCGCGAACGCGCTGGGGCTCATTCCCGAAGCGCGGTCGCTGGGTGTCGACGTCGCCAATTTCCCCGGCGCGTCAGCGGTGTTCGGCGGCACCTCGGCAGATGGCTTGCCCGTGCGCTTCGCGTTCGACCCGCGCGGGCGGCACTACGCGTTTCTCACGTACCAGAAGCCGCGCATCTTCGAAGACTTCACCGCGCAGGCCGTCGTCATCGCGAATCTGCGAGACCTCTCGACCACCATCACGCCCAGCATCACCTGGTCTGCGACCGAGTGGCTCAACCTGTCGGTGCTCGCGTTCGTTCCGGTGCAGGGCCCCGACGCGCTCGCGGTGAAGACGCCGCAGGGCCTCGCGGTGTCGGAGTTCGGCGTCACCCCGTTTGCGTTCCGCGCGATGTTCGAAGCGCGCGCGTTCTTCTGAAGCAGCAAGGAGCCGTTCGCATGGCACACCTCATCGAGCTGTCAGGCATCAAGAAGTCGTACCAGCTGGGCATGACCGAGGTGGTGGCGCTGCGTGGCGTCGACCTCTTCATCGACGTCGGCGAGTTCACGGTCGTGACGGGCCCTTCCGGGAGCGGCAAGACGACGCTGCTCAACATCATCGGCTGTCTCGATCGCGCGTCTGCAGGCAAGTACGTGCTCGACGGCATCGACGTCTCGAACAAGGACTTCGACGACCTCGCCGACGTGCGGAATCAGAAGATTGGATTCATCTTCCAGAACTTCAACCTCATCCCCGTGCTGAACGTCGCCGAGAACATCGAGTTCCCGTGTGCGGTGCGACAGAACCCGGAAGAGGCGGGCGCGTTGCGGGCGCGCGTCGAGAAGCTGGCAGAGGCCGTGGGGCTCAAGGAGTACCTGCACCACAAACCCGACGAGCTCTCGGGTGGTCAGCGTCAACGCGTGGCCATCGCGCGTGCGCTCATCACCACGCCGCGCCTCGTGCTCGCCGACGAGCCGACGGCCAACCTCGACTCGAAGACGAGCGCGCAGATCATCGACCTGATGCTCGAGCTGAACCGCAACCAGGGCGTGACGTTTCTCTTCTCGACGCACGACCCGCGGGTGGTGCAGCACGCACGCCGGGCGCTGCAGATTCTCGACGGGCAGATGGTCGACGGCGCGCTCGACCACTGAGCGTCAACGTTTGCGGGCCTTCTTCGTCTCGGCCTCTTCCACGTTCTCGGCGACGCGCAGCTTGACCAGCTGCTGCACGAGCTTCACTGGAAGCGGCGCGTCGAGCTCGAAGCGCAGCGTGCCCTTGCCGGTCTGATACTTCGCGAGCTCGCCTTCGAGTTCCATGGCGCGTGCTCCGTAGAGGCCGACGTGGCCTTCGAAGCCGGCGACGTGCACCAGGTTCTTTCCCGCGAGCGCGAAGGTCGGCATGCCGTAGCTGAGCTTCTCGGTCGCGCCGGGCGCTGCTTTGCGAATGACGGACTGCAGCTGTGTCACGAGCTTCTTCGTCTTCGGGGGAAGCGCAGCGACGTAGGCCTCGATGGAGGTGGGCTTCTTCATGAGGAGCGAGAATAGAGTGCGGCCGCAGTGGGGTCGACGCTTCGAGTGCTGCTGACGGTGTGGCTCGTCGCCGCGGGCGTCGCCGAAGCTCAAGTCGACGCAGGGAGCGAACTCGAGCCCGGCGTCGCGGCTCTATTCGACCAGCTCGACGCCGGAGTCGAAGCAGTGAGCGAGTTCGTCGCCGTGGTTCCACGTGACCGGCTCGACTCCGGAGTCGAAGCCCGCGAACTCGAGTCCGTCGTCGTAGTTCCAGCCGACCAGGTCGACGCAGGAGTTGATGATGCGAGCGTCGAACTCGAGACCGTCGTCACCGGAACGCGCGAGAACGTTCCCGACGACCGAGCCTCGAGCGTGGTGCGACGAGCGGACCTCGATCGCCGGCTTCCGCGGAGTACTCCTGATGCGGTCCGCTTCGAGCCTGGTGTCTTCGTGCAGCGCACGGCCCACGGTCAGGCGTCGGTCTTCATTCGCGGGCTGACGGGCCAGCAGACGGTGCTGATGTTCGACGGCGTTCGCTTGAACACGTCGACGTGGCGGCAGGGACCGAACCAGTACTTCTTCACGCTCGACTCCGCGACGATCGACACGCTCGAGGTGCTGCGTGGTGGAGCCTCGACGTGGTTTGGCGCCGATGCGCTCGGTGGCGTGGTGGCGGTGAAGCCGCTCGACGCTCCCGATGGACGTGAAGGGCCGGTGTTGAAGTCGTCGGTGACGCTGAAGGGTCGCAGCGCCGATGACGAACTCGGCGGTCGCGCGCAGGTGGAAGCAGCGGTCGGCAACGTGGGCTTCATCGGCGGTGTCGGTGGTCGCAACGTCGGCCTGCTCGAGAGCGCGGGCTCCGTTCGCAACCTGGGTGGTGGCACGCCCGACGTTCCTCGTTTCCTCCCTGATGGCCGAACGCAGCTCGGCACCGGCTTCAAGGAGCTCAGCTTCGATGGCCGCGCGACCGTTCGTTTCGGTGAGGCGCACTCGGTGACGCTCGCGCTCTATGGCTATCGGCAGTTCGACGCGCCACGGACTGATCAGTGTCCGCCGCCCGGAGCGCGCTTCGATGAGTGCCTCACCATCACCGAGCAGTTCCGCACACTGGGCTACGCAAAGGCTTCGCTCGTCTTCAACGACGTCTCCATCGACGCTGTCGGCTCGTGGCAACGACAACTGGAGCGCCGTGAACGGGTGCGGCCCGCGTCGTTCGTGGAGTCGACTGGCCGTGACGTCGTCGACTCGTTCGGCGGCGCAGTGCGGGTGACGACGCGAGACTTCACTCCGACGCCGGGGCTCACGCTGCGTGCACGGGGAGGCGCAGACACGTGGATCGATCTCGTCGAGTCGCGCGCGTGGTTGTCGTTCACCGATCTCGGCGTGACGGTGGAGCGGAGTCGCGGGCAGTACCTCACCGGCTCGCGCGCGCTGACGGGTGGAGCGTTCTCCGAGCTCGAGGCCGGCCTTCCGTTCGGGCTCTCGCTGCGAGGTGGTGGACGCGTTGGTTGGTCGACGGTCGACGCTCCAGGTGATGACGCTTCAGGCACGGTGGCGGTCTCACAGCGCTGGCTCCCGCTCGCGGGCACTGGTGGCGTGTCGTGGAAACCGTTCGACGCGACGACGTTCGCGGTCAACGTCGATCACAGCTTTCGGCCGCCGAACCTCGATGACCTGACCTCACGGCAGCAGACGGGCCCTGGCTTTCAGTTCGAGAACCCCGCGCTGAAACCCGAGACCGCGACGACGCTCGAGGTGGGCGCGAGGGTTCGCACGCCAGTCGTGACCGTCGACGCGTGGCTGTTTCAGACGTGGCTCGGAGCGGCCATCGGCAGACAACCGCGCACCATCGCCGAGTGTCCGCCGAACACACCGCAGTGCGAGTCGTCGTGGAATCGGTTTCAGCTCGTGAACGCGACCGGACTCTCCGACGTGCGCGGGCTCGAGCTGAGCGGACGGCTGCGGTTGCCACACGGCTTCGGTGCGCGCGCGACGGTGAACGCGACGTTTGGAGAAGGACCCAATCTCATCGAGCGTCCCGCAGATCCGCTCGTCCCCTGGCAGGCGCGGGTTCCGCTCTCTCGGATTCCTCCCGTGAACGGCATCGCGGAGTTCTCGTGGACGTACGCGACGCAGTTCTCTTCGGCGATCTCGTTGCAGTGGGCGGGGCCGCAAGATCGACTCGCGGTGGCTGATCTCTCCGACGCGCGCATCGGCCTCGGCGGCACACCCGGCTTCGCGGTGGTCGACCTTCGTCTCTCGGCGAAGGTGACGTCACTTCTCTCCGCGTCTGTCGTGCTCGAGAACCTCTTCGATTCTCCGTGGAGAGCGCACGGCTCGAGCATCAACGGCCCCGGCCGTGGCGTGATGTTGGCGCTGACCGGTCAGTGGGCTGCGTTCCGCTGACTCACCAGCCCGAGGTTCCGGGGCTGCCTTTGAACGGGCCGACGAGATTTCGCGTCACCCAGCCGCCGTAGAATCCACCCGGCTGCGGCGTCACCTGTTCATCGTCGACGAAGCACGCGTCCATCGGGCCTGCGTAGAACGCGACACAGCCCGCGAGCGCAGCGAAGTTCGGAGACGGCCGCTCGTAGGTCCACGCGACGCGCTCGAGGCGACGAACTCCGCCGACGACGTCGAAGTACGTCGCGACGCCCTTCCATTCACAGAAGCTCTGGCCAGCCGCTGGCACCAGCGCCGACCCGAGAATGTCGCCACGCGGCAGGTAGTAGGTCGGTGGATGTGACGTCTCGAGCACGCGAAAGCCAGCGACGGTGTCGGCGATGGTGACGCCTCCGAGCACGACTCTCAGTCGCTGCGGGACCGGCTCGAGGCGTGGTGGTCGCGGGTAGTCCCAGACGCGTTCGGTGTTCATCGCGCCTGAGTAACGGCCACGGTCATTGGTCTGCACGACACTGACGCGATATTGGGAGCCGATGCGCGTTCAGCTCGTTCTGCTCGTGTTGCTCTGTGCGTGCCCTGGCCCGCTGCCGATGACGATGGATGGCGGGCTCGATGGTTCGCGTGATGGTGGCGGAACGTGCGCCGTCGCGCCCGCGTTCAGCGAGAGTCTCACTGGCTGTCAGCGCGGCGCTGATGACTACCGGCCGCGCGAGGCGGGCTCGGCGAATGACACGTGGCCTGCGTGCGTGAGCGACTCCAACGTGTTCATGCCCATCAACCCGAGCATCTCGTCGGTGGCGCGTGTGGCGGCGTTCGAAGGCATGGCAGACCTGCTGTGGCGTGGAGCGCGGACTCCGGGCCCGCAGGACTTCGTCGACGCGCGCGTGTTGTACGCGCAGGACCAGGGCCTCGACTCGCGCGTGCAGCGGCGTGAAGACGTGCACTACCCCGCGGCTCCGATGGCGTGCAGCACGGCCGGCGTTCCTGATCAGTTCCCCGACCGCTGCGTCGGGCCCGCGAAGCTGCTGCCCATCATCAACGACGCGTTTCAGAAGGGTTCGATGGGAGAAGCGTCGCAGGTGCAGGCCGCGCGCATCGAAGCGGCGCTGTTGTGGTTCCTGTACACGTCGACGCTCTCAGAGGTGCAGAGCTGCACGACGCGCGCGCAGGACTGCGACAGCTGCTGGGCGTACTACTCGGGCGGAACGACGCGCGATCAACCGAAAGGGCTTGCGAAGGCGATACAGGCTTTCGTCCCCGAGGCGCATCAGCGCGCGTACGACGGCACGTTGGCGGTGCGGTGCTGGCGCAACCTCGACAACGAGACGGGCACGGCGACGAACGTGATGTTGCGAGACCGTGCGTTCGCGCAGCTCGACAAGGCGATGCTGCGTGGCCTCGCAGTGCTGTTGCGGCAACGCGTGGCCGAGCTCTCGTGTACGAGTGGAGAGACGCGTGATGCACGGCTCGCGTTCGTGAAGGTGTTGGCTCCGTTGTTCGATCGCCCGTTGCGTGAGCGCAGTGCATCGGCGGCTGGAGTCGTCGCGACCGAGTTGGCGAAGACCGACGCCACTGCCATCGACGTCTCAGCCATCACCTCAGCGCTCGACACCGCGTTCGCTTGCCCGTGATTGGGATTTCGAATCCGAGGCTGGTTTCGAAGGTTCCGGGAGGTCTCATCTAAGGCCATGAAATAGTTGACTCTTTGGGCCACACCAGCCCGAGTGTTCCGAGGTGGGATGAATCCAGACAATAGCGCCATGAACCCTCGCGGCCTGGCGCTCCTGTCGCTCTACGCAGTCGGATGTGGATCCACGACGACGCGCCTGGATCCCGCTCGGCCGGTTCTCGGTGAATCGATGTTTGGCGGGAAGGGCACCTGCTCGGGCTGCGTCTCGGGCAACGAGTGCTCGCGGGGCATCGATGACGATCTCTGCGGCGCATTTGGGGTCGCGTGTCGCGCGTGTGCAGTCGGGGAACGCTGCGTCACGGGGGGCTGCGTTCAGATGACCGTCGACAGTGGCATCTCGGAGGTCGGTGGTGGCGTCTCTGGTACGGGCGGTGGAGTCGCGAGCGTCGGCGCGTTCGGCGGTGGCGTCGTGGGCGTCGGCGGTGGCGTCGCGGTCGGCGGCGGAGTCGCGAGCGCTGGGGGTGGTGGTCCGGTCGGCGGCGGAGTCGCAAGTGCGGTCGGCGGCGGAGTCGCGAGCGCTGGGGGTGGTGGGCCGGTCGGCGGCGGAGTCGCGAGTGCGGGCGGCGGAGTCGCGGGCGTGGGCGGTGGCGTCGCGGGCGGAGTCTCCGGTGTCGGCGGTGGTGCCTCCGGTGCGAGCGGCGGCACTGCTGCTGGCGGCGGTGTCGCGGTGTGCAGCTCTGGCTCACCCTGCGCCGGTCACGACAGTTGCTGCGCCGCATACCCGTTCTGCCGGAGTGCTCCTTCCGGCGGTTCGCTCTTCTGCCGCGCCTCGTGCGGCGTGGTGGGCGTCGGCTGCGGAGACACTCGCGACTGCTGCGCGGGCAACACCTGTGTGCAGGGCCAGTGTCAGGTCGGCGCAGCTGGAGGAGGGGGCAGCGCTGGTGGCACCGCGGGAGGATCGGCCACCTGCAACGCGCTCGGCGGGAGCTGCACTGACAGCTACGGCTGCTGCGGCACCAACGAGTATTGCGCCAGCACGACGGCCAACGGCCCCATCCAGTGCGTGTCCGGCAAAGTCGGGCTCGGCCTTCCGTGCGCCGATACGCTCGCGTGCTCAGAGGGCACCTGCATGAGCGGAGTGTGCACGTCGCCTGGCGGTGGTGGCGGGTGCAGCGCGCTCGGCGGCTCGTGCGCTGACAGCTTCGACTGCTGCGGCACCTACGACACGTGCGGCAGCACCACCGTCTCGGGCCCGGTGCGCTGCGTGTCCGGCAAGCTTGGAGCCGGTCTGCCTTGCGCCGACAACTACGCGTGCGTGAGCAACTCGTGCGTCAACGGCTTCTGCAACGGAGGTGGCACGAGCGGCGGAACGGGCGGTGGCACCTGCGTCGCTCGAGCGGGTACGTGCAGCGCGAATTCTCCGTGTTGTGCGAGTGCACCGTACTGCCGCAGCAACGCCCTCGCAGGCCCGACGACGTGCTTCACGACGCCAGCGCCGAACCCTGGCTACTCGTGCACCTCGAACTCGGACTGCGGCGGCTCGATGTACTGCTCCGGCGGCACGTGCTGGTCGAGCCTGCAGCTCTGTCAGATGCCCGGAGACTCGTGCAGCTCCTCCTCTGACTGTTGTGGAGGCAACGCCTGCAGTGGCGGTCAGTGCATCGGCGGCACCGGCGGCGGGAGCTGCTCGACCAGCGGCGAACTCTGCAACGGCGCGTTCGGCGGCGCGTGCTGCGCTGGGCTGTCGTGCAACGCAACCACTGGGCGGTGCGTCACCAGCTCGACGTGCGGCGCATCGGGGCAGAGCTGTTCGGGCTCGGCGGGTTGCTGCTCGGGCCTCTCGTGCAACGGCGGCGTGTGTGGCGTGGCACCTGTCTGCCGCGCTTCGGGCCAGTCATGCACGAGCTCGAGCGCGTGCTGCTCGGGGTTGTCGTGCACCACTGGCGTCTGCAGCGCGCCACAGGTCTGCCGGCAGTCGGGTCAGACGTGCTCCGCGTTGAGCGCGTGTTGTTCGGGGCTCTCGTGCAACGCGGGTGTGTGCGCCGCGCCGCCAGTGTGCCGGGCGAGTGGCCAGGCCTGCTCAGCCTCGAGTGCGTGTTGCTCGGGCCTGACCTGCTCTGGTGGCACGTGCGCGAGCGTTCCCGTGTGTGGCCAGACCGGGCAGAGCTGTGCGAACTCCAGCGCGTGCTGCTCGGGGCTCACGTGCAACGGCGGCACGTGTGGAGCGCCACCGATGTGCGCCCCGACCGGCAGCGTGTGTTCGACGACGTACCGGTGCTGCAACTCGTCGCAGTATTGCGCCGGCCCGCGGGGGAAGACGTGTCGCTCCACGTGCGCGCAGCTCGGAGAAGAGGCCGCCACCACCGCCGACTGCTGCGCAGGGCTGTTCCTCGGGACGCAGGGCTGGTGCACTCGCTGAGTGAGTGTTCGGCCCCTCTGCGGCCGACGCGAGCGACTGGGCGAGCACAACTTCAACCACCCCGGCGGTGGTCAGCGTCGTGTTGGCGAGCGCGGGTCTTCGATTCGCGAAGCGGGCTGGCCAAACCCGAGGGTTGACGAGCCAGGCACTGGTTTCGTCAGCATCATCAGGGAGTTCCAGCCCTGGGAATCCGACGCACGTTGGGCACTCCCGACAGTGTCCTGAATGCATGACCGCCTCTGTTCGATGGAGCTTCACCCTGTGCTTCGCCACGTTGCTCGGTTGCGGCTCGCCGATGCCGAAACCCGCATGCAACGCCACCACGTGCGCTTCGGGCTGCTGTGACGTGAGCGGTGTTTGCCAGTCGGGAACCACGAGCCTCGCGTGCGGAACCGGTGGACTGCAGTGCAGCATGTGCACCTTCGGGGTGTGCCAGTCGGGACGATGCGAATCGTTCGCTCAGGGAGGCGGCGGAGGCGGAGCTGCTGGTGGCTCATTCTCTTCGGCAGGCGGTTCGTCGGCAGGCGGTTCAACGGCAGGCGGTTCAACGGCAGGCGGTTCGACGGCGGGCGGTTCAACGGCAGGCGGCTCGACGGCGGGCGGTTCAACGGCAGGCGGTTCGACGGCGGGGGGTTCAACGGCGGGCGGTTCGACGGCAGGCGGTTCAACGGCAGGCGGTTCAACGGCGGGCGGTTCAACCGCAGGCGGTTCGACGGCTGGTGGCAGTGCAGCCTGTTCCCCTGCGTGCCCAGCTGGCTTCACCTGCAACGCGGGAAGCTGCTCCGGTGGCTCGCTCACCGGCGTCGCGCTCAACGTCTCCACCGCGCCGCTCACCATCAACCTGCTCGCGAACGGCAGCGTGCTCCCCTCGACGTGCGGAACCACCAACACCGTCGGCCGCGTCGACGTGCTGAACGCCAACGGCTCCAACATCGGCACGCCGTACTTTCAGGACTGCACCCCATTCATCGAGAACACCTCACGCGCAGAAGAAGGCGCCACGCTCTCGACCCGTCTCGCCGGCAGCGCGCTCTTCCCCAACTACGGCTTCGTCAGCGGCCCCGACATTCTCGTGAGCGGCCCGACGACCCGCACCATCGACGTCATGCTCGTGCCCGTCACGGGACGCGTGCTCGCGAGCGGCCAACCCGTTTCGTGTACGGGCACTGGCTGGCTCGGCGAGCTCACGCTCCTCAACACCGGCGTTCGCATCAACGTGCCCGTGACCTGCATTCAGGGCGTCGTCGGCTTCACGGCGCGGCTACCGATTCGTTCGTACCGTGCGTACTTCACCGGTGGCGGGCCACACCCGAGCCTGCCCGACATCGTGCCCGCGCTCGTCTCGAACAACCTGCAGGTCGCTTCGCCGACGGCGAGAATCGACGTCAACACCACGGCGGCGCCGGTCACCTTCACGCTGCGTCAGAACGGAGCCCCCGTCGCCTGTCCGTCGACTGGCGGAAGCCTCTCGTACGGCCTCACCACCGAGGAGATCGTCGCCACCGCCCCGAACGTCAGCTGTGTGCCCGGCGTGGGCTACCGCGTCACGCATCGGGTGATGCCTGGCACCTGGGAGTTCAGCCTCATCAACACCAACCGCGCGCTGCTGCCGATCGTCTACGACGCCCGCTTCCCCGTGACGGTGCGGCCCACTGACACCTCCGTCTTCGTCGACCTCACGACGGTCGAAGTGAACGGCACCATCACGGTCAACGGCGCGCCGCTCACGAACTGCAGCTCGAGTGACTTCGTGTTCGCCCTCGCGTCCGACGAGATCACCCAGTTCGACCTGCCCATCTCCTGCGGCGCCACCACCACGTTCCACGGCCGGTTGCCGGTCGGCACCTACCAGTTCTTCATCGAGTCTCATGCGAACGAGTGGCCGACCTCGATCACGTGGATGCAGACGATGCAGGCTGCGCCGACGATGAACTTCGCGCTCACCAAACGCACCGTGAACTTCTCGGTGCTCGCCAATGGAATGCAGCCGCAGACGATGTGCACGGGCGTCAACTCCAAGGTCGGCTTCATCATTCTCGCCGCGCCGCAGGGAGGCTCGAACGGCTCCGTCTTCATCGACTGCGCGAGCCCGGGCTTCTCGAAGAGCGCGGTCGTCTTCGAAGGCCAATCGACGGTGGACGTGCACTCGACGGCGGCGACGCTTCCGTACACCGACACGGGCCACGTGCTCGACACCCGCACCACCAGCACGTTCGTCGCCGACATTCCCGTGCGACGGCTGACTGGCACCGTGAACGTCAACGGCTCCGCTGCGGGCTGCGGCAGCTCCTCGTCGGGCACGCTCATCGCGCGTGGCCCCAGCACGGTTCGCGCCGACCTGCAGTGCGTGCAGGGCGTGTGGACGTTCGACCTCTGGGGCCGCCCGGGCACGTGGGACCTGCGTGTCTCTGGCCATGGCGGCGGGCTGCCCGACCTTGGCGAAGCGTCGGTCGGCCGCTTCGTCATTCACTGAACCGTCAGACCCATCGCGCGCACACGGAGCCGCCGCCACCATTGCGGTTTCCACGACACTTCACTTACCTGCGCTCCCATGCGGTCCATCACCCCCGTCGTGTTCCTCGCGCTGGTCGTCGCATGCGCGCCTGCTCCTCAAGGTCTACGGGCTGCCGATGAAGGCCCCGGCCCGAAGGTCGCCTTCGACGTCTTCCACACGCCGCTGCCCGAGATTCCGCTGCCCAACGACTTCGCGACGCGCTTCGACGCGCTGTCTCCGACGAAGCGGCGCATCAACGCCTCCATCGAGGTCGCGCCCACGCGCTGGGAGCGCCGCATTCGTGCGGCCCTCGACGACATCTCGGGCTGGGGCACGCTCGCGCCCATCACCGTCTCGTTCTCCGAGCCGCTCGACCTGCGTGAGCTCACCCGCCGTCACCAGGCGCCCGGAGACCTCGCCGACGACGCGCTCTACGTGTTCGACGTCACCCGCGGCTCGCCCGGTTTCTGCCAGCCCGTGCTGCTCGACCTCGGCCAGGGTCACTTCCCCGTCGTCGCCGACGACCGCACGTACTTCCCCGAGGAGCCGCATGACGCGCTCGAGTCGCTGCTGTTCGAGCAGCAGGAAGAAGACCTCAACGGCAACGGCGTGATGGACCCCGGCGAAGACACCGACATGGACGGCGTGCTCGACCACCCGAACACGCTCGATGGAAAGACGGGCGGCCCGTTCGACGTCATCGGCTTCTACGAGCACGAGACGAACACGCTCATCGCCCGGCCGCTCGAGCCGATGCGTGAAGCGACGACGTACGCGGTGGTGCTGACGAAGCGCCTCGTCGGCAAAGACGGCAAGCCGGTGCGTTCGCCGTTCCCCGCGGTCAATCACCTGAGCCAGACGCAGGCGCTCGGCGCGGTCTCGGAATGTCTCTCGACCCAATCGCTCGGTCTCGACGACGTCGCCTTCACCTGGTCGTTCACCACGCAGTCGGTCACGCAGGACTACATCGCCGTGCGCGACGGCTTCATGGGCCTGGGCCCGCTCGCGTTCCTCAAGGACAAGTACCCGCCCGAGATCGCCACGCTGGAAGAGGCGCGACGCTCCGAGGGCCGCGGCACCAACACGAAGATCGTCCCCGGCGCGCAGTTCGCGAACCTGGGCGAGCAGTTGCTCTCGTTCGTCGGCGGCAGCGACGTCACCGACGGCTCGAAGGAGCTCATTCGCGGCTGGCTGCGCAGCATCGACTTCTTCGCGGCGCCGACGATGGTGTCGCCACAGTTCTTCCCGCGCAACGACTCCGAAGGAAAGCAGCTGCCGTTCTACGAGCAGACGATGAAGCTCGACCCGCTGCGCGGCATCGCCGAGACGCGCGACGAGACGGTGCCGATGTTCATGGCGGTTCCGAAGAACCGCAACGGCCCGGCGCCGGTCGTCATCTTCGTGCACGGTCACACCGGCTCGAAGCTCGACAGCATCATCTTCATGGGGCCGATGGCGCGCTTCGGTATCGCCACCATCGGCCTCGACGCCGTCAGCCACGGCGTGGGCATCAACGACGCCGACATCTCGCTCTTCTCGGGCATCGTCGAGACGTACGGCATCACGCCGCTCGCGAACGCGATTCTCAAAGGCCGCGCGTGGGACCAGAACGGCGACAACATTCCCGACCCGGGCGCCGACTTCTTCAGCGCGTACGTGCCGCACTCGCGCGACACCGTGAAGCAGACGGCCTTCGACGTGATTCGGCTCGTGCGCGTGCTGCGCACCTTCGACGGCAAGCGCACGTGGAAGCACGACGTGAACAAGAACGGCATGGCCGACGACATCGCGGGTGACTTCGACGGCGACGGCAAGGTCGACCTCGGCGGCCCCGACGTGCCCATCTACATGGCGGGCGCGTCGCTGGGCGGCATCATGTCGAGCCTGCTGGGCGGCATCGAGCCCGAGTTCGACGCGATTCTTCCGATTCTGCCCGGCGGCTACCTGTCTGAGATCGGCGCCCGCACCGCGCTGGGTCAGGTGAAGAACCCGCTCGTGCTGCGCTTGTTCGCGCCGCTCTTCCTCGTGCGTGACGGCCCTGCGAACCCGACGCTGTCGGTGATGTACCCGAGCGCGGTGAAGAACGTGGAGCTCAAGCTGGCGGCGCTGCCGACGCTCCCTCCCGGCAGCATCGCGGTGATGCGAAACCTGAACACGAAGGACTGGCGCTGCGCCCGCGTGCAGAAGAACGGCCACCTGCGCCTCGCGGTGCCGTCCGACGAAGGCGACCGGCTGCAGCTCGAGCTCTACGACCAGGAGTTGCCGACCCAGGAGAAGACGGGCTGCGACCCGACCGGTGTGACGCCGGTGAAGGTCGTCGACACGCTCGACCGTGACGTGAAGTTCCTCGGCCAGACGATTCCGGCCGGTTCGAAGCTGACCGCGTTCGCCGATGGCTATGGGCTGCGGCGCGGCTCTCCCGAGATGCGGCGGCTGCTGGCGCTCGGGCAGATTGCGCTCGAGTCGTCTGACCCCGCCAACTTCGCGCCGTTCTACGACGGCACCCGTACGCTCACGTATGGAGACGGCTCCACGGTGAAGACGCGCGCGCTGCTGGTTCCAATGACGGGCGACCCGGGCGTTCCCATCTCGACGGCCAACGCGCTCATGCGTGCCGCTGGTTTCCTCGACGTGCGGAAGATGGACCCGCGCTACGGCAAGTCGACGCAGCAGCAGCTCATCGACGTCGGCTTCGTCGAAGGCGTCGAGCGCACGCGCCGCTACACCGACGCGATGGGCCGGCCCGTGTTGATGGACGCCGACGTGTTGCAGTCGGTTCGTGCGGGCGCCGACGACGGCTTCGGAGCGCCGCGCCTCAACCCGCCGATGCGCCTCTTCGGTCCGAGCGAGAAGATCGGCGGCACTGTCGGAGCGATCCTCCCGTACATGGACCCGAAGGGCGCCCACTCGTTCCCGATTCCCGACCCTGGCAAGTCGTTCGACCTCGGCTCGCTGCTGCTGAACATCGCGGGCGGGTATCTGGGCTCAGGTGGTACGCGCGTCGCCGTCGAAGCGTGCGCCGAGCGGTCGAACTGCGACTGGTTCCCTCCGATTCCTCCCTGAGCTGGTGGAAGGTTGGGAGACCGAGCGCTTACGCCAGGCCCAGGTGCGAATTGATGTACGTCTCGACGCGCGCGGCGTCGTAGTTGGTCGCGAGATCGCCGTTCTCGAGCGTGGCGCCAAACAAGACGTGAAACGGGATCGCCTCGTTGGGATCCGCTGCCTCTTCATGCAGCCCGTTCTTGAGCCACTTGGCGATCTGATCCACCGTCGCGTCTTTGATCAAGCCGCCACCCGGAAACGGCAGGTCGGGGATCACGCCCGCGACGCTGGTGAAGAGATCAACCGCCCCGTCAATCGCGTCGTTCCTGGCATTGAGCCGATCGACCGCGACCTGAAAGCCGGACTCCAGCGTTCCGACCAGGCTGCCGAGCGTGCGGGCCAGCTCTTTCATTGCGACGCTCGGGTCGTCGTCCCCGTTTGCGTTGAGGGTGTCGTTGAGCGACTTCAGCGTCGCGCTGATCGAGTCGCGCAGCGCGTCAGCGTTGGCCGGCTTCGGCTTCGAGAACAGGGTGTTGGCGAACAGCTCCGCGAGCACCGCCTGCTTCCCGACGGAGATCGCACCGTTCTTCGAGATGTATCCAAGCGGCCCATCGGACAAGAGGACGCTCTTGTGATCGATGAAGAACTGGGCGGCTGCCTCGCGCGCGGCCTTGCTCTTGCCCAGCATCGGCAGTGACGCTTCGAACAGCCCGATCGATTCCCTGGTCGGCGGCTTGATCTTGCCGACGGTCTTCAGCAGCGCGGCGAGTGCCGTACCTCCGTCCATGTCGGAACCGGAGGCGGCCGGATCGTTGATGTGGTCGATCACCCAGCTGGCCTGGTCGGGGTGTGCCTTGAGGTACTTCTGCAGCTCGGCAGGGGGCAGGCTCGCGAGCGCCGTGGCGACGGCCCCCGCGCGCGAGGCAGTGGCCTGGTAGTCCGGGTTGGCCGTCATCAACGCCACTTCGCCGTTGGCGTAGGCGGTGATCAGCGCGGGATCATGGGTGGCCGCGATGATCGCCGCGAGGCCCGCGTGATCGCTGGGCGGGTTGTAGGCGCACAGCAAGCCACCTTGCTCGACCGGCAACAGGTCCTTCGCCGTCAGCACGCCTGCGTCGAACGCGGCGTCGATGGCCTTCGAGACCACGGCTCGATCGCCCGGGCTGGTTGCATCGAGGCTCTCGAAGATGGTCGCGGCGTCGTCGTGCGCCTTGAGGAGCTCGAAGAACTCAGCCTGGGCGGCGGGGCTGGGATGATCCTTGAGGAACTGAACGATCTCTTCCGTGTTCACGACGAAGTCGGTCGAGCGGTCGAGAATCTCGTTCGCCTTCTTCCGATCCGCAGGGCTGAGGACACACGCGCCGCCGCTGGCCAGCTGCGCGGTCATCGCGGTCTTGGCGCTGACGGCGAGGTTCTCGACCTTCGGGAGCAGCCTGGCTGCGTTCCTCCTGAGCGCGCTGCCCTGGCCCGTCGACAGCTCGTCGCGCCCAAAGGCAGGACGACTCGGTGCAGTTGTTTTCGGGACGGGCGCCTTCTTGACGATCGGCGCGCTCAGCTTCGCGGCGGCCTTGCGGATCTGGCTGGTCATTCTCAGATTGTCGCAGCCGTGCGAGCAGGGCCGCCAACTCAAATCGCAAGTGCAATTGACATTCCGGTCGGCAATTCACCGTTCCTGAAGACCGCCCGTGATGTGCGCGAAGTCGGATGAAGTCGGACGTCAGTTCGCGACGCCCACCGTGTACGCACCAAGCGCGGTCGACGCCGACGTGATGCGCACGAAGTACGTCCCCGCCGACGGGAGCGCGAAGGCGAACGTTCCCGGACCTGAGCCGGTCGCGACGACTGACCCGCTCGCGTTCTGAATCTGCACCGTCACGCCGATGCCGGTCGTGATGGCCCGCAACGCCAGCACCGACGTCGCGTCGAAGGTGAAGAAGTCGGTGTCACCCGAGAACTGCACGTTGCCGCTCACGACCGGTCCATCGACCGTGAGCGCCGTCGCTCCCACCCGCGTATCGGAGTGATCGTCAGTTCCCAGATCGGTGACCTTCAGCGTCCACGTCGTCAGGTTGCTGCTCGAGTACGCGCGCGTGCAGAACGTGAGCGTCTCGGTCGTCGAAGTCCTGAAGCGAAGCAGCTCGGCGTCGGTGGTCGAGATGTACGTGCCCGTGGCCGTCAGCACCCAGAGGTACACGTCGGTGCTCGTCGTCTCTTCGAACGTGTAGATGCGGTTCGCCTGCACCGGCACCGCGAGACAGTCGGGGTCGCCCGGGTAGTCGAAGCGGCCGCTCACGCTCGCGCCCGGAGTCGCCGCCGGCATCAACGTCACGGCTCCCGCTCGGTCATCAGCATGGTCGTCGACGCCTTGATCGATGACCCGCAACGCCCAGGAAGTCAGATTGGAGCTCGAGTACGCGCGCGTGCAGAAGAAGAGGGTCTCGCTGGTGGTCGCTTCGAAGCGCAGCGACTCAGCGTCGGTCGTCGAGAAGAACGTGCCAGTCGCGGTCAGCACCCAGAGGTACACGTCGGTCGCGGTGGTCTCGTCGAAGCTGTAGATGCGGCCCGCGGTGACGGGCACTGACACGCACTCGGGGTCGCCCGGGTAGTCGAACGTTCCAGAGACCGTCGTTCCCGGTGTCGCGGTCGGCGTGAGGAGCACCGCTCCAACCCGATCATCGGCGTGGTCGTCGACGCCCTGGTCCGTGACCCGCAGCGTCCACGTCGCGAGGTTGCTGCTCGTGTACGCGCGCGTGCAGAGGAACAACGTCTCGGCCTGGCTCGTCTCGAAGCGCAGTACCTCGGCGTCGGTCGTCGAGATGTACGTGCCCGTCGACGTCAACACCCAGAGGTACACGTCGGTCGTGGTGGCCTCTTCGAACGTGTAGATGCGGTTCGCCTGCACCGGTACAGCAACGCACTCCGAGTCGACCGGGTACTGGAAGCGGCCACTCACAGTCGCTCCCGGCATCATCGTCGGCGTGAGCACGGTTGCGTTCACGCGGTCGTCAGGCTGGTCGTCGACACCTTCGTCCGTCACCCGCAGTGTCCAGTTCGCGAGGTTGGTGCTCGTGAAGGCGCGCGTGCAGAGCGTGAGCGTCTCGGCGGTGCTCGTCTCGAAGCGCAACGACTCGGCGTCGGTCGTCGAGATGAACGTGCCCGTTGGAGTGAGCACGTACAGGTACACGTCGGCGCTGCTGGTCTCTTCGAACGCGTAGATGCGGTTCGCCAACACAGGCACGGCGAGACAGTCGACATCGCTCGCGTAGTCGAAGCGGCCCGAGAGGCTGCCGCCAGGCGTCGGCAACGGAGCGAGCGTCACGGCTCCGACGCGATCGTTCACGTGGTCGTCGACGCCTTCGTCGATCGCGCGCAGCGTCCACGTCGCGGTCGATGACGTCACCGCCGCGCGAGCACAGAGATACAGCGTCTCGCTCGCCGTGACGCGGAAGCGCAGGACCTCGGCATCGGTGGAGGAGAGGTACGTCGCCGTTCCCGTCAGCACCTGCAGGTAGACGTCGGTCACGGTCGTCTCGTCGAGCGTGTAGATGTGTCCCGACTGCACGGGCACGGCGAGGCAGTCCATGTCGCCCGGGAAATCGAAGCGGCCCGTGATGCTGGTGCCAGGAGAGACTGCGGGCGTGAGCAACGAGGCTCCAGCACGAGCGTCCGCGTGGTCATCGGCTCCGAGCGTCACCTGAATCGACGTCGCACCCATGGCCGAAGCCGTCTGCGCGCGCACCTGCAGAAAGTACGTGCCGTCATGAGGCAGTTTGCGGAGCAGCAGGTCGCTCTGGTTCGTGGTGAGCGCGGTGACGCCATCGGAGTCGTAGAGCGACAGTGACGACGCGAGCGGGCCCGTCTCTTCGGCGCGCAGCACGGCTCCGGCATCGGCGGTGAAGGTCACGAAGTCGAGGTCACCTGCGGGAGCGAACGTGTGCGCCTGCGCGACACCGGGGACGATGGGCTTCGCGAGGGCAGGGCACTCGTCGGGCTCGTAGCTGTCTCCGGTCGCGTGTTGGCCCATGCACGTCGGCGGGAGCGGCAGCTCGCAGCCGTTCGTGCTTGGTTGGTAGCCGGCTTCACAGGAGCAGCTCACGCCTGCATCAGCTCCGGCCGAACACACCGTCTGGTGCGGCAGCGAGCACGGGTTCGGCAGACAGGGATCGTCGATGACGCACGTGCCGGCAACGTCGTGGAAGCCGGGCGCGCAGCTGCACACGGCCGTGCCTCCGACGTCACTGCACACGCCACGATTCGCCTGCGTGCACGGGTTCGGGCTGCACGCGTTCATCGGTACGCACTGACCGAGCGCATCGAGCCGGAAGCCGACGTCACAGCCGCACGTCGCGACGCCACCGACTTCGCTGCACTGCGTTCGGTTCTGCTGCGTACATGGGTTCGGGTTGCACGCGTTCACCGGCACGCACTGGCCGAGTCCGTCGAGTCGATAGCCAACGTCGCAGCCACACGTCGCCATGCCGCCAGCGCTGGAGCACTGTGTGCGGTTCGGTTGCGTGCACGGGTTCGGGCTGCACAGGTCGATGGGCACGCACTGGTTCTGCGCGTCGAGCCGGAAGCCGGTGTTGCAGCCACACGTGACCATGCCGCCTGCTTCGGTGCACTGGGTGCGGTTCGGCATGGTGCACGGGTTCGGCGTGCATGACGGCGCACGAACACACTGCCCTGAGCCGTCATCGAGAAAGCCACTGTCGCACTGGCAGATCGCCGTCGTCCCCGACGCGACGCAGACCGAGCGGTTGGGCTGCATGCACGGGTTCGTCGCGCACGGGTTCGCAGAGACACAGCCACCACTGCCATCGTCACGCAGGCCGGCTTCGCAGGAACACGACACTGCTCCCGAGGCGACGCTGCACACCGTCTTGCCCGGCTGACGGCACGGGTTGGGGCTGCACGTCGGCGCCAGCACGCACTGGCCCGCGCCATCATCACGAAAGCCCGAGTCGCACTGGCACACCGCGGTTCCACCCGACGCGACACACACGGTGCGGTTCGGTTGGGTGCACGGGTTGTTGGCGCAAGGCCCACGTCGCACGCACTGCCCGCCGACGTCGTCGAAGCCTTCACGACATGAACAGACCGCCGCGTTGTCGACGATGGTGCAGACCGAACGGTCGCCCATGCACGGGTTGTTCGCGCACGACGCACGCGGCACGCACTGTCCGCCGACGTCATCGAAGCCTTCACGACACGAACACACGGTGTTGCCGGCCACGATGGAGCAGACCGAACGATCGCCCGTGCACGGGTTGTTCGCGCACGACGCGCGCTGCACGCACTGACCAGCGACGTCATCGAAGCCTTCACGACACGAGCAGACCGCCGCGTTGTCGACGAGGGAGCAGACCGAACGATCGCCTGAGCACGGGTTCGGCGAGCACGACGCGCTCACCGGCACCGCAGGCGGACACCCGAACAGCGCGAGCGCCGCGATGACAGAGAGCGCGACTCTCATTGGCACACGCCGGGGAAGCCGGGGAACGAGATGAGGCAACTGTTGCTGAGGCACTCGCCGGGAGCAGTGCACGGAGAGCCCGCGCCCTTCGACGAGCACACGCCGAGCACGTCAGTCGCGGTGAACTTGATGCACGCCCAGTTCGCCGGGCAGTTCGCGACCGTGCGGCACAGGCTCGTCAGACACACGCGGCCCTTGTTGGGAATGAGGCCATCGTTGCACACCGCGCCCTGCAGCCCGGTCGGACACGTCTTGTCCGGAGCGCACGCAGGGAACGAGTAGCACTTCGGGTCGGCGACGTTCGTCTCGGCGGGGTCGATGCAGATGCTGTTCATGTCGCAACCGTCCATGCCGGACGGCACCTGGTCTGGATCGCACGTCGTCATCGGAGGAGGCGTGCTGCAGAAGCCAGACACACAGACCTGCGTCGAAGCGCAGCCGCTCTGGTTGGTGCACGTGGGGACGACGCGGTTGTGACAGAGGCGGTCGAACTCGGTGTCGCAGAACTGATCAGCCGCGCAGTTCGCGTTCGTCTGGCAGCCGATGGCGCACAGCCCGTTGAAGCAGAACTGGCCAGACGGACACATGCGTGTGGGTGAGCAGGTGAAGATCTCGATGGCCGAGCCACCAGCGCTTGCCGAGCCGCCCGCCGACGCGGAGCCACCGGCACTCGCAGTTCCTCCGCCCGTCGAGCCCCCGCCGAACGACGACGTTCCGCCACCACCGGGGAAGAGCACGACTCCGCCGCCACCCGCGCCAGCGTCACGAAAGTCCACGCGCACGTCGCACGCACCGAACACCACCATCGCCAGAATCACCGTTTGCCGAACCATGTGTGTCTCCTGCCTCGTCTTGGCGACAGCGCGACGCTTTTATGAAGAATTTTCCGAGCGCCGCTCTGGTACGTCGGCCCGTGGCGATGGTCGCTCCCCTTCTTTTCATCATGCTGACGGCAGCGCCAAGCGCGCGGCTCGAGTACTCGGTGGCCGCGGGCATCGACGGCTGCCCTGACGAGCGCTGGGTGCACGCGTCGGTGGGCGCGCGGCTGGGCCGGGACCCGTTCGTCGATGACGCTCCGACGCGCGTGGTGGTGAACATCTCGCGCGGCGCTCCGCCGGCACTCATCGCGCTCGTCGAGGTCACCCGGCCCGATGGGCGCGTGGGCAAACGCACGCTCGACTCTCCGACGGGTGATTGTCTCGAGCTGGCGTCGGCCGTCGAGCTGGCCGTCTCTCTTGCCCTCGACCCTGCGTCGAAGCGCGCGCCGGTCGTCGAGACACCGCCTCCACCGCCAGTGAAAGAGGTCGTCGTGGTGAAGGAGCCACCACGGGCAGTCGTCATGCCGCCCACGCCTCCATCCGTCACGCCGTTTGGACGCGCGGGTCTGCTCATGACCGCGGGTGGACTTCCCGGCTTCTCGGGCGGACTCCTCATCGGAGGCGGCGTGCTGCTGCGTCACTTCAGCATCGCGCTGGAAGGGCGTGCTCACCTGCCGACCCGCGTGCTCACGAATGACTCGACGACCACGACGTTCCTCGCCCTCGCGAGCCTCGTTCCCTGTCTCGAGCTGGGAAGAGTTTCTGGCTGTCTCGTCGGTTCGGTCGGTCCGTTTCAGTTTGACGACGGCTCACAGCGACAGACCTCGGTGATGGGGCAGGGCGGAGCGCGCGTTCAGGTGGGCTTCGAGCCGCTCCAGCAGTTGCGGCTGGTTCCATGGCTGGAAGGCGCGGTCGTCGTCACGCGCACCACGCTGTTGCGCAACGGAGTGCCGCTGTGGGTCAGCTGGCCGGTCGCTGTTTCGGGCGGCCTCTTCGTCGAATGGCGCCCGTCTTCATGAATTTCCGCAGCTCCCGCCAATACAGGAGGAATCGATGAGCGGGCTCAAAGGAGCCCTCGATGCCCTCTACCGAGCCGAGGTGGGGGCCATCTATGCCTTCCTCTGGCGGCTGGGAGCGAGAGAAGCGGACATGGAGGACCTCGTTCACGACGTCTTCATCACCGCGGCCCGGCGATGGTCGTCGTACGACCCGAAGCGGCCAGCGCGCCCGTGGTTGTTCGGCATCGCGTTTCGAGTGGCGTCCGACGCGCGTCGCAAAGAGCGCCCGACGGGAGAGATGCCCGAGGTCGAAGACTCGGCGCCGGGTCCTGATGAAACGGTCGCCCAGGTTCAGGCCCGCAAGGTGTTGCAGCGCGCGCTGGCGACGTTGCCGGAAGAGCGTCGCACCGCGTTCGTGTTGCACGAGCTCGAAGGGCTGTCGGTGAACGAGGTTTCCGAGGTGATGGAGTGCCCGGCGCCGACGACGTATTCGCGGCTGAAGCTCGCGCGAGAAGAAGTGGAGAAGGCGGTCGAGCGGTACCGGCGTGAAGAAGCCGAGCGGGGAGGTGGACGATGAACGAGCTGCCTCCGTTGTCGAAAGAGCTCGCGGCGCTGCGTGATGCTGCGCGTCCGCCTCGTCCTCCGCAGGGATTCGAAGATCGCGTCGCCGCGAAGCTCGCGCAGTCGATGCTGACGATTCCGCAGGCGCCGAGTCCGAGTGGTGCTGCGACGGCGAGCGCGCAGCTGCCGCTCGCGAAGTTGATCAGCGGTGGCGTGCTCGTGTTGCTCACGGGTGTGGGCCTTGGCGTCGCGCTCGATCGGAACGTGCTGCAGCCACCGCCGGTCGTCGCACCGCCGCCAGTCATCTCGGCTCCCGTCGTTCCTGTCGTCGTTCCGGTCGCGCCAGTCGTGGTGCCGGAACCGCCGCCGCCCGTGGAGCCGGTGAAGGTCGTCGTTCCTCCGACGCCGAAGCCGGTGGTGCCTGTCGTCGAGGCGCCAGCGAAACCGGCGAGTGGACGTGACGTTTCTCTCTCGGCCGAGCGTGCGCTGCTCGAGGTCGCGCGCGCCGCGATGGCGAAGGGCGACTTGCCCGCGACGTTCACGGCGCTCGAGAAACATCAGCACGATTTCGCCAACGGTCGCCTCGCCGAGGAACGCGAGGCGTTGTTCATTCAGGCGCTGCACGCGGCCGGTCGTGAAGCTGAAGCCGCGTCACGCACCGAACGCTTCAACAAGCAGTTCCCGGATAGCCTGCTCGCTCCGTAGAGCTGAGCCGCGTCGTCGCCGAGGCGAAGGCGTCGTCCTGACGTTCCGATCCATGGGCGCGAATCGCCCAGATGACGCACACCGAGCTCGCTCCGGAATTGCAGCAACTCGGCTCAACCCGCCCGGTTGTGCCGTTCAGCTCGCTCCGTTTGAGGTGCGGAATCCGCCCCTGAACCGACAGTCGTTGCAGCCCGGTCCGGCGCTCCGCGGTCTGCTGGCTGCGATTGTTTACGCGGACGTCGAGCCCCAGCGAGTGCCCCACACGCCGACGACGTCGGGACTACCGTCGAGCCTCGGCCGAATGGGTGCTCCAGCCTCGCACCACCATCACCGTGCGCGGTGGGCCAGCAGCTCGCCTCCGGGTCCACGCACCTCGACGGACATCGCCATCTGCCCGAGCGCGTGCGTCGAGCACGACAGGCACGGGTCGTAACAGCGAATCGCCGCCTCCACGCGGTTGAGCATGCCTTCGCTCAAGTTGGCGGGGTCGACGAAGCGCTGGGCGGTCTGCTTCACCGCCAGCTGCATCGCCGCGTTGTTCTGCTGCGTCGCGATGAGCAGGTTCGCCGAGAGCACGCGCCCGTCGTCGTCGACCTTGTAGTGGTGCCAGAGAATGCCGCGCGGCGCTTCACAGCAACCCACTGCCTCGTGGTGATTCGGTTGTGCATGACTGCGCACGCGCGTGTTGAGCAGATCGGGGTCCTGCAGCAGCTCCTCGAGGCTCTCGATGCAGTGCACCATCTCGATGAGGCGCGCGTAGTGGTAGTGAAACGAGCGCGACACGATGTCGGAGCGGCCGAGCGCGCGGAACTCCTTCAGCTCCTTGTCGGCCTTCGGCGTGCCCGTCGACTTCGCCACATTGAGGCGCGCCAGCGGGCCAACCCGATACATGCCGCCCGGGTAGCCGAGCGCACGGAAGAAGGCGGGCTTCACGTACGTGTACGGCTCCGCCACTTCGCCGAGGTACGTGAGGTAGCGCGACGGGTCGAGCGCGTCGGCCACCACGTTCCCTTCACTGTCCACGATGCGCACCTTGCCGTCGTAGAACTCGAGGTTGCCGTCGTCGTTCACCAGCCCGAGGAAGAGCGACGGAAAATCTCCGAGCGTGTCGATCTCCTCCTTCAACGGCTCGAAGAGACGTTTCAGTCGCTCCAGCGCCATGCCCATCGACTCGTACGCCTCGGGCAACCACGGGAGCAGCTCATCGCGCGCCTCGGCCGTGAAGGGGTGCGTGACGCCGCCCGGCACCGACCAGCCCGGGTGCACCTTCTTGCCGCCCACCAGCTCGACCGCGCGCTGACCGAACTTGCGCAGCCGGACGCCGCGTTTCACGAAGTCGGGCTCCTGGTCGAGCATCGCGAAGATGTTCCGCTTCGCCGGCTCGGCGTCGAGGCCCACCAGCAGGTCGGGGCTCGAGAGGTGGAAGAACGACAGCGCATGCGACTGGAGAATCTGCGCGTAGCTCGCGAGCCGCCGCTGTTTGACTGCTGCCACCGGCACGTCGACGCCGAGAATGCGGTCGCCCGCCTTCGAGGAGGCGAGCGCGTGCGAGACGGGACAGATGCCGCAGACGCGGGCCATCAAGCCCGGCATCTCGTCGATGGGCCGGCCCTCGCAGATCTTCTCGAAGCCGCGGAACTCGATGATGTGAAAGTGCGCGTCGGCGACCTTCCCCGCGTCGTCGAGATCGATGGAGATCTTCGCGTGGCCTTCGATGCGCGTGACGGGGTCGATCAGAATTCGTTTGCTCATGGCCTCACCCGAACCTTCGCTCGAGCTGCGGAGTGCGTCCGTCGAGCAGCGCGGTCACCAGCTCCCAGATGCGGTCTGCCGACGGCGGGCACCCCTGCAGCCAGTGGTCGACCTTCACGAGCTGATGCAGCGGCATCACCTTCGGCACCAGCTTCGGAACGATGTCGTCGCCCAGCGGCATGCCCTTCACGATTTCGCAGGTCTCTTTGTACGAGCGCAGCATCACCTCTTCGACGCTGTACGTGTTGCGCATGGCCGTGACGTTGCCCGACACCGCACAGTCGCCGAACGCCACCACCAGCTTGCTGCGCGAACGAATCATGTGCAGCGCCTCGACGTGCTCGACGTTGGCGACGGCGCCTTCCACCAGCGTCACGTCGACCTGGGGAAAGTCCTTCGCCTTCGTGTCGACGAGCGGAGAGACGCAGAGCTCGACCCGCGCCGCCAGCTCGATGAGACGCTCGTCGAGATCGAGGAACGACATGTGGCAGCCCGAACAGCCGCCCAGCCAGACGGTGGCCAGCTTCACTTTCGTGCTCATGGCTTCTTCACCCACTGGTGTCTCTCTCGTCCGTAGACGATGTATTTGAGGAAGCTTCTGTCCTTCTTCATCTCGCCGATGCCCACGCCCTTGGTGAAGAGCGCGCCGGTCGGGCAGACCTGCACGCACTTGCCGCAGCTGGTGCAGTTCTCGGAGTTGCCCCACGGCTCTCCGAGGTCGGCCACGAGGTGCAGCTTCTCGCCGCGCCCGGCCATGTCCCAGACGTGGGCGCCTTCGACGTCGTCGCAGGTGCGCACGCAGCGGGTGCACGCGATGCAGCGGTTCAAGTCGAGGCCGAAGCGCTCGTGCGAGAGGTCGACCGCGCGCTTCTGGTGACGGTAGGGCACGCGCACGTGGTCGATGCCCAGCTCAGTGGCGAGGTCCTGCAGCTCGCAGTTGCCGTTCGAGACGCAGACCGCGCACACGTGGTTGCCCTCGGCGAACAAGAGCTCGAGCAACAGCTTGCGGTACTCGCGCAGCTGCTCGGTGTCGGTGCGCACGACCATGCCTTCTTCGATCTCGGTCATGCACGACGCCGACAGCTTGCTGCGACCTTCCACTTCCACGAGGCACAGCCGGCACGCGCCGACATCGGGCACGCCGCCCAGGTGGCAGAGGCGGGGAACGCGAATGCCGTTGTGCCACGCGACGCTGAACACCGACTCGCCAGCCACGCCGGTCAGCATCTTTCCGTCGATGGTGAGGGTCTTGACGCTCACGGCTTCACCTCGGTGCTGGAGGGCTTCATGCGTGCAGCGAACTCGTGCGGGAAGTAGCGCAGCGCCGTCATCACCGGGTTCGGCGCGCTCTGTCCGAGGCCGCACAGGCTGGTCGCGCGCAACAGCTCGGCGAGCTTCTTGAGCAGCGAGAGGTCTTCCTCGGTCGCTTCTTCGTCGCAGAACTTCTGCAGCAGGTCGTGCATCTGCACGGTGCCGGTGCGGCAGGGCACGCACTTGCCGCACGACTCGTCCATGCAGAACTCCATGAAGTAGCGCGCGACGTCGACCATCGACGTCGACTCGTCCATCACGATGAGTCCGCCCGAGCCCATCATCGAGCCCACCGACACGAGCGACTCGTAGTCGACGGGCACGTCGAGCAGCTTCTCGGGCACGCAGCCACCCGAGGGCCCGCCGGTCTGAATCGCCTTCACCTTGCCGCCGCCGACGATGCCGCCCGCCATCTCTTCGACGATGCGGCGAACCGGCGTGCCCATGGGCACCTCGACGAGCCCCGTGAACGCGGTCTTGCCGGCGACGGCGAACACCTTCGTGCCCTTCGACTTCTCGGTGCCGATGCTGGCGAACCAGGCGCCGCCGCGCGTGATGATGGGCGCGACGTTGGCGAAGGTCTCGACGTTGTTGATGAGCGTGGGTTTGTCCCAGAGGCCCTTCTCGGGCGGGTAGGGAGGCCGGGGACGAGGTTCACCACGCCGGCCTTCGATGGAGTTGATGAGCGCTGTCTCTTCACCGCACACGAACGCGCCCGCGCCGATGCGAATCTCGGCCTGGAAGCGGAAGGTGGTGTCGAGGCAGCGCGCGCCGAGCACGCCCTCTTTCTCGGCCTGCTTGATGGCGGCCTGCAGCCGCGCGATGGCGAGCGCGTACTCGCCGCGCACGTAGAGGTAGCCGTGGTTCGCGCCGACCGCGTAGCCGGCGATGGCCATGCCTTCGAGCACGCGGTGCGGATCTCCCTCGAGCACGCTGCGGTCCATGAACGCGCCGGGGTCGCCTTCGTCGGCGTTGCAGACGACGTACTTGGTGTCGTTGACCTGCTTCGAGACGAGCTCCCACTTCACGCCGGTCGGGTAGCCGCCACCACCGCGCCCTCTCAGTCCCGAGCGCGTCACCTCGGCGACGACCTCTGCGGGCTTCATCGTGGTGAGCACGTGCGCGAGCGCCGCGTAGCCACCGGCTGCGATGTACGAGTCGATGCGCTCGGGGTCGACGCGCCCTGCGTTCTCGAGGACGATCTTGAGCTGATTCGCGAAGAAGGGATGCGTCTTCAGGTTCACCGTGCGCTCGGGCAGCGAGGCGCCTGCGACCAGCGCTGGCGCATCGGCTTCGGTCACGTCGACGAACAAGGCCTCGTCGCGCTCGCGTTTGACGAGCGGGCCCTTGCTGCACAGGCCCAGACAGCCGGTGCCCACGACCTCGACCTCGCGCTCGCGGCCTTTCGCCTTCACCTCTTTCAAGAGCGCCGCCTTCACGGTGTCGCCACCGCACGACTGGCAGCTCGCCGCCGTGCAGCAGTGGAGCCGCTCCTTGAAGGTCTGCTGACGGGCGAGCTCGGCATCGACTCGGTCGCCCAGTTCGTCGGGTGTCATCGTCATGGTCTTCGTCCTTCGATGAAGTGGTGGAAGCGCTCAGACCCCGAGGTCGTCGAGCTCTTTGTCGAGCGCTGCGACGGTGACGCGCGGCATGATGCGGCCATCGAGCACCACCGCTGGCGCCAGCCCGCACGAGCCGATGCAGCGGGCCTGCTGCACCGTCAGCTTCGGCGTCTCGCCCCGCTCCGCCGCGCGTTTGCAGCGGTGCTGCGAGGTGTCCATCAACCCCTTGGCGCCGGCGACGTAGCAAGCCGTGCCCGTGCAGATGAGCGCGGTGTGCTCGGCTTTCGGTTTGAGCGAGAAGAAGTTGTAGAAGGTCGCCACGCCGAGCACGCGCGACGGAGGCAGCTTCAGCTTCGCCGCGATCTCCTTCAGCAGCTCGGTGCTCAAGAACCCGAAGAGCTCTTGCGCGGTGTGCAGCACTTCGATCAACGCATGTGATGCGTACCCCTGCCGCGACATCGCGCGCTCGAGCAGCCTGGCGCGGTTGTCTTTCACGGCGGGTGCCGTGTTCCCCATGACTTGCTCCAGTTCACGCGTCCCGCTGTTGGCGAGCCGTCGACGGAGCCGGTTGAACTACACGCGTCATGCCGACCCGCGTCACGCGTGAACCCTGCTGAACCACTGATTGGCGCGGTGGAGTTTGAACAATTCTCTGACGCAGAACGGGCAGACGGCGGCAAGGCTTGCGTCAAGGACTCGAGCGGCGCGTCGTGACGAGAACGCCTCTCCTTCAGGGCTCCAGCAGTGCGACTGGTGGCTGGTGCACCCGTTCACCGGCAACGTGAGTTTCCGACCCCGGTGTGCCGCCACGGATCCAGCGACAGCGCCGCACCTTCGCGCGTAACCTTGCCGTCCCCGTGACCGTCGAATTGCTCCCCGTCGGCTCCACCATCGGCGACCACCGCATCGTGAAGAAGCTCGGCGAGGGCGCGATGGGTGCCGTCTTCGAAGGCGTTCACGGCCTCATCGGGAAGCGTGTCGCCATCAAGGTGCTGAAGAACCACGGCGAAGAGGGCCGCATCGCGGCGAAGCGGCTGCTCGAAGAGGCGCGCGCGGTGAACGCCATCGACCACCGCGGCGTCATCGACATCTTCGACGCGGGCCTGCTGTCCGACGGCCGCCCCTACCTGGTGATGGAGCTGCTCGTCGGGCGCTCGCTGCACGAAGAGGTGAAGCGCTCGAAGGGCGGGCTGCCGATGCGGCTGGTGCTGCACGTGCTCAAGGGCGTGCTCGAGGCGCTGGTGGCTGCGCACGCGGCGGGCGTGATTCACCGCGACCTCAAGGCCAGCAACGTCTTCCTCGTCGACCAGCCGCAGGGCATGCCGCTGGTGAAGCTCGTCGACTTCGGCATCGCGCGCAGGCTGGGGCGCTCCGAGGTGCTGACGATGCCGTCGATGACGGTGGGCAGCATGGGCTTCATGGCGCCCGAGCACATCGCGGGCCGGCCCGTCGCCGCGAGCGACCTCTACGCGGTGGGCTGTCTCGCGTGGCTCATGCTCACCGGCCGCCCGGTCTTCCCCTATGGAAACCCGGGCGTGCTGATTCAGCAGCACCTGCAGGAGAAGCCGCCGCCCGTCGGCAGCGTGCGCAAAGAGACGTCTGTCGAGCTCGACGCGTGGGTGGCGTGGCTGCTCGAGAAGCGCGTCGAAGAGCGTCCGCACTCCGCCGAGGTCTCGCTGCTGGTGCTGCACGAGGCCGAGCTCGCCGTCGACGGCATTCGAACCGCGCCGGGAGGCCCGTCGTTCATCGAGGTCGCGAAGAGCTACGACGCGCGCGCCAGAGAGCTGTCGGGGTCGAGGCAGCAGATCACCGACGTCTCGCCTGCGTTCGTTCCCGCCGATGAACCACCGCCCGCCGTCGCCGCGCCAGCACCGAAGCAGGAGCCGCCCAGCCTCTCGAGGTCGCCGCGGGTGCTGACCGCGAGCCGCCGAAAGCGGGAGGCGCGCGCCGACGAGACGAACGACGACGACACGATTCCGCTCCCGAAGCCCGGAAGCAGGTTCGACCCCGACGCCACCGGCACCGTCATCGAGCCGCCCAGCGGCGTGCGTCGCAAGCGCTGACGGAGTTCACGGCGTGACGCAGCTCGCCGCGCCCTGCACCTCAGAGGAGCAACGACGCGCCTTCGCTTTCTTGGCAGGCTCGCGCGCCTCAACGGAGCACCTGGGGAGGGCGAATGGACACGGACAAGTTCAAGGCGACGGTGAACGAGAAAGACGTTCGGCAGGGCAACGACGCCACGTCGATCCGCGAAGACTTCATCAAGAAGCTCTTCTTCCAGCTCGCCAAGTTCCCCGGCGTCGCCACCCGCAACGACAACTACCTCGCGCTCTCGTACCTCGTGCGTGACCGCCTGCTGCTTCGGTGGATTCACTCGGCGCGCACGTTCCTCGAGACCCAGAGCCGCACGGTCATCTACCTCTCGGCCGAGTACCTGCCGGGCCCTCAGCTCGATCACAACGTGATGAACCTCGGGCTGCACGCTCCGGTGCGGGCGGCGCTGACGGGCCTGGGCATCGACTACGACGAGCTCGTCGAACACGAAGAGGAGCCGGGCCTGGGCAACGGTGGTCTGGGCCGCCTCGCTGCGTGCTTCATGGACTCGCTCGCGACGGTCGAGATCCCCGCCATCGGTCACGGCATTCGGTACGAGTTCGGCATCTTCGACCAGCAGATCCGCAACGGAGAGCAGGTCGAGAGCACCGACAAGTGGCTGCGCCTGGGCAACCCGTGGGAGGTGATGCGCCACGACGTCGAGCACAAGGTCGGGTTTGGCGGCCACACCGAGCACGGCGTCGACGAGCTCGGCCGCTACCGCGTGCAGTGGCACCCCGCGCGCGTCGTCACGGGCATTCCCTACGACACCGGCGTCGTCGGTAACGGCACCACCAACACCAACTTCCTGCGGCTCTGGAGCGCGCGCGCCTCGGAGGAGTTCGACCTCAAGGCCTTCAACGAGGGCGAGTACTGGAAGGCCGTCGACGAGAAGGTGCGCAGCGAGAACATCTCGAAGGTGCTCTACCCGGCGGATCACTCGCTCGCGGGCAAGACGCTGCGCCTCGAGCAGCAGTACTTCTTCGTCTCGTGCGCCCTGCAGGACTGCATTCGCCTGCTGCTGCAGAAGACGACCATCGACAAGTTCGCCGACAAGTACGCCATTCAGTTGAACGACACGCACCCGGCGCTCGCGGTGGCCGAGCTGATGCGGCTCTTCATCGACGTGCACGGGCTGTCGTGGGAGCGCAGCTGGGAGATGACGCGCGCGTGCTGCGGCTACACGAACCACACGCTGCTGCCCGAGGCGCTCGAGACCTGGCCGCTGCCGCTCATGCAGCGCCTGCTGCCGCGCCACGTCGAGATCATCTTCGAGATCAACCGTCGCTTCCTCGAAGAGGTGCGCGCGAAGTTTCCCGGTGACGACGACCGCGCCCGCCGCATGTCGCTCATCGACGAGAACGGCGAGAAGTCGGTGCGCATGGCGAACCTGGCGACCGTCGGCAGTCACGTCGTCAACGGCGTCGCGGCGCTGCATTCCCAGCTGCTCAAGCAGACCGTGCTGAAGGACTTCGCCGAGTTCGACCCCGCGCGCTTCACCAACGTGACGAACGGCGTGACGCCGCGCCGGTTCCTCTTGCAGGCCAACCCCAGGCTCTCGGCGCTGCTCACCGAGTCGGTGGGGCCGGGCTGGGTGAACGACCTCGGCCGATTGAAGGCTCTCGAGCCGCTGGCCGAGCAGGCCGAGTTCCGCCGGCAGTGGCGCGAGGTGAAGCAGGCCAACAAGAAGGACTTCGCGCGCTGGGTGGCTCGCACGCACGGGCTCGAGGTCGACCCGAGCTCGTTGTTCGACGTGCAGATCAAACGCATTCACGAATACAAACGGCAGCACCTCGCGGCGCTGTACGCGGTGTGGACGTACCTGCGCATCAAGAACGGCGACACGAAGGGCCTGGTGCCGCGCACGTTCCTCTTCGCTGGCAAGGCGGCGCCCGGCTACCGCATGGCGAAGCTGATCATCCGCTTCTTGAACGGGCTGTCGGCGACGCTCGCGAGAGATCCCCGCGCGCGCGACTGGCTGCACGTCTCGTTCGTGCCCGACTTCAACGTGAAGAACGCCTCGCACCTGTACCCGGCCGCCGATCTCTCGGAGCAGATCAGCACCGCCGGCAAAGAGGCCTCGGGCACCGGCAACATGAAGATGTCGATGAACGGAGCGCTCACCATCGGCACGCTCGACGGCGCGAACGTCGAGATTCGCGAGAAGGTCGGCGCCGAGAACTTCTTCCTCTTCGGGCTCACGGCCGAGCAGGTCGAAGCGAAGAAGCGCGCGGGCTACTCACCCCAGGCCGAGCTCGCGAAGGACGGGCGCATCGGCGAGATGCTGGCGGCGATGGCCGACGACACGTTCTCTCCTGGAGAACCGGGCCTGTTCATGCCGCTCGTGCAGTCGCTCGCCGACCACGACCCGTTCCTCGTGCTGGCCGATCTCGCCGCGTACATCGACTGTCAGGAGCGCGTCGCCGCCCTCTGGCAGAAGCCCGAGGCGTGGACGCGCATGTCGGTGCTCAACAGCGCGCGCATGGGGTTCTTCTCGTCGGATCGTTCGATTCGCGAATACGCCGCGAACATCTGGAACGTGAGGCCCGTGAAGTTGCCGTCAGTGGGGTGAGCCGAACGGCCGCCGACGGATCCGCACGACTGTGGATCCGCGGCGACCAGGGCGCGAAGCGGAGAGGTTGGCGCCCTCGACTGCTCAGGCTGCGGCGCGAATGTGACCAACGGCGCAGACCAGCGAGCCGTCGTCAGCGCGCTTCATGCTTCGGCCGCACAAGCGACACGACGGCAGCATGGCCTGCACCGCAGCTCGGTTCGCGGCGGGCACTGGTTTGCTGGGGGTCGTCACCGTCTTCGCGGGAGCAGGTGTCGGTTCCGGCGCAGGTGTGGGCTTGCTCGGCGCGGCCACCGACTTCGCTGGAGCGGGCGCGGGAGCCAGAGTGCGCTCGGCGGCGCCGCTTCCCGGCTTGAGCTTCTCGAACTCTTCGCGCACCTTCGCGAGCAGCTCGCCACGCACGCCCTTGTACTTCGCCTGCAGCGCCGCGAGCTGGGTCATCATCTCGTCGAACTGCTGCGCGCGACCTTCATCGATTGCCGTCTGATTTGGGTTCTTCATGATCACCTCGAAGCCACGGCTCCGGCGTCGGCGGAGTCGGGTCGAACATCAGCGTGATCATCCGCAACGCCTCGCGCAAGGGCGTCTCGAAGACCAGATCCACACGGACACGGAAGGCGCGTCGTCTTGAGGAGTTCGGAGCCGGTTTCTGATCGACTATTTTTCGTCACACCCGCCGGGAAGGCCGATTTGCCGCCTCGCGCGCGGTTTCAGCCGTCACTGGCAGTACCCGTCGGGCACCAGCGAGCCAGGCGTGCACAGCCCGATTCCGGGTCGCCCCTGACAACAACCACTGCAGCAATCAGCACCGGTCGCGCACGCTTGTCCTGCGGGCTGCAGACACTGCAGCGCGGGCACGAGCGGCGGCATGCAGCAGCGGCGTGAAGGCACCTCGGCGTTGCAGAAGGCTCCTGCGCTCTGGCACTGGAACGGCGCGGAGAGGACGCACGCGCCACCGACGCTGGAGCAGACGCCGGCAGAATTGCAGCAGCCGTTGCAGCACGCCGAGCTGGTCGAGCACGAGCTGCCTTCGACGAGGCACATGCCGCCGTCACGCGCGGTGGGTTGGCACGTCGTCGTGGTGTTGCACGCGAGCCCGTCACAACACGGAATCGCCGTGATGCACGAGGCTCCCTGACCTGCACAGACGCCAGCGTCGAGCGCGGATGAGCGGCAGAAGCTGCCGTTCGACGAGGGAATGCAACGAAGGCCGGTGCTGCAGCACGGGCGCACGTCGCACGGCTCGGTGTCCATCGCGCATGCGAAGCCACCGTCCGTCGTGGAGCCCCCACCGACGACGAAGCCGCCACCGACGGGAATTCCGCCACCGACGACGAAGCCGCCGCCGACGGGAATTCCGCCGCCGACGACGAAGCCGCCACCGACGGGAATGCCGCCACCGACGACGAAGCCACCGCCGACGGGAATTCCACCACCAGCGACGAAGCCACCGCCGACGGGAGTTCCACCAGCGGCGACGAAGCCGCCACCGACGGAAATTCCACCACCAGCGACGAAGCCACCGCCGGCGGGAGTTCCACCAGCGGCGACGAATCCGCCACCGACGGGAATTCCACCACCAGCGACGAAGCCACCGCCGACGGGAGTTCCACCAGCGGCGACGAATCCGCCACCTTCGTTCGTACCACCGCCTGCTCCACCCGCGACCGAACCGCCCGCAGTCGCCAGTCCACCCGCGGTGACGACTCCGCCCGCAGTGCCACCCGCTTCACCGCCGGCCGTGACTGCTCCGCCTGCGACTGCTCCGCCAGCGCTCGCGCCGCCTGCGACTGCTCCGCCGCCGCTCGCGCCGCCTGCCGTCGAGCCACCCGCGGCTCCACCTCCGCGGCCAGCGTCTGACTCGCAGAGCGAATCGCAGACGCGATTGAACTCGTCGTCATAGCGCCCACAGTTGCAGCCCGTGGTCGTCACGACCTGCAGCGCGGTGAGCGCGAAGAGAAGATGAAGGACTCGTTTCATGGGGCAGCTGCTCCTTCGCTTCAGAACCGGCCGGAGACGACGGCGGCACCACCACCAGGCAGCGGCGCGAACAACACCAGCGGGTCCTTCTCGATGCCTTCGACGAAGAGCCAGCCAAGCGACGCGCCGATGGAGGCGACGCCGAGGCTCACCAGCGTCCACCCCAGGCCGGTGTTCAACTTGCCCGACTGGACCAGCGTGCGCGCCTGCGTCAGCGCCGCATCCTTCGTCTGGCCCGCAGCCGGTGTCGACGGGAACGCACGCAGCGCCTGATAGTCGGCCTCCGCTGCGATGAGCCGCCACACGCCGATGCCCGACATGATGACGCCCGCGCCCGTGAGAATGAACGGCTCCCAGTTGATGGGCCGCTTCACTGGCGGCGGCAGCACCACCATCGGCTTGGGTCCCACCACGATGGGCTCGAGGCCCGGAGGGAGCTCCTCGGCGGCCAGGACCGTGCGGCTGATCACCAGCACCACCATCACCCACGACCATCGACGCATTCGACGAGCGTAGCGCAGGAGTGGCCAGGACCGACTTTCACGTCTGTCGTCCGTCAGCCGAGTGTCGGAGCGATTCGGCCTCGAGCCACCCGCTGTGTCAGATTGCGCCTTCATGCTCATTCGCGCATCGACGCTCATCGCGTTCGCCGGAGTGGTGACGTTCAGCGGCTGCAACTGTGGGCGCCAGCCGGTGGTGATGAAGACCGAGGCGTCGTTGTCGCTGCCCGTCGAGGTGCTCGACTTCGGCGTGGTGCCCGAGGGCACGTCGAAGGGCGCGAAGTTTCGCGTCGACAACGTCGGTCGCGCTCCGGTGAACGTGACGGTGGCCTTCGTCGCGGGCGGCAGCAGCGACTTCACGCTCGGCGCCGTGCCTGCGCAGGTCGATGCTTCGGGCTTCATCGAGGTGCCGGTCATCTTCACCCCGACAGGCGCGGGCAGCGACGAAGCGTTCGTCGAGCTCAAGGCCGACGTCGGCGACGAGCCGCCGCTGCGCGTGCTCGTGAAGGGCGGCCCCATCTTCCCCGCGCTCACCTTCGACCCCGACCCGCTCTCGTTCGCGCCAGCGACGATGTCGCTCGAGCGCAAGACGGCCCTCCTCAAGTCGACGGGCACGGCGGGGCTCACGGTGCGCAGTGTCGGCGTGGCCGCGAACGGAAACCCCGACTTCTCGGTGGTGCCGCCGGCGTTGCCCGTGCGGCTGCTCCCCGGTGAGAGCGTGGGCGTTCGCGTCGAGTACGCCCGCAGCGCGCGCAGAACGGAAGGCCTCATGGAGGTGCTCTCGGACGACGCTGACGCAGGCCTCAAGCGGTTGCGCCTGCTGCCCGATCCTCCGTCGGTCTGCTCCAACCTCGTCGACGACGACAACGATGGCCTCATCGACTACCCGAATGACCCCGGCTGCCAGGATGCGACGGACAACGACGAGTACAATCCGGCGCAGTGTGTGACCGGCGCGGTGCAGCCGTGTGGCGCGCAGGACGGTGGTTATTGCGCCGGCACTCGAAGCTGCACGAGCGGGCTGTGGGGCATGTGCTTCGACGCGGGGACCCCCATCGTCGAGGTCTGCAACAACGTCGACGACGACTGCGACGGACAAATCGACGACGGAGTCTCGCGTGCCTGCTACCGCTTCGCCGCCGGAACGCGTGGCGTCGGCAACTGTCGTGACGGGCTCGAGACGTGTTCGCTCGGCATGTTCACTGGCAACTGCGTCGGTCAGGTCGGCCCTTCGACCGAGCTCTGCGGCGACGCCATCGACGAAGACTGCGACGGCGTGGTGAACAACGGCTGTGACGCTGGAGTCGTCATCGTCGATGCGGGAGTCGATGCGGGCGTTCCTGACGCGGGCCTCGATGCCGGTGTCGACGCTGGTGTTGCAGATGCCGGGGCGTGCTCTCCAGTGGGCGTGTGGAGGATCGACGGCGGCGCGATTCAGCTGCAGTGCTGCAACATCATTCCGGCGTTGAACTACTACGCGGTGAACCTGAACGTGAATCAGTTCAACATCAGCCCTGCCACGAGTGCCCGAGGGCAACCCACGCAGCCCGGCAACATCTTGCAGAGCAGCGCGACACCGAGCTGCCCGACCGGGAGCTTCACGTACACGCGGTCGGTGGTGGGTGACTGCACCGAGACCTACACCCTGACGGGAACCTTCACGTCGGCGAATCGGTTCGAGGGCACCTACACCGCCACGTTCAGCGGACCGCAGTGCGTGGGCGATGCCCTGTGCAACAACGAAGACTGCCTCGACCAGAGCTGGCCCATCGAGGCGTACCGCTGATCACCGACGTGTGGGGTTGGACGGCACACCTGCCGTTCGAGGCCCACCGCGCCAACACGGCGCTCAGTCATTACCCTTCTGGCGGTGTCGCGGCTTCTGCTGCTCCTTGGCCTGGCGGTCGCGCTCACCTCGCATGGGCAGACCTTGTCTGCGCCGTTCTTCCTCGACACACCCGCACAGGGGCCCGGTGGAGGGGATCAGCTGCGACCTGACGTGACGTGGACGGGCACCGAGTTCCTCGTGGTGTGGGACGACGCGCGCAGCGGGCAGGGCAGTGACGTCTGGGTGGCGACGGTCGACGCGCACGGGGCGACGGTGCTGGCGAATCGCGCTCTCTTCACGGCGGCCGGCAATCAACGTTCGGCCTCGGTGTCGATGGGCAACGGCGCGGCGCTCGTCACCTGGCTCGACGAAGGCCCGTGCGGCTCCGAGGTGATGGCGGCGGTGGTGACGCCGTCGCTCTCGCTGGTTGGTTCGCCGGTGCAGGTGTCGACCGGCGCCTGCACGAGCAATCGCCCGAGCGTCGCGTGGAGCGCTGCGGACTCGACCTGGCTCGTGGCGTGGGGTGAACACGGGAGCGGCCGCGACTTGAAGCTGCGATTCGTCTCGTCCTCGGGCGTGCCGGGGGTCGAGTCCACCGTGTTCGCGCGCAACACCGCGTCCAATCCCCGGCTGGTCGCGGCAGGCAGCGGCTTCGTCGTGGCGTGGCAGACCGACGCCATGACCGCAGGCGTTCCAGCCGTGCAGCTGATGCTCGTGTCGTCATCGATGGTGGGCGCGCCCGTGCTCGTCGCGCCGTCGGCCCTGGCGCAGACGAACCCCGTGGTGGCCGCGTCAGTGGGCGGGCTGGGCATCGTGTGGCGTGAGGGCGGCACGCTTCGCTTCAAGCGCTTCGACCTCTCGTTGACCCTGGCAGGCATGACGCAGACGATCGCTCCTGGAGATCAGCCTGCGATGGCGTGGCTCGGCACCGCTTCGGACTTCTTCGTGACCTTCGAGGCGCCCGACAACAGCGGCACCGGACTGTTCGGCTGGTCGACTGCCGCTCCACTTCCGTTCCGAATCATTCCCCGGCAGGGGTATTTCGATCGACACAGTGCCCGTGTCGCGTCGGGTGGCGGCGCGCTCGCGGTCCTCGCGACGGGGCCCACCGGCTACGTGAGTGGGCAGGACGTGATCGCCCAGACGCTCGACCTCGCGACCGTTGGCCTCAGCGACGCAGGCGTGCAGCGGGTGAGCGCGGGCATCGCCTCGGTCCGTGACGTGAGAGGTGCCTTCGATGGCTCGCGGTACCTCACGGTCTGGCGCGACGAGGGTCGCTCGGTGGCCGGCTCCGACTCGATGGGGCAGCTGCTCGCTCCGGAGACTGGAGCGCTCGTCGGCCCTGATGCGGGCCTGAGGTTCTCGGTCGGCTCTGCGAACCTCGCCAGCTTTCCCGAGGTCGCAGGTGGTGACGGCGGGTTCTTCGTGACGTGGGGTGACGACGGGAGCGGCGGCGCGCTGGTCGGCCTGAACGTCTCGAGCTCGGGAGCCAGACAGCCCACGCGGGTGCTGAGTGACCAGAGCAGCTACGTGAACACGCACGCGTCGGTGTTCAGCGGTCAGGGCTACCTCACGGTGTCGTTGAAGAACGGAGCCCTTCGCGCGCGGCTCACCAGCACGGCCTCGGTGGCGTTGCGGCCAGAGACCTTCGTCTTCAACACCGGCGCCGCGCCCGAGCGTGTGCAGGTGGCTCGCATGGACGAGGTCTCGTTCGCCGTCTTCCTGGCGCGCGATGGCGGCGTCGACGTGCAGGGCGCGCGCTTCGGCCCCGACGCCTCGGTGCTCGACGCCACGCCGGTCGTGGTGTCTGCCCTGCCCGGTGACGAAGCCGACTGTACGGTGGCCGCCGGCCCGACCGGGTTCCTCGTCGGCTTCACGAGCGTGACCGACGCCGGTCGTGAGGTCTTCCTGAGCCGCGTGTCGGCCTCGGGCGTCGTGCGAGACGTGCCCGCACTGCGGGTCGGCGTGGGAACGCAGCCTTCGCTCGGGTGGACGGGCTCGAGCTGGCTCGTCACCTGGCGCGCCTCCGATGACATCGTCGCGGCGCGCTTCGATGCGAACGGCCAGCGACTCGGCTCAGCGCCCATCGCCGTCGCCGCCTCGGCCCTCATCGAGCGCAGCCCCGACGTCACGGTGGGACCAGCAGGCGAAGCGCTCATCACCTGGGACGGTTACTCGCCGATGGACCAGAACTTTCGCGCGTTCGGCCGCCTCTTCACCGAGCCCGCCATCGACGCAGGGCTCGCTGTCGACGCTGGTGGCGAATCGACCGACGCAGGCGCGAACGAGACAGACGCCGGACCTGACGACGCAGGCACGAACGAACCAGACGCCGGCGCTGACGCTGGCCTCGTCACGCCAGAGCAGGGCGACGGCGGTCGAGAGGTGCCCTCCATGCGACACCTCGCGGTGGGGTGCTCCGCCGTCCCCGCGCCGTGGCTGCTCTTCGCGGCGCTGCTGGTGCTCAGTGCTTCACGAAGTCGACGTACACCATCGTCTGGTTGAGCAGCATGTACGCGACCTCGCCGAAGGTGACTGGCCCGACCATCGTGCCGGTCGTTCGGCCTTCGAGCCCGCCGTAGAGGAAGTTCAAGATGCAGTTGCACGCGAACACGGGGCTGACGTTTCTCGCGGCGAGCTCTTTCTGGAACTCGGCGGCATAGTCACCCGCGAGCGGCGCCGCGACGCGATAGCTCACGCCCTCGAACACCGGCGCGTAGAGCGCGACCTTGCGAGCCGCGGCGTCGACGTTCTGGAAGCTGATGTTCACCATCGCGCCGTTGTAGTCGGCGACCAGCGGCAGCTTGGTGTCGACCTGCTTCTCCGCCAGGTACTCGGCGAAGTTGCGGCGCACGCCGTTGACGAGGCACTCGTCGACCTCGAAGCCATCCTTGAAGAAGCGCAGCTCGTCGCCCGCGCCCTGTTTGAAGAGGTTGATGATGTCGATGTTCGCGTGGTGGCTCGAGGGCAGCTTCACGTGCAGCACCGCCGCTGCGTTCTCGGACTCCTGGCCCGTCGACCCGTCGAACACCTTTGGAGACACCTTGCCCAGGTCTGCGAGGTCGACGCCGGCGATCCACCCGACGAGGGGGCGATCGAACACGCCAGGCCACGACGGGCTGTGCTGGGCGAACTCGACGTGGGCCTTCGACGACGCGGGCAGAATGACGAACGACACGCCGTTGTCGGGGTAGTCGTGCGGAATGCGCGGCAGCATCGCCACCTCGTAGAGCCGTGCTTCGGCCTCCTTCGCGAACTCCGGGAGCTGGGTGACGAAGACCTGATCAGCCGTCTTCGTGCCGCCGGCGTGCGCCATGAAGTACGGAATCGAGCCGCCGATCCACCGGCCGCGGGGCAGGGCGCGGAGCAGCTTCTCGTCTCCGGCGACGAGCACGGGCCGGCCCTTTTCGATGAGCGCACTGGCTTCAGCGACTGTCATGAGTGTGTTCATGGTGGTGTCTCCTGGTCACTTGAAGATGGCGTTCACGTCGTCGCGGGCCGTGACCGCGTTCTTGGTGAAGAAGTCGAAGGCGACGTCGATCGCGGCCTTCAGGCTTTGCTCGTCCTTCTTGAAGGCCACGAGCCTTGCCCGGGTCAGCATCATGCGTGTCGCCAGCCCCTTCAGGCCGTAGTCAGTGTTGGTCTGCACCAGCGCTCTCCAGCGTGGGTCTGTCTTCGGTGGGATCATGTGCGGGCAGCCTCCTTGCTGGTGTGCGCCCCTTTCACGGCCCATGCCGGGCACGCCACAAACCCAAGTCTGAGAGGTTGAACTTCCTGATGCGGGTCATTCATCTGTCAGGCGCTACGATGACCTCGCCCGCGCCATGCCCATGACGTCTCTGTTGCTCAGCTGCTTGATCGCCGCCAACCCCGAGCCTGTCTTCCGCGATCACGATCGCGTGGTCTTCCTCGGCGACAGCATCACCGTGCTGCACACGTGGACCCGGCTGGTCGAGCTCTCGGTGCGGCTGCGTCACCCCGAGTGGGCGCTCACGTTCATCAACGCGGGCGTCGGCGGGAACACGGTCGAAGACGCGCTGGAGCGGCTCGACGTCGACGTGCTCGCGCATCAACCCACCGTGGTGTTCGTGAACTTCGGCATGAACGACGCCTCGTTCCCCGAGGGCAGTGGGGGCGCGGCGTTCGAGAAGAACATGACGACGCTGCTCGACCGGCTCGCGAAGGCGAAGGTGCGGCGCGTGGTGTGGCTCGACACGACGCCGTACGACACCTCGGTGGGCGCAGGGAACGCGTTCAACCGTCGCCGCGTCGCGCGCATCGCCGAGCTGGTGGAGTTCGCGAAGAAGACTGGCGCCGAGCGCGAGCTGCCCGTGGTGCCCGTGAACGACGCCGTCACCCGCGCCATCGCGGCGTGGAAGGCGGGCAAGCGCAGCGAGAACCTGATCCCCGACCGCATTCACCCCGGCCCGACGCTGCACGCGGTGATGGCGGCCGAGGTGCTCTCGACGGTGGGCTTCGACGTCGCTCCGCCTCGCGTGAAGGTCGCCGTGCGCGATGGAGCCGCCTTCGTCGAAGGTGCGGACGGTGGTGTGCCGCTCGTCGACGGGCGAGCAGCGCTCGACCTCTCGTTCGTGAAAGCGCCGCTGCCTTTCGTCGCGAGCGCTGACGCGAAGCTGCTCGACTCGAAGGCGTTGCTCTCGCTCGGTCCGTTGACGGTCTCCATCACGGGGCTCTCACCGAAGCAGCGCTACGTCGTGCGCGCGGGAACGCTCGAGGTGGGCCGCTTCACGGGCGCGCAGCTCTCGGCCGGAGTGGAGGTCATGCAGAGCGCTCCACCACGCGTCGCGCCGGGGCCAGAGCGCGCAGACCTTGCCATCTGCGAGGCAACCGACGGCAACCCGTGGGCGAACGACGTCTCGTGCCTGTTCAACCTGCTCTTCGGGAAGGACCAGCTGCGCATCAGCATGCGGCACGAGAAGACGCGCGGGTTGCCCGACTCGGTGCCCGGCTATCTCGAGAAGCTGTCGGCGCTGCAGCAGGCGTGGATCGACGACGTCGAGCAGGACCTGCACGCGAGGGTGTTGGCGTTGAGGCAGCGCCCGCATGTCGTCAGCCTCGAGCCCGAGCCCGTTCGTGATGGAGGTGCCCCGTGAGCCACGACGAGAACGCGCCGAACCCGATGGCAGCTCCACCGCCCGGCGGAGGCGGTGGCAAGGCGGCGATCGGCGTCGTCATCGCGGTGATGGTGCTTGGGCTGAGCTGTGTGGCCGTCACCATCTTTGGGGTCGCGATTCCCTTCGGCATGTCGGCGAGCCATTCGCGCGCGAAGTCCGCCGAGGCGAAGTCGAACCTGAAGGCCGCGTTCGTCGCCGAGAAGTCGTTCTATTCGGAGAAGGACCGCTACTCGCCGTACGTCGAAGAGATCGGCTTTCTGCCCGAGGCGAACAACCGCTACCTCTATGCGTTGTCGGCCGATGGCGAGCTCGCAGCGTCACCCGTGCGGGCTTCAGCCGAGCGGCACACCGGCATTCACTCCGACCCGCGCTTCCATGCCTCCGATGCGGCACTCGAAGCGCGAGTGCCCGACGCGCTCTGGGACGAGGTTGGCCTGCAGGGCGAGTGCCCGAAGTGCGACATCACCATCATCGCCGTCGGTAACCTCGACAAGGACGACGACGTCGACGTCTGGAGCATCTCGACCCGCGACCGCGTCATCGATGGCGCCACCGTCACAGCGGGCACGCCGTACCAGCACCTCGACGACTTGAAGTGAGCCAGCAGCTCGAGTGACTCACCATCCATCGACCAGGGCGCGTGAGACCAGACCGACCAGGTCTTCGCGGTACGACTCGTCCTTCTCACTGAGCTCAGCAACTCCAGCCTCGAGGTCGACGTTGAAGAAGACCTCGGCGTAGCGCTCGTCCTTCTCGAAGAAGACCTTCGTCGTCAGCCACGTGCCGGGTGCTGCGCCGTCTTCGGGAGTGTCGAAGCCATCGGCCGCGCGCACGAGGCCCGTTCCGAGCACGGCCGTCGCCAGCTTCACGGGCGCGAGTCTTCGCGGCTTCGCAGCTGGCGCTGGAGCCTCGGTGTGAAACGCGTTCGCCACCGCTGAGACGAAGCGTTTGCTCGCCTCCCGGTCGACGTTCACCAGCCGGACTTCAGAGAACGAGAACGGCTCGGCGCTCTTCTTCGGCTGCTCGAGCCCCACGCGCACCTTCGCGGTCGGGTCGCTCTCGGGTGCGAGGTCGAAGAAGGTGTAGGTGCCACCGGCCTTGTGGAACGGCGCGGTCTCGGTCGGCAGCTGCTTCGTCGTGACGTTCGTGAGCACGAGCTTCAAGCGGGCCCACTCGGCGGGAGCGTCTCCCAGCGTGGGCTGCACCAGCGGCTGGAGCCGCTTCGACGGCGCGTCCTTCGCTTCTCGTTGTGCGTCCTTCTCGGCGCGCGCGAGGGCGGCGTCGTTGGCGCTCGTGGAGAGGTCGAGCTGTGGCGCCGCGGGACAGCCGGGCTCGTCGCGAATCGTGAGCACGTACCAGCGGCGGCTCGAGCGCGCGAAGCAGGCGGTGAAGCGCTCGGTCTTCCGGTTGCGAACGGTGGTGAGGTCGAGCGAGGGCGTGGTCGCGTCGTCAGCGAGCGTCGGGTCGCAGTGAATGTCGTCCCACGAGGTGTGGAAGTCGACCAGCCCGTCACGGAGCGACGCTTCTGCCAGCGCGCACGCCGTCTTCGCGTCGAGCTGCGTGAGCACTCGCCCTGGCTTCGCGCGCTCGAGCGCGGCCTGCCCGAGCCGCTTCGCCTGGTACGACTCGCCGCCCATGAACACGAAGGCGGCCAGCAGGAGCGCCGTCGACAGGCCGCTCAACACGAGCGAGACGATGGCCCCGACTGGCGTGGTGCGGCCCGCGGCCTTTGCGTCGCGAATCGACAGCACCGCGAGCACGGCCCCAATCCACCCGAGCGGCGCACAGCAGGCGAGCGAGAGGGCGCTGAGGACGACGGAGAATACGTCACGGCTCGAAGCTCCCGAGGCGGGCGTCACGTTCGTCGGCGCGTCAGGAGGCAGCTGCACCATCGGCGTCGGCGTCGCTGGTGACATCGAGACGTGCGGCGTCAGCTGCGACGGCGACAGGTCGGTCTCGAGCTCGGCCATCACGCGCGCGGTGACGTCGGTGCCGCCGCCCAGGTTCTGAATCAGCACCATCGGCGTGTAGATGAAGCCCCAGGGAAAGCCCCACCACCCGAGGAAGAGGGACAAGAACGTCCACCCGAGGCCGGCCACCACCGGGCTCTGGCCCGCGCGCACGAAGGTGACGTCGCTCGAGCGCTTGAACGTCAGAATCAGCATCGAGACGCAGTAGCCGTACACGACGAAGCGGCCGCCGCGGTTCACCTCGTCGCGCAGCTGGTGAACCGACAGCCCCTCGATTCCGACGATCTTCACGGAGCGCCTCCTTCAGGGTTCTTCGGGACAGCCCTTCGCGGTCGAGACGCCAGCCACCTTCGGGCACGCGTCGGCGAGGTCCATCACGCCGTCGCCGTCGGAGTCGGTGTCGGGGCACCCCTGCTTCTCGGCCACGCCACGCGTCTCGGGGCAACGGTCTCGCGCATCGTCGACACCATCTTCATCGGCGTCGGCGCCAGACGAGACGGGAGTGGCCGCTTCTCCGAACTTCGGCGTCCACGCGATTCCGGCCATCGCGCGGAAGGCAGGCGTGCCGGGCGTGCCACCGATGCCAGGACCACCGAGCAGGAACACCTCGAGCTGTTCGTGCTCGAGAAAGCCCGCGCGTGCACCCAGCAGCACCTCGACGCTCGCCGACGACTTCGTGAACGGCACCAGCCCGCGCAGGCCGACCTCTCCGCAAATCACGTGCAGGGCGCGCGTCGTCGCCACCGCGAGCCCGAAGGCGAACTGACTGCCGACCTCGTCGATGATGACGGTGCTCGTCGGGCTCAGGGTCTGCGGCCCACGCACGGTCGCGCCGACATCGGCTCCGATTCGCACAGGCCCGAAGGAGTAGCCGGCCTGGACGCGCGGCATGAAGGCGAGGCCGAGCCCCGGGTCCTTCGTGAGCGCCGCCGCAGTGCCGAGCGGCAGCGTGAGCCCCAGCATCAGGCCGAGGTCGAGCGGGCGGCCACGGTCCTGGCGGAGGAAGGCGACGCGGCCCTGCAGCATTGGCGCTCCGAGCGCGGTGGAGGCGACCGGCAACAGCCCGTACGACGCGAGGTCGTCTCCCCGTTGAAACGCCACCAGCGGCACCTGCAGCCCGACCTCCAGCCAGTCGAAGATGCCGAAGCCGGCGACGAGGTGCGCGGTGACGCGGCTGCTGACGAGGGCTCCGACGCGAACGCCGTCGACGGTGAAGACGAGGGGGTCGTGCGCGTAGTGGCCGACGAGCCCGAGCGACAACTGCCGCGCGTCGAGCAGGTCGGCCGAGCCCAGCGTCATCGTCTGACGCGCGCCGGGATTGAACGTGAAGCGCTCGAGCTCGAAGCCGGGCACCGGTAGCGGTTGCGCCAGCGCGCTCGTCGCGAACATCGCCAGCAGGCAGGTGAGTCGTCGGGCCATGGCCGAGGCGCTTCTACGTCGCACCTGCGCGCCGACCTAACGCGTAGTGTGCCGTCGCATGAGCCACGTGCACGACCTCGAAGCGGCCGCCGGGCTGTGGACTCGGGGCGCACAGCGTGAAGCCCTCGCCGCGTTGGTGAGCCTGTGGACTCGATGGAAGGTGATTCGGCTCGGCGACCTGATTGCCAGGCTCACCCTCGAAGCGTCGAAGGGCCGCGCGCCGATTCGTCCATCAGGGTCTCGCTCGGCGGTCGAGGTCTGGAACGAAGTGGAGGCCGCTCGCGATGCGCTCGACCTGCCGCGCCTGCTCGAGCCGATCCCCAAAGCGACGACGGGGGTTCAGCGTGGCCGCGTCGAAGCGCTCGTCACGTGGCCCGATCATCCGCTCCTCGTTCGCACTGCGCTCGACTGGCTCTCGACGCACAAGGTGACCGTCTTCACGGCTGCGCTCTCGGCGATGATCGAACGGGTGGAAGACCCGGCGCTCTCGGCGCGCCTGACCGAGATGGGCCCGAACCTGACGAAGGCGATGCGGTTCGTCGGGCGTCGACAGGCGAAGGTCATCGTCGAGCTCGCGGCGACCGCTGCGTCATGGCGCGAGCCGAGCGTGTCGACGGCCGAAGCCGCCGCGCTCGAGGCCTTTGGTGGCGCGCCTGCTCCCCCGGGTGACGTCGACGCGCTCTTCGCGAAGGTCTACGCCGCTCCCGAAGAGGACGCGCTGCGGGCCCTGCTCGCCGATGCGCTCGTCGCCGCCGGTGACCCGCGTGGTGAGTTCATCTCGATGCAGTTGCTCCGCGGCGAGGCTGCGCCCTCGAAGGCCGAGAAGAAGCTCGAGGCCGAGTGGCGAGACGCCTGGCTCGGCCGGCTCGCGCCCTGTTTCCGCAAAGGCGTCGGGTTTCGCCGGGGCTTCCCCAGCGACGGTGCCTACGAGAAGGGCGGCGACCCGTCGTGGCCCGAGTGGGCGACCTTCGAAGCGCTCGACCTCATGCCCGCGAGCGGGTTCATCACGGGCGGCGCGCCGCTGCTGGTGAAGGCTCCGCTGAAGGCGCTGCGCAAAGTGACGCGCCTCGGCCGGCCGGTGCTCGACGAGGTCGGCGCCGAGCCCAACATCTTCGAGCTCGATGACGTGCCCTGGCACACGGTGGGCTTTCAGTGCGTGGAGTCGTTCGTCGAGGCGCTCCCACGGTTGCTCACCGCGCGACGTTTCCCGAAGGTGCACACGTTTCACCTCGACACGCCGCCGGGGTGGTACGTGCCGAGTGACGCGCTGCTGGCTCCGCTGCTGCAGCTGCCATGGTTCACACAGGTGAAGCACCTCGAGACGGCGCTGGGCCCTGCTGCGATTCCAACCGCGCTCACCGCGAAGGTGGAGTCGCTGGTGCTGAAGGACCACTTCGGTCTCGCGCGCGCCGAATACCGCGCCGGCGAAGGACGACTCGCGCTCTCCATCGAGTCCATCGCGCCGCGTTCGCTCGAGCTCTTCCTCGCGCTGCTGCAGGTGTTGCCCGCGAGCGCGCTGGGCCATGTCTCGCTCGAGGTGCCGCGCTGCAAGCGGCAGGGCTCTGTGCTCGTGGCGAGCGCGTACAAGAAGGTCGACCTGGCGCCGCTCCTCACTCGGTTGAAGAGCCTCGCGCCCGCCCGCCTCGACCTGCCCGAGCCGTGACGACTCCGCGAGCTTGCGTGAGTGCAGGGCTCACCGCGCGTGGAGCACCTGCTCTGCGACGCGCTTGAGTTCGGCCAGGCGCAGCGGCTTGGGGAGCCAGGCGTTCATGCCTGCCTCGAGGCAGCGCTGGCGGTCGCTGTCGAAGGCGTTGGCCGTCATGGCGATGATGGGCAGGTGGGTGGCCGAGAAGCGCTCCCGCAGGCGCCGGGTGGCCGTCAGCCCGTCCATCTCGGGCATCTGCAGGTCCATGAAGACGACGTCGGCGCAGGCGGGGTCGGCGGTGAGGCGCTCGACCGCGACGCGGCCGTTGTCGACGACCTCGGTGCTGAAGCCCAGGCGCATGAGGAGCGAGCGGCCGAGCACCTGGTTGATGCGGTTGTCTTCGACGAGCAGCGCGCGGCGGCCCGCGAAGGTGGAGCCCAGCTGAGACTCGAAGGGCTCGGCGGGCAGCTCGCCGTCGAACTGGCGCAGCGGCACCTGCACCGTGAAGGTGCTGCCGCGGCCTGGCGTGCTCTCGACCGAGATGCTGCCGCCCATCAGCTCGACGAGGCGCCGCGAGATGGCGAGGCCCAGCCCGGTGCCACCGAAGAGCCGGGTCGTCGACGCGTCGGCCTGGGTGAAGGGCTGAAACAGCCGCGCCTGCTGCTCGGGCGTCATGCCGATGCCCGGGTCAGTCACCGAGACGACGAGCACCTGCTGGGCGGCGCGCCACCCGGCTTCGAGGCGAACGGTGCCCTCGGCGGTGAACTTCACCGCGTTGCCGACGAGGTTGGTGAGCACGCGGCCGAAGCGCAGCGCGTCGCCCTCGAAGGTGTCGGGTGTGTCGGCCGCGACGTGCGACGTGACGTTCACCTGCTTCTCACGCGCGAGCGAGTCGCCCATCACCTGCAGCCTGCCCACCAGCGCGCGCAGCGAGAACGGCATCAGCTCGAGCTCGACGCGGCCCGACTCGATGCGCGAGAAGTCGAGCAGGTCGTCGAGCAGCTTGAGCAGGTCGGTCGCCGAAGCCTGAATGTTGCTCACCCAGCCGCGCAGCTCGGGCGTCAGCGAGGTGTCCAGCAGCGCGAGGTCGGAGAAGCCAATCACGGCGTTCATCGGCGTGCGCAGCTCGTGGCTCATGTTGGCGAGGAACTCGCCGCGAGCCTTGTTCGCGGCCTCTGCGGCCTGCTTGGCAGCCAGCAGCGACGCCTGCGCCTCGCGCTCGGCGGTGATGTCTTCGTACACCCCGACGATGCCGATGACGGCGCCATGCTCGTTTCGCAGCGGCACCTTGCTGGTGCGCAGCCAGATGGTGCGGCCGTTCTGGCTCTGGGGCTCTTCGTAGCGGAGCTTCGGCACCCCCGACTCTCGCACCCGGCGGTCGTCTTCACGGTACAGCTCGGCCTGGGCGCGCCAGACGAGCTGGTTGTCGGTGCGGCCCACGACGTCAGCGACGCTCGCCACATCGGCGTCGCGCGCGAACGCGTGGTTGCAGCCCAGGTAGACGCCGTGCAGGTCCTTCCAGAAGACGCGCACCGGCGCGGTGTCGATGACCGACTGGAGCACCACGTACGCCTCGCGCGCCTGAAGCTCGGCTTCGACCATCGAGGTGATGTCCTGCACCGTGCCGAGCGAGCGCAGCGGCTGGCCCGACGGGGAGCGCTCGGTGGCGCAGCGCTCGTGCACGTGGCGCACCCTGCCGTCGGTGAGGACGATGCGGTGGCGCAGGTCGTATGGCACGCCGTGCTCGACGTGGGCTCGGAAGGCGTCGGTGACGCGCGCGCGGTCTTCGGGGTGCACGAAGGCCTCGAAGTCGGCGAGGGTGACGGGCGTCAAGCGCGGTGCCAGCCCGAAGATGCGAGAGGTCTCTGGCGACCAGTGTAGCGCGTTGGTGATGAGGTCGAGCGTCCAGTGGCCGAGGTTGGCGAGCTGCTGCGCCAGGTGGAGCTCCTCGGCCTGCCGCTGGTCGGCGGTGACGTCGGAGACGCAGGCGAGCTGCGCGCGCACGCTCCCCATGGCGTTGCGCAACAGAGCGCTCGTCACCCTCAGCACCACCCACCGACGCTCCCGGTGCCAGACCCGAACCGTCGTCGGCGGGCTCTCTTCTCCGCGTCGGCCAGCCTCGCCCATCGCGACGAGGCGGTCGCGGTCTTCAGGGTGAACCGCGCGGAAGATGCGCACGGTGGTGACTTTGCGCCGGGGCCGGTAGCCCAGCAGGCGGAACAGCTCCTCTGAGAGTCGCACCGCGCCGCTCGCGAAGTCGCGCTCGAGCGTCGCCGTCTGCGTCGCCCGGAGCAACAGCTCGAGCCGCTCTTTGTCCGTGACAGGCACGCCCAAGGAGTAACGGCCGAGGTGCCGGGGAAACCGCGAATCAGCCGGTTGCGCCAGGTGTCGCCATGAACCCACGAGAAGGGCGCAGCAGTGGCTGTCCTTGCCGATCTCGTGGGATACGTGCGGCCTCTCAAGGAGTCGCTGCATGCGTCATCTGCTCTTCGTCGTGTCCTTCGCGGTCGTCAGCGCCGCGGCTTGTCAGTGCGGAGGGTCGGGCAACCTCTGTGAAGCCACCAACTGCGGCCCGGGCCTCAGGTGCGACCCGAAGACGGGCGGCTGCGTGCTCGACAGCACCACAGGCACGGGCGGTGGACTCAGCGGCTCGGGCGGCGGCTCCTCGACGACGGGCGGAGGCGGCGGTGACGCTGGCGAGGTGGTCGACGCCGGCAGCCTCGACTGCCCCGTCACGTGCGCCGGCAACGCGCCCATCTGTGACCGCACGCTCGGCCGCTGCGTGGCGTGCACCACGACGCAGGGCTGCTCGGGCGCGACGCCGGTCTGCAATCGGCTCTGGCAGGGTGGCCTCGGCCGCTGTCAGGTCTGCACCGATGACAACCAGGGCTGCGCGGCTCCGACGCCGTGGTGCGACGTCACCATCAACCCGGCCGCGGGCTGCATCGGCTGCCGCTCCACCGACGACTGCCCCGTGCCCGGCACGGTCTGCGACACGTTCGGCTCACGCAGCTGCGTGGTGAACGATGGCGGCTTCGGTGGCGGCGGCGGCGGCAACAACGGCGTCATCTGGGGCGATGGTGGCGTGACGAACCGCTGCCTGCCCGGCGCGACGCCCAACCCCACGATGTGCACCACCGAGTGCGCGAAGGGCTACGTCTGCCAGGGCGGCCGCTGCGTGCTGCGCGGCTCGAACGGCCCCGTGCAGGTGACGCTGCGCTTCCCCGTGGCGGAAGACCTCGACCTCTACGTCGTGGAGCCGCTGCCCGACGGCGGCACGTGCGAAATCTACTACCAGCAGCCGGGCGTCAACCCGACGCCACCGCCCATTCCGATTCCCTTCCCGATTCCCGTGCAGAGCTGCGGCGCGAAGGGCTGGCTCGACCTCGACGCCAACCGCGCGTGCAACATCGACAACATCAACGTCGAGAACATCATCTACTCGCCGGGCATCGTGGCCACGAGCGGCCGCTACGTGGTGCGGGTGAACTACTGGCAGAACTGCTCTGCGAGCTCGCCAGTGCCCTACGAGGTCGAGGTGCGCGCGAACGGGCAGACGCGATATTTCTGCGGCACGTTCCAGACGAACCAGGCGAGCGGAGGCAGCGCTGGCGCCGGGCGCTTCGTGGCAGACTTCGTCATTCCGTGACGCCGCTCTTCACCACGCCCCCGACGCTCGAACATGGCCGTGGGCTGGTGAAGGTCTGGCTCTTCGATGGCCGGGCCACGATGGTCAATCAAGTGCTGGCGCCGTCGCTCTCTGACGAGGTCGCCGCGTTCCTCACCACCGAGGTCGAGGTGCAGCTGCAGGCGCGCTACGTCTCGAAGGGCCAGAAGGTGACGTACGTGCACGATTGGCGCGCGTGCACGGGCTACGAGTCGAAGGCCCGCGACCGGCTCATCGAGTGGGGCCGCGCGTCGCTCTCGCACTCTGCGCACGTCACCGTCTGCATCTCGGAGAAAGCGTCGCCCTTCGTGCGCATCGCAGCCGTGACGGGCGTCGGCGTGCTGCGCATGGTGAAGATGCCCATCGAGCTGGTGTCCGACCTCGCGCCGCTGTTGGCGTCATTGCGCTGACGACGGGTCTCGTCACACCTCGCCATTCGTGCCGGGCTGCGGGTGGTGTCCGCGAAGATCAACCACCTCTGGCCCGGGGTCGAAGGTCGGCCGTTTGCAGCCTGTTGGGCCATGCCGGTCCGCCTGACCCATGACCGCCGTGTGACGGGTCTGCTCGGACTCGTGTCGGTGCTCGGGGTGTTGGGAGTGGGGCTCACGCTCACGTCGGTGTTCGCGCGGGCCGCTCGAGACGCGACGCTCGAGTCGGGGCGGGAGCGCTTCCTGCGCGCCAACGACCGGCTGCTCAGCGAGGCGAGGCGCCGGCTGCTGATGCCGGAGTACGGCCTGCGGAGCGCGCGTGGTGCGGTCATCGCGAACGAGCACCTTCGCCGCAGCGACTTCATTCACGCCATCGAGTCACGCGACCTCGCACGGGAGTTTCCTGGCGTACGGGGTGTGGGCCTCATCGAGTGCACCTCGCGTGAGGCGCTGCCGGCGTTCCTCGAGCGGCAGCGCGCCGACGGAGAGCCCGGCTTCTCGGTGCACAGCGTCGGAGACCTGCAGCGCCTGTGCGTCATCACCACCGTGGTGCCGCACGCCGGAAGCGAGCCCGCCTGGGGATTCGACGTCTTCGCCGAGCCGCGGCGGCGTGCAGCCCTCGAGCGGGCCATCACGACCGGTGAGGCCACCCTGACGGCGCCCCTTCAGCTCGTGCAGGTCGACCACCCGGCCGCCGGCATGCTCTTCATGCTGCCGATCTATTCCACGGGCGCGCCGCTCTCGACGCCAGCGCAGCGCGAGGCGGCGCTGAGGGCCGTCGTCTATTCGCCCATCGTCGGGCACGAGCTCTTCGAAGGAATGCTCTCTGCGGCCGACGGACAGATTGACGTCGACGTCTACGACGGCACCCAGCCCCTCGGCAGCGCGAGCCTCTACGACCCGGGCGGCCACCTTCGTGGACACGTCGAGCACGGCGGCCTGCTTCACGAGCAGGTCGTCATCGAGGCCGGCGGCCGCTCGTTCCTCGTCGTCACCCGCTCCACGCCCGCCTTCGAGCAGACGATCGATCTCTCGAAGGAGCGCACGTTGTGGTGGCTGGGCCTGGGGCTGACGGTGGTGAGCGCGTTGGTGGTGTGGCTGCTCGCGCGCAGCCAGGTGCGGGCCCAGATGATGGCCGAGACGATGACGCGAGACCTGCGCGAAGCGAAGGCGCGCACGGACGAGATGTTCCGCGAGCGCGAGGCGGTGTTCGGCACCATCGACCACCAGTTCATCGTGAGCGTGGCCTCACCCGACGGCCGCATCGTCGAGGTGAACGACAAGATGCTCACGCTCACCGGGTACTCGCGCGAGGAGCTGCTCGGGCAGAACCATCGAATGCTGAACTCGGGGCATCACCCGAAGACGTTCTGGGCCGAGGCGTGGAAGACCATCGCGAGGGGCCAGACGTGGCGTGGCGAGGTCTGCAATCGCCGCAAGGACGGCTCGCTGTACTGGGTCGACGCGTTGATTGCTCCCGTGCTCGCGGCCGACGGGCGCGTGCTGCGCTACCTGTCGATTCGCGCCGACATCACGCCGCGCAAAGAGGCCGAGGCTGCGCTCGCCGAGCAGACCGCGCTGGCCCGTGACCTCGCTACCAGGGCCGAGGCCGCGAACCGCGCCAAGAGCCGCTTCCTGGCGAACATGAGCCACGAGATTCGAACGCCCATGAACGGCGTGCTCGGCATGACCGAGCTGATGCTGTCGATGAACCTGAACCCCGAGCAGGAGGACGCAGCCCGCACCATCTACCGCTCGGCCGAGGCGCTGCTCGTCGTCCTCAACGACATTCTCGACTTCTCGAAGATCGAAGCCGGCAAGCTCGAGTTCGAGCGGCTGCCCTTCGACGCCGAGGAGCTGCTCTATGACGTGGTCGAGCTCTTCCGCGGCCGCGTGCAGGGAACACCGCTGGAGCTGCTGGTGCGGGTCGACACGAACGCGCCGCAGGTCGTCTGGGGCGACCCGTCGCGGCTGCGGCAGATCGTCACCAACCTCGTCGGCAACGCGGTGAAGTTCACGCGCGCAGGGCACGTGTTGCTCGAGCTCGAGCGGCGTGACGCGAAGCTGGTGGTGCGCGTCAGCGACACGGGGCCCGGCATTCCCCTCGACCGGCAGCAGGCGCTGTTCGAGCCCTTCACGCAGGCCGACGCGTCGACCTCGCGACGGTATGGCGGCACGGGCCTTGGCCTCGCCATCTCACGGCGGCTCGCGCAGGGGCTGGGCGGCAGCCTCGAGCTGCAGAGCACGCCTGGCCAGGGCGCCTCGTTCGAGGTGGTGCTGCCTCTCGAAGAGGCGCCGGCGGTCGCGTCGGGCGTGTCCTTGAGCGGGAGGCGGGTGCTGGTCGTCGAGCGGCTACCGCTGCAGCGTCGCATCGTCAGGGAGCAGCTGCTGCGGCTGGGCGCGACGGTGGAGTCGGTGGCCGAAGCGGAAGACGTGCCGTACTCGCGCCGCACGGCCTTCGACCTCGTGCTCTGCAGTGACGTGGCCCTCGACGCGCTCATCGCGGCTGGCGTCGGACCACTCGCGCTCACCACGCACGCTGCGAGGAGCGAGCGGAGGGGCCTGGCGGGGCTCATCACGAGGCCGTGCTCGGCGAGGGTGCTGGGTGAAGGAGTCGAGGCAGCCATCGCCACTGCCCGTGGCGTCAGGCGTGCGCCGCTCAAGGTCGTGCCGTCAGCGGCGCCGTCGGCCCAACCGCATCGGCGCGTGCTGCTCGCAGAGGACAACGCCATCAACCAGCGCATCGCGCGCGTCATGCTCGAGAAGCTCAACTGCGAAGTGACGGTGGTGGAGGACGGGCGCGCTGCCGTCGAGGCAACGGAGCGCACCGTCTTCGACGTCGTCTTCATGGACTGTCAGATGCCCGAGCTCGATGGCTACGAGGCCACGGCCGCGATTCGGGCGCGTGAGTCGGCGCGCGGGCTGCCCCGACTTGCCATCGTCGCCATGACGGCCAACGTCACCGCCGAAGATCGCGCCCGCTGCGTCGCCGCGGGAATGGATGACCACGTCGCCAAGCCCGCCCGCAGCGTCGACCTCGAGCGTGCGCTGAACGAGCTGCGCCTGCGCCGGGCTGCCTGAGCGGGTGAGGAGCGGGACATGACAAATCGCTGCACGTCGTGAAGAGTCCGCGCCGCATGAGCGATCGAGACGAAGCGGAGACGCGGGAGTACTCGAACGGTGACATCACCGTCGTCTGGCAGGCGAAGAAGTGCATGCACTCGGGCATCTGCTTCGCGGGGCTGCGGCAGGTGTTCAACCCGAAGCGGCGGCCGTGGGTCGACCTCTCGCAGGCGTCGACGGCGCAGATCGTCGCGCAGGTGAACGAGTGCCCGTCGGGTGCGCTGAGCCTCAAAGGCGACCCGAAGAGCGCCACCACCGTCGAGGCCGAGCGCGTCGTCGAGGTGACGAAGAACGGGCCGCTGCTCGTGTTCGGCAACGTGACTGTGAAGCGCCCCGACGGCACCTGCTCCGAGCACCACAAGGTGACGGCGTTCTGCCGCTGCGGCGCGTCGGGCAACAAGCCGTTCTGCGATGGGTCGCATCAGAAGGTCGGGTTCAACGGATGACTCGGGCGATGCCGCTGCTCCTCCTGTTCGCCGCGGCCTGCCAGCCACCGACGACGGGCGAAGCGCAGCTGCCGGACTCGTCGAAGGACGTCTGGGTCTTCGTCGTTCACGGCTCGGGTGATGGGCCCGAGCGGTGGGCGCAGCCGCTCATCGAGACGCTCTCGCCGCGCGTGAAGACGCCGGGCCGGGTGCAGTGGGTGGCGTACGACTGGCGCGACGCCGCGAAGGACAAGCTGAGCGCGGCGGAGCGCGGGCAGGCAGAGGGCGCCGCCATCGGCGAGGTGCTGAAGACGAAGCAGCTCAAGCACGTGCACGTCATCGCGCACTCCGCGGGAGCGCACGTCGCGTTCGGGCTCGAGCAGGCGCTGGCGGGAGTGAGTCCGCGCCCGACGTTGCACCTGACCTTCCTCGACCCGTTCCTCGGCAGAGGGCTCGACTTCGAGTGGGGCAAGACGCGGTTCGGCACCACCGCCGACTTGGTGGAGCAGTGGCTCCACCTGGGTGACGGCGTTCCGGGCACCGAGACGGCCATCGGCGCGGCGCACGTGTTCGACGTGTCGAAGTCGGCGAGCAAGCCAGAGGTCAGCGGCAGTCAGGGGCATTGGTGGCCGACGCAGGCGTACGGCTCGATGGAGCCAGCCTTCGCAGCCACGTTCGAGGTGACCGACACGTTCGACGCGGGTGCGTTGCGCGCGCGTTTTCCACCGGGCGCGTCCGAAGCGCTGCCCTGATCAGCTCTGCGTCGTGAAGGCGTCGAGGCTCGCGAGGGCCTTCGCCGGCTCGTTGAGCACCATCACCGCGTGGCAGACCCCGGCGATGTCGCGCGCGAGGACCGTCCGACCGCGGACCGTGAGCGCCCCGTGCCGCCACGCGCAGCCGATGACCACCTCGACCTCGTCGTTGATGGCGACCGCGGTGGGCGAGGTGAACGAGAGGCAGCCCTTCGACAGCTCTTCGGTCTTCACGCGCAGGTACTCCGCGGCCGCGATGAAGGTGAGCGAGGGCCCCGTCGGCGCAGGCCTCTCGGCCTCCATCAACGAGCGCACGACGGTGCGGTCGCTGATCAGCCTGACGCCAAAGCCATGGCGCATCACCGAACGCAGCTCTGGCGGCACGACGACGTGTCGAACCACCTCACCCATCACGATGGAGCTCTTCTTCGTCGGCGACTCGAGCTGCACCATCAGCCGCGTGCCCACCTTCGGCAGCAAGGTCGTGGTGATGAACAGCCCCGTCTCGCTGATGTCCTGGGTGAAGCCCTGCTGCGAGGGCGTGACCGGGCCGAACATGGCCTTCAGTCGGCGCGGAACTCGTCTGGCAGTGCGGTGCTCCATCTCGAGGGTGGTGTCTCCAAGCGCCGTGCCGTTTCGCGCCTCAGCAGATGCGGCAGGTTGGCGAAACGTGCAGTCGAATCGGCGTTGAGCAGCCGCCTCAGTGATGGAGCAGCGTCGCTCCATCAGGCGTCGACCAACAGCCACACTGAAGTTGGTGTCACGTCGCATTGCTTCAGCGTCTCGAGCAGCACCCAGGCGGGCATGCCAGGGGAGGCGTCGATGATCAGCGGCGCGTCGAACTCGCCGAGTGCTTCCAGCCGGTTGCGCACGTTCTGAACCTCGTCAGCGCAGCGCGAATCGAGCGTGTCGAGCTCGAAGAAGCTCACACCACCCACGCGCACGCCAGTCGAGTTCACCTGAAGCGGAACGCCGCGCCCGTCGAGCGGCTGCGCATGGCGAACGTCGATTCGTGCGGGCCTCGTGCTCATCACCAGCACCTCACCGGTTCCATGCGTCAGCGGCGCGGCGAGCAGGAAGAAGGCGACGATGGCGAAGACCTGCGAGTACGCGAACGCGGTGGGCACGCACGCCCTGACACCGCGATGGAGCCGCAGTTCCCCTCAGCGCGGCAACGAGAACGCGAACCGCAGCGGGTTCTGGGTGTTCGAGTTCTGGGAGTCACGCAGCCCCGCGAAGCACTCGACGAGCTCGTCACCCTGCCACGGGTACAGCATCGCCGCGCCACCACACGCGCCGGTGAGCGCGCCGCTCTTCTTCGACGACACCCATTCGCCCAGTGGCAGCCCCCAGAGGCCGAGCGCGGTGGAGTCCTTCTGCTTCGGATCGAACTGCGCGCCATAGAGCTTCGCGCACCGGGCCTCGGCTTCGTCTGGCGTTTTGGCGTTGACGAAGGCCGACTCGCCTCCATCACGCGCCACGTATTCCCACTCGAGCGGCGTCATCACGCGAAAGGGCGTTCGTTTCAGCGCCTGCTCGGCCTGCTTCTTCGTCATCGGCTCGGTGGAGACGGGCGCGCGGGCACAGAGGAACGTCGCGATGCCGACGGGCGCCGTCTTCGCTGGGCCGAACAGCTCGAGGGTCAAGTCCTCCTGCCAGCTCAGGCCGTGGGCGAGCTCCACCTCTTCGGGACGAAGCCCTGAGAGGAACGAGCCCGCGGGAATCGCGACGAAGCGCACGCCCGTCGGTTGATGCAGCACCTCGGCGAGCTGCTCCTTGCCGTGGAGCGCGCCGGTCGGTGTCCAGTCGTCTCCGAGAATGTCGGCGACCTTCTCGGCCAGGCTCTTTCGTTGCGCGGGCGTCACTGCACGCCAGGAGTCGAGACTCGACAACACCGTGAACGCCGTCGGCGGCGGCTTCGGCAGACGAACCGTCGCGGCCTTCTTCTTCACGACGGGAGCGGTCGCATGTTCAGGCGCGAGCACGGCGATGACACGCGCGTATTTCCGCTCCATCGCGACGTCGAGCGCGGTCTGCCCGAACGAGTCTCTCAGGGCGGGTTTCGTTCCCGCGCGCAGCAGCACCTTCACCACCTCAGGCGCGTTCGCCTCTGCCGCGAGGTGCAGCGCGCTCGACTTCCACTTCTTGCTCACGTGCTTTGCGTTCGCGCCGGCCGCGAGCAGGAACTTCACGAGCGCCACGTTGCCCGCGAGCGCTGCGTTGCCGAGGGCCGTCTGACCCGACTCGTCGACCGACTCGAGGTGCACGCCGCTCTTCACGAGCCGCTTCACCGTGGCGACGTCGTCATCGAACGCTGCTTCCGGAAGAGCCGAGTCCTTGCGCATGCGCGGCAGGATAGTCAGCGCCGCGCTGCCTTGAAGGTTCGCGTGGCGGGCGTGACGACGGTCGAGCCCACGAGGCCTCCCGCGCTCGCGCCGAACAGGCTCCTGATGTTGTCGCCGAAGAAGGTCACGAAGGTGAGGAAGACCGCGAGCACGAACACGAGCGCGCCCGCGACGATGCCGGTCGGTCTGCCGATACGCCGCACCGCCTCGCTGAGCCCCACCGCCCACGCCGACGGGCAGTCCTTCGTCATCACCGTTCCATCCATGCGGTGGAAAAGCTGCGCGCACACGCGCTCGGAGCGGACCTTCTGGAAGAGCGCCACCGCCTCGGCCGTCGTCATCGCCGACACCTTGTAGACGTGCAGGTTGCACTGACTGCAGTGGCGCTTCTTGTCGTCGCCCTGAAGGTCGTTCCAGTTCATCGGACACGGCGAGGCGATCTTCACGCTTCCCAGCAGCTCGAGCTCTTCGCGGGTCATGGAAGGAGTATCGAGGCGGGGGCGTGAGGCGTTCATCGACCACTCGTCCGTCGGGCGAACGACCGATGCTCGGTGCACCCGACCTGTTCAGCCTCTGAGCTTCGCGTACAAGAACGAGTCGATGAGCTGCCCGTCCTTGAAGACGCTCTTCTTGAGCACCGCCTCGCGCTGAAACCCGTTCTTCTCGAGCACGCGCGCCGACGCCAGGTTCCACTCGAAGACGCCGGCCTGCAGCCGCTCGAGCTTCATCACCTCGAACGCGTACTTCGTCGCACCACCGACGGCCTTCGTCGCGATGCCGCGGCCATGAAAGGGCGCGCCCAACCAGTACCCAATCTCAGCGCCGCGCGAGTACACGTCGGTGAGCGGGTGCACGCCGGTCGCTCCGGCGAACTGGCCGTCGACCTCGATGGCGAAGACGCGCTCGGTGCGCTCGGGGTTCTGCTGGCGCTCGATGAAGCCGCGCGCGTGCTCCAGCGTGTACGGGTGCGGGAACAGGTCGCGCATGTTGCGCCAGACGTTGCGGTCGTTCGCGAGCACCGTGAGGCGCTGCGCATCGGAGGGTTGAACGGGCCGCAGGACCACGCCGTCGAGCTGAAGGTGCATGACAGTCGAGACGATGCCACGCCGCGAGGCTGACGGGCGCGCTCAGGCGTCGGGCGAGTACTCGAACCGAAGCTCCTCGGCCGAGAGCCGCTGACCACCGCTGGCCTTCTGCTTCAGCGCCTCGAAGTGGCGCCGGTATGCGTGCACCGCGCCCATGTCTGGGGTGCGCCCGGGAAACGGCGTGTCGTGCTCGTCCATGTCGGACTCGATGGCGCGAACCTGTTCGAGGAGCAGCTCGAGCACCGGCAGCGGCTGCTTCGCCTTCGTCAGCATCGTTCGCAGCGCATCGAAGCGTGCCCGGGGCCCGAAGTACTTCGTCAGCAGCAGCCGCAGCTCGCCAACCTGGTCGATGGGCAGCCCCGCTTCGTCGACCTCGATGGTGAAGCCGCGCGCGGCCGTCTTCGCGACCTCTTCGTCGAAGGTGCCGACCACGCCTTCGTTGCGCTTGGCGTGCTGAAACACGTTCACCGGCACGCCCTTCTTCGGGCGCTCCTGCGGGTCCTGGCCGAAGAAGACGCTGACCCTGCCGTTCGTCTCTTCGACGATGCGGTACTCGTGGGTCTGCGTCTCGTGGCGAAAGCGCCGGCGCATCAGTGCTTGAGCATCGCGTGCTGCCCGCCGGCCGCGCCCTCCATGCTGTGGCTCAGCACGAAGTGGTACAGCGGGTAGCTGTCGTCTCGAGGCCCGCCGATGCAGTCGAAGATGAAGTAGCCGCGGCCCGGGTCTTCCACGTCGGGCTGCACCTGCACGAACAGCACGTCGCTGCGCTCGATGACGAGCTCGCCCATGAGCGCCTTGCCGACGATGAGCTGCACCACTGCGCGGTTGTCGGGCTCCTCGAAGAACTCCCAGTGCGCGAGCTCATGGTCGAACAGCACCGTGTCGCCCGCGCCCACCCGCACCACGCAGTTGCGGTGGTCGGCGAGCCAGCGCCAGAAGGTGTCGAAGGTCAGCGGAGCCGTCTGCGTCGTCGAAGACATGCCTGGCGCAATACCGCGACGACTCGGGTTGTGGATCGTTTTTCGAACCGTCAGAAGAAGCGCACGCCGGCTTCACGGAGCAGCCTCACCACCCGCTGCATGGGCAGGCCCTGAATCGACGTTCGGTCGCCCTCGATGCGCGCGAAGATGGCCTGCCCGCGGCCCTCGACCCGGTACGCCCCCGCGCAGCCCTGCCACTCACCGGTCGCGACGTAGCCACGCAGCTCGTCGTCAGAGAGCGGGCGCACATGCAGCCGCGCGACGTCGACCTCGGTGACGAGATAGCCGGGCCCGACGACACAGACGCCGGTGACGATTTCGTGGGAGCGGCCGGCGAGCGACTTGAGCTGCGCGAACGCGGCGTCGGCGTCGGGCGGTTTGCCCAGCGGGGTGCCGTCGAGCGAGACGAGCTGATCGGCTCCGACCACGAGGCAGCGGGCGAAGCGGTTGGCGACGGCGCGGGCTTTTCGTTCAGCGAGCTGCGCGACGGCCTGAACCACCGGCGTCCCTTCGGGAACGACCTCGTCGACTTCGGGAGCGACGGCCAGATACGGCAGCCCCAGCCCGGTCATGAGCGCGCGGCGCGCCGACGACGTCGAGGCGAGAATCAGCTCCGAGTACAGGCCACCGAGGAACACGCGGTCTCTCTGTCACAGCGACCGAAGGCGCGAAAGCCCTCAGCGGAGCTCGACGCTGCGCACGAACGCGTCGAGCCATTCCGCGAGCGAGACGCGTGGCTCGCCGGGGTTCCAGCTGGGAATGAAGCGAATCGCCTCGAGCTCGGTGACCACCGTGCCTCCGTCACGTTCGAACACGGCCACCCGTTTCGCGTAGAGGTCGCCGCCTTTGCAGCTGCCGTGGTGGGCGAACTGAAACGTCGCGTTGGGGATGGCGACGCCTCCGTCGAGCGGCTTCGACACACACGCATGGTGGGTGCGCCAGCGCTTGAGCACTTCTCTCGCGGTCAGCCGCTTCGGCGACGACGGCACCGACCAGCGGGTGAGAATCCAGAACGAGTGGTCGGGCAGGTTCGCCCGCCAGCTTCGGCTCCCTGCGTCGCGCGCCCAGTCCTGTGGGACCGTCTCGTTCTCCCACGAGTTGTCGTAGGTGACGCCATCAGGGAGCCTCCACGTGAAGCCCTCTTCTTCGAGCACCGTGCCGCCATCGGTGGCGCAGGTGATGAGGGTGGCGAGGCGGAGCGCGGTGAGCATCGAGACGAGGCTATACCGCGACCATGTCTGCATCGACGTCATGGGTGAGCCAGGCCATCGCGCGCATCGAGGCCGACTTTCAACGCAGCGCTGACACGCACCTCATCGCCGTGCCGGTGCCGTCACTCTCGATGCGCGGCATCGACCTGTACCTCAAAGACGAGTCCACCCACCCGACGGGCAGTCTGAAGCACCGGCTCGGGCGCTCCCTCTTTCTCTACGCGCTCTGCAACGGCTGGCTCCGCGAAGGCGCGACGGTGGTGGAGGCGTCGAGCGGCTCGACGGCGGTGAGCGAGGCGTACTTCGCGCGGCTGCTGGGGTTGCCGTTCATCGCGGTGATGCCGAAGGGCACCTCGCCCGAGAAGGTCGCGCAGATCGAGTTTCACGGCGGGCGGTGTCACTTCGTCGAGTCGGCGACCGAGGTGAGCTCCGAGGCGCGGCGCCTGGCGACCGAGACGCACGGCCACTTCATGGACCAGTTCACCTACGCCGAGCGCGCGACCGACTGGCGCGGCAACAACAACATCGCCGAGTCCATGTTCACGCAGATGGCGAAGGAGCGGCATCACGTGCCCCGCTTCATCGTCGTCGGCGCAGGCACCGGCGGCACGAGCGCGACCATCGGCCGCTACACGCGTTATCGACAGTTCGACACGACGTTGTGCGTGGCCGACCCCGAAGGCTCGGTGTTCGGCGCGTACTGGCGAACCGGCGACGTGACGCTCAAGGGACCTGGCTCGCGCATCGAAGGCATCGGGCGGCCCCAGGTCGAGCCGAGCTTCATTCGCACGCTCGTCGACCGGCTGCTCGAGGTGAAGGACGTGGAGTCGGTCGCGGGCATGCGGCTGTTGTCGACGCTCCTCGGCCGGCGCGTGGGGCCTTCGAGCGGCACGAACTTCGTCGCGATGTTGACGCTGGCTGACGAGCTGAAGCGGGCAGGGGAGACGGGCTCGGTGCTGTCGCTGCTCTGCGATGCGGGCGAGCGGTACCTGCCGACGTTTCACGACGCGGCGTGGGTGAAGGCGAACATCGGTGACTGTTCGGCGGCCGAGGCGTCGTTGCAGCGGCAGCTCTCGCCATGAGGAGGCGTTGGTGAGCGAGCCACTGAAGCCGGGCAGCCCAGTCACCATCGTCGAGGGACCGTTCTCGGGGTTCCCCGCGGTGCTCGTTCGCGAGGCGGGCACGAAGGTGGTGCTCGAGGTGACCATCTTCGGACGCAACACCGAGACCACACTCGAGCGCAGAGACGTGCTGATGGGCGCGCCTTCGCTCGAAGACCTCGAGAGAGAGGTCGTCAGTGCGGTGCACCATCGCGAATTTCCGCAGCGGCTGTTCTCGTTCTGGCGCCGGGAGCTGCGTGGGCGCGCGGAGGATCCGTCGGATGAGGAGCTGCCCGCACTCGTTCGACGCTTCGAGGCGTTCGAGGCGGAGCTGCGCAAGGCGCTCGAAGTCCAGACGGCGGCCGAGCTGGCGCGCTTTCGAGAGGCGTTCGCAGGGCTCGACGACACCACGCGCACGACGAAGTGGATGAAGGAGCGCGCGAGCTGGGTCGAGTGGAGAACGCAGTCGCGCGCGGTGCGGGCCGAGCTCGACGCCGAACTCCCCGAGCCCCCGTTCGACACGCCGGAGTTCGAGGTGCTCCACGCACGGCAGGTGCACCTTCGAGCGCGGGTCGACGCCTTTCGCCGCCAGGAGGCCTTCGGTCGCCCCATCGCCGACGAGCCCCGCAGCGCCGAGCTCGAGGCGGCCATCGAGGCCGAGGTCGATCGTGACGACGCGTTCCTCGTGTACGGCGATTGGTTGTCGAGTCGCGGCAGCCCGCGCGGTGAGCTGATCAGCCTTCACGCGGCGGGCAAGCAGGCGCCGCAGCTCGAGGCCTCGCTCCTCGGGCCTCTGGCCCACCTGAACGACCGCCTCGATGCGCGCTGGCGGCTCGGCTTCCTCACAGCGATACGGCTCGAGACGACGCGCGACGACGAACGTGACGGGCTCGACCTCGCGCAGCTCGTCGCGAAGCTGTGGGCGTTGCCGTCGGCGCGCTTCCTTCGCGAGCTGAAAGTCGCGTGCGCGTCGGCCCACGAAGACGGCGTGATGGAGAAGGTGCTCGCGACACTGACCGGCAGCGGACCGCGTCCGTCGCTGCGCGCGCTCACCTTCGAGACGAACACCGAAGAAGAGATGCTGTCGTGGACGTCGACGGGCGACCTCTCGTCGCTCGGTGGGGCCTTTCCGCGGCTCGAGCAGTTGCTCGTTCACACAGGACAGGTGCTGCTGACGGCGCCGTCATTTCCGAACCTGCGGTCGCTCGACCTGCGCACGACGTCACTCACGGGCGAACTCGTCTCGGCGCTCGCCCGCGCCCAGTGGCCCGAGCTTCGACACCTGGGGCTCTGGTTCGGCTCACGCTCGTACGGCGTCGAGGTGTCGATGAATGACGTGGGGCCGCTGCTCGATGCGCCGTGGCCCGCGCTGACCTCGCTCGCGCTCGCGAACTCGGAGCTGACCGACGAGCTGTGCGTCGCGCTCTGCCGGCATCCATTGCTGGCGCGCCTCGAGGCGCTCGACCTCTCGATGGGCACGATGACGGACGCTGGCGCGCAGACGCTGTTGAGTCATCGCGCGCAGCTGCAGCACCTGAAGACGCTCGACGTCGACGACAACTACCTGTCGGACGAAGCCGTGGCGTCGCTGCGCAGCGCGTTTCCCCAGCTCGTCAGCGCCGAGCAGCGCGTGGCCGAGAAGTACGAGGGGGCGCTTCATCGCTACGCATCCGTCGGCGAGTAGTCACGCCAGGGAACGCTTCCGACTGCTGGTCGGCTTCATGGGCTCGACGATCCACCCGCGGCAGCTCTTCGCGCCGCAGTGACAGCGCTCCTTCAGCTCGGGCGGCAGTGCGTAGTCGTAGAAGAGCTCTTCACCCGGCTCGAGGTCGCGAAGCGCCTGCAGCTGCGCCCAGCCATTGCCGGCCTTCGTCACGCCGGCCTCGACCACCACGTTCGGCTCGCACGAGTGGTTCACCCACCGCGTCTGGTCGACCATGTCGAAGAACACGCCCGGCTCGAGGATGAGCGAGTACGTGTCGTCGCGCCGCTCCTTCGCGCGCCACAGCACGCCCTCGACGTTGGTGATGACCGAGCCCTGCTTGCGCCGCCGCGTGGTGACGAGGCCGTAGCCCTGCACCTTCGAGCGCACCACCTTCAGCCCTGGAAGCCGCGCCATCGTTCAGTTGCAGGCGGCGACGCAGGTGGAGTTCCCGAGACGGTCGCAGTTGCCCGACTGGCAGCCGAGGTCCGAATCGCACCGCGTGCCGTTCGGCTGTGGCGCCACACAGCGCCCGGCCGGGGTGTAGCCGATGCCGCCATCGGGCCCCTGACACGCCCCCGAGATGCAGCCCGTGCCCGAGCTCGGCGAACAGAGCTCGCCCAGGTGGCCGGCCATCACGCAGGTGCCGTTGGAGCACGCGAGCGGGAAGGCACAGGCCGAGGTGCAGGTCTGCCCGAGGGTGGGGAAGGCGCCACAGCGACCCACGCCGCCATCGGCTCCGAGCAGACAGCGGTCGCCCTGTGCCGCGCACGAGTTCGTCTCGACGCACGGCTGGCCCGTGGCGATCTTCGGTGAGCAGGCGCGGTTGCTGCCGGCGCTCGCGCAGAAGTCCGTCGAGCGGCAGTTGCTGTCGGAGGAGCACGGCGTCGACGCGCCCGCCGCCTGACACGTCCTCGCGATGGTGTCGCAGTACTGCGCCTGCGCGCACTCGGAGCCGAACTGGCATGGGTCGCCGACCATCGGAGCGCCGCAGAGGCCCCTCGTGCCCACGCCTCCATCGGGGTTGACCACGACGTTCCGGCACTCCTCCGCGAACGACTGGCAGCGCTGGGTGCTGTTGGTGCACGGCTGCCCAGTGGGCACGGTGGACGTGTACGGCTGGCAGGTGCGCAGCACGTCGTCACAGCTCAGCGTCGACGTGCAGTCCTGCGAACGAGTGCAGCGGGCTGCCATCGCGCCGCGTGTGCGGCAGGTTCCTTCGAAGCACGAGGTGGTGTCGACGCACTCGCTGTCGAACCGGCACGTGGCTCCGGGTGTGCCTTTCGCCGTACAGACCGACGAGCGGCAGAAGGCGTCGCTGGTGCAGTCCGAGCTGAGCGCGCACGTCTGGCCGATGGGCTTCTTGTCGCGGCACACGCGCGTCGAGTCACAGTAGGTCGCGCCAGCGCAGACGAAGTTGGGGCACGGCTGACCGAGCGTCGGCAACCGCTCGCAGACTCCGTTGCGACACTGGTTGTTGGGCCCGCAGTTGCTCGACACCGCGCCGCCGCAGGCCGTCCCCGGGGCGGGCTCGGTCGCGCAGCGGCCATCGATGCAGACGAAGGGCGCATCGCACGCCTGTCCCGTCGACGTCGAACGGCACACCTCACCCTGCCCACCACCCGTGGTGCAGCGCCGCATGCATGGCTGGCCGTTGCAGCTCGTCGTGCGGTCGGAGCAGTCGGCGTTGGAATCGCACGCCGCGTTCACGGCCGCCGCCGGACGCGTCACCTCGTTGCAGGCGCTGGTGTTGCCCATGGGGCTCGAGCCATTGCAGGTCGCGCTCGCGAGTTGGCTCAGACAGGTCTGCGCCTTCGCGGCGTCGAGGGTCGAGGCGCCGATTCGCACGCCACGCTCGGTCGCGAGCCCACCGAAGCTGCCGGTGCTGCGGGCGATGTACGGGCGGAACACCGCGACGCAGTCTGCCGTCGAGCCACCGGGCAGTTGGCCGCACTCGATGACCTTCGCGCAGTACGCGTTGGCGAAGCCGTCGAGGAACGCTCCGTACGTGCCCGTGCCCGAGGTGCCGCCGCCGGTGCCTGAGGTGCCTCCGCCCGCCGCGCCCGCGCCCGAGCTCGAAGACATGCACGAGCCCGACACGCAGCTCTCGTCGATGCGGCACGTCGAGCAGATGGAGCCCTTCGTTCCGCAAGTGCTCGAGGCCGAGAGCTGACAGCGGCCCGAGGCATCACAGCAGCCGAGCGCACAGCTCGACGCTGAGCACGTCGAGGTCGGGCAGCCGGTGAAGGCTGCTGCAGCGAGACCGAGCAGAAAACCGAGAATGAGGGGCATCGAGCGCATGGGGACCTCAAGACCACTTTCGGGTGAGGGCTTCAACTGCAGGCAACGTGGCGTCGCGTCAGAGCATCGGGACCTGGGCAGCGGGTTGATCAGGCTCAGTCGCCGGAGTGGTGGGTCGCGGCTTCGCCTCGGGCTCGAGAAACGCCCAGTGCACGCTCATCGACGCCATCGGTCCGGTGTTGAACGGGTCTCCAGCGAAGGGCAGCAGCGCCTGCACGCTCAGGCAGAGCCCGAAGGGAAACGTCTTGGAGTAGCCGATGCCGACGTGCGCGAGGACCCTGGAGGCACCACCTGAACCGATGGGGTCCGACTTCGCGCTGGTGTAGCCCCACTCGCGCGCGCCGATGTCTGCGTTGCTGTGCACCGTGGCGCTGAGGAAGACGCTGCCCCACCAGCCCTTGAAGCGCGGCACGATGGACACCATCGCGCCGGGAATGAACAGCACGTCCTGCGTGGGGGTCGAGGAGTCGACGAGGATGGTTCGCGGCATGCCGTCGAGCGAGAGCTGCAGGGCCGTGTCGAGCGCGAAGGGGCCGACGTCGACGAGGGTGAGGTGGATTGCAGTGGTGACGCCAACGGTGGGGCGGGTGTCGTTCAATTGAGCGCTCTGCGAGTTCTGTGAGGTCGCGCCCGTCGCGCTCGCTCCGTGAATCGAGCCACCGACCGCCACCGCCTTTCTGACCCGGACCATCGGCGTCACGCCGTACTGCTCGAGGGGAACGCGCAGGCCCGAGTCCGACGTTCCCTGGCTGCTGGACGACGAATCCAACCGCGCGAGCCGCGAGATACCGACCTGCACCATGCGGCTGTCATCGGTGTGCAACAGCGGCATCGGCGAGAGGGGCGAGAGCATCGTGCGCCGAAGCGGGTACGAGCCACAGGCGCCAGTCAGCAGAAAGAAGAGAATGACGACGCGAGGCATGGGCGTGGCCGGCTGTGCAATCCCGACGCCGTCCCGGAGTGCTCCAGATTCCAGCACTTGCGGGAGCGAGTGACAGGCCTGTCAGGCCGCCAATGTCAGACTCTCGTGAACGCGAGGAGCGCTGGTACGGTCGGCGTCCGATGCTCTCCTTCGCGCTCGCGATGCTGCTGACCCAGAGCCCTGACGCGGGCGTAGCGGCCGAGCCTGAGCCAGAGCCGTTCGTTCATCTCTCTGCCGGTGCCGAAGGCGAGCTCGGCGTGCTGCCGTCGGGCTGGGCCGAGAACGGCGCTGACGTGATGTTCGGGTTTCGCCCGATGGTGGGCATGCGCGTCGCCGACATGTTCGCCATTCAGGTCGGCCCCCTGATTCGCTTGCGCGTCATCGACACGCCTCCGCTCGACCGCTCGAACGACCTCGGCGGCGTGGTGCGCGGGCAGGACTGGGACAAGGCGGGCGACTTCGGAGAGCTGCTCCAGTCGTTGCGTATCGGCGCTGACACGAGCGTGTTCCAGCTGCGCGCAGGGCCGATTCAAAAGAAGACGATGGGCCTGGGGCATCTGCTGTTCCGCTATTCGAACCGGCTCAACGCAGACGCGCGCCCAGCAGCAGCGACGGCAACGCTCGCAGTGGAGTTCCTGCGCTTCGAACTGTTCGCGTCAGACATCTTCTCGGGCCGGCTCTTCGCGGGTGAAGTCTCGTGGGACATCGCGCGTTCGTTCTCGTCGAACGCCGCGACGCACGGCCGGTATCTGTTGTCGTTGTCACTGGGCCACGACTTCGGCGTGGGAACTGACGCTGCCGTCCGCGCGCCCGACTTCTGCTCAGGAGGCGACTGCCAGTTCTTCGCCCCACCGCCCGGTCCACCCGCGCCGTCGACCCTCGTGCACCTCGACGCCTCGGCCGTGCTCGTGCGCAGCCAGTCGTTGTCGTTGATGGTGTTGGGCGGCATGGGCGCGCGCGCGAATCAGGCGCGTGACCTCGGCTTCCTCGCCGGCCTCGCGATGGACGTGCGCGTGCCCGACGTCGAGCTCTCGCTGCGCGCCGAAGGCCGCAAACAGGCAGGCGGGTTTCGGCACGGCTACTTCGGACCGCAGTACGAGCTCTCGCGCTTCTCGGGCATCGGCCTCGGATTCCCCGCGCTCGCCGACGAGCAATTGCCTGACGCGTTCTCGGTGTTCGGTGAGCTGCGCTTCCGTCTGCTGCAGTCCATCACGCTCGATGGCGCGGTCGAGGCGTTCACCTTCGGGCGCACCGACTTCGACGCGACGCTCACCGTGGAGCTGCTGCAGAAGTGGCTCGTCGCCGAAGCGCGCGTCGGCGCCGTGGGACTCGGACAACAACCGCGCTGGCTCGTCACCGGCGGCCTGCGCTGGAGGCTCTTCAAGTCGTTCTATGTGCTGGGCAACGCTGGCACCGTGTTCTTCCCCCAGGTCGATGGCCGGCTCGTGCGCGGCGTCACCATCACGGGTGGGGTGGGCGTCGACATCGAGCGGTAGATCGATTCCCCGGGTGGCTCGTTGAGAGGGGAATGAAACTCTCCCGCCGCCTGCTCCTCGCCTCGACTGCAGCCACCTTCGCGACGCGCGCCTTCGCCGAGACGTGGGGTGTCGCTCCGAAACAGTCCTTCCGTGAAGTCATCGAGAAGGTCATCGCGATGCCCGGCGACTCGGACCTGCAGCAGCGCTGCGCCCGGCTCGGCCTCGAAGTGATGAACGTGATGTGGGAGGACACAGGCCGGTACGAAGGCTCCTCGGTCGGTCCCAACATCAGCGACCTCACGCTGCAGGTGCACGAGCGCGTCGGTGAGCAGGTGCGCACCTCGCTGCTGCCCGTGATTCGTCACCCCAACTTCAGCGACAAGACCGCCGACGTGAAGGCCGAGCAGCTGTGGGTTCGCATCGGCAACGAACGCGCTGGAGCCACCCGCCGCGCCGTTCGCCTCTCCGACGTGCTCGAGCATCTGGGCGAGTACCTCTCGGCGTCTTCGACCCTGAAGGGCTCGGGCAATCTGCTCGCGAAGCGAGACACGCACTTTCTGGTGAGCGCGCAGCACGTCTTCGTGCCGCTCCCGCGTGAAGGCAAAGCCGAGTTCAACCCGGTGTTGTTCAACTACCAGTCGTACCCCGGCAACCCGGCGGTGCTGACGCTGCTGGTGACGCGCGAAGGCCTGTCGGTGCGGGTCATCGAGAACAAGCCCGGAGACCAGACGTTCCAGGGCTGGGGCCAGCAGCTGTACTTCAACGACAAGGGCCAGAAGACGACCTTCACCGCCGAGCGGAAGAGCGCGGTCGCCAATCGCATCGCGTCGGGGCAGGGCACGAAGGCCGATGAAGGCGCGCTCGACGAAGGCGCTGACATGATGATGCTGGTGCAGGTGCCGCTGAAGCAGGCCGTCGCGCGGCGCGGGTTCCTGGCCTTCGATGACATGGCCGTCGCTCCACCTCCGGCCATGGAGTCGGCAGCGGCAGGCGAGAAGCAGAGCCTTCGTCGCGAGCGCTCCGACGTCGAGCAGGCGGTGTTGGGGCACGGCGACGCGATGGGACTGCACGAAGAATGTGGAGGCCTCTCTCTCGAGCGAGACGACCGCTTTCCCGTGCGCGTCACGGTGCAGTTCTACAAGGCGACGAGCAACGGCGTGGTGTCGGACTCCGACCTCGCCGACGTGAAGCGCGCCATCGACCGCACGTACGAGAGCGGTGACTACGTCGGCTCCCTCGTGGTGCCGCAGAGCGAGCGAGACCGGCAGCGCCCGACGAGCTGGTACGAGCGCAAGTTCGGCTTCCGGTTCTGAGCTTCAGAGCGCGGTGATGTGCACGGGAGCGTCGAGCTCACAGCCGAGGTTCCCGAGCCGATAGCGCGTGAGCAGGCCGAGGCAGTGCTCGATGTCTCCGACGTCGGCAGGCTCGTCGATGGCGATGGAGATGACCGCGCCGTCTCGCGAGAACCGAACCAGCGCATCGAACGACGTGACGGACGCGCGTGAGAGACAGCCGCGGAAGAGCCGGTCGCTCCGCACGCGTCGAAGGAACTCACTGCGTGGGACCGGCCCCGTTCGACACGCGTGCAGGCGACCGCCCCAACCTCCCGCGACCGTCACCGGACCCATGACGACCTCTTCCGTGCTGCAGCGGCGGGTGCGCGGTGCGTCGAACGCCGGGCCGCGAATGATGGGCGTCGCCAGCTCGGTGACCGGCTCTACGACTGGAGCACGTGCCACCGTCGCACAGCCCATCACGCCAAGTGCCAGGACCGGGAAGCCGCGCATGGCCGACTGAGACACCGAGGGTCCCTGGAGGTTCCCGACGACCTCAGCCCCGGGACCGCGCGTGTTGGTCCCGGGGCTCCGTTGTTCACCAGAGCTTCTTGCGCAGCTCGAGCAGCCAGGCGTCGAGGGCCTGCACGGCCTTCGGCGGCGCTTCGAGCGGCAGCGCGCTCTGGTCCTTCGCTTCGTCGAGCTTCGTGAAGAGGGCCTTCGTGCGCTCCCGCCAGAGCGTCGACAGCTCGGAAGGCAGCGGCGCCTTCTCGCCCTTCGTCTTGGCCTCGACGAGCGCCATCACGTCGGCCACGCCATACGGCTCGACGAGCTTCGTCACGTCGGTCTCGAGCTCACCCGTCATCAGCAGGTGCGTGCCCGTGAGCGTCGTGCGCACGACGTAGAGCAGCCGCTTCGCCGACGTGAACTGCGTCGCCTCCCACTCGCGGTGCTGCTGTCGCGCGAACCCCTGGTAGTGGCGGTACACGCGCCGCGAGAGCACGGTGCGCACGAGCGGACGAAGCGACTCGAGCTCCTTCGAGCCGATGGGCTGCAGGTGGCCCAGCAGGCGCTCCACGAAGTTGCCGTTGCCCGTCACGAGCCCGCGCAGCACGAACTGCAGCTCGTTCGACGAGTAGTCCACCTCGACGCCTTCGATGACGGTGATGAACTCCTTGTGACGGGAGCGCGGCTCGAGCGCGAGCAGCTCGCTGGTCGGCTCGATGTGCACGGCCTTCAGGTCGAGGTCGCTGTCGGGAGACGGAAAGCCGTACGCGTGCGCGCCCGAGAGTGACACCACGAGGTGCCGGCGCTCGTCGGACTGTGCGCGAAGGAACTCTTCGGCGACGCGAGACTGGAGCGGAGTGAGCATCGTCATCGGCGTCATGGGGAGACCTCGTCGAGCAGGGTGCAGCGAAGACGGAGCGTCATCATGAAGCTGACGTGTCAGTCACCGGGAGCTGGAGCGGGTGGTGCTCCATTTCCCCACGGACCTTGGGCGCGAGTGAGCCAGCGTGACGCGCGCGCTTCACTGATGCGTACGAGCAGTCGATGCGCCACGAGGCGATCTGGCGTGTCAGGGAGCTTCGACGCATCCCGCGCGGCCTCCAGGTCGGGCGCGAGCGACTCGGCTTCACGCAGCACCTCTTCGAGCGGAACCCGGCCGGCCTTGATGTCGAGGAGGCGTGTCCTGAGCGCGCCCGTCGCGGCGAACTCGGGCACACCGGTGCGCAGCCAGCCCGTCGCCAGATGAATGAGCCGCAGCAGGTTGTAGGCGTTCTTCGGAGACAGCCGGCGCGCCTGGCTCTCACCGTCTTCGTCCCCGCGATGCACGGCGCCACCCGCGAGCGCGAACGCCTTCAGTGACGCGAAGTCGTTGGCCGCGATGAGGCCCTGGTCGCTGAGCGAGCGGTAGAGCTGCTTCAGGTACGTCTTCGTCGCGAGCAGCGCCTCGGCGTCGGTCGCGTGGGTGCGGGGAGAGATCTTCGCGAGCCGCGTCGCCACGTCGTCGAGCGAGAGCTCCGGCTCGGCGCGCAGCCAGTCGAGCACCGTGTCGCGATGCTCCGCCAGCCGCGCCGACTTCGTGAGCGAGTCGAGCTGGCGCAGCGCGTACTTGCCGAAGCTGCCGAAGAGCTGCGTCGAGACGAACGACTCCCGCGCGGCGAGCAGCCACTCACCCACCTCGTCCGTCGCGCGCACCGTCGGCACGAAGAGCAGCTCGAACGTGTTCGGGTCGGCGCGCAGGGCCTGAGCAATCGTCTTCTCGGCCTCCCAGAAGGTCTGGCTGCCATCGGCGCTCACGAGGTCGCGCGGTGGCTCCACCAGGCCCGACGTCCACGAGAAGGGGAGCAGGAAGGCGCCGCGCACGTCGGTGTCTGACTGGTCGTTCGCGAGCCCCCACGCCCGCGAGCCGACTGTCGCTTCGAGCACGGCGCATTGACGGAGCGCGCTCCACGCTGCATCACGACGCACCGCGAACGCGAGCTGGCCTTCACGTCTCGGGAGCAGTTCTTCACGGCGGAACCACACGTCACCGACGCCGACCACGTGCACGTCGAAGCCACCGTCACGCTCGCGCGCGATTCGGCCGACGAGGCCTTGCGGCAGCCGCCGGTCGCCGTGCAGCCGTTCCACGCGCGTCGTCACCTCGGTGCCGTGCGGCAGCGACGTGGGCGCGCCATCGAGTGCGTCGAGTGCTGAAGGTCGGGAAGCCATGCCGTGCCGACGATGCCACGGGCCGGTGCTGACGCGCTGGCATGTCGGTACAGAAGATGATTCCTCCAGCGACATGAACGCGTGGCCTTCGCCTGAGTCGTTGACGCTGACGTTGCCGCCCGGCGTGGGCTTGCGGTGGTTTCGCGACGACGAACTCGACGGCCTGCCTGCGTTGCTCGAGCGCTGGTACCCGGCCGTGCGCGTGGGCGCGGAGTCGGTCTTTCTCGACCCGTCGTTCCTCCGTCGTCACCTCGCGTCTTCAGCTCGCGCCACGAGTGACTTCTGGGTCTGCGCCATCGTGCTCGAGGGCGTCGTCGTCGGCTTTCAGGCGTTCGAGCGAAACGTCGCGTCACGCACGCTGCATGGCCGGCTCGGCGTGCTCGCTCCCGAAGCGCGGGCGGGCATGCTCGGTGCGTTGGGCTTCCCCTTGTTCGAGGCGCTCGGTGCGGTCATCGGTGCGGAGTCGCTGCAGGTGTTCGTGACGCTCGCCTCGAAGGGCCAGCAGCTGTTTGCCGAGCGGCGCGGCTTTCAGCTGGCCGGCCTGGTGCCGGGCTTCGACCGCGACGCGCAAGCGGATGGAACGGTGAAGCGCGTGATGGAGGCGCTCTACGTGAAGTCGCTCGTCGACGTGTCGTGGCCCGAGTCCGCTGCGCTCACGGCGAAGACGAAGGCGGCGTTCGCGGTGTTGTTTCCCGAGCGGGTCACCGGCGTGTGAGCAGGCGTCGGGCGACGAGGAGCGCAGCAGCCGCCAGGGCGAAGCCACCCGTCGTCGAGCACCCCTGCGCTGGGCCGGTGCCGCACGGCGCTTTCGTGGCGAGGGCGGTGCAGGTGCCCTGCTCGAGCGCGGTTCTCCACGCCGTCGTCGACGCGACGTTGTCGCCACAGCTCGCCGTGCTGCCTCCGTCGCCGAGCAGGTAGGTGTTCATCTCGATGCCCAGTCGGGCGCCCGCGTCTTCGAAGAATGCCCGCCCACCGACCAGGAACTTCTGACCGGGTGGTACGAGCTGCGTGGCCCGTGGCTCCTTCTCGAAGACCTCGGTGGGGTCGACGACTGCCACGCCGCCGTCGCTCCATCGCAGGTCCGAGAAGACGTAGCGCCCGCTGGAGTCGAGCACGACGAAGCCCGTGAACTCCGACGGAAGACACGAGCAGTCAGGGACTCTGCAGCTGCGCGCGAACGCGTTGCACGAGACGGCGAGGGCACAGAGCAGAACGAGTCGCATGGTGGACTCCAGCAGCGTCGCCCGGCCCGACCGTGCCACTCATACCAGCGTCTCAGTCGCCGATCTTCGGCCACACCTTCGAGAAGTCGCCCTTCGCGAGCGCTTTCTTGTCGACCAGGAACGACAGCACCTCGACGTCGCCGAACTCCATGTCGGTCTGCGTGTCGCCCGGCAGCTGGAGCAGCATCTGCGCCGAGCCCGGCTCCTCGGCGTCGTAGCCGTGGTCGCGGAAACCGAACACCCGTGGCAGCGGCGTCTGTGCGTCGTAGACGTCGCTCTCATAGGTCTCGAGCTTCGCGCCCTTCAGCACCTTCGCGGCGTGCGGGTTCGTCGGCGACGGCAGGCTCAGCGTCGGGTGCAGCTTCACCGTGCACGCCTGGTAGATGACGTCGCCGAAGTCGTCCGGTACCTCGTGACGCACCAGCTTCACGCCAGGCTTCGTGAAGACGACCTTCGCGTTCTCACAGTAGCCCGCGCGCTCGGAGCCACCGACGTTGCCCATGAAGAACGAGAGCAGCCCCGCCTTCGGGAGCGCCTTGCCGAGGTGCGGCGCGAAGTCGGCCAGGTTCAGCTGAGCGAGGAAGGTGAGCGGCTCGCCCTTCACGCGTGGCCACACCGTCTTCTCGGGCAGCTCCGGGTGCCCGCCCAGTTTCGTCGTGCCCAGGGTCTTCAGCGTCGCCTCGTCGATTCGTGACGGCAGCATCACCACCGTGCGCTGCGCGAGCGTGTCGAACGCTGCGTCGAGCCCTGCCGCTTTGAACCGTTGCCGCACCACCTGCTCGACCTTCGACAGCGGCTCGAGCTTCGGCGCCTTGAACGGCTTCACCTTCTTGAACACCAGGGTCGGGCGGACCGTGGCCTGGGCCTGCGTCGCGCCTTTCACTGGAGCCGCCGCCACGGGCGCGCCCTTCGAGAGCTTCTTCAACACCGCCGATCCGCGGACCGCGTCGTCACCTTCTGCCTCGGCGACCCACGCGGCGAGCCCGGGCGCTGCCGACGCGTCACCGATGCGCTCGAGCGCGTCGAGAATGCCACGCCGGTTCTTGTACGAGTTCGGCAACGCGTCGACGAGCCACGGCACCGCGCTCGCGTCCGCCGACTTCAGCAGCGCCTTCACCGCGGCATCGTTCCAGAGTCCGTCGCTCGAGCCCGGCTTCGGCAAGGTGGCACAGAGCGGCGCGACGAGGCGTGCGTCGCCCGGCAGCTTGTCGAGCAGCATGAAGACGTTGTGGTCGAGCTCTCCCTCGAGGTGGGGCAGCACGCAGTCGATCCACCGCGGGTCCGGCGGAGCGCTGAGCAGGCCGAAGAGCACGGCCGTCGCCCGTGCTTCACCGGCCGGCTTCTTCTTCACGGCGGCAGGCGCGAGCAGTGGCGAGAACCGCGTGAAGGCCGCCTTCGGGTCGACCTCGTTCAGCAGTCGAACCGCAGCGCGGTACACCTTGCCCAGGTCACCTTTTCCATCCCACGTCTCGAGTGCCATGGCAGCCGCGAAGGTCTTCTTGTCGGCGGGCCGCTCGAGCTTCGAGACGACGGCAGACGCCGCCGCGAGCCGTGCGGTCTCGGTTCCGGTGGTCGCAAGCTCGATGGCGCGCTTCAACCCGGCGGGCGTGTTGCAGACCGCCCCGACGAGCCACTGCAGGTAGGTGCGCCTCGTGGTCAGCGCGTCGAGCACCTGGTCGTAGTGCTTCTGGAACGTCTTCCGGTCAGCGGTGCCGAGCGAGTCGAGATGGTCGTCGCTCCAGTGGCTCTCACCGGTGTTCACGGCTGCGTCGTCGAGCAGCGCGAGGAGCGCCGACGCTCCTGCCTTCTCCGCCAACGTGACCGCAGCCTCGTAGTCCTTGCCCGTGGGCATCGCGACGGGCGTGTGCGGCGAGTGCTCCCACTGCTGCAGCTTCACGATGGCTGCGTCGGCTTTCGGGTTGCCCGTCGAGACGGTGTTGAGCGGCGCCGGCATCACGTTTCCGAACAGGATGTCTTTGGCCATGGCGGCGAACTCTAGGCAGCGTCAGGGGCAGGGCTCGATGGCGTTCGTCGACAGAATGTGACGTCGCGAAGGCTGCGCCGGCGTGGTTTCCTTCTGCGCGTGCTTCGCCTTCCGATGCTGTTGCTGGTGATGGCTTCGACTGCCCTGGCTCGCGAGAAGCTCGTGGTGCTCGAGCTGACCACGTCGGACGACGCGTCGAGCAAGACGGCCAGGCTCGTGCAAGAGCAGGTGGCGACCGAGCTCACCTCGCTCGAGCGGTACGAGATCATCGGGCAGAGCGAGATCACGGCGCTGCTCGGCATCGAGCGCCAGAAGCAGCTGCTCGGCTGTTCCGAGGAAGCCAGCACCTGCATGGCCGAGCTCAGTGGCGCCGTAGGAGCGCGCTGGCTCGTGATGGGAACGCTCGGTCGCGCGGGCAGCAAACTTCGCTTCGACTTGAAGCTGGTCGACTCGGCCGCCTCGAAGACGGTTGCGCGAGCTGGGCGGGTGCTCGCGAACGACGATGAGCTCTTCGCCGCGGTGCCCGAGATGGTGCGTGCGCTCGTCGGCGTCACAGCGCCGCGGCTTCCCGTCGCTCCGCTCGTCGTCGGTGGAGTTGGAGTCGTCGCAGCCGTCATCGGGAGCGTGCTGCTCGGGAGCGCGGTCGGCGCAAATCAGACGCTCAATCGCGATCGCGCCACCATCGAAGTGTCGACGGCCCAGTCGCGGTTGAAGGAGCAGCAGCTCTCGTACTGGTCCGGGTTCGGCGTGCTCGTGGCCGGCGGTGCTGCGCTGGTCGGCGGGCTGGTCTGGTTCTTCGTGTCTCCTGCAGAGACGCCGGCGTCGGCGTGGCTCGGCGTCGGGCCCTCGGGCGTCGAGGTGCGCTGGTGAGAACGCTCGTCACGGTCGTCACCTTTGCGCTGCTGGTGGCGTGTCCGCCCTCGCTGCAAATCGACGGCACGAAGTGCGACGAAGGAGGCCGCTGTCCCGAGGGCTTCCGCTGCGATGCGGTCGAGAACGTCTGTCGCGTCGCGAGCGCTGTCGGCGGTGGAGCTGCAGGTGGTGCCAGTGCTGGTGGAGCAGTCGGCGGAGGCTCGGTCGGTGGAGGCAGCGCAGGCGGCTCCGATGCGGGTTCGTCTGACGCGGGACTCGATGCCGGTACTGCCGACGCCGGAGCCTTCGACGCGGGGCCGGCTGAGCCGTCGTGCGGCTTTCATCGTGATGGCGGCGTCGGCTGGTGCCCGTTCGGGGTCCTCTCCTCCGCGTTCGGCTACGACTCGGTTCCCTTTGCGAACGCCGGGCTCGCCGTCGCGGGCAACTTCGCGCCAGGCGGCTTCGATGAGCTGCTCGTGCAGGTCGGTCAGACGACCGAGCTCCGGCTGCTGCGCCTCACCGATGCGGGCGTCGAACACGCTGGCTCGTTCACCCTGCCCGAGCTGCCCCAACGACTGGAGCGTGTGCGTCGCGACGGTGGTGACTCGGTCGTGCTGAAGACGGACGGCGGCGCGTCACTCCTGCGCCGGTTTCCACAATTGACCGTCGAGCAGAGCTGGCCCGCCAACGAGGTGGCCGTGGCGGACATGACGAGCGATGGCGTCGAAGATCTCGTCGTCGTGAACCAGAGCTCCCTCTCGATTCACCCAGCACCCACCTTCACTGCGGTGTCGCCGCGCTCGGTCGACTTCGTCTCGGGCCTCGCCGCCGTTTCGACTGGGAACACTGCCCTCTACTCGGTCGGCATCACTCCCTCGAATCACCTCGCCACCTTCGTGAACGAAGCGGTTCGAGACGGAGGCGCCTTCGTGCAGACGACGACGCCGTCAGAGCTCGGGTACCCGCCGCTCACCTTGAAGGCGTTCCAGGGAGACCGGCTCTTCCTCCTCGCTCGTATGCCACAAGCGCCCGTCAATCACGGCGAGCTGCGCTTGTGGGCGTTCGACGCGGGCCTCGTCGACCTGAGCGAGGGGTTCGGCATGATGGTGACCGGCCCCCATACTGGCGTCACGGCCGGGCTCTTCGGTGACGACTTCGTCGGCTCGGTGGTGCTCGCGCGGCCCGCCATCGTCAATCGCTGGTCCCTGTTGCAGCTCTCCGATGGTGGCCTCGGCAGCGTGACGACCAACCTCGAGACGGGTGGTGAGGCGACCTTCGCTGAAGGGTCCCTCGACGGTGTCGGCCGCACCGACCTCGTCATCTCGACGACGGGAGATGGCGGCACGCTCTTCGTGCTCTTCGGCCACTGACAGTCCATCTGCACGAGTCGGTTCATGCGCCTGGTCTTCCGAGCGCGCGCCCGACTCGCTACACCGCACGCGTCTTTCACCCTGGAGCGCTCCATGACCGCCGCCGTCGCCATTCCTCCGCCGATGCCGCAGTCGCAGCTCGACGCCGCCGTGCTTCGCGTGAAGGAGAACGCCGCCACCTTCGCGCGCACCAGCATCGACGAGCGCATCGCCTTCCTCCGCCAGATGCGCGACGGCTACATGAGCATCGCCGAAGAGTCGGTGCGCCTCTCGTGCGCGTACAAGGGCGTGCCCTTCGAGAGCCCCGCGTCGGGTGAAGAGTGGCTCGCGGGCCCGATGGTGACCATTCGCGTGCTGCGCCTGACCGAGCACGCGCTGCGAGAGGTGAAGCAGTACGGCGCTCCCCGCGTGACGGACAAGATGATGCGCGAATTGCCCGACGGCCGGCTCGCGGTGCGCGTCTTCCCTTCCGACTCCTTCGACTCGGTCTTGCTCGCGAAGCACGTGGGCGAGGCGTACATGCAGCAGGGCGTCACCCGCGCGAACCTCGCCGAGCACCAGGCCGTGCACTACCGCAAGCCGCACCAGGGCCGCGTGTGCCTCGTGCTCGGCGCCGGCAACGTGAACGCGATTCCCCCGACCGACGTCGTCTACAAGATGTTCGCCGAGGGCACCGTGTGCGTGCTCAAGATGAACCCCGTCAACGCGTACCTCGGTCCGCTCATCGAGAAGGCGTTCGCGCCGCTCATCGCGCGTGGCTTCTTCGCGGTCGTCTACGGCGGTGGTGAAGAGGGCGCGTACCTCGTGAACCACAAGGCCATCGACGAGATTCACATCACCGGCTCGGACAAGACGCACGACCTGATGGTGTGGGGCCCCGAAGGCGCGGAGCGTGACGCGCGCAAGGCCCGCAACGAGCCGCTCTTGAAGAAGGACGTCACCTCCGAGCTCGGCAACGTCTCGCCCGTCATCGTCGTGCCCGGCCCGTGGGACCAGGCGAGCCTCGAGTTCCAGGCGCGCAACATCGGCGGCATGGTCTGCAACAACGCCAGCTTCAACTGCAACTCGGCCAAGCTGCTCGTCACCACGAAGGGCTGGAGCCAGCGGCAGACGCTGCTCGATCTCGTGTCTGCCTCGATGGCGACGGGTGGCGTGCGCAAGGGCTGGTACCCAGGCGCCGAGACGCGGTGGAAGCAGTTCGTCGAGGGCCGCAAGAACGTGAAGATCATCGGCGACGCGAAGCAGGGCGAGCTCGCGTACGCGTTCATCACCGACGTCGACCGCAGCGACGAGAAAGACCGCGTCTTCACGCAGGAGCCGTGGTGCACGGTGCTGTCCGAGACCGCCTTCGAGTCGAGCGACGTGACGACGTTCTGCGACGAGGCGACGAAGTTCGTGAACGAGAAGGTGTGGGGCACGCTCGCGGCGATGGTGCTCGTGCACCCGAAGACGATGGAGAACCCCGCGCAGGCCGAGGCCGTCGAGAAGATGATTCGCGACCTGCGCTACGGCGCGGTGGTGGTGAACACGTGGGCGGGAGCGGTGTTCGGTCTGGGCAGCGCTCCGTGGGGCGGTCACCCATCGTCGTCGCTCGCGAACATTCAGTCGGGCCGCGGCTGGGTGCACAACACGTTCCTCCTCGAGGACCTCGAGAAGTTCGTGCTGCGCGCGCCGGCGAAGAACTTCCCCATCTCGCCCTGGTTCCCCGGGCACGCGACGCAGCACCTGCTCGGCCGGCGGTTGACCGAGTTCGAGTACGCACCGGGCTGGCTCAAGGTGCCTGGCGTCGCGGCTGCCGGCATGCGCGGCTGAGCAACCACTCCCTCGAGATTTCCGCTCCCGCGCCGGCTCGTCGATGAAAGCTCCCGTCGGGGCTCCCGCGGATGCCGGCAGCCGCTGAGCGCGCAACTTCCTCCGACGGCCGGGTTGAATTCTCCGTCGAGGCAGGAGCGTTGCTCACGGCACGACGAGCGTGGTGATGGCGACGTACTGCTGCGTGGGCAGGTTGCTGAGCCCGCCCGCGACCGTCACGAGGTAGCGCCCGGGGAAGATGGCGCCCGTGAAGGTGAACGGCGCGCCCGAGGCTCCGCCGCCGTTGGGGCACGGCACGTCGTACGAGAACGAGTAGCCCTTCACCGAGTCCGTGAAGCGAACGGTCGCGCGCGAGACCGACGAGCAGCTCGAGGTGGGCGTCGCGCCGTTGAGGAGCACGGTGCCGCCGGCCTGGTACGTGGTGACGTTGAGCGTCTGGCCCGTGACGTTGGTGCTGACGGGGAACGACTCCGAGATGACGTATTGCTGCGTCGGCAGGTTGCTGAGACCGCCCGAGACGGTGACGCGGTACATGCCGGGGAAGATGGCGCCGGTGAAGGTGAATGGAGCCCCTGAAGCACCGCCGCCGTTCGGGCACGGCACGTCGTACGAGAACGCATAGCCCTTGACGACGTCCGTGAAGCGCACGGTGGCGCGCGAGACGGAAGAGCAGCTCGAGGTCGGGTTCACGCCGTTGAGCAGCACGGTGCCGCCCGCCTGGAAGGTGATGACGTCGAGCGTCTGCCCGGTGACGTTGCTGGTGACGGGGAACGACTCCGAGATGACGTACTGCTGCGTCGGCAGGTTGCTGAGGCCACCCGAGACGGTGACGCGGTAGGTGCCGGGGAAGATGGCGCCGCTGAAGGTGAAGGGCGCGCCCGACGCTCCGCCGCCGACGGGGCAGGGCACGTCGTACGAGAAGTTGTAGCCCTTCACCGAGTCGGTGAAGCGCACCGTGGCGCGAGAGACCGAGGAGCAGCTCGAGGTCGGGTTGGCTCCGTTGAGCAGCACCGTTCCCTGGGCCTGATGGGTGATGACGTCGAGTGATTGGTTCAGCACGTCGCTCGACACCGGGAGCGACTCCGAGATGACGTACTGCTGCGTGGGCAGGTTGCTGAGGCCGCCCGAGACGGTGACGCGGTACGTGCCGGGGAAGATGTCTCCGGTGAAGGTGAACGGAGCGCCCGAGGCGCCGCCGCCGTTGGGACACGGAACGTCATACGAGAAGTTGTAGCCCTTCACCGAGTCGGTGAAGCGCACCGTGGCGCGTGAGACGGATGAGCACGACGAGGTGGGGGTCGCGCCGTTGAGCAGCACGGTTCCACCGGCCTGATGCGTGACGACGTTGAGCGTCTGGCCGGTGACGTTGGCGGTGACGGGGAACGCCTCGGAGATGACGTATTGCTGGCTCGGCAGGTTGCTGAGTCCACCCGAGACGGTGACGCGGTACGTGCCGGGGAAGATGGCGCCGGTAAACGTGAAGGGCGCGCCCGAGGCTCCGCCGCCGACCGGACACGGCACGTCGTACGAGAAGTTGTAGCCCTTCACCGAGTCGGTGAAGCGCACCGTGGCGCGAGAGACCGAGGAGCAGCTCGAGGTCGGGTTCACGCCGTTGAGCAGCACCGTGCCAGCAGCCTGATGCGTGATGACGTTCAGCGACTGGTTCACCACGTCACCGGTGACGGGGAAGGACTCCGAGATGACGTACTGCTGCGTGGGCAGGTTGCTGAGGCCACCTGAGACGGTGACGCGGTACGTGCCGGGGAAGATGGCACCGCTGAAGGCGAAGGGAGCGCCCGAGGCTCCGCCGCCGTTGGGGCAGGGCACGTCGTAGGAGAACGCGTAGCCGCGTTCGGCGTCGGTGAAGCGGACGGTGGCGCGCGAGACTGATGAGCAGCTCGAGGTCGGGTTCATGCCGTTGAGCAGCACGGTGCCGCTGACCTGGTGGGTGATGACGTTGAGCACGAGGCCGTTCACGTTGCCGCCAGTGCATGCGTTCACGACGCACGCGTAGCCACCCGGGCACGTGGGGCTGCAGGTGCCTGCGCTGCCGCCACCGATTGATCCGCCCGCGGTACCGCCGCCGATTGATCCGCCTGCAGTTCCACCACCGATTGATCCGCCAGCAGTTCCGCCACCGACTGATCCGCCCGCAGTTCCACCACCGATTGATCCGCCAGCAGTTCCGCCGCCGGATCCTCCAGCGCGACCACCAGCAGTCGCAGAGCCACCAGCAGTCGCAGAGCCACCAGCAGTCGCGGATCCACCAGCAGTCGCGGATCCACCAGCAGTCGCAGAGCCACCAGCAGTCGCGGATCCACCAGCAGTCGCGGATCCACCGGCAGACGCGGATCCACCGGCAGACGCGGCTCCACCGGCAGTCGCGGATCCACCGGCAGTCGCAGAGCCACCGGCAGTCGCAGAGCCACCAGCAGACGCTGATCCACCGGCAGTCGCAGAGCCACCGGCAGACGCGGATCCACCGGCAGAGCCACCAGCAGACGCGGATCCACCGGCAGTCGCAGAGCCACCAGCAGACGCGGATCCACCGGCAGTCGCAGACCCACCAGCAGTCGCGGAGCCACCAGCAGTCGCGGATCCACCGGCAGTCGCAGACCCACCAGCAGTCGCGGAGCCACCAGCGCTCGCCGAGCCACCAGCGCTCGCCGAGCCACCAGCGCTCGAGCCCCCTGCGACACCTCCTCCTCCGACCGACGAACCGCCGCCACTCCCACTCGGAACACACGCACCGACGGAGCACACGAGCCCGGGCTGGCACGACGAGCACGTTGCTCCACCGCGGCCGCAGGTCGTGTCGATGACGCCGGCCTGGCACGCGCCGCTCGAGTCACAACACCCATCGCAGTTCGTCGGCCCGCACGTCGTCTGAGCTGGCGGGCCGCCGCACGCTGCCAGAGCGAAGAACCCGACGACGAGACTCGAGCGCAGCAGTGACATGAACGAACTCCAAAGAACGCTGGTGAACGGACCTCAGCTGCCTGACCCCTGAGCGATGCTCCGAGGTGAAAACGCAGAACGCATCGTGGCAGACGCTGCCCGTTACGGGTTGGCCATGCCGCGAACGTCGTTGCACGACAGGCCGCTCGCCGGCGCACAGTTCTGACCGATGAGACACCCGCCCGCGCCCGCGAAGTCGACGCAGCGAATCGACTTGCAGTCGTCGGCCGTCACGCACTTCTTCCGCGAGATGCTGCACTCACCCGCCATGCACGACTCGGGAGCACAGTCGCTGTCGACCTGACACGAACAGAAGCCCTGCTCGTCACCTTCGTCGACCGAACAGCGGCCCGCGCAGAAGCCAGTCGCCTCGCCCGGGTTCTTCCCGCACACGCCGCCACGTCTGCAGTCGGCGTCGGTGGTGCACGGCAGCATCGGGTTGATGGGGCACGCCGGGTTCGAGCGCGTGCAGCTCCACTGCGTCAGCACCACGATGACGTCCTGGCAGCCGTAGCCGCGTGGGCAGGCCTGGCCCTCGGAGCAGTCGGCGCCGCAGAAGAAGTTGCCGGCGTTGCGCGTGTCGATGAGGCAGTAGTTCGGGCCAGAGCCACAGACCTGCAGGCCGCCAGCGCCCACCACACAGTTGTCGCAGTACGGGCGCAGCCGCTGGTCGTAGTCCGAGAAGCACTGCGCGCGCGGGCCGGCATCAGGCTCGTTGGAAGTGACGCCCGCGTCGGGCAGCACCGCGCACTGCTCTCCGAAGTTGCAGAAGTCGTTCGACGCACAGAACGCGGGGTCGCACACGCCGATGCGGCAGCGCGCCAGCTCGGCCGGAGACGTTCCCGTGCACGAACACGCCACGTCACCGCAGCGACACGAGGTGCCGCCGCAGTCGCCGTTCTTCCGGCAGCCCGCCACGCAACTGCCCTTCTTGAAGTCACACACCTGGCCGAGCTCGCACTGCAGGTCCGAGGAGCAGCGGCCCTTCGGCACGCACTCTCCCACTGACGTGTCACAGAAGAGGTTGCCCGAGCCGCAGTCGGCGTTCGTCGTGCAGCCCGAGCGGTCCTGGCAGAAGCCCAGCCCGTTGCAGAGCTGCGAGGGAGGACACGCCTCGTCGGTGCGGCAGTAGCAGACGCCCGTCTGCGCCTCGCAGCGGTACGCGGCCGCCTGCGCGCCGATGACGAGCGATGACGTCATCGAGGTGGCGCAGTCTGCGTCGACGGCACACTTCCCGCCCATCACGCGCGTGTCGCGGCACGACACGAGGCCCAGCGCCACCGACGTCACCGTCAGCAGCACCACGGCCCCCCACCTCGACTGCCTCTGCGTGTTGCTCACTCCAGCTCCGACGTCAGGGCGAGAAGGCCGGTGAAACCGCGATGGAGAAGCTCGACCACGCCACGCCAGAGAGCGAATCGTACGTCCACTGGTTGTAGGCGAACTTCGGCGAGCGGCTCGAATAGACGACGGCGAACAACATCGCGCCCGGGTTCTCGGTGCGCAGCTTCTGAACGGCGAGCGGCGGCAGCACCACGCGGTTCTCGGCTCCCGGCAGCACCATGTCCCAGACGTTCGTGTTGCCCGTCGGGCCGGGCTTCAGAATCTGTACGTTGTGCAGGTCGGCCGTCGCGCCCGGCTGCGTCGTCCACGAGATGACGCCGAAGAAGCCGCCGTTCGGCTGGTCGATGAGCGGCGGAGGCAACATCGGCCCCACCGTCACGCCAGGCGCCATGGGCCCCGGCTGCCGACGGAAGAAGTACGTGACGGGGTAGGGCTGCGCGCCGGACGACTCGTTCATGAAGATGAAGTTCGAGCCGTCGAGCTGCGGGAAGTTGGGGAACGAGAGCGTCGGGTTGGTGCTCGCGACCGACGTGTTGCCCGAGGTGCCCGAGGCCCAGTTGTTCGGGTTCGGCACGAAGCCCTCGGCGCCCAGGTCGAGCCAGGCGTAGAGCTTGTTGTTGCCCGGCTCGTCCGGGAAGCCCTGAATCGACGCGGGGAAGTTGATGGGCGAGTCGATGGTGATGGGCACCGTGAGGTCGAGCTGCATGTCGAGGATGATGTCTTTGCCCACCGCCGGGTTGTCGGCCGAGGTGGTGATGCCGCGCTTCACACCCATGGTGATGGGCGTGAACGCGCCGTTGCCCGCGTTGACGATGCCGAAGATGGCGTAGACCGCGCGCAGGCCCGCGCCGGTGAAGACGAGGTACTCGCCACCATCGGCCGTCACCTTCCACTTTTCGCCCTGTCGCGAGGGCGCGCCGCGGAAGGGCGCTCCGGCGAAGAGAGAAGTCTGGGCGACGAAGACACGCGCCTCGAGCGTCTCTCCGTTCATCAGCGGCCGGGGCACCTTGAAGCCGAGCACGCGGCCGGCAATCTGTGAGGGCGGAACGCCCGGCGGCGGCGCACCGGGGCTGCCTTCGCCCGAGCCCGTGAACGAGATGAAGACGGTCAGGTTCTCGGCGTTGACGCTGGTGACGGTGACGGTCTGGTAGTTCTCTTTGAAGACGGTGACGGTCTGCGCCTTCACGAGTGACGGGTCTGAGAACGTGAGCTGGCCGCGGTTGTCGGTGAAGCCCTGGAACGGCGTCGTCTCGTCGGTGCCGAGCATGACGCGCGCGAGCGAGATGGGCGCTCCGTAGTTGCTGGGCGTCGAGTCGAGCACCGTGACGTTGAGCGTGCCAACGAGCGGGCCGCCCGAGAGCCCACCCGAGATGCTGCGCGGGTCGAAGTACGAGAAGCCGCCGGGCAGCGTGTCGTTCTGCATGGCGCGCACGACCTTCACGTCCACCGTGCCGACGTCTCCGCGCGGCGTGCGGCAGGTGATGAGGTGTGGCGTGACGAACTTGATGTCCTTCGCGGTGAACTGGCCGAACTGGACGACGGTGCCTTCGCCGAAGCCGCTGCCGAGCACCGTGACGAGCGTTCCACCCGCGATGGCCCCGCGGTCGGGCTGCACGCGGCCGACGGAGAGCGGTTCGTCGTAGGTGAACCCACCCACCAGCACGAACTCGTTCTCGAGGTCGGCCGCTTCGCGCACCCAGAGGTCAGAAGCTGCGCCACCGGAGCCGCGCGGCGTCGTCGCCGAGATGGAGGTCTCGCTGCGCACCATCGGGTTCACGGCTGCGCCCGAGCCGATGGAGAGCAGCGCATCACCGGGAATCGCGCTGCCCACGACGTCGACCGACGTACCGCCCGCGACGGGACCATTCGCTGGCGAGACCGTGCGGAGCGCAACCCGCCACGTGATGCCTTCAGTGAGCGTAACGGAGGTTGCTCCCGTGACGACGACATCCGAGCGACGGGGAGCCGTTCCACGTGCAGGCACGGTGACGACAGCCGAGGTCGCGGTCTGCGCTCCGACGGTGGCTGCGACTCCGCCGATGGTGACGGTGAGTCCGGCTGCATCGAGGCCCTGACCGACGAGCGTGACCTGGTCGCCGGCGTTCACGATGCGCGGCGAGACGGCGAAGAGTGCGAGCGGACCCGCCGCGTCGACGTACGAGAACCCACGCTTCACGGTCCACGTGCCGCGCGGCGTGACGACGGTGAGGTCGATGGCGCCAGCAGTGCCTGCGGGAGACGTGACCGACAGCTCGTTGTCGTTGTTGGTGGTGAGCGCAGTGCCGGCGGTGATGCCGAAACGAACCTCGGTCGCGCCGGTGAAGCCCGTGCCCTGCAGCGTGACGACGGTGCCTCCCGCGAGCGGACCGAACGGCGGCGAGACGCGCGTGACGCGAAGGTCGGCGAGGTAGCGGAAGCCGCGGCGCTGCGTCGAGACGCCGTTCTTGTTGTACACGACGAGGTCGACGACGTCGGCCGCCTGCCCGCGCGGCGTGGTGACGCGCAGCTCGGTGCTGCTCACCTTCGTGACGGTGGTGGCGGAGTTCGCGCCGAACAGCACCTGCACCTCGTCGTCGAAGCCCTGGCCCGTGATGGTGACGGTGGTGCCGCCCTCGAGCGCGCCTTCGCGCGGCGTGAACCCGGTGACGACGAGGTCTTCGAAGTACGTGAAGCAGTTGTTGCAGACGATGCGGCCGTTCGGGTTCTGCACCGAGACGCCCGTGGGGCCGGTGAGGCCGGGCGGCGTGCGCACCTCCATCGTCTGGTCGTCGATGATGGTGATGTCTGGAACGGGGTTGGTGCCGAACTTCACCGTGGTGAGGGGCTTGGCGCGGCTGCCTGTGGTGGCGAAGTCACGGAGGAAGCCCGAACCCTCGATCAACACCGTGCTGCCACCGGCGGTCGAGCCACGGGGCGGGAGCACGCGACGCACGCGAAGCTCAGGCGGCGGCCCGGCGTCGACCGAACCTGCATCGACCTCGACGCCGGCGTCTTCTTCCACGCCCGCGTCGACCTCGACGCCTGCGTCCATTTCCGTGAGGCCGGCATCGGTCGGCCCGGCTTTCTTGGGGCACCCGGTGAGCGCCAGCAACGCGGCGAGCGAGACGAGAGACAGCAGGCCTGTCTTCTTCATGGGCATCCTCACGGGGGTTCGACCTTCAGCGTATAGGCGTTGGCGATGCGGTCGGTACTGCCGGCCACCCGTACCACCAGCGTCTGACCGGCCACCTGCGCCGCCGCCGCCGTCACCACCGGCGTCACGTCGTCGCTGCAGCCGTACGTCGTCATTCCATCGTTCGACAGCAGACACAGCCGCAAGAGCCCGCGGCCCACGTCGTAGTTGATGAGCGACACCTTCACGCCCTGGCCCATCGGCGCCACGAGGCGGAAGTGGTCTTTGTCCTGCGCACAGATTTTTCCGTCGATCTGCGTCTGCGCGTTCAGCACCGTCGGCGCCTCGATGGCGTCGTTCGGCTCGTTGGTGTCGTCGTCACACGGGTTGCCGCGCGAGAGCAGGAAGGTCGTGTCGTACGTCTGGTAGGGGTCGGTCGAGGAGACCACCACGAAGTACTTCGCCGGCGTCGGCGCGACGTAGCTCACGAGCAGGCGGCCCGCGGCGACGGTGCGGCCGCTCGAGTCCTTGATGACGGTGCTGAAGGTGCCTTCGCTGAACGGGTCGGCGTCGAGGTTCACGCCGAGCAGGTCTCCACGGCCGAGCTGCAGGCCGAACCAGTCCTGGTCGCCGTTGCACAACGTCATGCCGCGGTAGGTGCCGGCCATGGCTCCGAACGCGCGCAGCTGCTCGTCGTTGGGCTCGTAGCGGTCGGGCTGACAGGTGCGCGGCACGCAGCGCTGAGCGCCGACGTCACAGCGCTGGTCGGGCGGGCAGACGTCGTTCGAGGTGCACGAGCGGCGCTTGGGCAGACACGCGCCGGTCTGAAGGAAGCACGCAAGCGGAATGGTGCAGTCGCGGTCGGAGTAGCAGCGCTCGGCGGTGCTGCACTTGCCGGCCATGTCGCAGATGAGGCCGACGGGGCACTCGCTCTGCTGGGTGCACTGCACGCAGCGCTCGTTCACGCAGCGCTCTCCGGCGGCGCAGACGGTGGCCTGGGTGTCGGCGGTGCAGCGGGGCACGCACTTGCGGCTGCCGGTGTTGCAGAGCTCGCCCATGGAGCAGTCGTCGTTGGTGGAGCAGCCGAGGTCTTCTTCGCAGACGGTGGTGATGACGTTGCAGCGCTCACCCTGCGGGCACGACGCGCTCATGCCGGTGGGGCAGAGGTTCACGTCGGCGCGGGGGAGACACAGGCCCTGCTTGCACCAGCTGCCGGCCTGACAGTCTTCGTTCTTCGAGCACTCGGTGCCCCAGCCGCTGCGCAGCGCGCACAGCTTCGTGTCGGGGTTGCACTCTTCACGCACGCTGCACTGGCCCGACGTGGAGCAGAAGTCGCAGAACTTCTCGGAGGTGCACACCTTGCCGGCAGAACACTCGGCGCGCGTCTCGCACTCGGGCGGACGGCCCGCGTCCGTCATCATCTTCACAGGAGGGCAGGCGCTCAGCACGAGGGCCGCCAGGAGGAGCGTGGAGGGCTTCATGGAACGGGTGTCACGTCTCCGGAGGGCCACACGATGTCGGCGACCAGCCAGATTTCATTCCGGTCGACCATCGTTCGCGAGAGCTCGGCTTTGAGAATTCCAAACTGGTACACGCGCACGGTCGCGCGCGACTGGCGGGCCATGGTGCCGAGGCCGTAGTCCTGCTCGAAGGCCAGGGCGATGCGGTAGGTGCCATCGACGGGGTTCACCCAGCCGAACACCTCGGGGCCGTAGCCGGTGAGCGCGTCGCGAGAGAGCTCGGGGTCGTCGGCAGGGTCGCCCATCACGCCCCAGTCGGGTTTCTTGTTTTGATAAAACACGTCATCGGGAATCAGGCCCACGCGCGTGGAGGGCGTTCGCAGCACGTGCAGGTCGAGGTCGGTGTTCTGGTTGTCCCAGAAGACCTCGACGAGCAGCTTCTGTGCGGGCGAGGCGACGATGGTCTTGCGCGCGGGCTGGCACGACTTCACGCCCTGGCTGTCGAAGACCTCGAGCTGCACCTCGTATTGGCCCGGCACGGAGGGGTCGAGGCGCATCGCGGTGAGCGCGGCCTCGGGCATCGCGATGGCGGTGTTGCTCGCGAGGGGGCGGTTGCGCAGCGTCCACTTGTAGGTGAGCGGTGAGTCGCCATCGGCGTCCATCGAGCCCGTGCCGTCGAGCGTGACCGAGAGACCCGGCGCGCCGTTGCCGAGGTCGGCGATGGTGGCGGTGGGGGCCTTGTTGACGGTGGCGCGAATGGGAATCACGACCTCCTGCTTCTCGGGGTCGGTCGTCTTGAGGCGAATACCGCCCGTGACGTCGCCGGAGGCACCGGCCGGAATCGCGTAGCGCACGGTCAGCTGAATCTGGCCCTGCAGACTCGTGCGCGGGTCGACCGTCTTCACCGTGGCCGGCGTGCGCGTGGAGCCGACGAAGGTGAAGCCCGGCGGCGTGCCATCGGTGAAGGCGATCTCGTTGATGACGAGGTCGGCGCTGCCAGCGCTCTTGATGGCGAGCTGCTGCACGGCGGTGGAGCACTCTCCGACGCGGCCGAAGTCGAGCATCGGCGGGTCGAGCTCGAGCACCGCGCGCGTGGAGCCCTTGCCCGTCAGCTGCAGCGTGGTGAGCGGGTTGTCGGTGTCGTCGCTCTCGAACGAGACGGTGTTCGAATAGTCCTGCTCCTTCGTCGGCTTGAAGGCGAGCGAGAGCTTGCCGACCTCGCCTGCTTCGATGACGTCAGGCGCGGCGACGACGCGGAAGATACCGTCTTCGGTGCCGAGCTTCGTGTTCGAGACGGTGAGCTTCGCGCGGCCGAGGTTGGTGACCTCGAGGTCGATGACCTTCTCGTTGAGCACGGGCAGCGTGCCGAACTCGACGGGCGACGCGGGAGGTGAGAGCCGTGGACGCACCTGACCCAGGTTGTCGTTTCGGCAGGCCGTCGCCACGAGCAGGAAGAAGAGGAACGCAGCTCGTCTCACGGCATGCCCGGTTCGACTCTCGCCTCCGCTGGCCACATTCGCCGTGGCTGCGGAACGGCAGATTGGAAGGGGCCACCGCTCATCAGGCCAGCTCCGGCTTCGTCTCACGGGCCTTTTCCTTCTTCGTAGTACTGAATCTCGACCTGGGCGTTGAGGCCCGGCACGGAGTCTCCAGCGAAGTAGATGTTGTTGTTCGCCGGCTCGTAGTCCCAGCCGTCGGTGCCCTTGAAGGGCGGCTTGCAGACGACGCCGTAGGTGTCAGGCGTCACGTCCATGCAGCCCTTCCGGTCGATGGAGTCGCACTTCGAGAGGTTCGCGTCGGGCGTGCTGCACGCGTACTTCACGCGCACCTCGACGGTCATCACGTTGGGCTTCTCCTGCAGGGAGAACTTGCGCTTGAGGCCGACGGCGTTGGTGGCGAGCTTCTTGAGCGTGGCGCCGAACGCGGCGTCGCAGATGGAACCGACTTCACCGCCCGTGAGCTCGCTCATCTCTTTGTAGCGGACGCCGGGCGTCGCGCCGCAGCCGTTCGCTTCGGGGCCCATGATGGCGGCCGTCGTCACCATGCCGTCGTTGCCGATGCCCTTCACCGTCTCGAAGTAGCGGTAATAGAAGCGCACGTCTTCGCGCGACTCGTCCTCTTCGTCGGTGACGAACACGAGGTAGAGGTACGCGTCGGGGCGGAGGAACGGAAAGTCCTTCTTCTCGTCGCAGGCAGTGGCGCAGGCGGGCTTGTTCGCGGCGCACGAGCGTTTGCACTGCTCGATGGCCAGCGTGTTCGCGCTCTTCTGCAGGTCGATGGCGAGGCGCCCGGCTTCGAGGCCCGCTTCGTAGGGGCTGCCCGCGATGCCCACCTTGATGTTGTTCGAGAAGGCTCCGGCGACGTTGGCGGTCTGCGGTGTGATGACGCGCGGGTTGCCCTTCAGAGCGCCCTTGTCCTTGAAGATGTCGGTCGTGGTGACGGCGATGCGGTAGTCGATGCTGGAGCGCGTGAAGAGGTCGATGAACGAGCTGAAGTTGCGGCCGAGGTTCTCCTGGCGCGGCGCCATGGAGCCCGAGTTGTCGACCACCCAGAGCACGTCGATCTTCGAGGCGGCCTGCTGCGTGTACGAGTCGACGCGCACGTCGGGGGGCAGGGTGGCGACGATGCGATCAGGCCCGCAGGCGGTGACGACGACACCCGTCACGGCGAGGGCGAAAACTGACAAACCTCTGGCAACCATGGCGGTCTTCTGGCGCACGCGGGGGTCTCCCTGCAACGAGAAGCCCCTTGTAGCCCGAAGTCGCATGCCGTGGCTGCAACCCTCGGGTTTTTGATGAGTCTGCATGGATCCGCCCATGGTGCCCGCGCGGATCAGCACCGTTCAAAGTCCGACATCGGTGTCAGGTGGTCGCAAGTCGTCTGAGGCGATCATTCGAAGCCCGAACCAGAACGGGTTTGGAGCGGCATTCGATAGGGTCGCGCGCATGACACGGCGAACGCTCCCCTGGCTGCTGGTGGTCAGCGCGCTGCTTGCTTCGCCGGCCCACGCCCACGGAGACATGGCCGCGAAGGGAATCGGCGAGCTCTTCAGCCTCATGCTGGGCGGAGTCTTCTTCGTCGTGAGCGTGATTCTCGGAGTCGTCGCGCGGCGCATGACGGCGAAGGTCGACTCCGGAGGCGGCGTGTTTCGCGCGGGTCTGGTCGGCGTGCTGGCGCTGCTCGCACTGTCAGTCGCGTGCATTGGCGCGGCGATGGGATCGGAGGCGGTCTTCGATCACACGCCGAGTGGGTTCGCAGTGTTGCTCGCCGTGCTGCCCGCCTTGTTCGCAGCGCAGTTCTTCGTGAGTGCGAGGCTCTATCGTCGGCTCGAGGCGCGCGGGCTCTCGGTGGGCAGCGCGATCCTCGGGGCCCTCTTCGCGATCGTGGCGGCCCTCGCAGCGTTCGCGCTCATCATCGACGCAGTCGTGCCGCAGTCCGAGCGCACCTCAGGCGAAGTGCGTGCGTATCGAGAAGCCTGCGAGCGAAACGTCGGCAGTGACTGCAACATGCTCGGCCTGCGACTGCGCACCGGGAGCGGTGTTCCTCACGACGCCGCCGCAGCGACCCGAGCGTTCGAGAAGGCATGCACGCTCGAGGCGTCTATTGGTTGTAGAAACCTGGCTGAGATGCTCCGCAACGGAGAAGGCGTGCCCCGTGACGAAGTCGCCGCCCAACGGTGGATGGAGCGTCACACCGCGTTCGAGCAATCGCCGTCGCGTGCCGATGCCGGATCAACACCGACGCCGAACTGAAGCTGCTTCGAACAGAGAGACGCCACTCATGCCTCCATCAGCAGGTGAACCGGATGAAGCCTTCGCGTGACGCTCGGTGCGGCCGATGCGGCCAGCCCGCTGCAGCCAGAATCGAGAACGGGCTCGGCATCGTCGATTGTCCGAGTTGTGGGCTTGATCAGGTGGGCCCGTTCTCTTCGACCGATTGGATGTACCGTCCGGGGCAACGGCTCGCGGTATTGCTCTCCTGGGATGCCCCGATTTCGTTGCGCCTGGCACATCAGCTCAAGCAACTCGTACCGGAGTTTGCCGAGGCTTCAGCGAGGGAACTCCTTGAGCGACTCGCAGGCCACAACGCGTGGAGTGTTGTGATCAAGACCTCGATGACCGATGCCGTCGCACTGAGCGAGAAGGCAGAGTCCCTCGGCGTGAAGGCCGCGGTTTCCAGCGAAACGCTGGCCCCGCTCCGACCCGCTGAGCTGTCTGACGAGTAGGCGCATCGGCCAGCCGTTCCCAAACATCAGGCCGAGACAATGCCACGGCGGCGCAGCTCATCGGTGCGCAGCGGCGTGTACTGCGGCGGTGAACCGACCCGCAGGCGAGCGCGAACCTCGTCGACCGGCAACGGGAGCAGCGCCTCCCAGTCTTGCGGCGCGAGCGGTTGGGCGCGCTTCCCACGCACGAACCCATCCACCACCAGCCACGCGTCGTCACCGCTGAGCCCCTTCGCGAAGCCCGCACCCACCACGAGCGCGATGCCGGGGTGCCAGTACTGCCCGAGCAGAAACGCGAGCAGCGACAACTCTCCCAGCACGTCACCGCGATAGCCCGTGACCGCGTGCCAGAGGTCGTGCGTGTCGCGCATACGCGCGCGCTGCCAGTCGAAGCCGTCGTGAACGCGCTCTCCTTCGGCCGCCGCCGCGAGAATTCCCTCGGGGCTGATGTTCTCCGACGCCAGAAAATCGAGGTACGCGTGCGCGAGGCTGCCCTTCGGCATCGCCCGCAGCGCTTCACGGTTGGTGAGAATCGGCACGATGTCGGGCTCGGTCTCGCGCAGACGCCGTCCCGTCTCCGACGCCTCGAACTGCTTCCGCAGCCGGTCCGACGCGTTGCCCTGCAGCGCCTCGATGAGCCCGAAGACCCGCGGCAGGTCGTCGGGGTTCTTGAGCAGCGCCTGCAGTTCCCGCCCGGCGCGGGGGAGATCGTACCGCCGGAGCACGTCGTTCATGTGGACCCTCGTTGGCTATCGACAAGGCTGTTGATAACGCTGCTGACAAGGTTGTCAATACGGCGAGCCCGCCACGTTCTGTTAGAGAAGCCCCATGAGCCGCTCCCGTGCCGTTGCCGAGCCCCGACGCCGTCGTTCCTCTGACGAGGCGCGCGAGGCCATTCTCGACGCCGCCGAGACGCAGCTGCGCACCGTCGGTCCGGGAGGCATTCGCCTGCAGGAGGTCGCGCGCGTGGTCGGTGTCTCGCACCCGACCGTGCTCCATCACTTCGGCAGCCGCGAAGGGCTGGTCGAGGCCCTCGTCGCACGCAGTCTCGAGCGCATTCAGGCGGGGCTCTTCGACGCCGTCGCCGCGCAGCCGGGCTCCGATGGCATCGCGTCGTTGCTCGAGCAGGTGTCGAAGCAGATGAAGGCCGACGACCGCGCGCGCTGTTTCCTGTGGCTCGCGCTCGCCGGTTACGGACCGGGGCTCAAGGGCCTCGCCGTGAAGCCGCTGGCGGAGGCCGTTCACGAAGTGCGTCGCCACAAACGCCAGGGCACGGGCAAACGGTTGCCGCCCTTCGAAGACACCTGGTTCTCGGTGCTGCTGCCCGCGCTCGCGCTGCTGTCATTGAGCGTGCTGGAGGATCAGGGCGTCGCCGACTTCGATGGCGTTCGGTTCAGAGCGTGGCTCGCGAAGCTCGTGCACCGTCATCTCGAGTCGTGACCGTCAGGCGTCGCACTCCGAGACGCTGTCGGAGAACCGGCTCCACGGGCCAGAGCCGAGCGAGCCATCGGGGTCGAACGAGAAGCTGAGCTCCTTCAGGTTCGAGTCGGGCAGCGACTGCGGGAAGACGAGCTTCAGCGCGCGCCCCTTCAGCGTCCACGTGCCCTTGAAGGTGCGGATGTCGAGCGGCAGCCCATCCGCGTTGGGGAGGCGCAACGTCAAGGAGACGTCTCCCTTCGCCGAGAACGTCATCGAGCGCGTGGAGCCGAACGCGCCTTCACCCGCGCCGTACCAGGTGACGAGCGGCAGCAGCTTCGGCAGGTCGGACTCACGCGCAGGTGACAGACCCAGCAGGCTCTGGAACTGAAGGGTGCCGCGCAGCTCCTTCAGGTCCTGGTCGGTGAGCGCCTTCTCGAGCCGGTTCGGATCGAGCCTGATGGCCTCGAGCACGTGCTCCCAGATGCTCGGCAGGTACGCGTCGACTTCGCACGTCTTGCCGGCCTTGCGCGCCAGCGCCATCGCGCACGCGAGGTTGAAGTGGGCGAGCGCGAGCGCACGGGTCTGCGCCACCTGCTCCTTCGTCGACGGCTGATCCGTCGCGTTGCCAATCGCCGCTTTGAACCGCTCGATGGCCTCGGGGAATCGCTTCGCCTGGTACAGCTTCATACCGGCAGCGTTGGCGTCGGCGACCGTGGGCGCAGCAGCGAGCAGGAGCGCGAGGAGCATGCGCCGGTTCTACACGAAGCCGTTTCCAGTTCTGGTAGCGAGCGCTGCATGAAGACCGACATCGCGCTCACCATCGCCGGCTCGGATCCCTCGGGCGGCGCGGGCATTCAGGCCGACCTGAAGACCTTTCATCAGCACGGCGTGTACGGCATGGCGGTCATCTCGCTGCTCACGGTGCAGTCGACGACGGGCGTGACGCGCGTACAGACGGTCGACCCCGACCTGCTCGCGCAGCAAATCGATCACCTGTTGATGGATCTCGTGCCCGGCGCGGCGAAGACCGGAGCGCTCGGCAACGCGTCACTCGTCGAGGTCGTCGCCGCACGCGCGAAGGCGTTCACGTTTCCCCTCGTGGTCGACCCGGTGATGATCAGCAAACACGGCCACCCGCTCATCGACGCCTCCGCCGTACAGGCCGTGAAGTCGAAGCTCATGCCGGTGACGTTCCTCGTGACGCCGAACACGCACGAGGCCGCTTCGCTCACGGGAAGAAAGGTCGACACGCTCGCCGAAGCGAAAGACGCCGCGAAGGCCATCGCGCAGCTCGGCGTGAAGCACGTGCTCGTGAAAGGCGGCCACCTCGAAGGCGACGCAGTCGACGTGCTGCTGGCCGATGGGGTGCTGCACGAACTCCACGCGCCGCGCATCGACACGAAGCACACACACGGCACCGGCTGCACCTCGTCTGCAGCCATCACCGCGCGGCTCAGTCAGGGCGCTTCACTCGTCGAGGCGGTGACGCAGGCGAAGGCGTGGCTCACGCGCGCGATTCAGACGGCTCCGGGGCTCGGTCACGGCGTCGGACCCGTGAATCACTTCGCGCCGCTCACGGCAGTCGAACGCTGAGCGACATCAGCCCGCCGCCGTCGAGCGGAATGAGCCCCGCCGACACTGGCACCATCTCGGTGCCTCCAATCGCGTAGACGAGCACCCCGACCAGCGCCACACCGACCCCCGCGAACATGATCGTGAAGAGCGCGTTCTCGGTCGGTGTGAACGGCGCATCTGAAGGTGCGTACGGGTCGATGACGCTGGCCAGCCCGATGAAGCTGCCGACCGCCACCGCGGAGCCGCCGATGATCGTCCACATGCCGACCTTGCGAACGGTCGTGGGTTTGCGTTCGTACGTCGGGGTCACGGTCGGAGCGGCCGCGTCACGCTGGCGCGAAGGCAACGGCGGAGGTTCGGCAGCGCGCGTCGGCGTGAGCTCCCTCCCGAGCTTCTTCGCCAGCTGTGGCGCCATCGCCCGCGCCGCCTCCGTCATCGCGTCGAGCAGCTGCGCCTCGGAGTCGAGGCGCTTCGAGAACAGCGTCACCACCTTCGCGTCCGACGCGCCGATGAGCTTCGTGTCGAGCTGAATCACACCGCCCAGCTTTGCCACCGAGCCGAGCAGGATCGCGTCGACGCCCAGCGCGTTGGCGAGCTCGGCTGCACATTGAGACTCGCCGCACCCGAGCAGTTGCTTCTGGCGCTCGATTCCAACCACAGCCGCAATTTGCGCTGGGGTGGTGACCTCGATGCCTTCGAGCGAGAGCTCCTGGCTCAGGTGATCATTCACGAACGTGAGCAGGTCGCCCGACGCGTTCACACCCGACAGGCCTGGCGCCGCCACCTTCACGGGCGTCGCAGCAAGAACGGCCCCCACGATGAGAATGCTCGTCACGTCGACCTCCTCTGACGACTGTACTCGCGAATTCGCAGGGCGAGACTTTGCTTTCCACGCTGGGCGCGCTCCAATGCCGGCCAATGCGACGACTTCTGGGGCTGCTGCTCCTCATGGCAGGTACGTCGGCGTCCGCGACGTCAGTGCTCGTGGTGGCCGAGAACGATGCGGCCCGCGACGTGGCAGGCGAGCTGGTCGAGGCCTTCGGCAAGGTGAAGGTGAAGATGAAGGTGGCGGGGCCTCAAGCGCCTGCTTCACAGTGTCTGCTTCGACCGAGCGGCGACCGAAACCACTGTCTGTCTCAGGCTGGTGAGACCGCCTTCGTCGACGCGGTGCTGCAGCTCGGGGCGACCAACAGCAAGGGCCGCACGACCGTGACGTTCCTGCTGCTGAGCCTCGATGACGGGAAGCTGATCAAGAAGGAAGTGGCCACAGGCCCTTCGGCGAACCTCGGTGGTGCGCTCAAGCCCGTCATCGCGCGCATTGCCAGGCTCGTGAAGCCTCGCGCCGCCGAGCCGAAGCCCGAGCCGAAGCCCGACCCCGTCAAACCCGAGCCGAAGCCCGACCCCATCATGAAGGCGGACCCGGTGAAGCCCGAACCGGTGAAGACCCAGCCTGAGCCGGTGAAGCGGCAGGATGCTCCGACGAAGACGAACCTCGAGCCCGTGGTGGTGACGCCGCCCGAGTCGGTGGTCGCGCCCGCCGCGAAGGGCTCTGGCATCACGGTGGCTGCGTGGACGTCGACGGGCCTGGCGGTCGCTGCTGCCGGAGTCGCGGGAACGTTCGGAGCCATGGGCCTGGGCGCCCGCTCGCAGCTCGATCAAAACGAGGCGGGCACTTCGCCGCTCTCACGCAGTCAGGCGAACGCCCTCGCGGCTCAAGCCAACACCAACTTCTCGGTCGCCCTCGGTGCCGGAATCGGCGCCGGCGTGCTGGGCGTCGTCTCGGCCATTCTCTGGAGTCAGACACCATGACGCAGTCCCGTTGGTGGTTGGCTTTCGCCCTCTCAGCGGTGTCGGCGTGCACCTGCGTCGCCCCGCGCGAAGACCTCATCTATGCGTGCGAGCCCGACAACACGTGCCTCGAGCCGGGGCGCGTCTGTGTTCAGGGGCGTTGTGTTCCTTCGGCTGATGGTGGGCGTGCTGGTGGTGCTGCTGGTGGCATGAGCGCTGGCGGTGCGGGCGGCGGGGCCGCTGGTGGCGACGTCGCAGGCGGAGCAGCAGGTGGCGACAGCGGAGGGTCGGCGGGTGGAATGACCGCCGGCGGCGATGCTGGCGGAATGGCAGGCGGGTCGGCCGGTGGTGACGCTGGTGGATCCGCGGCAGGTGGCTCAGCCGCTGGTGGATCGTCAGCAGGAGGATCAACGGCAGGAGGCTCCGCGGCAGGTGGATCAGCCGGTGGATCATCGGCAGGAGGATCCGCGGCTGGTGGATCCGCAGCCGGTGGCTCCGCAGCAGGTGGCTCTGCGGCAGGTGGCTCCGCAGCAGGTGGCTCTGCGGCAGGTGGCTCCGCGGCAGGTGGCTCCGCAGCAGGTGGCTCCGCAGCAGGTGGCTCCGCAGCGGCGGGTGGATCCGCAGCGGGTGGATCCGCAGCAGGTGGCTCCGCAGCAGGTGGATCCGCGGCGGGTGGATCCGCAGCGGGTGGCTCCGCAGCAGGTGGATCCGCAGCGGGTGGCTCCGCAGCAGGTGGCTCCGCGGCAGGTGGCTCCGCGGCAGGTGGCTCCGCAGGCGGGTGTGTTCCCCAGGGCGGCACGGACTTCCCTGACGAGAACGGCATCGACTCGAACTGCGACGGCGTCGACGGAGAGGCAGCTCAGGCGGCCTTCGTCGATGGCACGAACGGTGTCGACACCAACCTGGGAACGAGAGCGGCGCCCTACCGCACCATCGGCCGAGGACTGGACGCGGGCCGGCCCCAGGTGCTCGTCGCCAGCGGCACGTACACCGACACGCTCGGACTCGGCACGGGCAACTTCGGCATCTACGGCGGCTACGACCCCTCTGCGTCGTGGGCACGCACGTCGACTCGACCCATCATCACCCAACCCATCAACATCTTCGGAGACGGAGGCACGCTCGCGCTCGACTTCCTGCGGGTCGTGACAGCGAACGGCTCGTCCTCTCGCAACGCCGTCTACGCGCTCATCGTCGAGAACGCTTCGGCGGGAGTCTCCATCAGCCGCAGCGAGTTTCAGGCAGGCCGCGGTGGTGCGGGGCTCGACGGCATCACTGGCGCCACCGGTTCGAACGGCGGCTCTGGTCTGATTGGTGGTGGCGGCACCGATGGCGGCCTCGGCGGCAACGGAGGCACCTCGACCTGCAGTGTGGCTGGCGCACGTGGTGGGAATGGCGGCGTGGGTGGCGGCCTCGACGGTGAGGACGGTACTGGCGGCGGCGGCACC
>CALRPN020000033.1:0-114890 GCA_943370055.1 Archangium gephyra
CTCGGCCCTCGCGATGATGGCGGCGCACGAGAAGACGTCTTGCGTGGTGATGGTCTCGAGCGCCGTCGCCGACGAGCGCGCGTACTTGAAGACGAACCTCGTTCCCGCGCAGTCCGCCGCGCTGGTGATGCAGTGGCCCGCCGTCAGCACCACGTCGTCGTCGATGAGCGTGCCCGAGCAGAACGCTGCCGTCGGATCGCTCGAGAAGCGCTGCCCCGAGCAGAGCCCCTCTGCCTGGCCCAGCGTCGCCCCGCGGAGCCGCACGTTCGAGGGCGTCGTGGTGATGACATCGCTCGCCGAAATGAGCGCCACCGTCGACTGCAGCGCCCGCGCCTTCATCGTCGCGTCGGCGTGGGCGTAGACGTCGGTTCGGTTGTCCGTGCCGTAGACGACCGCCTTGCCTTTGTCGGTGATGTGCTCGTCGGTCTGCTCGTCGATGACCAGCGTCTGACCACCACACCCGACCAACACCATCGCCACCAGCCACGTCGCTCGCATGGCGCCGGCCCATCGCAAGGGCCGAGCCAGTGAGCTGGCATCAGACCTCGATCGGCTCAACTGACTGAAATCCTGATCCAGCTTGTGTGCCCGACTGCGCCCGGCTCCCGACCATGGCCCACGTCTGCAGACAGCATTTTGTCAAAGGCCACGACATCGCTGGAGTGACCGTATATCGGGCGATGTCAGTGTTGAACCTCGCGATCACGGCCCTGCGTCAGCTCCAAGCCTGCCTTCGATCAAGAAGTATTGCTCTGGCTCGCATGATCTCACCTTATGGAAGTGCTGCTGAGACTGATCCACCTCAAGAAGGATCTGCTTCCGCTGCCCACAGCCCACTGTTATCTCGCCCAACGACCCCCGCGGCGTGCGCAGTTCCGGCTCGCTCACATAGTGCTGTTCGTCATCGAACCGTCACCCGAGGGAAGGTCACCATGCATCAACTTCGTCGAATTCTCCTCGCGGCAGGCTTCATCGCCTCCGCATGTACCGGCCCTGCCGGAGAAGCTGGAAAGCCGTGCTCCGTGAAGGACAACGGAAACGGCTCTTCCACCATCACCTGCGCTGACGGCACCACCGTCAACGTCGTGAACGGAACCAACGGTACGAACGGTACCAACGGCACCAATGGAACCGCCGGCACCAACGGCACCAACGGAACGCCGGGCACCGCCGGTATGAACGGCACCAACGGCACGAACGGCACCAACGGTACGTCGTGCACCATCACGACCGCCGACGGCGGCGGCCGCCTGCTGACCTGCACCGACGGCACCAGCGTCGCGCTCCCTGCGGTGACTGACGCGGGCGCTCCGGGCAGCTTCCTCAAGATCAGCTTCAACGTGAAGACCGACGGCGTGAACGACAACCGGTTCATCAGCGTCGCCAACGCCTACTACTGGCAGCGCGGCCCCACGGGCGGCGTGCGTACGTCGATCAACCGCACGACGAACCCGGTCACGGTCACGCCCAAGGGCAACGGTGACTACGACGCCCTCATCGCGGGCTACGGCTCGTTGGCGCGCACCATCGACGCCGGCACCACCTTCCTCCTCACCGTCAACTCGGGCAACGCGAACGAGGCCGCGAGCATCGTCTCGCACATCGGCACGCCCGATCGCTTCGTGGTGACGGACCAGTCGTGCGCGAACTGCCACGGCGACAAGGTCTTCCGTGAGCCCGAAGGTGCTGAGGCGTCCGAGCACCACGGCGTCAGCCCGCGCGGCGTGCAGGCCTGCGTCGTGTGCCACAACCGCTTCGACACCATCGGCCCCGGCCTCGGCGCTGCGGTCACTGACGGCGGCACGACCATGGGCGGTGGCTCGCGCCTGATGGGCTACGTGCACGGTATTCACAACTCGCACCAGATGCCTGGCGGCACCGTCGCCCTGCGCGTCGACCCCGACCGCATCAGCAGCACCAACAACGGCCCGCTGCCTGAGCAGTGGTTGAACGTTCCCGTTCCTGCGGCCACGTACCTGCGCTCGGTGTCGGTCACCGACGCTGGCGTGGTGCCGTCGAGCACCTTCTCGGTCGGCTTCCCCAGCTACACGAACAACTGCAGCACGTGCCACAACACGGCTGAGGCGCTCACTCGCGTGAACTCGGCTCCTCCCTCGTGGACGCTCTGCATGTCGTGCCACCAGAACTGGAATGGCTTCGGCATGGACACCACCACGCTCAACCTGCACAGCGGCATCACGGCGGCGTCGGCGACCCCGACCAGCTGCACCACGTGCCACGCTGCAGGCGGGCTGTCGACGAAGACCACGGTCACGGCGTTCCACAACGGCGCGCGCACCGAGCGCGGCGGCCTCATCTGGGACGGCGACGATCAGTCGGTCGAGCTCGGCAAGACGGTGCGTATGGCCATCACGGGCACGTCGGTCGCTGCAGGCAACCTCGTCATCACGTGGACGGCGGAGCAGCTCTCTGGCACCACCTGGACGCCGGTGAACCCCTGCAACAACACCTTCGCGACGGGCCCGGTCTTCTTCGGCGCCACCGCGAGCGCAACCACGGGTGCAGTCGCCAGCAACCTGTCGATCCTCCGCGCCTACGCGCAGGGCAACGACTGGGTCAACGCGGGTCAGGGCACTGCGCCGGGCCAGCCGGCTGCTGCCGTGAACGTGACCTCGACCAACACCACGTGCGCGACGAACGTCGCCACCACGACGGTGCCGGTCAACACCACCACGTCCACGCTCGGCATCGTTGCCATCCAGGGCAAGCCGCAGATCCGCTACGCCGCGGCTGCCGGCACCACCTCAGAGATCATCCAGATTCGGTCGAACTCGCCGACGTATGAGTTCGTTCCCGCGACTGGCGGGCCTGCGATCGTCAAGCGTCGCAACGTGGCTGACATCGCTCGCTGCTCCACCTGCCACGAAGGCAGCATGTACCAGCACGGTGGCAACCGCGTCGACAGCATCGACCTCTGCGAGATGTGCCACAACCCCGCGGCCAACGAGAAGAACAACCGCACCGACGTCTTCGGCATCAACCCTTCGGTGGCCTACGACCAGAAGATCGGCGAGTCGTACGACCTTCGCAACATGGTGCACGGCATTCACTCGTCGGGTGAGACGGGCATGCCGATGGTGTTCTACCGCACCAACGGCATCTACTTCTTCGGCAGCAAGGAAGCCCTTGACCGCACGACGAACTGGCCGACGACCGACGCAGTTGGTGATGGCGTCAACTGCCGCCCGGTCGCTGGCGCGACGGCGCTTCAGAGCGACGGTGGTATTCCGCGCTGGAGCGGCTGCACCACGCCGTACGCCCAGAAGCACAACTTCGTCGAGGTCCACTACCCGCGCAACCTGGCTGACTGCAGCGCCTGCCACATTCCCGGCAGCGTCAACAGCACGCCCGACCCGCGAGAGGCCGTTGCCCTCACCACCGACCCTGGCGTCGGCCCCACCACGGGTTGGAGCAACCTGCTCGACGACCAGCTCATCGGCGCCACGGCCGCTTCGTGCATGAGCTGCCACCAGTCGGGTGACCCGCTCAAGCAGTTCTACAAGCGTTCGCACGCGTACAACTTCGGCTTCGCGCCGTCGGTGTTCGCGGGCATGGGCCGTCAGGCGATTCTCGACGCTGCCGCGAACCCTGGCTCGGGTGGTCCGACCGAGCAGTGCGCCGGTTGCCACCGCAACCTCGAGAGCAAGCACGCCGCGCGTGGCGTCATCTCGGTCGGCGAGGTTTCGCTCACGCCGTGATGTGAGGCGCTGAGCGACTGAGGTTCAGTCAAAGAGGGGCAGCCTCCATTCGAGGCTGCCCTTCTTCTTTGTGGGCGACCGCTTCAGGTGACTTCGCTCCAGGCAGGCGACGCGGCGAAGGCGGCGTGAATGAGCCCCACGTGCGAGTAGGCCTGCGGGTGGTTGCCCCAGAGCGCGTTCGTCGACGGGTCGATGTCTTCCGACAAGAGCCCCAGGGGTGGCTGATGTGCCAGCAGTGCCGTCATGCGCTCCCGAGCCTCTGAGAGCCGGCCGGTACAGACGAGCGCCTGCACCAGCCAGAAACCACAGATGGTGAACGCCAGACGGTGCTCGGAGAAGCCGTCGGGCATGCGGTAGCGCTGCAGCCAGGCGCCAATCGAGAGCTCTCTCTGAATGACGTCGATGGTGCCCTGTGCGAGCGCCGGGTCGTCGACGAGGAACCGCAGCGGCAGGGCCTGCAGCAGTGAAGCGTCGACGTCGGTGCTGCCAGGACGGGCGACGAGGGTGCTGCGGGTCGAGTCGACGCAGGTCTGTCTGAGGAGTGCCTTGATTCGCGCGGCGGCCTCGCGAAAGCCCGGCTCGAGCGCGGGGCGGAAGCGTCGCGAGACGGCGGCGAGGCGATCGGCGCCGGCCCAGCACATGAGCGTCGAGAAGGTCTGTGGCGTCCACTCGGTGCGCAGCTCCCAGATGCCCGCGTCGGGCGTGCCCGCCACTTCGATGCCGCGCCTCGCGAGCCGCACCAGCAGGTCGAAGGTCGCTTCGGTTTGCTGGTCCCTGAAGCGGGCATCGAGGAACACCGGGGCCAGCGCGAGCACCAGCTCGCCGAAGACGTCGTGCTGCTGGTGCAGCGCGGCGCCGTTGCCCACCCGCACCGGGCCTTCTCCGCGAAAGCCGCGCCAGTGGGGCAGGGTGCGCTCGGTCAGGTCGGTGCCCCCGTCGAGCCGATAGACGGGCTGCAGGGCGAGGTCGGGCGCGTTGGCGACGACCGAGAGCAGGAAGGTGAGGAACTGCTCGCGCTCCTCGAAGTGGCCGAGCAGGCGGAAGGCGTCGAGCGCGTAGTACGCGTCGCGCAGCCAGCAATAGCGGTAGTCCCACGTGCGGCCGGTGCCCGGCGCCTCGGGGAGCGACGTCGTGAGCGCGGCGACGATGGCGCCCGTGTCTTCGGCGCAGTGCAGCTTGAGCGTCAGCGCCGAACGAATGACCTCGTGCTGCCAGCTGGTGGGCACGTCGCAATGCTTCACCCAGTTGCGCCAGGCCTTCTCGGTCTCGGAGCGAAATCGCTCGCACAGCGGCTCGAGCGCCTCTTCGACCGGCGCGCCCCACGCGAGCACGAAGTGCTTCTTCGAGGTGAGCGCGAAGGGTTGGCCCGACAGCCATGACAGCGAGGCGTCGGTGGTGAGCCGCAGCGGCGCGTCGTAGCCCTGCCACTGCACGTGGTGTGAGCCGCTGATGGCCGAGGGCGGCTGCTTCGACCACCCCAGCACCGGCTTCACCTCGACCCGCACCCGCGGCGTCCCCGAGAGCGGCTCGACGATGCGGAAGAGCTGCGTCGGCCTGAACGAGCGCCCGTTGAGCTCGAAGCGCGGGAAGAAGTCGATGACGCGAAAGCTGCCGTCGGGCTCGTCGAAGCGGGTCTCGAGCACGTTCGTGTTGTCGAGGTAGCGCTGGGTGCCGAGGGCGCCAGAGGCCGGGCCGATGAGGAAGTGCCCGCCATCGGGGTCCAGGAGCGCGCCGAACACCGGCTCGGCGTCGAAGCGGGGCAGACAGCACCAGACGACGGCGCCCGAACTGTCGACGTGCGCTGCGGCCTGGCAGTTGCCGATGAGGCCAAGGTTCTCGAGCAGGGAAGCGTTCATGATTGCTTTGATATCAACGAGTCGTCGCGCCGGCTCCTCGGTGAGGGTGAGTGAGTCTGGAGACGTCGTCATCGCGTTGTCTGCGGTCGCGACGGCCGTCGCGCTCGTGGCCCGGCAGTTTCGGGTGCCGTACACGTCGCCGTGTGGTGGGTGCTGGTGCTGCTCCTCGTCGCCAAGCGACGCCGAGCGGTGGCGGCTCGGCGGGCCTGCTCTTCCCCTCGATGTTCCTCGGCGGGCTGTCGGGGGCGCTCGTCGCCCACCTCGTGACGCTCTCGGGCCTCGCGGTGCTCGACCCGGCCCTGTTCGCCGTCGTCGGCATCGCCTCGTCGCTCACCGCCGTGGTGGGCGTGCCCATCGCGGCGATGGCGCTGGTGTTCGAGGTCTTCGGCAAGGCCTACGGGCCGCCCACGATCCTCGCGTGCGGCCTCACCTTCATCGCCACCATCCGGTTCAGGCATTGGGCGCAGGTAGGCGGAGCCGAGGAGGTGCGCGCCAACGTCGAGCGGCTGGTCGGGCGGTTCACGTTTCGAGGTCCGTCTCGAAAATGGTTTGATATCCAATCAACAGGTCCATACTGCCGGTGGCATGGGTGTCATCGTCGTCTCCAACCGGTTGCCCATCACGGTGCGGCAGGCGCCGGGTGAGCTCGTGGTCGAGCGCAGCAGCGGGGGCCTGGCGACGGGGCTGAAGTCGGTGCACGGGCAGGAGGGCGGGTTGTGGGTCGGCTGGCCCGGGTTCGCGGGTTCCCCCGAGCCGGAACATCATGAGGCGCTGACGGCCCGGTATTCGGAGCTGGGCGTGGTGCCCGTGCGGCTCTCGGCCGACGAGGTCGAGCGGTACTACGAGGGCGCGTGCAACGGGGTGTTGTGGCCGCTGTTTCACGGCTTCCCCGCGCAACTGCCGCTCGAGCCGCCCGACTTCTCGCTGTACGAGATGGTGAACCAGCGCTTCGCCGATGCCGTCGTCGAGGTGTGGCGGCCGGGCGACGTCATCTGGGTTCACGACTACCAGCTGATGCGGGTGCCGAAGCTGCTGCGGCAGGCGCTCCCCGGGGCGCGCATCGGCTTCTTCCTGCACATTCCGTTTCCCGACTCCGACACCTTTCGCATTCTGCCGGCGAGGGAGTCGTTGCTCGAGGGGGTGCTGGCGGCCGACCTGGTGGGGTTTCACACCGCGGCCTACGCGCGGCACTTCGCGTCGGCGGCGCTGCACGTGCTCGGCGCAGACGCGGGCGTCGATGGCGTGACGTACGACGGCCGACGCACGAGCCTGGGCATCTTCCCCATGGGCGTCGACGCGAAGGCCTTCGAGCAACGGGCGACCAGCGAGACCGTCGCCGCGCACCAGTCGACGTTTCACCCGGACCCAGCGACGCGGCTGCTCGTGGGCATCGACCGCCTCGACTACACGAAGGGCATTCCGCGGCGGTTGCTGGCGTACGAGCGGCTGCTGGCGATGCACCCCGAGCTGCGTGGGCGCGTGCGCCTGGTGCAGGTGGCGGTGCCCTCGCGCACCAACGTCGACGCCTACGCCGAGTTTCGCAACACCGTCGACTCGCTCGTCGGCCGCATCAACGGGCGGTTCGGCACGCCCAGCTGGGCCCCCGTGCACTACCTCTACCGCAACCTCTCCGAGGACGAGGTGGTTGCGCTCTACCGCGCCGCCGACGTGATGGTGGTGACGCCCATTCGCGACGGCATGAACCTGGTGGCCAAGGAGTTCGTCGCTTCCCGACCCGATGGCAGGGGCGTGCTGGTGTTGAGTGAGTTTGCAGGGGCCGCCAGCGAGCTCGCCGAGGCAGTCCACGTCAACCCCTACGACCTCGACGGGGTGGGCGCGGCGCTCATGCGCGCGCTCGAGATGGGCGACGAGGAGCGCGCCATGCGCATGGCGACCCTGCGCCACCGCGTGTTCTCGTACGACGTCGGGTGGTGGGCGCATGCGTTCCTGTCACGGCTCCAGACGGTCACCGAGACGCCACCGGGCCCATCGGCGACACCCACGCCCAGGCGCGCGCGCGAGGTGACGGTGGCCGCAATGCTCGAGGCACCGGCGCTCGTGCTGCTGCTCGACTACGACGGCACCCTCGTCGGCATGAGCCCGATGCCCGAGCTCGCCCGGCCCGATGGCGAGCTGCTCGAGCTGCTGGGCGCGCTCTCGGCGCGGCCACACACCGAGGTGCACGTCGTCAGTGGGCGCTCCAGAGACTCCCTCGAGCAGTTCCTGGGGCACCTGCCCATCGGCCTCCACGCCGAGCACGGCTTCTGGTCGAAGACGCGCGGTGGGGGGTGGGTCGGTCATTATCGGCTCGACGACGCGTGGCGCCCGCGCGCGCTCGAAGTGCTCGAGGACTTCGCTGCGAGAACCCCCGGCTCCCGCGTCGAGGAGAAGCGCTCGGGCCTCGCCTTTCACTACCGCATGGCCGACCGCGAGTTCGGGCCCAGGCAGGCGAACGAGCTCAAGCTGCACCTGGCGTCGGTCTTCTCGAATGCGCCCGTCGAGGTGCTCGCGGGTGATCAGGTCGTCGAGGTGCGCCCGCACGACGCCCACAAGGGCCAGGTGGTGGCGCGGCTGCTGGGCGAGGCTCCACCCGGTGCGCTGTTCGCTGCGTTCGGAGACGACCGCACCGACGAAGACCTGTTCAAGGCGCTGCCCGTCGGCTCCATCGCCGTGCACGTCGGGCCGGGGAGCAGCGTGGCGCCGATTCGGGTGGAGCGCGTTCGTGACGTTCGCGCGATGTTGCGCAGGCTGCTCGACCCGAAGCCCTCATGAAGGCGGGGCGGGATGCCCTGTCGCGTTCAGGACGAGCGGCGGTCGACGTGGGCACGCTACGCTTTGCTGGTGCCGACCGACGCCGAAACGTTGTCTCGCGGAGATGCCCTCGACGTGCTCGCCGAGGTCTGGGCGCTCAATCACGCCATCGAGCGGGCCTCGACTCGAATGGAGGCGCGGCTCGGGGTGACGGCGCAGCAACGACTGCTCATTCGCCTCGTGGGCCGTCATGGCTCGTTGACGGCCGGTGCGCTCGCTGCGTTGCTCTGCGTCGATGCCTCCACCGTGTCGACGTCGGTGAAGCGCCTCGAGAAGCGCAAGATGCTGCGCAGGCGAAAGGACCCGGCCGACGGGCGCAAGACGGTCATCGAGCTGCTTCCGGCAGGGAAGGCCATCGACCGCAAGGAGCAGGCCTCGGTGGAGGCCGCCCTCGAAGCACAGCTCGAGTCGACGGCCGCGGCGCGCGTCGCCATCGTTCGCCAGTTCCTGGGTGAGCTCTGCGACCGCGTCGACCAGGTCGCCAAGTGAATCACTGCGCGAACGTCAGGTACGTCATGCACATCTCATCGAAGCTGCTCTCACCCCACGCCACGGCGCGCGGCGTCTGCTGCACGCCGTTGATGAAGGGCTGATTCGTCTGGCCGTTGTCGTAGACGCAGGTGATGCGCAGCTTGTCTCCCTGCACCAGCGTGACCGGCGTCTTCAGCGTGTAGTCGCGCTGCCAGTTGAAGTCCCAGCGCGGGTTGTCGAGCACGCAGGTGGTGGAGCCGTCCGCCTTGATCACCTCGAGCTTCACCTGCGTGGCGAGCTGATGCGCGTGGCCCATGGCGCGGTAGACGGTCGCGTTGCGGAACGCGGCTGGCACCGGCACCTCGGTCACCTGAACGGAGTTGGTGTCACCCGCGGCGATGGCGAGGTTCGGCTTGAGCATCGGCAGGATCTGTCCCTTGCGGAGCGTGTTCGCCGGCACCGTCTCGAGCGCGAGCTTCGTCTCGTCGAACGGTGACACCGATGGGTCTGCCAGCGCGTTCAGGTTGTAGTGGAGCTGGATGACGAGGCGGCTCCCGGCAGGCAGCACCAGCGCGGTGTCGGCCGGCATGCGCGAGGGGTACTGGCCCGGCACCCAGCCGGCGATCTGGTTGCGAGTGGCTCCGGTGATGCCGACGCCGCCGGTCTGGCAGGCGTAGCCGAGCTTCGGATCCTGCGCGTCGAGGGCCTCGAGCTGGCTCACCTGGTCGGCGGTGACGACGTACGCGAGCACGTGATGCACGACGCCGAGGTTGCCCGGCATCACCTCGTAGCCCTTCACCATCAGGTCGCTCGTGTTGCCCGGGTTCATCACGAAGCACTGGTAGTTGTCGGTGTCGTTCATCTTGCGCACGTCGAACTTGCCGCCGATGGAGAGCTCGACGTCATGGCGCACCACGGGCAGCTGCGGGGTCGCGGCATGCCGAGCCTCGGCCGGGTCGCCCATGGGCGAGCCTTCATCGACCCACGCCTTGAAGAGCGTCTTCTCGGCCTCGGAGAGCCGCGGGTCGTCGACGTACGAGTTGCACGAGGTGGCTGCGAAGAAGGGCGGCATGCGGTTGCCCGCGATGGCGCTCCACAAGGCGGGCCCGAGCGCGGTCACCTGCTCCGGCGTGTCGAGGACGAGCGGCGCGACGCCCCCTGCGGTGTGGCAGCTTCTGCACGAGCGCTCGACGAGCGGCTGCACGTCACGCAGGTACGAGGTGGTCTTCGGCGTGTCGGGGGTCGGTGATGGCTGGGCAGGCTCACACCCGAGGGCGAGCACGCACACGACACTGGCGGTGAAAATGAGGCGCATACACTCCCAACCCGGAGGGCCAGGAGAAGTTGCGCAGCATCAATCGCGTGCAGCGAGCCGGCTCGCGAGGGCCTGCACCGCGAGCTCGACGAAGTCGGTCTCGGTGACCAGGCCGACGAGCTTTCCACCGGCATCGACGACGGGCAGGCAGCTGATCTTGTGGTGCTTGAGGCGCTTCGCGGCGTCGGAGGCGGGCTCGTTGTCTCGCGCCGTCACCACCTGGGGCGTCATCACGTCGGAGACCGAGCTGGCCACGTTGCCCTGGGCCAGCGCGCGCATCACGTCGAAGCTCGAGAGCACGCCGACCACGCCGCCACCACCATCGACGACGGGCAGATGATTGATGTGCGCGAGCCGCATCTCGTTGGCCGCCTGCTGCAGCGGGGCCTGCGCGGTGATGGTCAACACATCGACTGACATCAGCTCGGAGACGACCATCGGTGAAACCTCCTCGAGGGGCGCGCGGACCCTAACCTCAGTCGCTCCGGTCGACGACCGTCATCGGCGGCGGCGCCACCCGAACAGCAGGGTCGAGCCCATCGCGCCCATCAGCGCGCTCGCGAAGAAGGCCGCACCCGGGCTCACCTGCTCCCACAACACGCCGAAGCCCAGCCCAGCGGGAATGGCAGCGGCGCCTTTGAGGCCGTTGAGCACGCCAAACGTTCGGCCCTTCGACTCGGGAGCGGCGAGCGCCGCAACCATCGCCTTCTGCACGGGCTCGGCGATGCCCTGCCACGCGCCCGCGACGACGGCGATGACCCACACGTGCCAGGCCTGGGTCGAGAGGCCGTAGGCCACCATCACCGCGACGAACACGGCCCAGGCGCCCTGAAGCAACGTCGCGCGGTCGAAGCGGTCGCCCATTCGTCCGCCCAGCCAGGCCCACGTCATCTTCGAGAGGTGCAGCACCGTCCACAGCACGGGCACGAGCGCGGTCGGTGTGCCGAGCGCTGCGGCGCGCAGCAGCACGAACCCGTCGGTCGCGACGCCGAGCGAGAAGAGAGTGATGGGAACGAGCAGGCTTCGAAGCTCGGGTGACAGCGGCGCCTTCAACGCGCTCTTCGATGGGACGGCCGTCGGGGTTTCGCGAATGAAGAAGAGGCTCGCGACCGAGAGCAAGCCCGGCACGAGCGCGACGAGGAAGACCATGCGCAGGTCGACGCCGAACGCGAGCAGCGCGGCGCCGAGCAGCGGACCGACGACAGCGCCCGCGTGGTCCATCGCCTGGTGAAACCCGAACGCGCGCGCCGCCTGTGACGGCTCGACCGACTGCGCGAGCAGCGTGTCTCGTGGAGAGGTGCGAATGCCCTTGCCGACGCGGTCGATGATGCGCAGCGAGAAGACGTGCCAGGGCGCGGTGGCGGCCATGAGCACCGGCCGGGTGAGCGAGGACAACGAGTAGCCCAGCAGCACGATGCCGCGCTTCTTCGGCAGCCGGTCAGACCACGCGCCGGTCAGGTACTTCAGCAGCGCAGCGGTCGCGTCGGCGAAGCCCTCGAGCAAACCCAGAAACGCAGGGCCTGCGCCGATGGCGGGCAACAAGAGCGGCATCACCGAGAAGACGAGCTCGCTGCCGACGTCGGTGAAGAAGCTCGTCGCTGCCAGCGCCAGCACGGTGCGCGGCAACGCCGTCGCTGGCTTCGGGTCGGTCACGCGTCGCGCTTCTTGTCCTTCTTCTTCTTCTTCTTGTCCTTCTTCTCCTGGTCTTCGTCGCCGTCGCGCACGTCGTCCTGGTCTTCTTCGTCTTCGTCGTGCTCGTGGGAGTGGTCGAAGTCGGGCGCCGACACCGCCACGTCGCGGAGCATCTTGCGCACCTCGAGCCCGTGCATCTCCTCCTGGGCGATCTGCGTGCGGGCGAACTCCTCGAGGTAGACGCTGCGGTCTTCGACGACGTCGAGGAACTCGCAGTACAGGTCGAGCGCGTCACGCTCGTGCGAGAGCGACTCCTCGAGAATGTCCTTCACCGAGTGTTTGTACGACTCGGGAATCGACGCGATGGTGAGGGTGGGGTGGCCACCGAGCCCGGTGAGAATCTCTCCGGCTTGCTGCGCGTGGAGCAGTGACTCGCTGGCCTGCGCCTTCATGAACGCGACGATGGGAATGCGGTTCGGGCCGGCCACCATCAACGAGTAGTGGGTGTAGCGAACGACGCCTGCGAGCTCGAACTCCATGATTCGCGACAGCAGCTTCTGGGCCTTCTTCACGTTCAGGTCACGCATCGGCATGCAGGCTCCTCACGGGTGTTTGGGCTGATCAGCGGGCGCGGGGTCTACCATCAAGGTTCGCTGACACCGTGCGCGATTCCGTCGAGGTGTGCCGACCCTGCAACCTTTTCGCCAAGAGGAGTTGACGTGACCTGCCGGGACCGTATCAATTGAGCGTTTCTGGCCGCTCGCATCGAACCCTCGCTCTGGACCTCCCGATGACCCCCATCTTCCGACTTGCGCTCGTGTTGAGCGTCGGTGTTGCCTTGACTGGCTGCCCCGGCTGCCGCCCTGACATCAAGGAGGCCATTTACGGTGAGCCGCTGCTGCTCATCGAGACCGACGGCGTCAACGTCGAGACGACCGAGGTCGACTTCGGCACGGTGCCGATGACGAAGAAGGTGAACCGCACCGTCATCATCCGCAACGTCGGCCGCGCGGCGCTCCAGCTCGACGGCTTCGTGAAGGACGGCGAAGGCGACGCCATTCAAATCGGCACGCTCGTCTCCGAGCCCAACCCCGTCTTCGGCATCGACTTCATGCCCGTCGAGATCGCCGTCGGCGAGTCGGCCGAGCTGAGCTTCTTCTTCCAGCCGCCCGACGACCGCACGCAGGTGACGGTGCCGCACCAGGTGAAGCTGAAGCTGACCCTGCCCACCGCGGATCCCGCAGCGGCGGCCACGGTGTTGACGCTCAAGGGCACCGCGCTTCGCGGAGAGTGCGAGTTCCCCGCGCGCATCGACTTCGGCGCCGTCGCCCGTGGTGACTCGTTCAGCGTCGTCGAGCCGCTCAAGAACCGCCGCATGGTCGACTCGTTCCCCCGCGTGGGCGATGTGGTCTCGGCCGACATGGTGTTCGCGCTCTCGCCCGAGTCGCCGCGCGGTGAGTTCACGCTCGCCCCCAACCGCGAGAAGAACGTCACCCTCGTCTTCACGCCCACCGAGGTGCGCGACTACTTCGGCACCATCAAGGTGCTGCCCGCCGATGGCTGCCCCGAGGTCAACGTTCGCCTCGTCGGCTCGGGCGTCGACAACGTGCTCTCGTGGACGCCGTCGACCCTCGACTTCGGCTACGTGCAGCCCGGCCTCACCGTGACGGGCGACGTGACGTTCTCGAACCAGAGCTTCCGCCCGGTCGAGCTCACCGCCCTCACCACGCGTGAAGGCGCCAACCCGAGCAACATCTACAAGGTCGCGGCCGCCAACATGGGCGACCTGACGAAGCTCACCATTCCCGCGGCGTCGCGCGACTCGGCCACCAACGCCATCGTGCCCGGCATCGCGAAGGCGACGATGAGCTTCCGCCCCGCCGTGCTCGGGCCCCGGCAGGGAACGTTCACGGGCAGCACGAACGCCCGCAACCAGCCGAGCTTCACCGTTGCGCTTCGTGGCTTCGGTGGCGGCCCCGACATCGACGTGCTGCCTGCGAACACGCTCAACTTCGGCCGCATCGCCTACTTCTCGGGCTCGAGCGCCTCGGCCACCCGCCGCGTCACCGTTCGCAACATCGGCACCCGCCCCACGCCGCCAGACCCGCGCGCGAACCTGAAGCTCGGCGCCATGGGCGCTGGCCGCCCGTACTGGAGCGTCACCGCAAAGAACGCCGAGTCGAGCCTGTCGGAGATCTGCGTCGGCCGCTTCGACGCGATGACGAACACCTGCGCTGACGACCTGCCGTCGACTGGCGCCGGTGCGTACAACCCGTCGGTGGGCCTCGAGGCCTCTGGCGCTGCAGCGACCCTCGACATTCCCATTCGCATTCAGCCGGCCAACACGAACGTCGGAGCGAACGGCAACAAGGAGTGGGAGGTCACCTTCTTCTCGAACGACCCCGACGAGCCTGAGGTGCGCATCACCGTCAGCGCGCGGCCCGTCACCCTGCCTCCGTGCCAGTACACCGTCACGCCGGTCAGCCTGAACTTCGGCGTCGTCACGCCGCCCTCCACCAAGGACCTCACGTTCCAGGTGTGCAACGTGGCCCCCGCGACCGCGACCAACGACATCTGCCTCATCACCAACATGGACCTCGGCGCCGGCTCGAACTCGATGTTCTCGTTGCCCGCCGGTGCGCTCATGGAGAGCGAGCTGCAGCCGCAGCAGTGCATGACGGTTCAGACCCGTGCCTGGCCGCAGGGCGCGCTGCCGGCGACGCCGACCACGGTCAACGGCACGGTCACCTTCACCATCTCCGACCCGACGCCCGGTCGGTCGCAGCCGTCGGTGCAGCTGACCGCGACGCTGGCGCCGAGCTGCCTCGTCATCTCACCCAACGCACTCGACTTCGGCACCGTGCAGCAGGGCTGCAACTCGCCCGATCGCACCTTCACCGTCTACAACGCGTGCCCGCAGCAGGTTCGCTGGGTCGGCGCCGATCTCATCTCGTCCGGTGACACCGCGATGCCGATGACCACGAACTGCCCGGGCAGCGCGCCGTGCAAGGAGTTCAACGTGGTCTCGCAGCCCGCGGTCGGGGCGCTGCCGACGTGCACGGTGGGTGGCAGCTCTGGCCCGTGCCTCAACCAGGGCGGCACGCCGCTCTCGTTCCAGATCAAGTACCGGCCGGTGAACATCAGCACCGACTCGGGCGCCTACCGCATTCAGGTCGTTCAGGGCGGTCAGCAGGTCGACTACGTCGTCACCCTCACGGGCCGCGGCGACACGATGGGTCAGAACACCGACACCTTCCGCCAGGACGCGCGCCCGAAGGCCGACATCCTCCTCGTCATCGACAACTCGTGCTCGATGTCCGACGAGCAGGTGGCTCTCGGCGCGAACTTCGCCAACTTCATCAAGTACGCGACGACGAGCCAGGTCGACTTCCAGATCGGTGTCACCACGACCGACGCTGACGACGACAGCATGTGCCCGAGCTGCGAGACGGGCGATCTCTGCAGGGTCGGCGGCGTCTCCACCGGCTTCCCCTCGACCTGCACGGCGGGCACTGGCGAACGCATCATCACGCCCTCGACCCCGATGATCGAAGACGCGTTCAACTCGCTCGTGCGCCTGGGAACGAACGGCTCCGGTACCGAGACCTGCGTGGTGCCTGCGGTGCGCGCGCTGACGGCTCCGAAGATCACCGACCCGGCCAAGAACGGCGGCTTCATTCGACCCGACGCCGTGCTCGCCGTCGTCTGTGTCACCGACGCCCTCGAGCAGGCGAACCAGCCCATCAGCTTCTATTTGAACCAGCTCTTGAACATCAAAGGCGTGCAGCGCCCGAACCTGTTCTCGTACAACGTCATCGGGCCCTTCTCGAACCTGGGCGCTGGCTGCTCGACCGAAGGCATCGACGACGGTCGCCACATGTCGCTCGTGACGGGCAGCAACGGTCTGCGCGAAGAGATCTGCACGCCGAACTGGGCGACGGCGCTCGAGAACATCGGCAAGGGTGCCTTCGGCTTCCGCACGACGTTCTTCCTCAACGGCATTCCGGCAGCGGGGAACCAGGTCGAGGTCGCCATCGACGGGCAGATGCTGCCGCAGACCGACGCTCGTGGCGCGCGGGTGTGGCGCTACGACTCGGCCATCAACGCGGTGGTGTTCGAGCCGCTGTACGTGCCCGAGCCCGGCAAGACGCTCACCGTCAGCTACCGCGTCGCCTGCCTCTGATTCGACGGGCATCGAGCCCGAGCCAGCTTCGTCCGACTGCCCGAACTCGCGCCGAAGCCCGGAGCGGGAGTTTCGGGCAGGGAGCGAGCGCCCGCTCGATTTGCGGTGGCTCGAGTTCGGCCTGAGACTGCCCACCGTGTCGAAGCGGCTCTTCTGGTGGTCGGTCATCGCGTTCGTGTCGTGCGCGACGCCGCTTGGTCAGGGGTCGTGCCCGGCGCCCGCTGGAGGCCACTGCGAGCCGCGGAAGCAGAACTGCCCTCAGGGGTACTACTGCCCGCTCACCGAGATCTGCACACGCACCTGTGAGCAGACGAGCGATTGCTGGCTGAGGGTCGAGACGGGGTGCCGCAGCGACGCGGTGCCCTTCATGCGGCTGCCCGACGGCGGCACGTACACCGAGGTGCAGGACGAGGGGTACTGCCCCGAGTCGCGCCGCATGGTGTGCCTGGGTGGCTACTGCCAACGCGACGAGTGCGTGCTGCTCGACGGGGGCTGCGACTACGACCTGTTCGGCCCCTCGCCGTTCAAGGGGAATCGAAGCGTGGGGCCAGCGGAATGAGAGCGCTCGTGCTGCTCGTGGGGCTGGTGTTCTCCGCGTGTCCCAACGCTCCGACGGGCACACGCTGTGCTCAGCACAGCGACTGCCGCTCGCTGCCCGAGGGCTACTGTTCACGCGCCGAGGTGTGTACGCGCGTCTGTGACGGCGCGCCCTGTCCTGATGGATACCGCTGCTCGACGGAAGGGGCGCGCCGCGTCTGCGTCGGTGCCTGCGAGAGCGACATGAACTGCTTCGACGGGTTCGTCTGCCAGGAGGGCTCGGACGGCAAGGTCTGCCGCCTCGCGAAGCCGCTCGACCAGCTGCCGGCCCAGTGACCAGGACGGGCGCGTTCGCAGCTACGAGGTGAGCGACGACGACGGAGCGACGGTGGTGAACGAGCTCCCGCCCGACGGCGAGAACCCGGCGCTCTTCGTCGAACGGGGACTGCTCTGGGTTCGGTGGACACCTGCGAGTCGAGGAGAGAGATGGGCGTCTGCAGCACCTCGGTGCGGGCATGGCAGACTGGGCTCCATGTCTTCGGGTCCCCTGGTCGTGCTGGCGAGGCTGAAGGGGCACGAGCGTTGGCAGGTTCGGGTGGGCGAGGGCGTCGTCGAGCTTGATGGGCTTGGCCTCGAGCTCGGGCATCCCGCGTCGGTGGTGTTCGACGCCGCGCAGGGCTCGATTCGGCTCACGATGAACAAGCGCCTCGTGCGCAGCCGCGACTCCCGTGACGAGCAGCAGCTGACGAAGCCCTTCACGCTGACGACCTCGGCAGGCTCGCTCGAGCTCGTGTGCTTCTGCGCGGACGACGACGATCACGCACGTCCCACACCGGCGATCCTGAAGGCCATCGAGGCAGTGCGAGCGCGCGACGAAGACACCACGCGCGTGGTGCTGGGCGACGTGTTGGAGGAGTCGGGTGCGATCGCCGAGGCCGAGTACGTGCGCCTCGAGCTCGACCTGCAGCGCTCCAGCCCATCAGACGCGGGCTTCATCGAGGGCGTTCGGCGACTGCGTACCTTGTCGACCGTCGTCGGCTCGACCTTCCGCTACCTCGTGGGCCGCGACATCGAGGGCTGCGCTGGCGTGCGCTGGGCGTTCCGCTGCCCGACGACGTGGGACGACCTGGCCCCAACCGGCGTCGACTCCGAGCGCGTGTGCCAGACGTGCCGGCAGCTGGTGGTGCAGGTCGACAGCGAGACCGACGCGCGAAAGTTGGCGGGTGAAGGTGTCTGCACCTCGATGCTGCACGAGCCCGTGGTTGGAAGTCTCGGGTACGAACCTGCGGAGGAGTTGGAACGACCCGCTCCGAGGTGGGTCGGCTCGGTGGCCGTGCGAGTGCCGCCGACACCTCCCCAACCGCCGGCTCCGAAGCCGCCAGCGCCGCCGAAGAAGCCGTGGTGGAAGCGCCTGCTCGGCGGCTGACTCGCTGCAAACGAAAACGGGCGCTCCGTGTGGGAGCGCCCGCTCGACTGCTCAGCTCGACGAACCGCTCAGAAGCAGGTCGTGGCGTAGTCGATGGTCAACGTCTGGCCCGGCTGCGGCGTGGCGTTGGGGTTGAACTTGATGCTGTTGGAAGCTGCGTCGTACATGTACGTCGACGGCGGAGCCGGCTGGCCGTTGATGAGCACGTTGACGGCGTTGCCGCTCGTCGTGTCGGGCGTGTTGGTGAGGAAGAACTGGGTGCGGAACCCGAAGGCCGTGCGACCGAGGCCCTGCAGCGCTGCCGACCAGTTCGTGTTGCAGATCTCTTCCTTCACGCCACCGGTGCGCATGATGAGCGAGTTGTACCGGGTGGCCGAGCCGAAGCCGTCGTAGATGCAGCCCGACGGCGACGTCGAGAGGAACGGGCCGATGGTCGAGAAGCTGAAGTTCGAGAGGCGGCTGAAGCCCTTCACGTTGATGAGCAGGTTCTCGTAGTAGCTGGGCGGCTGGTTCGACTGGTCTTCGGCGTCAGAGATGACGACGACCGCGAGGTTCGCGTCGGGGCGCACGAAGCCGACGTTGGCTCCCGCGATGTTCGGCGAGGTGAGGGCGCGCGTGGCGAGCTCGAGCGGCTGCTCGAAGCCGCTGCCCACGGTTCCGACGCGCACCAGCGACGAGAAGTGCGTCTGCACACTGGGCGTGGTGTTCGTGAGGAACTTGCCGCCAGCCGAGGTCGTGCGGAGCACGCCGTTGGTGGCCACGTCGGTGGTGACGACGCCGATCTGGTAGTCGACGTTCGCCGTGACGGCGTACTGAATGAACGAGGCGAAGTTGTTCGCCAGGTTCGTCTGCTTGTCCGACATCGAGCACGAGTCGTCGACGACGAGCAGAATGTCGGCCTTGGGCTGACGATCCTGCATGAAGGTGTCGGTCTGCCGGCCGCCGATGTCACCACGGCCCTGCAGCGCGACCAGGTACTGAACGGTCTGGCCCGACTGCACCACGTCGAGGGCGACGGCTCCGGAGTCGGTGCCGAGGTCGATGGGCGAGTAGCGCAGCTGGAGCGTGACGGGCGCCGAGCCCTGCGTCAGCGTGAGGCCAGCCGCGGGAATGTTCGGGCTCTGCACGAGGAAGAACTCGGGGCACGGCTGGCTGCCTGAGCAGGCCGAACCACCCGGGCCCTGACCTGCGGCCGAGGCCATCGAGACGCCGCGAATCGTGATGGAGGACGAGCACGTGTTGTAGATGGTGACCGTCTTGTTGGGGCTCGAGCAGCGCATGCCCGGCGGAGGAACGGTCTTCACCGTGCCGAAGTCGAGCGGGTCGGGCGTCGCCGCGATGCACGAGGGGCCCACCGAGGTGCGCAGGTCGATGCGGCCTTGCGGGTTGGTCGGGTTGCTCACGTCGAAGGTCACCGCACCCGCGAGCGTGGTGAGCGTGGCCGGAGCAGGACCGCGCGGCGAGACGCGCACGATGAGCTGCCAGTTCTCGGCGGGGCGCAGCTCCTTCTCCATCGGAGGCGTGCCGACGAAGCTGTAGGCCATGTCGCTGCCGCTCGCGAAGGCGAAGTTCGAGAGGAAGCAGCTGTCACCACGGCCCGTGCCGAGGTTCGTCAGCGTGATGGGCAGGTCCTTCGTGGTGCCCGCGGGCACGATGCCGAAGTTCGCCAGCTGCGGGGTGACCCGGTAGTTGCACGGGGGAAGGATCTGCACGTCGGCCGTCACCTGGAGCGTCACGGTCGGCTCGGCGCTGTCGTTCGAGTAGATGAGAATCTCAGCGGCCTTCGCGCCAGAGGTGCGAGGCAGCAGCGAGACCTGCAGGGTGACTTCGTTCTGACCGGCCACCGGGCGCAGGCCCTGTCGCGAGTCGTACGAGCTGGCCAGCGCGAGGGTGAACTCACCTGCCTGCGTGTCCATGTTGGCGGGGCGAATCTCGAACATGGGCGGCTGCGCGGCCATGCCCGTCATCGGGTCGACCTTGCCGAGCAGCAGGTTGAAGGTGAGGTCGGGCATCGCGGGGGCGACACCGACGTTCTGTACGCTGATTCGGCGCGTCGCGGGAACGGGGTTGCCGGCGAAGAACGGCACGTGGCCGAACGAGACGGCAGGCCGCGGCGTCACGCGAATCTTCGGGCCACCGCCAGTGCAGTCGAGCTGAATGGAGCCGCGCGGCGTCTTGCGCAGCGAGGTCTCGAAGTTGAGCGTGCCCGAGCGGTTGCCCAGCATCGCGGGCGAGCACGAGACCTTCATCTTCGTCGGCACTCCGCCACCGGGAATCGTCAGCTTGGTGTCGTCGGCGCCCATCGGCACCACGTGCGAGTAGTCCTGCGCGCTCGAGACGGCGATGTTGGTGAGCTCGACCGGCGCGTTCGCGGTGTTGGTGAAGGTGACCTCGAGCTCCTTCTCGAACCCGGGAGAGATGAGGCCGAAGCGCAGGTTCATCGGCGTCCAGGTGAGGACGTCCTCGACGCCGGTGCCCTTGACGGTGATGGTGACCGACTCACACGAGGGACCAGCGCCAGCGAGCGTCAGCGTCGTCTCGTAGGCGCGCTGCTCGGTGGGCGCGAAGGTGAAGAGCACCTTCGTCTCGCCACCAGCCGCGACGGCGACTTTGCCGGCCGTGGTGCCTTCGCCGTAACCAAACGCCGCAGCGTCGCCACCTTCGAAGGCGCCAACGGTGGCTTCCGTGTCCTGCTGGGTGACGTTCTTGAACACGAAGGGCACCGAGAACGTGTCGCCGACCGGAACGTTGCCGAGGTCGATGACGCGGGGCAGGTCGCAGCTGCCGAGGTCGCCCTTGGCGATGAGCGTGATGTCAGCGGTGCTGGCGCTCTCGAGCGCGCCATCGGCGTAGAGGCGCAGCTTCGCGTAGTAGGCAGAGCGGCCACCGCGCGGCGTGAAGGTGACGACGTACGGCGTCTCTTCCGAGGCGGTCAGCGTCTTGGGCGAGAACTCCGCGAAGAACGGCGCGGAAGGCTGAAGGAGGGGCGCGATGGAGACCTCGTCGCCGTCGATGCGCGCGATGGCGGTGAGCGTCAGCGGGCCGGTGCCGACGTTCTTCGCGACGATGACGGCCTGGCGCGACTCGCCGACGAGCGCGTAGCCAAAGTCGTACTTCGCGTCGCGGTCGACGATGTTGGCGAAGTTCTCGCCCTTCCACACGATCGCGAGCTCGCCAGGGCTGGCCTTGACGTTGTTGCCTTTGCGACACCCCTCGCAGGCGCTGAATGCAGCGACGGTCAGCAGCAGCAGAGCGAACGACTTGGTTTGCATACCGGGCTCCCTCAAGAGGTGCGCATACCTACGACAAGGTGGGGTCACTGATCCAGCCCACCTCTGATGTGCGCGGCGTCATGACCCATGACGGGGAAGGGGTGTGCAATGCCAGAGAACCAGTTGAAATAACGAGGTTTTCCAATGTTTCTTCCGCGCCGCTGATTCTCACAGAACGAGAAGGAATGGCGTGGCCGGGAGCAAGGCTTTGCGCTTCCGCCAAAACACCACCTGCACGAGTCTTCGGCGCCTGTGAACCCGGCCTTCGAGTGCCTCTCGGCGCTCTCCGTCATTCTCGATCTGGCGAACGGTTTGGCCGAGGACAAGAGCGTGTTGGCGGCGACGTTCGCGTGGGAGCTCGCGGGCGAGGCAGGCCTGTCTGACGACGAGCGGTGGGCGGCGACACTGGCCGCGCTGCTTCGTCATCTCGGCTGCACCGCGTACGCGAGCGTCGAAGCCGAGGTCGCGGGCGACGACATTGCGCTGCGTGCTGGCTTGCACCGGCGCGACTCGAGCAAGGCCCTCGACGTGGTGAAGGCCGTCACCGCTGCGCAGTCGGGGCTGTTGGCGAAGAGCCGGAGCGTGATGGCGTTCGCCGCGACGGGACCGCGCATGAAAGCCGAGCTGATGGCCGAGGCGTGCGGTGCGGCGCGGTTGCTCTCGGAGCGCATGCAACTCGGCTCCGCAGTGACGCGCGCGCTCGACGAGGTGTTCGAGCGGCACGACGGCTCGGGAAGTCCGCACGGGTGGGACGGCTCGGTGCTCTCGGCCGCGGGGAGTGTGGCGAGCGTGGCGCACGTCGCGACGGTGTTCGCGCTCGAAGGTGGAAGTGCCCTCGCACAGCAGGTGCTCGACGCGCGGGCAGGCAAGATGCTGGAGCCAAAGCTCGCGCGCCGGGCGAAGGCGCTCGTCTCGGCGATGGCGCCGTCGGTCGCGGAGTACGTGGGTCAGCGTCACGAGGCGCTGCTGTCGTTCGCGGCGAAGCGGCAGCTCCCGACGACGCTCGACGACATCGCCGAGGCGTTCGGAGACTTCGCCGACCTGCAGGCCCCCCACGCGCGCGGGCACTCACGCGAGGTGGCGTCGTTGTGTCTGCTGACGGCACAGAGCCTGAAACTGACCACCGAGGAGCAGCAGACGCTCACGCGCGCCGCGCACCTTCACGACCTGGGACAGGTCGCAGTGCCGACCAGCATCTGGACGACGCCACGCCTCCATCGGCCCTCGGAGCGGGAGCGTGCGCGGGCCCACGTCTTCTTCACCGAGCGCGTGTTGTCGGCGGCTCCGGCGTTGAGCGTGGTGGCGAAGGTGGCGGGCGCGCATCACGAGCGGCTCGACGGCAGTGGCTACCATCGCGGCTCGGCGGGTGGAGCCTTGCAGCGGCCTGCGCGCGTGCTCGCGGTCGCCGACGTGCTCTGCGCGCTGACCAAAGAACGGCCACACCGCCTCGCGAAGACGGGCGCAGCGGCAGCCGTCGAGGTTCGGGCGATGGTGAAGGCGGGTCAGCTCGACGGTGACGTCGTCGAAGCGGCGCTGGCGGCGTTGGGCGAGCGACGCGTGAAGGCGCCCTCGTCGCAGCTGTCGGAGCGCGAGCTCGAGGTGCTGCGTCACGTCGCGCGCGGCAAGACGAACAAGGAGATCGCCTCGGCCCTCGGCCTCTCTGCGCGCACCGTGCAACACCACACGATTCACATCTACGAAAAGCTCGGCGTCGACACGCGCGCGGGCGCTGCGATGGTGGCGTCTCAGCGTGGCTTGCTCGAGTAGGCCATCTGGCCGATTCAGCCCGGTGCTCGGCACGGCACTGTGGGTTCATCTTTCACGGAGAACCAAACATGAGAACCCCCGCTGTGCTGTCCGCGCTGCTCCTCGTCGTGACGGGCTGTGCCACCTCGCGTCCCTGCATCGGCGCGCTGCCGTCTGTCGCGGTCAATGGTGACGTCACGCGCACTCCGTATCGGGTGGAGACGACCGAGACGCAGTGTCTTCAGGCGTACGAGTGGAAGGCGGCGGCTCCGGTGCGCGGCGTGGTGGTGGTGGCGCACGGCCTTCGCGATCACGCGGTTCGCTACGACGCGCTCGCGAACGCGTTCGTGAAGCAGGGCTTCGTCGTCTACGGGCAGGACATGCGCGGTCACGGACTCAGTGGCGGTGCGCGGCAACGTTTCGACACGATGGACGAGCTGGTCGCGCATCTCGATCTCGAGATCGACGAAGCGAAGAAGCGCAACCCGGGTTTGCCGGTCTTCCTCTTCGGGCATTCGCTGGGCGGGTTGCTGAGCACGACGTACGCGGTGAAGCATGGCGACAAGCTGGCGGGGCTGGTGCTGAGCGGGCCGGCGTTGAAGCTGCTCCCTGGCGTGTCCGACGGTGACAAGGCCGGAGCGCGGTTCTTCAGCGGCCTCATTCCCGGGCTCAAGGTGCAGGCGCTCGACGACACCGAGTTCGTCCGTGAAGCCGCAGCAAAGACCGAGCTCGCGAACGATCCGCTGGTCGACCACTCGAACCTGTCGGCGCGCTCGGCGGCGATGGCCCTCGACGCCATCGACTTCATTCAGGCGCACCTGGCCGACGTGAAGGTGCCGTTCCTCGTGATGCACGGCACCGTCGACAAGGCGACGAACATCGAGGGCAGCGTGGAGTTGTCGGAGAAGGCGTCGAGCACCGACAAGACGCTCAAGAAGTGGGAGGGCACGTACCACGACATGTTGCACGAGCCCGAGAAGCAGCAGGTCATCGACGTCGTGACGTCGTGGGTCGCCGCGCGAACGCCGGCGAAGTGAGAGCCCGGTCATCCAGCCGGCGCAGGGGGCCGTGCTCCGTTGGCGTCTTGCCACTCACTGGAGGTCGTCATGGGCGAACCCGTTCTGGCCGTGCAGCGTGCTCACCAGCACCAGCTCAGCTGCTCGATGTGTGGGAAGTCCGAGGAGAACGCCCGCTACCTGATGGCGGGCGCCGCGGGCGGGCATCTGTGTGACGCGTGCACGGTTGCGGCGATGAAGATCGTGGTGCGGACGCGGGCTGCAGAGCTCTTCGGCCTGCGCTGAGCGCTTGCGAGCGAATGGCTCGCGGGACCTGGTCGTCGGCCCCGCAGCAACTCACCGCGCGGCGACTTCGGGCGTCGTGCTGACGCAGACACCCGCGGCGGCTGGCTGCGTCTTCTTGCCCAACAGCGCGTCGGCCGAACGGAAGGTCTCGCCCATCTTCACGAAGATCTCTCCGCTCGCCGGGTAGACGCAGCCGACCTGATCAGCCTCGCGCCACGCCCCGCGAAACCGTGAGTCGATGGCGAAGGCGAAGAACGACTTCTCGTTCGCGTCCGTCGAGGCGTTCACCTGGGTGACCCGCACGCGGCGCTCCTTCGGGGCGACCCGCGCTCGCGAGAACATCGCGCGCTGCTCGTCTCGCGCGGCCAGCGGCTTGAGCAACGAGGTCTCGATGCGCTTCTCGGCCGAGACGACTTCTTCCGACTTTGCCGGCTCTGCTGCGAAGACGAGCGACGGAACCACCAGCACCAGCAGCGCGCACTTCATGACGAGACCCTCCTCGAGAACATCGGTTGACCAGCAGAGAACGAGCGCAGCGCACTGACGGACGAGAGCAGCTCGACGGCGAGCGCACTGCCCAGCACCGGAACCCACAACGCGACGACGTACGCCACGTCGGGGTCGATGCCGCCACGCTCGAGACCGAGCAACATCGTACGCGACGTGACGGCCACGCTCATCTGTGCCACCACGTGCCACATCGCGTGCCGATGGAGCGCCACCTCACGACGCCGCGCGCTCACCACGCCCGAGATCATGAAGAAGGCGATGAGGGCTCCCGAGAGCAGGAAGCCCGCGGTCACCACGGCTCCGCCCTTCGCGTCGAACGCGAGCACCGCGCCCGAGGGCACCAGCGCGAACAACACGACGATGCCCGTCACGCGGCCGAGCCACCGATGAACCGTGATTCGTTTCTGCAGCACGTCGAGCAGCAGCACGATGCACGCGGGCAACGCGAACGCTGCCGCCACGACGTGCACCTTCAGGGCGAAGAACCACAGCGCCTCGAAGCGCAGCGTCGGCAGCTTCTCGATGACGAACTCTGGAACGGTCTCGTCGTCGAAGTAGGCGAGGCTCGAGGCGGTGATGAGCGCCGAACCGACCAGCATCGCGGCGACGAACACCCAGCGGGGAAGGGAGCGCACGTACCCTTCAACGCCTCACCGCCGGAGACGATCTACCAGTCGCAAATCAACGGGTTAGACGGCGCTTGAGATCGCGCGCGAGCTCCATCGCCTTCGGGTACCGCTCGAGGACGGTCTTCGTCTGCTGCTTCGCCAATTTCTGCAGCAGCAACGACACCGGTGGAGCGCCGATGGGTCCGATGATGCGGTTGTGGGTGGCGAACATGAACTTGTACTTCTCGTCGCCGATGAGGAAGTCGAACTCGAGATCGCCCTGCTGCTGAGAGCTGCGCATGAGCTCTTCGAGCAGCAGCCGGCCGGGCGAGAACTTTCCGTAGGCGGCGTCGTAGGCCGGAATCCACCACGTGAAGCGTTTGTCGGTGTGCGTGCCGAAGTGCGCGGCGAGCAGCGTGTCTTTCGCCGACAGGCTCGAGACCTTCACGAGGCCGCGCGCGTGCAGTTGGCGGAACAGCTCGACGTTCTGCGGCGCCGCGAACATGTCGCCCACGCCGGTCTCGACGTACTGCGCCGACTTCCACTTCACGCACGCGTCGAAGACCTCGGGCCTCGAGTCGTCGAGCACGAACTTCAGCGGGCCGAGCTCTCGCTCGATGCGGCGGCGCTGCCGAGCGGTGTCGTTGCTCTTGAGGTGTGCCGATGCTGCGACGTGCGCGTGAAAGGCCTTCTCGTCGGCGAAGCGAGTCCAGTCGATGTACGGCGAGGGCTGAAAGCCGGCGGGCTCGACCGTTCGCTCCGAGACGAGCTGCGTGTGCACGACGGTTCGAGGGAAGTACCAGCGGTCGGTGACGGCGCCGGTCCAACCGTCGAGCGGCTGCGGGTAGTCGTAGAAGGGCATGCGCTCGATGACGTCGCCGTCGACGACGAGCAGCTTCAAGATGCGGCCCTCGATGCGGAAGACCTCGGCGCGCCACGAGCGCCCAGGGAAGAACACGGCCGCTGCCGTCTCGAGGAACGCGTCGGTGGTGAAGACGTTCACCGCTCTCGCTTAGCGTGAGACGCAGCCGGAGCCGAGCCTGATGAGCGGTGGCTCCTGAAATGACTGCTGACCCGGAGCCGAGCACGAGCATTTCGGCGTGAACGATGGATTCGCGGCAGAATCGGCGCATGCGGCTCATCGTGGTGATGCTCGTGGTCGCTGGTGCACCTGAGGTGACGCTCCCCGAGAAGAACGACGTCGCGTTGCCCGTGACTTCGCACGACCTCGCCGACGCCGTGCGAGCGGGCGTGAAAGCTGCGCGCCCTCAACTCGAGAAGTGCTGGCTGCGTGACGGGGGAACGGCGTGCACCTGTGCTGCGCTCCGGAAGATCCGCTTCGACGTCACTCTCGACGGAGGCGTGACGACGGTCACGTATCCACTCGCTGGTCACAGCGGGCCGTCGTTCACCATCGATGGAGCCGGCCGCGTGGTCGACTGCCGTTGACCTTCGCGCACTGGTGCGGCCCGCGCGCGTGCGCTACTGCGGCGGCGTCATGAATCGCACTCTGAAGTCGTGTCCAGTCTGGCTGTACGCAGCGCTCGTCCTCGTGGGCTGCAGCGCCGCGAGCGGGACCGATGCAGGCGCTGGTGGCGGTGACTCCAACAGCGTCGGCGTCATCGGGAGCGGCGGCGGCGTCGCGGGTGGAACGGTCGCAGCGGGAGGCGATGCCGCGGGCGGCAACGCAGGTGGAAACAACGGCGGCGGCTCCGCGACGGGCGGCGGCGTGGCGACCGGCGGCGGCGTGGCGACGGGCGGCGGTGTTGCGGCTGGCGGCGGCGTGGCAACCGGCGGCGGTACTGCCGGGAGCATCAACCTCGACATGCCCCTCACCCCGGGCAGCGCAGGCGCGGCCGACGTCACCCTGACCGTGCGCAGCGATCGCAACCGGCACCCCATCTCGCCCCTCATCTACGGCACCAACCAGCCAGCGAATCCGATGCGAAACCGCTACGGCCTCCTTCGCGTCGGCGGCAACCGGCTCACCGCGTACAACTGGGAGAACAACGCCTCGAACGCTGGCAGCGACTTTCAGTTCCAGAACGACAACTACCTCTCGAGCTCGACCACGCCTGGTGCGCTCATCACCACGAAGCTCACCGACGCGCGCGCCATCAACTCGGCGCTGCTCGTGACGGTGCCCATCGTCGACTACGTCGCGGCCGACAGGAACGGCGGCGGTGACGTGCGCAACTCGGGCCCGAACTACCTGACGACGCGCTTCAAGCAGAACAAGCACACCAAGGGCGCCGCGCTGTCGATGACCCCCGACGCGACCGACGCCTTCGTCTACCAGGAGGAGTTCGTCGCCTGGGCGCGCGCGGCCGCCGGCACCACGCCGCTCCTGTTCTCGCTCGACAACGAGCCCGACCTCTGGAGCGACACGCACGCCGAGATTCACCCCGCGCAGCTCACCTACGTCGAGTTGGTGACGCGCTCGCTCGACTACGCGAAGGCCATCAAGCGCACCTGGCCCGACGCTCCGGTGACGGGCTTCGTGTCGTATGGATGGAACGGGTACATCAACCTGCAGAACGCTCCCGACCGAGCGGGCAAAGGCGAGTTCGTCGACTACTTCCTCACGCAGGTGCGCGCGGCCGAGATGACCGAAGGCCGGCGGCTCGTCGACTACCTCGACCTGCACTGGTACCCGGAAGCGACTGGCGGCGGCGCGCGCATCATCGGCACCAGCACCAGCGCGGCCTCGGTGACGGCTCGCGTGCAGGCGCCCCGCAGCCTGTGGGACACGACCTACGTCGAGACGAGCTGGATCACGAACTACCTCGGCAACCAGGCCATTCGCCTGCTGCCGCGCCTGCGCGAGAAGATCACCCGCCTCAACCCCGGCACGAAGCTCGCGTTCACCGAGTGGAACTACGGCGGCGGCGGTCACATCAGCGGCGGCGTGGCCACGGCTGACGTGCTCGGCATCTTCGGGCGCGACGCGGTCGAGCTCGCCACGTACTGGAAGCTCAACGGCGCCGAGCCTTTTGCAGATGCGGCGTTCGAGGCCTTCCGCAACTTCGACGGCGCTGGCGGTGCGTTCGGAGACACCTCGCTCGACGCGTCCTCCAGCGGCGTTCCCATGGCCTCCGTGTACGCCAGCGTCGACGCCGCCAACCCGGGCCGCACCGTGCTCGTCGTCATCAACAAGGACACGGTGATGCGTACCGCCGCCATCACCGTCGCGCACCCGCGCGCGTATCAGACGGCCACGCCCTACGTGCTCTCCGGCGCGATGGCCTCGCTCGTGCGCGGCACGCCCGTGCAGGCGACCGCGACCAACGCGTTCCGCTACGCGATGCCCGCGCTCTCGGTGTCGGTGCTGGTGCTGACGCCGTGAGCAAGCTCGTCTTGCTGTCCATCGTGGTGGGGCTCATCGTCATCCCCATCTGGGCGGCGAGACAGAAGCACCCGCTGCGGGGGCTGCGCCTGGCGCTGCTCGGGCTGGCGACGTTTCATCTCTTCTACGCGTTCCTCGTGCGCGTCGTGGTGCCCCGGCTCGGGTGAGGCGATGAGCGCGCGTCAGGTGCTGCGGCTGAGTCTGTCGAGGCATCGCATCGCTGGTGCCGTGGCGGCGTTCGCCTGTCTGCTGGCTGCCGGGCTCGTGCACGCCGTCATGCCCGACGTCTGGCACGTGCAGGCCGAGGTGCTCGTCGCCGAGTCGTCCACCATGTACCGGCTCACGGCGCCCTTCGAAGCGGTGCCGCGGCTGAAAGAGGGCATCAAGGAGTTGCCCGATGAGCTGACGTCGAAGGCGCGCCTCGTCGCGCTCATCAAACGCGTTGGCCTCATCGACCAGTGGGAGTCGACGCGCCCGTGGCCGATTCGCCTCAAGAACCAGCTGCTGGAGAAGGTGCGCGGGCCCATCAGTGACGCTGACCGCCTCGACGCGCTGGTGGCGATGCTCGACCAGTCGCTCAACGTGTGGACCGAGAACGACAAGGTCTTCATCTCGTGCCAGTGGCCGCAGCGCGACGTCGCGGTGGCGATGGTGCAGGGCACGTTGCTCTCACTGCAGACGCTGCGGCTCGAGCGTGACGTCAAGGCCATCGAGTCGTCGGCGCTGGCGCTCGATGCGCAGCGTGAGGGCGTCGAGGCCGAGATGCGCCAGCGGCTCGAGTTCATCGAAGAGGAGCAGCGCGTGGCCTTCGCGGCGAAGCGCTGGCCGCAGTACGCCGGGGCGACGGAGCAGCTCTTGCGTGACGGCACGCGGCGCTCCGAGCTGTGGCTGCAGGGCTCGAACGCCCACCTGCGCGCGCAAGCCATGGCCCGCTCGAGCGCCCACCGCTACGTCGTCATTCAACCCGCGATGCCTCCGCGGCAACCCGTCGGAGCCAGCATGCTGACCTGGGCGCTGGCGCTGGTGCTCGGCGCGGCCGTCTCGTTTCTCGCGGCCTCGGTGGTGGCAGCCTTTCGCAGCGGCCGGGTCGTCTCGGACGAGCAGGTCACCCGGAAGTTCTCGCTGCCGGTGGTGGGGCGGCTGCAGCTCGACTGGTCGGGGGTGATGGTGGGGGCCGAGTGGAGCACGGTGCTCCCAGGACTGTTCCTCGGCCTCGCCTCGGGCCTTGCCGTCGCCGTGAGCCGGGGAAGCCCGGCGATGGCCCTGGCGCCCACGCTGCTGGTTGCGGGCGCGGTGGCGTTGTGGCGGCTGCCGTTGAAGTGGCCGTTGCTGGCGTTGCTGTTCCTCGCCGTCACCATCGACGACCCGACCGACCGCCCGTACTTCAACCTGTGGCGCTCTGCGCTGTACCCATTGGGGCGCATCTTCTTCACCAACATCGCCTGGTTCACCGGCTTCGAGCTGGCAGTGATGGGGCTCGGCGCGCTCACGCTGCTGCGACGGCTGATGGGGCTGTCGTCGACGATGGAGGCTCCGGGCGTACCCGGCCCCAGGCCTTTGCGGAGCGCGCTGCTGCTCTCGTTCCTCACCATCGGCTGGCTCATCGTCTGGGGCGTCGCGCGGGGCGGCGTCTTTCGCGAGGCGCTGTGGCAGTTCCGCGCGCTGCTCTTCATGCCCATCGTGTCGATGCTCTCGCTGCTGGCCTTCGACTTCCCGAAAGACCTGCGCCTGCTCGGCCGGGTGCTGGTCATCGGCAGCGTGGTGAAGGCGCTGCTCGGCACGTACTTCATGTATTTCATCGCCTACCCGCAGGGCGAATACCCGCCGCACACCACCGGCCACAACGACACCATGGTCTTCGTCGTCGGCGTGGTGCTCGCGCTGGTGCGGGTCTGGGAGTGGCCGTCGTGGCGCAACATCGGCGAGGCGCTGCTGTGGCTGCCGTTTCTCGCGATGGCGCTGCGTCTCAACGATCGCCGCATCGCCTACGTCGACATCGCGATGGCGCTCGGCTTCATCTACCTGATGAGCCCGATGCACCGGGCCAAGCGCTTCCTCACGCAGGTCCTCGTCGCGATGATTCCCGTCGTCGTTCTCTACGTCGCGGTCGGGTGGAACGCGCGCGGAGGCGTCTTCAAGCCCGTGGTGAAGCTGCGCTCCATCGTCGCGCCCGCGGCCGACACCGAAGAAGAGAGCTCGAACGTCGAGCGCGACATCGAGAACTTCAACCTGCTCAAGAGCTGGGAGCGCGACCCGATGCTGGGCCAGGGCTTCGGCCACGCCTTCACCGAGTTCCTGCCGTCGAACGACTTCGCCCAGTCGGCCTTCGGGCACATCGGCCACAACTCGGTGCTCTGGCTGCTGTGGATTGGAGGCATCTTCGGGTTCTTCGGCGTCTGGCTCTACCTCGGCATCACCAGCTTCTTCTTCGCGCGCACCGTGCGCGTGGTGACTGACGTGACCGAGCGCGTGGGCCTGCTGGTCGCCATGGCCATCATCCTCACGTACCTGCTCCAGGCCTTCGGAGACATGGGCAGCCAGTCGATGCAGTTCGTGTTCTTCGTCTCTGTCGCCGTCTCCATCGTCGGAAGAGCGGCGACCAGACACGGGCAATGGAGCGTTCGCAGCGTGAGTGCCGTCACGGCGCCGAAGAGCCCTCGCGAGCTCGTCGCGTCGTTGTGACGGGGCGCATGCATTCGATGCGGTCGAGCCGGTTCCTATCGGTGCTGATTCATGACGCGGCTCGTCGGCACGATTGATGGATTGATGCCTGAGGGTCGCAGCGTTCTGTCCGGACAGAATTCTGCGCTTGGGTCAAAACAGGGTTGCTGAAAATTCCGCTTCAAAATCGACTGTTTAAGTCGGCGGCCAGATTCCGGGCTGGCGGAACTCCTTCATTCACACAAGAATATCTCCATACGTTCAGCGACATGTAGTATGCTTCAAGTTCCTGAATTTAAAAGGGAAAGATGTCAGCCTTGCTTTGCGCGTCGCGTCATGGCAATTGATGAAACGCAAAAAGGGGACAACTTCCGAAGCACTTCTTCGAGAAACCCACATGCACTCACTTTTCGGACGGATTGCAGCAGGAGCGGTGGCGCGAGCGAGTTTCCTGCTCGACCTCCTCCTGGTCGTACTGGCGCTCGCGGCTTCGTCGTGGGTCGGCCAGCAAGCTTTTCAGTCGATGGCGCTGAGCCTGGTGGTTCCTGCGCTCCTGACCTGGCTCATCACGGCGATGGCCCTGCGTCACTACGACCCGTGGGCGTCTGAGCGCGGCGCGTTCGACGACGCGGCGATGGTGTCAGTGCTCGTGCTCGCGGTCACGACAGTGCTGGCGCTGACGACCCTGGTGTTCGGCGTCGAGGGCCTGCCCAACGTGGGCGTGTTCCTTCTGATTCTCTGGCCGCTCGCCATCGGCATGCGGTTCTCGGTGTTCCGCACCTTCTCGACGAGCTCGGGTCCCATCGACGACGTGCTGGTGGTCGGCGTGGGCGCGCTTGGCCGGGCGACGTCGGAGTACCTCATGGGCAAGGGCCGCATGCACGTGGCCGGCTTCCTGCGCTTCCCCGACGAGACGACGCCGATGCAGCTCAAGGGCAAGGTCGTCGGCACCACCGCCGAGCTCGACAGCGTGCTGCGCACGATGCCGGTCGCCGAGGTGTACTTCGCCAGCAGCAGCCTCGCGAACGGCGCCGAGATTCAGAAGGCCATCAAGGTGTGCGAGGCCTTCGGCATTCCCTTCGCGCTGCCGGCCTCGATGTTCCGCCTCGACCGCGCTCGCCCGCTGGGCAGCCACGGCGTGAAGGACGGCTACCTACACTACCAGACGGTGGCCTCGCGCCCCGTCGCCATGGCCTTCAAGCGCGCCTTCGACATTCTCGCGTCGGGCGTGGCGCTGTGGCTGCTCGCGCCGCTGCTCCTCACCGTCGCTGCGCTCATCAAGCTCACCTCGCGTGGCCCCCTGCTGTTCCGCCAGACGCGCGTCGGCCTGCATGGCCGCCCGTTCCGCATGCTGAAGTTCCGCACGATGGTGGTGAACGCCGAAGAGCTGAAGGCCAAGCTCGCCGCGCAGAACGAGATGGACGGCCCGGTCTTCAAGATGAAGAACGACCCGCGCATCACGGGCATCGGCCGGTTCCTGCGCAAGTTCTCCATCGACGAGCTGCCCCAGCTCATCAACGTGCTCCGCGGTGACATGAGCGTCGTCGGCCCGCGCCCGCCCGTTCCGCAGGAGGTCGCCAAGTATCAGTCGTGGCAGCGCCGCCGTCTCTCGGTTCGCCCGGGCCTCACGTGCATCTGGCAGGTCTCGGGCCGCAACGAGATCAGCTTCGAGCAGTGGATGTACATGGACCTTCAGTACATCGACACCTGGAGCTTCTCGAAGGACATCAGCCTCATCCTGAAGACGTTCCCGGTCGTGTTGACCGGGCGCGGGGCGAGCTGAAGAAGGCGTTGGGCCCGGTGAGCGATTTGGGCCAGACGTCGGCGCGTCAGGACACCACCCTCGCGGCGAAGAACGCCGTGAAGCTGTTCGGCTCGCTGATGGTGACGTGGGGCATCGCGCTGGGCGTGCGCCTGCTGCTCCCGAGGTATCTGGGGCCGCAGGCGTTCGGCGTGGTGAACTTCGCTGACGCGTTCACCTCGACGCTCTTCGTGTTGGCCGGCTTCGGCGTCGACGTCTACATCCGCAAAGAGGTGTCGGTTCGCCACGAGCACGCGAGCGATTTCTTTGGCGGCGTCACGGCGCTGCGAGCCCTCACCGCGGTCGTGCTGTTCGGCGCGACGCAGGTCTTCCTGATGGTGGCCGACCGACCGCCCGAGACCTGGGCCGTGGTGCACCTCTTCGGGCTCTCGGCGCTGCTCTTCACCTTCAACCAGAGCCTCGCCGCGCTGCTGCACGCACGTGGCACGGTCAATGGACTGTCGGTGCTGAACATCGCGTCGAAGATCGTCTGGGGCACCGGCACGCTGCTGGCCGTGGTGCTCTCGTTACCGCTGTGGTCGGTGGCGCTCGCGGTGGTGTTCTCCGAGGCGCTCAAGACGGTGGTGAGCGTGCGGCTGGTGACGAAGCACCTGGCGCTCAAGTGGACCGTGAACCTCGGCGCCACGAAGCTCGCGGTGCTGGGCTCGCTGCCGATGTTCGTGAACCTCGCGGCGCACACCATCTACAACAAGCTCGACGTCAGCATTCTCGCGGTGGTCGCGGGTGACGAAGAGGTGGCGTGGTACGGCGCGGCCAGCCTGCTCGCCGGCCTCGCGTTGATGGTGACGCCGATGATCGGCTGGGTGCTGATGCCGCTGTTCGCGCGCGCCCGCGCCCGCTCCGACGAGGAGTACACGCAGGTGATGCGACGCAGCCTCGAGCTGGTGCTGGCCGTCGCGTTTCCCACGTCGCTGTTCATGGCGCTCGGCGCGAAGGAGTGGGTCACGCTGCTCTACGGCGCCGCGTACGCGCCGGCGGCGACGTCGCTCAAGGTGCTCTCGAGCATCTTCGTGCTCACCTACGTCGCGATCCTCTCGTCGAACGCCCTCATCCTGACCGGTCGCGCGTGGACGCAGGCCTTCATCTCGATTGGCGGGCTGGTGGTGAACCCGCTGCTGAACTGGATCTTCATCTCGCGCGCGGTGCGCTGGTTCGGGCAGGGCGGGGCGGGCATCGGCGCGGCCATCGCGCAGCTGGGCACCGAGATCGTCGTGACGGTGGCGATGACGTCGCTCGTGGGCCGGCGGGCCTTCGACGCGCGCTCGTTGAGCGTCATCGCGCGAACCCTCGTCGCGTGCGCCGCCGTGTCGGGCCTCGACTGGTGGTTGGTCGAGCGTGTGCATCCTGTGGCGCGGTTGACGGCCGACGCCGGGCTGTACCTCGTGCTGGTGCTGGGCTCGGGGGCCGTCAACGTGAAGGAGCTGCTCGCCTTCGTTCGCACCGCCCGCCAGAAGGATCCATCGCCTCCCATGTCGGTCGCCACCTCGGAAGCGGTCGTGTCATGAACCGAACCATGCGCTCTCTCGTGCTCCTCGCCGTCGTCGCTCTGCTGTCAGCGTGCTGGGCGCCGAAGGGTGTCTTCATTCCCGTCGATGCGTACGGCGCGAGCGTGCCGGGCGAGTACGTCATCTCTCCAGGCGACACGCTGCAGGTGCGCGTCTTTCAGCAGGAGGCGATGTCGGCGCGAGTGCGCGTTCGTGGCGACGGCAAGGTGTCGCTGCCCATGGTGAACGACTGGGTCGTCGCCGGGAAGATGCCGATGCAGGTCGCCACCGAGCTGCAGGTGCGGCTCAAGGAGTTCATCAACACGCCCGTGGTGACGGTGTCACTGGAAGAGATGCGGCCGTTGACGGTGTCGGTCGTGGGCGAGGTCGTGCGGCCCGGTGTCGTGGTGCTCGAGCCCGGAGCCGGCGTGCTGCACGCCATCGCCGCGTCGGGCGGGCTGACCGACTTCGCGCACAAAGATGGCCTCTTCGTGGTGCGGAAGCCTGGGCCGACGCAGAAGCCGGTGCGAGTGCGGTTCACGTGGGAGAACCTGACGTCGGGTGATCACGCGTCGGTGAAGTTCCTGCTCCAGCCCCAGGACGTCGTCGTCGCCGAATGAGCGCGCGCTCCGCCATCGGAGCGGGTGGTTCTTGCCGCGGCGCTGGTGGCAGCCCGGCGAGCCCTGGGACGTCGCAGCCGAACGCGCGCGTCGTCTGCACGAGTGGCGCTTCTCTTCTGGCTGTCGTTTCGTGGGGCGACCGAGTGGCGAAACGAGAACGCCTCGTCGACCGCGCGTGCGGCCTTCATGTCGACGAGGGCGGGCTGGAAGGCGTCGAGCGCAGTCAACCGGAGCGTCAGGAACTCGTGGTCGATGCGCTTGCGAGGCAATCCGTCGAGCGAAGACCCTGCAGCTCGTCGTGGAAGCGCTGGTGTCGTCTGCACGAGGAGGGGGCGCGAGCCGAGCGGGCGGTTCTTCGGCTCCTTGCGTCGTTCACCCCGAGTGGAAGCGCGCCACGGAATGCTGCGGCCCGCCCGGATCGCTCGAAAAACATGGCGCCGACCCCGGGGCGGTCTCCCGAGCTTGTCCGCTGGAGGACGCCAGACGTCCGCCGCCGGACACGTTTTCATGTCCGTTGGATGACACCCGGCGTCCGCGAGCGGACATGCCCCAGATGCCGCAGGCACGCCCGCCTCCGACCTTCGTTTTCTCCGACCATCACGGCGCTGCCTTGGGCTTTGTGCAGCGACGGCCGGCAGACCAACTGCGGTCTCGCGAGCGCTGTCGAGCATGGCCACCGAGCAACGGGTTGCTGTCCCTCTCGGGCGCTTCGGCCCTGGGCAACAGTGCTTGGGCATCTGCGTACGGTTCGCGACGAGCAGGTCGGTGAGGTGTCGCTCAGCACGAGCGCGTGGTTCTCGACCGGCCCTGGCACCGTCGCGCCCCTCTGGACGAAGGCTGAGACGCGCTCCCGTCGGCCGGTTCGAGGTGGTTGGGGGTTCGTGCTGCTCGTCTCGTTGTTGGCGTCGACGGCCTTCGGTGGCGTCGCTCGCTACGACGTCTCGGCGAGCGCGCTCGTCACCACACGTGCGCCGCTGCCGGGAGACGTTGCCGTTGGCGCGACGACCGACCTGCAGCTCGACCCGGCCATCTCGGGTTCGCTCGCGTGGAGTTCGACGCTGCTCACCCTGCGCTACGCGCCACAGCTGATCATTCGTGAGCCGCAGCTCGCCGCGCGATTGCTTCCGTTGCATCACGCCGTGCTGACCTTCTCGAAGCGCTTCGACCGCGCATCACTCATGCTTTCCGAAGACGCGTCGTACGGAATCGCCGACATCGGCTCGCTGCGCCTGCCCGATGGCAGTCGGCCTGGTGGCGTGTTCGAGGTGCAGACGCTCGGCTCGACGCCGTACGTGCGCTCGGCCAGCTTCTTCGCGCTCGATGGTCAGCCGAACGACCGAGTGCGGCTCTCACTGTCTGGCGGCTACCTCGTCTCGGGAGACCCGACGGGTGGGGCGCAGCTGCCGCTCCAGCACGGGCCGGTGGGCTCGGGCTCGATGCACTTCGTTCTCGACCGACGCTGGGGGCTCGCGACCTCGGCCCAGGCCAGCCACGCCACGTTCAACACGGGCGCCGAGCAGTCCATCGCGCTGGCGACGGAGTCGCTCGACTGGCGGGTGAGCCGCACCGTGACCGTGACGGTCGGCGGTGGTGCGGCGTGGACGCGGGAGCGCATCGTCGACGTCGTCGGTGGCCCTCCGCCCGGCTTGTTCACCGAGTTCCTTCCCGTCGCGCTCGCGTCGGTCTCGTCTCCCATCGAGGTGCTCGGTGTTCCCGTGCAGCTCGACATCGGCGCACGCATGGCGCCGTTTGCCGACCGCTTCACCGGTCTCATCTACGAGCGTGTCGAGGCGCGCGGCTCCATCAACTCGAGGCTCACCCGTGAGCTCACCCTCACGAGCGCGGTCGGGAGCGGCTACGCGATTCCGCTCGGGCGCGCGCAACAGGCGGGCGACAGTGCGACCTTCGGTGAGGCGGCCGTCGCCTGGAACACCACGCGTTGGCTGTCACTCGTCGGCGCCGGGCGGGTCGTCTTCAGCGAGCAACCACGCTTCATGACGGGCCAGCTCCTCTGGTCCCTCTCCATCGCGGCGGTGGTGAGAGACACCGACTCCACGACGTTCTGACTTCTGCTAACTGCTCCACACCTTTCTTCGGGGACCACCAGTCGTGAGTGACACCGTTCAACAGACAGCGCTGGTCGTCGACGACGACCCCGACATTCGCAAGGTCATCGGGGCATACCTGACGAAGCTCGGCTTCCAGGTGACCTTTGCGAGCGACGGTCGCAAGGCCATCGAGCAGCTCGACAAGGTACGGCCGTCGTTGCTGTGCGTCGACCTGATGCTGCCCGAGTCCTCCGGCTACGACGTGTGCGATCACGTTCGGAACTCGGCGACGCTGCGGGGCCTGCCCATCTTGATGATCAGCGCCCGCACGATGCCCGAAGACCGGGCCTACGCCGAAGAGCTGGGCGTCAGGCGCTACCTCGCCAAGCCGTTCACCCAGGCGCAGTTCGTGGCCCACGTGAAAGAGACGCTCGCTCAGGATTCGACGTGACCGATCCCGCTGCCGCCACCACGACGTCTGGCCGTGACGAGAGCCTCGATCTCTTCGACTACGCGCTCATTCGCAACGTGATCGGCTTCGTGTTTCGCGGCGTGCGTCGGCACCGGCTGTTGTCGTTCGGCGTCTTCGTCGTCGTCTTCGGGCTGGGCACCTTCGGCAGCTTCCTCGTGCCGCGCACCTGGCACGCCGAGGCGCGGCTGCTCGCGAACCAGAACGAGATCATTCGCGCGCTCGGCAACCCGCGCTCGAGCCTGCAGAGCGATGACCCGACCCGCGCGGCGCGTGAGCTCATCTTCGCGCACGACAACCTGGTCTCGCTCATCAAGCAGACGAACCTGCTCAAGGCCTGGGAAGAGCACCGCCCGCCCATCGTGAAGGTGAAGGACCTGTTGATGCGGCTCGTCTCGGGGCCGCTCACCGAAGAAGATCGCCTCGACGCGATGGTGGGCACGCTCGAGAAGCGGCTCAAGGTCGAGACCGACGCGCAGACCGTCACCATCAGCATCGACTGGCAGGACCCGCAGACGGCGTACCTGCTCGTCGAGACGGCGCAGCAGAACTTCCTCGAGACGCGGCACGTGACCGAGATGACGGCCATCAGCGAGGCGCTGGCGATTCTCGAGATGCACGCGTCTCAGGTGCAGAAGGCCGTCGATGATTCGCTGCACGAGCTCGAGCGGGTGCGTGAAGAGCGTCGCAAGGGCGGGGTCCAGGCGCCGCCGTCAGGCATCGTGCCCGAGAGTGGTGGCGCGACGACGAACCCGCTCCCGCCGTCGAACGACCCGGTCGCGCCCAACGCGCCGCCACCGGCGAACGAGCAGGAGCTCGCCCAGCTCAAGTTCCTGCTGAACTCGAAGAAGCGCGCGCTCGCCGACCTCGAAGACTTTCGCAATCGCCGCCTCGCCGAGCTGAACGTGCAGCTGCAGGAGTTCAAGGTGCAGTACGCCGACCAGCACCCGGTCGTCATCGACGCGCAGCAACGCATCGCGCAGATGAAGCTCGACTCGCCGCAGATGATGCAGGTGAAGGGCGACATCGAGAGCCTCATCGGCGAGTACCAGCGCAAGGGCGGGAAGGACCCCGACGGCCTCGTGGAGCCCGCGCGCGCCAGCCCGCGCACCACGCCGCGCCGCTCGCAGCAGGCCCAGGTCGCGCTCTCGAACGCCGAGCTCTCGGAGGACCCGCTCGTCGAGCACTCGCGCAACAACCTGCGCGTCGCGGCCGCGAAGTACGAAGAGCTGATGATGCGCATCGACGGCGCGCGCATCGAGCAGGACACCGCGCGCGCCGCCTTCAAGTACCGCTACAGCGTCGTGCGGCCGGCCTCGGTGCCGCGAAAGCCGGCGGCTCCGAACGCGGTGGTGCTGATTCTGGCGGCGCTCTTCGCGGCGATGGGCCTGGCCCTCGTCATCGGCGCGGCGCGTGACGTTCGCAGCGGCACGCTCGTGGAGTCGTGGCAGGTGCAGCGTCGCCTCGGCCTGCCGGTGCTGAGCCAGGTGAAGCTGCCATGAGCCTGGCCCTGGCGGTCGCGCTGATGGTGCTCGGGCTGCCCGTGCTCTTCGTGTGCGGCTACCTCGGCGTGCTCGCGCTGCTGTCCCGCCCGCTCACCGCGCCCACGCCGCCATCGCCCGCCACCTTCCGCTTCGACATCATGGTGCCGGCGCACAACGAGTCGGTGGGCATCTCGGCGACGGTGCAGAGCCTGCTCGCCATCGACTACCCGGCCGAGCTGCGCCGCGTCGTCGTCATCGCCGACAACTGCTCCGACGACACGGCCGTCAAAGCGCGCGCTGCTGGCGCGACGGTGCTCGAGCGCGTCAACGCCGAGAAGCGCGGCAAGGGCTACGCGCTCGCGCACGCCTTCGAGTGGAGCCTCTCTGATGGCTTCGCCGATGCGTGCTGTGTCGTCGACGCCGATACGCTCGTCTCGAAGAACCTGCTCTCGGCGTATGCGGCGCGGCTGGCGACGGGCGCGACGGCCATGCAGGCGCACTACGGCGTGTCGAACCCCAACGCTTCGTGGCGCACACGGTTGATGCGCATCGCGCTGGCGATGTTCCACCAGGTGCGCTCCACCGCGCGGGAGCGGCTCCAGGTCTCCTGCGGTCTGCGCGGCAACGGCATGTGCTTCTCGTCGAAGCTGCTCAAAGCGGTGCCGCACGACGCGTTCAGCATCGTCGAAGACCTCGAGTACGGCATTCGCATCGGCAAGCAGGGCCACCGCGTGGTGTGGGTGGGTGAAGCCGACGTGCTGGGCGAGATGGTGTCGGGGGAAGCCGCGTCGCGCTCGCAGCGCAGCCGGTGGGAGCACGGTCGCGCCGAGATGGCGAAGCTGCACGGCTGGCCGCTGCTCAAGGAGTCGCTCTCGCGCAGGAGCGGCATGCTCTTCGACCTCGCGATGGACGTGCTGGTGCCTCCGCTGAGCCGCATCGCGCTGGCGACGGTGGGCGGGCTGCTCGCCTCGTGGGCGCTGGCGTTCTTCCTGCCGTCGACCGCCGTGCTCGCGCCGCTGTCGCTCTTCACCAGCTGTGCTGCGTGTCTTGGCCTCTACGTGACGGCTGGCTGGCTGCACTCGGGCACAGGGGTTCGTGGCCTGCTCGACCTGGCGATGGCTCCAGCCTACGTCGCGTGGAAGGTGGCGCTCGCGGTGCGCGGCAAGGCAACCGGAAAACCGCAGACGTGGGTGCGCACGACGCGCGAAGGTGAGACGCGGCCATGAGCAAGAAGACGCAGGACGCGCAGCCCAAGCTGACCCAGCAGGTGTACCAGCAGCTCGTCGGCGTGATGCGCGGCAGCTGGCAGTCGCTGGTGGTGGTGCCCGCGAGCCCGTCGATGTCGGCGAGCGCGGTGGCCGACGCGATGGTCGAGGTCGCGCGTCTGGCCCGTGGAGCGCCGGCGAAGCTGTTCCTCACCGAGGGCCTCGAGCGTGCTGGCGTGTCGAAGCTCATCGTCGAGATGAGCCAGCACATCGACTCGGGTGGCGTGGCCGTCGTCTGCGTCGAGTCGGTCGTCTCGCAGCAGGCGGGCGTGCCCATCGCGCTCGCGTCAGATGCGGCGCTGCTCGTCGTTCATCTGGGCGTGACGAAGACCGAAGACGCCGATCACACGGTCGGCATCATCGGGAAGCAGAAGTTCCTCGGCGCCATCACCATCGAGTCGATGCGCTGACGTCTGCGCCTTCCCGTTCAGCTCGAGCGTCGAGGTCCACCGCACGGTGCCGCCGGGAACGTCGGGGCTGATGACGACTTCGGCTTGGCTGGTGGCTCCGTTCGACAGCTTCTGGGCGCGCACGAACGTCATCGTCGCGACCGGGTGCTTGCCCACCGCGCCTGGCGTCTCGAGCGGCGCGGTCCACGTGTCGAAGTACGTCACGCCCGCGAGGGCGCCCGCTCCAGCTGAGCCATGTCCGCGTCCGGCGGTGCGTCTGCGAACGAACGTCACCTTCGCAACCAGGCTTCATCATCGCGACCGAAGGCCCTCGGCGGGCCCGGGTGCGTGCGGTTGCCGAAGGTCGTTCTGAAACCGCTCGTGACCTCCGAGGAGATGCAAGGCCAACGAGATCGTCGTGCAGAGACGCGGTCCGTCTCTCAGGAGTGGATGGCGGCGTCAGGCAGGCTCGCGATGCGACGACCCGAGAGCGTGCCCTTCGCGTACCCCTACGTCGGTCCCAGCTCCATTCGGCGCGCGTACACCACCTCGCCAGGAGGCCAGCGCATCGTCAACACAGACGACCTCTCGGCGTGGGCCAACGGCGAGGCGGCCACCTTCGTCGTCGGGCTCGATGGCGTGCTTCGGCTCGCGCCGCGCCGCTCCGAACACGTGGCCTGCGCCGCCGCCCTCGAGGTGCTCGCGGCGGGAGAACTTCAGGTCGTGCGCGAGGCCTGCGGCCTTCGCGTCATCACTGTGTCGAACCAGTCGACGGGCTTCTGCCCAGCGGTCGAGTGCTGGAGCGACGTGGTGTCGGCGCTCTCGTTCGGCGGCGTCGTGCTCCCGCGGGCGTTCACGCACGCCATCGAGTTCAGGCGGTGCCCGAAGTGCCGCGAGCTCAACCTCGTGAAGGAGTCGTGGTTCGTCTGCGTGTTCTGCGACGGCCCGCTGCCGCTCGAGTGGAACGTGAGCGCGCGTCGCGCCGTTCAGAAGTGATGCTTCGTGCCGCGCACGCGGAAGTCGACCGAACGCGCCGCCATCCACCCTGCGAGCTCGCTCGCCGACCGTTCACCGTTGATGGGGAACCGGGGCAGCACGGCGCCGGGCTTTCGCTCCGAGAGCCGGTACGGGCGCGACTCGGTCGTCCACACGGTGAAGTCACCGAGCGCGCGCAGCAGGTCGACGTGCCGCTGCTGGAAGTGATGTCGCGGCGTGCCGAACGGAAACGCGAAGTGCCGCTGCGGGCCGATGAGCCGCTCGAAGTCGTCACGAGACGTGCGGTAGTCGCGCGCCGCTTCGTCGTCGGGCAACGAGTTCGGGCTCGCGTGCAGGTTCGAGTGATTGCCGATGATGACGTTCGGCACCTTCGCGAGCGCGCGCACCTCGTCGAGCGTCGAGAGCTCGAAGCCCCGAACGTCGGCGAGCGACGAGAGTTCTTCACGAACGTTCTCGGCACCCACGCGATGTGGCTCCTGCAGCAGCGTCGTCGCTTCGTCGCGTGAGACTCCCGACGCGAGCCGCTGCTCCACCACGTCCCAGCGGAAGCCGGCGCGCCGCTCGAGCTTCTCGGGGCAGACGAAATAGAAGAACTCCACCGCGGGAAACCGGTTCGCCCTCGTGCGGATGTACTCGGCCGCGTCGCGGTAGCCGTCATCGAAGGACAACGACAACCAGTTCGCGCTCGAGCCGGGGCGCCTCGAGAGAAGAAGCTCCAGCAAGTCGTCCAACGTCGAGGCTTCGATGCTCAAGCCTGGCTGCCAGTCGGTCGCGCGTTTCGGCCCCACGCGGTGCAGACACATCGACAAGCCCAGGCCCGCGAGCGCCGCGCCGACGCCCACCTCGAGCGCAGGGCGGGGCAGGGCCTTTCCCGTCATCGTCGCGAGCGCGTCTGGGCTCAGTCGGGCCATCGTCATGGCCAGTACCACAGCCCCGAATTCGAGCGTGCGGGGGAACGCGCGCGGTTACATTGGGCGCGATGTCTCAAAAGCGTCTCACCATCGGTCGCGTACCCATCGACGTCGTCACCTTCCAGCAGGCGATGGAACGCATCGAAGCGCTCGTCGACGCGAAGCAGGGCGGCTCGGTCTTCACGCCCAACGTCGACCACGTCGTGAACGTCGAGACCGACGAGGCCTTTGCGGCCGCGTACCAGCGCGCGAGCCTGTCGGTCGCCGATGGCATGCCGCTCGTGTGGGCTTCGAAGGTGCTGGGCCAGCCGCTGCCCGAACGCGTCGCCGGGTCGGACCTGCTCGAGCCCACGTTGCAGCTCGCGGCGAAGCGCGGCTGGCGCGTGTTCTTCCTTGGCGCTGCACCGGGTGTCGCCGAGAAGGCCGCCATCGTCGCCAGAGAGCGCTTCGGCACGAACGTCGTCGGAACAGATGCTCCGTTCGTGAAGCTCGACGACGCCGCCCAGCTCGAGCGCATCGCCCGGCAGCTCGCTGACTCGAAAGCCGAGCTCGTGATGATGGCCTTCGGCGCACCGAAGCAGGAGTTGCTCATCGACCGCATCGCCGAGCGCGTGAAGCCCGCCGTCATGTTGGGCATCGGCGCGAGCCTCGACTTCCTTGCCGGCACGGTGAAGCGGGCGCCCGCCATCATGCGCAGCACGGGCTTCGAGTGGCTGTACCGGTTGAGCCAGGAGCCGGGCCGCTTGTGGAAGCGTTACCTCGTGAACGACCCGAAGTTCGCGGTGATTCTGCTGCGAACGCTCAAGCGCCAGAAGCTCGGCTGATCATTTCGTGCGTGGCGAGAACGTCGCGGGCATCACGAACTTGTTCGGGTCGAGCTTGTCGATGACCTTCGCGGGCACGCCTCCGACGATCGAGTACGCGGGCACGTCTTTCGTCACGACCGCACCGGTGCCCACGATGGAGCCGTGGCCGATGGTGACGCCAGGCATGATGCTCACCTTCGCGCCGATCCACACGTCGGTCTCGATGATGGTCGGCGTGCCAGGCGGCCGCTTCAGCCGGTCGTAGACGTCGTGAAACGGTGTGTCGATGATCATCGTGTACGGGCCGATGCGGCAGCGGTCTCCGATGGCGATGTGCTTCGTGCAGCCGACGCTGACGCCGTAGTTGATGAAGCAGTCTTCGCCGATCTCGAGCGTCGCGCCTTCACCGCACGTCAGCTCGACCGGCACGATGACGCTGCGGAGCAACGAGTTGCGGCCGATGCGCATCGTGCCCGCGTTGTCGATGCGGGGCCGCCCGTAGCACCGCACGCCGCGGCCAATGCGCTCGAAGCTGCTCAACCACAGCTGGGCCGAGGCGATCTCGTACGAGTACCGCGCGGCGCGCGAAGCGAGACGAACGGGCGAGACGCCCTTCTTCATGTCGCGGATGAACATCGTCACTGCGCGCTTGATGACGTACCGCATGGCCGATCGACCGCCTCTCATCTGGCCACGTAACACGCCGCCTCGTCGAACCCGGCGGGGGCGGCGACTTCTTCTTCGAAGCCGACGTTGTCCCACTCGCGTTCGTCTGCGTACGGAGCGTTCTCCAGATAGAAGCGCTGGCCAGTGCGATCGTTGAAGCTTCTGGAGAACTCGAGACGTTCGGCGGCCGAGTGATACAGCACTTGACCGAGGGCGAGAGAGGCTTCAGGCATCGAGAGGCGATTCGCCCCGAAGCTATTACACAGCCGCTGCTGCCCGTTCACGAAAAGCACCAGGCGGTCGCGGCGAATCCACGCGTCGAAGCGGGTGCGGGGCGAGAGCAGCAGCTGGTCATCGAGCATGCCGGCGCCCAACGTTCCCTGAGCCGTCTGCATGCGGAACCAGCTCGGCTTGGCCGACGAGGCCGGGTACTGCGCGGGTGAGAGGTTGACGACGCTCTCGCGCTCGCCCGCGTCGGGCTTGTTCATCATGACGCGCACGTCGGACTCGGAGCGCGAGGCTCCGGCGATGCCGAAGGGCGAACCGTCGCGCGGGAAGAACTGCAGGCAGCCCCACTTCTCGAGCGACGGGTTGTAGCCATCGTCCTGGTAGAAGAAGGGCGTCTGCACGAGGTTGCCGGTGAAGTGGCTCATCGCGTCGAAGGTCGCGCCCGCCGTCGGAGCGCCGCACACGCCGACCCACCAGTACCGCCGCGCCGTCGCGTTGGAGGCGACCTCGAACGTCACGTGCAGATACGTCGTGTCAGACAGCTTCGCAGTGCGCCGGGGCACCAGCACGACGGAGGCGAACACGTCCTGAATCCAGTCGGGCAGGGTGACGCGCAGCAGCCCATGCACCTCGTCGAGCTGCGTGGCGTCTTCTTCGTCGTTGTAGACGTACGCGTCCCACTTCGAGTTCGAGAGCTTGCGACCGTCTTTGTGCGTTCGGCCGCCTCCACGCGCGGGGCCCATGGCGGTGAACGCGCCGCTCGTGCCGTCGAAGTCGTCGAAGAAGTCCTTCGTGCGTGGCATCGCCTTGCCCGTGGGCGTGACGCGAACGGTGGTGCGCGCGAGGACTCGGGGTGATGCGACCGGCCCCTGCGCCGCGAGCGTGGTGCCCTTGCCGTGGCCGTTGCGAATGAGGCTGCCGTACTTCGCCGTCACCTCGGCCTCGGTGAAGAACGCGAACGGCACGCGGTCGACGACCGGCACCTCGTCGATGCCGACCTGCAGGTCGACGTGCACGGGCGAGAGCAGGCCAGGGAAGGGACATGTGGTGTCGATGGCCTCGACGACGAGCTGCGTGGGCCCGCTGAGGTCGGTGACCTCGACGACGCGCATGAGCTCCCTCGTCGCGGTCGCCTTGTCGTTGTGCTGGCGGTAACCCGCGCAGAAGAGCGTCGTGCCGGTCACCTTCTCGCCCATGCCGTCGACGGTGGCACGCGCCCCGGCGGGCAGACGGAAGACGCGGTAGTCGACGGCTCCGGTGACGGCGGGCAGCACGAGCACGGCGCTGTCGCGATTCGCCAACACCTGCACTCCCTCGAGCAGCGGCGCGTCGGGCCCACCGAACGCAGCGCCATCTTCTCCGTCGGGCTTCGTCGCCTTGTCGACGACGGTCGCGGGCTGCTGGCCGGGCATGTCGATGGGCGTCTCCGACGTGGGAAGGGGCTCGTTCGACGCGACGCCCGAACAGCCAGCAGCGAGCAGCAGGGCACTGGCGAAGAACCCGATTTCAGTCCAAGTGAACCGCGTGTTCCGTGCGTTCTTCATGCTGGGGCTCGTGTCATGGCTCTGCTCGTGCGTCGAGTGCCCGCGTGCGCCCGGACTGTCAGGCAGACAGTGCGAGTCGCTCGTGGGGCTGGCGTTGCCCGCTTCACCTCCACCCGCGCGAGGAAATCGCCTCGCTGAAGATGAGGGCGCGGCGTTGCTCGGCTTCGAGCTCTTCTTCGACGCACGACTGAGTCGTGACGGCACCGTGCGCTGCGCGTCGTGTCACCTGCCCGAGCGCGTGTTCGGTGACGGGCGCTCGACGTCGCAGGGCCTCGCCGTCGTCGACCGCAACAGTCCATCGCTCTACGGCGCGGCCTGGCACCGCTGGCAGATGTGGGACGGACGGGCCGATTCGTTGTGGTCGCAGCCGCTGCTCGCATTCGAGAACGAGAACGAGATGGACTTCACGCGGCTCGAGCTCGCGCATCGGGTGAAGGCGACGTACCGCGTCTCGTACGAGGCGCTCTTCGGCGCGTTGCCACCGCTCGACGAGGCCGCGCGGTTTCCGCCGAGAGGGAAGCCCGGGCTTCCCGCGTGGGAGGCGATGGCGGAGGTCGATCGCACCGCCATCAACCTCGTGGTCGCGAACCTGGGCAAGGCGCTCGAGGCGTACCAGCGCAAGCTCGCGTTCAAGGGTGGACGCTTCGATGGCTTCGTCTCGGGCGGTGCCCAGAAGTTGACCCCAGACGAGCAGGCCGGCCTCTCGCTGTTCCTCTCGCGTGGCTGCTCGGACTGTCATGCAGGGCCGCTCTTCTCGGACGACGACTTTCACGCCATCGGGCTCGTCGAGAATCCTCCGCGCGCGCGCACGCAGGCGCTGCAGACGTTGGCGAGGTCTCCCTTCACGACAGAAGGCGCGTTCTTCGACGGAGAGAAGGAGTCGCTGCCTGCTGCGCGCGCCCAGGATGACGGGGCGTACCGCACGCCGACGCTGCGTAACGTGAGCCGTACCGGTCCGTGGGGACACGATGGCCGCTTCGAGACGCTGCAGGCCGCCGTGGAGGCCCACTGGGCGCTGCCGCCACGGGTGAGCCCGGCGTTGACGACGACCGAGCTCGAGCAGCTCGCCACCTTCCTCGGGGCGCTCGACGCGACCGATCCGCCGCTGCCGTGGAACGGGTGGCCCGACCGCTGAAGGAGGAGAATCCGCGCTCGCCGTGACCTTGAGTGTCGGACGCTCTGAGGTCGCGAGTGCCCCTCGCCGCCGCTGCGGTGGAACGGGTGGGGCAACTGCTGCCGCAACGACCGAACTCGGACCGCTCGCCGTGATGTCGAGTGTCGGACGCTCTGAGGTCGCGGGTGCCCCTCGCCGGCACTGCCGTGGAACGGGTGGCCCGGCCGCTGGCGGAGCAGAAGCCCGCTCCTGCTGCCGCAACGACGTCGATGTCGCGTCTGAGGCCTCCGTTGCGACTTGCTTGCGGCGTTCGCGGAAGGTCTTCGACGCGCAGCTCAGCGGTGACGGAGCTGTGCGCCCTTCCTTCAGCATCGGTGCGTGCACGTCTCGCGGTCGCCTCACCTTGACTGGCGCGGCGACTCGCCGAAGCGAGAACGTCGTGGCTGCGCCTGGCAACGGCGACGGAACATCCCGGGGTGAATCAGAACGGAAGGTCAGCTCCGACGGGAGTAGAAGCGCGACATGCGACGCGCGCTCCTGCTGCTCCTCGGTGGTGTTGCTGCCTTCGGCTGCCCGAAGCGAAAGCAGCCTGAGCGCGGCTACGAGCTCGTTTTCAAGAAGGAGGGCGACGTGCGACCCGTGCTCGAGAAGCGGCTCGCGCAGCTCGGCCTCGTGGCTCGCATCACCGATGACGAGCACTCGATTACCGTGCGCATTCCCGACCTCGCCACCAACGGTGACACGTCAGCAGTGGTGCAGTTGCTGACGCTGCCGGCGAAGCTCGAGTTCTGCCCCGAGGCAGCGCCTGTTGCTGGAACGTTCTGCGACATCGACGCGGGGGTCGAGGTGGTTGCGGAGGAAGGCGACCGACGCGACTGCGCGCTGCAGTCACCCGACGCGAAGCGCCTGCTGTCGCTCACGCAGGACGCGGGCGTGTCCGGACAGGTGCTGGTGGGCGGGATGGTGCCCGACGGGCCGATTCGCACGTTCGTCGCCGAGACCGAGTGCCTCGCGCCGCGCCTGATGGAGGCCGAGGTGAAGCCAGACCCGAACACCGGCCGCAACCAGCTCGCGGTGCTCTTCGATGCTCCGAGCGCGGCGAAGTTCGGCGACCTCACCGGCAAGCTCGTTCGCAGGCGTCTGCTCATCGTGCTCGATGGCCGCGTGCAGTCGGCCCCAGTCGTGATGGAGCCCATCACCGGCGGTCGCGCGATGATCTCCTTCGGCCTCAAGTCGTCGGATGACGAGGTCAAGCGGTTGTCGTTGGCGCTGGCGGGCGGTGCGCTGCCGGGGACGGTCACGCTCCAGAAGGAGGGGTGGTATGGGCCGCCGTCGCTGCTCAAGTGATCGTCCGGGCTCGCGCTGGCATCGAAGGCTCGCAGTCCTTCGAGGAGATTCGAACATGAGAACGATGGTCTTGATGACGTGCGTGCTGTTGACCGGGTGCTTCGGCACCGTGGGGTCCGGCAAGGATGCGACCCAGACGCGTGACGTTGGAGCGTTCAAGAAGTTGTCGCTGCAGTCTGGCGTGCGGGCCACCGTGGCGACTGGAGCCCGCGGCGTCTCCATCACCACTGACGACAACCTCGTCGAGCTCGTCGAGACGGTGGTCGAGAACGACACACTCATCGTGCGCATGAAGCCTGGTGTGACGATCAGCACCAGCCGCGGGTTGCGCGCGACGATCTCGAATGACGTGATCGAAGGCGTGAGCGCGAGCGGTGGCTCGATCGTGACCTCGCCTGCGACGGCCGCACCGACGTGGAACGGCGAGGCGTCAGGCGGCAGCACCCTGACTCTGAGCGGAGTGTCGACGACGACCGCGACCTTCTCGGTGAGCGGAGGCAGCACGCTGAACGTCGGAGGGCAGGCGACGGACACGACCATCACCGCCTCCGGAGGATCGACGGTGACGTCGACGGGCCTCGTCACCACGAAGCTCACCGTCGACTTCTCCGGTGGCTCGACCGGGAAGCTGCGCGCGAGCGGTGCCGTCGCGGGCACGGCCGCAGGCGGCTCGACGCTGACCATCACGGGAGCCCAGAGCGTCATGGTCGATGCCTCCGGCGGCTCCACCGTCACGACGAACTGAACCCGCGAACACGAGTTCGGCCACCTCGCTGGTGGTCAGAATCGTGTTCGTGTCCTCCAGGACGTTCCCCTCGGGCTCTGACCGTCAAACCTTGTGCGCGACCACGAGTTCGACCACCTCGCTGGTGGTCAGAATCGTGTTCGTTCGCTTCGCCAGGACGTTCGCCCGCGGGACCTGACCGGGAAACCGGTGCGCGACCACGAGTTCGACCACCTCGCCGGTGGTCAGAATCGCTTTCGTTCGTTTTCGCCAGGACGTTCCCCGCGGGCTCTGACCGTCAAACCGAGTGCGCGACCACGAGTTCGACCACCTCGCTGGTGGTCAGAATGGTGTTCGTTCGCTTCAGGACGTTCGCCGCGGGAGCCGACGGTCAAACTGGTGCGCGACCAAGAGTTCGACCACCTCCCTGGTGGTCAGAGTCGTGTTCGTTCGCTTCCGTCAGGACGTTCGCCCGCGGGAGCTACGGCAAACGAGTGCGCGACCACGAATTCGACCACCTCGCTGGTGGTCAGAATCGTGTTCGCGGGTTGCCACCAATACGTTGGAGCCGGTGTACACCACCAAATGCGCGACCTCGCCGGTGGCCAGACTCGTGTTCGCACGATTGTTGGACACGCAGGCACCGCGCTCCGTTGTCGTGTTCGTGCCTTTGTCTCTTCGGGATCAACGACTGAAGGGATGGCCTCGGTTCGGGCGAGGTTCAGGCGACTCGTGACCGACTTTGCTCCAACGCTCGGTGCAACTCGAAGATCAGCGTGGCTCGCCGGTCGCAGAGGGCCTGCCACGTCCAATGCAAGACCACGAAGCCGCGAGCCGCGAGCGCGTTTGCCCGCTCTCGGTCCTTCTCGAAGCTGATGGGGTTCGCGTGCCACGCGAAACCATCTGCTTCGATGACGACGTTCGTCCCGGGAAACAGGAAGTCGAGCCGTCGCCATCGCCCTGCGACCCGCAGGCTGGGCTGCCGGCGAGGCCGCGGCAGTCCCTCAGCGTCGATCAGCTCCATCACTCGAGCTTCGAGCTCGCTCTCGGTCGGACCGTCGCCGCCCTCGAAGGCACGCAACATCGAGCGGAGCAGACGAACGCCCCGGCGCCCCTTCGAGCGAATGACCAGGGCACGAAAGGCGTCGAGCGACAGGCGTTTTCGCGCAAGCGCGAAGTCCACGGCTGCTCTCACATCACCTGGAGCCTCGGTCGCGGCGAGGTCCAGCAGCGTTCTGGCGAGCGTCGTGACGCGGAGTCCCTGGTGAAGCACGACATCTCGAGGGCCGAGCTCCGTCTGGTGGGTGACGACGCCTTCAGGCGGTGGAAGGTACGTCGGATGGCTCACGTGAATGTCCCCGCCCTCTGCGAACCGAGGCAGGCCCCACAGCGCTGCTGCGGTGCGATGACAAACGACTCCCGCTTCACCGACCCAGAGCGCAGCGGCGTTAACCAGCTGCCCCCAGGAGCGTGGTGCTCCCTCGATTCGGTAGACACCCGGAAAGACCGAACCCCAGAGATGCTTCTCTCGCCGCCGATCGATCTGCCGCTTGGTCACTCCCTCGGCCAGGACCTGCGCACGCGATACGACCCCATTCTGACGTGCTGCCAGACGCAGCACACCCCGCTCGCCCATACCCATTCCCCCCCGAGCAGCTCGTAGCAGATGGGGCTGACACTCACCTGCTCGGCTCCAACCCTCGAGCACGAGACCAACCACCGCGGGAGTGGTCCTTCTCGTGTTCGGAGGCGCAGTTGGGTTCGCCAACTGCTCGAGCTCCGGCGACGAGAGCCGAGCACCCGCGCGACCACGACGAAGACCACCAGTTGCACGGTCGCATTGAGGCCTGCGCCGGCGCGATGCCGAGCCGGGTCGAGCGGCTCCTTCGTCAGGCGTCCCTGTGGTGCTCGGCTGGCCTCGTCGCGATTGCACCGCCCGCGTTCCGGCGATAGCGCCCTCGCGTGCGCCTTCACCTCGATGTCGTCACCGCGCCTTCCGGGCCTGCGGCCGAACGGTCCCTGCTGCTGCTCCACGGCATTCTCGGCCAGGGTTCCAACCTGCGAACGCTCGCGCGCCGCTTCGTCGAGGCACGGCCTGGCTGGCAGGCGGTGCTCGTCGACCTGCGTGCCCATGGTCAGTCGCAGACCGTCGAAGGGGACGACACCATCACGAGCGCGGCCGATGACGTGGCCGAGACCGCCAAGCCGCTGAGCGCTCCGGTGCGTGCTGTGCTGGGGCACTCGTTTGGCGGCAAGGTGGCGATGCTGCTCGCCGAACGTCTCTCGGGCCTCGAGCACCTCGTCATTCTCGACAGCGGCCCGGGGCAGCGCACGGACCTCCGCGGCAGCGAGCTGACGATGAGGGTCCTCTCGACGCTCGAAGACGCTCCGGCCGTATTCGCCACGCGAGAAGCATTCGTCGCGCACCTCGGCCAGGCGGGCATCGACAAGGGCATCGGCCAGTGGCTGGCGATGAACCTCGAACGTGACGAGGCAGGCTTTCGGTTTCGCCTCTCGCTCAGCCGCATTCGCAGCCTGCTCGCATCGTACTTCGCCACGGATTGCTGGCCGCTGCTCGAGCGCCTCGCCGTCGACGACGGCCCGCGGTTCCACCTCGTCATCGGTGCTCGCTCGAAGGTGTTCGATGTGAACGAACGCGAGAGGGCCGAGGTGCTCGGTTCACGCTCCTCGGGGCGTTGCACTGTCGATGTCCTGCAGACCGGCCACTGGGTGCATGTCGACGACTTCGAGGGCACGGTGCGTGTTCTGCTCTCACACGTCTCTTGAACAGTCAGCGCCACGAGTCTGCCGCGCGCGACCGAGCGGAGCGCTCCTGACGACCACCGAACGGTGAGCGATTCGACGCGAGGCAGGTGCTTCACGGTGACGCATTCGCGTGCTCGAGGGAGCTCGTAGCAGATGGGCTGACACTCACCTGGTCGGCTCCAACCCTCGAGCACGAGATCAACCACCGCGGGAGTGGTCCTCCTCGTGTTCGGGGAGCAGTTGGCTTCGCCAGCTGCTCGAGCCCCGGCGATGCCCTGCGCGCGGGCTCCGCTCGACCCGAGACCGTCCAGCAGTCGGTGGCGCAAGTTCCGCCAGGACCAGCCGGGTGATCCTGGCCCCAGACGACGATGGTCCCAGGCCACCAATGTGCTCCGAGCTGCGACCAGAGACCTCAGCCCGAGAGATCCCGCTCAGCTCGCGACGAGACCGAATATCCCGGCGGATAGCCGGACCTGTGGGCTCTCGAGCGCGAAGAGCCCGGCGAACCGGACCGCTCCTGCTCCCAGCTCGACGACGAGAAGCGCTACTGCTCCCAGCTCAACAACGAGAGTGGATACACGGGCCCGTCGAGCGCGAGGTCGACGAACTGCTTCACGTCGTTGCTCTTCAGCGAGAGGGTGGCCAGTTGCTCGCGGGTGAACCACTGCGCCAGCACCGAGTGCTCGTCGGCCAACGTCTTCAGCGCGCGATCGTCTGCTGGCCGCGCCACCACGCAGATGCGCAGCCGCGCTTCTCCGCCATCGACCAGCGTGTGCTGAACGCGCAGCACGCCCTCGAGCTCGACCGGCATACCCGTCTCGGTCGCGGCGTAGCGGCGGGCGGCAGCGAGCAGCTCTTCTCCGACGCTCACGCGGCCACCGGGCAGAGACCACGCGACACCATCACGACGGTCGCGTACCAACGCCACCTTGCGGCCTGCCTTCACGACCACCAGTGCGAAGGAGTACGTCGGAATCGGAGCCCGCGACATGGCGTCACACTGCGACGGGAGCTGGGCACCGCGCAACCGTCATCACGCTGAAGCGCCGCACTCCAGGAAGTGCGAGCGGTCCGGAGGCCTGCTCACGGAATGCGCGAGCGGTGTGTCTTTCGCTGAGCCGACAGGGACGAGTGCTGAGCCGCTGACGGGAACGCGAAAGGCGCGAGCGGTGTGTCTTTCGCTGAGCCGACAGGGACGAGTGCTGAGCGGCTCACGGGCACGCGAAAGGCGCGAGCGGCGTTGCGGCGTTGTACGTGCCGCGCGGGTCATGCCCATTCATGGGCCACGGCTGCGTCACGTCGAGGCCACGCGAGTCGGTGATGATGGCCTGAACCTGCTGCGGAGCTCCCATCAGGTACGCAACGCCCGGCTTGCCCGGAATCGGAGCGTTGGCTCCATCGCGGCTGCAGTCGAGCATGAGACGTGACGAGAACCGGCCGCCGAGCCGGGCGTCTGCAGGCGTCGACCAGACGATGCGCCCGTTCTGCACCACCGTCAGCACGCCGTTGTCGGAAGCCGCCAGCACGGCGCCGCCCTGACCAAGCGCGACCGAGGCCGTACCGCCCGCGGCCACCGGGAACGAGGGGCCTGCGGTGATGCCCACCGACTCGTCGATCGCCACCGACTGCAGCTTGAGCCCGCCAGGGTCGACGGTGGGGTACCAGACCGTGCTCGCCAGGCTGCCAGTGGCGACGACTCCAGAGCCACCCGCGCTGCCTGTCGGGCCGACGGCGGGGCTGTTCCCCGCCCACCAGACTCCTGCGGCGGATGTCCCGAGCGCCACCTGCGAACTCAAGAACGGCGGAGTGGGGAAGAGGTCGGTCAGCGCACCGAGCGACCCCGGCAACGGGCCACTTCCGGCGAGGGTGATGCTGAACACGTTGGTCGTTGCCAGCCGCACGGTTCCACTCTCTGCGCTGGCGAAGGTGATGTTCTGACCGCTCGCGAAGAATGGACTCTTCGACGTGGGGCTCGCAGGCGTCAGCGGCGCGAACGCACAGTTGTTGAGTGGCCCTGCGACCACCAACCGTCGCTGCTGGCTGTTCGAGACGGTCGCGATGCCGAAGGGCATCTCGATGGGAAGGGGTGGCGGTGTCGTGAGAACGCCCATGGGGCCCGTCACCAGAAACCCCTGACCGGCGGCAGGGTCGCAGATGGTCGACACCCCTCCGTCGAGTGCGAGCGCGACGAAGCCAGCTCCCTGCGCGCCCACCAGCGCCGTCTCGACGCCCCCGTCGTACGAGGAGATGACGACGTCGGTCGTCGGGAAGAGGAGGGTCTGGGTCGTGAGCTGAACAGCGCCCTGATGCGACAGCGCCTTGAGGCCCCCTGAAGGGAAGCCCCCAGAGAAATCGCTGAAGCCGAAGTAGAGCGAGCCACGCCGGTCGAGGGCCGGGTTCGTCGTCGTGGCGACGCCGCCGTCAGTGCTCTGCGCACCGTTCACCCAGGCCCACTTCCAGCGAGTCACCGGCAATGGCGGCACGCGCGTGGGGTGCGTCTGGCTCGTGGTCGTCACCGTCGCGCCGTTGACGGTGCCGCTGACAGAGAACGAGAAGCGGCCGCGGAAGGCCTCGAGCACGGGGAGCGAGAGGTCGAGCGGGTAACAGGAGCAGAAGCCCGCACCCGTGCAGGGGGCACACGAGGGCGCGGCAGTGAGCGCGAGGGGTGGAGTGCCACCGTCGCTGGTGAGGCCGAACACCGTCACGGTCACGTTCGTCGCGGCCGCGCTGTTCGTCACCACGAGCGTCGTCGTCTCGTCGCGGCGGAAGAAGGTGCCCGCGTCTTGCGAGGGGTCGTGTGGCAGCAGGCCTGGGCTGGCGATGCGAGCGGGGGGCGGCGCCCACGAGAGCGCGAAGTCACTCGTGATGACCGAGAACGTGAGCGGCCCGTCAGCGAGGCCCGCGTCGGGAATCGAGACGGTGGCGGCCCAGCTGCCGACCGGGAAGCTCATGCTCGTCGAGAAGAGCCCGGCGTCGACGCGCTGGAGCACGCCGCTGACACGTCCACCGTCTCCGCTCGCTTCGAACGAGATGGAGCCGGGGTCGTTGCGCGTGCGCCCGCTCGCGAGCACGAGCGCGGCCTCGAGCGGCACGGAGGCTCCGACGGAGAAGACGGCGCCGGTCGACGGAGCGCGCCACTGCAGCAGCGCGTAGCGGGGCACGCAGACGAGGCCGCCAACGCACTCCTCGAGGTCGGGGCACTGGCAGCCGGCATCGGGTGCTCCACCGTCGATGCCTGCGTCGTGGCCGCCGTCCGTGCTGATGGCTGAACCGCCGGCCGCGCCGCCGCCCACGAGGCCACCCGCCGCGCCGCCCGCCGTTGCACCAGCGCTGCCACCGCCGACCGTTCCACCCGCAAACCCTCCTGCCGTGCCGCCAGCCGATGCGAGGCCACCCGCAGTGCTCTGGCCGCCGCCCATCGCGGTGCCGCCCGCCGACGCCGTTCCACCACCGGTCACACCATCGACGCACAGGCCGTCGAGGCACACGCGGTTGCGCGCGCAGTCGCTGTTGCGCACGCACTCGGTCTCAGGGGGCGGGTTGGTGCCGCACGTGCACGACGCGAAGGTGACGGCGACAGCGAGCGCTGCGAGGCGAGGGTGCATGGCCGCTCCGGGACGACGGGGTCGCGGGAGTATTCACCCGGCCCGCTCGTCGAGCGATTCCCAGGACGGGGGCCCTCCCATACCTCGCAGCGTTTCCCCGAACGACCACGAGTTTGACCACCTGCGTGGTGGTTGGCGTCGGAGTCGCGAAGGGCGCGCGAGTTGGCCGCCGGACCGACGCCCTTCGCGGACCTGAACGACCACGAGTTTGACCACGTGGGTGGTGGTTGGCGTCGGAGTCGCGAAGGGCGCGCGAGTTGGCCGCCCTGAACGACCACGAGATTGACCACCTGCGTGGAGTAGCGAAGGACGCGCGAGTCAGCCGTCCCCGTACGCACCCTTCGCGTTTCCTGAACGACCACGAGTTTGACCACCCACCCGGTGGCAGGCGTCGGGGTCGCGAAGGGTGGACGAGTCAGCTTCGGGCAGTCGCACCCTTCGCGTTTCCCGAACGACCACGAGTTTGACCACCCACCCGGTGGCTGGCGCCGGAGTGGCGAAGGATGCACGAGTCAGCTTCGGGCAGTCGCCCCTTCGCGTTGCTGAACGACCACGAGTTTGAGCACCCGCCCGGTGGCTGGCGTTGGAGTGGCGAAGGATGCACGAGTCAGCCGTCGGCCCGACGCATCCTTCGCGCTTCCTGAACGACCACGAGTTTGACCACCCACCCGGTGGCTGGCGTCGGAGTGGGGAAGGACCGATGTCAGCCTCGGGGCAGTCGCCCCTTCGCGTTCCTGAGCGACCACGAGTTTGACCACCCAGTGGCTGGCGTTGGAGTCGCGAAGAACGCGCGAGTCAGCCGCCGTCGGCCCGACGCACCCTTCGCGTTCCTGAACGACCACGAGTTTGACCACCCGCCCGGTGGTTGGCGTCGGAGTCGCGAGGGCGCGCGAGTTGGCAGCCGGCCCGACGCCCTTCGCCGACCTGTGAACGACCACGAGTTTGACCACCCACCCGGTGGCTGGCGTTGGAGTGGAGGCGCGAGTCAGCCGCCGGCCTTCGCGTTTCCTGAACGATCACGAGTTTGACCACCCACCCGGTGGCTGGCGTCGGCGTCGCGGAGGATGCGCGAGCAGCCACACCCACCACGCAATGTCACCGATCGGCTCGAGTCGGTTCCGCGCCTGACCTGCTGGTTGGCTCAGGCCTTCGGCAGCGTGACGCCGGTCTGACCCTGGTACTTGCCGCCGCGGTCGCGGTAGCTCGTGTCGCAGACCTCGTCGCTCTGGAAGAACAGCATCTGCGCGACGCCTTCGTTGGCATAGATGCGGGCGGGCAGCGGCGTGGTGTTCGAGAACTCGAGCGTCACGTGGCCTTCCCACTCGGGCTCGAGCGGCGTGACGTTCACGATGATGCCGCAGCGGGCGTACGTCGACTTGCCGAGGCAGACCACCAGCACCTCACGCGGAATGCGGAAGTACTCGACGGTGCGCGCGAGCGCGAACGAGTTGGGCGGAATGATGCACTCCGAGCCCTTCACGTCGACGAAGCTGCGCGGGTCGAAGGTCTTCGGGTCGACGATGGTGCTGTTGATGTTCGTGAAGACCTTGAACTCGTCGGCACAGCGAACGTCGTAGCCGTAGCTCGAGGTGCCGTACGAGACGATCTTCCGCCCTTCGGTCTCGCGCACCATTCCCGCTTCGAAGGGCTCGATCATCTTCCGCTCGAGCGCCATGCGGCGAATCCACTTGTCGGCTTTGATGGTCATCGCGCCCCTATGCCAGAGCCTCTCTGGTCCGTCATCGCGATAAACCATGCGCCATGACCACTCCCGCACGCATCGGCATCGTCACCATGTCGGACCGCGCCTCGGCCGGCGTTTACGAAGATCTCTCGGGCAAGGCCATCGAAGCCACGCTGACCGAGTGGCTCTCGAGCCCGTGGGAGAAGCAGTACCGGTTGATCCCCGACGACCGCGGCACCATCGAGCGCACGCTCATCGAGCTCGTCGACGAAGCGAAGTGCAGCCTCGTGGTGACGACGGGCGGAACCGGCCCTGCGCCGCGTGACGTGACCCCCGAAGCGACCGAGGCGGTGTGCGAGAAGCTGATGCCAGGCTTCGGCGAGCTGATGCGGCAGGTGTCGCTCAAGAGCGTACCGACGGCGATTCTCTCGAGGCAGACCGCTGGCATTCGCAACCAGGCGCTCATCGTGAACCTGCCAGGCAAGCCTGCGGCGATTCGGGAATGCCTCGAGGCCGTGTTTCCCGCGATTCCCTACTGCATCGACCTCCTCGGCGGCGCGTTCCTCGAAGGCACCGAGCGGGCGCCGAAGATCTTCCGACCGAAGTCGAAGTGACCGCGGTGGGTCGACGGTGACGTCGAGGGTCATGGCGTTGGAGCTTCGGGCGGGCTCGTGCACGGCAACTTCGCATGGTGGATATGAGGCAGATCACGCGGGCGTCACCTCTCTGACGCCGTTTCGCTCGGCCCACCAATTGCTCCCGATCGCGGCATCGTGAGCCCGGTGAATGGTCTGACCGTCGTGGTTGCGTTGAACGAGGCCGCCAAGGACATGCGCGAGCACTCGTTTCAGGTGCGCATTCGGGCCCTCGACGCCCTGGTGCGCAGCGCGAAGCAGCAGTCGTCGGGGTTGGCAGGGTTTCGCGAGGTGTCGCATCAGATGCGACGCTGGAGCGACGATCTCGCCGCCCAGCTCGAGTCGCTGCAGAAGCTGTGCGGCGAGTCGGTGGTTCGCGAGAGCCAGTTTCGCACGATGATGCGCAAGCGTCGGCTGATGGAGCGCGCCGCCCAGCTCGCGCCTGCTGGCACCGTCGAGCACTGCCTCGTCGCGACCTCGCTGCGTGACGCGAAGGTGCGCTCGATCCGCCTGGCCGAACTCCACCGCACCATCATGGAGCTCGAGGCCCTGACGCAGCTGGGCCTGATGGCGATCGTGCTCTCGCACACGGCGATGATCGAAGCGGCCGGCGCCGGGCACCCCGAACGCACCGTGCTCTCGCAGGTCGCGCGTGAATTCGGAGAACACGCCAACTCGGTGTTGCGAATCGGAAAACGACTGGTGCCACTCGCACGGTCGGCCAGGGAGGCCGCATGAAGAAGATGGTGACGCTGTACGAGAAGGGCGCGCACTCGTGGCGCGTCGTGGCGCGAGACCCGTCGCGGCCCAACCACCTCATCGACACCAACGAGTACTTGATCAGCCATGGCGACGCGACGCTGCTCACAGACCCGGGTGGGCAGGAGGTCTTCCCCGCCATCTTCGCGGCCATCGCCGAGGGGTGGGACCCGCGGAAGATCAACACGCTCTTCTCGAGCCACCAGGACCCCGACGTCATCTCGTCGCTCGCGCTGTGGCTCGACTTCAACCCCGCCATCAAGTGCCACACGAGCTGGTTGTGGTGCTCGTTCATTCCGCACTTCGGTGGAGACGAAGGCACGCTGGTGCCGATTCCCGACGAGGGCTGCGGCATCGAGGTGGGCGGCTTCATGTTGCAGGCGGTGCCGGCGCACTTCCTTCACTCGTCGGGCAACTTCCACCTCTACGATCCCGACGCGGGCATTCTGTTCACCGGAGACGTCGGCGCAGCCCTGCAGCCGCCCGAAGCGCCGCTCTTCGTCGAGGACTTCAGCGAGCACATCAAGCTGGCCGAGGGCTTCCACAAGCGGTGGATGGGCTCTGCCTCAGCGAAGAACGACTGGTGTCACCGGGCGCGGGCGTTGAAGCCGACGATGCTCTGCCCACAGCACGGCGCGATCTACCGCGGCGACGACGTGATGCGCTTCATCGACTGGTTCGAGGCTCTGGAGATCGGCGTGCTGCGCAAGTCCCGCAGCTGACGACTTTTCCCTTCACATCGGTTGGGGACTGGGTGTTTCTCCGACCATGAGAGCCCTTTCACTCGTCTGCTTGTCGTTGGCGTTGCTCGCAGGGTGCGGGCCCACGGCCCAGAAGTGCGACCCGACCTCGTGTGGTGGCTGTTGTCAGGCCGATGGGCGCTGTGTCAGCGGCTTCGACAACAACGCGTGCGGCCGCAACGGAGCGACCTGCAGCTCGTGCTCCTCGGGAAATGAGTGCCGCACTGGCGCATGCTCGCCCGTGTCTTTCGGGAGCGGAGGCGGCACGGCAGGCGGGTCGACGGCAGGCGGCTCCACCGCGGGTGGCTCTTCGACGGCAGGCGGCTCCACGGCCGGTGGTTCTTCGACGGCGGGCGGCTCCACCGCGGGTGGTTCCACTGCGGGCGGCTCCACTGCGGGCGGCTCCACTGCGGGTGGTTCTTCGACGGCGGGCGGCTCCACCGCCGGTGGTTCTTCGACGGCGGGCGGCTCCACTGCCGGCGGTTCTTCGACGGCAGGCGGCTCCACTGCCGGCGGTTCTTCGACAGCAGGCGGCTCCACTGCGGGCGGCTCGACGGCAGGAGGCTCGGCAACGGCAGGTGGCTCGACGGCCGGTGGCGCTGCGTCGACGGCTCCGTTCGTTGGCGACCTCTGCGTGCGGGGCTGGTGCGTCGAGCGCCCCCTCGGAGGCCTCACCAATTGGCGTGGCCAGTTCTTCCTGAGCCCGACGTTGGGCTTCATGGTCTCCGACGCCGGCCACCTGATGAAGTGGGACGGGCAGTCGTGGCAACAGGTTCGCGAAGGCGATGGCGTGCGTCTGCGCGGCGTGTGGGCCGCCTCGGCGACCGACGTCTGGGCCGTTGGCTCGTCGGGTCAGGTCGTTCGGTTCAACGGCGCCTCATCGACGACGTTGCGCGTGATGGGCAACCCCGAGCTGCGATCGGTCTGGGGCTCGGGGCCGAACGACGTGTGGATCGTCGGTGACAACGGCGCCATCGCTCACTGGGACGGCGCGACGTTGAGCTCCACCTCGTCACCCACCACCAACTCCCTCATGGGGCTGTGGGGCTCGAGCGCCGACAACGTGCTCGCCGTCGGGCTCAACGGCACCATCATTCGCTTCAATGGCTTTGGGTGGGGGCTCGTCACACCGCCAGCCGGAAACGCGGGGCAGCACTTCTACGCCATCGATGGCGTCGGGCCGACCGACTTCGTGGTCGCGGGCGTGAAGGCCTTCCGCTCGGCAGGTCTGGCTGATGGCGGCCTCAACACCGCCGGGTGGACGGAGCTGCCGAACGTGCCGGGCAGCTTCACCATGTTCTCCATCGACGCGCTCCCGGGCGGGGGTGTGTGGGCAGGCGCCAACGAAGGTCGCATCGCCTACTGGGACGGCATCACCTGGTCGGTCACGACGGCGCCCGCGTCGAGCTCGATCTACGGCATCAACGTGCTGGGCACTGACGTCTACGCGTATGGCATCGCGGGCACGGCGCTTCGTCGGCGCGGCACGAGCTGGGCCGATCTCGTTCCGCGCGACCGTCGTGACATCACCAGAATCGTCGGCAACGGCGATGGCACCGAGCTGTTCGCGGTGGGCAACGACGGGCTCGTGCTGCGTCGGGTCGGCGCTGGTGACTGGCAGCCCGTGTCGACCACCTTCGGTGGCGTGAACTTCAGGCACGGCTGCTTCAATGGCTCGACGGGTGTCGCGCTCGATGCCGATGGCGGTGTGTATCGGCTGAGCACGTCGTCGCTGGTTCCCCTCGCGACCACTGCGGCCGCGCCGACGAACTACGTCGGGTGCTCGTCGGCCGGCGATTTCTACGCGGCCAACGTGGCCGCCACCTTCAGCGCGTTCTCCGCCTCGGGAGTGGCGGTCACGGGCTCATTCCCCGGCACGATGCAGGGCCTCATCGAGGTCGGGCCTGCAGTCTGGGGCATCGGCTACTCGGGTGGAGGCCGGGCCGCGAAGCTCGATGGCGGCGCGACGGGTCCCACGCTGTTCTTCGGCGCCGACATCGACGTCGGTGCGCCTCGCAGCGCTGACGAGTTCCTCGCGGTCGACATGAGCACCAACTCGTCGTCGATGTACCTGGTGCGCGCCGATGGCGGCGTGCTGCTGGGGACCTCGCCGCGGTTGACGGGTTCCTGGGCTGCCACCACCAACGCGATCGTCAACCTGCAGGTGACCGCGACCGACTTCTCGTACTGGATTCGCAGCGACGCTGACGGTGGCATCGAGAGCGCGACCATCATCGAAGACCACCCTGGCACCGCTGATGGCAGGGTCATGTGCCGCAGCCGACGCTGCTTCTTCAGCGGCCAGGGTGGCTTCATCTTCCGCCGCGACCTCTGAGCGGCTTCAGGCCTGGCTCACGGGCGGCTGCGGTGCCGGCTTCGCCGACATGATGGCCGAGATGATCTGCTGCTGCAGCACGTTGAGGCGCGGGCCGGCGGCGGGCGTGCCTTCTTTCGTGAGCGTCTCGAGCTGCGACTTGAACGAGGCGGCCTGCTCGGGCGTCAGCTTGCCGGACTTCACCGCGGCGTCGAGCTGCGAGGTCATGGCGGCCGAGCGCTTCGGCACGTCGACCTGGGCGTCGTGGCGCTGCGCGAAGATGTCGTGGCTCACGCGGTTGAAGAGCTTGCCGCTCTTGAAGCCGATGTCCTTCAGCAGCTTCAGCCCGGCGACCTCGCCCAGCAGGGTCGCGGCCTCGCCAGGCTTGAGGGTTCCGTCAGCGATGCCGCGCTCGATGCGCTTCTCGAAGTTCTCGAGGCGCTTGCCGGCGTTGAACTGCTCGTCGTTGCGCTCGCTGCGCACTTCCTTGCTGAGCGCCTTCAGCTTCTCCTGAACGGCCTGCTTCGCTTCCGGCGTCTTGGCCTGCGCCAGCTCGTTCTTCAGGACGGTGACCTGCTCACCCAGCTTCGCGCCCTCGCCCTCGGTCAGCGTGCCGTCCTTCCCGCCGACCAGGACCTGTCGCTCGAGCTCAGCCACGCCCTTGTCGAGGTCCATCACCTCGTTGTGCTTCGCGCCCTCGATGTCCTTCGAGATGCCGTTGAGCAGCTGCTCGGCCGGCTTGCGCTGGGTGAGCCCGTTGCCGTCGAAGCGGTCAGCCTCGATGCCGACCTTCGCCGCTTCGACGCGCTGACGCAGCGACGTCGCCTCGGTCTCGGTGAGCGTTCCGTTGCGAACACCTTCGTTGATGCGGCGCTCCTGGTTGGCGACGCGCTGCTCGAGGCTGGCGAAGGTGGGCTGCGGACGAACGTTGGTGGTCTTCATGGCGGGGCTCCTGAGGTTGGTCCCGAGAGAGTTCGGGAGCGCGAACGTCTCCAGAGCAATGATGAAGCCAACGGCCGTGTTCACCTGTTCTCTCGAGTTGGCACCGCGAGTGTCCTCAGCGGGAGGACACAGGAGCCCCGACGCGCAGTACCGTGGTCGCATGCGAAGCGCGTTGCTGGGTGTTCTGCTCTGGTCTGGAGGCGTGATGGCAGCCGAGCCGAAGAAGCTGACGGTCGAGGGGTGGGTGGCGAAGGAGGTGTGGCAGCACATGGTCGACCCTCAGCCGGGCCGGCGCATGGAGGCGTTCGACACGCTCGGCGGCGGTCAGCTCGTCGTCTACGTGAAGGAGCCGCTGCCCGAGGGTCAGTTGCTTCGGCTCGAAGGGAACGAGCTGATGCTGGAGGGGAAGGGGAAACGGCCGGGCAGCACCGAGCGCTTCACCGAGCGGCAGCTCATCGTCGAGACGTGGCAGCCCTTGAAAGACGCGGCGCTCGAAGGCCTCGCCACGGCGCTGCCGAAGGGGTGGTCGATGACGCTGGCTCCGCCGCTGCTGACGCTCGAGCGAAAGGGTGAGGTCTTCGTCCTGCACGAGAACCGGCTCAACGCCGCGCCGGAGAAGGCCGAGGCCCGCGCCGCCCGCGTTCGGGCGCACGGCACGAAGTCGACCTGCCGCCTCGTCTTCCGCCTCGAGGCTGTCTGGTCGGCAGAGAAGCGGGCGAAGGCGACCAACCCGCCCGACACGGCGCCGAGTGAGCAACCCATCAGCATTCGGCCCAATCGCAAGGCGCCCATCACCGCGCCGCCGCCAGCAACAAGACCAGCGCCCCAGGCTCGACGCGTCGTTCTTCCCGAGGGGCAGAGCACGTGGTTCTCGCTGCTCCTGGTCGAGTCGGAGGGCCTCGAGGGCGAGTCGGCGTCGGTGGAGCCCGCCGAGGCGGCGCGCGAGACGCACGGTGTCCTCGAGCAGGTGCGCGCGCTGAAGTGACGGTCACTCGTCTTCGAGCGCGCGCGAGAGCACCTGCGCGGTGAAGTTCACCAGCGGAATCACGCGCTGGTAGTTCATGCGCGTGGGGCCGATGACGCCGACGGTGCCGACGACGGTCTCGGGTGGGCCGTAGGGGCTGACGATGACGCTCACGTCACCCTGGGCCGAGAACTCGCTCTCGGCGCCGATGAAGATCTGCATCTCCCTCGCGCGCTGAACGCGGTCGAGCAGCTGCAGCAGCTTGTGCTTCTCGTCGAGCGCGCGGAACAGCGCCCGCATGCGTTTGACGTCGTCGGCGAACTCGGGCTGCTCGAGGAACGTGCCAGTGCCTTCGACGACGAGGCGCTCATTCGACGAGACGTCGGTGGCGGCGGCTCCCAGCTGCAGCGCGCGTGAGGCGAGCACGTCGTACTGCGCACGTTCGCTGTCGAGCTCCTGCAGAATTCGGCCGCGCACCTCTTCGATGGGCAGGCCGTGTCGCAAAATTTCGTTCAGGTAGTTGGCTGCGGCGGCGAGCTCTTCGGTGGTGACGGGGAAGTCGACCGACAACAGCTTGTTCTGCACCTGCCCGCCCGACACCAGAATCGCGAGCACCTTGTCGCCCTTCATGCGCACGAACTCGATGCGCGTGAGGGTGGCGGCCGACGGCCGGGGAATGAGCACGATGCTGGCGTGGTGCGAGAGGTGATGCAGCACGCGCCCGGCTTCCTGCAGGCGCTCCTCGACCGTCGTCTGCGCGATGCCGTCTTCGATGGCCTTGCGCTCCTTGGGCGACGGCTCGTTCAGCTGGAGCAGCGAGTCGACGAAGAAGCGGTAGCCGTGGTCGGTGGGCACGCGGCCGGCCGAGGTGTGAGGTTTTTCGAGGTACCCGAGCTCCTCGAGCTCGGCGAGCACGTTGCGCATCGTCGCGGGCGAGACGTCGAACTCGCTGCGGCGTGTGAGCTGGTTCGAGCCGACGGGCTCGCCGGTGGTGATGAACTCCTGAACGACGGCCTTGAGGACGTCTTTCGTGCGGTCGTCGATCTCGTCTGCCATCTCGCGGTCGATTGTGGGGAATGCGGCCCTGCGGTGCAACAGCGGGGAACGACCGGGCAGGTCGCCGGAGTCTGAAAAGGCCATGCTCACCACGCTCCTCGCCCTCACCCTGACTGCTGCGCCCGGCTACGACGAAGGGCGTGTGGCTCTGGAGACACGCCGGGTCGAGCTCGCGAAGGCGTGGAAGAAGGACAAGGTGGCCACCCGGAGCGCCGCGCGGCAGGCGTTGCTCGACTACGTCGATGACGTCGCGTTTCCCTCGTGGAGCGGCACGCCATGGGCGTTCTACGGAACGACGACGACCCCGCGCGAAGGCACCATCGCGTGCGGCTATTTCGTCACCACCGTGCTCGAGCAGGCCTCGTTCAAGCTCGAGCGAGTGAAGCTGGCCCAGCAGGCCTCGGCGTACATCGTCTCGACGCTCGCGCGCGGCACGAAGGTCGAGTGGCTCAAGCCGAAGGACTCCGCCGCAGCGCTGGCGTCGATGCGAAAGGAGTTCCCCGAGGCGAAGCTGCTCGTCGTGGGTTTCGACCTGCACGTCGGCTTCGTTCGCCTCGACGGTGAACGCGCCAGCTTCTGTCACGCCTCGTACCTCGAGCCCGGCGTGATGACGTGCGAGGAGCCGGTGGCCGCAGGCGCCTTCGCTTCGAGCCTCTACGTGGTGGGCGATGCGCTCAACGACGCGGTGCTCGACGACTGGGTGCTGGGCCGCGAGGTGCCGTCCGTGCTCCCGAAACGCTCGACACCGCGCGGATGACGCGCCCGAAGTGGCTGCTCGCGAACCCCACGACTGCGTGGCTGAAAACCGCGAGCCGGGTCGGTTGATGACGCGCGCAAAGTGGCTGCTCGCGAACCGCTCGGCTGCCCGGCTGAAACGCGCGACCTGGGTCGGTTGATGACGCGCCCGGAGTGGCTCCTCGCGAACCGTTCGACCGCTCGGCTGACACGCGCGACCTGCGTCGGTTGATGACGGCACCGAGTTGCTCGCCAAGCGCTCGCCGCCGCGCGGCTGACGCTATGGTCGACGCTCGATGCCGTGGTTCGTCTACATCGTGCGCTGCGCCGACGACTCGCTCTACACGGGCATCACCAACGACCTCGAGCGCAGGGTCGAGGCGCACTCGACGGGGAAGGGCGCTCGCTACACGCGCTCCCGCGGTCCGGTGACGCTCGTGTGGAGCCGCCGCAAACGCGACAAACCCGGTGCCCTGCGTGAGGAGTACGCGCTCAAACAACTGACCCGCGCCCAGAAGCTCGCGCTCATCGCCACGCCACGAAAGCGCCGCGCGTGAAGCCGATTCCTCCGCGGGTTCGGCTCCAGTTGGGCCTCAAGGCCGCAGGCCTGCTCGTGATCGGACTGTCGCTCCTCGCCATCTCGCTCGGCGGCGTCGTCTCGAGCTGGTCAGTGCCGTTGCGCGCGCTGTTTGCGTCCTTCTTCTTTCTCATCAGCCTCTTCCCCATCGGCGTCTCCCGCTTCGCGCTCTTCGACGCGGTGCTGGGCCGGGCGGTCGAGGTGAAGGGCGCCATCGCGCTCGACGAGCAGCAGCGGCGCGCGGGTTGGTCGCTGAAGCTGCCCGATGGTCGCTTCGCGGAGTTCCTCTTCGCGAACCGTGGCGCGCCGCTGGTCCCGGGGCTCCGGTACACCGTCATCATCGGCGTGCACTCGCGCGTGCTGGTCGAGCCTCCGTCACCGGAATGATGGTAGACGTCGCGTCGTGCCGCTCGTCCTGCTCGGTCTCGTGTTCCAGCTCGTCGCCGTCGTGTGCTGGGTGCTCATCTTCGCGCACGCGTTTCAGCGCAGCCTCGGCACCGGCGTGATGGTGCTGCTGCTGCCCATCTACAACGTGGTGTACGCGTTCACGCAGTTCGAGCACCGCCGCAAAGGCCTCATCCTCGCGGGGGCCATCGGAGGCCTCGTGCTGGCTGTCGTCCTTCGCACCGTCGGCACAGCGCTCATTCCGCCAGCCTGAACGCACAGGGCCCCACACGCGGCAAGCGGCTCTATTTCCAGCCGGGCCGGAGCATCGGCGCTACAGTGGGCGCGCCCGCGCAACCACTCACGGCATCGCGGGTTTCATCGATGTGCGTCTCGCGCCGCTGGGCCAAAGTCTCCTGCCGACAGTCGAGACGCCCATTCGTCTGGAGCAGACGGTGAGCTCCGGGTCGCGAACGTCTCCTTCGCAGTCCAACGCCGTCGTCGAGTCGATGGACTACGACTTGAGCGGCAGCGAGCTGGGCCCGTGGCACCTCGAGCGCGTGCTGGGTGAAGGCGCGATGGGCACGGTGTACCTCGCGAAGCACCAGCGCATCGGCCGCACCGCGGCGGTGAAGGTGCTCAAGGCTGAACACGCCAAGAACCCCGACCTCGTGCAGCGGTTCATTGCCGAGGCGACCGCGGTGAACGCGATTCGCAACGACCACATCGTCGAGGTCTTCGACTTCGGAGAGCAGCTGCAGCCCGATGGAAGCTCGCTCGCATGGTGCGTGATGGAGCTGCTCGAGGGCAAGCCGCTGTCCGAGGTGATGACGCAGCACTTCTCCATCGCCCGCACCGTGCGCATCGGGTTCCAGCTCTCGAGGGCGCTGCACGCGGCGCATCAGATCGGCGTCGTGCACCGCGACGTGAAGCCCGAGAACATGTTCCTCGCGCGCCGCGGCGACGACGCCGAGTTCCTCAAGGTGCTCGACTTCGGCATCGCCAAGCTGCTCAAGCCCATCGGAGACATTCCGCAGTCGGGCACCGCGGCCGGCATCGTCATCGGCACACCCGAGTACATGGCGCCCGAGCAGGCGCTTGGCACCGCCACCGATCGCCGCGCCGACATCTACGCGGTGGGGCTCGTGCTGTACGAGCTCGTCGCAGGCGTGCAGCCGTTTCGCGCCGACACCTTCGGGAAGCTGGTCGTCGAGATCAGCAGCAAGCCTCCACCCGCGCTGCCCGACACGAACGCGCTCGGAGAAGCGATTCACCCGACCCTCAAGCGCATCATCACGCGCTGCCTCGAGAAGGAGCCCGAGCGCCGCTTCCAGACCGGCGAAGAGCTCGCCGCCGCGCTCGAGCCGTTCGTCACCGGTGGAGAGATTCGCCCGCTCGCACCCACGCCCATGCCGATGCGGCCCGCGCTCGCCGCGCCGCAGCAGGAAGAGCCCGACGACGCCTTCGTGGTGCGCCAGTCGAAGGCGCCCATGGTGGTGGCCGCCCTCGTCGTGCTGGCGCTGCTGACTGCTGGCGTCGTGCTCTTCATGCCGGCCGAGAATCCGTCGACCCCGCCCGTCGCCGTCGAGCCCGTGAAGGTGCCTCAGCTGGCTGCCGTGCTCGAGCCCGTCGCGCTGGCCGCTCCGACGAAGGTGTGGCTCGACGTCACCAGCACGCCATCCGGCGCGAAGGTGACCCGCGCCGACTCCAACGCAGCGCTGGGCATCACGCCTCTTCGGGTCGAGCTTGCGCCCGTCGAGTCCCTCAAGCTGGCCTTCGCCCTCGACGGCCACCAGCCCGAGACGCGCGACGTGCACCTGTCGTCGAACGCATCACTCTCGATAGACCTCACCCCGACCCTCAAGCAGGATGCTGCGGCCGCTCCGACGAAGTCCAAAGGCCCGGGCGGCAAGAAACCGGTGAGCCGTGATGGCGTCGTCGATCCGTTCAATCAGTAGTCGCCTCGCGTTGGCGCTCCTTCTCTTCGTCGCCGGTGCGGCGGTCGCCCAACCGAAGAAGAACGCAGACGAACAGGCCGCCAGAGCCCTCTTCGCCGATGGGCAGAAGGCCTACGACCTGGGCGAGTTCGATCGCGCGCTCACGCTCTACTCCGACGCCTACAAGCTCAAGTCGCTGCCCGGGTTCCTCTTCAACATCGGCCAGTGTCACAAGCAGCTCGGCAACTTCGAGCGCGCCGCGTTCTTCTTTGGCCGCTTCATCGACAACTCGAAGCCCGAGGCCGCCAACGTCGCGCTGGCGAAGGAGCTCAAAGCCGACATGGAGAAGCGCCAGGCCGAGAAGGTGGAGGCCGAGCGCAAGGCTGCAGACGAGAAGGCCGCCGCCGACAAAGCGAAGGCCAGTGATGCGCCCATCGCGCCGCCGCTCACGCCCGCCGAGCTGTCGACGTTGCCGCCGCCTCCGCCACCTGCGGTCGAGCCCGAGCCCGTGACGAAGAAGGCCTGGTTCTGGGTCGTCATCGGAGGCGCCGTCGTCGCGACCGCTGCGGGCGTCACGGCCGCCGTGGTGCTCAGCCAGCCGCAGACGGTCATGTACGTGCCGCGCCCAACCTCGCTGCCAGACATCGACGGGAGACGGTGATGCGTCAGCTCCTGCTCGCGGTGGTGGCGATGGTGCTGGGCCTGGTGGTGGCGACGTCGTGCGGCGCGGTGAAGATGACCGGCCCGACGGCCCTGGTGCTCGAGGTCTATTTCAGCGAGGCGCGCGGCGCGAAGGCGCTCGTCATCTCGGGCACCGCCGAGGTCGACGGCGCGCCGGTCAACGTCTTCCCCACGAGCCAGCGGCCCGAGCAGCTAACGGGCGCCGCCTTCCCCGTTCCGCAGACCGTGCGCATTCTGCTCAATGACAGCCGCGCGGGAATTCCGCTGCAGCTCACCGTCATCGGCATCAACGCCGACGGCGACGCGGTGGAAGCTGCGACGCAGACCGTCACGCCGCTCGCGCAGGCCGAGACGCTGGTGACCATCACGCTCAGGCCGTTCACCGACACCGTCGAGCCCGATGGCGGCACGACGGGCGACGGTGGGGTGACGACCTTCGACGCGGGGGCTCCTGACGCCGGCGTGCGCTGCACGTGCACGAATGGGTGCTGTGACTCGAGCGGGCGCTGCGCGTCGCCCATCTCCCTGCTGCTCGGGTCGCGCAACATGCTCTCGGTCGTGCTCTCGGGTCGAACGGGCGAGTTCTGCAATGGGCTGTGCGCTCCGGGAAGGACGAGCCAGTTCGTCAACGGCGTCTGCCAGTGCGGTTCGACGGCGACGTGTGGTGATGGCCTGCGCTGTCAGGGGCAGGGCTCGAACGGCCGCTGCGTCTGCGACACCGCGTCCGGCTGCCGTGGGTGCTGCTCCTCGAACAGCGTCTGCGACACCGGCCGCACGTTGCTGTGTGGCAGCGCGGGCAACCAGTGCGCCCGCTGCGAAGGTGTCGGCAACGTCTGCCAGCTCACCGGCCGCTGCAGCATCAACATGTGCCCACCGCCCTCCTCATCGAACCAGGCGCAGTGCTGCTCGGGCAGCGGGCCAGTCACTGCGCAGTTCCCCATGTGCCCCAGCGCGACGGGCGATTGTGTGGCGTGCGACGTGCTGCGGAGCAGCGCCTGTCGACCCGTCGGGATCGGCTCGGTGGGGCAGCCCTGTGTGTGTGGTGCCGCAGCGCAGTGCGCGAACAACCAGCTCTGTCTCATTCAGAGCGGCGTGCCCACCTGCGTGACCGTGAACTGAGCCGTTTCCGTTCCGTGGATGAGAGGGGCGGCGCTATGTCTTCGGCATGCCCCCGAGCCACCCCAACGCAGAGCTGATTCGCCGCTTCTACGACGCCTTCGGCAGACGCGACGCCGAGGGCATGGCCGCCTGCTACGCCGACGACGTGCAGTTCGGTGACGGCGCGTTCCCCGACCTGCGCGGCAAGAACGCTGGCGACATGTGGCGCATGCTCTGCGAGTCGGGGAAGGACCTGCGCGTCGAGGCCTCCGAGATCGAAGCCGACGACACCACCGGCAAGGCGCGGTGGATCGCCACGTACACGTTCAGCGCGACCGGCCGGAAAGTGGTGAACGACATTCGCGCGCAGTTCCGGTTCAAAGACGGCCGCATCGTCGAGCACCGCGACTCGTTCGACTTCTACCGCTGGGCGAAGCAGGCGCTCGGCACGTCGGGGCTGCTGCTGGGGTGGACGTCGTGGATGCAGAAGCAGGTGCAGGCGCGCGCAGCGAAGGGCCTCGCGTCGTTTCAGAAGAAGCGCGCAGGCGGTTGAAGTTCTGGCTGGCCGTTGCGCAGGTTGGTGCGCAGCGAAATCGACCTGTCGTTGCGCCGTGCATTTCCGGGAAGTGACCTCGAAAGGACTCCACCGATGCGTTCGTTGATGTTCGCCGCTGCCGTCACCGTGTTGTCGTTGTCGGGCTGCAAGAGCCGTGAAGAGAAGCTCAAGGACGCGGAGGAGGAAGGCAACCTGCTCGTCGCCACGAAGGCGAAGCTGCTCAAGGGCGCGGCAGACGCCGTGAAGAAGGAAGGCAAAGAGGCCGCCGAGTCGCTCGCCGAAGGCACGGGTGAGGTCGTCAAAGGGCTCGGCACCGGCATCGAGAAGGGCTTCAAGGAAGTGAAGATCGCCGCGCACGAGTCGCTGGCGCCTCAGGGCCTGACCGCGACGCGCGCGACCCGCGGAGAAGACGGCACCGCGGCGCACACGGTCACCGTGTACATGACGTTCGAGAAGGCGTGGACGGGCGCGGTCGAGCTGCGCGCGTATGACGGAGCGGATCGCGAGGTCGGTCGCGCCAAGGTCGAGCTCGTCGAGAAGGAGTCGAACGCGCACTATGTCGACTTCGTGTTCGACCCGCGCACGCCGCTGCTCACCGCGGGCAAGTTCGACCTGCGCGCCGTTCCGAAGGACTGATCAGCACCAGCGAACGAACGAATCAGCCCGGTCCCGGCCGAAGGGGAACCTTCTCGGCCGTCACGGCTGAGCGCGGCACCGACTGCACCACCGAGCCGTCGTCCGCGACGAGGCTCTTGAGCGCTGGAGCGCCCGTCACGACGACCCGGCTCGAGCGCGTAGCGTTCCCCTTCAGCGCTTCGGTGGCCTGCACCTTCACGGTCGACAGCTCTGTCGCTTGAACCAGGGCGACCCGCGCGACGAGCGCCGAGAGCGACACGGTTCCAACGTCTGCCGCGTGCACGTCGACCAGCCGAACCGTGCCGGCGGCATCGACCGAGGCCGCGCGATTCACGTTCACCACGAACGAGTCTCCGTCGACGCCGTTGAGCAGCACGCGCGCCGAGCCCTCGGCATCGACGGTGAGCCGCCCGCCGCGCATGGCGTTCGCCGTGACCACCGCGCGATCCGACGCGGAGATGGAGACGAGCGACGGGGTGGTGATGGTGATCGAGAGCGGATGTGACGGTGCCGTGTTGCTGGCGTCGAGCGTCAGGCTCCGGCCCGCGACGTCACGCTGCAGCGCCGCGACGACGTTCGAGTCACCTTCCACCCGAAGCTCGGGCTCGAAGGCAGGTCCCACCAGCACCTGCACGCTCAGCGGGCCCGACACCACCAGCCGGTTCACCTGCTCGATGGGCCACCGCTTCGTCGTGGCGACGCCGTCACCGGCGAGTGGCTCGGAGGCGCGACAACCAGTTTCGACGAAGAGGAGAACGAGGAGCAGACGCATGAGTCACTTCGGGAACTTCGGGCCACGCCTCTTCGTTGCCGGAAGTCGCCGAATCGATCACTCGTGGGATCAACGAAGGCCAGCAGAGCCCTCGCTGATCGACTGACGGTAGAGGCGCAGCGCAACCTTGAAGGAACCCGCGGTCGTCTGGCCCGACAGAAACGAACCGGCCTCGATGACGGCCGAGCCAGGTGGCAGCTGCTGAAGGTCTGCGACCGACACGGTGGCAGTGCCTGGCGCCCCGGGGAACCGGCAGACGAGCTCGGTCGCGACCGTCGCGACTCGCAAGACGACGTCGCCCCGGCCCGGCTTCCACGTCAACACGAGCGGTCGATCGCGCGAGATGGCATCACACGAGAACGACGCGCAGGTGAGCCCGGTGATGGAGACGTCGAGGTCATCGACCGCAGGCAGCGTGGCCGTGAAGGCGGGCACGGTTCCGCCAGCGAACGAGGTCACGACCGGCGGGGCGACAGTCGTCGCGGCCTCCTCGCGGTACACGTAGCGGCGATCGGTCTGCGCATCGAACACCTTCGACCAGGAGCCTGTGGTGATGGTGGCCGTGCCTGCAGGCAGGAAAACCCCAGCGTCGTTCGGCGTCGACCTGCTGAAGGCGCACCCGGCCGGCTCGAACTCGGCGCGGTCGCCAGGGAACGAGAAGGGGGCTGACGAGAACGCGGCGAGGACGAAGGGCCGCGTGTCGTCGAACGGCGTGTTCCGCAGCTCAGAGATGATCACCAGCCCTGAGGGTTGGGGCGGTGTGCCAGCCATGCCGCCCGCCGATGCTGCCCCCAGCACTTCGGTGCGCCCACAGCCGACGAGCAGAACAGCGACGAGGCCGATTCGAAACACGCCTGGCTCATACCATCGGGTCTCACACGAAGCGGCCCTTGAGCACGTACGCCTCCAGGCCCGAGAGCGTGAACTGCTCACCAGCGCGCACCTGCTGGTGGCCGACGACCTGGCCAGTCAGTGGGTGAATGACGTCGAACTCGACGTTGCGGCGGGGCTCCATCGTGAGGCTGCCCTTGATGCCCATCGGGTAGACGAAGAACGCGTCGCCGTTGACCGCGCCGTACGAGCGCACCGCCCCCGTCGCGCCAGGCAGATCGGGCCACATCTTGTCGGCCTGCAGATTCCCGCGATCGTCCTTCGCGTAGACCTTGAAGGGCGAGTCGGCCCAGTGCGCGTTCTTGTGCGACCAGCTCGAGAGGTCGGGCGGCAGGTACGTCTTCATCGCCTTGAACGCGTCGAGGCCGGCCATGGAGGAGAACTCCTCGTCACCACGAACACCGGCGCGCGTGTGGAAGACGTAGCCGGGCAGACCCGAGAGGTGCGAGACGATGGCGCCGCTGACGAGCTTGAGCGGGTCGTTCTCTGAGGCGACCGACGCTCCCGGTCCGATGGGTTCGTTGTTCGTCGCCACGCGCGGCACGCCGTTGGTTCCGCCGAGGTACTGCCACTCCCACGGCTGACGAACCGGCCGCCAGCTGCCTTCGGTCTTCGAGGTGTCGCGATCGAAGTGGTACGTGACGAGGTCGGCCACGCCGCCCGCGTAGATCTTCTCGACGTCTTCAGGCGCCCAGCCATCGGGAGCGCTCGCCGCCACCAGCACGTCGGTGCGGTCGTTCATGTACTTCGTGAGCCGCTTGAGCTGGTCGGCGCCGGCATCGCCAGAGAAGCCGTTCTGCCAGGCCTCGTTGGCGAGCTCGAAGTGCATGATCTTCTCTTCACGGCCGCGCGAGACGTCGAGGAACGTGTCGACGAGGCCGAAGCGGTCACGCTCGTTGGGAATGTTCTTCTGCCCGTCGCCGATGAGCGTCCACTCCAGGCGCAGACCGAACGTGTCGTAGGCGAGGTCGGTGAGCCCGGCGACGGCCTCTTTGTAGCCAGGCGCCTTCCAGTCGAGTTCCCGGCCGTCCCAATAATCGGGGTTGTTCACGTCGCCGACGACGCCGAGCGCGCGGATGTAGTCGACGCCGCTCGCTTTCAGCTCGGCCAGCGTGCGCTCGAGCCGCGGCCGGTCGTTCTGGTACTGCCACAGCGCGCTCATGTACGTCGCGCCGAGCGCGTTGAACTTGCCCTGGTCGTCAGCGAACGAGCTGCCGTCGAGACGAACCTTGCCAGTGCGCTTCGTGATGGAAGGACCGGGCTCGACGGGCGGCACGGTCGGCGTGGTGGTGAGCGCCTTGAACTCGTCGCTGGTGCGAATGCCTTCACGAACCTGCTCGAGCGACGCACCCCCGTTGAGCAGCTGCGCGCTCGAGTGCGCGAGCCCGGAGGGATCGATGCCGCGGCGCAGCTCTTCGCCGTAGACGTCTTTGAGCGCCTGGGTGGTGTCGGCGAGTTGACGCTCGGTGACGGCGTTGCGGCTGCGGCCTGCGCGCGCGTCGGGGCCGGGAGCGACGCCCGGGTTCTTCTCCCGCCACTCCGGTGACTGCCGAACCGAGGCGCGCACCTGCTCGAGTGACCAGCCTTCGTTGAGAAAGCGCGAACCGTAGGCAGCGACGCCGGCCACATCGACGTTGTCGCCCAGCAGCGGCCGCTTCAGCTCTTCGCGGTAGACCTGATCAGCGCCTTCGAGGAACCGCTGGTACGCGTCGGCGTCGGGAACCGCGGTGCGGCTCGCGCTGATGCTCGCAGCGCGCGCTCGTCTCAGCTCGTCGATGCTCAGCGCGGCGGGAGGTGGCGTCAGCGCCGCGCGTGACGGAGTCGCTTCGAAAGCATCACGAATGACGGGAGCCACGACGCTCTTCGGCGCCGGCTTGAGTTCGTTGCGGACCTGCTGGGTGACGCGGTTGAGGATCTTCGAGAGTGCGCTCATGCACGGCAGGCAGTGCACGCGTGATGCCTCGACGGCCCCGCGTCTCAACGTCGTGATGTCAGGTGACGCAAACGGCGAAGTGAGGGGAGGCGTTCTGGCGAGTGGTGCATGCGTGAGCAGTCCACTCCGGCGTCAACCCGCTTCACGTTCAAGCGCGTTTCCCATTCCTCCAGGCGGGTGTGCACGGCACATCACAGCGCTCCTTCGCCTTCGTCGAGAAACCTTCGCGTCGCATTGGCGTCGGTGTGCGCCTGCTCAGCGAAGAGCACACCGAACCGGAGTCACCATGCTCCGAGTGGGCAGTCAGGTCGCTTTGCAGTCGTCTCGTTCTCCGAGAGCGGAAGCACGAGCGAGCGATCGGGCACGACCGTTGCTCTGCGTCAACGCGTCCTCCCGCCGGAGCCGCGCATGCACCGACTCATCGCCACGCTCGTTGTGCTGATGCCTCTGCTCGTCCTCGCGCAGACGCTCGAGACGAATCGCTGCGCGGTGAAGCTGGCCGTCACGCTCACGGGCCGAAGCCCTTCGACGGCGCTCCTCGCCAACACGAACCCACAATCACAGGTCGACGCGCTGCTCACCGACGCGGCCTTCATCGAGCGCTTCTCCCGCTTCGTGAACGCGCGCTTCAACGACGAGCCGGGCGCAACGTCGGTCGAAGACTCCACGTACCACCTGTCGAAGCACGTGCTGACGAACCGGCTGCCGTGGAGCGACCTCTTCCGCGGCTCCTTCCGCGTCGACACGGTGAACAACGCCGTCGCCGTCGTGCCGGACAGCAATGGCCTCGGCTACCTGCGCTCACGCGCGTGGCTCCAGCGCTACGCCGGCAACGAAGAGCAGGGCATCAAGCTCAGCACCGCGTACCGCATGCTGAACAACATCACCGGCGTGACGCTGACGGCGGCGGTGGTGGTGCCGGGCCTCGACGTGAGCGCGCAGGGCCGACGAAACGCGGCGTGCTCGGGCTGTCACTTCGACTCGTGGTTCGCGCTCGACAAGCTCGCCTCCGTGCTGACGAAGCGGGTGGGCACGGGCGACACGATGCGCTTCGAAGCGCCCACGGCCGGCCCGCAGCAGCTGCTCGACGGGCAGACCATCGCCGACGACAAGGGCCTCGTCACCGCGCTCGTGAACAGCACCGAGTTCGAGTTCAACGCCTGTCGCATCGCCTTTGGCTTCGTCTACGGCCGCAAAGAGCTCGCGTGTGAAGGCCCGCTCTTCGACCGCTGCGTCGACGCCTTCCGCGCGCAGCGCACCATGCAGTCGGCCATCGCCACGCTCACGAAGGACCCGTCGTTCTGCCGCTGAGGACCTCGCCATGAACCGAACGCTCCTGCTCTCGTCGCTCGTCGTGCTCGCCGGCTGTGAAGGTGCCTTCAACCCGAAGGACGGGGTGGTGAAGGTCGTCGACACCGACGAGACCGGCACGCCCAGCGTGCAGTCCGAGCGCACCGGTCCCCCTGCGCAGGCCCCCACGTGTGACACGGGCCGCCAGTACGTCGGCTTCGGTGGGTTCGATCTCGCTGGCGATCGCGTGACAGGCGAGGTCGGTGAAGAGACGCGCCGCCCGAAGCCGTTCACCGCGTTGTCGACCGAGTTCCCTCGCGTGCTCGGCAACACGCCCGCGATGCTCGCCTCCTCGGAGTCGACCTTCGGCACCATTCCCGCGCGCTGGCACACCGAGCCGACGTTGAGCGCCGTCTCGGTCTACACGGCGTTTCGCGTCGCGTTTCAGGGCTGCCTCACGCTGACGGCGCAGCCCGCGAAGTACAACACCGCGCCCACCGACACGACGGCCCGCACCGAGTGCGCCGCCTGGGCCGAGCGCTTCTGGAGCCGCAAAGCCCTCGAGCCCGAGCTCACCGCGTGCGTGCAGGTGACGGTGCGTGACGCCGCCGTCGAGACGAGCGCTCGCCGCCGCTGGGCCTACGGCTGCGCTGCCACGTTGTCCGCATCCGACTTCCTCACGTTCTGACCGGAGCCCGACATGAACCGCTTCTCACGACGTTCGCTGTTCCAGGGCCTCGCCGGTCTCGCGGGCGGCTCACTCGTGGCGAAGACGGGCCTGTTCCCGTCGACCGCCCATGCCCAGATGGGCGAGAAGCCCGCGCTGCTCGTGGTGTTCCTCTCGGGCGGGTACAACGCGTTGTTCTCGAGCGCGAACAGCTTCGCCACCGGGGGCACCTTCGGCGTCACGGGCAGCAACCAGCGCGACCTCGGCAACGGCCTCGTCGTCGACGCCCCCACGTTTGGAACGCTGCCGGCCTTCGCGCTCTCGCACATGGCGACGGTCGGCGTTCGCCACGGCATCAGCAACCACGGCGTGGCGCAGAGCGCGTGCTTCTCCGATGGCAGCCGCTCGTACGCGCTCAAGCTCGCCTCCGCGCTCGGTGGAGACGCCTCCATCAAGTGTGCGCAGCTGGGAACGCGCGGCATGCCCGGCCCGCGACCCACGGAGAACGGGGTGTCGCTGCAGGTCATCACCGACATGCGCAGCACCATCGAAGCGCTCGGCGGTTCCCTCGACGTCACGCGGCCCGATCGCGCTGCTGCCGAGAAGGCGCTGTCGGCCTCGTACACGATGAGCGCGACGACGTTGTTCAACAGCCCCACCATGACGAAGCAGCTGGGAGAGGGCTACCAGGCCGCCATCGAGACGCTGAGACAGCCGGTGCGGCAGTTCAACTTCGCCGACCTCGCGACGGCGTACGGGCTCGCCAACAACGCGACCAGCGTGAACTCGTTCTCGGCGCAGATGGCGGCGGCCGAGCTGATGATCACCTCGGGCACCAACGTCGCCCTCGCGATGGACGGCGGCTGGGATACGCACGGCGATCGCAGCGGCTCCACCGTTCGCACGATGATGACGCAGCGAATTCTCCCCGGCCTGCGCACCTTCATCTCGCGCATGGTGAACGCGCCCAACCGCAACGTCGTCGTCGCCATCATGGGTGACTTCGCGCGCAGCCTGCCGGGGTCGGACCACGCGTCGGCGCTGTCGGCCACCGTCATCGGCAAGTACGTGCGCGTGGGCACGACCGGCCGCATGAACGATCGCGTGCAGCTGCCGGCGGGCGCTCCTTCGGCGCCGGGCCTGTGGTCGTACCTGTCGCGTGTGCTGCAGACGTCGACGCAGCCCTTCGGCGTCAACCCGCATGGGGCGCTGGTGCTCTGACGCGTCGAGCACGGAGTTGCGAGGCGATTCGGAATCGTTGGGACGTCGCTTGCTCGACAGTCTTCCCGCGACAGTCGCTCGCTGCGACCGCGAGGCGATTCGGAATCGTTGGGACGCGCTTGCTCGACAGTCTTCCCGCGAAAGTCGCTCGCTGCGACCGCGAGGTGATTCGGCCCGATCTCGCTCGCGACCAGGCGTCGTCGCGTTCGGGAGGTGATTCTGCTCTCGACGCTGCCGTCACCGTTCGTCACTTCTCGTCACGATTGCGGAGTCGCGACGCCACCTTCGGCACCACTGTTCGTCGCGCGACTTCGGCCTCACCCGGTTCGCGACGCCGCAGGGCGATCCTTCTCGTCACACACAGGAGTCGCCGCCGTTCGTCGTGTTCGCGAGGCTGGCGATTCGAGCTGTGGCTCCTTCTCGCCGCGCCCCAAGCTCGGGATGCGCAGCGTCCGCGGCTGCTTCTCATCGCGAACCGCGCTTTCGCGATCGAGACACCGCCCACCCACCGAACGTGACTACGCGAGGTGACACCAGCGGCACACAGCCCTCGCCGCGAAGTGACCGCGAGCACTGGCGTCGTGCCCCTCACGTCAACGCGCTTTCCACGAGTGGTGCATGGCATGACCCGTGAAGTCGTCACCTGCGTGACTCGCACACGCGTCGTTCTGCTCCTCGCGCTCAGCTCCTGTGATGGCCGCATCGTCGGAAGGCCCGGTGGAGAAGTGCCGCCCGCTGACGCGACGAAGGAGCGCGCTCGGCCGCCCGCCATCGCGAAGGCGCCTGCTCAGCTTCGACTCCTCAGCGGCGTCGAGTACCGCGAGACCGTGAAGGACCTGCTCGACCTCGACGCCTCGGGCGCCATCACGCACGCCGACTGGTCCGGTGGTTTCGACACGGGCGCGAACGGCCAGGTGCAGGAGGCGCTGCTGCTCACCCTCGCCGATGAGGCGCAGGCGCTGGCTGGCCAGGCCGTGGCGACGACGCTGCCGCGACGGTTCGCGTGTCTGCCCGCCGCGACGGACGCCTGCGTGCGCTCCATCATCGTCGAGGTGGGCCGCAGGGCCTTCAGGCGTCCGCTCTCTGCTGCGCGCGTCGACGAGTTGATGGCGTTCTTCACCGCGTCGCAGCCGCTCGGCCGGCGAGAGGCGCTCGAGCTCGTGGTGGCCCGCCTGCTGCTCGCGCCCGAGTTCCTCTATCGCTCCGAGGTCGGCGCGCCTTCTGCCGACGGTGCCCGAACCCTCGATGCCTTCGAGCGCGCGAGCTTCGTCAGCTACACGTTGACCGGCTCGATGCCCGATGAGGCGCTGCTCTCGGACGCCGAGCGCGACGCACTCGACGAGCCAACGCTGCGCGCCCACGTCAAGCGCCTCTGGCAGACGCCGCGGGCCAGGCAGCGGGTGGCCGCGATGTTCCGCCAGTGGCTCAAAGCGACGGCGCTCGACGACATGGTGAGCCGCCCGCAGGACTTTCCCAAGCTGTCGAGCCCGGCGCAGGGCCTCGCGCTGAAGCAGGGCTTCGACGCCTACGTCACCGCGGTGGCCTTCGACGGCAAGGGCACCTTGCCCGCACTGCTCTCCGAGCCCTTCGCCCTCGTGAATCGTCACACGGCGCCGCTGGTGGGCGCGACCTCGAGCGCCGAGGCGTTGACGCGGGTCGAGCTGCCGACGACCGAGCGCCGCGGCGTGTTGACGCAGCCCGGGCTGCTGGCCGCCCTCGGCGCGAGCGGCGACCCGGACCGTGACCGGCCGGTGCTGCGTGGGTACATGCTCAAGACCCAGCTGCTGTGCGAGCCCATCGGCCCGCCCTCGGGCCTCAACACCGCCGTCGCGGCCTCGACCGCGGCCACGGTGCCCGGCTTCGCCACCATGACGACGCGCGAGCAGTACGAGGCGATGATGGAGCAGGGCGCCGCGTGCAGCGCCTGCCACGCCCAGTTCATGCCGCTGGGCTTCGCGTTCGGCCGCTACGACGCGCTCGGCCGCTTTCGCACGCAGCAGCGGGGGCAGCAGGTGGACGCCGCCGCGCGCGCTGTGCCGTTCCTCGGTGAGACGCGAGACTTTGGCGATGGGCTGGCGGTGAGTGACGCGCTCGCTGGCCACGAAGCCGTCGCCGCCTGCTTCACGAAGCACCTCGTCGCGTGGGCGACGGGGCTCGGCAGCGCGCCACCGTCGACGACGCTCGCCGCGAACCTCTCGTCGGCGCGCGACGGCAGGCCGCTCGAGTTCTCCCGCGCCATCGAAGACGTGCTGGTGCACCCCTCGTACGCCCAGCGCGTCGTCGTCGACACGCCCGCTCCGGTGGGCGGCGGCGCTGGTGGCGGGAGCGCCGGTGGCCAGGCGGGTGGTGGCGCGCCGATGGGCGGAGGCTCGGCGATGGTGACGTCGGAGCTGCTGCTCGGCTCGGGCCTCGAGCTTCGCCCACGTGAAGAGCGGCGCGCGTTCGGAGGCGCCTTCACCTTCGTGTACCAGGGTGACGGCAACCTCGTGCTCTATCGCGGCACCGTCGCGCTCTGGTCGTCAGGCACCGCAGGCCGCCCCGCCTACCTCGCCGCCATGCAGGGTGACGGCAACCTCGTCGTCTACGAGCGGCAGGGCGCTCCCATCTTCCACACCAGCACCCACGGCAACGCGGGCGCGCAGCTGTACCTCGAGTCCACCGGGCGCCTCGTGCTTCGGGCCACCGACGGGCGCGAGCTGCTCTCGATCACCGGAGGTACGCCATGAAGCGCCGCGAGTTCCTCTTCTCGACCCTTTCGGCGGCGGCGCTCTTCTCTCCGTTGCTCGCCCAGCGCGCGAGGGCGCAGCAGGCGCGGCCACGGCGCGTGCTGTTCTGGGTGAACTCCGGCGGCTACCCCTCGGCCGACGCCTTCTTCCCATCGGGCACCGAGACGAACTTCCAGCTCTCGCCGATGCTGACGGGACTGCAGGCCGTGAAGGAGCACCTCGTCATCGTCGACGGCGTCGACCTCAGGCGCTCGGGGTTGAACCCGCGCGGCGCCGACCACCTGCGCTCGATGGGCAAGGTGCTCACCGCGAAGGACATTCTTCCCTCGGCGTCAGACCCCGACAACGAAGGCGAAGCGGGCGGCATCAGCGTCGACCAGCTCATCGCGCAGCAGCTGGGCCTGCGCTCCATCGAGCTCGTCGTCACCGACCGCAACCGCGACACCATGCGCGAGCAGCCATTTGCGCTGGGGCCCAACCGTTTCAAGACGCCGACCGCCGAGCCTGGTCGTGCCTGGGCGCAGCTCTTCGGCGGCTTCACGCCACCTGCGGGAGAAGACCCTGCCGTGCGCGCGGCGCGCCTGAAGCGGCTCGGAGCCCGCAAATCGTTGCTCGACGGCGCCACGCGCGATCTGACGAGGCTTCGGCGAGAGCTCGTCGGCATCGAGCGGCTCAAGCTCGACGTGCATGAAGACGCCTTGAGGCGCGCCGAGCGCAGCGTGCAGGCCGACCTCGACTCGACGCCGCCGCCGAGCAGCTGCCGGGTGCCTGCCAACGCGTACCCCGACGCGTCGATGCCGGGCCGCGCCGCCGCGCATCTCGACCTCACCTTCGCGGCCTTCGCCTGCGACCGCGTGCAGGTGGCCGGGCTCGTCTGGGGCAGCTCGGGGTACCACTGGCCCTACGAGTGGGCGGGCGTGCGGGTCGACAGCTCGATTCACGACGAGGTGCACCACCTCGCCGGCCAGCGGCGTGACGACTACATCCGCGCGCACCAGTGGGACTGGGCCCAGCTCGGCGCGTTCGTGCAACGGCTCGCCGCCACGCCAGAGGGCACGGGCTCGATGCTCGACAACACGCTGGTGGTGGGCCTCTCGCACTTCGGCGAGCACCACGACATCGACCGCATTCCCGTCGTGCTCTTCGGAAACGCAGCAGGGCAGCTGCGCACGGGGCGGCTCGTTCGGGTTCCCGGCGGCACGCACAACGACAAGCTGCTGACGTCGGTGGCGCGGTTGATGGGCGTGAACCTGAACGGGCTGGGAGACGACCCGACCTGCGGGCCCCTGGCGCAGCTGTGAGGCGGAGTCGAACCGGGAACCCGTGAGCCCTGAAAAGCGAAGCGGGCCGCCGGCACCTGGCCGACGACCCGTTCATCTGCATCCCGTCATTCGAATCACTCGGTGAGTCGAGTGCGCTGCTCCGGAGAACCCTCGGGGCCTTCCGGAGGGGAGCGTGGCTCGAGACGTTCGCCTCGAGCCGACCCTGACGTCACCGGCCCGTGTCGTAGCGGGTGAAGCGCGTCGTCGCGATGGGCGCCGACAGGTTGTTCACGTTCGCCACGCGAATGCCCGAGTCGCTGATGGCGTAGACGAAGTCGTCGGCCATCACGCTGCGGCGCACCTGCGGGGTCCAGTAGTACGACCAGTTCGAGTAGCTCTCGACCTGGTACATGTCGCGCATCGAGATGGCGCCGCGCGGGGTGAAGCCCGTGTTCGCGTCGACCGAGAACACGCGCAGATCCGAGATGAAGTACGTCCAGTACGCGGCGCCCGAGGCGTTGTAGTTCCAGTCGATGAAGGGAATCGCGAGCAGCTTCTTCGCCGGGAAGTAGTTGAACGCCTTGTGCTCGTGCTGCGCCTCGCTGTAGCCGCTCGAGGTGCCGACCAGCTGCGTGAACGTCTGCTTCGGGTTCCGCATGTCGGTGACGTCGAAGATGGTCAGCTGCAGGGCGCGCTGGCGCCAGTCGGGCTGCACGCCGTTCACCGGCTCGGGAACGTAGGTGCCGATGGTGAGCAGGTGGTTCGCGTCCATCGGGTGCAGGTAGGTCGAGAAGCCGGGAATCTTCAGCTCGGCCAGCTTGGTGGGGTTCGTGGGGTCAGACAGGTCGAAGGTGAACAGCGGGTCGACCTGGCGGAAGGTGACGACGAAGCCCTTGTCTTCGATGAAGCGCGCCGAGGTGATGCGCTCACCCTTCGCGAGCTCTTCAGACTGGCCGACCACGTCGAGCGAGCCGGAGTTCTCGGCCAGCACGTTCACCCGGTTCGTGGTCTCCATGCGGCCCCACCAGTTGTTGGGCGTGGTGGTGTCGGGAACGCGGAACTGCGTGGTGGTCGCGACGCGGAAGAAGCCCTTCGAGTTTTCGTCCATCGAGAACTGGTCGACGATGTGGCCATCGACGGTGCCCGAGGCGACGTACAGCGCGGCGTCAGGGTTCGAGATGTCGAACTTGTGGAGGTAGGTCGTGTCGCGCTGGCCCGGAGCCGGCCACCACCACCAGTGACGGGTCGCGATGTAGAGGTTCTTCTGCGAGGCGTAGATCTCACCGGGCTCGGCGATGATGGTGGACCGGTCGATGCGCGTCGGGTTCGTGAGGTTGAGCGTGGCGACCGAGACGGTGCCGAGCCGCGTGGGCGCGTTCACCTTCTGGAAGGCCGAGCACTCGTGCGGGACGGTGCTGGTCGCGCCGTTCACGGTGACTTTGCCGGCGGGCACCCACTCCGCGAGGGTCTGCGCGCGAATCGCCTTCTCGTTGGCCACGATGAGCTTGTTGAACTCGTCGGTGCGGCGGCCCTTGTTGATCGGGTCCCACAGGTTGACGTTCGCGACCTCGGGCCACCAACGCACGGAGGACGGGAAGTTGAAGTCGTCGCTGATGACCATGCGCACCGACGAGCCGACCTTGCGGGCCGAGTTGTAGTGGCCGGGCAGCTTGTACTCGTGCGTGACGCGCAGGTTCGAGAGGTCGGAGACGTCGACGACGGTGATCTTCACCGTGTTCGACGACTGGAAGCCGCAGTCGAGCGAGTCGCAGCGATCGCCGGCCGCGTTCGAGAGCGGGTACCACGAGTAGATGCTGGAGAAGATGACGGCGCGGTCGGTGCCCTCGAGGAACATCTCGCGCGGGTAGCCTTCGATCTTCAGCGTGCCGCGAACGGCGAGGTCGGTCGCAGGCCACGAGCGCGACGCGTAGAGCGTCTGACCCGAGAGCGCGAAGATGCGCGTGCCGTCGTTCTTGATGAAGTCGGCTTCGTCGACGCCGGCGACCTGGTTGTTGGTGGTCGTGTAGTTGGTCGGCGCAGCCTGCGGAGGCGCAGCGGAGGCCTTGTCGTTGGCGGTGCCGGCGAACACCTCGGGCCCACCGCGGCCGAAGAGCCCACCACCCCACCAGCCCCACGACGGCACTTCGTCACGCGACGCCTCGAGCTGCGTCTTCATCTGCAGCACGGCGGTGTCTTCGAGGTAGGCCTCGAGATCTTTGCAGGCATTCGCGCCGTTGAAGGCGGTGAGCGAGACGCGGTTCTGCACCGGCTCGGGGGTTGGCGATTGATTGCCGCACCCGGTTCCGAGCGCGCCCACCGCGCCTGCTGCCGTCAGCCACTTCCACCATCGAGTCGAGCCCATGTGTCACCCCGCGTTTGATGTCGTGTTCGTTCGTTCCGGCCGAAGTCGCCGAGGACGAGTGCGAGCAGCGGGCCAGCCGAAAGGCTTGGGGTGACAGTGGGTTAGCGGGGTGGGGTGACTCAGAAACCTGCCGGAACGCAGAGGGTGCGCCGGTCGATCTCAGAACTTCGAGGGATCTCAGGGCGCCTGCAGGAACCCGATGACGCCGCCGCCCTGCTGGCTGCACAACGAAGGAGCGTTGCTGCTCGTCACGCAGTTGGCCATCACGAAGAGGCCGGCGTCCGCACCCGCGCTGCCAAACGCCAACGCGACCGGGCTCTGCACGCTGGGGCCGAGCGTGATGAAGCGGGCGTCGCCGCTGTCGCTGAACGTCACCAACAGCCAGACGCTCGTTGCGACCGCGACGCCCCCATCGACGTCTCCGTTCACCCAGAAGGAGGAGCCGTTCTGAGCGGTCGGCCCAAGAATGGCCGCGTGCCGGATTCCGTTGGTCGCGATCGCGTGAAGCGTGGGGACGCCTGCGTTGCCCTCGACCAGAACGTCTGGCTGCATGGGTAGCGCCCTGGAGACGCCGGGCCGCCAGAACCAGGCCGCGGTGCGCCCAGCAGCGGGCTGTCTCCAGCCCAGCAACGCGACCTGGCTCTCGGAGCTGGCCAGACGCAGATCGGTGATTCCAATGTTCGAACCGAACAGCTCCGAGGTCGGTGCGTAGCTGTCGACGCGTTCGAGCCCACTGCCCGAAAGCGCGAGCCCCGCGTCGCCTGCTTCGGTCGGCCGTCCAAGCACGAGCCCACTGGCCCCCAGCGTGGTGCCTGTTCCACCAAGAAAGAAGCCGCCGTCGCCGAGTCGATCTGCGCCGTACGCACTCGCCGTGTTCGAGCGCCAGAAGGAGGCCAGCTTCGGGGTGCTCGGATCCGTCCGGAAGATGGCCGTCGAGGTCGGTGTCCCGGCGGGCGTGACGCCGAGCTGAAGCGCGCTCCAGCTGCCGCCTTCGTCCAGCACGAACACGCCCTGCGAGGTGGTGAGCGCGGCGAGGCTGAAGCGGGAATCGAGGTCATGCACCACGACTCCACTGTCGAAGCTGAAGCTGGTGTTGTTGACCGCACGAACGAGGAGGTTCGAGTCCGTGCGCTCGACGAAGACGTAGTTGCCGTTTCCGGTGGTCGCAGCCACCGCGATGTATGAATTCGGAGTCCGCGCGATGGCGATACCACTCCAGATCTCGGGTGGACGGCCAACGAGCGCTCCAGCATCCACGCCGCCAGCGGAGCCGCCCGCTGCAGAACCGCCCGCTGCAGAGCCGCCCGCTGCAGAGCCTCCCGCTGCAGAACCGCCCGCTGCAGAGCCGCCCGCTGCAGAGCCGCCCGCTGCAGAGCCGCCCGCTGCAGAACCGCCCGCTGCAGAACCGCCTGCTGCAGAACCGCCCGCTGCAGAACCGCCCGCTGCAGAACCGCCCGCCTGTGCCGTTCCCCCGCCGAAGAAACCACCAGCGTCGAGCGCATCGCCTTCGAGCTGGTCGAAGTTGATGCAGCCGCTCATCGTCAGCGCCGTGAGCAGGAGTCGCCTCATGGCAGCTCCAGCGTCAGCCCGAGCGTCGCGCCATGCGGTGTGGGAATCACGGCGGCCGTGACTGACGAAGAGGGCGCAAGCAGCGCCCACAGCACCGACGAGGCGATGGCCGCACCTCCGACGCTGATACCAATCCACCCGATGAACTCGGCTCCGCGTCCTGAATTGGCGGTGTCTCGAATGGCCTCAGCGGTGGTCGGCGCTCCATCGAGCACCGGGGTTCCATCGGTGATGAACCTGCGCAGGCGAGCCGCCTGGTCGTAGGCCGTCGCCAGGAGCACCGTGCCGACGAGCACCAGCGCTCCGCCCACCATCGCCGGAATCCACTTCACGACCGTGGGTGGACCCGAGGGTGGAACGAGCTGTTCCGCCAGCGCGACCGCGCGCTCCTCGAAGAACGCGAACAGCTGCTTCTCGGTGTCGACACGGGTGGTCGCCGTCCACTTCGGTTCACCGGTCTGCGAGTCGATCACCTTCAGCGTCGAGACGTAGCCAGACTCGGTCTTCGCCACCGAGCCCGAGAGCAGCTGCGCGACGCCCAGCGCTCCAGCGAGCTCGGCGAGGCACGAACTCGAGTCAGACGTGCAGCCCATCAGCTGTTTCTGCCGCTCGACTCCGAGCACCTGCGCCATGTCGTTCTTCGTCGTCACCTTCACGCCGTTCGACGTCAGCGTGCCGACGAAGTGCTCGAGGTAGGCATCACAGAGCGCGGGCTCGATGCCTGCGCATTGAAAGCCCGGCGCTGCGAGGTTGGGCGTTGCGGCCAGCGTGGCCAGCGCGACGACGAAGACCATGAACTCAGTGAAGCACGGCCCTCTGCGTTCGCTGCTTCGAAATCAGCCGACGCCCGCCCAATCACTGAGCTGGGTGAGCTTGCCGTCGTGCAGGCGCCAGGCTCCGGCGATGCCGTCTCTTGCTGCGTCGAGGCCTTCGAGCTTGCCGGAGTTGATCGGGTCGCCTTCGCGGCAGAACAGCACGAGTTCGCGCAGCCCGAGATACACGCGGAACGGATCAGGTCCCGCGGCCTTCTCCATCGCGGCCTGATGCGCAGGCGTCAGCAGCCGGGCACCGTCGTGACCGTCTCCGTGCGCGATGCACCACAAACCGGTCTGCTTCGGAGACAGCCGCAGCGCTCCCTGCTCGAGCTCGATGGCGCGAACTTCGGCTGGCCGCGCGTCGAGGTTCTTCCAGGCCACGCTGTCGAGCTGATCGACGCCCATGCGGTGCGCGTCGAGCAGGCCCTGCGGCACGTAGAGCACCGACTCGGGGTCTTCGACGGCGTAGAAGATCCACAGCCCCGCAGGCCCTTCGCGGCGAACTGCGCCTTCTGACCGCTCGAGGAACGAGGAGTCGCGCAGCACGGGCAGCACGCGCGCGAGGAACTGCAGCCGGCCACCGGGCAGCGCGAGCGCCTTCTCGGCGATCTCCTTGCCCACCGACGTCACGCCCTCGTCGAGGGAGCGGCCCGAGTCGTTGAAGTCTTCGTAGAGCGCGTCGAGATCGAGCTTCGCGATGCCCTTGCGAGAGAGCCGAACCAGCAGCTGCCCCTTCTGCACGAGGTGCGGCGTCGACTGGCGCTTGAGCTGATCGAGCAGCGCGTGCACGAAGTCGTCCTTCGAGGCCTTGAACTCCGAGACCGTCGCCGTCTGTCGCAGCTCACCCGCGAGCAGCTGCGCCTCGGCGTGAAACGGGTCTCGCGACAACACGTCGTCGACCAGCGCGCGCGCCCGTGAACGTTCGCCACGTCGCAGCGCCACCACGGCGAGCGCGGTGAGAATCTCGGGGTCGTCCGGCTGCAGGCGAAGGCCTTCGAGCAGCGCGGCCTCGGCGTCGCTCCACTTCTCCTGACTGATGGCGGCGCGCCCGATGGCCAGGTGCACGTGCATGTTCGTCGGGAAGTCGCGCTTGAGCGTCTCGAGCAGCTGCAGGGCTTCGATGACGGCGTCGGCGTTCAGCAACGCCTGCGCGACGGCGGTGCGCAGCTGGGGGCTGCCCTGCTGGGTAGCGGCGTGCTTGAGCGCCTCGAACTCCGAGTCCTCGAGCTTCTCGCCGGCTTCGACCTTCTTCTGAATTCGCTCGATCTCCACGGGGACCGCCAGCGTAGAGGAGCCCGCGCCCCTTCCGCCATGGAGTCGACGCCACCCCAGCCGTCACCCGCCGGAATTGGGCAGAAAGCCGCGCGGCTCTCTGCTTTGACTGGGGCCATGACGACCCGAACAGTCACGATGATCAACGGTGATGGCATTGGTCCAGAGGTGATGGACGCGACGCGGAAGATCCTCGAGGCGGCGAAGGCACCGCTCGCGTACGAGTACGCCGACGCCGGTGGTGAAGCCTCGGCCCGCTTCGGCACCAACCTTCCGGACGCGACCGTCGACCAGGTGCTCAAGAGCGGCCTCGGGCTCAAGGGACCGACGGCGACCGGCATCGGCAGCGGCCAGCAGTCGGCGAACGTCGGCCTGCGCAAGCGCCTCGACCTCTACGCGTCGCTGCGGCCGGTGAAGTCGGTGCCCGGCGTGAAGACGCGCTACGAGAACGTCGACCTCGTCGTCGTGCGGGAGAACACCGAAGACCTCTACGCGGGGCTCGAGCACATCGTCGTGCCAGGCGTCGTCGAGTCGCTCAAGATCATCACCGAGAAGGCCTCGAGCCGCATCTGCCGCTTCGCCTTCGAGTACGCGAAGAAGCACGGCCGCAAGAAGGTGTCGGCGGTGCACAAGGCCAACATCATGAAGCTCAGCGACGGCCTCTTCCTCGACTGCTTCCGCAAACAGGCGCGCGACTTCCCCGAGATTCAGGCCGAAGAGGTCATCGTCGACAACCTGTGCATGCAGCTCGTGCGCAACCCAGAGAAGTACGACGTGATGGTGATGGAGAACCTCTACGGCGACATCGTCTCGGATCTCTGCGCGGGCCTCGTCGGCGGGCTCGGCGTGGTGCCGGGCGCGAACATCGGCGCCTCGACGGCCGTCTTCGAAGCGGTGCACGGCACGGCGCCCGACATCGCGGGCAAGGGGCTCGCGAACCCGACGGCGCTGCTGCTCTCGGCGGTGATGATGCTCGACCACCTCAACCTCACCACCGAAGCGCGCCGGGTCGAGAAGGCGCTCGACACCGTGTTCCGCGAGGGCAAGGTGAAGACGCGAGATCTCGGCGGCTCGGCCAACACCGCCGAGTTCACGAAGGCCATCATCGACGCGATGACGTGAGAGACGCCGCGTCTCGAGGCGTTTTCTCGAGGCGCGAACCCAACGACTCGTGGCGGACGGAGGTGTGGTGATGCGGCTCTGGCTCACGCTGCTCGTGCTGTCGAGCGGGTGTGTCGCCGGGCCTCGCTCGCTGGGCCAGGCTCAGCTCGAGTCGTTCGCCACCCGACGCCACCAGGGCGCCTTCGACGAGGTCTTCGACGCGACGGTGCTGTCGCTGGGGCGCATGGGGCTCTCCATCGAGGACGCCGACCTGAAGCAGGGCACCGTCGTCGCCAGGCGCAAGGACGGCACCGGCTACGCGGTCTCGATCCAGAGCCGTGACGATGAACAGCTGGTGGTGGCGCTGCCCATTCCCGAGCGCTCGACGTGGGTGCTCGACGGAGAAGACGGCGAGTCAGCGCGGTGGGACAGACTCGAGGCCCACACGAAGGAGCTGCTCACCGCGTGGCGCGAGCACCCGGAGTGGACCTTCATCGCCGCGCGCAACCTGCTCGGCGTGCTCTCGTTCTATGCGCGCGTTCCGGCTGCGTGGGAGCGGGTCGACCCCTCGGTCTCGCGGCGCGTGACGAGCGTGCAGCGCTTCAAGGCGCGCCGGGGCTTGAACCCCACCATCCTCTTCGAGGTGAAGCGGCGCACGCCTTCGCTCGACGCCCGGGCGTTCCTCCTCACGACCGCCGAGGTGGCGCTGCAGGCAAAGGGTCGGCTCACGTGGCCCGGCGACGACGAGCCGAAGCTGCGGGAGGGCAGGGCGCAGCGCGCGGCGAACGTGCTCGATGGCACCGTGCCGCGGCAGGTCTCATGGCATCTGTGGGATCACCGCACCCCGACGTGGACGGTGCGCCTCGCCGCAGTGTGTGGCGCGGCGGGCTCCGAGCTCGACTGTGACGAAGACTGGGAGGCGCTGATCAGCTCGATCGTCGCGCCCGGGTTCGAGCCCGCGAAGTAGTTACTTGCGGCTCAGCGCGCGCAGGTCGCCGTCGTTCTCGGTCAACACGAACAGGTCGCCCTTGTCGTTGAACGCGAGCCCTTCGACGCGCTCGAGCGCCTTGTCCTTGCCGGTGCGAAGGGGGAATGACTGCACCAGCTGGCCCCGCACGACGTTGCCGTCACGCACGAGCTTGACCTGCGCCACCGTCGCCGACTCGTCGCTCGACAGAAAGACGTTGCCGGTGCGCGGGTCGACGGCGATGGCCGAGAAGTCACGGCACACCGCAAAGACCTCGCGCTCGAGCTTCACCTCGAGCGGTTTGCCGCCACCGCCGTCCTCGAGCAGCGAGAGCCGGCGTGGTTTGCCCTCGTTCGCGATGAGCAGCTGGGGCTTGCCGGTCGGTGAGAGGTTCTCGGGCAGGTACGAGAGGCCTTCGACGCCCTTGTTCTTCGTGTCACCCTTCGGCAGCTCGAACGTCTTCTCGAGCTTCGGCGCCTTGTTGCTGGCGGGGTCCCACTCGTAGCGAAGCAGCTCGCCCGACTCTTCGCGCGCGACGAAGAGGTGCTTGCGAACGGGGTCGTACGCGACGCCCTCGAGCTGGCTCTTGCCGTTCTTGAGGCCAGGCAGCTCGACCTCCTTCGACTTGCCGTTCTTGTCGACGAGGGTGATGCGGTCTGAACGGTCGCCCACGATGGCGAACGACCCGTTCGGCAGGGCCGTCACGTCCGAGGCTTCGCGCACGCTCGTCTTCACCTTGCCCGACAGCTCGAAGCGCGCCGCGCCCGTCTCGGGCAGCCTTCGGTTGGTGTTCGTCGTCGCGCCCCAGCCAGTGACCTTCGGCATGCGTCCTCCCAACGTTCGTTTCGAGGCGACCGTAGCGCAGCCTGCCCCGAGGTGCGTGAAAGTGATCGATGCGTCGCCTTCGGGTGACGGCGTAGAATGCGCGCCGCGTGATCACCATCAGCGAGCTCCGCACTGCTTCGGGCCACCCCGTGCTTCGCAGCGTCTACGAGGGAGACATCACGCCCGAAGACGCCCGCCGCTTCATCGAGAAGGTGAAGCCTGGCGCGCCCTATCATCTCCACGGCCATCTCGTGCTGGGGCGCGTCCTCGACGTGTCGAGTGAGGTGCGGAAGATCCTCGGCTCCGAGAGGCCGCCCGACCCGAACAACCCGCCGCCCGTGGCGCTCGTCATTCCGTCGGCCTTGATGCGAATGGCCGTGTCGCTGGTGATGCGGGCGAGCGGCAACTCGAACACCGACTTCTTCAAGGACGAGGACTCGGCGCTCTTGTTCCTGGACAGGGCGATGCCCGAGTTCGAGCGCAAACGGCGGCGGTGACTGCCTGATCAGGCGACCGCGGCATGTGGGGAAACTGCCCCGATTCTCCACCGCAGCCTCGACGTGGTTAAGTCATGAACATGTTCGACGCTCACTCGCTCTCCACGCTCCTTCCCCTCGTGGCCGCTGCGGCCCTCGCGGTGCTGGCGCTCGGGTGGCGTCCCGTCGCTCGCGTGCCCGTTCCCGTGAAGCGTCGCCCCGGCCGCCGCTGAAGCGACCCGCTTCGTCTTCCGCGACACGACTGCTGCGCTGGTACACGATGCGCGGCCCATGCGACGCCTCGCTTCGTTCTTCGCGCTCCCGCTGCTCTCTGCCTGTCTGACCCTCGCGCCCACGCTGCGCGAAGTGTCTGTCTCTGACCCGAAAGCCCTCGAGGCCGCGGCTGAAGCCTTCTTCCGCGCGGGCAACGCGAAGGACCTCAGGGCTGCTGTCGAGCAGGCACGCGCCGCAGGGCCCGACAGTGGAACCTTCCACGAGCTGGCTGGGCTGCTGGCCGGTCTCGAAGGCCGCGAGGCAGAAGAGCTCGCGCACCTGCACCTGGGCCTGCTGGATTCGACGAACCCGGCCGCGACGCTGCAGCTGCACCTGCTCATGCTGAACGACTTCACGTTCACGCAGCGCAAGCACGTGCGCACGCTGCTGCGCGAGCTCGTCGACAACCACCCTCGCCCCGAGGTGCGCTCGCTCGCGGCGTTCCACCTCGTCTCCTTGCTCAACGGTGACGGCCGCATTCCCGAGCGTGACGAGCTCAGCGCCGCGCAGAGTGGCCGCATTCCGCTCGCCATCGTCGGTACGTGGGACAACGACCAGGGCAAGGGCTTCGACCTCGAGCTGCCGCCCGAGACGCGCCCCGGGCTGGACGAGACGTACGAAGGGCGCTTCGGGCCGCTCGTGTGGCGAAGGGCTGCGCCGATCGATCCCCGAGGCCGCGTCGAGCTCAGCTCGCTCATGACGCCAGCGCGCTTCGCCGTCGCCTTCGCGCAAGGAAAAGTCGACGCGCCCGAAGATGGCTTCTACCAGCTGCGAGTCTTCACCACCGGCCCGCTCAAGGTGTGGGTCGACGGGAAGCTGCTGTTCGGCGCGTCGATTCTCGAGCGCAGCGTCTGGGACAACGTGGTGGTGCCGCTCAAGCTGACGAAGGGCACGCACACCGTCTTCTTCAAGTCGGCGCACAAAGAAGGGGCCTGGAGTCTGGCCGCGCGCCTCGTGCCGTCATCGTCGGTGCCCTTCGCGGTGCCCGATCTCGAGCGCATGGTCGCGTTCAACGTTCGCTCGATGCCGCCGCTCGCCGCTCGCACCATGGCGCACCACGCGCTCTGGGCACACCTCGCGGCCGGCGGTCCCATCAGCGTCAAGACCGCGGAGCGTTTTGCGAAGGCGTTCCCCGACTCGGTGATGGCGCGCACGCTGCAGGTCGATGCGCTGTGGTTCAACCAGGAGCGTGGCCGCGCGGCCGATGCGCTCGCGCTGCTCGACAAGCAGGTGGGCGGCGAGCTGCGCTTCGTGCACCTGCGGCAGATTCGGTTCTGGCAGCAACAGGGGCTCAAGCAGAAGGCGCGCACGGCGCTGCTCGAGATGACGACGAAGGAGCCTGAGCTGTCGGAAGCCCACGAGCTGCTCATCGAGGCCTACCGCAGCGAGGGGTGGACGGAGGACGAGCTCGCGGCGCAGCGCGTACGCAACGCGAAGTTCGGTGACGGACCCGACCGATTGCTCGAGCTGTCGCGCACGTACCAGCGGTTTGGCCGCCGCACCGACGCCGAGGCGCTGATGGTCGAGGTGCTGCGGCAGATTCCCAACCACGTCGATGCGCAGCGCCGCCTCGTCGACTTCGCCCAGGACAGCGGAGATTTCGAGCGCGCAGAAGACCTTCTCGAAGACCGGCTCGAGTCGTGGCCCACGGACTTCGGCGCGTGGATGCAGCTCGCCGAGCTTCGCCGCCGCTTGAAGGACACGGACGGCGCGCGGGAGGCGCTCGACAAGGCGGCAGCGCTCGCGCCCGAGGCGTCGAACCCCTGGGTGAAGCGCGGTGACCTCTTCTACGAAGCGGGTGATCAGCCCAGCGCGGTGGCGGCCTGGAAGAAAGCGCTCGAGCGCAACCCCGAGAACGACTCGCTGGCGAACCGTGTCGACTTCCTCGCGCCAGAAGCACGTGGCCCGTGGGTCGATGACGCGCCTGACGAGAGCGCGATCGAGAAGGCAGTCGCCGCGCGCGCCTCGCTCAAGCAGACACCGGGCGCCGACGTGGCCTGGCTCGTCGACGACGAGGTCACGCTGCTCAACACCGACGGCAGCACCTCGAACGTGGTGACCCTCGTGGTGCACGCCTTCAACGCGCAGGGCCGCGACCGCATCATCAAACAGACGGTCCCTTCAGGCCGGCTGCGCGTGCTCCACAGCTACTCCATCGACGAGAAGGGCACCCGCAGCGAGGCCTCGAGCGAGCGCAGCCGGCAGATCTTCTTCCGCGGCATGCAGCCCGGCTCGACCCTCGTGCTGCAGTACCGCGTCGACGTTCCGCCCACCGGCTACCTCTCGCGCTACCTGACGAAGAGCTGGTCGTTCCAGTCGTTGTCGGAGCAGCGCCTGCACGCGCGCTACGTCATGTGGATGCCGCTGGGCACCACGCTCAACGAGAACAAGATCGGCACCGTCGAGCGCAAGGAGGAGAAGCGGGGTGAGCAGCTTCGGGTCGAGTGGTTCACGCACGACAGCCCGCCGCTCGTGTCGGAGCCCGCCATGCCGCCGCTCTCGGAGGTCGCCGCGAACATTCGCCTCTCGACCGTGCCCGACTGGAAGACGTACCTCTCGTGGGAGAAGTCGCTGCTCGACGGCGTGTTCCGTGACAGCCCCGAGATCGACGCGGTGGCGAAGAAGCTGGCCGATGGCGCGGGCGACGCGACCGACAAGCTCGAGCGCGTGCACCAGTTCGTCATGGAGGAGATCCGCTACCAGCAGGACTACGAGAGCTTCATCGCCGGCGTGAAGCCGCACGCTGCGCCCATGGTGCTCGAGCGCCGCTACGGTGACTGCAAGGACAAGGCGGTGCTCTTCATCACGCTGGCGAAGAAGCTCGGGCTCGAGGCGCACTTCGCGAACGTGCGCACGCGTGACTCGGGGCAGATCTCCCGCGACGTGCCCATGCAGCAGTTCAACCACGCCATCGTGTACGTGCCGAAGCAGCCGGGCGTGAGCGAAGGCCGCTTCTTCGACCCGACCGCCGACATGCTCGACCTCGAGGTCGTGCGGCACGACGACGTGGGTACGCAGAGCCTCGTCATCGACCCCGTGTCGGGCGAGCACACCTTTCGCGAGATTCCGTACCAGGGGCCCGAGAAGCACCGGCTCACCAGCCAACTCGAGCTCGACCTCTCGGCCGATGGCAGCGCGCGTGGGCTCTTCACGCTCGAGGCGCGGGGCCGCGCTGGGTCGGCCATTCGCGTCGCCTCGCGTGACGCAGAGATGTTCCAGCAGGCCGTGCAGCGCATCGCCTCGGGCCTCGTGCCGAACGCGTCGACGAGCGAGGTAGTGGTCGTCGAGGCGAAGGACTTGCGCAAGCCCGCGACGCTCAAGGCGCTCCTCGAGGCGAAGACGTTCGCGCGGCCCGAAGGCGACACGCTGCGCATCAAGGTGCCCATCTCGTGGAACCCGCGCAGCCAGTTCCAGCTCGCCAGCCGCCGACACACGCTGGTGCTCGGCACGCCCTTCACCGACGAGGCGAAGGCGAGCATCACGCTGCCCGAGGGCTTCGAGGTGAAGAAGCTGCCTGCCGCGGGCACCTTCGATCAGAAGTGTCTCAAGCTCGAGCGCACCGTCACGCAGACGGGCCGCACGGTCACCAGCCGCGCCGTCTTTCAGGTCACCTGCGACCGCGTCACGCCGGCCGAGTACGCGGGCTATCGCGCGAAGGTCGACGAGATGGTGCGCCTGCTCGAAGACGAGCTCGTCGTGGGCAAGGCGTCGGGGCCGGCGGCGAAGAAGCCCGTGCCGGTCAAAGCGCGGTAACGTCCGAGCGCTCCCGTGAGACGAAGGCGAAGGTGAACCTGATGAGGTGCGGCACCGAGTCAATGAAGGTCTACCGCCGCGCCGATTGTGGTTCGCCGCAGCCGGAGTCGAACTGAGGAACCGTGAGACACGTGCTCTTCCGCCTCGAGAAAGATCGCTACGCCCTGCCGCTCGCGTCGATTCGCGAGGTGGTGGTGGCTCCCGAGACGTGGACGCGCGTGCCCCGCAGCCCGAAGGCGATGAAGGGCGTGATGAACCTGCGCGGTCGCGTGGTGCCCGTCGTCGACCTGCGCGTGCTGCTCGAGGTCGCGGGTGTGCCCGTTCCAGATGGGCAGGGGCGGGTCGTGCTGCTCGATCGCGGCCGCCGCGAGCTCGGGTTGCTGATCTCGGACGTCGACGGCATCGAGAGCCTCGAGAAGGTGGGCCCACCTGCGCCCAAAGCCTCCATGGCGGTGAAGGGGCTGGCGCGACTGGGCGCGATGCCGGTGACGGTGCTCGATCCTGATGCGCTCGACGCGACGGTAGCCCGCGCGTTCACAACCAAGTAGGTTCCGGGCACGGTGAGCGCGACGGCAAAGAAGGTTCTCGTGGTGGACGATTCGGTCTTCATGCGAGACATCATCAAAGACATCTTCGCGGCCGGTGGCTTCACGGTCGTCGGAGAGGCTGGCAACGGCGTCGAGGCGGTCGAGAAGTACAAAGAGCTCAAGCCAGACCTGGTGACGATGGACCTGGTGATGCCGTACCGGAACGGCATCGACGCGACCCGCGAGATCCTGCGCGCCGACACCAGAGCGCTCGTGGTCATGTGCAGCGCGCTGGGCCAGGAGACGATGGTGATGGAAGCCATCGAAGCCGGCGCCGTCGACTTCATCGTCAAGCCGCCTCGTGCTGAAGACGTGCTCGCCGTCGTGAAGAAGGTCCTCGGCGAAGCCTGAGTCGTTCGCCCATGTGAGAGTTCTCCCCTTGCGGTGAGGCTCCCGGGCCAGCACGCTGCGAGGCTCCGTGGCCGGTCCTTCGTGGGACACCTCTCGTTACCTCGCGCTCTTCGCCGGTGAAGCGGCCGAGCACCTCGATGGCCTCGGGAGAGACGTCGTCTTGCTCGAGAAGGGCGCGACGCCCGAGCTCGTCGACTCGATGTTCCGGCACGCGCACTCGGTGAAGGGCATGGCGTCGTCGATGGCCTTCGAGGCCACGGCGAAGCTCGCGCACCGGCTGGAAGATCTGCTCGACACCCTGCGCGCCAACGTCGCCCGGGTGGACTCGTCGGTGGCTGACCTCATTCTGCAAACCGTCGACGCGCTCGGCGCCCACGTGAAGGCAGCGGCAGCCAACCAGGGACTTCCCGATTCGTCAGCGCTGGCGACGAAGCTCGCCGAGCTCAACTCGTCGTTGACGGGAAAGCCGATGCCCGCGCCGAGCGCGCCGCCGCCACCCGCGTTCGTGAGTGAGCCGTCGCCGCCTCCGATGAAGTCGAGCGCGTCGTCGCCCGCCGTCGTCGACCCTGCCGCGCCGCCGCGCTTCTCGCTGAAGCTGAAGATCAACCCCGGCTCGAACCAGCCCGGCGTGCGTGGCTTCCTCGCGTACAAACGGCTCGGCACGCTCGGCAACGTCTTCGATCTGAAGCCGCCGCTCGACGACATCAAGGCCGGGCGCGTGCCGCAGGGCACCATCACGCTCGAGCTCGAGACCGATCAGTCCGAAGACGCCATCACGCGCACGATGCGCACGGTGGCCGACATCGAGCTCGAGTCCATCGCGCTGGTCGTCAAGGCCCTGCCCGCGCCGCCGCCGTCGACTGAGGCCGACCCGAACCGCGTCGTCGGCCAGGAGCCCGCGCGCACGATTCGGGTTCGCACCGAGGTGATGGATCAGTTCCTCGACCAGGCGGGAGAGCTGCTGCTCGCGACTGCGCGCGTGCGGGAGCTGTCTCGTGGCATGCCCGAGGTGCTGCGCCCGCCGCTCGACGAGGCGGTCGATCGGCTGCACCTGCTGGTGAAGGGGCTGCACGACAAGGTGATGGCCGCGCGCATGACGCCCATCGCGGTCATCACCGATCGCCTGCCTCGCGCGGCCCGTGACATCGCCCGGCGCCGTGGCCGCGAGGTCGACCTCGTCATCACGGGTGAAGACATCGAACTCGATCGCGCCATCGTCGACGAGCTGGCCGACCCGGTGCTGCACCTGCTGCGCAACGCCATCGACCACGGCGTCGAGACGCCCGACGAGCGCAAGGCCGCGGGCAAGGCGCCGAAGGGCAAGGTGACGTTGACGGTGACGCGGCAGCGCGACCGCGTGGTGCTCGAGCTCACGGACGACGGGCGCGGCATCGACGTCGAGCGGCTCAAGGCGCTGGTCGTCGAGCGAGGCCTGATGACGCCCGACCAGACGCGCGTGCTCTCGGAGCGTGATGGGCTGATGCTCGTGTGTCTGCCCGGCCTCTCGACCGCGACCGACATCACCGACATCTCGGGCCGCGGCGTGGGCATGGACGCGGTGAAGCGCGCGCTCGAGCAGGTCGGCGGCACGCTCGACATCGAGACGAAGGCCGGGCGCGGCACCACCTTCAAGCTCTCGCTGCCGTTGACGGTGGCGATGGTGAACCTGCTGCTGGTCGGCGTGGGGCAGGAGGTCTACGGCCTGCCCATCGGAAAAGTGAGCGGAGTCGTCGAGACCGCGCGCGAACGGCTCTCAATGAGTCAGAATGCGCCCGTGCTCCAGTTTGGCCAGAGCGTGTTGCCCGTCCACGAGCTGTCGGCGCTGCTCGAGGTGCCTGCCGACGAGGTGCGCCGCGCGCAGTCTCCGTTCGTGGTGGTCGACGGAGACAACGGCCGGCTCGCGCTCGCGGTCGACCGGCTGCTGGGCCAGGAAGAAGTCGTGCTCAAAGCGCTCTCGCGGCCGCTCGACCTCGTGCCCGGGCTCGCGGGCGTGACGATTCTCGGCAACGGCCAGCCGGTGTTCATTCTCGACGTCGCGAGGCTGGTGACTGCGTGACGGCTCCGCTCGCCCGCCAGGAAGACGCGCTTCGTGAGGTCGTGCACCTGGGCAGCGCGCAGGCGGCGTCGATGTTGGCGCGCCTCGTCGGTGACGTCGGGGTGCTCGTCGAAGTACCGCGGGTCATCGAGGTGACGCGGCAGCAGCTCGGCTGGTTGCTGGGTGGGCGTGACGTGCAGGTGCTCGCGGCGTCGTTCGCCCTCGAAGGCGACGTGCCGGGAACGTTGTGGTGGGTGTTGCCGATGGAGTCGGCAGAGCGCCTGGGCCAGCGCTTGCTCCGTCGTCCAGGCGTGACGGGCCCACTCGCGTCGTCGCGCACGGCCGCGCTGGCGGAAGCGGCGAACATCGTCGCGTCGGCGTGCTGCTCGTCGATGGGCTCGATGCTGAAGGCGAAGATGTTGCCGTCGACGCCGAAGGTGGTGCCGACGACGGTCGAGGCGCTCATCGCCGAAGGCGCCGGTGCTCCTGAGACCGCCGTGCTCGCCGGCTTCGTGTCGACGAACGCGCCGACCTTCTCGGGAACGCTGGTGGTGTTGTTGGGCGCGCCCGTCGTGCAGGACGTGCTGAAGCGGCTCGGCGTCTGAAGTTCGCCTTGAAGCAACGCTCGACCACCCTCGACAGGTGAGGGTTTTCCGAAATGGGTGGTCGGAGGGCGTTGGTCCGCGTACGGGTGCGCATGCTCCGACTTCCCCGAATTGGGCTGCTGACCCTCGTCCTCGTCGTCTCTGGCTGCAACTGCGATTCGACGAGCGGAACTGACGGAGGATCGGGCGGTGGCGCTGCGTCTGCCGGTGGTTCTGCGAGGGCTGGCGGCTCCGCGACGGCTGGTGGTTCCGCGACGGCTGGTGGTTCTGCGACGGCTGGTGGTTCTGCGACCGCTGGTGGTTCGGCAACCGCTGGTGGTTCGGCAACCGCTGGTGGTTCCGCGACGGCTGGTGGATCCGCGACCGCTGGTGGTTCCGCGACGGCTGGTGGATCCGCGACGGCTGGTGGTTCCGCGACGGCTGGAGGTTCCGCGACGGCTGGTGGATCCGCGACGGCTGGTGGATCCGCAACGGCTGGTGGATCCGCAACGGCTGGTGGCTCCGCGACGGCTGGTGGCTCTGCGACGGCTGGTGGTTCAGCGACGGCTGGCGGTAGTGCAGATGCGGGCGCGGACGCGGGCATGACGACCGATGCCGGTCAGACGGACGCGGGCATGGCGACCTGCTGCGGCACGACGGCGAGCTGGGCTGCGGTGCAGGGCCTCCCGACCGGCATCTGTCCCGCATGGGCGCTCGTCGACAGCGCCACTCAGGACAACCCCGTGCTGGCAGATGGAGGCGTAACGCTCCGCACACGCGCCAACGCCGAGAACCTGGCGTTCACCATGGCGGCGCCCGACATTCGAGCGGGCAACCTGGTGCACATGCGTTTCAGCATGCAGTACGTGTCGGGTTCGGCAAACGCTCCGTGGCGAACGGCGGCGGGCGTGCAGTTCGCGTTCGGTCCCACGCGCACCAAGAACTCGCTCTACATCGGCAACGGCGAGATCTTCCTGCTCTCCTCGGAGAACGCCCGTGGAAACTCAGCCACGGTGGCCACCGCGAACGCCTTCCACACCTACGACATCGAAGTGAACCGGAGCACCGGCGCAGTGCGCGTGCTGCACGACGGCCTGCAGGTGCTGACTGGCTCGTTGTTCATCACCGCGACCGACACCACCACCGACTCCATCTCCTTCGGCGAGGCGAGCATCGAGGCGACTGGTGAGTCGCGCTGGGCCAGCTTCGAGCACACCGCGTGGGCTGGTTGCGGCGCCGACGTCGCCTGGGCCGCGACCGAGAACCGGCTGCCCTCGAATGACTGCCCCGCGTGGACACTCCTCGACAACTCGAGCGATGACCCGTTGCTCGCCACCAGCGGAGTCACCCTGCGTACGAGCGCCAACGCCGAGAACCAGTGGTTCGGCATGACGGCTCCAGCGATTGCGGCCGGTGGTCAGGTGCAGCTGCGGTTCCGCATGCAGCTCGTGTCGAGCTCGGCCGTCGGTGCACCGTGGCGCACTGGAGCGGGCGTCGCGTTCGCCTTCGGGCCGCAGCGTCAGAAGAACACGCTCTACATCGGCAACGGTGAGATCTTCCTGCTGTCCGCCGAGAACACGCGGGGCATGGCGGCCACCGTCACGACGACGGGCTTTCACGACTACGTCATCGACGTGAACACCGGGACGGGCGCCGTGCAGGTGCGGCACGACGGCATGCTGGTGGTCACCGGCTCGCTCTTCGTCACCGCGACCGACACCCAGAGTGACTACGTGTACTGGGGCGAGGTCAGCAGCTTCGCCTTCGGCCAGTCCGAGTGGGCCAGCTTCGCGCACGACGCGTATCTGTTCTGCGCGCCCTGATTCACGGATCGAGGGGCAGCCCCGGCCAGACGACGCGATGGCGCGAGGCAGCACGCCGTCGAACACGAGCCGAGCAACAACTCTGCTCTTTGGTGAGCGTAACGAAGTGAGGGTCGACCGCGCTTTGCAGATGCCGCGCAGCGCGTTTGCCCACTTCGACCGGCGCGCGAACTTGAACCGTCTCACGTTCACCCGCTCGGACGTGTTCTCACTCGGCGTGGTGCTCTGGGAGCACGCCATCGCGGGCACTGCGAACTTGCGGTGGCGAATCGGAGCCGTTTCGTTCGCTGCGCTCGAGACGCAGGTGTCTGCGAGTGCTCCAGCCTCGGGTGCTCGTCGCTTCGTTTGCTGACCGAGACGCCGCACCCGGTCCCGCTGTGCGTGGAGTTGGTGACAGTTTCGCGAGCGGCCGGTGTTCGAGCTCCGTCATGTCACGGCTGCTCCTGCTCTCACTGCTCGTCACGACCGCTCCGCCACAAGGGAACCCGCTCGTCACGCACGCGCTGACGCGGCCTGAGACCCTCGTTGGACGCGTGGTCGAACGGCTGCCGGTGGGCAGCTATCTCTACCTTCGCGTCATCGACTCCGAGGGCGCCGCGCACTGGGTCGCGACGCTGCGCCGCACCGCTTCGACCGATGACCACGTTCGCGTCACGGTCTTCGCGCGGGCCGACACGTTCCACTCGACGCGTCTCTCACGCGAGTTCTCGCCGCTCTCGTTCGGCCCCGTCTCCCCCGCAGTCGTGGAGTCACCATGAAGCGCCTCGCTCTCCTTCTCCTCCTCGCTGGCTGCGGGCTGCCCACGCCCGATGACACGAAGTGCCTGCGTGGAACGCTCGAAGCCGACCTCGACCAGAGCGCAACGTTCATCGGGCCTGGCGTCATCGATGGTGGAATTCCCGCAGGCCACTACGTCATCGCGGCCACGTACCTGCAGGGCAAACCCACGCAGCAGGCGATGTCGCTCTTTCAAGCGCTCGTCGATCCCATCACGCGCGAGCTGCCCACCACCGACGGCCTCATCGGCGCGCGGTTCGGCAATTCGAACACCTGCCTCACGGCACGAACGCTCTCGGTGTGGAGAGACGAGGCCGCGATGTACCGCTTCGTCACCAGCGCCTCGCACGCGGCGGCGATGGGCAAGACCTCAGCGCTGAGTCGCGGCGGCAGCGTCACCACGCACTGGGCCGACACCGAAGCAGGCGCGACGTTCGAGAAGGCCGCGCAGTTGCTCGCGACCGATGACGGTCCGCTGCACTGAGGTCACATCACGCGCGCCAGCTGGGTCGCGAACGCCTCGATGAGAATCTGCAGCCGCGGGTCGTCCTTCTGGCTCGGGTGATAGATGGCGTGCACTGGCAGCGCGGCGACGGGCTCTTTGACGAGGCGAACGAGCGCTCCTTCGGCCCGCGGTGCTTCGCCCAGAAACGTCGGCAACAGCCCAAAGCCTGCGCCCCAGGTGAGCGAGTCGACGATGGCGGTGCGGTCGTCGACGATGACGGCGGGCCGAATGCCAGCGAGCGCCTTCGTGCGCCGGAGCAGCGCCTCGTCACCCGGCGCCGCGATGAAGGGAATGTTCTTCGGGTCATCGTGGCGGAACCGCGCGCTCGCGTAGACCCACATGGTCGCCGTCGAGAGCCGCCGCGCCTTGAGCTCCGAGTCGGGCAGCGGGCCTCCACGCAACACGAGATCGAACCCGTCGCGCACGAGGTCGACCTGATCGGCCGACAGCTTGATCTCGAGCCGCACGTCGGGGAGCCGCTTTCTGAACCCGGCGATGATCGGCCCCGCCAGCACGCGCCCCATCGGCACCGGCACCGAGACGCGCAACGTGCCTCCAGCGGCGCTCGAGCTCATGCCGAGCCTCGCGGCGCGCCCCACCTGCAGCACCTCACGCGCGTGACCCGCGAAGCGCAGGCCCGCCTCGGTCAGCGAGATGCTGCGCGTCGTGCGCTTCACCAGCGGTTCGCCCACGCGCTCCTCGAGCTGCTGCAGCCACCGGGTCGCCGTCGCCTTCGGCAGGTGAAGCTCTCGCGCCGTCGCGCCGAGAGAACCGAGCGAGGCGAGGCGCTCGAAGAACCCGAAGTCGCGCAGCCGAAGGTCGTCGAAGTGGTCCGCCATAGGGGACCGTTTTGTGGAACAAACAGTCGCAAATCAAGCTCCATGGACCAGCTTTTCGGGCCCTTATCCTCTGGGCAACGAACTGGAGGCAGTCATGGAGACGGACCTGTTGATCATCGGTGGTGGCCCGACCGGCCTGGCGGCGGCGTGCGAGGCCAGGCGGCACGGGCTGAGCGTGCGAATCGTGGAGCGGCTGGCGACGCGCGCGACGATGTCGAAGGCCCTGGTGGTGCACGCGCGCACGATGGAGGTGCTCGAGACCATCGGCTGTGCAGACGACGTGCTCGCAGCCGGCCAGCGCTTTCGGGCGTTGAACATTCGCCCCTCGACGGGCGCCACGCCGATTCGCGTCGACCTGGTGAACCGCGCCTGGGGCGACACGCGCTTTCCGTTCTGGCTCTCGGTTCCCCAATACGAGGTGGAGCGCATTCTCGAGCAGCGCCTGGTGACGCTGGGCGGCGCCGTCGAGTTCAGCACGGCGCTCACCGGCCTTCGCGAACTCGAAGACTCGGTCGAGGCGACGTTGCGATGCCCCGACGGCACGGTCACGACGCACCGCGCGCGCTGGCTGCTGGCCTGTGACGGTGGGCGCAGTGAGGCGCGTTCGTTCGCCGGTCTGTCGCTCGAGCGTGAGGGCCTGGGAGTCACCTTCGCGCTCGCCGACGTGATGACGAAGACCGACCTCGTCGAGGACGAAGGCCACACGGTGCTGTCGCCTGAGGGCGTGCTGCTCGTCGTGCCGATGCCGCAGCCGGGCCTCTGGCGGCTCATCGCGCAGGTGCCGTCGGACTTCGACGCGGCGAGCCTCGCTGGCTGGTCGGCGCTCGTGACGAAGCGGCTGGGGGTCGACTTGAACCTGCAGTCGCTGGGGTGGACGTCACGGTTCGATCTCACGGGCGGCGTGGCGAACCGCTTTCGCGCAGGGCGCGTCTTTCTGGTCGGAGACGCAGCCCACGTTCACAGTCCGGTCGGCGGTCAGGGCCTCAACACCGGCGTGCAGGACGCGCACAACCTCGTCTGGAAGCTGGCGTTCGTGCAGCAGCAGTCGCTGTCGACGGCGCAGCGTGAACGGTTGCTCGACTCGTACGAGCGTGAACGAAGGCCCATCGCCGCGCAGATGGTGAGCACCACGACGTTCGCGACGCGCGTCATCACCGTGAAGAACCCCATCGTGCGTGGGCTTCGTGCGCTGCTGGCGCGGGTGGTGCTGCGGTTGCCGCGGTTCACCAATCGGCTCGCGCGCGGCGTGGGCATGCTCGATCTCGAGAGCGACGGCGCGCCGCGGCTGCAGAACCCCGAGCTCGGTGCGGGAGTTCGATTGCACGACCGGCTCGATCGGCTGAGGCCGACGAAGCTGCGGTGGCAGGGCGCCGAGGTGCTCGTTCGGCCCGACCGCATCGTGGCGAAGCCAGACCTGCTGCCGTCAGAGCTCGCGGTCTCGGTGGAGGCGTCATGAGTCACCTCGCGGCGGTGGTCGACGAGTTCGCGTTCGCGCTCGTCCTGGGCAGCCTCGGCTGGTTCTTCTTCGTGCAGACCCCGGTGCTGATGAAACGAATGGGGCGCGATCGCTTCGTGCCGCTGCAGCTCTCGCTGGTGAAGCCATTGTTCCGAACGGTGCTCGCGCTGGTGACGGTCGGAGCCGTTGCCGGGGTCCTGTCGACGACTTCTCACCTCGCGCTCGGTTCGGCCGCGGCGTCGTGGGTCCTCTCCGTGGTGCTGCTGTTCGTCGTCGCTCCGCGTGCGATGCGGGCCGGTGGCGCGAGCCTGGCGGAGTCGCTCGACTCCGAGCAGCAGAAGGCCCTCGGGCGCTTCACCGTCGACGGTGGCGGCGACTCGACGAAGGTGTGGCATCGCGTGCTGGGGTTGCTCACCATCGCGGTCGTCGTGCTGTCGAGCGCCCACCTCGTCGTCAGTCGCGAGCCGGCGGAGCACGCGCACCTGGCACCCGAAGCCGCGGCACCGCCGGAGCACGCGCACGCCGCACCCGAAGCCGATCACGCCTCAGCGCCGCCCGTAGCAGCTCGATGGAAGGCGAACCCCGAGACGACCGAAGGCGTCCACACGATGCAGTCCATCGTCACCCGCGCGAAGGCGAACGCGCTGACGAAGACCGAAGCGAGCTCCGAGCTGCGCATGGCGTTTCAGGAGATCTTCACGCGCTGCACGATGACGGGCGATGCGCACGAGGCCCTGCACGGCTTCCTGCTGCCCACGGGTGTGCTGCTCGACGAACTCGATGCAGCCAGCAGCGCGGAGCAGACGAACGCCGCGCTCTCACGCCTCGAGGCGAAGCTCGCGACCTACGGAGACACCTTCGAGTGACTCAGCTGTGCAGATCGAACGGCGGCTCGAGCTCTTCTCCGCTCTCGTGCTCCATCGAGCCCAGCGTCATCGGGTTCGCGTGCGACAGGTACGAGTCCTTCGGCGCGATGGGCGGCGGCGTGCCCTCGAACGGCGCGTCTTCGTCGTGCTGCAGCAGCGGCGCCTCGAGCTTCGGCAGGCGCTCTTCGATCGGATCCCAGAAAAGCGTCAGCTGAACGTCTTCGAGCCAGTCGTCCTCACGCCCATCGAGGAACGCGTTGAGCGCGTCTTCATCGGCGCGGAACTCACCGAGCGGCCGTTTCCCCTCGGGCAGCGCCACCAGGATGTACGGGTGCAGATCGATGAAGTCGACGAGGTGGCCCGACTGCACGACCCAGATGGCGAGCGTCGCGCCGTACGAGATGCAGTGGTACGCGGCGAGGTTGTCGTCGTTCGCGCAGAACTCCTCGAGAATGCGCTTGAGCTGCCACGGTTCGGTCCACGTGTGCGTCTCGGCCCAGCGGGAACCTCCCGGTCCAACCGACAGCTCGAGAATGAACGCGCTGCTCAAGGCAGGAAGCTCGCCTGGTACTTCGCGTCTTCGATGCCCACGGCCGCGGCCGTGAACTGCAGCGGCAACACGCAGTCGAGCATCACCGCCAGCTCGTTCGTCTCTTTGTGGCCGATGCTCGCCTCGTACGCGCCGGGGTGCGGGCCGTGCGGAATGCCCGCGGGGTGAAAGCTCATCGAGCCCGGGCTCACGCCACGCCGCGAGGTGAAGTTGCCCTTGCAGTAGAAGATGAACTCGTCGACGTCGATGGACGAGTGCGGGTACGGGCAGGGAATCGCCTCGGGGTGGAAGTCGGTCGGCCGCGGCACGAAGGAGCAGATGAGCGCTCCGCGTGCGGCGAACGTTCCGTGCCACGTCGGCGGCAGGTGCGTGAGCCCGACGCGCGGCTGGAAGTCGAGAATGTGAAACACCCACGGGTACACGGTGCCGTCCCAGCCGACGACGTCGAGCGGAGACTCAGGCGTGGTGAAGCCGTAGAAGACGTCGCCGCGTTTGACGACCTGCTCACGAATGCCCTCGTCGAGCGGTCCACGGAACGTCGGCTTCTTGAAGTCGCGATGGCAATACGGCGCATCCATTCGCAGCTGACCGACGCCGTTGCGCCACTGCTTCGGCACGTGCGCTCCGCCGCGGCACTCGATGGACAGCCACCACTGCGCGACGCCAGCCTTGAGCGTGAAGCGGTGAAGAATGCCGCGCGGCACGAAGACGTAGTCACCAGGCCCGAAGTCGAGATCGCCGAGCAGCGTGCGCAGCGTGCCGCCACCCTCGTGGATGTAGAAGAGGTCGTCGCCGTCGGCGTTGGTGAAATACACCGCGTCGTCCGCGCCGGGCTTGAGCACCGAGAGCGTGACGTCGGCGTTGAAGAGCATCGGCAGGCGCGCATCGAGCGGGCTCTTCGTCGTCGCTGGCAGGCTCTGCGAGAGGAAGTGGCGCTTGAGCAGCCCTTCACTGGTGGCCGCGGTGCGCGGGCCCGCGAAGCCGTGCGTCGTCTTCATCGGCAGCTGCCGGTGCGGCGCGTGGCGGTGATACGTGATGGTGTACGGCGCTTCGAAGCCGTCCTGCGTGATGCATTGCTCCCAGTGCAGGTGGCCTGAGGCGTCCTTGAGCTGAATGTGGTGCTTGCGGGGGATGGTGCCGAGGGCGAGGCGCTCGATCATGAGCGGCTTCTACACCAGCAGCGGGATTGGCCAGTGACTTGCAGCCGCCGACGGCATGTTCAAACCGCTTTGGTTGTCCGTGGTCTTGTTTGCAGCCGGGTGCGACGTCAGTCCGAGCGACGTCTGCACCGTGCCCATCGGCACGTCGTGGTCGAAGGACCTCGAGAAGCTCAGCACTGACGGGCTTCGGCCGGTCGGGCCGCCTGCCCCCACCTCGGCCCTCACAGGCACGGCGTCTTGCCTTCCCGACGCAGGAGTCGATCCCCACGCCTGCCGCCGAATCGTGGGCAGGCCGTATTCTGGCGAGCGCTGCTTCGAGGGGTACGTCGGCTGCTACGTCTGGGTGCAAGACGACCGTGTCGTTGGGCGCGCGTCACTCTGCTGGAACTGACATGGCTGTCCTGACACCGTTGGCAGCCTCTCGGCTCGTGCTTCGGTTCTTCTTCGCCGTGGTGGTTGCGACGTGCAGCAGTTGCGGGTGCGGCGGCGCGAGCTGCGGCTCGATCCTCTCGCTTGGGTGCGCTCCAGGGCTCATCTGCGTCGGCCTTCGTGATGGCGCCTGCCGCCAGGAGTGCGTGCGGGTGTGCGCGGCGCCGTGCTCTCCGGGCACCTGCGCGGCGGGGTGCTCCTGCACGTCGGACGCAAATGGCACGAGCTTCTGCGGCAAGTGGAACATGACGACGCTCAGCGACGGCGGCTCGGTGCCGACCTACCAGGACGAGTGCTTCTGACGGCGGGCTCACGTCGGGGTCATTGATGCTGTTCGAACAACCGCTCGAGGCGGTCGTGCACCAGACCTTCGGTGTCGGCCTTCTTCAGGGCTTCTGCGAGCCGCGTGGCTTCTGCTCTGCGACCGAGCTTCAGCTGCGCTTCGACGCGGAGCAGATCGGCTTCGAGCTTGAGCGCTCCACGGGGGAATTGTGCGCGATGGCGCTCGAGCGTCGTGAGCGCAGCGCGAGGTTCTTTCGCGAGCTGCAGCCGGGCTTCGTCGAGCAGGGCGAGCTCACGCGCGAGGGCGTCGTCGTCGGTGACGAGAGGCTTCTTCGTCGGTGCGACAACTGCCTGCCCTGCGTCGACCTCGACGTTCACCACTGGAGCCGTCTCCATGACGGCGGATCTTGCGTCGACCTCGACTGGCGCGCCCGCATCGACTTCCACTCCGACGACTGGTTGCGGTCGAGGCGGCGTGACGATGGGAGCGACGACCGGCGGAACCGGGTCGACTCGCGTGAGCTTCGACCACCATGCGAACACGAGCAGCGCGAGCAGCAGGGCGCCGATCACCCACGGCAACCGGTTCTTCTCGGGAACGGGCGGCGGTCCTTCGACGTCGATCGGCTCGACGGCTCCAGCGAGCAACGCGTCGAGCCCCCGCTTCGCCGCTGCGTCTGACTGACGCTCGGCCCGTGCGCTGTCGAGCAGCGTCTGCTTCGTGTCCTTCGGAGCGTTGCTCATGACGCTCCCTTCGTCGCCGCGGTCAGCAGCTCGTCGAACGACTCACGCGCCCGCCGCAGCCTGCTCGCGACCGTACCTTCCGGAACACCGAGCGCGATCGCCGCTTCACGCTTCGAGAGCCCTTCGATCTCCTGCAGCACGAACACCTCGCGCAGCTCGTCGGTCAGCTGCTTCAGCACCGAGTCGAGGATGGCGACGTTGAGGCGCTGCTCCGCGAGCACGTCGGGGCGATCGCGGCTCTCACCATCGGGCAGCGCGCCGGGCAGGCTCTCTTTCGCGCGGTTCTGACGCAGCTTGCGCGCGACCATCACGGCCGTTCCGCAGAGGAAGCCACGCTCGGTTTCTGGTCTGAGCTCGGTGAGGCGCTTCATCGCGACGAGGAAGACCTGCTGCGCGGCATCGTCGGCGTGCGCTTCGTCGAGCCCGCTTCGGCGCAGCACGCGCCACACGACCTGGTGGTGCGACGCGTAGAGCGACTGCAGGCGATCGCGCTGTGCTCCCGAGAGCGGAGTCCCCGCCGCTTCCAGCTTTCGTGCGGCGACGGTGAGGAAGATCGGAAGCACTGCGACCGCGTCTTAGCGCAGGTTCGCGAGGGTCTGCCCGACTCAGGGCAACGCGCGCCCCACGGCGAGCCCGGCCGAGAACGCGACAGCCGGCACGGTGAACACGACGCCATCGGGATCGATTCGGTACTGCTCCCGGGTGAGCGACGCGCCGACACCGGCGGCGAGCGACGCTTCCCACGCACCAAAGAACGCTGACACGCGCGCACGTGGCCCGACGTCGGCGAGCCAGCGCGTCGACGCGTACACCTCGTCAGCGCCCTGGCCGCGAAGCGTGACGGACGTGACGTGCAACGAGGCGAGCAGTTCGGGCCGAATGATGCCGAAGCGTCGACCGAGCCCCGACTCCAACTGTCCGTTTGCGTGAAACGCATACACGACAGTGCCCGCAGTCGCTGAAACCGTTCGACCTGTTCCAAGCGTCGCCGAGAGTCGGGAGACCGAGACGAGCTGCGCGGTGAACGGCCGGGAGCTGAGCTCGAGCATCAACCCGGCAGACGGGTCGACTGCGCCGCTGATGGTGGTCGAGACCTCGGCGAGCCCGAGCAGCGAGACGGTGAGGGCAGGGGGCTCGACCACGGTGGGGACGGGGACGGTGACGACCTCGACGACCGGAGGCGTTGGAATCGGAGTCGGCTCCACGACGGGTTCGGGCGCTGGAGGTGGCGTCGGCTCGACCGTCGGCGGCGGCGGTGGTGGCGGCAACTCGACCGGCAGCACGCCCAGCTTCGCGCCTTCCGGGTCGAGCACGAGCGCAGCAGCCAGGCTCAGCGCCGCCGTCACGCTCTCGCACTTCGGCCCGCTGACCTTCTTGGTGACGGCTCTTCCGGTGTTGGTCGTCACCAGCACGGAGCCATCGAAGCGCTTGCCCTTCTTCGCGATTCGCACGGCGACGCTCGCGGTCGATTCTGGTTGCGCGACGATGACGATGCGATCGCTTCGGAAGCGCAGCTCACCTTCGTAGCGCGTTCGATCGGGGCAGCCCTCAGAGGGGGCCTCGAACGAGACGAAGACAGGCCGACGCTGCGGTGGCTCAGCGGCGAAAAGCACGAGCGTGAGCACGAGTTCGACCACGCCCGAACCATAGCGGGAGCCGTCGTAAGCGGTCGAAATCAGAGTCGCGATCGATCGCGAGATCCAAACGCGAGGCTCGCGGTAACACCGGCATGCACTCGAACGTTGGGAGGGCCTTTCTGGCCTGTCTGGTCGTTGGTTGCGGTGGTCCCGTCTCGATGGTGGACGGCGGGGCAGGTGAAGGCGGCGGCTCCGCTGGTGGCAGTGTCGCGAGTGCAGGTGGAACGTCGGGCGGGCTCGGCGGCGGAAGTGGTGGGGGAAGTTCGACGGCTGGTGGTGCTGCTGGCGGCACTGCGACGGCGGGTGGAACTGCGACGGCGGGTGGAACTGCGACGGCCGGCGGGGCTGCGAGCGCGGGTGGAACTGCGAGCGCTGGCGGAGCTGCGAGCGCGGGTGGAGCTGCGAGCGCTGGTGGAACTGCGAGCGCGGGTGGAACTGCGAGCGCAGGCGGAACTGCAAGCGCGGGCGGAACTGCAAGCGCGGGTGGAACTGCGAGCGCGGGCGGAACTGCGAGTGCGGGCGGAACTGCGAGCGCTGGTGGAACTGCGAGCGGCGGTGGAACTGCGAGCGCGGGTGGAACTGCGAGCGCAGGTGGCTCCGCGACGGCCGGTGGTTCAGCTGGAGGCAGCGCGCTCCTCGCAAACGGCTCGACCTGCATGGGAGGAACGCAATGTCAGAGCGGCCAATGCACGGACGGCGTGTGCTGCAACGTCGCCTGCAACGGCCTCTGTGAGGCCTGCGTTCTCGCACGCACGGGAGTCGCGAACGGAACCTGTAGCCCCATCACTGCAGGCACCGACCCGAACAACGAATGCGCCGACGCGCCCGCGACGCTCTGTCAGACCGGCGTGTGCAACGGAGCGCGCGCCTGTCAGCCGCGCCCGAACGGCACCACGTGTCGTCCAGCAACTGGCGTGTGCGACTCCCCAGAGTCCTGCAACGCCGGCGTCTGCCCGGCTGACACGATGTCGAACTCCGGCACCATTTGTCGCCTTGCTGCCGGGCCGTGCGACGTCACCGAACTCTGCACGGGCTCGAGCGCGGCGTGCCCGAACGACGTCCTTCAGAGCGGGAACCTCTGTCGGCCCGCCGCAGGGACGTGCGACGTCGCCGAGTCCTGCACCGGCACCTCGGCAGCGTGTCCCGCAGATGTCGTGGTCGCAGCGAGCACGGTCTGTCGAAGCTCCGCCGGAGCGTGTGACGTGGCGGAGGTCTGCAATGGCTCCAGCGGCGCGTGCCCGACCGACGCCTTCCAGAGCGGCAACGTGTGTCGCGCGGCCGTCGGCAACTGCGACGTCGCCGAGTCCTGCAGTGGAACGTCAGCGGCGTGCCCTGCCGACGCCGTCGCCGCAGCGAACACGGTCTGTCGAAACGTCGCGGGCGTGTGCGACGTGGTCGAGGTCTGCAACGGAACCAGCGGCGCGTGCCCGGCCGATGTCTTCGCGTCTGCCGCGACGTCGTGCCGTGCCGCGGCGGGTACCTGCGACGTCGGTGAGCTCTGCCCAGGCAACGGCCCGAACTGTCCCGCCAACGCACTTCAGCCGAACACCTTCGTCTGTCGGCCCTCGCAGGGCACGTGTGACGTCGCCGAGACGTGCACCGGCACCTCCACCACCTGTCCTGGAGACGCGAAGCGCCCGAACACCTTCGTCTGCCGTGCCGCTGCGAGTGTCTGTGACGTCGGCGAGAGCTGCACTGGTACCGCCAACGCATGCCCTGCTGATCAGTTCGCGAGCACCATGACGACCTGCAACACCAACTACTACTGCGCAGGAACGAACGGCCTCTGCCCGACGACCTGCACGACCTCGAGCCAGTGCGTGTTCCCCGCGATCTGCGGCGCGAGCAACACGTGCGTCGTCGGCAAACGCATCTTCGTCACCTCGACGAACATCGCTGGCGACATCGGAGGCGTCGCCCAGGCCGACGCGTTCTGTCAGACCCGCGCACAGGCAGGCGGGCTCCCGGGCACGTACAAGGCGTGGCTGAGCGGTGGCTCCTTCACGGCTCCCGTTCATGCTCGCGACCGCGTCACCAACTACGCCGGTCCGTACGTGCTGCTCAATGGAACGAAGGTCGCAGACTCCTTCGCTGACCTCACCGATGGAACGCTCGACACGGGCATCGCCATCACCGAGCTCGGCGCGCAGCGCAGCTTCGCGGGCGGCGTCGAGGTCTACACGGGCAGTGACGTCACCGGCGCTGCGCTTCCGTTCAACTGTCTGAACTGGACGTCGGCCGCGGCTCCCACCTCGGTCGTGGTGGGCGGCTGGTCGTACGCCAGCAGCAACTGGACCGACCTCAGCCGGGTCGCCTCGTGCGCGGTCACGCGTCCGGTCTACTGCCTGGAGCAATGACGTCCCTGCCATCGCGCTCCCGGCCCGAGCGACTCGCACGAAGGACGCCGGCATGACGTTCGTGCCAGTGGGGTAGCCTGTGGTCATCCGACGACTGGTTGCCCTCGTGATGATGGTGGTGCTCCCGGCCTGCACGGCTGACGTGTTGTTGGGAGCGAATCGTCCGAAGGACCCCGGGTCGACCGATGCAGCCGTCGACGATGGTGGCGTGCTGTTGGTCGACGCCGGAAGCGGTGATGCAGGTGCTGCAGATGCAGGAGCGCCCGACGGTGGCATGACCGACGCCGGTTCTTCCGATGCAGGGTTCGACGATGGCGGAGCGCTGGATGCGGGAACCTCGGATGCGGGGGGCGTGACGGACGCGGGAACCTCGGATGCGGGCGTCGACGATGGAGGCGTGACGGACGCGGGAACCTCCGATGCGGGCGTCGCCGATGGCGGAGTGACGGACGCCGGCTTCGCTGATGCGGGAACTCCCGATGCTGGTGCAGCTGACGCGGGGGGGCCTGACGCGAGCATCGACGCCGGGCCGCCAGACCTTCTCCCCGAGCTCGCCGGCGTGCTGGCGGTCGAACGCGGCGACACCGTCATCTTCAACGCGGGCGTGCGGAACACTGGCGCGAGCACCGCCATCGACGCGAGCGTCTCGCTCACGATTCCGCTCGGGCTCTCGTTTCGTTCGGGCGCAGGGTGCACGGCCTCGTCGCCGCAGCAGGTCGTCTGTCAGGTTGGCGACATCGGCTCGCAGAGCGCGTCATCGTCGGCGCTCATCCTGGCGGCTGACGCAGGGCTCGGCTGGCGTTCGATTCAGGCCGTCGTCGCGAGTGAGACGCCGGACCCGCAGAGCGCCAACGACGCCGCCAGCTTTCAACTCGCCGTCACCGGCGTGGGCACGAACCTCTTTCTCGTCAACGCGCCTCGCCCGGCCGCGCTCGATGCGTGCTTCGGCCCAGCCGTGACGGCCTTCAGCATGTGCACGCCCGCCTCGTTGCTGAGCAGCCTCGTGACGCTGTTGCCCGACGGCGGAATGGACACGCGCGACGCCGGCTTTCAGGGTGTGTGGGGGCAGTCGACGCACCAGCGCAACGTGGCCTTCCGCTTCTATTTCGGGTCGATCAACGGTCGCGGCTACGCGGGCGCTGCGGTGTCTGCGCTGTGTGCCGAAGGCATCGTCGACGCGGCTCCGACGCTGCCGGGAGCCTTCAGGCTCTGTCTGCAGTGACTACGGCTTTGGCGCAGGCGGCGAGGGCTTCGACGCCTCGTGCATCTGGTTCACGCGATAGCTGACGCGCTTCTGTGTCGCTTCGTCAGGTGGGCCCTTCGACTCTGGCATGACGGCGACGCCGAAGAAGCGGTGCTCCTTCTTTCCGTCTCCGGTGCCGAAGCCGTACGTCGAGAACGAGTCGTTCTCGTACGCGCCGAGCTGGCCCTTGAGCTTCTCCAGGTCGCCGCGCTCACCGAAGCCGGTGCCGAAGACGATGCAGGGGTGCTCGGTGCAGTCGATGTTCGAGACCTGCCCGGGAAAGCCCGCCTGCTTCAGCGCCTGGTTGAAGGTCGTGAGCAGCTGCGTCTCGTCACGAAACCGCGGCGCGAGGTTGGCGGGTGGTTCGATTCGTTCTCCTTCGGTGCCCTTGCGAATCGCTCGCTCGATCGAGAGCTGCCGCTCGAGGTCCTGCACCTTCTCCTGCAAGGCGACGGCGGCGGGCTCGGGCTCGGGTTCGGTTGGCGCTGACGGCGCTGGCGACGACGAAGGCGTGTTCGCGACTGGCGCGGGAGCGGGCAGCATCGCAGGTCGTTCAATCGCTATCGCTTTGGGCGCTGGCGTCGCGACCACGATGGTTGGCGCAGGCGCCAGCGTTGGGCTCGCCGCAGCCGCGACCGCCGCGGCAGGTTCACTCGAGAAGAGCAGGTATCCAAGCCCCAGCCCCACGAGCAGCGAGACCACTGCGGTGACGGCCAGCTTTCCGTTCATGCCGCAGCTCTATCCGTTTGAGGTGCGGTTTTCGCCCCTGCAACGGATGGAGCCGGAGCCGTCCCCTGCATGGGACACGGCGTCTCGGCCGTGATTCCCGGCGAGGTGCAGCAGCCGTGATTACATGGCGCCCATGTCGTTGCTCACCCGTCGCACCGTCCTCACCTCTGCCTCGGTCACGTTGCTCGGCTGCACGGTGAAGAGCGCCACGCCCACGGGCCGTGAAGTCTCCCGCGTGCTCCCCGCGATGCCGACGAGCGACGGCGCGGGCGTTCGGTTGAACCGCGCGCTCGGCCATCGAGACCTCTCGATGCTCGACCCGTTCCTGCTGCTCGACGAGTTTCACACCGAGAACCCGAACGACTACCTCGCCGGCTTTCC
>CALRPN020000034.1:0-108987 GCA_943370055.1 Archangium gephyra
GTGATGACCGTGACGATGGATGGCGTGGAGTTGGTGGAAGACGCGACAGATGGATGGATGTGGGGCGCGATGGAGCGTGGCGAGCTCGTGCTCCGCGGAGCGTCGTGCACGCGGGCCATGTCCTCGAGGACGGGAACCATCTTGCTCACGGTGCGCTGCGCTGCGACCGATGGGGGCGCGCCGTACGTCACGCTCGAATGAGAGGCGCTCTGAGAAGCGCGAGGGCTGACAGAGGGCGCTCCGAAGCCTCGAGATCTCCAGGTTGCGGTGAATCGGCAGCGGGTCGAGTCCGCACGACCTCGAGCGGATCAATCAGTGCGCGGCCAGCCTGATCACAAAACAGCCATGGAGCCCGCCGACCTGGCTCGCGTTCAGGCCACTTCTATTAGAGTTGCAAGATTTGAAGAATTGCACCGGAATGGCGCAGCACTCGTCATACGGCGCACCCGGATGCATTGGGTTGCGAAAGTTCAATTCGTGCAACTCTAATAGAAGTGGCCTGGAAGCGACCCCGCCCCGGCCGCGTGTCGAGCCCTCGCCTTTCAGCACCCTGATCAACCTCGGTCGCTTCGACTCGGCACGTCGCCAATTCGGAGTCACCGTCATCACCCGAGGCTTCGGAGCTCGACCCGCGCCACCTCGCTCATTCAGGCTCGAGTTCAGATGCTCGAGCAGCTCGAGCGCTCTTCCGCGGCACAGCGAACGGTCAGTCGCGACGCGCTTCGATCGATCGATGCGAGATGACCTGCGAGCGCATCGGCTCTCCGCGCTCGACGTACCGGCCATTCGCCAGGAAGTTCTGAAACTGCGCCGGCAGCCCATGCGCGCGCTTCCAGTTCGCGTCGTCCATCAACTGGTAGTGCACGTGCGGCTCGGTCGACATGCCGCTGTTGCCACACCGAGCAAGCTGCTGCCCGGCCACGACCCGCTGGCCAGGCTTCACCGACACGCTGCCCTTCTGCAGATGGCCCAGCAGCGAGAACTCCCCCGTGCCGTGATCGATGACGACCGAGTTCCCGTACAGGACTCCCGGCCGCGGCTGATTCGGCACGTTGTCGGGAGCATCGTTCACCACCTCGACCACCACACCATCACCAGGCGCGAGTATCGGCTGGCCCCACGCGTAGTAGTCCTCGTTCTTCGTGCCGCCGCCCGTGAACGTGCCCGGACCCTTCACGATGAACACATCCATCGCGTAGCGCATGTCGGGCACCGGCGTGTGGCGGTTGTCGTCGTACTTCCGCCCGCCCCACAGCACGAACCACGCGCCATCGAAGGGGAGCCGCAGCTCCGTCTGCGTCTTGTGCAGCCCCGAGACCGTCGGAGCCTCTTTCACCGCCGGCCGCGTCACCATCGCCGTCAGTGAACCGTTCGCGTCGAAGGCCAGCTCGAGCTCCATGCCGCGCGCCCAGTTCGTCACCGCCGAGACCCGCCGATAGAGCGTGCCGCCGTTCTTCTCGACCATCGCCTCGGTGATGACGCGAACCTCGGCGCCAAGACTTCCTCGCGTCGCGTTGATCAACCCGAGCAACCCTGACTCCGTACCGACCTGCGCACGCAACGCCGGGCTGCCAGCTCGCCACGCGAGGTTCGTTCGCCCCGCGTACACATCCTCCGCGAGCGCACGCGCCTCTTTCAGAGACGGAGCCTGGGCGAGGGCGAAGCTGATCAGCGCGGCGGCGAACACGGGCGGCGAATCATGCAGAGATCCACGCGCCACTGCACGTTCCAATCTCGTGAGATGTCGGTGCTCGTCTCACTCGAAGGGAATGATGCTCAGCTTGTCGCCGGCCTTTACCTTGAGCAGCTCGCGCGCGCGCTTGGGAATGTAGGCGACCTGATCATCGAACCGGACCTGCGAGCGCACCGAGCGGAACCGATTGGCGCCCGTCGTGCGCGTCACCGAAACCAGGCACTCATCAGCTTCCTGCTCGAGGTGTTTGTCGCCGAGCGTCGCCGTGCGGAACCGCCGAATGAGCGAGACGTCGTCGAGGTTCGCCTCGTAGTGCGGGCCACCATCGAACGGGTCGATGTGGTCGACGTACTTGAAGCCGATGCGCTCGAGCATGCGCTGCACGCCGCGCGTCTCGGGGCCGACCTCTCCGATGAGCTTCTGCACCTTCTCGGGGAACAACGTCGCCCAGATGTCGGAGCTCGGGAACAGCTCCTTGATGAACTCCTTGTTCTGGCGCGAGAGCTTGTCGGCTTCGGTGTACTCGAGCTCGGTGAACTTCTTGCCGATGCTCTCCCAGAGCGCGCTGCGGCCATCGGGCAGCAACGGCGGCAACAGCTCGGCGAGCACGCGCTGGCGGAACAACTTCTTGTTCATCGCCATGAAGAGGAAGCGCACGTACGACAGCTGCTTGCCCGGCTTCTCGGGACCCGAACGGTACGGCGGGTCGACCACGAGCCCGCCAATCTCCGTGGGCCCTTCGTAGTTGTACCCAATGGACAGCACCTTGTGCCTGAAGTGCTTGTCGATGGTCGCGGAGTACGTCTCGGCCTCGGTCACCTGGAAGTAGATGTGCGGCGCTTCCCACGTGCCGTGCTGCGCGATGATCATCGACGTGCCGATGATCGTCTCGTTGCGCAGGTCTTCGAGCACGAACAGGTACTCACGCTCGAACGGATCTTTCACCTTGCCGGTGAAGCTCTTCACCGACTTCTCGATGAGGCCCGCCAGCACGTCGTCGTTGTGCGGCAGGTTGACGCTGTTGAGCACTGCCGCCAGGCGCTTCAGCCCAGGCAGGTCGCTCTTCGAGACATCTCGCAGGACCATCATGTGGGGTGGGCTCCGACCCAACCCAATACCCCACGGTCGATCTGACGGCCATCACGGGCGGGTGACTCGCTGCGCCATTCGACTTTTCTTTCGATATCAACGGGTTGAGCGCGCGATTCCCCCTGCGACTGTCAGCGGCTCGACCCGGCACTTCGAGAAGTCGGAGCCACAGGTGCGGTCGAGATCGGCCCTCGTGTCGCAGCCAGGGCGAACGCCATCGCAGCTCTCGGGCAGGTAGGCCCAGATGATGTGCAGCACCCCGGAGCGGCCTTCGGGAAGCGCCTCGAGAAAGTCGTCGAGGTGGTTCGTCACGCGCGGCGAGAGCTTCACCACCGGCGGCGCGAGCTGAACGGCTTCGGTGCGGCGAAGGAACCGGCGCGCCGCGTCGTCGAGCTGGGGGTTGAGCGTGTCGCCTCCATACGGGGCCGTATCGAGCAGCGGACCCGACGCGCTGCCATCGAAGAGCGCGAGCCACACCCGGCCGTCACCCGTCGCCGAGAGGAACCGTCGCTCGATGGCGGCGCGCGTGAGCCGTTGCCCTCCGATGGGCCAGGTCTGAAACGTCGACAGCTGCTCAGCCGAGGTGACGTCGGGCGAGTCGAGGAGCTGCTGGAGCACGAGCGCGTGCGCCGCGTTGAGCCAGAAGGCGATGCGATCTTCCACGGCGGGAAAACGATCGGGCGTCGAGAGCGGTGACGTCTTCGCCATCGACCCGATGAAGCGATCGAGCGCCTCACGGTCCTTCTGCAGTCCTGGCACGTCGACGAGTCCGCGCGAATCGACGTGCTGCAACGCCACCATGAAGTCTGCGAGCGCGTACTCGGGTGCATTCTCGGGCACCGACGCAGGCAGCCGCCCATCACGCAGCAGCACGACGAACGACACGATGACGAGCGCTGCCGAGAGCGAGAGCACGACGACGCGAAGCCAGCCGGGAACCGTGCGCTCGTCACTCACGAATGGGCAGTCTGCCACGGAGGCTGCACGCTCGCGGCATCCGTGATGCAGTGCTCGGCCTCATGCTCTCGCTCTGCCTCGCGTTGGCGCTCGCACAAGTCGCTCCAGAGGCTGACGCGCCGGTGCAGCCGACGCTCACGCCTGCGGAAGAAGGCGTTCCCGTCGCCGCGATTCCGACGCAGCCTCCGCAAGACCCGAAGAAGACCACGCGCATTCTGCTCACCGGAGGCGCAGGCATTGCGGGCGCCGGCGCTGCGCTCGGCGCGATGGTGTTGTTCTCGAACATTCGCTCCAATGTGAATGGCACCGGTGCGTCGTTCGACATGGTGTTCGGCACGGCCGCGCTCGGCTCGTTGCTCGTCGCAGGGGTTGGCTTCGCGGTGCATCAGGCGTTCGGCGGTCGTGGAGAAGCGGCGCTCGCCGCGCTCGCCTCGGTCGCGTGCATGGCGCTCACGGGCCTCGCGGTCGGAGCGGCGCAGCTCGATCAACAGACGGGCGCGATCATGGTCGCTGCGGTCGGAGCGATCCCCGCGGCGGTCTCGGTGACCGCCATTCTCGAAGCGACCGGTGCGCTCGGCGGCAACGCTCGCGGCCGCGCCTGGTAGTCGCGCTTCAGGGGTTCCACTTCAGGCGCAGGCCCTCCATCGAGAGATGCGTCGCAGACAGAACCTCCGACAGGCTCGCGGGCAGGCCTTCGTCGACGAGGTCGATGCGATGCAGCTCCTGGCGCACGTAGAACAGCCGCCGCCCATCACGACTGAAGCGCAGCTGCCCCACGCGGCCTTCGTCGGCGATGAACCGCACGACCTCGACGAGCTTCTCGACGTCCCACAGGCGAATGGAGCCGTCATGACTGCCGCTCGCGAGCCGTTTGCCATCGAACGAGAAGTCGAGCGCCGTCACCTGATCCTGATGTCCAAACAGCGTGCCCACCGGCTGCCCATCAGCGACCCGCCAGAGCCGAATCGACCGGTCCCACCCGCCGCTCGCGAGCAACGTTCCATCGGGCGAGAACCGCACCGCGCGCACGCCGTGTTCATGGCCCTCGAGCACGCGCTGTTCCTTCCACGTCTTCGTCTCGTAGAGGCGCACGCGGCGGTCGTAGCCAGCCGTCGCGACGAGGCTGCCGTCGGGAGAGAACGTCGCGTGAAAGAGGCCATCTTTGGAGCGCGGCAGTGAGACCTGCAGCGAGCGCGTCGCGACGTTCCACACCAGCAACCGGCCATCGCGACCGACCGACACCGCGAGCGTTTCGTCCGGGCTGAGCGCGATGGACTCGATCTGCTCGGTGTGCGCGCCAACGACCGCGAGCGAGCGCCGCTCCTTCACGTCATAGAACCGAACGGCGCCATCGGCGGCCGAGCCAATCGCGAGGCGACCATCTCTCGTCAGCACGGTGCAGCGCGCGGGCATGCCGAGCTCGCCGGCGGCGTCTCCGGGTGAAGGCACGACGACGGTCGCACTCTTCAAGTCGGGAGCCACCAGGGCGAAGCCGGCGTTGTGCTGCAGGCCGATGCGCCCATCTTCGAGCTCGGTGAGGGCGCTCACGTCGTGACGGTTGTCGAGCACTGGCCGGTTCGAGTCGAGGGAGCGCAGGCTCACCAGCCCGCGACGGCCGCCCGTGGCGAGCACCCGCGTCCCCGCGAGGAACGTGGTCGCGAGCAGCTCGTCGTCGCGACCGATGGAGGCACTCATCAAGGGCAGCTGCGACGGTCCAGCCCACACGCGCGAGGTGCCATCGGCGCTCGCCGACGCGATGACGTCACCGTCACCCGACCACGAGACCGCGTAGGTCTTCTGCGTGTTGCCGAGCAGCACCTGCGTCTCCTCCCACGTGGTGGTCGACCAGATCCGCACGGTGGTGTCGCGGCCGGCCGACGCCAGCAGCTTCCCTGACGGAGCGAACGCCAGCCCCAGCACCGAGCCGGTGTGTCCCCTCAGGGGAGCGACGAGCTCACCGGTGTCACGCCGTCGAACCTCGAGCGTTCCGTCCCACGCGCCCGAGACGACCAGCGAGCCGTCGGGCGAGAAGACGACCGCGTAGACAGGGCGCAGATGGCGGGTGATGAGCCGAAGCTCATTCGTCTCGAAGTCGAGCAGCGAGGCCGAGCCGTCTTCACAGCCGATGAGCAGCTGCTTCGAGTCAGGAGAGACCGCGAGCGCGTTCACTGCGTCGGGCATCGGGCGCAGCACCGTGCTCTCTCCCGTCTTCGTGTCCCACGCGCGCACGACATCGTCTTCGCCACCCGAGAACAGCCGCGCTCCGTCGGGGGTGATGGCGAGCGCGCTCACCGACTGCGTGTGCCCCTCGAGCACGCGCACGGCCGCGCCCTGCTGAACGTCCCAGACGCGAATCGTGTGGTCGGCACTGCCCGAGAAGAGCGTTCGACCATCGGGGCTGCCCACCAGCGCGCGCACCGCAGCGGTGTGACCTCGCAGGAGCCGGCTCGCCGACCGCGTGCGTGGCCAGACGACGCGAAGGCCCGCGCTCGCGTCTTCACGACCGGCCGACTCGCGCGCCGCCGCGTACCAGACCGACGCCTCTTCCCAGCGCAGCAGCGACTCCGCCAGACGACCCTTCTCGACGAAGGCCTCGGCGAGCGACTCCCGGTTCTGCTGCACCGCGCGCGCGAGGGCGACGACGGCGACGAGCAGCACCACCAGCGAGATGGTGCCGACGAGCGCAGCGGCGCGATTCCGGCTGACGAAGAGCCGCACGAGCTCGACCGCGGAGTAGTCGTGGGCACCGACGGTGCGGCCATCGAGGAACGCGCGCAAGTCAGCCGCGAGCGCCTTCGCGTCGGGGTAGCGCCGATCAGGGTCTTTCTCGAGGGCACGCGCGACGACGGCTGCGAGGGCTGCCGGCACGTGCACGTCGCGGTGCTGCAGCGGCGGAACTGGCGCCTCCTGCACCTTGCGCAGCACCTCGGCGAGCGACGTTCCCGTGAAGGGCGTGCTGCCGCAGAGCAGCTCGTAGAGCATGACGCCCAGGCTCCACACGTCGCTGCGTTTGCCGACGCGGTTGCGGTCACCTCTGGCCTGCTCGGGGCTCATGTACAGCGGCGTGCCGAACACCTGCCCGTCCATCGTCTCTCGGTGCCCACCGCTGCCCGAGCCGACGTCGTCTTTCTCGTCGAGCACGCGCGCGAGGCCCCAGTCGAGCACCACCGTCTCACCGAGCCGGCCGAGCACGACGTTGTCGGGCTTCAGGTCGCGGTGAACGACGCCCGCTTCGTGGGCGAACGAGATGGCGTTGCAGACCTCGAGCATGCGCGGCAGCAACGCGAGGCGTTCGACCAGCGTCGTCGCCGTGGCCATCGACTGACCGAGCGTGCCGACTCTTCCGACCCCGTCGCCCTGCACGAGGCGCTGCGCGCAGAAGAGCCGGCCGTCGTCGGTTCGGCCGATCTCGTGCACCGCGATGATGTTCGGGTGGTCGAGCCGCGCGGTGATGCGGGCCTCGCGAAGAAACCGCGCCTCGGAGTCTGCGCCCGCGCTGCCATCACCCGACGGCCTCGGCACCTTGAAGGCCACCTCGCGGCCGAGCTCTTTGTCGAACGCGACCCACACGATGGACTGGCCACCACGGGCGAGCTCGCGGATCAGGTTGTAGCGGGCAGTGACGGGCTGCGCGGGACCAGGGCCGGTCGAGGGCAACGTCGTCGCGAGCGATGGAGCATTCGCCACGACTTGCATCTAAGCCCAGAGCGACATGCCTCGAACGCCAATCGTCCTCGTGTGCTGGCTGACCTCGTGCGCGGGCCTGGGAGAGCACGTCGTCACGTCTGTCTCCCCGAACCACGCCACCTCGCGCTCGTGGGAAGAGGTCTTTGCGCACCCGAAAGCGCTCACCGTGGACAAGCGCCTCAGTGGTTGGGTCCGCGCGAGCGCGTCGATTCTGATCGACGCTTCGAACCCCCGCACGCCAGCCGAGCTGAAAGCCGATCAGTGGGTGCCAGTGCCCTTCTACCTGGTGCACCACCCCACCCACGGCGTCGTGCTGTTCGACACGGGAGTTGCGGAAGGCGACTGCTCCTACGGCTTCAGACCCTTCTATTGGGTGCCCTGTCAGGTGGGCCCTGAAGGCGCTGCCGCACGGCAGTTGGGTGATCAGGCGCTCACGGCCATCGTGCTGTCGCACGGTCATGGAGATCACGCGCAAGGGCTCGCCGGTCTCACGGCGCGAGCGCGGGTGCCTGTCATCGTTGCGGAGTCAGAGTGGTCAGCGGTGAATGGAGCGTTCCGTGCCTTCGAGGGCTACCTCACCGAGCAGCTGGCCGGCGACTATCCAGTCCAGCTCCTGCGGACGAGCGACTTCACCGAAATGCCCTTGCTCGGGCGCGTCTTCGACCTCTACGGCGACGGGTCGATCTGGCTGATCGAATCCAGGGGCCACACGCGCGGCCAGCTGTCGGCCCTCTTGAACGCCGAGGCGGGGCCCATCTTGCTCACCTTCGACGCAAGCCATCTGGAAGCGAACTTCAAGTTCGGCATCGCGCCGGGCTTCACGGCAGACAAAGAGGCTGCGCTGGCGACGCTCGCTCGACTCGCGGCTTTGAAGGCGGCGTACCCGCAAGTGCAGGTGGTGTACGGCCATGAGCCGAGCCAGTGGCCGCTTCGGCCCTGAGCGTGGCCCATTCGCGAGAGTGACGCAGATGATGCTAGGCATCGGGGTGATGCCCGCTCCGCTCTCCGACCGCCGTCTCGCTTCGGTGTACGCGTCGTTCGAACGTCAGCTCGCGAAGGAACCCCGCACCACCATCGGCAAAGACCAGGCGCTGGTGTTGCTCGCTGAGCTGGCAGACCGCGCGGGGAAGACGTCGACCGACCTGCTCAAGGAGCTCCGCACGCCGGGGCTCTCGCTGCAGCAACAGGCGGCGCTGGTGAAGAAGGGCCTGACGACCGACGAGCGCAGCGACTTGAAGGCGCTGCTGACGGACGGCTCGGTACCGCTCGCTCCGGCTGCGCGTGAGCTCTTCGAAGCAGTCCTCGGTGGAGCGCCCATCGCGCACGACGCGACGCTCGACGCGGTCGTGACTGCCGGCACGGGCGTGCGCGGTACCACGAAGCCGAACGCGACCATCGAAGCGGTGAACCTCTCGGCTGCGGCCGGCTCGGGCCACGACGTGTTCGTGCTGGGCCAGGCTGATGATCAGGGCCGCTTCTCCGCCAAGCTCTCGGGGCCGCAACGACCGAAAGAAGGTGACTTCGTTCGCCTGCGTGCGCGCTTCGACGACGGCTCGACCTCCGACTGGGTGACGGTGCAGGCCGATGGGCGTGACGCGCGGCCGGCCGGGCTGCTGGTGAACCGCGTCGAGCTCTCGGTTGCCGCGAGCGGCAAGGTCTCGGTCACGTCGCGTGATGAAGAGCGCCACCTCTCGGAGCCCGGCGCCACGCTCTCGTTCACCAACCTGCGCACGAAGAGCGTCGAGACGGTGAAGCTCGATGAGAACGGTCAGCTGCCGAAGGGCTTCTCGCTCGCGGGCAAAGCGGGCGATCGCTTCTCGATCTCGGTCACCGATGGCGTGCACGACAAGGCGATGAAGCAGGTCGCTGGCTACGTGACGGTCGCGGGTGGCTCACGCGCGGGCGATCTCGTGCCCACGCCGGCGCTGCACAAAGACGAGCTGAACAAAGACGGCACGCCGAAGGTGACCAAGAAGACGTTCTCGGGGCCGCTGATTCGCGACGGCATCAGCATGGCCGACGTGCATCAGGGCTCGCTCGCCGATTGCTACTTCCCTGCGGCGGTGGCGGCGGTCGCGAACGCGAGGCCCGAGCTGTTGCAGAAGCTCATTCGCGACAACGGCGATGGCACGTTCACCTTCACGTTCACGCAGCGCGACTGGGCGACGGGCCGCACGAAGAAGGTGCCCGTCACGGTCGACGGCGATCTCTATGTGAAGCCCGAGAAGGGCACGCCCATCTACGGCCGCGGCGGAGTCGATCAGCGCCCCGAGACCATGGAGCTGTGGTTCCCGCTCCTCGAGAAGGCGTACGCCCAGTGGAAGGGCAGCTACGACGTGATGGGCAGCGGCGGCGTGGCGAGCGACGTGTTCGAAGAGCTGACCGGCGAAGCGGCCGACTATTACGACCTCAACGCGCGCACGAACCCCGACTCACTCTGGCAGCGCATCACCAGCGCCATCGACGACAAGCGGCCCATCGCGACGGGCACGCACGAAGAGCACGGCCCGGTGCACTACACGAACACCGGCGTCTTCGCCGACCACGCGTACTCGATCGTTGGCTACCAGACCGAAGGCTCGAAGCGCTTCGTGGTGCTGCGCAACCCCTGGGGTGACACCGAGCCCAGGAACAACGGGCCCGACGACGGGGTGTTCAAGGTCGACCTCGAGAAGTTCATGCACCTCTTCGCGAACGTGATGACGATCGCGAAGGAGTGATCAGCGGCGCGTGTCGTTGATCTGCTTGATCATGTCGAGCCGGCGCGCGAGCTCTTCGGGATCCTTCGCGGGCAGGAACCGGCCATCGGCGCCTTCACGCTCGACCTCGACGAACTTCGACGGCAGGTACGCGGTCAGCTCTCCGACGAGCCGCTCGAACTGAATCGCCGGCTTGCCCTCGACCTGCTTCTCGACCTTGTAGAACGGCAGGTCGAAGTCGCGATCGATGGCGTCGGCGTCGATGAGGAACGTGTTCGTGTTGAACACCGGAATCGAGTCCTGATCGAAGTCCTTCGGGAAGCGGAAGCCCTCGATGATCTGCGGCACGCCGTTGAGTCGCGCGGGAGCCCCGCCCTTGTCGCCCTTCTCCTTGCGCACGACCTCGGCGGTCAGCTTCGCGCCGAGCTGCAGGTGCAGGCCGACGAGCGCTGGGTCGAGCGTGGCGCCCAGGTTGTCGACGTTCGACATCATGAGAATGCGGCCACCGGCAGCGCGGAACTTCTCGAGCATGCCGCTCTTGCGCATCGCGAACGTGAGGTCGCCGTGACCGGGCGCGTACGGAGACGTCGTTCCATCGGCCTCGGTGAACAGCTGCCCCTCGGGCGTCAGCCGCAGCGAGACGAACTGCGGGAACACGTCGATGTCGGGGCGGCCGTTGCTGACGAGGCGCTTCTCGTCGACGTGCTGCTTGATTCGCTCGTGCGTGGCGAAGCTGCTCATCACGAACATCGGCACCGCGCGGCCGGCCTTGCGAGCCACACGCGCCACGTCGTCGTGCTTGAGCTCGAGGAAGGTCTTGTCGCCGAGCACCGGCACGACGGCCTTCACGACGCCGCCGAAGCGGGTAGCCATGCCGCCAGCGAGCACCACCGAGCCGACGAAGCCAGACCGAATGGCCTGCATGCCCTTCTTGATCAGCGCCTCACGCTCGGGCGTGCCGGGCTTCGGCAGCACCGTCACGTCGCCCGGATCAGGCGGAGCGACCGTTCCGCGCACGGCATTGCCCTGCGTACTGGTCAACTTCTGAACGAAGTGCTGCAGCAGAGCCTCGTCGAATCCGTAGGGACCCAGCGCGGAGCGCGTCTTGTCGTCGATAGCGAGCGTCATGCCACGCCCACTTGCCCCGACAACGTCGCAGGCGGAAGCAGAAAGAGGGATGGTTTTGGCCCATGTGGTGGCTGCTGGTGCTGGCGGCGCTCCCCGAGCGCCTTGACCTGAAGAGCGAAAAGGCGGCCTTTTCGGCCTCGCACGACGTCGCGATCGACGACGGAAGGCTGTGGTGGCGCCCTCGGGGAACGACCGAATGGCGGCTGGTTCCACCCGACGGGCTGCCTGCCCCGAAGGGCCGGCTCGAGGCCTTGAAGGAGCTCACCGCCGACGTGCCCCTCGCCCCGGCCACGTTCGTGAGGCCAAAACGAATCGTCCGGCTCTCGGTCGATGGCGACAATCTGCTCGCGGTCTCGGACGAAGGCGTCGGCTACTACACGAAGCTCTCGACGTTGGAGTGGACCGACGTCTGGGGGCCCACTGGCCTCAAAGCGCCCCTGCGAATCGACGGCACGGTGAGCGGCTTCGCGATGAGCCACCGGAAGATCCCCTACGAAGACCTCGACGGAAACCCGCACCCCGTCACCGCCGGAGTCACCACCGTCTACGCCCTGCTCGAGTCGGGCCGCCGGCTCGCATACGCCGACCCATGGCTCCCGGCGGGGTGGAGCCGCACCATGTGTCTGCCCGAGCGGAACACGTTCATCGTCTCGAGCCTCTCGGCGAGCGCCTCGACCATGTTCGTCATCGACGCCTCGGGGCGCATGTTCACGCGGCTGGCTGACTTCGACACCGTGGGCGACGACCCGGCCCTGCCCTACTCGTGGACGCGGGAACGCCGCACGGGAGCGCTCGCCGCCGTCCGCACGTTGCCCGGTGAAGACTGGCGGGCCCAGCCACCGATTCCGGGCAAACACTCCACGCGCATCACGATTCTGCAGAACGGCACGACCAACGCTGACCGAGAGCTGCGCGTCGAGGGTGATGGTGGGTATTGGAAGAAGCCGCTGCTCGCGCCGAAGTGGGCCTTCGAGAAGACGGGAGCCTCCCTCGGCGGTCAGGCGGTCGCTGGTGCATCACCCAAACAACCGGCCCGAGAAGCAACGTGGAACACCGACGCGACGTTCACGGGAGCCAGCATTCGTCTCGAGAACTTCGACCCAGACTGCTCTCCTGCGACCCTCGTGTTCGAGAAGGACAATGAGGTGCTTCGCCTGCCGCTCCACTTTCATGGCGGCCTCGAGTTCGAGAAGACCGAGCGCGATCTGAGCGGCGCCGTGTTGCTTCCGAAGACCCGTCAACGGATCGCGCTCGCCCTCAAGCTGCTCGCCACCGGGCAGTCCGAACTCCACGTCGAGCTCGACGTGAAGCGCGACGAGGTGATCATCAAGTCACGGCCGCTGCGCAACGCGATTCCCATCAACGGGCTCGCCTTCGAGTGGCGCTTCACCCGCCGTTAGGCGCGCGCAGCTGCCGAAGGCCTTCACGCACGTACGCGATGCTGCCGGGCACGATGAGCAGCAACGAGAGCAGCGCTCCGCCTTGAACGACGTTCACGGGCCAGGCGGCGGTGCCTGCCACGATGACGGCGAACAGCACCAGGCTCGACGCCTTGCCGTGCCACTTGTGCTCGACGTGCACGACCCGGTGCTTCCGGTACACGAGCCAGAAACCGATGAGCAGCGCGCCGTCTCGAAGCACGAGCGTCAACCACAACCACCACGGCAGCGGCGTGAAGCCGGGCTCACCGAACACCACGAGGAACGTCACCGTCGCGACCTGCGCCAGCTTGTCGGCCACCGCGTCGAGCGTCGCTCCGAAGTTGCTCGTCAGCTTGAAGGAGCGCGCGATGGCGCCATCGAGCAGGTCCGAGAAGCCGAGGGCGAGCAGCACGCTCAGCAGCGCCGTTCGGTCGACCGGCGAGTCCGACAAAGCCACCGCGCGCGCCTGAACGGCCAGCACCAACCACACGGGCACGAGCAGCACGCGCACCATCGAGATGGCATTGGGAACCCAGGCCGGCACGAACGACGTCTTGGCATGAACTCGACGTGAGCGCGCTTCATGGCGACGATGGGGGTTCTCGTGCTGCTCGCCGTCCTCACCGTCCTCTCTGCCGCTCCCCGCGACGCTGGCCCGCCACCCGGGCTCGCGTGTCTGCCGACCTGGTACGCGGGTGAAGTCACCCATCGCGCCGATGGTGGCTGGGGCTTCGTCATCGACGGCGGCCTGTTCATTCCGTGGCGGGCGAGCGTGAAGGCGGCTCCTTTCGACGGGGGAGACGAGTTCGAAGAAGGCGAAGAGGTCGTCGACCTCGAGTCCATCTACAAGGTGCCGTACGTCTCGGGGCCCATCGTGACGCTCGACGCCACCGACGCAGGCGCCATCGACGACCCGGGCCGCGTGCGCATCGAGCAGCTCTTCCTCACCACGTACGGGCAGAGCCGCGACGAGGTGTTCGACCACCTGAGCAAGGTGCGCTTCTTCGGCCTGCGCTACCCGTTCCACGAGCTGGCCGCCGAGCCGCTCCGTCGCGTCGTCACCCGCCTCGAGCCCGCGGTGAAAGAGAACCCGAAGCTCAAGCCCTTCCTCACCAACATCGGCGGCACCTTCATCTGGAGGAAGATCGCCCGCTCGAAGAACCTCTCGACGCACGCGTTCGGCATCGCCATCGACGTCAACGTCGACCGCGCGCACTACTGGCGCTGGCAGAAACGCGGCGAGCCGCTCAAGTGGCAGAACAAGATTCCGCAGGTGGTCGTCGACGCGTTCGAGGCCGAGGGCTTCATCTGGGGCGGGCGGTGGCTGCACTACGACACGATGCACTTCGAGTACCGGCCCGAGCTGCTGAGTGACTCCTGTCGCGGAGTGCCTGAAATGGTCCGGGATGGCGGCGTAGACGCGGGGCGCTGACGGCACGTATTCGGGCTCGTATGCGCGCGTCCGTCCTGCTCCTGCTGCTCGTTGCCTGTGCGAAGCCCGCAACCGAAAACGAACGCTGCGTGAGAACGCGCGACTGCGTCTCGGGGCTGGTGTGCTGCGCGGGCTCGTGCGTCGACCTTCAGAAAGACACGCGGCACTGCGGCGCGTGCGACGAGGCGTGCCCGAGCCAGAACGCGGTCGCGGCGTGCGTCGGTGCAACGTGCAAGCTCTCGTGCGGCGACGGCTTCGCGGACTGCAATGGTGTCGCGGCCGATGGCTGCGAGGTGAACACGACGAACGACGCTCGGCACTGCGGCTCGTGCGGCACGGCCTGCTCACTGCCCAACGCGTCGTCGTCGACCTGCAGCGCGAGCCAGTGCGTCGTCAGCGCATGCACCTCCGGGTACTCGAACTGTGACGGGCGCTCGGCGAACGGGTGCGAAGTCGTCAGCGCGTCGGACCTGCAGAACTGCGGAGGCTGCGGCGCCGTCTGCTCCGTCACGAATGGAGCGCCGCGCTGCACCACCGGCCAGTGCTTCGTCGCCTCGTGCGCTCCGGAACGCGCCGATTGTGATGGCCTGGCGAGCACGGGCTGCGAAGTCGACACGAAGACGAACGCGATGCACTGCAGTGGCTGCGGCCAGGCGTGCGCCGCTGATCAGGCGTGCGCCGATGGAATGTGCCGCGTGCTCGAGCTCTTCGTCTTCGGCGGCCAGGCAGATCCAACCGGCTCGGTGACGAACGCGGTGAAGCGGCTGCAGCTCGGACAACGGCTCTTCACGCCGGTGACGCCGCTGACGCCAGGTGGAACACCTTCGGCCCGCACGTTTCACGCGACCGCCTGGGACGCGATGGAGTCGCGCATGCTCGTCTTCGGCGGCTCCGGCTTCACCGGTGCCCTTCAGCCTCAGGTGTGGAGCCTCACGCTCGGCGCGATGCCGACGTGGAATCTCCTCTCCACGATGGGCACCGCGCCCTCTGCGCTGGTCGGGCAGGCTTCGGGCTGGGACCGTACGGGTCGACGCTGGTTCCTCTTCGGCGGCACGTCGCAGCTCACCTCGACCACCCGCTCGGCCGAGCTCTTCGTCTTCGACGCCGCGACCTCGACATGGAGTCAGCTCAACGTCACCGGAACCACGCCACCCGCGCGCGCCTTCGCCGCAGCCATGTTCGACGACGCCACGTCACGCTTCATCGTTCACGGCGGCCGAGGTGCGAGCGGAGTCCTCTCGGACACGTGGGTGTTCGACCCTGCCACCTCGACGTGGACGCAGGTGCTGATGACCGGGCCGGCACCTCGCGAGTTCTCGACCTTCTTCTCCGGCACCTCACCGCCGGTGCTCTTCGGCGGCTTCGATGGAACGGCCCACTTCGACGATCTCTGGGAGCTCGATGTGCAGGCCGCGACGTGGACGCAGCACACGACGATGAATGGCCCGCCACCACGACGGCACGCGGTCGGGCTCACGGTCGGCGGCGTTCGCACCCTCGTCTCGGGCATCTTCGACGATGGCCAGACGCAGACGCTCTTCAACGACGTGTGGACGCTGCAGTGGCCTGCGCGCACGTGGCAGCAGGTGCGCAGCAATTCGCTCTCTGGCGCATCGGATCAACGCGTGGGCTTCTCGGCGATCAGCACCGAGCCGCGCTGACGGCAGCCGCATCGCGCTCGTCGTCAATCTGGCCGCGCCTCCCGGAGCACCGCGGGGACCTCGGCGTCGACTCAGTACGCGACCTCACCGTACGAGCCGACGACGCGGGGCGCGGGGCCCAGCTCGATGACGCCGAACACCGTCATTCCCTCTGCGTGCTGTTGCCCGAAGACCACTTCGGGCACGCCGTTGCCGTCGAGATCCATGGCGCCCAACAGGTGCACGCGCAGAAAAGACCGCCCCTTTCCCGCCCAGACAAAGGTCGCGGCGCCAGGAGCCTTGTAGGCGAACGCGTCGCCGATGCTGATCAGCTGAAAGGGCGCGGACTGACCGGGAACGGTGAAGGTCACGACGTCGCCGGTGCTGGGCGTCGGCGCACCGCGGCCGCTCGGGTTCATGGCGGGAGGGGCTTTCATCGATGGGAGCTCTGTGGGCAGCGGAGCGTCCTTCGGGCCTGGCACGAGAGGGAAGGTCGCGACGTCCTTCGGCCAGACGCCGACCTCGGACTTGAGATCGTCCGCCGTCATCGGCGGCGGCTCGTCGTATTCCCCCGGCGCTGCGGTCGCGGACTTCTTCACGGCCTTCTTCGGCGCCCTCACCCACAGGGGTCGCTGCTTGCAAAGCACATCGTCGTCACCGCAGAAGCTCATGCTGACCTTCGCGATCTTCTTCGACGTCGCCTTCTCGGTGCTGCCGTCGAGCATCGTCACCGTCGCGCTGGCGGGAACGGCTGCGAGGCAGTTGGGCGAGTCGCTCAGGCCGGCGTCGGCGGTGGTGCAGGCCATGGGAGACAAGACGGCGCCCGACCACGGCTTCTTCCCCTCGACTTCACCCCAGGCACTGACGACGACGACCCGCGGCGACGCTGCGAGGATCACCATGAGGGCGAGCATGCGCGGAATCTAGACAGGAATGGGCTGCGGGGATCCAGCGGTGCCGACGCAACCATGGGCAGGCAATGCGCGGCCGAGACCCGTGCGAACCAGGCCGCACGGCCACGGGTCCAGGAGGAGCGCGGTCAGCGAGGCATCGCACCGACGTGAGCGGCGTACACGACCTGCGCCCGCGCTTCACAGCCCTCCCAGTCGATCGAGCGCTTGCTCGAGACGTTGTAGTCGGGCCGGGCGATGCGCTCGTCGGCGAGTCGAAAGTGCGGAGCCAGCAGCCTCTCGAGCAGCATCACCGAGACCTCTTCGTTGTCGGCGGTCACGTCGTCGAGGTCTCGCCGGGGCGGACCGAGCCCGTAGTTCACGAGCCCGCGGCGCTGCTTCGGAGACATCAGCCAGTGGCAGACCTCGTGGAGCAGCTTCTCGGTGTCACACCCGTAGTCCGCCGCGAGGAAGATGGTGCGCCCGTCGAAGCCCACCGGCTGCGCGAAGTACGGCGTCTTCCCCTGCTCTTCGCCCTGCAGCGTGACGACGCGAACACCCTTCCCGGTGGTGGCGCTCGCCCAGACGCGCAGCTCGGCCCATCGGGTGCCGCAGGGTGGTTTGCGGGTGAGGTCGATGCAGCACGGCTGTCGCTCGCTGGACACGGGCGCCTACCCTTCCTGGCGTGACGTGGTGGCGTGTTCGAGCATCACCGGCTGAGACCGACCCGGCGGCGGGCGATGAGGCAGTTGGTGCTGCCCACGTCGAGGTCGCGACACGGCTTCGGACGGTCGGCGTAGATGCGGCACGCGTGAGGCTCCTTCACGCCGTCACCCGAGAGCGCTGCGCAACGCGAGCCCTCGCGCGCCACACTGAGCCGCCCCTCGCGACTGATGATCAGCTCGGGGTGCTTCTTCCTGACGGGGTCGCGCACGCCAAGTTCGACGGCGTCGTAGCCTTCACGGCAGCACGCCCCGCACCGCTGGCAGTCGAGCGCGGGCTCGAACCGCTCACACGCAGGAAGCTCGGCCGGCATGCGTGCCTTCGCCTGAGAGCAGCTCCCGCCCACACTCCGCCAGGCACAGCCGCCGCAGTCGCCCCGGCTTCCGAGCGGAAAACCCGACACGTGCAGCGCGGGGTGCGCTTGAACCTGCGCGAACAACGACAGAGGACCGGCGTAGCGAGCGGCGGTGCGGACGATGTCTTCGGTCGCCTTCAAGGCCTCGTGCAGGTGTGGCCCCCAGCGATTCGACGTGGAGCGCGCGACGGCACGACGGGCCAGCAGGCTCGACGCGTCGTTGGACAGCGGGTCGACTCCGAGCGCGTCGTAGAAGGCCCTGAAGTCGGTGGTCGGTGCCAGCACCACGCCCAGCCCGTAGGGGCGGCTCAACAGCGCCTGCACGCGCAGGCACGCGTGCTCCTGCGGCACGTCACGGTCGCTCTGGTTGTCGAGGCCCCAGTCCGGGAGCGCGAAGGATGCATCGCCCTGCACGAGCGAGTGACAGAGCTCGTGGAAGATCAGCTGCGCGAGGCAGTCATCGCCATCGAGCCCCGCGTCGGTCGACAGCTCGAGCAGGCCTCTGCCGTCGGTCGTCGCGTACGCGTGCTCGGTGCGCTTCAGCGTCAGCCCGACGCGCGAGGCACACTCCGTCCAGACGCGGTCGAGCGGGTCCTGGTATTGAAGGGTCGCCGCTCGCACTGAGGAGCGTCCCCTGTAACTGGAAGCGTCGGAGCGCGTTCGCCGAAGGTCGACCCATTCTTCGAAACGCGTCGTGCCGCGTTGAGAACGTCGGCGCCCGGAGTTCGAGCCGCGCTGACGTCACGACAACAGGAAGAAGGTCGGGTTCACCTGCTCGGCCGCAGCGTCGACGGTGCCCACGATGGAGCGCGCGCGATCGACGCCCAGGTCCAACACATAAGAGGCAGGGCCCTGGTTCGTTCGCACCACGCGCACCACGGGCTGCGACGCGCGCCCTGCTTCGGCCGGCACGTCGATCACCACCGCCACCGCGCCGTCGTCGAGCTTCACCATCGACCCAATCGGGTAGATGCCGACGACCGAGACGAAGAGCGTCACCATCGACGCATCGAAGCGGGTGCCCGCCTGATCCTGAATCAGCCGCAGCGCCTGATCGGCCGTGACGGTCGGAGCCGGTGGTTGCGCCGACGTGAAGCGCTCGAAGGCCGAGGGTACGGCGATGAGCCGCGCGAGCGCTCCCGGGCGAAGCAGGTCCTGATGCCACGCGGGAAGTCCCGAGCCGAACGCCGACTGCGCATGCCACGCCGTGTCGATGCGCACGCCTTCGGTCAGGGCCACCAGCATCGACAACAACCCACCACGCTGGGAGTCGAGCTCGGCATCGCGTGAGGGCTGATAGTCGGGGTGCGCCACCCCCAGCTGATGCACGAGCGCTGCCAGCACGAGGTCGACGAGCACCACCTTCGACAACCCGAGCCGTCGGCCCATCACCAGACAGTGCGCTGCGACGGCCGCGTGAAAGCAGCCGAGGTCGCCACGAAACCCGGGGAACCGCGTCAGCCCGGTGAGCAGCCCGTCGCGATCACGAGAGGCGTCGATGAGGGCCTGCACCACCCGCCGGGCCTGGGCCGAGAACGGCGGCTGACGGGCCTGCACCCGCGTCACCGCATCGCGCGCGAGGATCGTGAGGCGGGCGTAGCACTTGAGCAGATGCTGGCGGGCGTCGACGGTGGCGCCGGTCATGCCGGGCTCGTCGGACGCGGAGCCCAGGGTGGCCAACCGCACCGCGCCTGCGGGCTCGGTCTTCAGCGCGTGCGGCGTCGGGGTGCGCCAGTGCTTCTGGAACAGCGCGAGGAAGGCGCGCAGGTCTTCTTCCGTCGTGGCCGGCGAGAAGGCCATGCGTTGAATGGCGAGCCGCGCATACGTCTTGCGCAACCCCTCCACCGCGTCGGCGAGGCCCGCAGGCACTCGCACCAGCGCCTTGTTGACGAAGAACGAGTCGGCGACGAGATCGACGCGCACCTCTGACTCCGCCTGAAGCTCGCGAATGATGCGCGCGAGCGCCGAGATGGGCGGGTTCAGAATCGTGTTCGCGGCGTCATGCACCTGCGCCAGGCGCAGCAGCACCGCGACCTGGTTCAGCAACGCCGCCGCGGGCGTCACCACCGGAGCCTGAGCGACCGACTGCGGTTCGCTCATGGCAGCCCCCGCTTCGTCAACCGCTCGAGCGCCGTGCGACACGCGGCCTTCAGCGCGGGTGTCGTGAGCACCTTCACCGACGTCGCCATCAGGGCTTCGCGCGCCTCGGGAGCGTGCGCCGCGCCCAGAGCCAGCGCCGCCGCGATGCGCCGCGTGCCGACGCTCTGGTTCAGCTCGTTCAACAGAAAGCCGAGCGCCTCGCGGGTGTCGATGACGCCGATGGCCTCGAACAGCAGCTCGAGCTCGGGAGAGTCGATGCGCGGGCGCCTGGCCAGTGACAGCAGGGCCGGCAAGGTCGACGGGTCCTCGAGGGCGGTGATGACCTTCAGCATCGACAGCCGCACCTCGACGTCGTTGTCCTGCACCCGCGCGAGCACGAGCTGGTGACGCAGCAGCGGCGCGCGCTTCGCCGTCAGGGCCTTCGCGCCGATGCGCCGGGTCTGCACGTCGAGGCTCGAGAGCAGCCGCTCGAGAATGTCGCGCGCCTCGGCGTCAGGCATGGTGGGAATGCGAAAGACCAGACTCCCGAGGCTCGACGGGTCTCCCGCTGCGGCGGCCGAGCTCGCCGCCTGGCTCGGGTCGACCTCACGCGCGAACGCCAGCGCCGCCTTTCGGGCTGTGTCGTCGCGCGTGGCGCTCGCGAACTTGAGCACGTTCGGCACCACGGCCTTCCCCATCACCCGCAGCGCCTCGAGCGCGGCGTCACGGCCGGCTTCGCTCTCGAGCCCGAGCACCAGCGCTTCGACCACGTCCGGGCTCACGAGGGTGTTCTTCCACTGCTTGAGCACCTCGACGCGACGGGGGCCGAAGACCGGGTCGTTGCGCGTCGCCGAGACGAGTCGCTGCCACGTCTGAATCGGCAGCCGATAGTCGCCACCAGCCAGCGCGGCCTTCACGAGCGCCTTGAAGGCCTGCTCGATGAGCGGCCAGTCGGTCGGGGCGTTGAGCACCGCGGCGTTGAGCAGCGCTGTGCCCAGCAGGCCCATGGCGAGGTTGCGCTCGGCCTCGAGCTCGTCACGCATCGACTGCAGCACGACGGGGTCGAGCCCGCCCACCTGCGCCTTCTGACCTTCGTGCGCTGCGAGCTGCGCCGCGGTGATGTTGCGCAGCGCTTCGGTTCGCAGCAGCGCGACGTCGTCAGCGCTCACCTGAATGAGCCCCTGCGACACGAAGCCGCCGCCGCCGTCAGCCGCCAGCCCTTCGGACGAGATGGCCGAGACGAGGGAGTCGATCTGCTCGGCGACGCTCAACGCGCGCGAAGTGCCGACGCGTGCCGACGAGAGCCCCGAACCATCGCCGCCTTCCTGCGCACCATCGAACGTGTCGAGGAGCACCAGCTTGAGGCCCTTCGGCTCCAGCTCCCAGACGCGCGAAGCGACGCTTCCACCCAGCGGTGCGTTGGCGGCCTCGAGCCACTCGCCGAGCAGCGTTCGGGCTTCGGTGGCCGTGAGCGACGTGAGCAGACTCAGGCGCCGCACGCCCTCGTTGAAGAGCGTCGTCGCGAGCGGGTCACGCGTCTTGCTCGCCGTGCCCTGCACCGTGAACGAGATGGCCTGACCGTCGAGGTGAAGCGCCGCGGGGCCGACGTCGAGCTGCAGATCTCCCTGCGCGGTGAGCGCCAGCGCGCCGGCGACCGACCGCTCGAGGGCCTCGACCGCGGTGGGGTGGGCTTTCGAGTACTGGCGAAACGGCTCGAGCGCGCGCCGCAGCCCGTGCAGCCACTGCGTCACGTCGTTCACGCGCCGCTTCGCAGGGTCACCTTGCACGCCCGACGGCGAGCTGGGCGCGGGCGCGACCGACGACGGCGACGACGCACGTGGAACCGACTGGCCGGGAGCGCGGGTGATGCCTGACGGTGAAGACGGGCGCTGGCTGCCGTCGTCGTCGGGGCGCCCTCTCATGGGCCAGCTCCGCGAGAGGCCGTCGGACCAGCCGGGCGCGCGGCGGCCGCCATCGCTTCGCCCTCTTTCCACCCAATCTCACGAGAGCGCTGCGCCACCTCTCGAAGCTCGGCGTCGGCTTCGGCGACCTTGCCGCTCGTGCGCAGCCAGTTGGCGTGGTTGTACTGCACACGAATGGCGCCCAGGCGATCGCCGCCTTCTCGAGCGAGCGCGAGCGACTGGGCGTACAGCCGCTCGGTCAGCGCCTTGTCGCCACGCTGCGCGGCCAGCACCATCTGGTTGGCCAACACCCGCCCCTGCCCCGCCGCGCTCTGACAACTCTGTGCCGCGACGAGCGCGTTCTCGAAGAAGGCCTGCGCTTCGACCAGCTTGCCCAGCCGCAGATGCACGCGCCCGAGCTGGTTGAGACACGGCCACAGCGAGGTCGCATCCGACTGGCCACGGGCGCTGAGCAGCTGCATCGCCTGCGTGAGCTCCGAGGTCGCCGGTCCCAGTTGCCCCGAGGTCTCGAGGGCCGAAGCGAGCTCGGTGCGCAGCGCCACGATCTGCGCGACGTCGTCGGCGGCGCTCAAGAGGCCGAGCGCTTCACGCAGGTCTTTGACGGCGTCGGTCGCGCGCGACAGCTTCATCTTCAACAACCCACGCTGTCGCAGGGCCTCTGCGCGGGCGCGGCCACGACGCGTCTCGGGGACGGCGGCCATCGCCTCGTCGAGGAAGGCGAGCGCGCCTTTCGGGTCGTCGAGGCCTGCGGCTCCAGCGGCTGCCGCGGCGAGCTCGAGCAGATGTCCCGAGGTGACGTCCGAGAGCGGCCCCAGCCTGGCGGCCTCACGGGCGAGCAGCGCGTAGGCCTCCCGGTACTGGCGCGCCGCGACGTCCCACGCGTGCTTCTCGACCCAGCGATCGGCGGCCTGCCGCAGGTACTTCATCGCCTTTCGCGGCTGCTCCGAGCCGACGAAGTGGCGGCTCAACGCATCGAGGGGATGCTCGGAGCCCGCAGAACACCCGCGCTCCAGCGCTTCGCCCACCATCTGGTGCAGCCGGCGTCGGTCTGCCGGCGCGAGGCGCTTGAGAATGGTGTCGCGCACGACGGCCTGACTGAACTGCAGCGAGCCCTCGCCCTGCTCACTGCGCTCGAGCAGGCCACGACGCAGGCAGTCGGTGACGGCAGCGGTGATGTCGATGGGCGTCTCGACCGATGCGGACACGAGATCGACCGTGAAGCTGCGCCCGATGACGGCGCCGATGCGCAGCAGGGTCTTCGCGTGGGGCCCGATGCGCTCGAGCCGCGCAGCGACGACGTGCGCCAGTGACTCGGGCAGCTCGGCCTCGCCAGTCGCGAAGCGCCACTCGCCGTTGACGTACTGCAGCTGCCCCGACTCCGTCACCGCCGACAAGAGCTCGTTGCAGTAGTGCGGGTTGCCCTCGCAGCGCGCCCAGATGGCCTCGATGAGGGCCGCGGGAGGTCGGCCCTTGCGCAGCTGCGCGCCCACCAGCAGCCCGACGTCGGCCGGAGTCATCGGCGTGAGTTCGACGCGCTTGAGCCGCGGCAGCACGCCTTCGGTCTCTCCAGGACGGGCCGCCGCCAACAGCCCGAGCGGGTGCGCCGCGCTCGAGCGCGCCACCACCTCTTCGACGATCTCGAGCGAGAGCCGATCAGCCAGCTGGGCGTCGTCGATGAGCAGCAGCAGCGGCTGCTGCTGGGTCGCCTTCGCGAACAGCTCGAGGAGCGCGGCGCGGTCGTGGTACCGCTCTTCGTCGGGTGCCGGCTTCGCGCCCGGGTTGGTGGTCGACATCGAGAACAGACTCTCGAGGCGCTGAATGTCGACGGCCTCGAGGCCCAGCCGCGCGAGGCCCTTCAGCGTGGTGCGCGCGACGTCTTCGGTCGGGCCGCGGTCGCGCTCGCTGAGGGAGTGCACGAGCTGCCGAATCACGTCGAGCGGCGCGGCCTGCCCGAGCCGACCGCCGCGCGCGCGGGCGATGGTGACACCGCGCTTCGAGGCGAGCTCGGAGGCGAACCGAATCAGCCGGCTCTTGCCGATGCCGGGCTGGCCCAGCAGCAACGCGCCGCCGCTGCGCCGCTGCACGAGGCCCTCGACGAAGTTCTTCAACATCGTCTGCTCGCGCTCACGGCCGCACAGCGGCTCGGTCTTCACGACGTCATCGGCCACGAGCTTGAAGACGGGCTCGTTCAAGCCGGGCAGCGACGGCATGTCAGTGACGGTGATGCCGCCCTTGAGCGCCGACCGCACCGTGCGGGTCAGCAGAATGTCGCCCACCGCCGCAGCGCCCTGCACCTGCCGCGCGAGGTTCAGCACCTCGTTGACGGCCGGGCTGTCATGCAACCCGAGTGAGGAGTCGACGCCGGTGACGGTGGCCGCGCAGACCCCGATGCGAAGCCCCAGGCTCGCCCCCTGCCCCTGGGAAAAGTCGGCCGCGAAGGCGCGCGCGTCACGGGCCGCACGAACGCACCGCATGGCATCGTCTTCGTGCAGCTCGTGCACTCCGAAGACGGCCACCAGACAGCTGCCCATGAAGCGCTCGGCCACGCCGCCCTGCGCCGTCACGGCATTGGCCAGCCCCACGAACAGCTGAGGCAGCCCGCTGCCCAGCACGGACGAGTCGGCTCCTGCGCTGCGATCGGCGCTCACCTCGAGGAAGAAGGCATGCAGCGTGCGCTTCTCGGAGCGGGCGAGCTGCGACGACAACGAGCGGGTGTACTGGGCAAGCTGTGAGGGGAGCAGCTTGCTCAAGGCGTCGATGGTGACGGGCGCGACGGCGCTGGGCATCGAGACGCCAGTGGCTCCCGGAGAAGGAGGTACAGGCAGCTCGAGCATCGAGGCAGGCGCGGCGACGGGCGCTCCGCGAAGGCCCTGCGCGATGAGCTCGAGCGCGCGGCGAAACTCGAGGGCCGAGCCATACCGATTGGCCGGCTGCCGCTCGAGCGCCTTGAGGCACACCTCGTCGAGCGCTGGCGGAACGGGAATGGAGGAGATGGAGGACGGCGAGGCGACGACCTGGGAGAGCTGGCGGTTGATGGTCTCGAGCTCGCTCTTGCCTGCGAAGAGGCGCTTGCCGGTCAACAGCTCCCACAAGATGACGCCGGCCGAATAGAGGTCGGTCGCCGGTGACACGGCCTCGTTCGTCAACTGCTCGGGCGCCATGTAGCCGGGCGTGCCCACCACGAGGCCGGTGCGCGTCAGCCCACGCTCGGAGCCGTCGCCCGCGGTCAACTTCGCGATGCCGAAGTCCACCACCTTGAGCAGCTCGCTGCCGTCGCGCAGCTTGCTGACCAGCACGTTCGCGGGCTTCAGGTCGCGGTGCACCACGCCCTGCGCATGCGCTTCGTCGAGACCCGAGAGCATCTGCACGGTGAGGCCCACGGCGCGCTCGAGGGGCAGCGGCGCGTCTTCCTTCAGCACGGCGCGCAGCGTGCGGCCCTCGACGTACTCCATGACGATGTACAGCGTGCCGTCGTCGGTCTTGCCGAAGTCGAGCACCGTCACCACGTTCGGGTGCCGCATCGCCGCGGTCGCCTGGCCCTCGCGCTCGAAGCGCTGCACGAGGTTCGGGTCCTTCGCGAAGTGCGGGAGCAACGTCTTGATGCACACCGCGCGCTTCAGCCGCTCCTGCTCGGCGCGGTACACCTTGCCCATGCCGCCTTCGCCGATGAGCGCGAGCACGCGGTAGTTCCCGACGAGCTTGCCGATGAAGTCGTCACGTGAGGCCGAAGGGTCTGGCAGCGGCGTGCCGCATTGGCCGCAGAACCGGCTGCCAGCGGCGATCTTCGCGCCGCAGCTCGCGCAAACGACGGTGGCGGTCGCGAGCGACATGGACGATGAGAAAAGGCGACTTCGCCCGTGAGAACAACACCCAACCCTGTGTCAGGTGCCGCCGTCTGTCCGCACTGGAATACGCACAGCCTGAAGGCCCGGTTGTGTGCGAAGCCGCGTGCATGACGTTGCCTTTCGAAGTGACGGCGAAGGACCCCGGCTCACGCGCGCGCCGCGGCACGATGCTCACCGCGCACGGCCGAGTGGAGACGCCGGTCTTCATGGACGTGGGCACGCGCGCGACGGTGACCGACTGCACGCCGGCTGACCTCACGAGCGTGGGCGCGCAGGTCGTGCTGGGGAACACGTACCACCTCATGCTCCGCCCGGGCGTCGACGTGTTTCGGCAGTTCGGCGGCATTCACCGCTTCATGGGTTGGTCGGGGCCGGTGCTGACGGACTCGGGCGGGTACCAGATCTTCTCACTGCCGAACGCGCGCACGCTCACCGAGAAGGGTGCTCGCTTCAAGGGCTACACCGACAACCAGATGCACCTGCTGTCTCCCGAGCGGGCCATCGAAGTTCAGACGGCCATCGGTTCGGACATCATGATGGTGCTCGACGAGTGCATCGACTCGATGTCGGACGAAGCGACGACGCGCGCGGCGATGGAGCGAACGCATCGGTGGGCCCTGCGCAGCCTCGCCGCGAGGACGAACCCGGCACAGGCACTCTTCGCCATCGTGCAGGGCGGCGTGATTCCCGAGCTGCGCAGACAGTCGGCGGGCTTTCTCACGCAGCACCCGTTCGATGGCTTCGCGATCGGTGGCCTCGCCGTCGGTGACACGCGCTCGCAGCGGGAAGACATCACCTCGTTCGCGGCCGAGCTGCTGCCGGCCGATCGTCCGCGCTATCTGATGGGCGTGGGCACTCCGCCTGATCTGATCATGGCGATGCTCGCAGGCGTCGACATGTTCGACTGCATCATTCCGACTCAGCTCGCGGGTCAGGGCACGGCGTTCACCTCGACGGGCCGCGTGCGCATCACCCGCCTGGAGAACTACCGCGCCGACGTGTCACTCGACCCCACCTGCGCGTGCACGACCTGCAAGACGTTCAGCCGCGCGTACCTGCATCACCTGTTCAAGGCGAAGGAGCCGCTCGGCGCGCGGCTGCTCTCGATGCACAACCTCTTTCACTACCACGCGCTCATGGCCGACTCGCGGCGCGCCATCGAGCAGGGCGTGTTCGCGTCGTTCGCGAAGGAGCGGCTCGCGGCCATCGATCGCCACGAGCACAGCGCCACGCCGTTCGCCTGATCAGCGGGCCGGGAACAGCTCGAAGAACCCGGGGTCGATGCCGGTGAACCGAATGCCAGCGCGCCCGCGCACCTGCAGCCGCGGCTCGGCGCGGAACGACCAGGTCACCGTGCCGGTGAAAGGCAGCTCCTTCTCACCGACGCGCAGCTGGCCGTGCACCATCGTCCCCGGGAGCAGCGTCGACATCAGCTCGATGGCGAACCCGCCCGTCGACACGTCGCTCGTGAAGGCCGGGCGATCGCCGAGCCACACCTGAAGACGGCGACGCAGACGCGGGAGCAGGCGTTTGTTCATGTGACAGAGGGTGACAGGCCTGTTGCGCTGATCCAGTTTTCGCCCTGCTGAGTAGGCTGCTGATCATGCGGGGGACGGCGTGACACGCTCGTTGGTCGTCTTCGCGCTCGGCGTCACGCTGCTCGTCTCTCCCGCGCGAGAGCTGTGGATGCGCACGGACTCGGCGTTCGTTGCGTTCGCGGTCTGGGCGGCGGTGCTCGCGCTCGGCTGGTGGTCGGTGCGGCCGAAGGAGCGTCCATGACGCTCCTCCTCGCGATCGTCTGCTGGCTGCTGACGTTGTTCGGCGTCGCGCAGCTGGGTCAGACGAGCGGCCGCTTTCGCAGGCTCTCCGAACACCCACTCATCTATTCCCTGTCGCTCGGCGTCTACGCGACGAGCTGGACGTACTTCGGCGCGGTCGGCTTCGCGCGCACGTCGGGGCTCGACTTTCTCGCGGTGTCACTCGGGCCGACGCTGGCAGCGTTGCTGGTGCCCGTCGTCTCGCTGCCCTTGCTCGAGGTGTTGCGCCGCCACCGCCTCGCGACGCTCGCTGACCTGCTGGCGTTCCGCTACCGCAGCAAGGCCGTGGGCGCGGTGGTGACGTTCACGCTGACGCTCGCGATCATTCCGTACCTCGCGGTGCAGGTGCGTGGCGTGGGGACGACCGCGTCGGTGTTGCTCGATCAGCTCGACCCGCTGATCAGTGGAGCCGTGTTCTGCATCGCGATGGTGCTCTTCGCGTCGTTGTTCGGCGCTTCGCACGCGACGAGTCGTGAACGGCACCCGGGGCTCGTGCTCGCCGTCGCGATGGAGACGCTCTTCAAGCTCGTCGCGCTGCTGGTCGTCGGCGTGACGGCCGTGACGACCGCGAAGGCCCCGCTCGTCGTGCCACCACTGCCGGAGACCCAGGGCTTCGTGTCGGTGACGTTGCTCTCGATCGTCGCGGCGTTCCTGTTGCCGCGGCAGTTCCACATGGCGTTCGCCGAAGCGCCCGAAGGTGAGTCGGGGCGGCGCGCGCTGATGACCTCGACCTGGGCGTTTCCCCTCGTGCTGCTGCTGCTCAATCTGCCGATCCCCCTCATCCTCGCGGCGGGCACACAGCTCGCGCCCGATGGGAACGCCGACCTCTATGTACTCACGGTCGCCGCGCAGGTACCGCTGTTGCCGACGCTCGCGTGGCTCGGTGGCGTCTCGGCCTCGAGCGCGATGGTGATCGTCGGAACGCTCGCGCTCAGCAACATGGTGGCGACCCACTGGGTGACGCCGCTGCGGAGCGCGCCGAAGGACCTCTATCGCCAGCTCGTCCTGGAGCGCCGCCTCGTCATCGCCGCCGCCCTGGGGCTCGCGTTCGTGCTCTTCGTCGTGCTCGAGCGCGTGAGCCCTGCGGCCATCTCTCGAGGTGGAGCGCTCGCGCAGGTCGGCCTCGTCGCCTTCGCCGGAGTCGCGCAGGCCCTGCCCGCCACCATCGGTGTGTTCTTCTTCCCGAAGCTGAGTCGCGCGGGCGTGGTCGCGGGGCTGCTGGTGGGAACGGGCGCATGGCTGGTCTCGCTCGCCTTACCGCTGGTGGGAATCGCGCTGGTGCACCTGCCCGAGGTCGATGGCTTCGGCGTCGCGCTGTGGTTGTCCCTCGGGCTCAACGTCGCGGCGGCGGGCCTCGGCTCGTGGCTCAGCCCCGTGTCGAAAGAAGAGTCCGTCGCGGCGGAGGCGTGCCGTCGAGAGGTCGTCGATGACGACGCGTCACTGCCCATTGATCAGGCCGGCTTCGTCGAGCGGCTCACGCCGGTGCTGGGTCACGCGTCGGCTGCGCTCGAAGTGGCGAAGGCGCGAGCCGCGTTGTCGTTGACGGAGACCGACACGAGCGTGACGGCGATGAAGCGGCTCAAACGACAGCTCGAGGCCGACCTCTCGGCGCTGGTCGGACCGATGGTGAGCTGGGCCGCGCTGAACGTCGCTCCGCGCGAGGAGTTCGCGCGTGGGGTTCCGCTCGCCGAGCGCATTCGGTCACTCGAAGAGGCCGTCGCGCAGGCACGGGAAGGTCAGACGCAGACTGCGGCGGAGACCCTGCGCGCGTGGCTCGAGGCCGTCTTCCGCGCGCTCCCAGTCGGCGTCTGCGTGCTCGGGCCCGACGACGACATCGTCTGGTGGAACGAGCGGCTCGCTTCACTCACCAGCGTGCCGGCGGAGCAGATTCGCGGCCGGCTTCGCACGACGCTCCAGGCGGACCTCGCGCAGGCGCTCTCGTCGACCGGTGAACACAAGGTCGGTCGATTGACGCTGAGGGTGACGCGCACGAGCGCAGCCGACGGGCTCGAAGGCGCCAGCATCGTCGTCGTGGAAGATCTCTCGCAGACACGGCAGCTCGAGGCACAGGTCCGGCATCAAGACCGGCTCGCCACCATCGGCCGCTTCGCAGCGGGTGTCGCGCACGAGGTCGGCAATCCCCTCGCGGCGGTGATGATGCTGGCCCAGGGCATCGAGCGCGACCATGACGCGTCTCCGGAGCGCCTCAGCCATCTGCTCGACGCGGCCAAACGCATCGACGAGATCGTGCGCGGGCTCGTCTCGTTCGCGCGCGCCGGCTCCATTCAAGCCTCGACGGCACGCCAACCCGTTTCGTTGGACGTCATCGCGACGCAGGCCGCCAGCCTCGTGCAGCTCTCGAAGAACCGCAGCGTCACGCTCGAGCTCGCGAGCCCCGACGCCACTGCCGAGGCGAACACGCAGGAGCTCGTGCAGGTCGTCGTCAACCTGCTCTCCAACGCCCTCGACGCGACGCCGAGCGACAAGCGGGTTCGGGTTCAGACCTCCTTCGACCAGCACCACGTCACGCTCGACGTCATCGACGAAGGCGCGGGCATGGCTCCTGAGGTCGCGGCGAACGTCTTCGAGCCGTTCTTCACGACGAAAGATGTCGGCCAGGGCACCGGTCTCGGGCTCTCCGTCGCGTGGACCATCGTTCAAGCCCATGGCGGCACCCTGACGGTCCAGAGCGCGCTCGGAGCGGGAACGACGATGACGCTCCAATTGCCCCGGGCTGCTTGACGCATCGCGCGAGGCGGCCAACCCTCTCGGTCGCAGCTGCGTCGTCTACGGTCGCCCCTCCCTCGAATGCGCCTCCTCATCGTCGAAGACGAAGTCGCCGTGCGCGCCGAGATGAAGCGGCTGTTGACCCGCGCGGGCCATGAGGTCGTCGAGGCGGGCACCGTTCGAGACGCGCGCGAGGCGAACCCGACGGCCTTCGATCTCGTCATCAGCGATCTTCGGCTGCCGGGCGGGCTCGGCACCGAGCTCATCGGCGCCGCTGAAGGTGTGCCCGTCTTAATCATCACCTCGTACGCGTCAGTGCGCAGCGCCGTCGACGCGATGAAGCAGGGCGCGGCCGACTACCTCTCGAAGCCCTTCGACCCTGACGAGCTGCTGATCGTCGTCGAACGAATCCTCGGCGACTCGCGCACGAAGCGGCAGGTAGCGGCGCTCTCACGTGAGGCGCAGGCGACGTGGGCGGTGGAAGGAATGGTCGGGCGCTCCGAGCCGATGCAGGCGGCCTTCGACCGTGTTCGCAAAGCAGCGCCGACCGACGCGACGGTGCTCATCCTCGGCGAGTCCGGCACGGGCAAAGAGCTGATCGCGCGCGCGGTGCATCAACAGTCGGCGCGCAAGCCGGGTCCGTTCGTCGCGGTGAACTGCGCGGCGATCCCCGAGAACCTCATCGAGTCGGAGCTGTTCGGCTACGCGCGCGGCGCCTTCACCGGAGCCAACACCGATCACGCTGGACTCGTCGAAGCAGCCCACGGCGGCACGCTCTTCCTCGACGAGATTGGTGAGCTGCCGTTGCAGGCGCAGTCGCGGTTGTTGCGCACCTTGCAAGATGGAGAAGTACGCCGCGTCGGAGCGACCCAGTCACGCAGGGCCGACGTTCGCCTCGTCGCCGCCACCCACCGCGACCTGCCGAAGATGGTGGAGGCGGCCACCTTCCGCTCCGACCTCTACTACCGGCTGAAGGTCGTCGAGGTGCGGCTGCCTGCGCTGCGAGACCGAGGCGACGACGTCATCGAGCTCGCGAACGCGCTGGTGACTCGCCACGCGCAGAAGCTCGGCCGGCACGTTCCTCCCTTCACGCCCGAGGCCACCGAGGCGCTGCGCTCGCATCACTGGCCGGGCAACGTGCGTGAGCTCGAGAACGCGCTCGAGCGGGCACTCATCTTGAGTGACGGCGTCGCGCTGACGGCCGAGCTCCTGGGCCTCGACGACGTGCAGCGGCAGCCCATGCCCGCGAAGGAGTCGGCCGAAGACGCCTCGCTCATGGCGTACTTCAAGCGCTTCGTCGAAGAGCACCAGCACGACCTGTCAGAGACCGAGCTCGCGCGCCGCCTCGGCATCAGCCGCAAGACGCTGTGGGAGCGCCGGTTGAAACACGGCCTGCCCCGCCCCGCGCGTGGCTGAGCGACCGCGTGAGTCGTCAGGGCGAGCCGGCACGTGCGAGAATGCGCTCATGCGGTCGCTGCGCCTCAGCGCCTTGCTCGAACATGAAGGGCACTTGCCTGTCGACGAGGCCGTTGCACTCGCGTGGAAGCTGCTCGCAGAGGTCCCGCTTCGTGGGGAACCCCGCCTCGTGTCGCCCATCGGCGTGTTGCTGCGGGCAGACGGCTCGATCGGTGTGGTCTCGCCACTGAGCCAGCGGGTCCGGCTCGCGGAGGCGACCGAGGCCGAACGCGAGCGCTGTGGGCGACTTTCGGCCTGGCTGCCTGACGAGCACGGCCAGGAGGTTCGCTGGTTCACCGACGCCGCGCGCTTCAACTTTGGCGTGATGGCAGTGCTGTTCACCTGCCTCACGGGCCAGCGTCCCTTCGACGAAGCGCCGCCCCCTGGAGCCCCTGGCGCACCCGTGTTCGCGGAGCTGGTTCGACGCATGGGCTCGGCAGTCCCTGCGCCTCTGGCGCGGCTGCTGCGAACCGAGTTGCTGTGGCACCTCGAACCTGCGCCCGGCGGCCGTCATTGGCTGCGCAAGCCACTCAGCCGAGAGGCGGTGATCTCGACGCTGCTCAGCTTCGTGGGAGACACGGGGCCTGCGGAGTCGCTCGCCATGTTGGGGCTTCGCGTCGAGGGTGCGCTGGCGAAGCAGCCCCCGCTCAGCGTCGCAGGGCTGACGACGGCCGTGCAGGCCGGTGATGAGCCATCGCGACAGGTGCTCGCTGATGCCCATGAGGAGCGGGGGCAGCATGATGAGGCCGAGTGGCTGAGGCTCGAGTCGCGCGTTCAGCGGGCGTCTCGACCAGAGGCGGCGCCGCTGCTCGGGAGGCTGCCCGGTTCATCGCCGAGGTCTCCCGCGCGCCCGTCGATGGGTGCACGGTGCGCTTCGGGCTCAAGTGCCCGCGCCGATGGGAAGAGCTCGAGCGCACGGAGACTCCGGAGCGCCGGTACTGCGCGATGTGTGACGCGCCTGTCTTCTTCGTCCTGTCCGTCGAGGCCGCACGTGAAGCGGGAAGAGCCGGTCGGTGTGTGGCGATTGCTCCCTCAGCGAACGCCCCCGACGACGAGGCGGTCATCGAGATGGGAATGCCGTTGCTCCCCGAGTTCGAACTCCCAGAAGTGTGAGCGTTACGAGAGGTAACACTTCCGGCGTTTCGCTCCGTAACAACGCGCGCTCGACGAAACAGAAGTCGCGAGCCGGGTGAACGCGACGCAGCCCGACGGCCGTCTGCGTCAATCGAACCAATCCACGCACCTGCGTGCACATGCCGCGCAGCGTCGTCGCCGTGTCACGTCCGTGGCGCGTTCGTTGCGATAGGTCTCCGCGCTCCACATCGCATTGGGGGTTTCAAGATGGCTGCTGAAGCACACGCGAAGACGATGGAGGCCTACCGCGCGAAGTACGCCGAGAGCCTTCGTGACCCGCAGGCCTTCTGGGCGAAGGAGGCCACCGAGCGCCTGACCTGGTTCCACCCGCCCGAGTCGACGCTCGACGTCGACATGGAAGAGGTCGACTTCTCGTGGTTCGGCGGAGGCCGCCTCAACGTCGCCTTCAACTGCGTCGACCGCCACGCCGCCAAGACGCCGAACAAGGTCGCCTTCATCTGGGCGAAGAACGAGCCCGGCGAGTACGAGCGCATCACCTACCGTCAGCTCAAGCACCACGTCGGCCGCATCGCGAACGTGCTCAAGGCGCAGGGCGTTCAGAAGGGCGACCGCGTCTGTCTGTATCTGCCGATGGTGCCCGAGCTCGCGTACTCGATGCTCGCGTGCGCCCGAATCGGCGCGGTGCACTCCGTCGTCTTCGCCGGCTTCTCGGCCGACGCGTTGAGAGACCGCATTCTCGACGCCGGCGCGAAGGTCGTCATCACCGCCAACGAAGGCCTGCGCGGCAGCAAGCGCATTCCGCTGAAGACCGTCGTGGATGAAGCGGTCAACGGTCTGTCGGTCGTCGAGAAGGTGCTCGTCGTTCGCCGCACCGACGCCGAGAGCGAGATGCAGACGGGCCGCGATTTGTGGCTCGAAGAAGAGACCGCGAAGCAGCGCTCCACCTGCCCGGTGGAGTGGATGGCGTCGGAGGACCCGCTCTTCATCCTCTACACGTCGGGTAGCACCGGAAAACCCAAGGGCGTGCTCCACACGTCTGCGGGCTACCTGCTCTACGCGTCGATGACCTTCGAGCACGTCTTCGACATTCGCGACGACGACATTCACTTCTGCACCGCCGACCTCGGCTGGGTGACGGGCCACTCGTACATCGTCTACGGCCCGCTCTCGATCGGCGCGACCTCGGTGCTCTTCGAGAGCATTCCGAACTACCCGGACTTCTCGCGCTTCTGGAACGTCGTCGACGACCTGAAGTGCACCAACATCTACACCTCGCCCACCGCGCTGCGGGCGCTCATGCGTGAAGGCGACGCGCCGGTGAAGAAGTCGTCGCGCAAGAGCCTGCGGCTGCTCGGCACCGTCGGTGAGCCCATCAACCCCGAGGTGTGGCGCTGGTACAACGAAGTGGTCGGCGAGAGCCGCTGCCCCATCGTCGACACGTGGTGGCAGACCGAGACCGGTGGCGTGCTCATCTCGCCGCTGCCCGGGGTGACGCCGCCGAAGCCCGGCTCCGCGACGCTGCCCTTCTACGGCATCGAGCCCGTGCTGGTGGACGACGAGGGCCGGCTGCTGCAGGGCAATGGCGTGAAGGGCAACCTCTGCCTCGCGACGCCGTGGCCCGGTCAGGCGCGCACGCTGTACGGAGACCACCGCCGCTTCCGCGAGACCTACTACTCGCGCTTCCCCGGCCTCTACTTCACGGGCGACGGCTGCACGCGCGACGAAGACGGCTACTACTGGATCACGGGACGCGTCGACGACGTGCTCAACGTCTCGGGGCACCGCATCGGCACGGCCGAGGTCGAGAGCGCGCTGGTGGCGCACGACGCCGTCGCCGAGTCCGCGGTCATCGGCATTCCGCACGATCTCAAGGGCCAGGGCATCTGCGCGTGGGTCGTGCTGCGCCAGGGCACCGAGGCGTGGGACCCGCTGCAGCTCGCCGGCGCGCTCAAGGAGCAGGTGCGCCACGTCATCGGCCCCATCGCCACGCCGGACGTCATTCATGTCGTGCCTGCGCTGCCGAAGACGCGCTCGGGCAAGATCATGCGGCGGTTGTTGCGGAAGATCTCCGAGGGTCAGCGTGACGACTTCGGCGACACCTCGACGCTCGCCGAACCGCAGGTCATCGAGCAGCTGATCATCGTGGCCGACGAAGCCGTGAAGCGTCAGGCCGCGCTCGCCGAGAAGGCACGCGCCGCAAAGGGAGCCGCCAAATGACCCCTGAACTCTCGGTGCCCGCCGTCGTGGCGACCAAACCTTCGGACGAGTCGACGAACGCCGTGCGTGCAGTCGCAGCGATGCGCTGGCGCATGGCCATCGTCCTCTCGCTGCTGATGCTGGTGACGTACTTCGCGTTCGTCCTGGGCATCGCGTTCGACAAGCCGGCGCTGGGCACACTCATCACGCAAGGGTTGTCTGTCGGTATCGTGCTCGGCGCCGGTGTCATTCTCACGGCGTTCGGCCTCACGGCCTTCTACGCATGGTGGGCGAACCGCGTGTACGACCCGGCGCTCGACAAGGTCGCGCGAGGTGGCAAATGAGCCCGTTGCTCGCGACGTCGCTGGGTGAGCCGAACCTCACGTCGATCGGCTTCTTCTTCGCCTTCGTCAGCGTGACCATGGGCATCACGTACTGGGCCGCGCGCAAGACGAAGACCGCGAGCGAGTACCTCACGGCCGGCGGCAACGTCACCGCGCTGCAGAACGGCTTCGCGCTCGCGGGCGACTACATGAGCGCGGCCAGCTTCCTCGGCATCGCGGGCCTCGTCGCCACCTCTGGCTTCGACGGGCTCATCTATTCGGTGGGCTGGCTCGTCGGCTGGCCGGTGGTGACGTTCCTCATCGCCGAGCCGCTGCGCAACCTCGGCAAGTTCACGTTCGCCGACGTGTTGACGGCGCGCCTCAAGCAGAAGCCGGTGCGCATCGCGGCGGCCTTCAGCACGCTCACGGTCATCAGCTTCTATTTGATCGCCCAGATGGTCGGCGCCGGCAACCTCGTGCGCATGATGTTCGGCATTCCGTACGAAGCGGCGGTCGGCGCGGTCGGCGTGGTGATGCTGGCGTACGTGCTCTTCGGCGGAATGATCGCCACCACGTGGGTGCAGATCGTCAAGGCGGTGCTGCTGCTCTCGGGCGCGACGCTGCTCGCGCTCATGGCGCTCTCGAAGTTCGGCTTCAACCCGCTCGCGCTCTTCTCGGCCGCGGCAGACAAGTACGGCGTCGAAGTGCTCGCTCCGGGAAAGCTCGTCTCGAGCCCGGTGGAGGCAGTCTCGCTCGGCCTCGCGCTCATGTTCGGCACCGCAGGCCTGCCGCACATCTTGATGCGCTTCTACACGGTGCGTGACGCGAAGACGGCCCGCACCAGCGTCGTGTACGCGACCGGCCTCATCGGCTTCTTCTACCTGGTCACGTTCATCCTCGGCTTCGGCGCGTCGGTGCTCGTTGGCCGTGACGCCATCAAGGCCGTCGACGCAGGCGGCAACATGGCCGCGCCGCTGCTTGCCGAAGCCGTGGGTGGCACGCCGTTTCTCGGGTTCATCTCGGCCGTCGCCTTCGCCACCATTCTCGCCGTCGTCGCAGGCCTCACGCTCTCGGGAGCCGCCGCGCTGTCGCACGACTTGTGGACGCACGTGATTCGCAAGGGCGTGGTCGGAGAGCGAGAGCAGCTCACCGTCGCCCGGGTCGCCTCGGCAGCGCTCGGTGTCATCGCCATCGTGCTGGGCCTCGTCTTCAAGGGTCAGAACGTCGCCTTCATGGTGGGCCTCGCCTTCGCCATCGCCGCGAGCTCGAACTTCCCGGTGCTCATTCTCTCGATGCTGTGGAGCCGCTTCACCACGAAGGGCGCCGTCGCCAGCATCGTCACCGGCGCGGTCGTCAGCGTGGTGCTCATCGTCCTCTCGCCGACGGTGTGGGTCGACATCTTCAAGAACGCGGCGCCCATCGTTCCGCTGAAGAACCCGGGCATCATCGCGTTGCCGCTGTCGGTGCTGATGGGCGTGGTCGTCTCACTGCTCACGAGCGAACCCGAAGCGCGCGCGAAGTACGCCGAGGTGCAGCGGCGCATGGAGCTCGGCAACCGCGCCTGATTTTTCCGCCGGGCGGTGTCCCCGCCCACCGGCTCACCTTCCCCCCGATGCAGGCAGGGAGGGCGCCGCCCGGCTTCTTTTTCTCACCGCCGTGGAGGACCCATGCGTCGCGCGCTCAGTCTCGTCGTGTGTCTTGTCGCCAGCCTCGCCGCCGCGCAGGGCACCTCGGAGTACGGCAGCGGCCTTCGCTGGAACCTCAACCCCGAGGGCGATCGCTACATTCGCGCCATCACCTGGGCCCAGGTGTGGACGCGCGCCATCGAGAACAACCCGGGCACGACCGTCGATGGCGTCTCGTCTCCGTGGACGACCGACGTGGGGCTGCGCCGCGTGCGCCTGCTGCTCTACGGCCAGGTCTTTCCGCGCGTGTTGATCCTCACGCACCTCGGCATCAACAACCAGACGTTCAACAACCTGCGCAAGCCCGGCTTCTTCGTGCACGAGGCCGTGGTGCAGTTCGAGGCGGTGAAAGACGCGCTCTTCCTCGGCGCTGGCCTTCACTACCAGAACGGCATCTCGCGCATGACGAACGCGAGCACGCTCAACTTCCTGATGATGGACGCACCCATCGTCAACTGGCCCACCATCGACGGGAACGATCAGTTCGCGCGGAACCTCGGCATCTACGCGAAGGGGCAGCTCAACCGGCTCGACTACCGCATCGCGCTGAACCGGCCGCTCTCGGTGGTGGGTGAGCCGCCCGCGGGCAGCATCAACTTCAACCCGCGCGCGAACACCCTCGAGGGCCAGTTCTACGTAGCCATGCAGTTCCTCGACAAAGAGTCGAACGTGCTGCCGTACACGGTGGGCACGTACCTGGGCAGCAAGCGCGTCTTCAACGTCGGCGCCGGAGCCCAGTTTCAACCGCAAGCGATGCTCGCCATGTCGAGCGATGGCATGACGAAGACGCCGTACAACCTGCTCATCACCGGAGTGGATGCGTTCGTCGACTTGCCCATCGAGGGCGCAGGAGCGCTCACGGCCTATGGCGTCTGGTACCACCAGGACTTCGGGCCGAACTATTTGCGAAACGTCGGCGTGATGAACGTGGGCGCGGGCGGAGTGTCGCTCAATGGCGGCGGCAACGCGGTTCCCCTCATCGGCACGGGAGAGCACTTCTTCGCGCAGGGCGGGTGGTTGATGCCGTGGCAGCCGGGCGGGCTTCGGTTTCAGCCGTACGTCGGCGTGCAGACGTCACTCTTCCAGGCGTACGCGACGCCGGCCGTCATCACCGACGTCGGCTTCAACCTCTACGTCTTCGGCCACCACGGCAAGGTGACGCTCAACTGGAAGAACCGCCCCATCTACACGCCGGGGCCCGACAAGCCGGTCGAGTCGGCGCGCCGGAACGAAATCGTCGTTCAGACTGCTGCGTACTTCTGAGCCGGGTAGGCTGTCGGTCTGATGCAACTGAAGTCGACGCTGGTGCTGATGCTCGTGGCGATGTGCTCCTGCGGAACGCCCGCGACGAACGACGCAGGAATGCCAGTCGTCGTCGACGCAGGAACCGACAGTGGAGTCGTCCTCGTCGATGCGGGCGTCGATGCGGGCGTCGAGCTCGACGCAGGCGAAGTCGACGCTGGCGTTCCCGCAGACGCCGGCACTCCTGATGCTGGCTTTGACGCCGGCTTCGATGCGGGAGTGGATGCGGGAATCGACGCCGGGATCGACGCGGGGACCGACGCGGGGCGTGGCTTCGACGCGAGCCTTCCCGACGGTGGCGTGCGCGTGCGCATCATCGCGGCCAACCTCACCAGCGGGAACCTGCAGAACTACGACCTCGGTGAAGGCCAGCGCATTCTGCAGGCGCTCCAGGGCGACATCGTCGGCATTCAGGAGTTCAACATCGGCGACAGCTCCGACGCGAGCATCAGCGCGTGGGTCGACGTGACGTTCGACGCCGGCTTCTTCTGGACTCGCGGCACTGGCCGAATCCCCAACGGCGTCATCAGCCGCTACCCCATCCTCGACGCTGGCGAGTGGGACGACACCGAAGCGACCGATCGGGAGTTCACCTGGGCCGTCATCGACGTGCCGGGCCCGAATGACCTGTGGGTCGTCTCGCTCCACCTGCTCTCGGGAGCAGGGGCAGCGGCCCGCACGCGCGAGGCGACTGCGCTCGTTCAACTGTTGAACGCGAACGTCTCGGCGGGAACCCACGTCGCGCTCGTCGGCGACTTGAACACCGACTCCCGCGTCGAGAACTGTCTCGGAGCGCTCGATGCTTCGGTCGTCGTCAAGGGGCCGTGGCCGAGCGACTATTCGTTGCCCGATGGTGGCAACCACAACACGAGCACCAACCGCGGAAAGCCGTACGACTGGGTGGCCGTCTCGCCGTCACTCCACCGGCAGATGATTCCCGTCGTGCTCGGCTCGCAGTTTTTCCCTGCGGGTCTGGTCTTCGACACCCGCGTCTACACCCCGCTCCCGGCGCCAGCGCTCTACGGCGACAGCGAGGCGTTTCAGATGCAACACATGGCCGTGGTGCGTGACTTCGTGCTGCTGCAGTAGTCAACGCACGCCGCGCGAGAGCACCTCTTCGACCAAACGCGCCCACGCTCTTCTGAGGCGCCCTGCTCCCTCGGCCCGAAGCGGTGCTGCGACGACGATGGGCGCGCAATGCTCTTTGCCGGCGACTCCACGTTCAGCATCGAGCAGGTCTCGACGGGCACCATCGCGGGCATCAGTGAAGTGCCGAAGCGCGAGCGCGCCGGAGTCTCGCGACCTTTCTGCTCCCGTCCAGGACCCGGCGTCGCTTCGTCGCTTCGCCGCGGACGAGAAAACCGCCTTATCCCGTTAGGTTATGCGCTCGCATTCAACCGTGAGCTGAGTCACCCACCTCGGGTTTCTCACCTCTCGTGCCCCCCGCCACCCTGCGCCTGACTGGCCTGGCCCTGCTCTCCGTGCTCGCCGCCTGTGAAGGCAGCATCGTCGGCCCCCGACCCGAGGTGCCGGGCGACGTCACCCGGCCCGGCGACCCGAACGACCCGAACATGCCGCGCGCTGAAGGTCGGGTCGCACTGCAGCCGATTCGTCGACTCTCCATCTCGCAGTACGAGAACACGCTGCGCGCGTTGTTCCCGGGAGCGCTCGGTGGCGAGCTCGTCTCTCGCGCTCACTACCCCGGCGCCTCGACCCGCACGGGACTCGCGGCGGGCTTCAGCAGCGACTCCGACACGAACACCGTGGGCACCTCTGATGAGGTGAACCTCGAAGACAACGCCGAGGCGCTCGCGGAGTACCTGCTCACCAATGCGCGCACGGCGATCCCCGCGCTGATGCCCTGCTCGCTGCCGGCCACCTTCACCGATGCGCAGGTCGACGCGTGCATCGATTCGTTCATCACGCAGTTCGGGCGTCGCGCGTTTCGCCGGCCCGTTCGCGCAGCCGAACAGACCTCGATTCGCCACGCGTACGACACCGTGCGAATGACGCAGAGCGCGTCGGAGGCGTGGGCGACGGTGATGCAGTACTTCCTGCAGGCGCCCGCGCTGATCTACCGCGCCGAAGCAGGAGCGGGCTCCACCGGCCTCGTCGACCTCACTCCGCTCGAGCTCGCGACGCGGCTCTCGTTCTTCGTGACCGACGCTCCGCCCGACGCCGAGCTGTCGATGCTGGCCGAGAGCGGCGCCTTGTCAGACCCGACGGTGCTCGAGGCGCAGGCGCGGCGGCTGCTCGCGAAGCCCGAGGCCGCTGCCGTGACGTCACGCTTCGTGCGGGAGTGGCTGCGCATCGACCTGCTCGACGCCGTGCCCGACAACGCGGCCGGATTCTCCGCGGCGCTCCGTGATGACTACCGTGCGCAGGCCGACCACCTCGTGCGTCGCTCGCTTTCTGCCTCGTCTGGCTCCGTGCGTGAGCTCTTCCGCACCAGCCGTTTCCCGCTCGGGGTGGAGAGCGACGACGCCTACGGCCAGCCGAACCGGGGCGGCGCGAACTTTCCCGACGTCGAGGTGCCCGAGCGCGTGGGCATCTTGTCGTCCGCTCCATTCCTCTCGGCGCACGCACCGGCCGGGCATCAGGTTCCGATTCTGCGCGGCGCGTTCCTGCGCAAGCAGGTGCTGTGTCTGTCGTTGCCACCGCTGCCGGGGAACATCGACCTGACGACGCCGCTCGATGGCGCGCGCTCAGCGCCCACGGCCCGCGACCGCCTCGCGCCGACGATGACGCTGGCAACGTGCTCCGGCTGCCACACCTCGCTCAACCCACTCGGCTACGCGCTCGAGAACTTCGACGCGACGGGCCGACACCGCACCACCGAGAACGGCGCCACCATCGATGCGTCGGGAACGCTCGACCTCGACGACACCACCCGGTGGACGTTCTCTGGCCCGCGCGAGTTCCTCGGCAGCGTCGCCTCGAGCCAGGCCCTCACCGCGTGCGCCGCGAAGCAGTTCTTCCACTTCGCCCACGGCCGGCAGCCCGCGCCCGAGGAGCAGCCGTTCGTCGACGCACTCGCCGACGAGACCGCCACCACGGGCGGCACGGTGAGTCAGCTCGTCACCGGCATCATCCGCTCGCCGCGCTTCACCCGGTTCCTTCGGGAGTCGGTGCCATGACGCCACCCATCAGCTCGTCGCCAGCCCATCCTCGCGCTGCGCTTCACCCGGTTCCTTCGGGAGTCCACTCCATGACGGCTGCCGGCGCGATGACGTTGAAGCGCCGATGCTTCACTCCGTTCCTTCGGGAGCTCGCACCATGACGTTGAGCCGCCGCCGTTTTCTCACGGGAGCCTCTGGCGCCGCCCTCGCCCTGCCCTGGCTCGAGAAGCTCTCGGGTGGAGTCGCCTTCGCGCAGACCGCCATGACGCGGCCCACGCGCTTGCTCGTCGTCGCGTACCCGATGGGCTTCATCCAGGAAGAGTGGGCGCCGTCGGCCGCGGGCGCGACGTTCACGCTGCCGAGAATCACTGCGCCGCTCGAGCCGTTTCGCCAGCACCTGCTCTTCGTCTCGAACGTCGACAACCGCGCCACGCAGCTCAACAGCCAGCACGCCTTCGGCCACCCCGGCAAGAAGGAGAGCGTGCTCACGGGAACGTTGATGCGCGCCGCGTTTCAGGGCGACCAGTCGAACGTGCTCGCGAACGTCATCCCCGACCGCGCAGGCAGCGACCAGGGTGGGCCCAACAACGAGAGCGTGTGCAACTTCGTCGGCACGCGCCTTCGCGGGACCCGGCCGAACGCCTCGGTGGACCTCGCGGTGAGCGGCGATCAGTACGATCACCACGACGTGAACTCGTCATTCTTCTTCGAGGGCCCCGTGACGCCGGTGAAGGTGCAGGCCAACCCGTCGCGCGCGTTCGCCCGCTACTTCGCGAACGTGACGGGAGACTCGGCCGCCCTCGAGGCCCAGCGTCGCGCGCGCGCCCGCAAGAAGAGCGCGCTCGATGCGGTGCGTGAGGGCTACGTCGAGCTGCGCTCGGGCCTCAACGCCCAGGACCGCACGCGCCTCGAAGACCACGCCAACCGCGTTCGGCAGATCGAGCTCGAGATGACGCGAGCGACCTGCGCGCGCCCGGCAGGCAACTACGGCACGCCCACGCTGACCGCGCCGTACCTGCCGTTCCGCAACCTCTCGATGCGCGAGCGCGCGGCGTTGATGGTGCCGATTCTCACCAACGCCATGGCCTGTGACCTCGCGCCCGTGGGCCGGCTGGAGTTCGTCGACCAGCAGAACCCGCTCTTCGGGGTGGCCTCGGTCGACACCGCGATTCGCGCGTGGAACACCGCGCCCACGTCGAGCGACTGGCACGGCATGGTGCACGGCGACGCCTCTCCCGTCGACGGCGTGCGCACCCGTGGAACGACCAACGCGCAGTACCTCGTCGACAGCTACCGCTTCTTCGTCGAGCGCTTCGTCGACGTGCTCTCGGGGCTGCGCTCCATCTCGGAAGGGCCCGACGGCCGCACCGCGCTCGACAACACGATGGTGGTGCTCTGCTCGGACTACGGCAACGGCGGCGGCCACTCGTCGAACAAGCTCGGCTTCGTGCTCGGGGGAAACCTCGGCGGAGCGCGTACGAACTTCCACTTCGATGGGCGCGGCCGCGACGCGAACTTCTACACGCAGACGGCGTACAGCTCGAATCAGGTGCTCAACACCATCATTCGCGGGTTCGACCTGCGCACGGCGGGCGGCGCTCCTGTCGGGGACTTCGGTCTGCAGAATTTCCCCGCGGGCTCGGGCGTGCTGCCCGTCTTCTCGTGAACGTCGAGCTGAGTGCGTGTGAATCCAAAAGGCCCTTTCCGTGATGCAATTCGGACTGCTGAATCTGCGGGCCCGACGGCAGTGCCGTGAACGTCCTGAGGGAGCTGTGATGCGATTCGGAGTGCTGCTGATTCTCGGGCTGACAGCGTGTGGTCCCGTCGCGATGGACGCCGATGCAGGAGAAGCCGCGGGCGGTGCGGCCGGTGGATCCTCGAGCGGTGGCGGGATCGTGAGCGCCGGCGGCTCCACCGCGGGTGGCATTGCGAGCGCTGGCGGGAGCGCAGGAGGCTCGACTGCAGGTGGCACCGCGAGCGCGGGCGGTGCAGCGAGTGCGGGCGGCATGACTGCTGGCGGAAGCGCGACCGGTGGCGGCTCGACGGTGCGCCTCGTGACGCTCGGCGTGGGAGGAGACCGCCGCTACATCACCACCGACGGCAACGTGACGATTCAAGGCGACGTGTTCGACCTCGCGCCCAGCTCCGCCGACTGGAGCGACGGCCACACCGACACGATGATTCGCGGCGCCTGCGCAGGCGCGGGCAAGTTCCTCGCAGTCGGCGGTCAGGGCGACGCGACCTTCCGCTCCAGCACCGACGGCCTCACGTGGACGACCCTCGTCACGCTCAACGGCATGATGGGCCGCCCACGCGCAAGCTGGTTCGGAGACTGCGCGTTCGGCAACGGCCGCTTCGTCGCTGCGGGCGGCAACGGTGCGCGCTGCTTCTCGACCGACGCCATCACCTGGCAGTGCCCTGGCGCCTACCAGCAGTTCCACCACCGGGCGATCGCGTACGGTGGCGGGCGCTTCGTCACCGTCGGCAACTCGTACGCGAGCCCTGCGACGCACACCTCGAGCCTCAGCACCGACGGCTCCAGCTGGACCGAGATTCCGACACTGATGAACCAGCAGGCGAACACGATTCTCTACGCGCCCACGCACCAGCGCTTCTACGCCGTCTTCGGCACGATGCTGGGCGAGCTCCGCGACGGTCAGACGCAGTGGGCGCAGGTCGCTGGCGTCGACGCGAGCGGGCTCAGCGGCATCACCGTGAAGGGCGACACCGTGTTGATCATCGGTCAGCGCACCACGGGCACGAACGCGCGCTACCTGCTGCGCTCGACGGACGGCACGCAGTGGATGTCTTCGACTCCAGCGATGACGGTCGAAGGCCTGCACTACGACGCGGGGAGCGACCGCTTCATGGGCCTGCGCCGTCAGTATCAGGCCGGTGGCATCTTCACGCCGTACCGCATGAGCTCCGTTGACGCGCTCACGTGGACGCAGGTGGCCGAGCCGATGAGCGTGCACGCGGTCTCGTCGTTCGTGACAGGCCAGCTGCCCTGACGAGTCACCACTTCGCGGTGAGCGGCCGGCCGTGCTGCTTCGAGACCTCGAAGATCTCGGCGAACACCTGCTTGAACGGCCCACGAGCGCGCACGTTCTCGAGGTTCTGGCTCATGCCGGCGACGGCGCGGAAGAACTGCACCGCCTCTTTCGGAGGCTTGATGGTGCCGAGCGACAGCGCGTTGCGCATGAAGTGGTTGCGCATGTCGCGGTTGATGGCCGCTTCGGCGTAGTCGAAGTCGTCGCTGCGGGCGGCGCGGCAGGCGATGTCGAGCACCGCAGCGACGAACGGCCGCGCGGCTTCACGATCGTCGAACACCATGCCGGCCTTCTCGCTGTCGCCGATGGGGTCGTACGCCGGGCCACCGAGCAGCGCGTCGAAGAGCTTGCGGTTCGCGAACGTCCACGGGTCGCTCATCTGCTTGATGGCGCCGAAGTCGAGCACGCCCAGCGAGCCATCCTTCAGCAGCATGAAGTTGCCGGGGTGCGGGTCGGCGTGCACGACACCGGTGCAGAGAAACGGGCCCCACGTCGCGCGCGTCAGCAAGCGGGCGATGCGGAACTTCTCGTCGCTGGTGTGCTGGTCGAGGCGCCCGATGAACTCCTTGAGCGTCTCGCCCTCGAAGAACTCGAGCGTCAGCACGCGCTCGGCCGTCAGCTCGTCGAAGACGCGCGGCACCTTCAGGTCGGGGAAGCCGCCGAGTGACTGGGCGAAGCGGCGCGAGCGCTCGGCCTCGACCTGGTAGTCGAGCTCTTCGAGCAACGACTGCTGCACCTCACGGAAGTACTCCTTGCCGTGCGACATGCGCGACGTCGTCGCCACCACCGTCACCATCGCGCCGAGGTTGTCGAGGTCGGCGTGAATCGCGCGCGCGATGTCGGGGTACTGCACCTTCACCGCGACGACCGTGCCGTCTTTCGTCACCGCGCGGTGCACCTGCCCGAGGCTCGCCGAGGCAATCGGCTCCTGCTCGAACGACGCGTAGGCCTCTTCGGGCGGCTTGCCGAGCTGGGTGGTGAGCACCTCTTTGACCGTGCCCCACGGCATCGGCGGCGCCTGGTTCTGCAGCTTCGCGACGACCGCTCGAATCTCGGGCGTGAGCAGGTCGGGGTCCATCGAGATGCCCTGGCCGATCTTCATCGCCAGGCCCTTCAAGTCGCCGAGCGTCGCGACGAGCTTCTCGGCGGCGCCGTGGCCCAGCAGCGAGACCGAGGCGTCTTCACCGCCCTTGTTCGCGAAGCGCTTCACCATGCGCGAGCCGACGTCGGTCGACAGCTTCGCAGAGAGCGTGGCCAGCTTGGCCAGTCGAGCAAAGCGCCCCGTCGAGGGCTTGTAGTCGTCGTCGCCGGCCATGGAGGCCGTAGCCTTAATGGCACGACACCACGCGCACAAGGCGATGGGAGAGAGGGAGGAGGATTTGCGCCCGAGTGAAGAAGCCGCGAACTACAGGGCTCATTTAAAAGATGAGTGCGTCTACCGTTCCGCCACGACCCCGTGTGGTGGGGTCGGCTGGAGTCGAACCAGCAAGTCTCTTGCGAGACAGGTTTGCGTGTAGGGCCTCTTCGGCCGGGTGCACGGGTTCAGACGAATGCTGATGCGAATTCCTGACTGACGCTCAGAGGCTCTGCAGCCACTTCACGAGCTCGGCGTTCTGCGTCGCCGACAACAACGGATCCTTCGCGCGCAGGTCGGCCTCGGCCAGCCACTTCGTGACGATGGGCGGCACCTCGAGGCCACCATCACGCACGCGGCGCATCACCAGCTGCGCTTCTTCGAAGAACTGATTGAGCGAGAGCCTGTCTCCGATGGGCAAGCGAAACAGGTTGGTGAGGTCTCGTTTGAGCGCGGCGGTGTCGTACTGGAGCGTCGCCATCGTCAGCCCTTGTTGGTGACGCCTTCACGCTGCGCGGGCGTCTCGTTCGGCTTCTCTTTCGTGACGGCGCCCTGCCCTTCACGCTCGATGACGAGGGTGCCGAGCTCTTCGGGCTTCACCTTGCCGCCGGCGATGAGCAGCTCGACGAGGCGCTTGTGCTGCTCCTCGTGCTCCATGGGCAACGCGTCGGAGTCGCTCTCGAGCTTCACCCACACGTTCTTCTTCTTCGACACGGGATCAATCTCGAGCCGCAAGGTCATGGTGGCCATGGGTCAGCGCTCCGAAGCGACGGGGTCTTTCTTGGCCACGCTCGGCAGCAGCGTGGCGAGGGCAGCAGCGTCGAGCACCTTCTTCTCGACGAGCAGGTCTCTCAACGTGGTCACCAGCGGCTTGTTCGCCGTGAGAATGTCACGCGCGCGTTTGCGCTGCGTCTCGAGGATCTCGGCGATGGCCTTGTCGAGCGCGGCCTTCGTGACTTCCGACACGGGGTCTTCGCTCGACAGCTCGACGCGGCGCATGCCGACGGTCTCACCCGCCAGGCCGTAGTCCTCGACCAGGGCGCGGGCGATGTCGGTCGCGCGAGACAGGTCGTTGCCGTAGCCCCACGAGACGTCGTCGAAGAAGAGCTGCTCGGCTTCACGGCCGCCGAACAACACGCAGACGTCGTCGAGCAGCTGGCCCATCGTCATCACCTTCGTGTGCGTACGCTCGGCGTGCCGCACGTAGCCCGCGGTGAAGTCGCCCTGAATGCTCATGCGCTCGATGGGCGCAGAGGTGGGGCAGAAGAGCGAGACGACGGCGTGGCCGGCTTCATGCGTGGCGACGACGCGCTCCTCTTTCGGCGTCAGCTTCATGCGCTCGACCATGCCGGCGATGGTGCGCTCCACGTCTTCGATGTCGGTCGGCGTGGTGAGCTTCTCGCGCAGCCGCATGCGGGCCACGGCGCGACAGAGCGCCTGAATGTGGTCGCCCGAGTACAGCGAGCCGGTGCCTTCGACGAACTCGCCCGTCTTCTTCACCAGCCAGTCGAGGCCACGCGCCGAGAGCTGCAGCCCGAGCTTCTGGTCGTAGATGGAGATGATGGCGCGGCGGTCTTCCGCGTTCGGGTAGGGAATGTGCAGGTGGAACTCGAAGCGGCCCGGACGAAGCAGCGCGGGGTCGAGCGACTCCACGAAGTTCGTGGTGCCGACGACGAACACCAACTCGTCCTTTCGAAACCCGTCCATCTCGGTCAGCAGCTGGTTCACCATCGAGTGCTCGACACCCGAGCCCTGGTAGGTGCCACGCGCCGTCGCGAACGAGTCCAACTCGTCGAACACGATGATGGCCGGAGCCGCCTGCCGTGCGCGCGTGAACACCTGCCGCAGGTTCTCTTCCGACTCGCCGACCCACTTCGACTTGAGCTCGGGGCCGGAGACGACGGTGACGGCCGCTCCGAGTGAGGTGGCCATCGCCTTCGCGAACAGCGTCTTGCCGGTACCCGGAGGGCCCCAGAAGATCATGCCGCGTGGAATGAGGCCCTCGATGCTCTTCATCGACGACTCGTCGGCCGCTGCGTCCTTCAACGCGAGCACGTCGAGGATCTCCTTCTGCAGGCGATCCTTCACCTTCGCGTAGCCGCCGACCTCTTTGTTGAGGTCGATGTCAGGCAGCGTGAGCTGGCCCACGAGGGTGGCCTGACGGAGCTGGCGTTCGGCGGGCTTCGGGTCGCTCGGGTAATCCTCTCCCGTGAGCGTCGAGAGCAGCCGACGCAGGCGCACCGCGTTCACGCCCGAGACGTGTTTGTAGAGCTGGGGACCCTTGAGGCCGCGCGCGTTCGACAGCTTGCGCGACTCCCGCTGGGTGACGAGGTGACGCAGCCGGTCTCGCGGAACACCGAGCAGGTGCTCGTTGCGGGGGAACAGGTTCTCGATCACCTTCGGCAAAGGAAACGACGGGTCCTTGAAGCCGAGGAAGACGAGCTCGGGGTTCTCGTACAACAGGGGAATCACCTCGCGCGCTTCGCTGGTGAGCCCGCCGACGCTGGTGGTGAGCAGGTCGAGGTGGGGCAGCACGAGCACGCGCTCGTTCACCGCGCCGCGCACCGCCTCACGCAGGTAGAAGACGATGGTGCCGACGAGGCCCATGCCCGGCTGCAGCGGCGGCATCTCGGGAATCGGGCGGCCGTCGAGGTACAGAAACGAGCGGCCCTCCTTCTTCAGGCGATCGCGCACGGCCTTGTACAAGTAGGGCGTGAGCTCCTTCTCGCACTCGACGAGCGTGGGCAGCCCGGCGCGCAGGGCGTCGGTGATTCGGGCGATCTCTGCCGGGTACGCGGCCTCGACGGCAGCGAACGGCGTGAGCTCGACGGGGAGCTGATCTTCAGGGACGAGCAATGACACGAAGCACTCCGGACGCGTGTCTTAGACGCGCACCTTGATGGTGAGGCCGCCGTTGGCGTCCTCGTGAACTTCTTCGACCTGCCCGAGCTCGGCCGCACGCGTCTTCAGCGCCGTCGCCGTGACGCGATTGACGACGCCGTCGAGCTCTTCTTTCAGATCCTTCAGCGTGCCTTCGAGCTGCTGCGTCACCTTCTTGCGCAGCGCCTCTTCTTCACTCTTCGCCTCGCGCTTGAGGGCTTCCTGCGCGACCTTGCGCAGCGCGGCTTCACGTTCGTCCTTCGCGAGCTGATCGACGACGGCCGTGCGCTCGGTGGTGAGCTCGAGCTCCTGGTGGCCTTCGGCCGTGGCCGACACCTGACCGGTCTCGAGATCGACCTCGACCTCGACGCCGTTCTTCTCTTTTCGGGTGGCGGTGTTGCCGTTGCGGGTGAAGCCGCGCCCTTCCAGCTCGGCGCCGAGCAGCGCGCTCATGCGGTCCTTCTGGAGGATCGGCAACAGCTCGAGCGTCGACGTGACGCCGTCGTCCACCTGCACGTGCTGCGACAGGGATTCCTTGATGCTGATTCGGTAGGCGCGACTCATGGCGGGAAGCGGAGCACACCTCATCGACGCGTGCCACGACCGCAACTGAATCGACCCCGTCCGTTGGGGCGAGGTTGATTTTCCCGTTCGACCGGGCATCGATCTCGCCCCCATGTTGCTCACGCTCGTCGCTGCGTTGTCGCTGAACGCTCCCCCGCTCCAGGGCACCATTCGGGTGTTGCCGCTCGATCCCAGTAGCGCCACCGTGGCCGAGACAGAGGCCGTTCAAGCCGCGGTGAAGACCGAGCTCGAAGCCGAAGGGTACGCGGTGCTGAAGGCCGACGAGCAGAAGGTGGCGACGTCGCTGGTCTCGGGCTCCATCTTCAAAGTGGGCGAGCGCTACCTCGTCTCGTTGTCCATCAGCCGGGTGAGCGACCAGCGCATCCTCGAAGCGGTGAAGCAGGAAGCGAAGTCGGCGGCCGACCTGCCCAAAGCGGGCACCGAGGCCGCCAAACAGCTCGCGTCGTCGCTGCGGCTGTCCACCACCGGAGTGCGAGCGAAGGTGAAACTGAAATGACCATCGAGTGGCCCGTTGCGAGTCCTGAAGCGTCGAAGCGTGCGCTGCAGAAGAACGCGCGCATTCGCAGCAGACCGAAGACGACGACGCGTGAAGACACCGACGCGTGGCGAAAATCGGCGACCGACGCACTGACAGGCCGCCAGCCCAGCTTCATCGACCGAATCCTCGAGGGACTGCCGCTGACCGGAGACATCGACGGCCGGGTCGCGGTGCCCGTGCCGCAGGTCGATGATGCGAAGTTCGGCCAGTCGTCTGGCGTTCCCTTCGTGCTCGAGATCGACGTCGACCGCGTCAACAAGGCGCCCGCGAACGTCGGCCACAAGGTCGACGACGTCTTCTTCCAGAACTACCCGCCGCTGCTCTTCAACGTCTGCTTCGCCTGTGGAGCGCCCGAGGGCCCGACCCGCGTCGGCCTCTACGGAGACCCGCGCAGCCGCTGGTTCAACGTCTTCCTCGGCTACTACCAGCTCGACGTGCTCGCGAACGCAGCCTCGAGCCCGTTCGGCTACGACACCAACGGCGACGTCGTGAAGGACCAGGTGCTGCGCATCGGCAAGAGCGACTGGAACTACTTCTCGAACTGGATGTACGGCGTGCCCGAGAGCGCGATTCTGCCGAACAACACGCTGCAGGGCGCCACCGTCGACGTGAAGAAGCGCGGCATCACCATCGGCAACAAGGCGTGGGACGTGCTGACCATCGACAAGGCGCGCATGGTGAGCGCGTACGTCTCGGGGAAACCGGGTGACGCCACGCTCGAGGCGCGCGGGCCGTACTCGTTCCTCTGGCAGGGCGCGTTCGGGTTTCCGAATCCACAGGGCCAGTCGATGCCCGAGCTGAACAGCTTCTTCCCGTGCGACATGAAGGCGACGCTCTACATGTGCGCGCGCAAGGTCGAGCACGCCGACTACTCGGGCCAGGCGACGTACCAGACGTTCCTCTTCGGCGGCACGGTGAACCAGTGGTGGGCCGAGAAGAACGGGCGCTTCGAAGAGAACGCCGAGTTCCTCGAGTGTCAGCTCGAAGCGGTGCGCGAGGTCATCAAGCGCGACTACCCCGACCTCGGCTACGAGCCCTGAGCGGCACGCCCGAGCGCCTCGGCCTGACGCTCGAACCCGCGCTGCACCTTCGCGAGTGGAACGAAGCTCGCGAGCAGGCCGTGGAACGTCTCCACGCTCTCGTAGCGGGTGCGGCCGTCATCGAGCCGCGTCAACGTCTGCACCCGCTCGGCACGAACGAGCCCGAAGGTTGGCAGCAGGCCCGTGAAGCGCCACGCCAGCGCGGCCGAAGAGCCCGGAGGCTCCACACGCGTGACGAGCTCACCCGAAGCAGCCCCGCCGCCGTCGTGCCACTTCACGTGCAGCACCAGCCGTGCGCCCAGCGCAGGCGTTGCAGCGCCATCGACTTTGACGATGAAGGGGTTCCACTCGCCGTACCGGTCGAGCGCGGTCAGCACCTTCCACACGCGGTCGATGCTCGCGGGAATCTCGAGAGAGGCGCGCGCCTCGGGCCGGCTCACGCGAGGGCTTCGAGCTCGGCGAGAATTCTGCCTGCCGCGCCAAAGCCGTTGGGCCCGAGCCGCTCCCAGTCCTTCACGAGCGCCTGCGCGACGTCGTAGCCATCGTCGATGAAGCGCGTCGAGCGATGCACCTGGTCCCACTGCTCGAGGCGCTGAATCACGCGCCACAACGCGCCCGCCTGCTGACGCGCTTCACCTCGTTCACGCAGCGGAGACTCGGGGTCGAGTGAGACGAGATCGGCCGCGCCCGTTCGACTCGCGAGCCACGCCGCTGCAGCGTCGACGAAGAAGCGCGCGAGGTGACGCTGCTGGTGCTGGTCGATGACGTCGAGGAACGAGGCCGCGATGGCCGCCTGCGCACGCCCCACTGACGAGAGCACCTTCGGCTGCGCGAGCTGGGCCTTGAGCAGCTCAGCCGAGAGCCACGCATCGCCGAGCAGGTCGAGCAGGCCACGCACGAACGGCAGGTGCTCCTTCGTCAGCGGCACGGCAGGCAGCTTCCCGACACGGCCCATCGGCGCCGCGTGCATCAATTGAACGAGGGGCAGCGTGCGCAGCTCGGGCTGGCCCATCAGCGTCGCCTCGGCAGCCGTGACTCGCGCGCGCTCGAGCAGCAACGCCGCGAAGACCTCTTCCGAAGGGGTCAGCGCGCCCTGGAGATGCAGCGTCGCGACCTCGGGCTCGGCGAGCGGCAGCTTCAGCGCCCACTGCAGCAACCGAACCGTGTTCGCGGTGAACTTCAGCGGGGGCAGGTCGTGGCTCCACAGGCGGCCGCCGACCTCGTTGGTCCACCCACCCTCTTTGAGGAGCGCGAAGCCGACGCCGCGCGCGAGCGTCTCTTCGAGCAACGCGGTCGACGTGGGGCCGAGCTTCGCGGGCGGCGCGACGCTGACGAGCAAAAGTCTGGTGAGCTCTGAGCCCGGGCCGCTGCCGACGACACAGCGTGCGAGGGTGATGAGGTTGGCTTCGGCGTGGGTGACGCGAGCGAGCGACATGCGGGTCAGGAGCTTCGCAGAAATTGGCGCAAGACGTCGGCCGGAGCGGGCCAGCCGTTGATGGTGAGCTTCCCGTTCTCGAGGCGCAGCTCGACGGTGTTGCTGCTCCAGAAGCGCTTCTCGTCGGGCCGGTAGGCGGGGGTGAAGAAGTGCAGCTGCTGGTTCGTGGAGCCCACCCAGCGGCGCGCCTGTTCGGGCTTCGTCGCGTCGTAGCGGCCGTCGAGCAGCAGGTCGGCCTCATCGAGCATCGCCTGCACGCCGGGCTTCGTCTTCGCCTGCTCCCGCAGCTCGGCGAGCGTGTAGCCGCTGTAGAGCATCACCGTCTTGCCGCCGGCCTTCACCAACCGGCACAGCTCGGCGACCCCTTCGGCCTGCTCGAACGGCTCACCGCCGAGCACCGAGAGCCCTTCGATGCGTGGCGTGGCGAGGATTTCAGCGGCGAGCTCGGCGACCTCGACTTCGACGCCGCCCTTCCCGTGAACGAACATCTCGGGGTTGCAGCAGCCCGGGCAGCGAATGGTGCAGCCCTGCACCCAGAGCGCGAACCGCACGCCCGGCCCTTCGGCCTCGGTGTCTCGAATCTTCTGGGCGACGCGCAGCCTCACGGGAGCGCCCAGCATAGTCACCAACCAGAGACACCGCTGCGATGCGCACCAGATGGGTAGATTGCCCGCAATGCGCCTCGTCTCCGCTCTGTTGCTGCTCGGTGCCTGCGCGAGCCCGCCGGTCGGCATCGACTTCCTCACCACCGACGCGACGAGCCCGCTCGTCGGCGCGAGCCTCGAGTTTCTGGCCGACCCGCGCGTGATGACGCAGAAGACCTCGACCCCGAAGTCCTCCGCGGGGCGAACGAGCGTGACGGTCGCGGTGGTGGAGCGCTCCGACTGCACCGACTGCTATCGCCTCGACCGTGAAGGGAGCCGCTTCGTCATCACCGGCGGCGTGCCGCTGGGCGTGCAGTACGGCGTCACGCACCTGCTCGAGCTGCACGGCTATCGCTTTCATCACCCGTGGAAGACGTACGTGCCGCCGACCTTCCTGGCCGTCGACGACACCGCGTTCGGCAAGGAGCACGCACCCGAAGTCGACGTTCGCCGCGGACTGCACCTGCACACGCTTCACCCCATCGAGGCGCTGTACGACTTCTGGGTGCCGTCGCCGAAGAACCTCGAGGGCGCGCGCCGCACCATCGACTTCGTGGTGAAGAACCGCGGCAACTTCGTCTCGATGTACGCGCTCGACGACATCACCAACGACGACGAGAAGACTCGCGCCTGGCGCGCGCACACGAAGCAGATCCTCGCCTACGCCACCTCACGCGGCGTCGACCTGGGCATCGCCATTCAGCTCTTCGGCAAGGCCAACCTTCAGCTCTCGTTCGACCTCATCGACGACGAGACGAGCCCGAACGCGATGGCCGAGCTCGAGCGGCGGCTCCACGTGCTGCTCGACGAGACGCCGTACGTCTCGGTGCAGGTGGCGTTCGGAGAGTTCTTCAAGGCCGACCCTGCCGAGCTCGTGCGGAAGGTCGACGAGACGTATGCGGCGCTGCAGCGGGTGCGGCCCGGCATCGAGATGGTGTGCAGCGTGCACGTGGGCAACTTCCCCGACCTGCGCGTCGACTACATGGGCGTGCGCCAGCTGTATTACTTCCTCGTGCGCTACGCGAACCCGGCCATCGTGCCGTGGGTGCACACCGTCTTCTTCTACAACCTCTACGACGACGCGGGCGGGGCGTACCTGCACGACGACTTCAGCGAGCACCGCGCGTTCCTCGAAGACCGCGTGCGCACGGGAAAGCCCGTCGCGTACTACCCGGAGTCTGCGTACTGGATTGCCTTCGACAACAGCGTGCCGACGTACCTGCCGCTGTACGTGAAGAGCAGGCACCTCGACCTCACACGTCTGAAGGACGCCGGGCGCCTTCGTCAGCATGTGCTGTTCAGCACCGGCTGGGAGTGGGGCTACTGGCAGACCGACGTGGCGACGCTGCGCATGAACTACGAGCTGCCCGCGACGTGGGACGCGCCGATTCGGGAGCAGCTCGCGCCGTTCGGTGCGCAGGGCCTCGCTGCGGCCGACCTCGTGCGGCGGCTGGGCGACGTTCAATACGACGCGCTGCTCACGCGAAGGCTCGCGGCGTACCTGGCCAGTCGCGACGAGGTCATCGAGGTTGGCAAGGCGCGCGGCATCGTCTCGCAGCCCGACCGAGTGCTCTTCACCGAGCTGCGCGCGATGAACGAGGCCGACCGCAGGGCCTTCGTGACGCGGGTGCTCGACCCGCTGCAGCAGCTGGCGACGCAGCAGACGGCCCTCGACGACGAGCTGACCGCGCTCGGGCTGCCGACCGACAACCCGTGGCTCGCCGAGCTTCGCGACGGCTTCGCCATCACCGCCGGCCGGAGTCGCTTCATTCACGCGCTCTACCGGGCCGTCGCCCTGGCCTCGAATGGTGAAGAGCCGGGCGCGCTGCTTCAGCAGGCCGAAGACGAGCTCGCGAAGGGCGAGGTCGTGGTTCGCCGGCGCAGAAACGCGCTGTGGGATCCCGACGGCGTCGAGGTGCTGCGCAACAACGACAACCCGACGTTCTACGACTACGGCTACCTGCGCGAAGCCGACACGCTGTGCTTCTGGAAGCGCGAGCGCGCGCAGGTTCGAAACCTGCTGCTGGGTGAAGGGCTCTTCATTCCTGCCTGCGTGTTGTGACGCGTCAGAGCGCCAGCACGCCCGAGGCCTTCTCCATCAGCGCGAGGCGGCGCTTCGTCACGGGGCTCGAGCCATCGATGACGGCGGCCGTCTCGGTCAGCACGCGGTCGAGCGAGAACAGCTGCACCGACGAGTCTTCCGTGGGCGTACCGCCCTGCACCGGAGGCAACCACGCCGCCATCGAGTCGGTGAGCCCACGCAGCAGCGCGCCGACGGCCCCGAAGCCCAGCCGGCCGGCGATGGCGCGATCCTGGTAGCTCGGGTTTCCGCCGCGCACGACGTGGCCCAGCACGGTCGCGCGAATCTCGACGTTCGGCATGTCGGCGCGCATCGACTCCTCGGTGAGGCGCACGAGCCGCGTACACGGCACCTGCACGCCTTCGGCCTTGATGATGAGAATGCGCCGTTTGCCGCGCGCGTAGCCGTTGCGAATGACGTTCGAGAGGTCGGCGATGAGCTGCTCCTCGCTCTTGCCCTGCTCTCGAATCAACACGGCGTCGGCGGCGAGCGCGATGGCGCTGGCCATGGCGAGGTAGCCACAGTCTCGCCCCATCACCTCGACGACGAAGGCCCGGCGGTGGGCGCGCGCCGTGTCCGAGATGTGGTCGCACGCGTCGACGATGGTGTTGAGCGCGGTGTCGACGCCGAGGCACAACGCGGTGCAGCCGATGTCGTTGTCGATGCTGCCGGGAATGCCGATGACGGGCAGCCCCGACTCCCTCGTGAAGATGTGCGCGCCCGTGAGCGAGCCGTTGCCGCCGATGACGACGAGGCCCTCGAGCCCATGCTTCACCATCTGCATGTTGGCCTGCGCGCGACCCTCGGCTTCGCGAAAGCGCAGGCTCCGCGCCGAGCCGATGATGGTGCCGCCCTGCCCGCCCGCCGCGTCGACCTCGACGTCGACCGTCACCGCACCATCGGACAGCACCTTCGTGAGCTCACGAAAGTTCCCGTCCATGAGGCCCTCGTAGCCCTCGAGCACGCCGTGAACCTGCACGCCCTTCGAGGCGGCGAGCTTGGTGATGGCGCGAATCGCGGCGTTCATTCCCGGCGAGTCACCACCCGAGGTGAGGACGGCGATCTTCTTCATGTGAAGGCTCCCTTGCGTGGCGGTGAGGCGCGCGGAGTGTCTCCGCCGGTGCCCGCCGTGGGAAGCGTCTTCGGGTGGCGCAGTGCGACGTCAGGTGTGCACGAATCGCCATGACGGCGCATCGTGCGTGCAGATGAACCTCGCTCGCCTTCTCACGGTCGCGCTCACCGTTCACGCGGCCATCGTTCGCGCGGGCCCACCTTCGGAGTCACCCATGGAGCTGCCGTCGCTCGACCGGAACGCTCCAGAGCGCGTCGAGCCCCTCGTCATCGGCGACGTGCGGTACCAGGCCGACTGGGCTTCGCCGACGGGACGCCTCACCGCCGTGAACGCGAAGACGAACGCGCCGCTCTGGGCCGTCGACCTCTATCGAATCAAGCTGGTGAAGGACCTCGAGGCCGATGTGCAGGACGTCTTCGTGACGTCGCTGCGCCAGGAGTCGCCGACCTCGCTGCTGGTGGAGGACGAGCACCATCGCGTCTATCGGGTCGACCTCGAGAAGCGGCAGGTCACCATCGCGGTCTGGCCTGTCGCGCTGCGGGTCATCAGCCAGCGCCCGCTGAAGGTCGAGGTGCAGCTGAGCAACCCGCTCACCAGCAAGGTCGCGTTCGACAAGCCCAGCGTCGGGTTCGGCGGGTCGCTCTCGAACGACCTCTTCACCGTGACGGCCGACGGCCAGGAGGTGCCGTACGCGGGCATGATGGCGAAGCGCGCGAAGCCCAGCTCATTCCTGGTGCTCTCTCCCCATGAGCGCTTCAGCGTCGAGCTCGAGCTGGGTGAGGCGTACGCCGTGCCGCCCGGGGCGCGCAGCGTCGAGGTGCAGTTCACCCACCACAACCACTTCTCGAAAGACGACTTCGACCTGCGCTCGAGCGTGGTGCGGTTCACCCGCTGATCACGCCGACAGGAACTCGCCCGCCATCGACCACGCGTGGGTGTCGCCTTCGATCTCGACGCGCCGCTCTTCGTCGGGCTCATCGGCTTTCAGACAGCAACGATCATCGACGAGCCCTGCGACGGCCGCGGCGAACACGTCGGTCATGGTCGGCCCCTGCATCGGCCACGACGACAGCCCGACGTTCACCATCACGTGATGCTCACCGAAGTGCTGGCGCAGGGAGTCGACGAGCGACCAGCCGTCGAAGAGCGAGGCGCTGGGGCAGACGAGCGCGAGCAACTCGTCGCTCACCACGTGCAGTGCAGCGGGAGGGGACACTTGCGTCCCCAGCGCCTCGAGAAACCCTTCAGGGAGCATCGAGACCGGAACGAGCGGTTCGACCAGCACCAGCACACCCGTCGACGTGGTGACCAGCGCATCGGCCAGCGCCACGTCGAGTTGCCTGCGTGCCTCCACCTCTCGTGCAAATCCAGTCATCGGTCCCGCCTCCCACGGTGGCTTCGGCACCCGCCTGATAGCTCTCAAGGTGGGCAAGTGACGCACTCGCCGAACGATGCGAGATTCGGAGCAATGCGCGGGCTGGTTCCGGTGGTGCTGTTCGTGATGGCGTCGAGCTGCTCGACCACCGCCACGGTTCTGACGCGAGACAAGAAGACGGTCGAGGCCGAGATCATCGGCGGCGACCGCGACATACTGCTGCTGCGCAACCCGTACGGCCTCGAGTCCGTCGTGCGGCGAACCGAGGTGCGCGACATCGACCACCCGGGGAACGTGCTGGCGTTGGTGGGAGGGCTGTTCGCGGGAGGCTCGGCCCTCGACCTCGCCGTGCTCGGTGGCGTCTGCGCGACCACGTCGAGGTCGAGCAGCAGTTGCACCACCATCTTCGCCACCATGGGCACGGCGACGGCCATCGGAGCGAGCCTGCTGGTCTGGGGGCTCTGGCAGTGGCTCACGTCGAAGAACGCGGTGACGAACTCGCTCGAGAATCCGCCGGTGCCGATTCCTGTCGAGCCTCCGCCGCCCACCGCGCCTCCGCCACTGACGCCCTCGAGCGGCCCCGCGCTGTAGTTTCCCAGTTCGACTTCGCCGTCGAGAGCCACACTCGCCGCGGCTGCAGCTGGCGACAGTCATCACGGTGCCGCCGCTCCTCAGGCTCTCGCCTGGCTTCGTCTCACGGGTTTCCCAGTTCGACTTCGCCGTCGAGCGCCACACTCGCCGCGGCTGCAGTTGCCGACAGTCATCACGGTGCCGCCGCTCCTCAGGCTCTCGCCGCGGCTGCATCGTCTGGTCTGGCTTCGTCTCACGGCGTCGTGAAGCACCGGCCCCTCTCTTGTGGCCGCTTCCCCAGTGGGCTTTGTCACGCGCATGCAACAGGCTCGTCTCGTCGTCGTGTCGTTGGTCGTTCTGCTCGCTGGTTGTCCAAAGCCCGGTGGCGGAGGCGGCCCCACCAACCCACGCCGCTGTGAAGTCGACCTGAAGGCGACGGGCCTCTTCTCGTACGAGGGCACCGGCGCGAGCGCGAAGAAGGTGGAGTCGACCGCGCAGCTCATCGGCGGCAGCAACGCGCAGGGGCGAAACGGCGACGTGCTGCTGCAGAACGACAAGGTGCGCGTCATCGTCGAGCAACCCGGCCGCACGGTGGGTCCCGCGCTCTCGGGCGGCAACATCGTCGACGCCGACATCGTTCGTCCCGACGGCGCTGCAGGCCGCGACGCGTTCGGCCGCATGGCCCTCTTCTATTCGCTGGGCCGGCTCTCGAGCGTCACGGACCTCGAGGTGCTCTCCGATGGCTCGCAAGGAGGCCCCGCCGTCATCGCGGCCTCGGGCAAAGACGTCGCGCACGACCTGCTGAACCTGAAGCTGTTGCTCAACAACGTGGCCGGTCTTCCGCTCGAGCCCATTCTCGACCCATCGACGCCGGTGAACGTTCGCCTGACGACCTACTTCGTACTTTCGCCCGGAGAGTCCCGCGTGCGCATGTTGTCGGCGTTCTGCAACGACTCGAGCGAGACCATCAAATTGCCCCTCATCGAGCTGATGGATGTGGGCGCCTTCGAGCTCTTCAACCCGGGCGGCTGCCAGAACGGCATCGGCACCAGCAAGCTCGACGACACCAACTGCCTCGCGGACAAGTCGAAGTGGATCGCCTCGCAGGGTGACGGCGTCGCCTACGGCCTGCGCACCATGTCGTTCCGCGACGCGACGAAGCCCGTGAAGGCGAACGCTGCCATCGGCTACGGCGGCGTCGTCGGGCTCTTCCTCGAGGGAGAGAACCTGCAGGGCCTCTTGTCGTGGTTCGACCCGGCGGCCGAGGTGCGGCCCGGCTCCTTCAACGTGCTCGCGAAAGAGAAGCGTCACCTCGTGCGCGACTTCATCATCGCGAAAGACATCGCCGGCATCAGCGACGTGATTCAGGCCACGGAGGGCACGGCGACAGGCACCGCGGAGTTCACGGTGTCGACGCCTTCCGAAGCGCGCGTGAGCATCACCGAGGTCTCGTCGGGCCTGATGACGACCCTGGTGGTGACCGACGCGCAGGGAAAGGGCCGCGCCAACCTCGTGCCCGGTGAGTACCGCGCGAGCGCCACGAAAGAAGGCACCACCATCGGCGCGGCGTCGACCTTCACCATCACCCAGGGCCAGACGACTCAGGTCGCGCTCACCCAGGGCGCCAGCCGCACGCTGACGGTGAACGTGAAGAACCTGGCGAACGCTCCAGTGCCCGCGAAGGTGACGGTGTTCTGCACGCCCGCGCCCTGCCCCTTCGATGCGCAGACGTGGAAGCAGCACCTGCTCGTCGACCCGCCCGAGATGGGCGCGGCGGCGGTGGGCTACGTGCCCGTCACCGGCCAGCTCACGATGACGCTGCCACCGGGAGAGTACGCAGCCGTCGTCTCTCGCGGCCCCGAGTACAGCACGTGGCCCGACACCTGGCCGATGCGTGGAGAGCCCGTCGACCTGCGCACCGCCAACGCCACGGTGAGCGCCGTCGTCGACCGCGTCGTCGAGACTCCGGGGTGGATGTCGGCCGACCTGCACGTGCACGCGGTGGCGAGCTCTGACAGCGCGGTGCTCAACGAGGTGCGTGCCGCCAACTTCCTCGCCGAGGGCGTCGACGTGCTGCTGTCCACCGACCACGAAGTCATCACCGACTTCGGCCCCGTCGTGCGCGCGCTCAACGCCGAGAATTTGATGGCCACGATGATTGGCGAAGAGGTGACGACCTTCTCGCACGGCCACTTCAACACCTTCCCCCTGAAGCGGAACCCCGAGCTGCCCAACGGCGGCGCGTTCGACCACGCCGGCGGAGAAGACGCTCCGTCGCTGCGAATGCCCCAGCTGTTCTCGGGCATCAAGGCCGAGCACGCGGGAGCGGTCGTTCAGCTGAACCACCCGCGTGGTGGCAGCGGTGTGCTCAGTCAGCTCAAGGTCGACACCGCGACCCTCGCCACCCACGCAGACCCGGTGGCGTTCCAGATGGCGGCAGCTCCCGACGCGACGGCCAACGACACGAAGCTGTTCGGAGACGGCTTCGACGCCATCGAGTCAGCCAACGGCACGGGCCCGAGCAACGCGGTGCTCAACGATTGGATGACGTTCCTCTCTCGCGGCACCGTGCGCACGGCCACCGGCGTGTCGGACACCCACAAGCCCTTCAGCGACGCGCCCGGCTATGCGCGCACGTACGCGAAGGTGACCAACGACACGCCGACGACCTTCCAGCCTTCGCAGTTCGCCGAGGCGATTCGCACGCAGCAGGCGTACGTGACCAACGGCCCGATTCTGCAGGTGACCGCGAAGAAGCTCGATGGCGCGATGATGCCGGTGGGCGCTCCGGTGGGAATGGGCGGCACGTTGTCGGTCGCGGCGAACGATGCGGTCGAGCTGACCGTCGACGTGCAGGGCCAGGAGTGGGTGGTCGTCGACCGCCTCGAGGTCTTCAGCCACGCGACCGGGCGTGAAGCGGTGAACGGTGAGACGAACTCGACCTGGCCCGACGCGCGCGCGCTCGAGCGGAAGACCATCGCCACGCCAACCGTCGAGCCCGTCGCGGGAACGAACCTGCGTCGCATGCACCTCGTCGAGAAGTTCGTGCTCAGGCCAGCGAAAGACACCTGGTACGTCGTGATGGCGCGCGGCACCTCGCGCTCGATGCGGCCACTGCACGGCAACGTGCCCATCGCGTACTCGAACGCCATTCTCATCGATGCAGACGGCTCAGGCCGGTACGACGACTTCCCCCTCAAGCCGGGTCAGCCGTTGCGGGTGCCAAACCCACCTGCGCCGAAGCCGAAGGTGCCGCCGGCCGACGAGCTGGGCAACGCGATTCGCAAGCTCATCGAGCACCGCCACGACTGAGCACGGTCACCAGCGAACGAAGTCGGGCGTCGAGGTGCGGGTCGGCTGCGTCGGCGTGCCGTAGCCAATCTCGCCGTAGTCGTTCGACCCCCAGCACCAGGTGACCTGGGTGGCCGTGACGTACGCGCAGGCGTGTGAGTCGCCCGACGAGAAGAAGGCCACGTCGGTCTGCCGGCTGGTGATGGGCGAGGCGTACGTCGGACCACCAGGCGTGAAGGCCGCGCCATCGCCACAGCCGCCGCGCCCATTCTGACCCCAGCAGATGAGCCCCTTCGCCGTCGTGCGCGCGAGCGAGAAGCTGCTGCCGACCTCGACCTGGTCGACCGTCTCGGCCGTCATCACGCGGGTGGGGACGAACTTCCGCTCCACCGTGCCGTCGCCAATCTGCGGCGCCGTTCCCCAGCAGAAGAGCCCGCTCGTGCGACGTGCACAGGCGTGCGTTCCACCAGCGGAGATTTCGAGCGCGTCAGTGATGCCCATGACATTCACCGGCCGGCGCGCGTCGTTCTGCGTTCCATCGCCACACTGGCCGTCGGCGTTCGAGCCCCAGCAGAAGGCCGTGCCATCGCCGCGCACGCCGCAGACGTGCACTGGAGTGGCTGCTCCAGAGTTCGGCGCCACCGAGAGCTGCGTCACGTTGGTGAGGTTCTGAACCGCGACGGGAACCAGGGTGTTCGCCACGATGCCGTTGCCGATGTCTCCGCCGCGGCCCCAGCACGAGACCGTTCCATCCATCAGGCGCGCGCACGTGATGTAGACGCCCGCGTGAACCGACACGACGTTCGACAGGCCCATCACCGTCGCCGGCACGAGGCTGCGCGTCGTCGAGTTGTTGCCGAGCTGGCCGGTCGTGTTCGTGCCCCAGCAGCGCGCCGTGCCGTCTTCGAGGCGGGCGCAGGCGTGCTCGTAGCCGACCGAGACCTGCGTCGCGGTGGTGAGGCCCATGACGGCGACAGGGCGTACACTGTCCATCGTGGTGTTGTTGCCGAGCTGACCTTCGTTGTTGCGGCCCCAGCACTTCACCGTCTTGTCGGCGAGCACCGCGCAGGTCGATTCGTCGCCGGCGGACAGGCCCGTGATGGCCTGCGTCGAGGGCGTCACCGTTCCACCTGCAGCGCCGCCTGCAGCGCCACCTGCCGCTGAACCGCCTGCCGCCGTGGAGCCGCCTCCGGTTGCTGTTCCCCCAGCCGTGCCTGCAGTTCCTCCGCCCGTGCCAGAGGTGCCGCCGCCACCGGTGCCCGACGTGCCGCCGGCCGAGCCACCGTCCGTGCCGGGTCCTGTCGGAGCGGAGCACCCAACCGCGAGAGAGGCAGCGAGCAACAGCCCACAGCGAACGAGTGAAGAGCGCATCGCGCGACGATACCCACGCCAGTTCGCTCCGTCGTTCAGTTTGTCGTCGACAACGTCGGCGTGAAGCGGCGAACGGTTCGCGTTAGACACGGCTTCCCGTGCGCGCCGTCGGCCTCGCCCTCTTCCTCTTCGCACTCGACGCGCTCGCGCAAGACGGTGGCACGGGTGTGCTGACGAAGGCACCGACGCTCGTTCATCAGGTCGAGGCGATGTTCCCACCCGAGCTGCTCGACGCCGGAACCGGCGGCACGGTGGTGATGGAGATCGACATCGGCCCCGATGGCGCGGTGATGGAAGCGCGCGTGGTGCAGAGCGCCGGAGCCGGCTTCGACCGTGAAGCGCTCGCGGCGATTCGTCAGTTCACGTTCACGCCTGCAGAGGTCGACGGCCAGCCTGCCGCAGTGCGCATTCAGTTCAGCTACGAGTTCTTCTTCAAGCAGCAGGTCGTCGAGGTGCCGGTGGCTCCCGACGCGGGCCTGACGGGGCTCGTCAACTTCATGGGCGTCGTGCGGGAGCGCGGCACGAGAGACCCGTTGGCGAACGCGCAGGTCGTCATCGGCGAAGGCGAGGCGGCGCTCGAGACGCTGAGCGACAACGACGGCCGCTTCGAGGTGAAAGACGCTCCGTCTGGGCCCCAGCGCGTGGTGGTGCTGCTGCCCGGCTACACGAAGTTCGAGACGACCGAGACGTTCGCGCCAGGCCAGCGCACCGACGTCACCTACTTCGTGCGCAAGCAGGTCTACGGCGGGTACGAGACCATCGTGCGCGCGCCGAGAGAGCGCAAAGAGGTCGCGCAGGTCACGCTGAAGCAGGAAGAGATTCGGCTCATCCCCGGCACCAACGGCGACGCGTTTCGCGTGGTGCAGAACCTGCCGGGCGTCGCGCGCTCACCGTTCGGCCTCGGCTTCCTCGTCATTCGCGGCTCGAAGGCGTGGGACACGCGCACCTTCGTCGACGAAGCGCCGGTGCCCTTGCTGTTCCACTTCGGCGGGCTCTTCTCGACGTACAACTCGAACCTGCTCGACTCGCTCACGTTTCAGCAGGGCAACTACGGCGCAGAGTACGGCCGCGGCACCGCAGGCCTCGTCAGCGCCACGGCGCGCACACCTTCGAAGAAGGGCATTCACGGCTACTTCGACGTCAACGTCACCGACATCTCGGGGCTCGTCGAACTGCCCATCAACGACACGTGGTCGGTCGCGGTCTCGGCGCGGCGCAGCTACATCGACGCGTTCCTCCCCGCGGTACTCAGCCTCATTCCCGGCGCCACCGACACCATCGGCTTCACCGTCGCACCGCGCTACTGGGACTACCAGGCACGCCTCGAGTGGAAGCCGCCGAAGGGCAAGAGCCGCTTCTTCGTCAGCTTCTTCGGCTCGAACGACCAGCTCGTCGCAGCGCTGCCAAACCCCGCCATCGACCCCGAGGGCCGCGCCACCTTCGGCACCACCATCGCGTACAACCGGCTCGTCTTCGGCTTCGACACGAAGCTGCACGAGCGCGTCGACTTCCGCACGCGCACCACGCTCGGCCTCGACAACGTGGGCTTCACCGCGGGCTCCGACATCTTCGCGAACACGCGGCTGTTCCCCGTCATCTCGCGCAACACGTTCACCATCGACGTGCCCGAGGCGAAGCTGACGGTGGCGACGGGGCTCGATTTCCAGATGCTGCCGTACACGCTCGAGATTCAAGCGCCGCCACCGCCGCAGGTTGGCCAGATTCCAGACCCGTTCGCCTCGCGGCGGCTGGTGGCCGACCGCACGTCGGTGTTCCAGGTCGAGCCCGCCCTCTTCGCAGAGGCCATCTGGAAGCCGGTCGAGCCGCTCAAGCTCGTGGCGGGCATTCGCGGTGACTACAACTCCGTCATGAACAAGGCGTGGGCCGACCCGCGCCTCTCGGTGTTGTGGCAGGCGCACGAGCGCGTGCTCGTCAAAGGCGGCGTCGGCATCTACCACCAGCCTCCCGACTACCGGCAGGGGCTGCTCAGCAAGAAGTTCGGCAACCCCGACTTGATGCCCGAAGGCGCGCGGCAGGCGATGGTGGGCGGCGAGTTTCGCTTCACCGACGCCATCAGCCTCGACGTGCAGCTCTACTACAAAGACCTCTTCGACCAGGCGCGCGCGACGCTGGCGACGAACGGCGGCGACACGTCGATGAGCTCGAGCCCGCTGCGCTACGAGAGCTTCGGCAAGGGTCGCAGCTACGGCGCCGAGCTGCTGTTGCGGCACGCGCTCACGAAGAACTTCTTCGGGTGGATCTCGTACACGCTCTCGCGCTCGGAGCGCGACTTCCGCGGCGGCACCGTCTGGGCGCGCGGGCAGTACGACCAGCCGCACAACCTCATCGTGGTCGCGAGCTACAAGCTGCCGTTCGACTTCATCGTGGGCGCGCGACTTCGCTACACCTCAGGCCCGCTCAACACGCCCATCGTCGGCTCCATCTACGACGTGAACGGCAACTACTACTTCCCGATTCAGGGCGACCAGTTCAGCGAGCGGTTGCCCGACTTCTTCCAGCTCGACGTGCGCATCGACAAACGCTTCGTCTTCCAGAGCTGGATGCTGGCCCTCTATGTGGACGTGCAGAACGTCACCAACCGGGCGAACGTCGAGGGCGTGCTGAACTCGTACGACTACTCGGCGCGCACCTTCGTCACGGGGCTGCCCATTCTTCCCGTGTTCGGCGTGCGAGGAGAGTACTGATGCGGCGCGCGCTGCTGCTCCTGTCGCTCGCGCTCGCGGCCTGCACGCCCGAGGACTTTCCCGTCGAGTCGCTCGTGGACAAGCTGCGGCTGCTCGGCGTCACCGCATCACCCGCCGACTTGAAGCCGGGAGAATCGGCGCAGCTCTCAGCGCTCGCCGTCGACCCCACTCGGACGGCAGGAACCACCACGTTCTGGATTGGCTGCGACCCTGACCCGTTCAACCTGAATCGCACCACGTGCTCCGACCCGGCTGTCATCAACGACCCGTCGAAGCTGGGTGACATGACCGCGCTGCCACCTGGCGTGAAGCTCATCGGGCTCAACTCGACGGCCGTGTACACGGCGCCGCGTGGGCTCTTCGACGTGCTTGCCGCAGACGATCCACAACGCACGCTGGGAACGACGGGCCAGGCGCTCGCCATCTCGGTGGCCGAAGAGGTGTCTCCCACCGCGTCGATGGAAGAGCTGCGCGCCGTCTTCACGCGCGTGCAGAACAAAGAGGTGCGCTCGCTGGTGTCGCTCTTCCGCGTGCGCATCTCGGAAGACCCGGAGCGGAACAAGAACCCGCGCGTGTCACGCCTGCTCGTCGACGATGGAGACTGGCCGAAGGGCGCGCGCGTGATGATGAAGCCCGCGCAGACGCTGAAGCTCGACGTCGACGCCGATGATGAGTCGTTCGAGCCCTTCACCGCGTCGACTCCGGCCGGGCCCGAGGCGCGCACCGAGCGCATTCTCGTCGCCTGGTACACGACTGCGGGGCGGTTCACCGAAGAACGCACCGCGATGCGGGAAGGCGTGAAGACGGTGTTCACGGCTCCGGGCGCGAAGGCGTTCGACCCGATTCCCGAGCGCCGCACCGTGACGTTGTGGACGGTGCTGCGCGACACGCGTGGCGGGCTCTCGTGGAGCGAGTTCCCCATGTTCGTCTGTGACGAGTCGCTGCCAGCTCCGGTGGTGACCGGCGTGCGTCCGATTTCGGCGCGGGCCGATTCCGTCGTGCTCGAGGGCCAGAACCTCGGCTCCGTGCTCGACGTGGTCGTCGGTGGGGTGGCGCTCGCGCGTGGCCGCGCGGACCCGACGGGAACGACCTGGGAAGGCACGCTCGACCCATCGGTTCCCGCAGGCAGTCAGCCGGTGTTCGTGAACACGCGCCGGTGTGAACGCCTCGAGCAGACGCCGCTCACGATTCCCTGAACGACTGGTGAGTGGTTGCGGAGTCTGCGAGTGGTCGATAGTGTCTCCAGTGGAGACATGAGCACCGAGACGCCAGTCACCTTGACCGCGAAAGACGGCTACCCGCTGGCGGCGAAGCTCTTCACGCCGAAGGGACCGCCGCGCGCCGTGGCCGTGATGGCGGGCGCGACCGGCGTGGCCCAGCGCTACTACCGCCGCTTCGCGCAGGCGCTCACCGAGCAGGGCCTGGAAGTGGTGACGCTCGACTTCCGCGGCATCGGAGAGTCGAAGCCCGCCTCGCTCGCCGGGTTCGACTGTCACTACCGCCACTGGGCGACGCTCGACGTCGCGGCGGCCGTGGAGTTCGCGCTCTCCCGCGGCCCGACCGTCGTCGTCGGGCACAGCTTCGGTGGGCACGCGTTCGGACAACTCCCCGACCCGAATCGAACCCTCGGCCTCGTGACCGTCGCCACCGGCGCGGCGTGGTCTGGCTACATGCCGCTGAGCGAACGCCTCAAGGTCGAGCTGTTGTGGAAGGTCGTCGGCCCCGCCGCGACGCGCACGAAGGGCTACCTGCCCGGCAAACTCTGGGGCGGCGAAGACCTGCCGCTCGGTGTCTACAGAGATTGGAACCGCTGGGCGCACCGGCCCAACTACTTCTTCGACGACCGCTCCATCGACATGCAGCCGCTGTTCGACCGCGTGACGGTGCCGGTGCTCGGGCTCACGGCGGCTGATGACCTCTGGGCTCCGCCGAAATCGATGACGGCGTTCCTCTCGCACTATCGCAACGCGCCGCTCACCTTGAAGACGCACCGGCCGCAGGAGCTCGGCGTTCCCGCGCTGGGCCACATGGGGCACTTCAAGTCCGCCGCCCTGCCCGGCTTCGTGCCCGAGGTGATGGAGTTCGTGAAAGCGCGCCTCACGCACGCGGCGTGACAGACTGCACGGCGAATGGCCGACCCACGCATCGAGGCGTTGCTGCGGGCGCTCCCGTTCGGGCAGCGCATGTGGCTGCGCGCGGGTGGGCGAAGCTTGTGGCCGCTCGTGCTCGATGGCGACCAGGTGCAGGTGCTGCGGGGAGATGAGTCGACGCTTCGGCCTGGCGACATCGCGCTGGTGATGAACCCGACCGGTCAGCTCGTCGCCCATCTCGTCCAGAGCACCGGCCCGCTCGTGACGGTGTCGAGCGTGGGCGTCGTCGACCCTCCCGCGAGAGAAGTGCTGGGCCGGGTCGTGGCCGTTCGTCGTGGAGCGCTTCGCCTCTCGATTCCCCGTGGCGCGCACCTCGTGCTGAGGCAGGTGCCGCGCGTGTCGTCGGTGCTCAAGCGTGTGCCGGGGCTGCGGTCACTCGTGCATCGGCTGCGCGATCGCTGACGGTCAGAGCGCCGGCTTGAGCGGGTCGTGCTCGGCGATGAGCCGAGACACCCGCGCGTCGTCGATGCGCTGCTTGATGCTCAAAGCCTCGTGCTGGTCGCGCACGGTCTTCGAGAGGGAGAAGGTGGAGCCCACGGTGAACAACAGGCCCATGCCCATGAACGCCTTCACCCAGACGTCGACGGGCAGGAACCAGATGCCCATCGCTGTGATTCCGACGGCGACGACGAACGAGATCCACGTCTGCGCAATCCACGCGCTGGAGTGAGGCTGAATCGGCTGCGGCATGTTGGCCATGAGTTGCTCCCTGGTTGGTGACACAGGGAATGATGCCGAAGCCGCCGCGAAAGTGCGGGAACGAAGGGTCAGGCCATCGAGCACCACTGGTTATCGATTCACAAGCCGTTGAATCCCGGCTGTTCCACCGCGCTCCGACCCTCTACCCTGCCTGCATGCGCGTCATTCTTTCGCTCTGCCTCGCCCTGGTTGCCTGCAAGAAGAGCCCGCCGCCCGTGCCGGCCACGCCGCAGGCGCCCATCACGCGACCGAGCGGACTCGTCACGCAGGTGCTCGTGCCTGGAGACGGCGACGAAGCGAAGAAGGGCGACAAGATTCAGGTGCACTTCGTCGGGCGCATCCTCGACGGCGGCGTCTTCGACAGCTCACGCGCCCGCAGCGCGCCGTTCTCGTTCTGGGTCGGTGAGGGCCAGGTGATTCCCGGCTGGGACGAAGGCCTGCTCGGCATGAAGGAGGGCGAGACGCGCCAGCTCATCGTGCCGCCCGACCTCGGCTACGGGCAGGAGGCGAAGACGAACATTCCCGCGAACTCGACGCTCGTCTTCGAGATCGAGCTGCTCGACGTTCGATGAGGCGCCCGTCGTACAGTGTCGTGATGCGCCTTCTGCTCCTCGTCACGCTCTGCCTCGTCGGGTGCCGTCATGTCCCCACGCGCGAAGAGGTCGTGACGCCGACGGTCGAGACCGCCTCTGGTGTGCTCGCAGACGAGTTCATCGCGAACCTGAAGCTGAACCCCGAGCTGCCGCCCCAGTTCACCTCACAGGCGGCGCGCGACTCGTTCAAGCAGGGCCTCGAGAACGACTTCGCCATCGCGAGCGGCGTCGACCCGAAGTCCATCGGGCCCACGCTGGCGCGCACGCTTCAGACGATGCAGCCGACTCCCGAGCAGCAGAAGGTCATCGTCCAGGCTGCGGCGGTCGCTGCTTCGGTCGGAATCACCGTCGTTCGGGTGGGCGTCGCCGTCGCGCCAACCGCGTTCGAGATCGCGAAGTTCCTCGTCCAGCTGCCGCTCGCCCTGCTGCTCGGCTTCAAGTAGCGCTGCGCAGTTGCTGTACGAGCCAGTCACTCAGCGCGCGCACCCGCGGAGGCACGGGCTTCACCGGCCGTGACACGAGATAGAGCGGCGCGTTCGACAACGACACCTGCGGCAACACGCGCACCAGCGAGCCATCTCTCGGCGCGAGGAACGTCGGGAGCAACGCGATGCCCGCGCCCAGCTTCGCCAGCTCGGCCAGCAGCGAGAAGTCGGCGCACTGCACCGCGGGCTTCGGCGGCGCTCCACCGGGAGAGAACGAGCGCTGCCCCTTCGGAACCTCGGGCCAGAGGCCATCGTGCCCGTGCATCGTCTCGAGCGACGTCGGCGCTCCTCTTCTCTCCAGGTAGGCCGGCGACGCGAAGAAGCCCGCCTCGAGCGAGCCCACCTTGCGCGCGATGAACGAGCCCGCGCCCGGGTGACCGACACGCAGCGCGAGGTCGACGCCCTTCCCCATCAGGTCGACGACATCGTTCGCGAGCACCACGCGCACGAACACCGCAGGGAAGCGCTGCCGAAACGACGCGAGCGCCGGAGCCAGCATCGCGCGGCCGAGGTCGGGCGTCGTGGTGATGGTCACCTCTCCCGCAGGCACCGTGGGCTGGTCGGGCACTGACGAGAGCGCCTCCTGCAGCCCCGCGAGCAGCGGAGACACCTTCGCGAACAACGCCTCACCTTCCGCCGTGAGCGACACCGAGCGCGTGCTGCGCACCAGCAGCGCCTGCCCCAGCGCCGCCTCGAGGGCGCTCACCACCCGGCTCACCCGCGACTTGTCGAGCCCCAGCGCCTGCCCTGCCTTCGTGAAGCTGCGGGCCTGAGCGACCGCCTGGAAGGCAATGAGTCCATCGATGGTGGGTGTCGTCATGGCGCAACAATGTGTCGTCGATGCGTCGCATTGTTGTCAACGGGCGCAATCGCCTGGCGCCCCTCGGGTACACCATCGCCTCGGGGGCTGACACGATGCGGCGCTCCGAGGGTTGGTTCGGCCACGCGCGCGGGCTACACAGCGCCGGTCTTCCGCTGGAGGTTCCCCGTGCGCTTCGTCGTCCTCGCCTTCTCGTTTCTCGCTCTCTCGCTGACGGCCTGTGGCACCAAGCCGCGCTGCCGTACCGACACCTGCACCGGCTGCTGCACGCAGGACGACCAATGTGTCGCCGGTACCTCGACGACCCAATGCGGCACGAGCGGGAACCTCTGCGACACCTGCGTCGGCGGCCAGGTCTGCTCGGTGGGCAAGTGCTCCACGTCGAGCGTCATCACGACGATGGACTCGGGCGTGGAGCAGGACGCCGGCGTCGTGATGGACGCGGGAACCACGATGGATGCTGGCGTCGCCACCTCGGGCCCCATCGTCGCGGCGAACGAGCAGTGGACGTGGGTCGACTTCCCCGACTCCGAGTGCGGCACCGGCACGCCCACCGGCATCGGCGTGAACCTCACCAACCGCTCGAGCGACGTCATCGTCTACATGCAGGGCGGCGGGGCGTGCTGGAACCAGCTCACCTGCTTCACCGTCGGCAGCGCGACCGACTTCACGGGGTACTCGGGGGCCGACTTCGCGACCGACTCCATCAAGACGCAGGTCGCGTTCAATCGCGTGAACATGAACAACCCGTTCCGCAACGCGAGCTTCGTGTTCATTCCGTACTGCACCGGCGACGTGCACTCGGGCGATCAGGTGACGAGCTACGGCGGCCACCACAAGGGAGCAGCCAACGTGCGCGCCTTCCTCGCGCGGCTCTCACAGACGTTCACGGGCCCGCGCCGCATCTGGCTGACGGGCACCAGCGCCGGTGGTTTCGGCGTGCAGCTCAACTACCACCGCTTCGCCGCCGCGTTCCCTCAGGCCGAGGTGCACGGGCTCTCGGACTCGGCGCAGATGATCAACCCGACCAACGCAACGCTGCTGGCCGACTGGCTGTCCGCGTGGGGCGTGCAGGATCCTCCGGGCTGCACGGGCTGCACGCAGAACTTCAACCTCGTGCCGGGGTGGCTCGCGAGCACGTACCCGAATCGCCGCTTCGCGCTGCTCGCCTACAGCCGAGACAGCACGCTCGCGACGTTCTTCCAGATGGACCAGACGGCCTTCGAGGCGGCCACCACCACGCTGCTGATGGGCCAGTACCAGGGCAAGGCGAACCTGAAGTACTACGTGGTCGACCCCGCCAACCCGACGCACGTGATGTTGGGCCAGCTCTTCACGCGCACGGTGGCGGGCGTGAAGCTGAGTGACTGGGCGACGCAGTGGGCGAACGGTACGGCCGGCTGGGACAACGTTCGCGGTCCGTGACGTCAGGCGCCGACGCGCCACTTCGCGTGGGCGATGGCCACCACCTCGCCCGCTTCGTTCTTCAGCTCGGCCGTGACCTCGAGGTCCTGCTTCTCGGTCGAGGTGATGGCCGGGCATGAACACTCGGCCACCAACGGGCCGCGGCCCTTCTTCAGGTAGTCCATCGACAGGCGCGAGATGATGCCGCGCGCGCCCTCGGGCAACGCCGTGATGACGGCCATGCCGGTCGACACCTCGCCCAGGTTCATCAGCGCGATGGCGTGCACCGAGTTGAGGTGATTGCGCACGCGGCGGGTGTCACGCATGCGAATGCGCGCGTAGCCCTTCTCGAGCGTCAGCACCTCGGGCCGAATCGTGCCGGTGTACGGAGCCATGCGGCCTGCGAGCCGGCCCATCACCACGCCGCCACCGGGAACCCGCTTGAGCACCTGCCAGAGCGGCAACAGCTGCGACGGAGACGCGATGGACGAGAGCGAGAGAGCCATGCGGGCTCCCTACTCCAACCGCTCGAAGTTGCCCGCGCGGCGCGGTCTGGGGCAAACAGGGCAAGTGCGTCTCTTCGTCGGCTGCGTTCTGCTCCTCGCCTGCGCGCCGCCGACCGTCACGCCACCACCTGCCATGATGAGCGCGACCGAGTCCTGTCCTCCCGGAAGACCTGTGCTGGTGAATCAGGTGCGCAATGCGCGCGACCTCGGTGGGCTGACGGCCTCCAGCGGAGTCACGCAGTGTGGAGTCATCTTCCGCTCTGCCGCGCCGACGAGCCTCGACGCCGCGGGGTGTGCCGAGCTCACGACGCTGGGCATCTCGACCATCATCGACCTGCGCGAACCCTCGGAGTGGATGGCACTGCCCGACGGCGTCTGCCCCGGCATCACCGTCGTCCATGCGCCGCTGCCGATTCCGTATTCGGTGAGCGCGGCTGACTATCTGGCCGACCTGCACAGCGACGCGTCGATGAAGCTGGTGTTCGAGACGATGGCCGCGGCTCCGGGCGGAGTGCTCTTTCACTGCACCTACGGGCGTGATCGCAGCGGTGTGGTGGCTGCGCTGCTGTTGCGCGCACTCGGCGTGAGTCGCGCTGACGTGATGGCTGACTACTCGCGCACGACGGCGAACGGACTGGGTGGAACGCCGCCGAGCCTCGAGGCCGTGCTCGACGAGCTCGACCGCACAGGTGGAGCGCGCGGTCACCTCGGCCGCATCGGCGTGAGCGACGAATCGTGGAACGCGCTGGCGACGCGTTTTGTGCGCTGAGCAACGGGCTTCCGAAGAATCTTCCGACTCGCGCGAGGAGGACGAGCCTTCGCCCGCATCAGCGCCGCGACGACGAGCCTCGAGGCCGTGCTCAACGACTTCCGCCGCACGTCGCATCGGCGTGAGTGACGAGATGCGGAACGACGTCTCGAGCCGGCAGCGCCTCGACGAGCCTCGAGGCCATGCTCAGCCACTTCTGCCCGACGGCGCATCGGCCTGAGTGACGAGACGCGGAACGACGACTCACGCCGCGACGACGAGCCTCGGGAACCATGCTCTCCGAGTCGACGGCAGCGCGGGAGCGACTCGACTTGGAACGCGACTCAGGCCAGCAGCGCGGCGCCGACGAGCCCGCTGTCATCACCGAGCTCGGCCATTCGAATCTGCAACGCGCTCCGAGACGCGGCGCTCGCGCGCGCCATCACCACGTCGGTGATTCGCCGCACCATGCCGGGGCAGCGCGACAACACGCCGCCACCGAGCACCACGACGGCCGGGTTCAGCACCGTCACCTGATTCGCGATGGAGAGCGCGAGGTGGCCGACGGCGAAGTCGTAGATGCCCTTCGCGGTGGTGACGCCCTCCTGCGCCTGACGCTCGAGGTCAGACGGCGTGCCCGACACGCCAGACTCGGCCATCCACTCCGTCAGCTTCGCGCCGCCCATGTACGCCTCGAGGCAGCCGTACTCGCCGCAGCCGCACAGCCGCCCGCCTTCGGGAACCAGCTTCACGTGTCCGAACTCGGCGGCCACTCCGCTCGAGCCCTGAATGAGCCGGCCGCCGCTGATGATGGCGCTGCCCACGCCGGTGCCGACGAAGACCGTGAAGGTATCGGCCGCGCCACGCCCTGCCCCACCGTGCAGCTCGCCCCACGCAGCCGCAGAGAGGTCGTTCACCAACCGCACCTGGCGGCCGAGCGCCTTTGAGAGCGGGCCCCCGAAGTCGACGTCTCTCCAGTGCAGGTTCGGAGCGTTCACCACGACATCACCGCGCAGCATTCCCGCTACACCGACGCCGACCTTCTCGACCGTGTGCCCTGCGCCGACCTTCTCGACGAGCGACCGAACGACCGCGACGACGCCAGCGGGCGTGCGGTCGGAGAGCGGCTCCTTCACGGTGTTGAGCAGCTTGCCGGTCGAAGGCTCCACCACCGCGGCGCGCGCGTTGGTTCCACCGATGTCGACGCCGAGGGCGACCATGTCAGCGACTCCTGAGCTTCAGCTCGTCGACGAAGCGATCGAGAAAGCCATCGAGGTTCTTCTTCTGCCGTTCGTCTTTGAGGCCGTTCTCATCGAGCACTTCGGTGACGCGCGAGACCGTGAAGGAACCGGGGAGCGTGTGACAGCCCAGCCCTGAGAGCACGTGCCGCAGCATGACCTGCGCCTGAAGCGTTCCGCCCGGGCCGTTGGTGGCGCCGAGCTGCGCGCTCACGCGACCCTTGAACGGGTTGTCCTGCGGAGGGCGAGACGCGAAGTCGAGGAGGTTCTTCAGCGCGCCGGGGTAGCTGTAGTTGTACTCGGGGCACGCGAGGAGCAGGCCGGTCGCTCCACGAACGCGCGCCTTGAAGTCGACCATGGCGGCCGGCGGGTTCGCGTCTGACGTGTCAGGGTCGTAGATGGGAATGTTCGCGGCCTTGAAGTTCCACGCGTCGACCTCGACGCCGCGCGCCTGCAGTCCCTTCACGGCGACCGCGAGCAACATCTCGTTCCACGAGCCGGTGCGAAGGCTTCCGGAGAAGGCGAGGACCTTCATCCGCCGATCTCCTTCTTGGCGGCGGCGATGGTGCCGTCGATGAGCGCGCGAATCTCTTCGAGCCGCTCCTTGGTCTTCGCTTCGTAACGCACGACGAGAATCGGCGTGGTGTTCGACGAGCGGATGAGCCCCCAGCCGTCGGGCCAGGTGGCGCGCACGCCGTCGACCTCGATGAGGTCGAGGCCCTTCGCGCGCAGCATCTCGGTGCAGCGCTTCACGAGCGCGGTCTTCTTCTCTTCGATGGTGTCGAAGCGCAGCTCGGGGCTCGAGTACGTCACCGGCACATCGGCGAGCAGTGACGAGAGCGTGCCCTTCTCGTTCGAGAGAATCTCGAGCAAGCGGGCCGCCGTGTACGGAGCGTCGTCGAAGCCGAAGAAGCGGTGTTTGTAGAAGATGTGGCCGCTCATCTCGCCGGCGAGCTCGGCGTGCAGCTCCTTCATCTTGGCCTTGATGAGCGAGTGGCCGGTCTTCCACATGACGGGCTTGCCGCCGTGCTTCGCGATGTCGTCGTACATGGTGAAGCTGCACTTCACCTCGCCCACGATGGCGGCGCCGGGCACGGCCTTGAGCACCGCGCGAGAGAGCAGAATCATCAGCTTGTCGCCCCAGATGATCTCGCCGTGCTCGTCGACGACGCCGATGCGGTCTGCGTCACCGTCGTAGGCCACGCCGAGGTCGGCCTTCTCCTTCTTCACGGCCGCGATGAGCAGCTCGAGGTTCTTGGCCACCGTCGGGTCGGCGTGGTGGTTGGGGAAGCGGCCGTCGGGCTCGCAGTACAGCGGCACCACGTCGTAGCCGAGCTTCTCGAGCATCGGCACCGAGACGATGCCACCGACGCCGTTGCCAGCATCGACGACGACCTTCAGCTTCTTCGGGCCGCGCGTGACGGTCGAGGTGACGAAGTGCAGGTAGGGCGTACAGGCGTCGAACGACGTGACGAGGCCGGGAGTGCCCGTCTCGAAGTCGCGCTTCTCGATGAGCGTGCGCAGCTGCTGAATCGTCTCGCCGTAGAAGGTCGTCTTGCCGACGCCCATCTTGAAGCCGTTGTACTCGGGCGGGTTGTGGCTGCCGGTGATGACGGCGAGGCCGTCGACGGGCAGCGTGTTCGCCGCGAAGTACACGACCGGAGTCGGCACGACGCCGACGTCGATGACGTGAATGCCGGTCGAGGTCGCGCCCTTGATGAACGCCGCCTGGAAGCGAGGGCCCGACTCGCGAGCGTCACGGCCGACGACGATGGTGCTGCCGTGCGCGCGCTTGACCATCGTGGCGAGGCCGCGGCCGAGGTCTTCCACGACGGAGTCCGTGAGGTCTTTGTCCACCAGCCCGCGAACGTCGTACTCCCGGAAGATCTGAGGGTTCATGACGACGAGCCCTAGCAAAGCGGGCCCATGGTCAACAGGCTGACTTACTGCCCGATGCGTGGTGCGTCAGGCGTCGCTGCGACCTTCACCGACCAGAGTGATTGGGTGCTGAAGGGAGCGAGCGCCATACGACTGAAAGAGCGAGTGGCTCCGGCCGGGTCACGACCGGAGCCACCAGGGGCAGCACACGTTACGCGGCCTCCGGCACCAGCATCGGCGTGGGAGCAGGCGCCGGCACGCTGGGCGCGCGCTCGGTCTGCGAGTTCGCGGCGACTGCGGCCAGCGTCTTGGGCTTGCGCACCGGCGCCTTACGATCGCGAACCACGACGCCCTTCACCGCGAGGAACGCCTTGGCCTGCGCGACGACCGACACGGCGCGGTAGTAGGCGCCATTGAGCTCGCGGGTGCCGGCCTCGGTGTGCGCCTCGACCGCCTTGATGGCCTTCTCGGCCTCGAGGAACTGCGCACGCTGCTCCGTGAGGCCACGGGCGAGCGCGGTGCCGAAGGAGCCATCAAACCGTTGTGCGAACGCCGCGACGCAGTTCACACGCCCAAATCCGGCGCTCAAACGAGGTTGGATACAGGTTCGGGCGCGACTATGCTGAACGCCTTTTCAGAGGGGCGAATCCCAGTGTCTTCCTCATCCGACATCGAGTGGACGGACGCGACTTGGAACCCTGTACGCGGGTGCACGAAAATCAGCCCCGGCTGCAAGCACTGCTACGCCGAGACGTTCTCAGAGCGGTTCAGGGGCGTGCCTGGTCATCCATTCGAGCAAGGCTTTGACCTGCGGCTCGTCCCCGAGAAGCTGGCCGAGCCACTGCGCTGGCGAAGCCCACGAACAATCTTCGTCAACTCGATGAGCGACCTGTTCCACGAGCGCGTTTCAGATGACTACATCGAGGCTGTCGCGACGGTGATGGAGCTCGCCAACTGGCACACCTACCAGGTGCTGACCAAGCGCTCCGAGCGCATGTCGGAACTGCTCAACGGCAGGCTCCTTCGGTTCGGGAAGCTCCGTCACGTGTGGTGGGGCGTCAGTGTCGAGGACCGGAAGTACGGTCTTCCTCGCATCGAGCACCTCCGAGCTGCACCTGCTGCCGTTCGCTTTCTCTCAGTCGAGCCGCTCCTGGCCGACCTCGGTCGCGTGAACTTGAAGGGCATCGACTGGGCGATTGTTGGTGGCGAGTCGGGTCACGGGGCTCGGCCTCTCGACCCGGCCTGGGTGCGCTCGCTGCGCGATCAGTGCGTAAGCGCCAGTGTTCCCTTCTTCTTCAAGCAGTGGGGCGGCGTCGTGAAGAGCCGCACTGGTCGCGAGCTCGACGGCAGGACCTGGGACGAGATGCCCGTGTCGCGTGCAACCGTTCCGCCCGAGCGTCGCCGCGTGGATGAGTTGCTCCTAAGCGGGAAGAAGCTCGAGGACTGGTGGGGGCGTCGGCACGGCAAGCGGTCGGCCCTGCGCCGGAGTGCGGCAGTCGCGGCAATCTGACTTGAGTGGGGGCGCTGATGGCAATGCCGGTCGAGTACGAGGGGCGAGAGCAGTCGTACCTCAAGCATCGCGTTCTGGAGCAGTACCTGACGGCCTGGGCGCAGAAGCTCGGCTCGGTCGCACGGTACAAGGACGTGAAGCTGGTCTACGTGGACTGCTTCGCAGGGCCTTGGCAGAGCCGAGACCAGGACCTCCGCGACACGTCAGTCTTCATCGGCCTGAACGCACTCTCGACGGCGGTCGCGACGTGGAAGGCCGGCGTCAAGCCGAAGGCTGTCTTCGTCGAGCGCGATCGGGAAGCCTTCAGCCGACTGCAGGCTCACCTCGCGACGAGGCCAACCGACATCGAGACGGTGGCCATTCACGGCGAGTTCGGCGCGAACGTGGAACGCATCAATCAGGAGATCGGCAACAGCGCCGCGTTCCTATTCATCGACCCGACTGGATGGACTGGCGTTGCGATGCGGTACATCGCGCCGCTCGCCCGCGTGAAGCAGCGGGACGTGATGATCAACGTCATGTTCAACGACGTGAACCGCTTCAAGGACGACGGCCGCGACTTCTTGCGACGGCAGATGCGCGAGTTCTTCGGGCTCGAAGATGCAGACATCCCTGCTGGCCTCGATGAGGACGAGCTGCTCGCTTTCTACCGCGACCAACTGAGGCAGACCTGCGGCCTGCCATTCGTCGCGAATCTGGCCATCCCGCACCCAACGCACAACCGGACGTGGTTCCACCTGGTGGTCGGCGGTCACCACCATGAGGTCCTGAATCTCTTTCGCAACGTCGAGCGGAAGGTCTGCGGTGATGAGGCTGACGCCGTCAGATCAGGAGCACGCGGCCGTGCGGCTGGGCAGGGCGAGTTGGTGTTTGGGCAAGACCGCGCGTTCGATGCACGCCATGAGCGAGACTTGGATCGGGTACGCGAACTGCTGGAACGCCGAGTCGCGGGTACGCGCGAGACCTTCCTGTCGCTGTGGACCCAGAGCCTCTCGGGTCACCACGTCACCCGCGCCGACGTCGTCGAGCTTGTTCTCGAGTTGGCGGCCCGAAAGCGGGTCGTGGTCTTGCCGACGCCGAAGCGCAGCATCGGTGACGACGCGATGTTGGCGTGGTCGTGAACCCGTAGTTTCGATTCGCCGATTTGTCGCGGAGAGCCCCACCACGCACGCTACAGACTGCAGAGGTGCACTTGCCTGAGGCCAAGGAGTTCCTTCTCGGCTCGACTGGCAGGACGAAGCGCGTGCACTTGTGCGACGACCGTGAAGAGCCCCTGCCCTCTTCGTGCCTCGGCGAGGGTCGTGGTGCGCCCGCCCATGGCCTTGCGCTCGGCCCAGAAATCAAGGTCCCATGCGCCGATGCAGTCTCTTCGGATTCGGGCCAAGAGAACAAACTTCCCGGACTCCGTTGGTTCGCTCCTCGCTTCGGGCTCCAGTCGGAGCGCCGTTTCCACCAAGCGCATCGATTCGCTTAGCGGCTCCATCCACTTGGACTCGGAATCCGTCGCTCCGCGTGGCCCCGTTCGCCGCTCCCAGCCATCAATAAGTTCCCCTGCCCCAAGCTCTCGAAGGGCATCCTGCATGACGGCGAGTTCGGCGTCAGGGGCCATGGTTGCAAGCGCCGTCAGGTCGCGAGTTCGCCGCGGAAGGCGCTGCCAAACAACGAGCGCTCCAGCCCGGCGGCTTCGGTCGCAAGAAGAGAGGCCGCGTCGAGCTTCGTGAACTCTGGACCCAACAGCTTGGCTACTCGACCGACGAGAACCCGTTGCTCAGCGGGAGCGCAAGAGGCACGGGGAGACGCCTGACATCGCGCAGGTTGAGGCCAGGCATGTCGATACCTCGATACATCTTGTGCAGTCGCGCCTGAGCACGCGGCGAGGCGAGGCCCCCGGAAAGAAGCGCACGCCCGCCGCAGCACGAAGCCGAGCGGTGCCCTGCGTGATGTTGGCGCCGTCCAGGCCCGCCGGCACCAATGCGACCTTGGTTGCTCGAATAGTCCCGAGCAGGGCATCGCCTTTTCTGATTGCCGAACGCGTCGCGCGCGGAGCCGCTGGAGCAGGTCGATCTGCTGATCTCCCGCGACCTGCGGCAGGCCCAGGTGCGCGGCAGTGTGCTGCGCGAGCGTCTCGGCGAACTGACGAAGCTTGATGACGCTGGTCGTCGGGTCATCGACGAAATACCGCTCGGCCAGTGCTCCGAGCGAGACCAGCAGCGGGTCGTGCTTCTCGAGGAAATTGAAGTTCGCTGACGACGGGACCCCACCCATTGGTGCGAGCCTACCCGGTGACGGGCGTCGGGAAACAACTCGGCAGCCTGCATGCGCCGCAACTCCGGGGGCAGAGTAGAAACCCGACTCATGGCTCCCAGACTCGACCTGCGCGCGCAGGGTGATTCCGATCTCGAAGCGAAGCTGCTCGCCGACCCGCACATCAAGCGCATCGTCGACGACGCCGAGAAGCAGAAGGACCTCGGTATTCGCCGCTCGTTCCTCGCGTCGGCCCTGCGCGTGACGGCGCCGATGTCTCCACGCCTCGCCACGCTCGTCGCCCACTGCACGAAGACGCTCGGCTTCGAGGGCACGCTCGAGACGTACGTGTACCCGGACGCGCGCTTCAACGCGGGCATGGCGCGGCCGGAAGACGGTCGCGTCTTCATGCTGTTCTCCTCGTCCCTCTTCGAATCGTTCGATGACGAAGAGCTCAAGTTCGTCATCGGCCACGAGCTCGGGCATCACCTCTTCGGCCATCACCGCCTGCCCATGAAGGCGCTCGTCGAGTCATCGATGGTTGGCGTCGCCGCGACGCAGCTCTTCGCCTGGAGCCGCTACGCCGAGATCTCCGCCGACCGCGCGGGCCTCACCTGCGCCGGCAAGCTCGACGGCGTCACGAGCTCACTGCTCAAGCTCGCCTCGGGCCTCCGCGAAGGCCTCACCAGCATGCGCGCTGAGGATCTCATCTCGCAGCTCGGCGACATGCAGGAGGAGCTGGGCAAACGCTCCGCCGACGACGCCGATCGCAAACCCCAGCCCGACTGGTTCGCCACGCACCCGTTCAGCCCGCTCCGCCTGCAGGCCGCCAACGCGTTCTCCCGCGCCGAACAGTTCGCAGGCACTGGCCTCTCACGCCCCCAGCTCGAGAATGAGGTCGCCGAGCTCATGGCCGTGATGGAGCCCACGTACCTCGAAGACAAAGGCGAGATCCCCGAGGCCATGCGCCGGCTGCTGCTCGCGGGCGGCGTCGCGGTGGCCACTGCCAACGGTGAACTCGACGAAAAGGAGCGCAAGGTGCTCGAGCGCTTCTTCGGCGCAGGCTCGGTCGACCGCATCAACGCCAAAGCCCTCTCCGATGACTTGCCGCGCCGAATCTCGAACGCCGTCGCCGTGGTGCCGCTGCTGCGTCGTGGGCAGGTGCTGCGCGACTTGTGTCTCGTCGCGCGCGCCGATGGTCACGTGAGCCCCGAGGAGCGCGCGCTGCTGCTCCAGCTCGCGTCGGGACTCGGGGTCGAGGTCACGCTCGTCGATCGCGCGCTGGGCGCCGAGCTGTCACTCGACTGAAGCAGACACACCACGACCCCGATGGAGGCGCGCTCCAAACGGGGTCGTGTGAACGCCTGAGCCTTTTGGCCGAACTCAGCGACGGCTGAGCATCGTCTTGGTGCGGGCCTGCGGAGCCGTGTTCGAGATGCGCGCCATCGGCGCAGGCAGCAGCGCCCGCAGCTCCATCACGCGCATGTCGGGCATCCACCGCAGCATCAGCACGTTCGCCGGCGCGTCGGGCAGCACCTTGCCGACGACGATGGGCTTCGAGGGCGACTTGGCCGCGATGAGCAGGCCCATCGAGATGGCCATCAGCACGGCCGCGACCGCGATTCCGACCGCGCGAACCCGCTTGTCATCCATCATCGTCTCGAACTTCTCGGCGAACGTGTTCATGGGCGGGCCGGCAATGCGAGCGCCCTGCCAACCTGGGACGACCCCTGATCCGCAGGGTTATGTCGCCCAAAGGTGTCTATTGCAGGTCACGTGGCACATCGGCGCGTCGCTGATCTGGAGCTTGTTGGTTCCACGTTCAGGCCTTTGACAGTCGCCGGGCCGCTTCTCGCGCGGTGAGAAACCTCAGGCGAGCCGCACCTTTTCGGTCGGCGGCAGGACCCGCAGGAGCAGCTCGATCAACCGCTGCAGCCGGAGCGGCTTGGTGAGGCAGTCGGTCATTCCGGCGTCGAGGCAGGCCTGCAGCTCCTCCTGCATGGCGTTGGCGGTGAGCGCGATGATGGGCGTGGCGTCACCGCGGGCGCGCGCGGCCCTGGTCGCGCTGAGCCCATCGAGCACCGGCATCTGCAGGTCCATGAGGACGAGATCGAAATGGTTCTTCGCGAGCACCTCGAGGGCCTCGGCGCCATTCCCCGCTGACGTCACCTCGAGGCCCAGCTTCGAGAGCAGCCCCGAGGCCACTCCGATGTTGATGGTGTTGTCGTCGACGACGAGCGCGCGGCCCGTGAACCGCCAATGCGTGCTCACCGGCGTGTGCTGCGGGTTCAAGTCGGTCTGCGCCAGCGTGAGCTCGAGCGTGAAGGTCGAGCCCTTGCCCACCTCGCTCGAGAGCAACAGCCGGCCGTTCATCGCATCGACGAGCTGGCGCGAGATGCTCAGCCCAAGCCCCGTGCCCTCCGTGTCTCCAGAGAGCTGTGAGAACGGAAGGAACAGCCGGCTCTGGTCGCTCGCCTCGATGCCCGGCCCCGTGTCGCTCACCGAGAGGCGCAGGCGATACTGCGCGCCGTCGGCCTGGCCGTCACACCGCACGACGATGCCTCCTGAGCGGGTGAACTTGATGGCATTGGTGACGAGGTTGCCCAGCACCTGCTTGAGCCGAACCGCGTCACCCAACAACCGCAGCGACGAGGGCACGTCGACCGCAACCGTGAGCGTCAGGCCCTTCGCCTGCGCCCGGGCCCGGTTCAACTCGACGATCTCGGTCAGCAGCTGCACCGGCAGGAAGGGAGCGGCCTGCAGCTCGAAGTGGCCTGCCTCGATACGCGCGTGATCGAGCAGATCGTTGATCAACGCGAGCAGCGTTCCACCCGAGCGGTGAATCGTCGCGAGGTGCTCTCGGGTCCCCGAAGGAAGCTCGTCGAGCATCGCGAGCTCGGTGGTGCCCAGCACGCCGTTGAGCGGGGTGCGAATCTCGTGGCTCACCTTCGCGAGGAAGCGGCTCTTTTCGCGGTTCGCGGCCTCGGCCGCCTCTCGCGCCTGGTTGAGGGTTGCGATGGTTCGGTCGTGACCGGACTCGTAGAGGAAGCCGACGAGGAAGATGGTGGGCGAGAGCGCCAGCACCCGCACCAGCTGAGCGTCGAAGTCCTGCTGCACGGGTGCCGCAGGGCGAACCAACACGGCGATGGCGACGATCTGCAGCAGCACGAGGACGAGCCACAGCGCTCCGACCCGTCGGCCCGACAAGAACAGCGTCACCATGGGAATGATCGCGAAGAGCGTCGAGGTGCTCAGCGAGCCTTCCTTCAGCGCTCCTGCCACGTAGGTCAACGACAGCACCACGCCAGCGAGGTGAGAGATGAGGTCGCGGTTCCGCGTCGCCCGCCAGAGGCCAATCATCGCAAAGCACAAGACCATCCCGAGCCCGGACATCAGCGTCTGCCACGGGCTCGCCCAGATGCTCATGAACACCGTGGCGCCCAGGCTCAAGACCAGGCCGAGCAGCGACCCCGCGAGCACGAACCGCGCCTGCATGCGGGAGCGCTCGTCGGTGAACGACGAGGCACGCGAATAGTCATCGAGCCAGCGAAGGACCCGCTTCATCCAACGCGAAGCGTAGCGATGGACTCGACCCGTTTCGCACCGAAGTGCAGCGGTTCAACACATCAGGTCAGCGGCGAAGACGACCCAGGGCCTCGGTCGCTGCCCAAAAGCCGCACATGCCATGAACGCCCGGCCCGGGCGGCGCAGACGAGGAACACAGCAGAATTCGCTCGTTGGGCGTGACGTACGGGAGCCCGATGGTGGGTCGGAAGAACACCTGAAGCCCTTCCACCGCTCCGCCTGAGATGTCTCCGCCCAGATAGCTGGCGTTCGTCAACTCGAAGTCGCGGGTCGTCTTGGTGTGGCGTGCGATCACGTGGCGCTGAAACCCGGGAGCGAAGCGCTCGAGCTGCGCCTCGATGCGGCTCGTCATGTCGACGGTGGAGCCGTTCGGCACATGGCAATACGTCCAGAGCGTGTGCTTGCCCTCGGGCGCGCGCGTGGCGTCGAACGTCGAGTGCTGCGCGACGAGCACGTAGGGCCGGTCGGCGAGCTGGCCGTTGGTGGGCGCGGCTTCAGACTCCGTGAGGTCTTCGATGCCGCCGCAGACGTGCAGGCACGAGGTCCGGTGGGCGTCTTTCGACAGCCACGGCATCGGCGCGTCGAGCGCGTAGTCGACCTTGAAGACCCCGGGCCCGCGCACGAAGCCCTCGTCGATGCGGCGGCGATACGAGCTTGGCAGCGCCTCGCCACACACCTTCGTCATCACGTGCGCGTGCGTGTCGAAGAGCGCGAGGCGATGCGGCGGAAGTTCGTCGAGCGTCGAGATGGGATGACCTGCTTCGAGCTCTCCGCCGGCGTCGCGAATCATCGCCACCAGCGCGTCGACCAGCTTCTGTGAGCCGCCTTCGATGAACGGCCAGCCGACCGCGTGCCCCGTGATGGAGAGGATGAGCCCGAACGCGTTCGTGAGCGGCGTCGTCAGCGGAGAGAAGGAGTGCGCCGCGCAGCCAGCGAACAGCGCCTTCGTGCGCGGATCCTGAAACTCACGCTCGACGAAGTCGACCACGCTCTCGAGGGCGTTGATGCCGAAGCGGGCAGCGAGCAACGGGGCCTTGAGCGGTGGCTTCGTGAGCGGGTTGAAGATGAGCCCCTTCAAGTCATCGAAACCGTCGACGAGCGGCTTCATCAGGCGAAGGTACGCCTTCTCGTCGGAGCGCAGCCGCGCGGCCGTCGCTTCCACACTTCGCTCGAGCACGGCGGCGTCGTCGCCGGCGAGCGGGTTCACCAGCGGAAAGTCGGAGTGGATGAAGCGCACGCCGTACTTCTCGAGCGGCAAAGAAGAGAAGAACGGTGAGCCCGCCGCGAGCGGGTGAATCGCGGAGCAGATGTCGTGGACGAAACCGGGTTGGGTGAGCGCCATCGAGCGCGCGCCGCCTCCGAACGTGGGCTGGCCTTCGATGACCTTCACCGAGTGGCCGGCCTTCGCGAGCACGAGCGCGGCTGCGAGGCCGTTCGGGCCCGAGCCAATCACCACCGCGTCGTACGTCTTCACTCGGCCTCCCTGCGCGTGACGTGAGCCTTCGAGGCTTCTTTCCAGAACCCGGGGAAGCTCTTGGCGACCGCGTTCGTGCCGCGCACGGAAATCGTCACATCGAGCAGGGAGCCGGCGACTGCTGCGGCCATGACCAGGCGGTGGTCGGCTCTTCCATCGAAGGTTCCACCACGTGGCGTTCGAGGCGGCGTGATGGTGAGCGTGTCGCCTTCGAGCGTCGTGGTTCCTCCCACGAGGTGCACCAGGTCGATGAGCGCAGCGAGGCGGTCACTCTCTTTCAGCCGCAGCACCGCGCAGCGAACGAAGGACGAAGGTGTTGGCGCGACGAGCGCGAGCGCGACGAGGCCAGGGACCGCGTCGGGACAGATGGAGGCGTCGACGGTGAACCCTCGCGTCAGCGCTCCCCGAACTTCGGTGAAGCCATCGGCAGTCGCGAGCGAAAGGCCTGCCGCTTCGAGGTGCGTCGCGAAGGTGCGGTCAGGGTGCGTCGACGCGAGGTCGACGGAAGCCACGCGCGCTCCCGACTTCCACGCGAGCGGCAAGAGATACGTGAGCGACGACCAGTCACCAGGCAGCGCGGGAGCGAACGAGGTTCCACGCCCGCCGACGGTGATGCGCGAGTCGTTCACGTCGACGCGAAAGCCGAAGCGACGAAGCCAATCGAGCGTGAGCGCGAGATAGCCAGCGCTCGTCGGTTCTCCGGTGACGTCGACGACGACGTCGGCGTTGCCGTGATGCACGAGCCGCGCGGCTCCGAGCACGAGACTCGACGCGAACTGGCTCGACTCCACACCTGAGATCTCGAAGCGCTGAACGACGGGCGTCGCTCCCGTCGTCACCGTGAGCGGCCAGGGCGTGCCTTCGGAGAATCGAACGCCCAGTGACTTCACCAACGCCTCGAGGAGTGGCCGCTGGGGACGTTCGGCGAGCCGCTTCGTTCCTGTGAAGTGGAACACCGAGTTCGGGCGAAGCGCGGCCTGCGTGAGCAGAAACCGAAACGGCGCGCCGGCGTCGTGACAGTCGAGCTCACCCGTGGAGCCACGCAGCGTCTTCAGCCCACGTGAGAGGACGAGCACGTCTTCGGGAACGTCGACCGCTCCCTCGAGCGCCAATTCGTGCGCGCCGTCGCAGAGCTCACGCAGTACGAGCACGCGGTGAGCGTCCGACTTCGAGAGGGGAGGCGTCAGCGCCACGACCCGGTCCATCGCGCCTGCCACTCCTTCGCCTCGACGCCGATCGTTCGCCAGCGGCCAAGCCCTTCGAGCAGGACCATGCGCAGCTGGCCAGACGTCGACTTCTTGTCTGCCGCGAGCACCTTCGTCACCTTCGAGACCGGCGCCTTCGCGAACTTCGCCAGCAGCGCGCGCGCGTTCTTCACGTTCGGCAGCGATGCTTCGACGGCTTCGGCGACTCCACGCGGGGTGATGCCGAGGTCGACGCCGAGATCGAGCGCGCAGAGCATGCCGAGCCCGACCGCTTCCCCATGATGAAGCGAGAAGCCACTCAGGCTCTCGAGCACGTGCCCGAAGGTGTGGCCGAAGTTCAGCACGACTCGCACACCCTTCGTCTCGTACGGGTCGGTGCGCACGACGGCCTCTTTCAGGTCGCGCGCTTCACGCAGCAGCGGAAGGTCGTCTGGCGCCTTCTTCATCCACCGTCGTGCCGTCGCAGCGTCGAGCGTGACGACCATCTTCCACGCCTCGAGCCGCCCTTCCCTGCGCTGTGACTCCGAGAGCGTGTCGAAGAACACGGGACACAGCCACGTCTCGGCGGGCCCGTGAAACACGCCCAGCGCGTTCTTCACGTCACCAACGTTGACCGCGCCTTTGCCGCCGATGGAGCTGTCGACCGCCGCGAGCAGCGTCGTGGGCACGTGAATGAGCTTCACGCCGCGTTTGTGCAGATGCGCGATGACGGTGACGACGTCTCCGACCGTTCCACCACCGAGCGCGACGAACGTGGCCGAGCGCGACACACCCGAGAGCCGCTTCGCCACCCGTTCGATGGTCGAGAGCGACTTGAGCCCTTCTCCTGCAGTGAGGGGAATGACCGTGCGCTTCGAGAGCGACTTCGCGACGTCGCGGTGGAGCCGCAGCACGCGCGCGTCGGCGAAGACCACCGTCTCGTCAGGCAACGACTTCACGAGCTCGACGAAGCGGCCGGTGCGATCGACCGACGGAGTGATGGCGCCAGGAGGAAGAGTCGTCATGCGTGGTGCGGCCTCGCGAGGAAGGACAGAAAGAGGTCTGCGAACACCATCGAGGCCATCGCTTCGATGACGGGAACGGCGCGGGGAAGAATGCACGGGTCGTGACGGCCGGCCTTCGCGTGGTCGGTGAGCGTCGCGGGCGGCTTGAACAACACTCGCGCGAGCACGGGCTCTCCGTTCGCGAGGCCACCTTGAATGCCGCCGTAGACGTCGCTCGGCGTTCCATCTGCGTTCGTCGCGTGAAACTGCGTGCCGGGCAACTGGAGGCGTTGCTCGAGATCCGCCGGTCCCCACACGACCCCGGTGACCGCGCCGACCCCTGCGAACGCATCGGCGAGGCGCGACTTGAGCTTTCCGAACACGGGTTCACCGAGCCCGACCGGAGCGCCCTCGATGCGAATGGTGATGGCGCCACCGAGCGAGTCGCCGGCCGCCTTCGCTTCGAGAATGCGCGCTTCGATCTGCGTCGCGAGCGCGGCGTCGGGACAGCGCGTCGGGTGTGCATCGACCTGCGCGCGCGTGAGCCCGGCAGCCGGCAGCGGCGCGACGAACGGACCGACCTGCGAGACCCACGCGACGACCTTCAGTTTCGGCAGCTCCTTCGCAAGCAGCGCATCGGCCACTGCGCCGCCGATGACACGGCACAACGTCTCGCGCCCGCTGGTGCGTCCACCACCGCGGGGATCCCGATGTTGAAACCGCTCCCGCCAGACGCGATCGGCGTGACCAGGGCGGTCTTGCTTCGCGAGCTGGGAATAGTCCTGACTGCGCGCATCGGTGTTTCGAACGATGGCGGCAATCGGCGTGCCGAGCGTCTTGTCTTCGTAGACGCCAGAGAGCAGCTCGACCTGATCAGCCTCCTGCCGCGCGGTCGTGACTGCGCTCTGCCCTGGGCGTCGGCGATTCAGCGCGGCCTGCACGTGCTCCTTCGTGAGCGGAACGCCTGCGGGACAACCGTCGATGACCGCGCCCATGGCAGGGCCGTGGCTCTCGCCGAAGGTGGTGACGCGAAAGAGGTCTCCGAAGGTGTTCATGTCGCCGACTCCCAGAGGCTTCGCTGTCGCCGCGCCTGCGCGATGAACCACCGTGGCCCGAGACGCAGCGCAGTTCCACCTCGTTCACGCACCGTCGCGGCGATGGCACGCGCGGGCCGGCCGTAGGCGATGACGGCGACGAGCGCGTTCTCGAAGCGCAGCCCCGGTGGTGGAGAAACCGTCGCAGGCCACGTCCACACCACCGCGCCGCTGATGGAGCCGTTCGCTTCGGCGTGACGCTTCACCGTGAGCACGACGCCGAGTTGTTCCGCTGCTTCGCGAAGGGCTCCCGTGACGCCACCGTCTCCCAGCACCGTCACCTGCTTCGAGTTCGCGCGCTCGACGAGCACACTCAGCGCAGCTGCAGCGCCATCACGGTCGGTGTTGAACGAGCTCCAACCATCATCGTCGCGCACGAGCGTGTTCACCGAGTCACGCGTGGCGCTCGTTGCTTTCGCTGCGGGCTTCTTGAACGGGTTGGTGACCGCGAAGCCGCGATAGTGCGGACGAAGCGCATGAAGCACCTGGGCGATGTCCGCCTCTGCCGGCAGCTCGATGCGATCGAACGGCTGAACGTGCAGCCGTGGACTTCGCGAGTGCGCGAGCGGTGAGCCGAGAATGCCCAGTCGCTCCGTCATTCCATGCTTCGTCGCGCGGCGATGCGCACGAACAGCGTCCGAGAGCAGTCGTTGTCCCGGAGCAGCGCTCCACGTCGGCTCGAGCGCCAGGTAGTCGAGTGCGTTCTGCTCGGCGAGCAGCGCGCGGAATGGCAGCGCGAGCGGCCCCGTCGCCAACACCGTCACGCGATGACTCCCGAACCGCTCCTGCAACGCACGCTGCGTCTCGAACAGTCGCGGCGCCTCACGCAACGAGCCGAGCGGCTCGACGTGCTTCACGTGCACGCCATCGGGAACGTCACGCCAATGCGCCAGCACCTCGACCGTCGTCATCGGTCGCTCGGAGTGAAACGAGCGCAGCGAACCGGAATGGGCATCGAGCAACGCAGCAGACTGAGTCCACTCGAGCGGCGCCACGAGGCCACGCACCGCAACGAGCACCGGAAGCGCACGCACCACGGGAGCCAGCTCGACCTCGATCGCGGTCAGGTCGGTTCTCACTTCGAGCAGGTCTGCTCCCGCGTGCCGCGCCTTCCACGCGAACTGAACCGGGTGCGCATCGGGCGGCAACGTCACCACGCGGCGTGGTCTGGCGGGCCTCGTCAACGCCAATGCGAAGTCGACGAACGAGACCGTCTTCACGCTCCGGTGCTTCGCCTCGCGCTCGGCCCAGATGGTCTCGAGCTCTTCTCGCAACGGCACGTCGGGCATCAGCCGCGGCCGCGAGGTGTCGGCGGTGAGGCGCTCCGCGAATGTCTCCCACGAGACCGGCACGAGCACGGTCACGCATGCGCCGAGCAGGTCGCCATGGTTCGCGAGGAAGCCGCCACCGACCGCGACCAGACTTCCCACAGGCAACGAGGCGAACACCTCACGCTCGGCCGCACGAAACGACGCGACGTCTTGCTTGAACCACTCGCGAATCGACCGGCCATCACGACGTTCGAGCTCGGCGTCGAGATCGATTCCCGCACGCCCGAGCGCGGCCGCGACGTGAGGCAGCACCGTCGTCTTTCCCGCGCCGCGATGTCCCGCGAGCACCACCGTCACGCCGCGCGGAATCCCATCGATGGGCGCTCCCGTACGGCGACGCAGCTCGTTCTCGAGCACGGGGCGCAGGCGCGGGTCGAGGTGGCGGAGCAGGTCCACCCGGCCTTCCTATTCGCCCCCCTCGCAGGGTTCACCACTCACGAGGCGTCGGTTGTAGTGTTTGACGCATGTCTCGCATCACCACGGCAGTGTTCTGTGCAGCGTTCCTGGTTGGCCTCGCGTGCGGCACGCCGACGGTGACACCTCCGAAGGCAGGCGAGCCCTGCAAAGACGAGAACGTCGGCGCGTGTGAGTCCGCGACTCGTTTGCTCGCCTGCCGCTCCCTCGTGTGGACCGTCGTGAGCGACTGCAAAGGCGCCGATGGGTGCCGCCGCGTGGGAGACACCGTCGACTGCGACACGCGCGGAAACGGCGTCGGCGATTCCTGCAGCAACCCGGGCCGCGTCCGTTGCGATCCCGATGGCGGGCTTCAGATTCTGCGCTGCAGCACTGCTGGTGTTCTCGCGGTGGAGTTCTCGTGCCCGGCGACGCCGACACAGACCAGCTGCGTGTTGGGCGACGCCGGCCTCACCTGCATGTGAGTCGCTCGCTCAGGGCGAGACGTCAGCCGTGTGAGTTCAGCCGAGCAGCTCGGCCCACTCGTCGGCGGTCGTCACCATCCGCGCTCCCAACTGCGTCACGACGTCTGCGTGCAGCTCGGCGGCGCGACCACCGACGACGAACTCCGCGTCGCCGCGGTCGTGCATCATCTCTGAGAGCGTCGCCTTGAAACGCTCCACGCCCTCGTCGTTCACTGCGCTCAGCGCGACGACCTGCGGCTGGGTGACCCGAACGACCCGCACGAGGTGCTCGGCCGGCGTGCGCGCGCCGAGGAAGGTGACTCGCCACCCGGCGTGACGGAACTTGAGCGCGGCGCCCATGAGCCCCAGCTCGTGCTCGTCATTCGGAAAACACGCGGCCACGACGTGCCGCTTCGAACGGCGCGGTGCCTGATGCAGCAACGCGATGACGCGCTGCCGGGCAGCCTGCGTGACGAGGTGCTCTTCTGCGACGGTGAGGGTGCCTGCGTGCCAGCGCTCTCCGACCTCACGCTGGAGCGGTGCCAACACCTCTTCCCAGAACGCGACGGGCGGCATCGACGCCATGGCCTCGTCGAGCACCAGCTCGAGGGTCTGTTGGTCGAGCCGCTCGGCCGCCATCAGAATCTCCTGCCGCCACTTGTCCGTCTGCCCCGCCTTCGGAGCCTTCGGCGTCGCGCGCTCGGACTTGTCGAGCTGCTCCTTCACGTCGCGCTTGATGCTTGGCAGCAGCTTCACGGCCTCGGCGATGCTGACGCCCTCTTCGGTGAGCTGCTTGAGGCGCTTGAGCACCGAGATGTCACCCTCGGTGTACGCGCGGTAGCCCGACGGCGTGCGCTTGGGCTTGAGCACGCCATAGCGGCGCTCCCACGCGCGAATGAGGCCTTCAGAGACGCCACTCATCTCGGCAGCGACGTTGATGCGGTACGTGCGTTCCATCACGGCTGGGCCGCGGGTTGGCGCGGGCTCTCCTGGGTTTCGGTTGGCAGGCGGCGCACGGTGTCCCACCGATCCTGAACTCCGGACCGGCCCTTGATGCGCAACGTGAAGCCTTCGGTGGAGCGGGCTTGCATCACCTTCGCGTAGACCTCGTTCAGGCCTGCTTCGTACGCGGGCAGCTCGCCCGGGGCATGAGGTGTTCCGACCTCGATGAGCACGTCGGGGTGCTCGTGCTCGAGGAACGCGTAGCGAACCGCGATGGGCACGCTGAGCTTCTTCGACGAGCGCGCGAGCACCTCGACGCCGCGAGAGAACGAGCCGAGCGGCCCCTGCCCTGCGCGAAGCTCACCCTCGGGGAAGATGACGACCGCGGCGTTGGGCCGGGCGAGCACGGACTTCGCGTAGCGCAGCGTCTCGATGGCCGAGCGCGGGTCACCACGGCGAACGCTGAAGGCCCCGATGCGCGCGTGAAAGCGGTACTTCGCCAGGTTTTCTTCTTCCATCAGCGCGTACACGTCCCAGCCGGCGAGCTTGCCCAGCTGATGCGCCATGAAGCCGTCCCAGAAGCTGGAGTGGTTGAGGTACGGGATGAGGCCGTTCGACGCCGACGGCAGCGCGCCGCGCACCCAGACGCCACGAAACGAGGTGCGCACCTTCCGCGCGATGTACCAGTCGATGACTGACGCGAAGAGGCCGCCCTTCTGGTCGCGAATCATCGGGCCTCCTCGGGGGCGAGCGCTTCCATCTTGCCGCCGGAGCGCAGCGTGAAGCGACGGCCACGCCACTCGACCGTGCCGCCCTGACGGAGCGCATTGAACCAGCACACCCAGAGCAGCGCTTCTGCGAGCAGCCACTCGAACCGAAGCCCGCCGCGGTTGTCCTGGCGGTTTGCGAGCGTGATGCGCAACGCGACGAGCAGCGAGAGCGCGAGGGCAACACTCGGCGTCGCGATGACCGACGCGAGCACCATCAACAGCGGCGTGGGCGCGAAGAAGAGCGGCACCGTCGGGAACAAGGCTGGCCGATGCGCGCGCAGCACCTGCATCCACCGGGTGAAGCGCTCGATGACGGCACCGACGGGAACGTGAGCGGGCTGCGGCACGTTCGCGGTCGCCTTCGCGAGCGTGACGGGCAACCCCTTCTCGTGCAGCACGTGCGAGAGCTCGAGGTCTTCTCCAATGCAGTCGGCCAGCTTGAGCAGCTCGGTCGTGGCGACCGGAGAGAGCGCGATGGCCTTGCCGCAGATGGCGCGCGCGCCTGCGCTCATCACGTCGATGACCTCGAAGGCGTGGTGCGATTGCACCAGCAGGCCACGCACGGCGCGGCCTCCCAGCGAGTGAGAGACCGAGGGACGCGGAGCAGCCGACGCGAGCGCAGCGCCATCGCGAAGTTCGTCGACGAGCGAACCGATGAGCGCCGAGTCGACGCGAACGTCGGCGTCGACACACAGCACGACCTGATCGGCCGAGGACTCGAGGGAGACGACCCGCTCGTCGATGCTGGGCTCGTCGTGCGAGGTGAGGCGCTCGGCCTGCAGCGTCGAGAGCGCGTACGCGATGTGCCCGACCTTGCGGTTGCGGCTCAAGGGGTCGGAGGCGATCCACCGCACGTTCGCCGAGGTGAGGCGCGGGCGAAACGGAGAGACGACCACGTGCGTGAGCTGGCCGGGATAGTCGATCGGCGTGCCGAGGTTCTCGAGCTCGAGCGGCGTGGGCGCGTCGACGGGGCGAATCAGCAGCACGTGCGGGCGACGACGGGCGCGCGTGGACTCGGGGCTGCGCTGACGGAACAGACGGTAGAGCGCGACGCCCGTGAAGCCCGCGGCCAGCACGGCCCAGGCAGTGACGAAGAGGTTCATCGGGCACCTTCTGCTTTGGCGTAGCGCGTACGGAAGTTCGCCATCCACCTCACGGCGGGGCTGTGGAAGCGCGCGAAGTCGGCGACCTCACCGATGGCCTGCGCGTCGGCCGACTGCGCTTCGAGGCGCGCGTAGAACGGAGACGACTCGAGCATCGCGGGCGCTCCACCGACGCCGAGCGTGGAGGGAACCCGAAGGCCCCAGCCGCTGCGCACGGTGGGAATCGGCTCGGGCGCACGCCGCTTCACCTGCACGTCGCGCTCGGTGGCGAGCACGTCGATGAGCGGCGCTCCACCCCAGGGCCGGTAGGTGATGCCGGTGTCGTTCGGGCGGTGCGTGCGCGTCCACTCCCAGCCCGAGAGGTCGCTGCCGAGCGGCGCGTCGCCGTGGTTGCCGTCGTGGTAGCCGCGGCCGGTGACGTCGACGTCTTGCGTGGGCACGGTGACGCGCGCTTCACCGCGAACGCAGATGGGCCGCCAGTGGTGAGAGAGGCCTTCGACGAGCTCGAGGTCGGGGCCGAGCGAGGTCTTCGGCGTGAAGCGCAGCGTGGCTTCCGTGGGCGCTCCCCACGGCGTCGTCTTGTCCTTCACCACCATCGTGAAGCCCGCATCGTCGTAGCTGAGCGACGAGCCGCCGATGCGCAGCGTGCGCGCGTCATCAGAGATGGAGACGGCCTGGTATTCGGTGAGCACCCACAACGAGCGCACGCCCTTCTCGTAGAGGGCGAAGTTCACCGCGGCGTGTTCACGCGGCAGGCCGCCCTTCTTGAGCGAGGCCGAGTAGCGCGCCGAGAAGATGCTCCCGACCATGAAGATGAAGACGGCGCTGACGTCACCGGCCGTCACGTCGGCGTAGTACCAGCGGTAGGCGCCGCTCTTGCTGGGCAGCTCGACGTGGTTCACGGGCGGCCTCCGAGGTGAGCGTCGGTCATGCCTGCGGCGAAGCGACCCGAGAGCATCACGAGGGGAACGCCGCCACCGGGGTGCGTTCCTCCGCCTGCGAAGAAGACACCGGGCTCTCCACGCATCGCCGGCCGCTTGAAGGGCCCGAACTTTCCGTGCGGCAGGTAGCCGTAGATGGAGCCGCGCGGCGCGCCCTTCTTCTCGAGGTCGACCGGCGTGCGCTCCGCAACGAGCCGAAGCGGAACGCCGAGCAGCTCGGGAATCATCGCGCCCAGGCGTGAACGAACCTGTGCCTCGAGCACGCGCGCGTTGGTCTTCCACTCGTCGGCGGGCTGAATCGGCGGAACGTTCACCATCACGTAGAGCCCGCTGCGGCCTTCGGGCGCCATCGTCGGGTCGGTCGCGGCCGGGTGACAGACGTGCACGGTGAGCTCGTCGGCGAGGCGGCCAGCAGAGAGCTCGGTGAACTCCTTCCGGTAGTCACGCGAGAAGAGAATCGTGTGATGGGGCAGCGAGAGCCGCTTCGGCACGTCAAACATCGCGACGTAGCCAGACATGGTGAGCGGGTCGCCTTCGCGGTGCTGCAGCGCGAGCGGGTCGGCGTTGACGACGACGGCATCGAACTCGCGCTCCGCCACGATGAAGGTGCTGCCACGCTTCTCGTGCGTCGCCTTCTGACCGAGCACCACCTCGACGCCGCAGCGCTTCACCGCCGTGACGAGCCCTTCGACGATGCCGCCGAGTCCGCCGATGGCGTGGTGCACTCCGAAGGCGCGCTCGATGTGGGCGATCATCGCGAAGGCCGCGTTCGCCTCGTACGGAGACGCTCCGGCGTACGTCGCAAAACGATTGACGAACTGCTGAAGGTGCTGGCTCTCGAAGTGCTTCTGGCCGAGCGCGTCGAGCGTCGACAGCTTGAGGCCGGTGACGAGCGTGCCGAGGCCGTTGCGGGCCGCGCGCGCCATGAAGCCCATCATCGTCTCGTACGGAGCGTCGAGGTACGGCTGCCCGGCTGCGCGATAGACGTTCTGTGCATCGGCGAAGAAGGCACGCAGGCCATCACCATCAGCGGGATGCAGCGCGGCGGCGCTCTCGGCCGCGCGATCGAGATCCTCCCAGCAGAGAAACTCGCGCCCGTCGGGGTAGCGGTAGTGCGTCTGCAGCGCGATGCGCTCGAGGCGCGGCATCAGGTCTTCCGCGCCGAGGTCCGCGAACGTGGCCCGCACCGTGTCGGGCATGGTCATCACGGTTGGCCCCGTGTCGAACACGAGCCCGTCAACGCGCATCGTGCCGGCTTTTCCGCCGAGCGAATCCGTCGCCTCGAAGAGCGTCACCTGGTGACCCTTGCGCGCGAGCATGCCCGCGGCCGTCAGGCCTCCGATGCCACCTCCGATGACGGCGACACGCTTCACCTGGCCGCCTCGAACTGGGGAATCGGCGTCGCAGGACCGAACGCGGTCGGATTCGGCGTGAGCAGCACAGACACCGCGCGAGCGAGCTTTCCACTCAGCGGCACGTGCGCGCGCTTCGAGAACACGTCGTACCGCTGCGCCTCGATGATCTCGAGAATGCCGCCGTAGACCGTACCCATGAGGCGCACCACGCGCTGACTGCCGAAGCCACGCAGGTCGGGAACGCCGAGCAACGAACGCTGCTGGTACGCCCGCGCGCGCGAAATCTGGAACTGCATGAAGTGCGTCCACGCGAGCGAGGGCTTCTCGTCACCGCGCGACCAGCGGAGCAGATCGTGCTCGCTGATGCCGAAGGCCGAGAGCTCGTTCGCCGCGAGGTAGATGCGGCCGCGGCCGAGGTCTTCCTTCACGTCACGGAGGATGTTCGTCAGCTGCATCGCGACGCCGAGGTCCGCCGCGTACGGCAGGCAGCGATCGTTCGCGTGGCCCAGCACCGGCGTCATCATCTCGCCGACGACGCCAGCGACCCGGTAGCAGTAGAGGTGCAGCTCGTCGAAGCTCGCGTAGCGCGACTTCGTGAGGTCCATCTCCATGCCCGAGATGAGTTCCTGAAACGGCCGCTCGGGAATGCCGTAGCGCAGCACGGTGTCGCGAAACGCAGCGACCTCCGATTCGTGCCACGGCAAGTCGCGCCACACCGCACTCGACTCTGCGCCGTACAGGGACGAGACGGCCGCGCGAGCCAGGGCGAGGCGCTCCGACAACTGCGACGGCAGCGCGACCGGAGCCGACACCGTTCCATCACCCGCGTTGTCGCCATCGACGAGGTCATCGAGCCGGCGGCAGAACGCGTAGAGCGCGAACGCACCACGCCGACGCGCGCCGAACATCGCCACGCTCGAGAAGAAGAACGACTTCGCGTGGTGCTTCGTGAGCGCCTTCGCGCGCTCGTACCCTTCCGTCACGAGCGACGAGCCCGACGACGGCTGGAGCGCGAGCGCGCTCGTCACGAGAGCGCCTCTCGAGCGGCGAGCCGCGGCCCTTCGACGGAGGCCTCCGGCTTCGAGCCCATCGACCGCACGTTCGGCTTCATCGTCGCGTGCTGCTCGATGGCCTTCACGCAGAGGTCGGCCGAGATCATCACCGTCGGAACACCCGTGCCGGGCTGCACCGAGGCGCCGCAATAGAAGAGGTTCTGCACCTGATCGTCCCAGACCTTCGGGCGGAACGGACCAATCTGGAACATGTTCTGCGCGAGGCCGAAGTTCGAACCCCGCTCGAGGTTGAGCTCACGCTCCCAGTCGTCGGGGGTGATGACGCGCTCGACTTCGATGTCGGGCTCGAGGTCGATGCCGAGCTCCTTCAAGCGGGCGAACACCTTCGCGCGAACCTTCGGGCCTTCGACCTTCCAGTCGAGGTGCGGCGCGCGGTGCGGCACGGGCACGAGCACGTAGAGCGCGTCTTTGCCTTCAGGCGCCATCGTCGGGTCGGTGTGCGCCGGCGCGTTCACGTAGAACGAGGGATCGTCCGGCACCTCGAGCTTCTCGAAGATGCTCGAGAAGCTGCCTTCGAAGTCGCGGCCGAAGAAGACGTTGTGGTGCTGCAGCTTCTCTTCGCGGCGCTTCAGGCCGAGGTACAGCATGTAGCCCGACGAGGTGTACCGCTTCTTCTCGAGCGACTTCGTCGACGACACCTCTGCAGGCACCAGGTGCTTCTGCGCCCACGGGAAGTCGGCGTTGCAGATGACGACGTCGGCGTGCTCGACCGTGCCGTCGGCGAACTCGACGCCCTTCGCGACACGGCCTTCCATCACGATGCGCGTGACCGAGCGGTTGTAGTGAGTCGCCACGCCCAGCTCGTGACACACCTTCTCGAGCGCACGGGGAATCGCGCCCATGCCGCCCAGCGGGTACCAGATGCCGACCGCGAGCTCGGTGTACGGCAGCAGCGAGAACACCGCGGGCGCCTCGTACGGAGACACGCCCAGGTACATCGTCTGGAACGACATCGTCTGGCGCAGCCGCTCGTCCTGGAACGACTTCGAGACCTGCGAGTACAGCTTCTGGTGCGCGCCGATGCGCAGCGCGTGCGGCAGGTTCGACGGCGCGAGGAACTGCGCGAGCGAGTCGAAGTGCTTTCCGACGAAGCGCTCCATCGAGGTGTCGTGGCGGTCGCGGCCCTTGGCGAGGAAGCGCAGGTACGGCTCGAAGCTGCCCGGCTCGATGCGCTCGAGTTCGTCGCGCATCTTCGTCAGCTCACTCGTGAGCGTGATGGTCGAGTCGTCGCGGAAGGTGACCTTGTAGTTCGGGTCGCAGCGAACGAGCGTGAGGTAGTCCGACAGGCGTTTGCCCACCGACGCGAACGTCTGCTCGAAGACGAACGGCATGAGCATGATGGTGGGGCCGAGGTCGAACGTGAACCCGTTCGCCTCGATGCGACCGCAGCGCCCACCCGGCACCGACTGCTTCTCGTACAAGTCCACTTGCCAGCCCTGGTGGGCAAGCTTCATCGCCGCCGTGAGGCCACCGACACCTGCACCGATGACGATGGCGCGGCTCATCGGGCTCTCCGCACCATTCGCGCGATGAGGCCATCGAGCACCATGCGGGCACCGGCTCCGGCGGGGAGCAGCTCGAGCGTCTTGCGGGCGCTGCGCGTCATGCGCTCGATCACCCGCTGCGTCGCCTCACGGCCGCCCCACGCGTCGATCTCGCTGCGCGCCGACTGGAGCGCCTTCTCGTCCTTCACGTCCGACGCCCACAGCTGCTCGAGCTTCGCGCGACCGGCCGAGTCAGCCCGCGTCCACGCGGCGACCACGGGGAACGTGCGCTTGCCTTCGACGAAGTCACCGCCGCCGTCTTTGCCCGCGACGCTGTCGTCTCCGAAGAGGCCGATGAGGTCGTCGCGCAGCTGAAACGCGAGGCCGACCTGCCGCCCCACGCGCTCGAGCTGCTCGAGCAACGACTTGTCGGCGCCACCGAGCATCGCTCCCGCGACGAGCGGAGCCACGAAGCCGTACCGCGCCGTCTTGAGGTTCGCGACCTTGAGGGTCTGGAAGATCGTCACGTCCTGCAGCGGGGTGCGGGCGAGATCGATGTCGAGGTACTGGCCGACGGCGGTGTGGCGGCAGATGGCCATCATGTACCGCGTGGCCTCGGCGGCGTGCGGCATGCCCGAGGTCAGCATCACCTCGACGGCGCGGGAGTAGACGTGATCGCCCACGACGACAGCGAGATCTTCACCGGCCTTGCCGCTCGAGAGCGCGCGGTGCAGTGACGGGCCACCACGGCGGGTCGCGGCGCGATCGGCCACGTCGTCGTGAATCAGCATGAACGTGTGCAGCAGTTCGAGGCCGGCGGCGAACTGCTTCACGCCTTCGGGCACGCCACGCGTCAGCTCTCCCGACGCCATCGCCCAGCCCGCGAGCAGCAACGTCGGGCGCACGCGCTTCGCCGGACGCAGCGTGTACGCGCGAAGCTCGACCATCGCCCGCGACCACCGGGGATCCATCGTCGCTTCATCAGGCAGCACCAGCAGGTCGGCGAGCGAGCGCTCCAGCTCGAGCTGAAACGAGGCCAACGCTGCTTCGGCACCCATGGGGACGACTGAGATCGGAATGCTGGTCATTCGGTGTGTTCCTCCGCGAGCCGGTTGGATGCGGGAGCCCGGATCGCGTTGCAGGGTTTGTACAAGCTCTGTATAGATGATGTCCAATGTTGCTTCGCGCAACCCGGACGTTGGTCTTCGTCGTCGCCGCACTCGCGGCGACCGAAGCCCGTACGAACCCCGCTGACGGAGGTGTCACTTTGGATGCAACCGTAGAGACATCAAGCGGTTCCACGACGAAGCTGAGTGCGCTCTGGGCGAAGCCAACGGTCCTTTTCTACGAGGACCGGGACTCCACGGCGCTCAATCAGCACGTCAAAGACGCCCTGTTCGAGAAGGGCAAGACCGAGCACATGTTGGATCAGGTGTCGGTGGTCGCGGTCGCGAACGTGGCGGCCTGGGACTGGTTTCCAGCGAGGAACTTCGTGCTCGCGGCGGTGCGTGACGTCGAGAAGAAGGTGCACCTGCCGGTGTACCTCGACTTCAAGGGCAGTCTGGCGGCCTCGCCGTGGAACCTGCCGCCGAAGTCATCGACGGTATTGGTGCTCGATGGGTCGGGCCGCGCCGTGTGGAAGGCGCAGGGCCGGCTGACGAAGGAGAAGGTCGACGAGCTGTTCACAGAGCTCGACAAGCTCGTGCATTGAGTTCGATGGAGCCACCGCTCATCAGGCGGCTCCGTCTTCGTCTCACGTGTTTCCCGGTTCGACTCTCGCCTCCGCTCGCCACATTCGCCGTGGCTGTGGATCGGCAGATTCGATGGAGCCACCGCTCATCAGGCGAGCTCCGTCTTCGTCTCACGGGTCACTTCGTGGTGCGGCGATCCTTCACGTAGCCGAACGCGCGCAGCCAGCCCTCGCTCGCGGCGGGAACGACGTCGGCCGGGCGCCAGCTGCTCTCGACCAGCAGCTCACCGAACAGCGGAGCCTGCGGCCTCGAGCCCGAGCGGCGATCGGTCCCTTCCCAGTTGCGCTTCGAGTCAGTGGCCATCGTGGTCGTCGACATGGTGTGCTCCGTTCGAGTGGTGCTTCAGGGTGAAACAGCGTTGTCGCGACTGATCAGACGCGAGGTGGGGCCGTGATCAAGAAAACGACCGTCATCGCCCTGCTCATTTCGCTGATCAGCCCGTCACGGGCGTGGGCTGACGAGCTCGAGCACCCGTTCTCTGAGTTCGGCGACAAGAAGCGGGTCGCGCTCAACGTCATCGGCGTCGGCGGCGCCATCACCGCCTGCGGAGCCGTCTTCCTCTTCGTGGGCCGCTCGGGCGCAGCGCTCCACCTGAACGCCGATGGGTCCCTCAAGGTGCGCGGGCTGCTCGAAGAAGCGCAGGCGGCGACGTCACTGCAACGCGTCGCGTTCGGCGTGTTGCTGGCGGGCGTCGCGACGACCGTGACCGGCACCGTGATGCTGCTGCTCGCACGACGGCGCACCGTCTCGCTCGCCCCATTCCTCACCCATGAGGTCCAGGGCGTCATGGTGCTCGGCGAGTTTTGACCGTAGCGTTTGGCGCGTGCTCCTCGCCGCGGTGTTGAGTTCGTTGCTGGCCGCACCTGCGCAGGGCCTCGATGGCGTCGACTCCGCGCGGCTCTCGCTGATCAAGTCGCTCGAGACCGACGAGGCGGTGCGCGCGAACATCTGGCGCTGGAGTTGGGGCGGCGCGTACATCGCTGGCACCCTCGCCCAGGCCATCGCGATTCCGTTTCTGAAGAACGAGGCCGATCGCATCGACTTCATCGTCGGCGCCATCTCGAGCGGGCTCGGGGCCATCTTCGAGCTGCTGCTGCCCCTCGACGTCATCGTGCACGCGCCGAAGATCAGGGAGCTGCCAGAGAACGCTGAAGGACTCGCCGACGCCGAGCGCTTCCTCGAGAACGACGCGAAGGACGAGGACTTCTGCGTCTCGTGGGTGATGCACGCGGGCAACGTGCTGTTCAACGTCGCCACCGGGCTCGTGCTCGGGCTCGGCTGGCAACACTGGGAGAGCGCCGCGTGGAACGTGGGCATCGGCATCGTCATCGGTGAGGTGATGGTGCTGACGACGCCGCACAACCTTCGCGCGCTGGTGCGGCCGCCGCCCATCTCGGTGACCCCGCTCGTCGGGCCGAACCTGACGGGCGTGGCAGTGGGTGCGGCGTGGTGACGCTGCTGTTGCTGGTGCTCGCCGCCGAGCCCGCGTTCGTCGCTGATGGAACGGTCGATGGCATCACGCTCGAGAAGCGTGAGGTCGAAGGCTCGCCCTTCTTCGTGCAGCGGCTCACGGCGACCACGACGAAGGCCACGGTCGAGGCGCTCTGCAACGAAGCGTGGGGTGACGGGTCGTACGACCCGAGCGAGCCCGACCTCAAGTCACGCAAGGTGCTCTCGGAGGATGGGGGCGTTCGCGTGACGTGGGAGACGATCGCGCCAGCCGTGGTGAGTCAGCGCGACTACGTGTTGCATCAAACCGTCGAGCGCAGCGCCAGCACCTGCACGGTGAAGTACCGCGCGACGACCGACCCTGCCGCGCCGATGCAGAGCGGCTTCGTTCGACTCACCAGGCTGTGGGGCACGTGGCAGTTCGAGGCACTCCCGGCCGGCGGCGTGCGCGTGGTCTACACGTCGTTCTCAGACCCGGGCGGCAGCATTCCTGCGTTCCTCGTGAAGGGTCCGCAGCGCTCCGCAGCCATCATGTGGATGAAGCGCACCATGGAGCGCGCGGCCGCTCGTCACTGACCCGCAGCGCAGGCGCGAGCGATCAACCCCAGCACACCAACGATCAGCACGAAGAGCGGAAACCGGGGAAGCCGGCTCGCTCCCGTGATGGGCGCCGAGTCGACGACCTCGAGGTGAACGGAGCGCGTGATGGGGTCGACCCGCACCGGCATCGGCACGGGCGCCTCTCGTTTCGGCGGCTCCAGCGGCGGGGCGTCGTCGATGGGCTGCGCCGCCTGAAGTTCGACCGTCAGCTTCGTTCGAGCTTCGAGCCCTTCGACGTCGGCGCGCGTGGGCCTCCAGAGTTCGTTCGGCAACAGTCGCAGCGACGAGACGCCGCTGCGTTTGAGCACCTGATCGAGCAGGTGATCGCGATAGCTCGCGCTCGACAGCGTCGACAGGCCGCGGTTCTCGAGCGTCGCCACACCCTCACGAGGAACGTGCAGCCACCAACCAGTCGGCACCTGCGCCGCGCTCCAGCCGCCGAGGTCGAGGCCCATGCCTTCTCGCAGCGCGACCTGCGCGCTCGTCTCGAACGAACGGCGAGCGATGGAGAGCCGCTCCACCGTCTGCACGTGACGTGCGGCTTCGATGGCCACGCCTTCGTCCTGGTCCTGGCCGCAGACGATGGTGAGGTGGCGCACCCTCGCCGGGACGCCGCGCCGCACGGCCTCGACCGAGCAGGCGACGTCCTCGACCGACGCGGGCAACCCCTCGAAGGACTGAAGGCCCGCCACGGACTTGAGCGCTGACATCGCCGGCGCGAAGACGACCTCGCTCGTCGCGCCGAAGCGCAGCGTCTCGACGGTGCAGAAGAGCGAATGGTTCGCCAGCTCGCGGGTCGACGCGTCGAAGTGCACCGACGCCGCCGTGAGCAACCCCCGTGAGAAGTCGGCCGACCCTGGAGCCACGACCCGAATCAACGGGCCCAGCCACGCCTCGGTGTGCTTCGCGAGCAGCTCCTGACGCCGGCGCTCGACCTCATCGGGGCGCGGCTGCTTCGAGAGCGACAACGAGATGAACTCGCCGAGCGGGTCCTGCCGTTGCTGCAGCCAGTCGGCGAACACGAGCCGCGGCCCATCGTCGAACGGCGCCTTCGCGATGGCCTCACGAAACGGCAGCTCGGCCGCATCTCGCGGCTCGACGTGAACCTCCGTTGGCTTCGTTCCCTGTTGCTCGAACCAGCTCGGGTACGCCGTCTGGGGCAGGTCGAGCCACGGCCGCATCACCGGGCCGATGAGCTCGAGCGAGAACCCGCCTTCGCTGCGTCGTCGCGCGAGCAGCACGGGCGTGTACGAATCGTTCGGTGACTCCTCCTGCGACGCGCCCTCGGTACACAGCGCCTGCCACGCGCGAATCGCCGCGCCGTTCGAGTCCCACGAGAGCCAGGTGAACTCGAGCTCTTCGTCCGAGCCCCACGCGCACGAGGAGCAGAGGTCTCCGTCACCCGCGGTCTCGAGGTACGTGTCTTCGCACTCGTGCGGCCAGCGTGGCGTCGGGCGGGATGAGAACACCAGGTGCGAGTGCACGGCGTCATCGGCCTCGTCGGCCCAGTATTGACCGACGCACACCAGCACCGACTGAACCTGCGGCCGCTTCTCGAAGACCTTCGCCAGATGCGGGCGTACTTCGTGCTCGATCGAGCTCTGCCGAAGCGAGAACGGCGTCGAGGTGATGGGCCGCTCGCTCATGCCAGCGCTTCCTGAAGCAGCGACAGCTGCGCGCGGCGAACGTCGGGGCTGGCCTTGTGCAGGTAGGCCTCGTGAATGAGCGGAAGGCCCTGCTTCGTCCGCTCCCGCGCCCAGTCGAGCCCGAAGGCGTCGCGGCGCAAGAGCCGGTGTGAGTCGTGGTGGCCGTCGTTCATCGACACGTGCACCTCGGCCACGCGCTCGTAGGCGAAGAGCCGCCGGAGCGTGCCCTCACTCAACACCCCGGCCGTGCGCTGAATGAACAGGTGCGAGACGTCGACGGCGAGCGTGATGCCCAGCGACATCGCGCGCTCGAGCTCGTCGCCCGTGCCCAGCCGGTAGCCCGGGTACATCGTCTCGAGTACGCGCTCGTCGCCGTGCTGCTCGAGCCACGCATCGAAGTGCGCCGCGGCCGGGGTGTGCTCCTTCGGTGGATGCACACTGTCGGTCGCGATGACGCAGGCACCGTCGTCACGCCACACCTGCGCGACGCGCGCGTGAAAGGCGAACCCGTGGTGCGTGCGAAACGGAACGCCCGACGACTTCACCTTCGCTTCGAAGTGTCGCGTCGGCTCGTTTCCGGGCGTCAGCTGCACGCCCACCCCGAGGGTGGAGAGCTCGTCGAACGCGCTCTGCATCGGGCGGCCCTGCAGGCACGAGAGCGCGAGGAAGATCACGAAAACGGGTTTCTACCCGAGAACGACGCCAACCACCCGGGCGGTGGTGGAAGTTGGTGTGGCGAACGAGGCGCGAGCCCAGCACAAGAGGTCCGTGCGAAGTCTGCTGCTGGTCCTCCTGTCGTCCATCGCCGCCGCCGAGCCGCTCGACCCCGAGCAGACCGAGCTCGCCGTGCTCGTGTGGAAGCGGGGCATCGCGGCGGCCGCAGGTCATGACCACGTGGTTCGCGCGACGCGTTTCGGCGGCAGCCTCGACCGCCCGGACCCTGCGCACGTGAAGGTCGACGTCACGATCGAGACCGCGTCATTGATTCCCGACGAGCCGGCGCTCCGCGAGAAGCTGCGCGTCGGACCTGCCGTGAAGGACAGCGATCGCAAGACCATCGAGGAGCACCTCAAAGGGCCAGGTCAGCTCGACGTCGAGAAGTTCGGCACCATCCACTTCGAGAGCACGCAGTCGCGGCTCGACGAGGGTGGGAAAGGCTCCATCAAGGGCCGGCTGACGCTGCACGGCGTGACGAGAGAGGTGGAGTGCGCGGTGACGGTGACGCTCGTCGGGAACCGCTTGCGGGGCTCGGCCCGGCTTCGGCTCGCGCTGAGCGACTTCGGCGTGCAGCCGTTCTCGGCGCTGCTGGGTCTGCTCGGCAATCGCGACGTGGTCGAGCTGGTCATCGAGCTGGTCACGCGCCCAGTGCCCTGAGGGCGTTCACTTCGCGACGCCGTGCTGCTGCGCGAGCGCTTCGAGCGCGGCGGTGTAGGGGCGTGAGCGGCGCTCTGCGAAGCCATCGATGAGAAAGCCCATCGCGCCGACGATGATCAGGCCCGGGCCCACGCCATGCGCCCACTCGGCCTTCAGTGCGAAGCGCAGCGCGAGCCCCACGAGCACGAGCGCCGTCCACGTGCCGAGGTAGATGGGCCAGTTCGCGTTCACCTGGCGCATGCGTGGCAGCTCCTTCTCGACCATCGCCTTTGGAGATGCCGCGTACTCGGCCTCGAGCGTCGCCACCTGCGAGGGCGTTCGCAGCCCGACCGCGACTCCGGTTCCGAGCGCTACGAGGCCGAAGAGGACCATGGGCACCGCCATGCCGACGCCGAACGCGCCGCCTTCGCTCTTCACGGCCGCGCCTGCGACGATGAACAGAATCAACGCCGCGGGAGCGATGAAGAACAGCGCCTCGATGCGCTCACCGCGGAAGTACACCTGCAGCTGTTCGAGGAAGGGCATCGAAGTACTTTGACAGGTTCTCCAGTTGCTTCCGATGCGCCTCGCGCGCGGTCTTCGTGACGAAGCCGGTGAGGAAGAGCAGTGCGCGCACGGTCGTCCGCTCGGTCACGCGGGTGCGTTCACCCTGCGGGTCGAGCGAGTACTCCGAGTCGATGACGACCTTCGGAAAGCTCTCGCCGAGCGCCCGCAGCCGCCGTGGCGCCTCTGGCTGCATGAAGTACGTCGCGCGATACGAGTTCGGCACCGAGAACGGGCCCAGGGGCACGTGCTCGAACAGGGCGACCTCGACGCGTGAGGCTTCACGGTGCGTGACCGTCACGCGCTCGATGAGCGGGTGCAGCACGGAGAGCCGGGTCGGGTCACTCAGCAACGCGTACACGGCGTCGACGGGGCCATTGACCCACTGCTCCAGCTCGAACGTCACGGGTCAGATCGCCGATCCGCCGCGCTCGCCGGTGCGAATGCGCACGGCCTCTTCGACGGGCATGACGAAGATCTTCCCGTCACCCACGGCGCCGTTGGGCTCGGTGCGCGCGCCCTTCTGAATCGCGGCGATGGTCTTCTCGACGTACGCGTCGTTCACGAAGAGCGTGATGCGCGTCTTCTGCACGTTGCGCACGTGGACCTGCTGGCCGCGGAAGAGCTCGACCTCGCCCTCCTGGCGGCCGCGCCCTTCGACGGTGTCGATGGTGATTCGGTAGTTGTCACCTTCGTCGAGCACCGCGCCGAGCGCTTCTTCGACGGCCTCGAGCCGCTCGGGGCGAATGATGGCGATGATCATCTTCATAGGTCAGGTTTCCCAGTTCGACTCCGGCTGCGGTGAACCACACTCGGCGCGGCCATGGACCTTCATTGACTCGGTGCCGCACCTCATCAGGTTCACCTTCGCCTTCGTCTCACGCTTCACGTCTGATCGAAATGGTACCCGCGCTCGCCGTGAACGTGCAGATCTTGTCCGTCACGCTCTTCCTGCTCGGTGGCGCGCAGCCCCAGCGTGCGCTTGAGCACCGACCCAATCAGGAAGGTCGCGCCACCCGAGAACACGATGGCCACGCCGACGCCGAGGAACTGTTTGCCCAGCTGCGCGAACTCTCCGTCGAGCACGCCCTTCACGGGAGTGAAGCAGAAGACGCCGGTGAGCAACGCTCCGAGAATGCCGCCCACGCCATGCACCCCGAACGCGTCGAGGCTGTCGTCGTAGCCGAGCCGGTTCTTGAGCTGCACCGCCCAGTAGCAGACCACGCTGGCCATCGCGCCCATCACCAGCGCCCAGAACGGCCGCACGTGGCCCGCCGCCGGAGTCACCACCACCAGACCCGCCACGAAGCCTGACGCGAGCCCGAGTGACGTCACCTTCCCATGGTGCCACCGCTCCATCAGCATCCACGCGAGGCCTGCAGCTGCTGCCGCGCTCTGCGTCGTCGTGAACGCGAGCCCCGCCGTCGCGCCTGCCGGGTGTTCGACCGCCACCGCGCTGCCAGCGTTGAAGCCGAACCAGCCGAACCAGAGCAGCCCTGCGCCCGTGAGCGTCAGCACGAGGTTGTTCGGCAGAATCACCGCACCACGCTTGAAGTCACGCCGCGGCCCGAGCATCAACGCGAGGACCAACGCGGAGACACCGGCGGCGATGTGCACCACCGTGCCACCGGCGAAGTCGAGCACGCCGCGCGTGAAGAGCCACCCATCAGCCGCCCACACCCAGTGCGCGAGCGGGCAGTACACGAACGTCGCCCAGACGATGGTGAAGACCAGGTACGTGCGAAAGCGCATGCGCTCGGCGACAGCCCCGCTGATCAGCGCCGGCGTGATGATCGCGAACTTGCCCTGGAACATCACGAAGACGAGCTCGGGAATGCCCTTGTCGGAGTACGGCTTCGCCATGTCGATGCCGTTGAGCGCGACGAGCGTCGAGTCCCAGCCGATGAACCCGCCCTGCGTCTTGCCGAACGCGAGCGCGTAGCCAATCAGCACCCACTGCACGCCGATGACCGCCATCGCCACGAAGCTCATCATCATCGTGGTGAGCACGTTCTTCCGGCGAACCATGCCGCCGTAGAAGAGGGCGAGCCCCGGCACCATCAACAGCACGAGGGCGGAGCTCGTCAGCATCCATGCGGTCGAGCCGGCGTCGAACACCACCGGAGCCGCTGTTCCTGTCGCTTCCATTCCGTGGATTTATCGCAAATTCAACAACCCGGAAGCCTCAAGACAGCGGATTTGAGTCTATTTCGACCCGGCGAAGGCAAGCACTCTCGGTGTCAGGGCGGTGTGGGAGAACGGAGTGGGGGGAACTGATGAGCGAACTGGAAAAGAACGAGTGGTTTGGGGACCCGGAGCTGCGGGTGGTCGAGCGTGAGGAGGGAGTCGTTCCCCAGTCGACTCGATTTCGGCAGATGGCGCGCGTGCTTCGGGAATACGACCGGAGAGTCGAAGCGATTCTGAGGCCGATTGGGCTGACCCGCGTTGAGTACGAGGTGCTGCTGATCACCAACGAATGGAGCGACATTCGGCAGGCGAAACTGGCCGAAGAATGTCACTTCAGCCGTCAGCGCATGCACGAGGTGGTTGGGCGGCTGGAGCAGCTCAAGCTGGTGACGATCTCGAGCGACGAGAAGCGTCGAGAGGTGCGCGTCATGTTGGCAGCGGAGGGAACTCGCCTGCTGTGCGAGGCCAACGCCGCGCTGAGGGAGTTCAGGCAGGCAATGCTCGAGCGTTTCGGCGTGCGGCATCAGGCGGCGCTCGGCGCGCTCCTCGACCAGCTCGAGGTCGCTCTTCGGCTCTGGGAATCGAGACCACATCTGTTCGACGACTGAGACGACTGCTGCCTTGAGTGAGCGCGGGGGCGACTGATGGCGCTCCGAAGCCTCGAGTGCACGAAGGCCCGAAGAATGCGACGATCGATCGAGACCAGCCGCCGGTGGGCGCGGGGGTCTGGGCCATGTCCGCTGGTTGACGTGCGGCGTCCGCCAGCGGACGCGAAATCATGTCCGGTGGCAGACACCAGACGTCCGTAAGCGGACATGCTCGTGAGGCCTCCGCCCACCCGAGCTCTCGAGTCTCAGTCCGCTGGTGAAGCGTCGCATCAGACACCCATGCAGGCCGACCTCGGGAGTGACAGTCGCCGCGGTTCACGTTCGGCGTGGAAGCGGAGTTCCGCCTCGGCGAGCCGCCGACCTCCGTCTGTTTCGGAGCCGCCCGAGTTCGCCGTCCCTGCGACAAGAGCGCGAGCTCGCTTCGCTTTCGTCGTGGAGTTCAGTCGTTTGTCGGCAGTGCTCGTTGGACCACCGATGGGTTCGACAACAGCCGCGCTTCGCGTCCGCGCCGTCGGCTGAGGTCGCGAGCGACGTCGTCCACAAGCGCTGGCACAAACAGAGTGAATCGCCCCTTCGAAGGACGACCCTCAAGCCCAAGCTGAGGAGCACGCCACCCCATCGTTCGCCGCGCCGTTCGTGCCGCCCTCATCCTCGTGGTGGGCGCTCAGCCAGGACTCGCGTCGCTCGTCAGCGGCGGTCTCGGTCGCAAACCATCGCCGCGTACCCGGGAGAGCCGCGCGTCCGTCCAGAGAGAGACAAGCCATGGCCATCGCAGTCGACGATGTCGACGAACCGCGCGCCCCGCCGACGCCATGATGGTCGCGACGACGTGGTCAGGCGGGGCAAGCCCTTCTCAGTCGCCCGCGCCATTCCGCCGACCCCGACGCACTCGAGGCTTCGGAGCGCCCTCTTCCAACCCCTCGCTCACACAGGCCTCACCGCTTGTATGACCCTCACTCACTGAAGTCCTCCGGTCCAAGTCGCCGTAGTCGTCGCGATGCGGTCGGAGGGGGTGCAGGGGGAGACTTGAAAGTTGTGGGCAACTCGGCGCCGGGTGTGGAGACCGGTGTAGATGGTGCCCGACGGAG
>CALRPN020000035.1:0-106059 GCA_943370055.1 Archangium gephyra
CGACATGTCTGTGCTGTTCAGCGACATTCGCGGCTTCACCACGCTCTCGGAGCGCATGTCGCCAGAGGCGCTGGCCAGCTTCATCAACGAGTACCTCTCTCCGATGACGGCCATCGTCTTCGAAGAGAAGGGCACCCTCGACAAGTACATCGGCGACGCCCTCATGGCGTTCTGGAACGCCCCGCTCGACGTGCCTGATCACCCGCTGCGTGCGTGCCGCGCTGCCGTGAAGATGCTCGAGAAGCTCGACTCGCTGAAGAAGACGTGGCGCGAGCAGGGCCTGCCCGAGCTCGAGATCGGCATCGGCGTGAACACGGGCCCGATGGTCGTCGGCAACATGGGCTCCGACGTTCGCGTCGACTACACCGTGCTCGGTGACGCGGTGAACCTCGGCAGCCGCCTCGAGGGCACCAACAAGGAATACGACACCCGAATCATCATCTCGGAGTTCACGTACCAGCACGTGAAGAACGACGTCGTCAGCCGCCGCCTCGGAGCCGTCCGGGTCAAGGGCAAGCGCCTGCCCGTCGCGATCTACGAGCTGCGCGGCATCGGAAAGGCATCTGCGAGCGAAGGCCCAATCATTTCGCTCTTCGAAGAGGCCCTGGCGCTCTTCACGGGTCGGAAGTTCGAGGAGGCGGGCGTGAAGTTCCGCGAGGTGCTGCAGGCGTGGCCCACCGACATGTCGACCCGCCGGTACCTCACCCAGATCGAGGCCTTCAAAGCCCAGCCACCCCCCAATGACTGGGACGGTGTTGCCTCACTCACCACGAAGTAATGGAGCCGAGACTCCCGAAGAAATTGACCCTACGGGGTTTGTCGGCAAGTCTCCCACCCGATTCATGAGCGCCGAAGAAGCCCTCTTCCAGCGGTTCGGCAAGGAAATCCCCGTCGGCACCGTGCTGTGCCGAGAGGGTGACCCCGGCAAAGAGATGTACGTCATTCAGTCCGGGAAGGTGCGCATCTCGAAGAAGGTGCGCGACGTCGAGAAGGTGCTCGCGATCCTCGGGCCCGGCGAGTTCTTCGGCGAGATGGCGATCATCTCGAACAAGCCGCGAAACGCCTCGGCCACCGTCGAAGAAGCGGCGCGCCTGCTGGTCATCGACCCCAAGACCTTCGAGGCGATGATTCGCGGCAACAGCGAGATCGCCGTTCGCATGATCAAGAAGCTCGCCGAGCGTCTCTCTGACGCCGACGCGCAGATCGAGACGCTGCTCCTCTCTGATCCCAATAGCCGCGTCGTGCAGCACATGCTGCAGCTCTGCCAGACGCGCGGGCGGCCGCTCGAAGAAGGCATCGAGATCGACTTCCCGATTCGTGATCTGCCGCGCGAGCTCGCCGTCGGAGAGCCCGCCATTCGTTACCTCTGCCACCGCCTCGAGAAGTCCGGCCTCATCGAGCTCTCGGGCGATCGCGTCACCGTTCGAGATACCGCCCGCCTCTTCGACTACCTGCGCTTCCTCGAAGCCAAGCTGAAGTTCGGGGATCTCTGACGTGCATCTGACCGTGCTGGGCCCTCATGGCGGTGAGCTGCCCGGCTGTCGCAGCACCTGCTTCCTCCTCGACGGCGTGCTGGCCCTCGATGCGGGAGCCCTGACGTCGACGATGCCGCTCGACGAGCTCGTGAAGATCGACGACGTGCTGCTCACGCACTCGCACTTCGACCACGTGAAGGATCTGCCCCTGCTCGCCGACGTGCTCGTGGGCCGACGCGACAAGCCCGTCACCATCTGGGCGAACACCGAGTGCATCGCGACGCTGCGCGAGAACCTCTTCAACAACGTGCTGTGGCCCGACTTCACGCGCATTCCGACGAAGAAGACGCCGGTGTTCAAGCTCAAGGCGTTCAAGAGCGGCGCGACGATTCAGATCGGCAAGTACAAGGTGAAGTCGATTCCCGTCTCGCACCCGGTCGAGTCGTGCGGCTTCGTGATCTCCGATGGCCAGTCGTCGATGGCGATGTCGGGTGACACGGGGCCGACCGAGAAGTTCTGGAAGGTGCTCAACGCCCTGAAGGATCTGAAGGTTCTGCTGCTCGAGACCAGCTTCCCCAACGCGCTGCAGGCGCTGGCCGACATCTCAGGCCACTTCACGCCGCAGACGATGTTCGCCGAGCTGGCCAAGTTCGATCGCCGTGACTGCCAGGTGATTCTGTACCACCTGAAGCCGGCCTTCGTGGACGTGCTCAAGCGTGAGGTGAAGAAGATGCCCGTGCACGTCTGCGAAGAGGGCGAAGTCTTCGCGTTTTGAGTGGGTCAGTGACGGCGCTTGAGTCGTGAGCGCAGCGCTCCGACCAGCATGTCGATGGCGATGTCGTTGTTTCCGCCGTGCGGCACCACGATGTCGGCCCAGCGCTTCGACGGCTCGATGAAGGCCAGGTGCATCGGCCGCACGTGCCGGAAGTACTGACTGACGACGTGATCGAAGTCGCGGCCGCGCTCTTTGATGTCGCGCGTGAGCCGGCGAATGATGCGCACGTCGTCTTCGGTCTCCACGAAGATGCGCACGTCGAGCTCTTTGCGAATCGACTCCATGTGCAGCACGAGGATGCCCTCGATGAGAATGAGATCGGCGGGCTGAACCGTCGTCGTGCGGGCGGTGCGCGTCGACTCCACGAAGTCGTAGACCGGCTTGTCGATCGGCTTGCCCGCCTTCAGCGCCTTGAGGTGCGTGACGAGCAGCTCGGTGTCGAACGCGTCAGGGTGATCGAAGTTGATCTCGCGGCGCTCCTCGGGCGTGAGGTGGCCCAGATCGCGGTAGTACGAGTCTTGATCGATGAACGAGACGCCCGAGGTCTCGAGCGCTTCGTGCACCTTGCGCGCGACCGTCGTCTTTCCCGAAGCCGTTCCGCCTGCGATTCCCACCACGAGCGCCATGGGCGCGCCCTCTACACCCAACTTCGGCGAAGCGGCCATCGCGCTTGTCGGGAACGGTCGCACCGCCTAAGACGCGGCATCCCTCGCAAGGAGCACACGCTCGCATGAAGCGCTATTTCGGCATCATCGTCGCCATCGTTTTCGTGGCGGTCGCCATCGTCTTCACGATGCGCAAATGGGAAGAGAAGACGACCGAGGCCAAGCGTGAAGCGAGCGCGGCCAAGATCAAGCAGGAGTACCTCGAGCGCGTCTCGTGGATCCGCTCCGTGCCCGAGCAGAAGGCGTACACCGACGAGGTCGGCACCTTCATGCGCTGGTACTTCAAGGAAGTGAACGAGCACGTGAACGAGTTCCGCCTCAACCGGAACTTCGACGACTACCTCGTCGAGCTCGAAGAGAAGGGCGCGCGGAAGGGCGGCGGCGACTCCGACTCGGCCAGCAACCGCTCGGGTGAGAAGAAGGCCGCGTACGAGAGCACCAAGAAGCTCTTCGAGAACTTCAAGTCTGGCAACTACTCGCCCTGGTGGAGCTCGACCAACAACGGCATTCGCCTCGACATCGTCTCGGCTGACTCGCGCGGCGATCAGATTCACATGCCCGTCGTGGCCTGGGGCCTGCCCCGCGAAGAGCGCGTCGACGAGAAGAAGGTTCGCCGCGTCGTCACCAACGGCAACTTCAAGTTCAACTGGAAGCTGTTCGACGAGAAGGGGAAGTTGATCGCCGAGATCCCCGGTGAAGGCGGCCCCAACGAGCGCGTCGACTGGCCCGAGCGCTACATCAAGTTCTTCCCGCCGATGATCGTGTTCGGCTCGTACGACATCGACAAGCTGCCGCCCGAGGCGAAGACGGCCGAGATCTCGTGGTCGATCTCCGCGCGCAGCCCGTCGGGTGGCGACATCAACGCGAACTACCTGTGGAAGGGCGAAGTGCCCGCCGACTGGAAGCTCGCCGCCGGTGAGTCGTGGAAGGGCGCGCAGGAGTCGATTCGCCCGGAAGAAGAGATCGACCCGAGCAAGCAGGCCAAGAAGTAACTCACACGATGGCGAAGACGGCGCCCGGCTCGAAACAGGTGAGCGCCCCTGCTTCGACGTAGGTGAAGATCGACAAGCCCCGGCCCACTGCGTAGTCGGTGAGGTCGGGCTCCCGCGGGGTCGACGCGAGCAGCCGGCCCGACTGCGGTTCGATGAGCCGAACGCTGCTGCCCGCCACCACGAGCGCCCCTTTCGCGAGCACGGGCGAGAGCCGCTGGGCGAGAGGTTCCTCGAGGCCGCCCAGCACCCAGGCCGTGTCGCCGTCCGGCATCATGCGCACCGCGCCGCCGCGAATGTCGGTCACCAGCACGCCACGCTCATAGGGAAGAAGTGAGGCGGTCGCTCCGTCGAGCGGCACGGGCCGAAGCCACAGCACTTCGCCTTTTCCCGACAGACACGCCACGGCCCCACGCCCATCGGAGCGCCCCGCCACGAAGATGCGCCCCCGCGCAATGACCGGCGCGCTCGCGTTCTCGAAGGGAAGCGGCCGGGTCCACGACACCGCGCCCGCGTGCCCTGCGTTGCCTCCTGCGAGCGCTGCGAAGCGGAGCACCACCGTCTGCGCCGAGTTCGTCAGCACGGCGATCGCGTCTCGCTGAATCGCGGCGACCGGCCACGGGCTTCCGACGGGTCCGCGAATGCGAAACCGCACCTGCCCATCGGTGGCGTCGAGCCCGTACAGATCGCCAGCGTCGGTGCCGACGATCAACCTGCCTCCCACTGACGAGACGACGGCACGCTGGGTTCGCGGTGGATCGAAGCGCCACGCTTCACAGCCCGTCATCGCCTCGAGGGCGAGCGCCCCGCGCCCACCGAGCCGCGTGATCCACCGGCCTTCGTGCAGCTCGAGATCGGGCCCGACGCGCAGGCCAGCGCCGTCACGCATCCACCTCGCGCCCGTCTCGTGGCCCGCGTAGCAGAGCAGCTTCGATTCGGTCGCGACGATCACGGTGCCGTCGGCCGACGTCGCGACCCCACGAGGTGCGTGTACCCGCCGCCACTCCTTGCCCGCGAGCGAGAACACGTGCGCGGCGTGCGGTGCACGAACGACGACGGCCTTCTTGCTCAGCGCGATGCGGCCACGCGGCTCTCCCAGCGCAACGGGACGCGCCCACTTCGGCGTCAACGTCACGCGACGTGGTGTTCCAACTGGCGCGAGTGGAGCTTCGACCCGCGGCGCAGACTGGCGCGGCGCCGGCACGGCCTGATCGTCACGCTTCGGCAAGCGCAACGCGGCCAGCCCTTCGGTGCAGCGAACGAAGAGCGCATCGACCCAGGGGTTCGTCGCCCAGCCCGTGTGGCGTTCGTGAAGGGCGCCGCAGAGCGCGAGGCCCAGCTCAAAGGCCGCGGCCGATGGTGTTCGTCGCACCAGCCCCATCAACGCGAGGAACGGAGGCTGCGCGGAGATCGACCCACCGTTCCGCAGCGAGCCCGCCGTCAACAGCGCCGCGAGCGAGCCCGAGCCGCGCGAGACCATGGTCGTCCGGCCGTCGCGGTCCGATACCTCGAGGTTCAAATCGTCGATCGACTTCGAGAACGACCACGGCCCGTGAGACTGCGCCGCGAAGGGAGCGATGGCGCGGCCCGTGGCTTCACGCAGCTGCCGCTCGAGGCTGACGATGAGCTCCTTCTCGACGCCCGCCTCAGCGGCGCCACGGAGGAAGCTGCGCGTCGCGACCTCGAGCGCAGAGCGCAGCTCGACGAGATCGATCGTGACCGGGTTGGTGATTCGCCGCGGCTCGGGTTCCAGCGAGATGACCGAGAGCTCCACCGTCAGCCCCGGCCGTCGCAACAGACACAGCTCGAGCGCAGGCAGCTCGAGTGACACCTGCGCCGTCGCGTTTTTGTCGACGATGAGCCCTTTGAGCGCCTCGAGCCACGTCGACAGCCACTGCCCGAGATCGGTCTCTTCGATCACTGGCAACAGCGAGACGCCCTCGATCTCGAGAGACACCGAGTCCTTCGGGAGCGCCCCCTTGTTCCTCCATCGCTCTCCAAGCCTCAGCGTCAGCAAGTCGCCCCCACGCGAAAGTCCCCGACTTCGTTGACTCGTCAGGGTCTGGAGCGTACCTTGCCCTCCCTTTCGTGTGGGCTGCTTTGAAGCCCCCGATTTCGCTGGGAAAAAGAATGACTTTCTACGAGGCGGCGCTACGCGTTCTTGAAGAAGCGGGCGCACCGTTGCACTACCTGGATATTACGAAGCGTTCGCTCGACAAGGGTCTCTTGTCTCACGTGGGCAAAGTGCCTGAGCAGACGATGCTCGCGCGGCTGGCCGCACAGGCGAAGCGTTCGAGAGATCGAAAGCTCGTCGTCACCGCGCGCGACACGTTTGCGCTGTCGGATTGGATGCTGACCGAAGACGCCGACGCGCTGGCGATCACCGGCACCGTCGACCCGAACCCCGAAGAGAACCTGCCTCCGCTTCGGCCGACCGAGCGCCATCCCGAGCCCCGCGCCGAGTACCTGCGCGCCATCGGTCGCCAGGCCGAGCGCAACCGCCGCCGCGATGATGACGGCAAGCGCAAGAAGTTCCCGCCCGTGCCCGAGGTCGCCTTCGAGGTGCTGACCGAGGCCGGAGCACTCGTGCCCGGCGAGCTCATCGCCCGGCTCAAGGCGCGCGATCTCGTCGACGATCTCGGCACGCTCGCGTTGCTCGAGGCGCTCGCCGACGACAACCAGAAGCGCATCGATGAGGGCCGCCGCCCGCAGTTCACGGGCCTGCGTACCGATGCGAACGAGCTGCAGCTGTCGGTCGACACCTCGCCGCCTGAGTCGGCCGTGCTGCCGCTCCAGCTGCAGGAGACCTTCTGCAAGGCCGCGAACCTGCCCTTCGAGAACGGCCGCGTGGTGCTGCGCTCGCAGCGCAAGCGCGAGCGTGAACGCGAAGAGGTTCCCTCCACTGGCACCGGCGCAGTCGCTGCGACGCCCGAAGATCTCGCCCTCGTGCACACCGCCCGCACCAGCGTGAAGGACGCGCGCAAGGCGATGGCGCGGGTGTTCCGCAAGAAGCTCAGCGAGCTCGAGACGGGCACGTTCGAGAAGGCGTGCGTCAAGCTGCTGCACGCCAACGGCTTCCGCGAGCTCAAGGTGGCCCGCCGCGCGAAAGACGGCGCGTTGCTGTCGGCGCGAAAGAAGGAAGGCAGCCTCGAGCTGCGCTTCGCGATTCGCATCATCCGTGGCTCCACGCAGGTCGAGCGCCGGGTCGTTCAGGATCTGCGTCGCGACGTCGGCCAGTTGAGCGCGAACCTCGGCTTGCTGCTGACGCCCGGTGAAGCGCGTGGTGATGCCCGCTCCGAAGCGACTGCGAGTGGAGCGCTGACGATGTTGTGGTGCGGCGATCACCTGGCCGAGAAGTTCTTCGATGCCGAGGTGGGCGTCGCCGTCACGCGCGTCGAGCTGTTCGAGATCGACGAGGCCTTCTTCGATCAGGCGAAGGCCGATGCCGACGAGGCCGCCAAGCGCCGCGAAGAGCGTCAGCGTGAGCGCGATGGTGGTCGTCCGGAACCCCGCGCCGACAGTGACGACACCGAGAGCGACGACTCGAAGCCCACGCCGCCGTCCGCGCCCGAAGCGCAGCCCCAGGCTCCGGCGCCCGAAGGTGCGGTTCAGGCCGCGGCCGACGGCGCCGATGACGAGGGTGATGACGGAGACGATGACGACGAAGGGGAAGAGGGCGAAGGCGGGGAGGGCGCGGAAGGTGGCGCTCCCGGCGAGCCGGCTGCTCCTGGTGAAGGAGGTCGTCGCCGTCGCCGCCGCCGTCGTCGTCGCCGTCGTGGCGGAGCCAAGCCCGAAGGTGCCGCGCCGGTTCAGGCTGCTGATGGTTCCACGCCGCCTGCGGCCGTCGCCGAGGCGCCTGCGACTGCACCCTCGCCCAGTGAGGCGCCTGCTGGTCCAGCTCCCGCGCCTGCTCCTGAGGCTCCGCCCTCGGGCACGGGTGAGCCGAGCTGAGCCGGAGTGACGAGATGAGACTCCTCGCGTGCGTCATGCTGGCGTTCTTCGTCGGCAGCGCGTGCACGCGAGGTGACAAGCCCGTCGTTCAACGCACCGAGATCGACGTCTTCGAAGGTCGTGAGATCGTTGGCTGGGAAGCACCGCAGCTGCTCTCCCGGCTCGACGCCGCCCTCGTGCGCGCTGGCTTCACCGTCAACGCTATGGACGAGAAGTCTTCGAACGTGAAGCCGTGGCGGGTCGCGATCGCTGCGCGAATCGACGAGCCCGACCCACAGGCAGAGCTTCCCGGCAGCGCCATCGTCGCGTTGTCGCTGCGGCAGAAGGGTGCGCCTGATCTGCTCGAGGTCGAGGCGTCGGAGCAGACGAAGGCCGAGTCGAACCAGATCGAAGCCGTGCAAGCCGCGGCGGTGAAGGCGCTCGATCTCTGCCTGGCCCAGGTCGCGGCCGAAGCCCGCGCCTCCATCGATCTCGACAAGCTGACCGACGAGGCCATCGCGAAGCGCGTCGACGATCGGGAGCCCGGTGTTCAGGCTGCCGCCGTTCGTCTGCTCGCGCGCCGGCATCACCCCGCAGCGCTCCCTGCTTTGCTCAAGCGCCTCGAGAGCGAGGATCTCGGCGTGCTCCGGCGCACCATCGGGCTGTTGGTGGAGCTGAAAGATCCCGCTGCCGTGCCCGCCATCATCGAGGCGTCACGCGCGAAGAACCCCGTCGTGCAGCGCGAGATCGTCTTCGCGCTCTCGGCCATCGGCGGTGATGACGCCGAGGCCTATCTCGACGTCGTGGCGTCCGGTCACGACGATCCCCTCGTTCGCTCCTCGGCCGAGAAGGCCCTGGCCGAGCTGCGCGATCGCAAGAAGCTGCAGAAGCCTGCGGCTCCGAAAGGCACCACGCCATGATTCAACGTCTCTCTGCCCTCACGCTCGCGGCGTGCTGCTCCTGTGCCACCCCGGCTGGAACGACGAACTCGAAGGCCGCCGCGCCTGATCGCACGGCTGCAGACTTCTTCTCGCTCAAGCTCGGCAGCAGCTGGGAGTACGAGGCGTCGATGCTGGGTGAGAAGCGCAAGCTGCCTGTCAGCATCGTGAAGGTGGTCGACGGCCTGGCGGAAGACTCCACGGGCGCGCGAATGCTGGCCGACGCGTGGGGTGTGCGTGACGAGCGCCGCTATCTGCTGCGAAACCCCATCGAGACCGGCACGCGCTGGAACAACGTGGTCTCGCCCTCGTCGGTCGAGAACTACGAGATCATCTCGGCGGATCAGCCGTGCGATGCACCCGCAGGCCACTGGGAGGGCTGCGTCATCGTCGAGAGCCGCAACCGCATCGACGCCACCAAGACCCTGGTGAACGAGATCACGCTGGCGCCCGGTGTCGGCATTGTGCGCATGGCAACCACCCTGGAGGATCAGGGCAAGCGCCTGCCCCAGTCTCAGCTGACCCTGCTGAAGTTCGCACCGGCGGGAGCAGCACCGGTTGAAGCGGCCAAGCCAGCCCATTAGCCTCCCTCACGGTGGAAACGGTCGAGAGCGAACTGTCGAACGAAGAGATGATCCTCTCCTTCCTCGCGGAGGGCGGGTCGGACTTCATCTCGGGCGCGACCCTCTCGGACAAACTGGGGCTGTCACGCACGGCGGTCTGGAAGTACGTCGAGACGCTCCGCAAGCTCGGCTACACGATCGAGGCGCAGCCCGCGCGAGGGTACCGGCTGCTGCAGGTGCCTGATCGCCTCACGCCGCTCGAGGTGAGCCCGCTGCTGTCGACTCGCGATCTCGGTCGCACGCTTCACCACTTCGAAGCGCTGCCTTCGACGAACGTGCAGGCCTTCGAGCTCGCCCAGGAAGGCGCGCTGCACGGAGAGGTCGTCATCACCGAGTCTCAGACGGCAGGGAAGGGTCGCCGGGGCCGGGCGTGGGTCTCTCCAGCCGGCAAGAACCTGGCGATGTCGCTCATCCTTCGGCCCGAGATACCGCCGACCCGCGCGCCCGAGTTGACGCTCGTGGCTGCCGTCGCGCTCGCCGAGACGCTCAAAGAAGCGGGCGCCAACGCCCAGATCAAATGGCCGAACGACGTGCAGCTCGATGGGCTGAAGGTCGCGGGCATTCTCACCGAGCTATCGGCCGACACCGAGCGCGTGCACTTCATCGTGCTGGGAATCGGCGTGAACCTGAACACCGAGGCGACCGACTTCCCGCCCGACGTTCGTGAGCTCGCCACCTCGGTCGCCATCGCCCGCAAGCAGCAGGTCCCTCGCGCGCTGTTCACCGCCGCGCTGCTCACGAAGCTCGAGCAGTGGCTCGACACCTGGCAGGACGAGGGCTTCGGGCCCGTTCGCGAGACGTGGAAGTCGCTCTCGTCGATTCTGGGCAAAGAGGTGCTGGTCCGCTCCGACGCGAAGGAGCTGCGCGGGGTGGCCGAAGACATCGACGAGTCGGGAGCGCTGCTGCTGCGTATCGACGGACGGCTCGAGCGGGTGCTCGCGGGTGACGTGGAGCAGGTGCGGCCGCGCAAGAGCTGATCGCCTTCCCGCCGTGCTGGGTATGCTGCGCCACTGACATGCTCCTCGCGATCGACGTCGGCAACACCAACACCGTGATCGGCGCCTACCAGGGCACGAAGCTGATCTCGCACTGGCGGCTCGAGACGACGTCGCGCCGCACCTCCGACGAGTACGGCATTCTCGTGCTGCAGTGGTTCGCCCACGCGGGCCTCGATGCTTCGAAGGTCGACGCGGTGGCCGTCTCGAGCGTCGTGCCCGCGATGCAGTTCAACCTCGAGCGCATGTCGGAGCGCTACTTCCACACGAAGCCGCTCTTCGTCGGCCCGGGCATCAAGACCGGCATGCCGATTCTCTATGACAACCCCCGCGAGGTCGGCGCCGATCGCATCGTCAACGCGGTGGCCGCTCGCGAGAAGCACCAGGGCGCGTTGATCGTCGTCGACTTCGGCACCGCCACCACCTTCGACGCCGTGAGCGCGAAGGGCGAGTACCTGGGCGGCGCGATCTGCCCGGGCATCACCATCGCGATGGACGCGCTGTTTCGAAACGCCGCGCGCCTGCCCCGCGTCGAGTTCGCGCGCCCGCCGCACGTCATCGGCCGCAACACCGTGCACTCGATGCAGTCGGGCCTGGTGTTCGGCTACGTGTCGCTCGTCGATGGCATCTGCGATCGCATGAAGGTCGAGATCGGCAGCCCCCTGAAGGTGTTCGCGACGGGTGGCCTCGCGCCGCTGATCGCCGGAGAGTCGAAGGCCATCGACGAGGTCGACGAGTTCCTCACGCTCGACGGCCTGCGCCTCATCTACGAGAGGAACCGATCATGAGCGACGAAGTCCCTGCTGCCGTTCCCGCTGAAGCCGCCGCCCCCGTTCAGGAGGCTGCGCCTGCCGTGAGCGCCTGCCCCATCACTCCGGACTTCCTGCCCGAGAACATGCGCAAGCACGTGGACCAGAAGGCGCCCGTGCCGCTGCGCATGATGGCCGCGAAGGCCCTCGTTCCCCTGGCGCCGCCCGACATGCTCGGGGCGTTGTTCATGTTGATGTACGACGGGGAAGAGAAGATCCGCGAGACCGCCGGCAAGACGGCCTCGACGCTTCCCGATCGCATCGCGGCGTCGGGCTTTCGTGACGAGGGCGTGCAGGGGGTCGTGCTCGGCTGGTACCTCGAGGTCTACGCGCAGAACGACGCGTACGCCGAGATGCTCATTCTCAACGCGACGACGCCGGACACGGCCGTTGCGGCGATCGCCTCGAACTGCAGCCAGAAGATCGCCGAGCTCATCGGGCAGAACCAGCTGCGTCTGCTCCGCCACGAGGGGATCATTCCCCAGCTCGCGCTCAACCCCGTCGCGCAGGGCGCCCTCATCGATGGTGTCTGCGACTTCGCCGTTCGCAACGGGCTCGATCTGCCAGCGGTTCCGCAGATGCTCGCCGCGAAGATTCGTCTGTTCGGGCCCCAGGCCGCGGCGGTCCCCGTCGACCCCGGCCCGACTGCCGACGACGTCATCGCCGAGTTCGGAGTGGGGGCCGAGGGCGAGCTTCCGACCGACGCCGAGAAGGCCCAGAAGCAGGCCGAGAAGGAGCGGAAGCTCGAAGAGGACAAGAAGCTCACGCTGACCCAGAAGATCGCGAAGATGTCGATCTCCCAGAAGATCAAGCTCGCCACCAAGGGCAACAAAGAGGTGCGGGGCATGCTGATTCGCGACGCGAACAAGCTGGTGGCCGTCGCCACCATTCGCAGCCCGCGAATCACCGATCAGGAAGTGATGGCCCAGGCCATCAACAAGGGCGCCCACCAGGACGTGCTCACCATCATCTATTCGCACCGCGAGTGGACTCGAAAGTACCCGGTGCGGCTCGCGCTGGTGAAGAACCCCAAGGTGCCGGCGCAGGTGCTGATGCGCTTCTTGAACACGCTCGCCGAGGCCGACGTGAAGGCCCTCGCCAGGGACAAGAACGTCTCAGGCGCGATTCAGCTGATGGCGAAGAAGATGATTCAGCGGAAGAACGAGCCGAAGAAGGGCTGAGCCCTTCCCGGCGGATTCGGCTCAGGCCTCGGCGAGCTCGTCGATGTCGATGTCTTCGTCGCCGTCGACGCCGTCGTGCTTGAGCTGCGAGAGGGCCTGCTCGAGCACTTCACGAACGCGCTCTTCGTCCTGCAGCACGGCCTTGAGACGGGCCTGCTGACGGGTCGCACGATCTTCGTGCTTCTTCGACTCACCCTCGAGGTCGGCGATGCGCTGACGCAGCCCTGAGATCTCGTCGGCAAAGGCCTGTGCCTGGGTGCTGACCTGGTTGCGGGCGCCGTCGAGATCGATCTGGGACTGCTCGAGCTGGCTGCGCAGATCGTCTGCTTCGCGGCTGCGCTCGTCGAGCTGGCCCTTCACGGCCTCGAGCTCTCCGCGGGCCTCGGCGAGATCGGACTCGGCCTGCTGGCGGGCGTTCTCGAGATCGTTCTTCTCGTTACGAATCGACTCGAGCTCCTGCTCCATCTCCTGAGCGCGAGGTTGGAGGGTGTCGAAGTCGGTCTGGAGCGAGGTGAGGCGGGCGCTGGCTGAACGACCCTCTTCTTTCGCCGTCAGCAGCTGCTGGTCGATCTTCTTCCGCTCGGCGGCGAGCTGATCGGCCTTCGTCTGGAGCGTCTTGATCTGGGCGTCCTTGCGGGCCATCTCGCCCGACGACTCCGAGACCTGCTGATCGAGCGAGTTCTCCTTCTCGCGCAGCTCGACGATCTCCTTCTCCTTGTCGTTGAGCTCCGTCTTGAGCTTGAGAATCTCCTTGTCCTTCTTGTTGACGGAGTCGCGAAGGTTGAAGACGTCCTTCTCGCTCTTGCCGCCACCCGACTTCGAGGCCTCGAGCTCGGTCTGCTTCGACTCGAGCTGTGACTCCAGGTCGCGCACCTTGTCTTCGAACTCGGTCGCGCGGCGGTTGGCGTCTTCGAGGGCGCTCGACAGCTCGCTGACCTTCGCGCGCAGCTCACGGGCCTCGGAGCCATCACCACTGATCGACGGCGAGCTCGTGAAGGGCTTCTTCTCGGGAGCCGGCTTGTGGGCTGGAGGCGAGGGCTTCGCGGGTTTGGCGGGAGGAGGCGGCAGGGCCTCGAGCTTCGGCATGAAGCCCACCACCGTCTTCTCGGCGGGGAACTCGTCTTCGTCGAAGTTGGAGGTCGACAGCGAGATCTCTTCGGGAGCTGGTGGTGGCTCCTCGAGCGGCACCTCTGCGGGCGGCTTGTCGTCGAACATCGCGTCGACCATCTCGAAGTCGGGGTCGCTGTTGCCCACCGTCTCTTCGCTGGTGGCGCCTTCGAGGGCGAGCTCATCGGACGACGAGCCTTCGTCGAGCAACGAGCCTGGATCGAAGCCAGACTCTTCGCTGGCCGCGGCGGGCTCAGGCGGGAAGCCAGCGAGCGCTCCGACGCGGTCGATCACCGCAGGCGCCTCGAAGGGCTTGCCCAGGTAGTCCTCCGCGCGCGTCTTGAGCTTCTGGTGCTGTCCGAAGCCCTTGGGGTCGCCGACGATCAGCACCGGCACGCCCTTGAGCTCGTCATCACTCTTGAGCTTCTTGCAGAGGATGTAGCCGTTCTGCCCAGCGTCGAGATCGACCGCGAGCACCACGCAGTCGGGCTTCTTCTTCTTCACGAGATCGGGAACGGCCTTGCCGTCGGTCGTCTCGTCGACTGCGAAGCCCCGGCCCACGAGTGCGTCGCGCATGGAGTGCATCAGCGCGACGTCTTTCTCGACGATGAGAACTGTCTTGGACATTGCGCGCCGAGGCTAGTGGCGTGGTTCTAGAGGGTCAACGAATGCCGCGCGCGCGACACCACAAGATCATCAGCGCTGGAAGGACGCTGGCTGCACGTCAAGCGCAGGTCTTCCGACAGGCACTGGAGGCGGTGGCCGGTGACCCGGGTCGGCCGGCATCAGCTCTCGAATGTCGTCTTCTTCGAGGTCGGTCACCAGCTGGTAGACGATGTCGCCTTCACGCCAGGTGACGACGTTGTAGCCATTCGAATTGCCGAGCTCAGCTTCTCCGCGAGCTCCGACGTCGATGTCGTTTCCGTTGTCACCGAACACGAAGAGCCCCACCTGTCGCGGCTGGGCTGAAGCGCGGGTCGGAGCGTCGTAGCGAATGTACGCAGCCTGCTTCTCGCGAACGTTCAGCACACGCGCGCCCTCGGCGACGGCGTTGGGGAAGCGGGGCACGGCGACGCGGTGGCCGAGCTTGCCGTCGAACCAGGCCTCGAGCGCCTCGGGCTGGGGCACGCGCACCTCGAGCGGAAACTGGCGGGCGTGGCGGCTGGCGGCGTCGTCGACGTAGAGCTTTCGCTGAAAGGAGCGCCACTGGTGATGCCCCACGAAGGCGCAGAGCGCGACGCCAGCGGCCGCAGCGGACAAGCGAAGGAAGCGCCCCTGACGCTGCCCTGCCTGATCCGAGCGGACCTTCGTGAAGACCTTCGCGCGCAGCGCCTCGGGCATCGGCGGAGTGGCCGCCTTGGCCAGCGTTCGCACGAGCGTGCGGTTGTGTCGCGAGACCTCGGTCTGCTTCGCGCAGGGCGAACATTCGGCGAGGTGCTTCTCGACCTCGAGACGATCAGCCTCGACGAGCTCGCCGTCGAGGTAGGGCATCATCAGAGGTTCGGCGTCGCGGCAATTCATCCGGTGATCTCAACGCTCCTCAGCCCAGCTTCTTCCGCTCCCGGTATGCGTTCAAGTCGACGAGGGGGGCGTCCGCCACCTCTTCGCGCTTGCGCAACACCGCCTCGAGCTGTCGGCGGCCACGGAAGAGCCGACTCATCACCGTGCCCACCGGCACGTCGAGGATGTCGGCGATCTCCTTGTACGAGAACTCCTGCAGGTCCGCGAGAATCACCACCATGCGGAAGTCGATGGGGAGCGTGTCGATGGCCTTGAGGACGTCCTCGCTCATCACCCGTTGGAGCAGGTAGTCCTCGGGGTTCTGCGCCTGATCGGTCGTGTCGGACGAGAAGAACTGCGCCTCGACACTTTGTCGCTCCGACTCGTCGCCCAGCGAGCGCTCCTTCACCTGGCGGCGGTAGCCGTTGATGAACGTGTTCGTGAGGATCTTGAAGAGCCACGCGCGAAAGTTGGTGCCGCGCTCGAACTTGTCGAAGAAGCGGTACGCCCGCATCACCGTGTCCTGCACGAGATCTTCTGCGTCACGCTCGTTGCGCGTCAGCCGCAGCGCACCGCCGTAGAGGGAGTCGAGCCACGGCGCCACGAGCCCTTCGAACTCTGCCCGTGCCTTGTCGCTCTTCGTCGAGAACCCCAACATGTCGTCACTCCCTCGCGAACTTCCGTGAACAGCAAACGCACGAAGTCGTTCAGCTATTTCGTGCTGCGGGGAAGTTGTCGGCGCCGACCCCGTGACAAAGGGGGAGTGCACCCACGATGCCGGAGGTTTCAGAAACACAAACGCCCGGAAACACGAAGGTCTCCGGGCGTCAGGTGTGAAGGGACTGACACAGTGACGCGGGCGGGAATGCGCAACGCGTCGTTTTGCCAGTTCGACTTCGCCTTCGCGAGCCAACGTCGCCGCGGAAGGATCGGCAGTGATGAAGGGCCGCCGCTCCTCAGGCTCGCTTCCGGCTTCGTCTCACCGTTGCCAGTTCGACTGCGCCTTCGCGAGCCAACGTCGCCGTTCACTTCCCTTCAATGGCCTTGTCGATTGCGACGTAGGGGTAGCCGAGATCGCGGGCGACCGCTTCGTAGGTGACGTGGCCGCCGTAGGTGTTGAGGCCCTTGGCGAGCGCGAGGTCGGACTTGATCGCGGCGTGCAGGCCCATGTCGGCGATCTTGCGTCCATAGGGACGGGTCGCGTTGGTGAGCGCGAAGGTGGACGTCATCGGGACAGCACCGGGCATGTTGGCGACGCCGTAGTGAATGACGCCCGAGACCTCGTAGGTCGGGTTGTCGTGAGTCGTGGCCTTGATCGTCTCGATGCAGCCGCCCTGATCGACGGCGACGTCGACCACGACCGAGCCCTTCGACATCTCTTTGATGAGCTCCGCCGAGACGAGCTTGGGTGCCTTGGCTCCAGGGATCAGCACGGCGCCGACGACGAGATCGGACTCACGCACCGCGCGCGTGATGTTCTCGGAGTCGCTCATCAGGGTGCGCAGCCGGCCCTGGAAGATGTCGTCGAGGTAGGTGAGGCGGTCGAGGTTGACGTCGAGGATCGTGACGTCAGCGCCCATGCCGACGGCGACCTTCGCCGCGCAGGTGCCGACGACGCCACCACCGATGATGGCGACCTTGCAGGGGCGAACGCCCGGCACGCCGCCGAGCAGCATGCCCTTGCCGCCGTGCGCCTTCTCGAGCGACGTCGCGCCGACCTGAATCGACATCTTGCCGGCGACTTCCGACATCGGCTTGAGCAGGGGCAGCGAGCCGTCTTCCGGCTGAATCGTCTCGTACGCGACGGCCGAGACCTTCTTCTTGATCAGCACCTTCGCCAGCTCGGGCACCGCCGCGAGGTGGAAGTAGGTGTAGATGATCTGCCCTTCCTGCATGCGCTCGTACTCGGGCTCGATCGGCTCCTTCACCTTCACGATCATCTGGGCGCGCTTCCAGACTTCGTCGGCGCTCGCGAGCAGCTTCGCGCCCACGCGCTCGTACTCGGCGTCGGAGATGCCAGCGCCTTCACCGGCCGCCTTCTCGACGAACACCTGGTGGCCGGCCGTGACGTAGGCCTTGGCGATGGCCGGCGTCATGCCGACTCGGTACTCACGGGTTTTGATTTCTTTGGGGACTCCGACGATCACACGCGCCTCCAGGGCAGAAAAAGAGCGCGCGTCTTGTCGAAGAGAACCATCACGGAGTCAACGGAAGTCCGCTAACGCGTCGCGACAGTTCCCGACGGCTCAGGGCATGTTCTGTCCGCCTGGCGTGGGCGCCGAGCAGAAGGCCCAGTCCGCAGCCGCGTTGTTGGAGTCGGCTCCGTTCGGCATGCGGCACATCGCGCCGTTGGCGGTGTTGCTGTCGACGATCGTCGTGGCGGTCATCTCGACGAGGTTCACGGTTCCGCTGATGCCCGTGATGGTCGCGTTCGTGATGCTGCCTTCGTACGAGAGCCGATCGATGATCGCGCCCGTGGCAGTGTTGATGAGGGCGACGCCATCGGGAACCAGTGGCGGCGAAGGTGTCCCGTTCTGAATGTTGTCGCCAGCCATCCACCCGGCCGGCGTCACTCGCGTGCCTCCGAGCAGCATGAGGTTGGCGTTGGTGATCACCACATAGCCGTTCGCCGCAACGCTGCCGGCCAGTGGAACGCGCAGGTACTCGCTGTTGCCATTTCCGTTCACCAGCACGAGCGCGAGGTTCATCAGCGACATCGTGCTCCCTGTGCCGTTGTACAGCTCGATGAACTCATCGGGGTCTCCCGTGCCGACGTTGTCGTAGTCGACCTCGTTGATCACCAGCCCGCCCGCGGCGCCCGTCGTGACGGTGGCCGAGACGGTGGCTCCCAGCTGGGCGCTCACCACCGCGGAAGGTGCGCTGCCGTTGTTCGCGTACGTGAACGTGGCGCTGAGCTGGCCGCCAGGCACGGTGACGGTGACAGGAAGCGTCGCCGCGGTCGTCGGTGCGACCGAGAGCGTGACGACCGAGCCTCCGGTGGGCGCGGGCATGTCGAGCGTGACGGTGAAGGTGACCGAGCCCATGGGCGTGACGACGGGCGTCGCTGGAGTGATCGACGTGACCGTCCGCGGCTCCGTGGCGGTGATGGCCCGGACCGTGGCCGTCTGCATGCTCGTGTTGAGCGTCGCCGTCAGCGTGGCGGTGCCGGCGTCGGTCGAGCTGACGAGCACCTGCGCCGAGACCTGGCCCGCGGCGATGGTGACGCCTCCATCGACGACGGTGACCGCGTCTCCGTTGCTCGAGGTGATGGTGACGGGTGTGGCCATGATCGCGGGACCAGAGAGGGTGACGGTGAGCGGAGTAGGGAAGGTGAGGCCGCTCGTTTGTCCGGCGGCTGCGAACCCGTTGGGGGCGAACGAGGCGATGCCCGGCAGACCGGTCGCCAGATCCGTCATCGAGCGCGGGTTGAGCGTCGACGCGGAGTTCCTGAAGGCGAGCACGCCAGTGATCGACGAGTAGTTCTGGTTCACCGCCGGTATCGGCGAGATGGTGAACACGAGCGAGCCGACCGTGATCGAGCTGCTGCTTGCCGTGGTCACGAAGTTGGTGGCCGCCGCCGAGCTGACGGTGTTCGGGCCCACCGCGACCACGACGCCCTCGAGCGCCGCGGCGCGAGTGCCGCCCGTGGTGACCTCGGCGATGGTCGCGACGGTTGGAATCGGAGCCGCCTCGACGAGGCTGCTCGCGATGGCGGACGCGGTGAGGTTCGTGAGCTGGCGCTGGCCGAGCACGTCGCTGACCGTTCCGTCGACGTCGACGCGGTTGCCCACCACGACGCTCGTGAGGAAGGTCGACGGGCTTCCGGTGCTCACGAAGAGCCCCGAGAAGTTCGAGCCAGCGTACGCAGCGTCACCGATCTTCGACTGCACGAAGAAGCCGGAAGAGGTCTTGGCGGTGACGAGCACGTTGTCGAGGGCCACCACGGTGCTCGCGGGCACGGAGCCGTTCTTGATCGCGTAGATCGTGCTCGGGCAGCCGGTGTTCCCGGGGTTCGGTGCCATCGGGCAGAAGTCGCAGACGTCGCCCTTGAGATCGCCGTCGGTGTCGAGCTGGTTCGTATTCGCGACGAGGGGACAGTTGTCGAGCGCGTTGCCGACGCCGTCTCCGTCACGATCGCTCGGCGTCGGAGCAGGGCAGGTGGTCGCATTCGCGAGCAGCGGGCAGACGTCGCAGGCGTCGGGCACCAGGTCGCCGTCGGTGTCGGGGTGAACGCCGTTGTCGAGTGGTCGGAGCGGGTTGAAGACGTTCGGGCACAGGTCGGTTGCGTTGGGCAGCCCATCGCCGTCCGAGTCGGTTGCCGAGATCGCGCCAGTGTAGATGGTCGAGCCGGCCACGCTCGCAGCCCGGCTTGGGGTGCAGACAGGCTCCGTCGACGGCACGCCGCACTCGAAGGCGGGCAGAGCGCCGACACCCGCCGCGGTCTGGGTCTGCGCGAAGGTGAAGCTCGTCTCGGCCTGCACACACACGTTCTTCGGGCGGCCGCAGACGTTGATCGATTCACAGCCCGACAGGCGGAGCACGGACACGAGGGACGTGTCTCCGTACAGCACGATGCCTCCGCGCATCACGAGCACGACGTCTTCAGGCTGCGCGGCGATCACGGCGCGGTAGCCCGTGCGAACGCGGCCGTCGAAGATCGCGATGTCGGCGAGGCGGCCAGCGGCGAGCGCACCGAGCGAGGTCCCGACACCAGCGACCTCTGCCGCGTTCGCGGTCACCGCATTCCACAGCTGCTGATCGGTCAGTGCGTTCGAGAAGTAGAGCGAGTTGAGGCGATCGGCGCAGGCGAGCTCGCGCAGCAGGTTCGTCGAGCCCGTCACCGTCCAGTCGGTACCGAGCGCCAGACGCACGCCGAGCCGGGTCGCAACGGGCAGCGAGATCGTGTTGCCGTAGGTCGCGACGTTCGAACGTGGCGACCAGATCAGTGACGTGTCAGTCGAAGCGAGCTGCGCGAGATCGCCGGCCCTCAGCGCGAGGCCCATCGCGAGGCTGGTCTTTGCCCCGAGCAAGTTGTTCGAGGTACCAGGTGCGGTCACGTCGTAGGTCGTGGACGACATGCAGAGAAACTCGTTGCGCGCGACCGAGTCGATGCCCTCAGCGGAGTGCGCGAGGTACGCCGATGCGGTCGCGAAGGTGCTCGTCGTGTCGGCGCTGCCGCCGTAGTCGCAGTCGCTCGAGCGCTGGGTGCCGCCGGGATCTCCGACAGGGAAGGACGAGGTGACCGCAGGCGGGCCGCCCGCTCCTTCGCGAAGCGTGGAGTCGAGATTGCGGGTCAGCCCCGTGACGCCTGGTGCTCCAAGCGTGCTGGTGGTGCCCGCCATGACCGCGCGCAGCTCACTCCAGCGAATCGCGTCGGCCATGCCAGCGGTCACGCTGAGTTGCGTGTGCATGCGCTCGCCGCCGCGCCAGTCATGACGCTGCTCGTACCGCTCTCCGGTGTCGGTGCGGGGTGGGTTGGAGTTGAAGTTGTGGTGCACGTGCGAGTCGATGAGCCCGGGCGAGATGACCGCCTGCGGGCACGCGATGATCAGCTGGCCTCCGTCGGCGCAGTTGGTTCCGACGCACGAGATCAGGCCGCCTGGTTCGAGCGCGACCTGTCCGTTGGTGACGACGCCGTTTGGCGTGAGGACCGTGCCCGTGATGAGGCGGCGGGCGCCCGAGCCCGAGAACGTGCACAGCGCCGTTCCAGCGTCAGATGCCGAACCGCCCGCTGCGGAGCCGCCAGCCGTGGAGCCGCCCGCCGAACCGCCCGCTGCGGAGCCGCCGGCCGTGGATCCGCCAGCCGTCGAGCCGCCAGCCGTTGAGCCGCCAGCCGTTGAGCCGCCAGCCGTGGAACCGCCTGCTGTGGAACCGCCCGCCGTCGAGCCGCCCGCCGTGGAGCCGCCCGCCGTGGAGCCGCCAGCCGTGGAACCGCCCGCCGTGGAACCGCCCGCCGTGGAACCGCCCGCCGTGGAGCCGCCTGCTGTGGAGCCGCCTGCTGTGGAGCCGCCGGCCGTCGAACCGCCGGCCGTCGAGCCTCCAGCCGTGGAGGAACCACCAGCTGTGGAGGACCCACCTGCTGTGGAGGACCCACCTGCAGCGCCGCCTCCGGTTGCATTTCCGCCGGCTGTGACGCTTCCGCCCCCGCTTCCACCATCAGGCGTCGGACTCGGACCAGGACACGCGGAAAACACGAGCACGCACGACGCGACGAGCAGACGGGAGAAACGCATGCGTGACGGTGTAGAGCGATTGTCCGGTCGACCGCTACGGCGATTTCACCGAGCGACTGACTTCAGAAAGCGATCCCGGCGCGATTCGAACGCGCGACCCCTGGCTTCGGAGGCCAGTACTCTATCCAGCTGAGCTACGGGACCAGACTGCGGCGGTTCGTATACAGCCGCGTAAACGCCGCGCCTACCACTTTTCTCGCCACCGGCCGCACGGCATCCTCGAGCGAGCCCACAGTGAACTCGTACACGTATTGAAGGTTCTTTGGCTGTCCGCACGCGCATGTCGTGCGGCCGGGTTTGAGAGCGGTGAAGCTGAGGTGACTGACGCCCTCGGTTCCTCCGTCTGACAGCCGCAGCGGCTCATCAATCAATTCGCCCTTCACCACGGTGTTGTCGTCGCAGAACGCGAGGGTCGCGAAGTGTTCGCAGGGGAACCTGCGGCCCTCGACGAGCGGCACCTTCATGACGAGCGCGTCGCGCCCCTGCAGATCGATGGATGACGCGGGGCGGCCTTCGAGCGGCACCAGCTTCAAGTCCGAGCCGGCAATGCTGGTCGAGATGGTGGACTTCGGAGCCTCGGTCGGCTTCGACACCTCGAGCGTCGAGCCCGGGCCCTGGGCCAGCACCAACAGCACGAGAGAGCGCATGAGACTCCTTAGGCGTGGCAGCGACGCCCGTTCAACCGGCGTTCGTGCAGGCGTGATTCCTCGCAACCTGTGGCCTCACCGGTAAAGTGCCCGCCGTCATGGCTGAGACCCCACTCGAGCGTCGATCGCTCGGCCGCTACGAATTGCTCTTCATGCTCGGGCAGGGCGGCATGGGGGAGGTGCATCTCGCGCGGCTGTCGGGAGCCGGCGGCTTCGAGAAGCTGTGCATCGTCAAGACGATCCTGCCGCAGATGAAGGCCGAGACGCAGTTCGTCGAGCGCTTCCATCACGAGGCGCGCGTGCTTACGCACCTGACGCACTCGAACATCGCGCAGGTCTACGACATGGGCGAAGCCGACGGCACGCTCTTCATGGCGATCGAGTACGTGCCCGGCGTCGATCTCGCTCGGGTCGAGACCCGCTGCGCGACCACAGGCAACTTCCTGCCGCTGCCGATCGCCATCCACGTGGGCCGGCTCATGTGTGAAGCGCTTGGCTACGCGCACCGCAAGACGAGCCCTGAAGGAACCCCGCTCGGCATCGTGCATCGTGACGTGTCTCCGCAGAACGTCATGGTGTCGTACGAGGGCGAGGTGAAGGTGATCGACTTCGGCCTCGCCAAGAGCGCGGCGCGGTCGAAGCACACGCTGCCTGCCACCGTGATGGGCAAGCTCGGGTACATGTCACCCGAGCAGGCGATGGCTCAGACGGTCGATCACCGCTCCGACATCTATTCGGCAGGCATCGTCATCTGGGAAATGCTCGCAGGGCGGCCGCTCTTCGGTGGCGGCACGATGGCCGAGATGGTCGCGGCGATGGCGTTTCCGAAGGTGCCTTCGCTGCGGGAGTTCAGGCCCGAGGTCAGCGAGACGCTCGATCAGGTCGTGCTCCGGGCGCTGAGCAAAGATCCGGCGGCTCGGTACAACCGCGGAGACGAGTTCGCCCGCGCGCTCAACGAGGTCGCGGTTCGGGAAGGCCTCAGCGTCAACGCGGAAGAGGCGGGCAATTTCATTCGCGCGATGTGCCCCGAGGAGTTCGCCGCCGAACGCAGCCTGCAGTCGCAGCTGTCGCTCTTGCGCAAGGGTGGGGTGAAGCCACCGTCGAGCCCCGGGCATCACCTCAAGCCCAAGTCTGGAACGGTCTCGTCGCAGGAAGAGGCGATCGACGGCACCTTCGTTCGGACGGAGTCGGGAGCTGCGCTCACGCCTGCTCAACGCGCCCTCTCAGTCCAGGCGCAGGCGTCTCAACCGCAGGCCAGGGCTCCTTCGAAGCCTCCGCCTCCCGTACAGAGCCGGCCAGGCGCTTCGGCGCCGACCGAGCGTTCGCTTGCTGCCGTTCCCGACGACGAACCCATCATCGCGCCGAAACGTTCGGCGGCTCCGTTCATCGTCGTGGGCCTGCTGGCGTTCGTGGCGCTCGGGGTCGGTGGGTATGTGGCGTTCGGAACCTCGAACCCCACGCCCAAAGATCCCGTCGCCAAACTGGACCCCGTGAAGCCCGTCGAGCCGGTCAAGCCGACGGAGCCCGTGAAGCCGCTCGAGCCCGTGAATGAAGACGTCGACGCGGGGAGCGTTGCGGTCGTGGAGCGCGCGCACGTCTCGCCCAAAGGCCACGTCTTCAGGGTGATTCGCCGCTCCGATGGCGCGTTCATCGACATCGACAAGGGGCAGCGGCTGCGTGAAGGCGACAGACTGCGGCTCGTCGGTGAGCCGCTCGCAGACAAGCAGCGCGAAGTGTTCGGCCAGGCCCGCGTGCTCGAGCTCAAGGCGCGCGGCACGGTGGCCGAGCTGCTGATGGAAGAAGACGAGACGCACCCCGATCAGCTGTTCGCGTTCGTCGATGAGACGGTGGTCGAGCGGCCGAAGGTGGCGAAGGTGAACCCGACGAAGCCTGACGAGCCCATCGTGCTCGCCGATCCCTTCGCGAAGAACCCGAAGCCCGATGACAGGCCTGCCGAGCCGAAGATCGATCCCAAGGCAGTGGACCCGAAGGCCGTCGTGCAGAAGCCCGTGGAGCCCGCGAAGGTCGAAGACAAACCGGCCGAGCCTGCGCTGCCTCGCATCGAAGGCTCCGTGGTGCTGTCGCGGACCCGAGACGTCATCTTCGGGAACACGACGTCGAAGGTGCGCGTGTTGGTGAAGAGCAGCTCTCCGGCCGGTGCTCAGTGCGACGTGCACCTGCCGAACGGAAAACACCTGATCTTCCCGTCACTCCGCCCAGGCGACAACAAAGAGAACGACCTCGAGCAGTGGGGCAAAGACCTTCGGCCCGACCCGAACAAGGCGACGAAGTGGGCGCTGGTCGAGTGCCGAGACGCCGCGGGTTACTTCGAGTTCAGCGACATCGTACGCCGCTGACTTTCCATTTCTGCGACGAGCGGTGTCTCTCGTCACAGGAGGCAGACCGTGGCGCGATGGGCATTGGTGTTGCTGGTGGCGGGCTGCACGACGCCGCAGGAGCGTCGCGACGGTTGCTTCTCGGGCTTCGGTCACGACACGACCTTTGGCGACGAGGTCGAGCTCATCATCAACGGCAACCCGGGCAGTGCGATGGAGCCGCGCCTCACGCCCGACGAGCGCTTCCTCTTCTGGAACGACAAGCCCGCCTCGGACGACGCGATGCAGCTGCACGTCGCGACGCGGGTCGATGCCGGCGTCTACTCGTACGTCGGCCCTCTGCAGGGCGCGAACGTCGACGGGTTTCTCGATGGCGTGCCGGCGATCGATGCGAGCAACAGGTTCTTCTTCGTCTCGCTCCGGACGTATGGCCAGAACACGCGCACGATCTACTCGGCGCGCTTCGATCCCTCCGGCCCGCGGCTCGCTGAGGTGACGCCGATCGACGAGGCCATCAGCGAGAAGAAGGCCGGCGTGGTCGACATGGACATCGACGTGTCGAACGACGGCACCGCGCTGCTCGTCTCGCGCGCCGAGTTCGCGCCAGGCTCGACGGGGCCCTCGAAGAGCCGCCTCGAGATTTTCGGAGTCGACGCGGGCGTGCCCTTCGTCTCACCGTCGCTGGCCGCGTGGACGAGCCGCATCAACGAGTCGACGACGTGCCGCCAGTACGCTGCGCATCTGTCGAGTGACGGGCTCGAGCTCTTCTACACCGTGCTGCCGCTGGGCTCGGTGGAGCCGGCCGACTTCCGGCTCGCGGTCTCGAAGCGTGCGAGCGTGACCGAAGCATTCGGGCCCGGAGCGATCCTCGACTCGATCTCGGGGCTGCTGCTCGAAGGGCCGAACCTGTCGATCGACGGCAAGCGGCTCACGTACCACCGCTTCAATCAGGCGACGGGGCGCTGGGGCATCTACCAGTCGAAGCGGCCGTGAAGCGCCGCCGCTCCTCAGGCTCGCTTTCGGCTTCGTCTCACGTCTTCCCAGTTCGACTCCGCCGTCGCGAGCCAACGTCGCCGCGGCATGGATCGGCAGTGCTGATGGAGCCGCCGCTCCTCAGGCTCGCTTTCGGCTTCGTCTCACTTCTGGGCGACGTCCCACTTCAGGCGCTTCCACGTGCCGCGCAGTGAATCGGCCGTGCTCTCGAACACGGCGTCTTCTTTCTCCTTCGCGTCGATGAAGAGCACGAAGTCGAGCTGACGGTTCGGCTGCTCGGCCTCGAGATCGAAGCGCTTGACCATCTCGTTCGCGGGCAGCGTGCGGCGGCCGGCCACGTCGACGAGGGGGAACTCGAGACCCTTCATGTCGGTGTCGTGCTGGTACGCCTTGTAGACGAGCTCGGTGCACACCAGCGTCGAGTCGGAGAAGAAGTCGAAGTCGAAGTCGTACGGCCGACCCTGGTACTTGAACGCGCGCTCGATGGCGCGGGCCTTCTCGACGAGGGGCAGGCGAGGGCGCAGGCCTCCGAGGTAGTCGACGCCGAACGCGTGCTCGACGGCGGTGAAGCTCACGCCCTCGGAGATCGACTCGACGACCCGAATCGGCCCGTGCCCCTGGAAGTCGACACCGTCGGCATACGCCTTCCACTTCGCGGGGTAGCGCTTCTGCAGCAGCTCGGCGAGCGTCGTCGGCTTCTCTGCCTGCGTCTTGAGCCACGCCTGCACCCCGGGATCGATCTCGATCGCGGCCCAGTCGGCGGGGCGACCCACGTACAGCAGCGCGTGTGGCCAGAAGCCGGGCAGGCCGATGTTCGAGAGGAACCAGTTCTGGCGCGTCACCAGCACGTCTCCTGGCTGCAGCTTCGGCAGCACGCTCTTCTCGACGAAGGCCTTCGTGACCAGCGGCTTGCCGTTGCGCGCGACGCGGGTGTCGCCCATCCACTCCGCGAAGGACTTCTGCACGGGGAAGACGGTCTGCATCGTCGAGTCCTTCAGAATGTCAGTCGCGTTGCCGGCGAACAGCTTCACGCCGCTCTTCATGAGCGAGCCCTTCGCCTGCTTCGAGTCGGCCTTCATTTCCTCCCAGGCCCACTTCACGTCCTTTTCATCGAGCGCCTTCAGCTTCTTGAGCGTCGGCGTGACCGTGATCGCCCACGCGTCGCCCGTCATCAGCTGGGTCGAGGTGGCCACGTGAATCGCCTTCATCTTGAAGGCCGCGAAGGCGCCGGCGGGCACTCCGAACTCGTCGTTCTTCTCGTCGAGCAGGGTCTCGAGCTGCTTGTTGCCGATGGTGAGATCAGCGAACGCCATGCCGTAGGCCAGCAGGGTGGTGAGCGCGGTGTGCGTCACGACGTAGCCCCAGGCGTGGCGCGAGTCGGTGGGCAGCAGCTTGACGAAGTCCCAGTACTTTTGACGCAGCCCCTCGATCGACGCGAAGTAGCCGAAGAGCGAACCCCAGGTGCTCAAGATGGTGCGCTTCTGCTCGGGCGTGAGCACCGTGTCGGCCTTGAACGCGAACAGCTGGCGGTTGGCCTGCACCTGGCCGTTCACCGACTTCAGGCCGGTCACGAACATGTGCAGCGTCGCGAGATCGGCGCGGGCCGTCGCGATGAAGGGCTCTGGTTCGAGGGTGAAGACGGACGGCTGATTGGCCGGGGCGGCCGAGAGGAGGGCGCTCAGGAGAAGGACCATGCGGCGCACCATAGCCACGGTTAGCCTCACGAACCCATGGCTCGAATGATCGAAGACGAGGCGGGCATCGCGGCAGTCGTGAACGCGTCGAAGCGCATCGCGGTGCTGGGCATCAAGACCGAGGCGCAGGCGGGGCAGCCGGCCTTCGACGTGCCTGCGTATCTGCAGGAGCAGGGGCTCGAGGTGATCCCCGTGCCTGTCTACTACCCCGAGGTGACGACGATTCTCGGCGAGCGGGTGTACCGGAAGGTCGCCGACATTCCCGGGGGCCCCGTCGACTTGCTCGACGTGTTCCGCCGCCCGAACGATCTGCCGCCGCACCTGGAAGACGTGCTGGCCGCGAAGCCGAAGGTCGTCTGGCTGCAGCTCGGTATTCGCAACGACGCGTTCGCGCAGAAGCTGGTCGAGGCGGGCATCGACGTCGTGCAGGACCGGTGTCTGCTGGTCGATCACTCCCGGTACGCGGGCCGTCAGGGCTGAAGCCGGGGGCTCGTCGTGGTGCTTGCGGACGCACGATTGGCCATGTAGAGCCGCGCCCGTTTCACGGAGTCACGGCCAGGTAGCTCATCTGGTTAGAGCGGCGGTCTCATAATCCGCAGGTAGACGGTTCGAGTCCGTCCCTGGCCACTAACCCAAGCCTTCGAAGCCCCGATTCGTCATCGAGTCGGGGCTGTTTTTTTGACCACCCCCCATTCGCAGCGTCTCATCCGGTCAGCACAGGGCTGTAGCGCCTTGTCGCTTGCGCCACACAGGAGACGAAATGCACGACGCGCCCATGGCAGCAGTTCCCGTCACCGAGTCGACGACAGACCGGGACCTGATCATCAAGTCCGAGCGAGAGGTCGTCAGCACGCACGTGCTGGTGGAGCAGGAGAAGGTCGAGAAGCTGCGCGAGCTGTCCAAGCGCACGCGCATCGCGCAGAGCGAGTACCTGCGTGAGGCCGTCGACGATTTGCTGAGCAAGTACGACCGCAAGCCGGAGGACGACTGAAATGCCTCCTCGCTCGACGAACCTGGCGTTGCAGCAGCAGCCCGACCTTCGCCCACCGACCTCGTTCGACTTTGCGGGCCGCCGGTTGAAGGTCGTGAAGTCGACGGTGGTGGCGGTGGACGAGCCGTCTCCGATGCTCGAGGCGATTCGCAAGTACCTCGACACCTTGCCGTGATGCAGGCCCTCGGCTTCCACCACCTCGCGATCCAGGCGCGTGACGTCGAGCGCGTCTCGGCCTTCTACCGAACGGTGCTGGGACTGGCCGAGATCAAACGCTGGCACCGCGATGACGGCTCGCTTCGGAGCGTCTGGGTCTCGGTGGGCGGCGAGAGTGGCTTTCTCGCGATCGAGCACCTGCCCGAGGGCGTGAACCTGCCTGACGGTGCGCTGGGGCCATCGATGATCGCGTTGCGCATCGCTCCGGCGGCGCGGCGGGCGATCGAGGTCGAGCTCGCGGCCCATGGCGTGCCGATCGTGAAGCAGACCGGGTGGACCCTGTACGTGCGAGATCCCGAAGGGACGCTCGTCGGCCTGAGTCATCACCCCTTTGACGCGCCTTGAAGCGTTTCGTCGATCATCGACGTGCGGTGCGGTAAGGCCGCGACCTCTTTTCCGGAGGTCGCATGCGTCTGTCCGCTCTCGTCCTGATTCTCCTCGCCGGCTGTGCCACCCAGCAGCCCGTGCAGAAGGAAGCGCCCGCTGCTCCTGCGAAGGAAGTGGCCGCGCCGCCTCCTGAGCCCCCGAAGTTCGTGGCCGATCTGAAAAAGCCGATGCCGCCCGGTCTCGACGAGGCCGCGATGGATCTGAGCGCCGACCCCTGCGCCGATTTCTACCAGTACGCCTGCGGCGGCTGGATGGCGAAGACCGAGATCCCCGCCGATCGCCCGCTGTACTCGCGTGGCTTTGTCTCGATCCTCGAGCGCAACGAGGCGCTGCAGAAGACGATCCTCGAGGAGGCCGCGGCCAACAAGCTGCCCGAGGGCACGGCGTTCGCGAAGCAGCTGGGCGACTACTACGCCACGTGCACCGACGAGGCGGGCCTCGAGAAGGCGCTGCCAGAGGTGAAGAAGTTCATCGACCAGGTCGCGAAGGTGAAGGACGCGAAGTCGCTCGCCACCAGCGTGGGCACGATTCACGCGGCCGGCTTCCGCCCGTTCTTCGACCTCGGCGCCATTCAGGATCTGAAGAACTCGACCGAGGTCATCGGCTCGCTCGATCAGAGCGGCCTGGGCCTGCCCGATCGCGACTACTACTTCGACGAAGACAAGAAGGCCGTGCGTGAGCAGTACAAGTCGCACGTCGAGGCGATGTTCGGGCTGCTCGGCCTGCCGGCGAAGGACTGCCAGCGCAAAGCCGACGAGGTGATGGCCATCGAGACGCGGCTGGCGAAGGTGGCCCAGACCCGCGTCGAGCGCCGCGACCCGAACAAGCTCTACAACCGCATCAACCGCGACGGCCTCTCCGACAAGGCGAAGGACTTCGTGTGGGACTCGTACTTCACGGCCGTGGGCGCAAAGGACCTCAAGGCCATCAACGTGAACTCGGTGCCTTACTTCGTCGAGGTCGCGGCGATCGCGAAAGACACCAAGCCCGAGCTGCTGAACTCGTACCTGACGTGGGTGGTGCTGCGCTCGACGACGCCCGCGCTGCCGAAGGTGTTCCAGGACGAGGCCTTCAACTTCTCGTCGAAGGCGCTCACCGGAGCCAAGGCCGATCGCCCGCGCTGGAAGAAGTGCGTCGCGTACACCGACGGCGATCTCGGTGAGGCCCTGGGCCGTGAGTTCGTGCGCCGCGCGTTCGGTGAAGACGGCAAGGCCCGCACCAGCGCGATGGTCGAGTCGCTGCAGAAGTCGTTCGAGGCCAACCTCACGTCGCTGTCGTGGTTCGACGAGCCCACCCGCAAGGCGGCCTTCGAGAAGGTCACCCGCATGGTGGGCAACAACAAGATCGGCTACCCGGGCACGTGGCGCGACTACGCGAAGCTCACGACCTCGCGCACGTCGTTCTTCGGCAACTCGCTCGCGGCGAACCGCTTCGAGGTGCAGCGTCAGTTGGCGAAGATCGGCAAGCCAGTCGATCGCAACGAGTGGCTCATGTCGCCTCCGACGGTGAACGCATATTACGACCCGCAGAAGAACGAGATCGTCTTCCCGGCCGGCATTCTGCAGCCGCCGTTCTTCGATCGCGCTGCGACCGACGCCGTGAACTTCGGATCCATGGGCATGGTCGTGGGCCACGAGATCACGCACGGCTTCGATGACGAGGGCCGGCAGTTCGACGTCGACGGCAACATCAAGGACTGGTGGTCGGCCTCGGTGGGCAAGGCGTTCGTCGAGAAGGCCTCGTGCGTGAAGAAGCAGTTCGACGGCTACACGGCCATCGGCGACGTGAAGGTGAAGGGCGATCTCACGCTGGGCGAGAACATCGCCGACCTCGGAGGCCTGAAGCTGGCGCACGCCGCCATGGCCGACTGGTACGCGAAGAAGGGCGACGCCGACGCGCAGTTCCGCTTCTCGCGCAGCCAGCAGTTCTTCCTCGGCTTCGCGCAGTCGTGGTGCACGAAGGTTCGTGACGAGACCGCGAAGGTTCGCGCCGCGACCGATCCGCATGCGCCGCCGTTCGCCCGCGTGAAGGGCCCGCTCGGAAACCTCGACGCGTTCCAGACGGCGTTCCAGTGCTCGGAGAAGGCCGCGATGATTCGCCGCGGCGCCGATCGCTGCGTCGTGTGGTGAGTTGCAGAGTGCATCGGTCGCCGGCGGGGATCCGCAGGCTCCTCGCCCTGATCGGTCCGTTCGGTTTGGCATCGGGAACTGATGCCTCCGCGTCGAGTTCGCGGGAATGCCTCCTGCCCGTAGCCGAGGTCGGGCGGTGTCGCGGCAGACGTTCCTCGACGATGAGCTGCCGCGTCTCGCGCGGCCCGTCGACTTCTGCGATCTGCTGCTCTTGCTCGTCGAGCTGCTGACAACGAACGAAGAGACCCGCCGCCGCGCTCAACATCGGTTCGCGCTCGTGCTGGTCGATGAGTTCCAGGACACGAACCCTGTGCTCCGATTGCTCGCGGCGCCGCCCGGTTCTCCAATTCTGCTGGCGCACGCGCGGCCAGGGAGGCGCTGTTGTCGGAGGCTCCGCCGCGGGTGGATCGACGAGCGCCGTTGCTCCGTTGATCGCCTTCTGCGCGACTCCAGCAGCGAGCCGGGTTTGACGTCGAGCTCGCGCCGCGATCACGGGCACTTGTGTGATCGATTCACGGTCGGCACGGCCTGCGCCTGAGGGAGGGGCTTGCATTTGGTCAAGCGACCATGGTTGTTTGGTCGTATGGCCAAGACGCAGACCACGGCTCCTGAAGCGACGGTTCAGCAGACGCCGGAAGAGGGCGCCGACGAGCGCATCTTGAAGGCAGCGGGGAAGCTGTTTCGCGAGAAGGGCTTCGCGGCGACGACGGTTCGCGAGATTGCCTCCGCAGCGAACATGCTGCCGGGCAGCCTTCACTACCGGTACGCGAGCAAAGACGACGTGCTGCTGGCGTTGATGAACCGCGCCGTGAAGCGGGCTCAGGACGCGGTGCTCACCGCGATTGGTGACGTGACGGATCCGATCGAGCGCCTCCGTCTCGGCCTGCGCGCGCACCTCGAACTGCTCTGCAACGGAGACGACTCGCTCTACGTGCTGCTGTTCGACTGGCGCTCGCTGCCGGCCGGAGCTCGAGAGGGCGTCGAGCGCGAGCGCGGGAAGTACGAGTCGTTCTGGGACGGGCTGCTCATCGATGCCCACGCGAGCGGGAAGGCGCGCCCGATGCTCGATCTCGAGCTGGTGCGGCACTTCGGCTTCGGCGCCATCAACTGGGTCGCGACCTGGTACCGGCCCGATGGTGATCGCACGCCGGCGCAGATCGCCGACACGTTCTTCTCGTACCTCGCGTTCGGACTGCTCCACGAGCCGACGCGCCCACGTGATCTCGATTCCCACTTCGCTGCGCTGATGGCGGCGACCCTGAAAGGCAGGAGCTGAACCATGGCGATCATCGAAACCTTCTCGAACGCGATCGACACGCTGCCGCTGATGAGAGACGCGACCGCGTCGGGGAATCTGCAGGTGCTCCGTTCGCTGTTGGGGCCGGCCTTTCGCGGCATGGTGCAGAAGCGCGGCAAGCAGGACGGCACGTCGAACATGCCGGTCGATTACTCGGTGCGGTTCGACTGGAACTACCTGCGGGACAAGCCGGAGCTGACGCGGCTGTACGAGGCGGCGAAGACGTCGCAGTGGAACGGCACCACCGATCTCGACTGGACGAGCAGCGTCGACCCGCACTCCGACGAGACGGCGCTGCTGCCGTGGGAGTTCCTGCCGATCGCGAACCTGGCGTCGTTCAAGAACGCCTCGCCGAAGGAGCGCTCGGAGCAACGCCGCGGCATCACCGCGTGGCTGTTGTCGCAGTCACTGCATGGAGAGCAGGGCGCGCTCTTCGCGGCGTGTCAGGTGACCGAGGCGGTGCCGTGGCTCGACGCGAAGCTGTACGGCTCGACGCAGGTGGTGGACGAAGGCCGCCACGTCGAGGTCTTCCACGCGTACCTGACGAAGAAGCTCGAGAAGAAATACGACATCAACGACAACCTCTACGTCGTGATCGATGCGCTGATGAGCGACTCCCGGTGGGACATGAAGTTCCTCGGCATGCAGATCATGATCGAGGGCCTCGCGCTCGGCACCTTCGGCATGATCCAGCAGCTGACGCGTGAGCCGCTGCTGAAGAAGATGCTCACGTACATCATCACCGACGAAGCGCGGCACGTGCACTACGGGGTGCTCGCGCTGAAGGACTTCATCGGGCAGCTGACCGAGAAGGAGCGCCGTGAACGGGAAGACTGGGCGTTCGAGGTGTCGCTGTTCCTTCGCAACCGGTTCTTCGCGCACGAGTTCTACGACGAGTACTACGCCCACGCGATGACGCGGCAGCAGTGGGAGCGGCTGGTCATCGAGAGCGAGATGATGACCCGGTTCAGGAAGACGATGTTCAAGCGGGTGATCCCGAACTTGAAGCGCATCGGGCTGCTGAGTGATCGCATCAAGCCGAAGTACGCCGAGCTCGGGCTGCTGGGCTTCGAGAATGGGAAGGCGGCACCGGAGTTGTCGGCGAACGACCTGATCAACGATCGAGATTGATCAGTCGCAGCAGAGGATCGGAAGAGTTCCGACGCACCACTGCGGATAGACACCATCGACAGGGCGGCCCCCGCCGCCGACAGTGTCCCAAGCGAGGCCCAGGATTGTGCCGGGAGAGCCGGCGTTGGGCGGACCGTCACTCGTGTGATGAACGCACTCGTTCACGGGGTTGTTGCTCCCTCCAACGGCTTGCCATGACGGGCCGCCTACGCCGCTCATGTTCATCAGCCAGCCCGGCGGCAAGGTCGCTCCGAGCAACGCTGACCGATTGGCCTCCTCAGTCGAGCAGACGTGGGCCGTCGCTCCGACGAGCGCCTCACAGATCTTCTTGCCGGCTCTGTATCCAGTGAGCCCCATGAACGACCACGCGCCCGTGTACGTGTTCGTCGTGGCCCGAACGAAGAGGCCGTTCGACGAGATCTGAGCTGAGCCCAGCGTCGCCACCGTTCGAGCACTGCGCTGCGCCGTGATGGCAGCGGGCACGGAGCGTACCTTCGTGCGCGGAGTCGCCACACCAGTGACAGAGACCTCAACCCAGAGGTCCTGGTTCTGCTGGAACACGCTCTCGCACGCCTGTTCGAGTTGGACCGTGAAACGCCCCTGCTGCGAAGCGGGTACCGTCAAGAACGAGGGCGAGCAAACGGGAGTCCCCTGGCTTTCGGTCGCGAAGATCTTCACGGCCACATCGCGCGAGCCCTGAGGTGCCCCGCCGCTCTCCAGAATCGTCCCCGAGTAGGCCATCAGGCCGCCGTCCTGAGCGAACGCGACGATCGGTGCGACGACCAGAAGCCAGAAGCAGCACTTGTTCATGACGGTCCCCTCGAAAGCGACGCTATCGGGCAATGGGTCGATGCACAGTACGTTTCAGGCGACATGGGACTCTGCGCGACGATCATTCTGGGAGGCATCGCTGGCTGGCTGGCGAGCATCATCGCGGGCACGAACGCTCGCATGGGCGCGATCGCGAACGTGATCGTCGGCGTCATCGGCGCAGTCGTCGGCGGCATGGTGTTCAACTTCGCCGGAGGCCGCGGTGTCACGGGCTTCAACCTCTACAGCCTCTTCGTCTCGGTCGTCGGCGCGAGCATCGTCCTCTTCGTGGTGAAGAAGCTCTTCAGGTGACGCCGCGCAGGTAGCTGACGATCAGCCGCTCCAGCTCGGAGGCGAGCTGCTCTTCATCGATTGACGACGGCCGGTCGACGAACACGCGCTGCAGCACCCCGTCGACGGCCGCGATCAGCATCCACGTCGCCATCTTCGCGTCGGGCACGTCGAGCTGGTCCTGATGACTCTCGATCCACGCGACGACCAGCGGCTCATACGCCGCGTGCTGCGCGTGCAGGGCCTTGAGCGCGCCGATGCGAGGCACCTGCTCCATCAACACGCGATGCAACTTCGGCTCGACCCGGTGCGCATCGAGCATCGCGCGCACCAGCGTCTTCACCGCGCGGGGCAGCGTCGCGTCCTGCAACGTCAGCAGGTGCTCGGTGAGCACGGCGCGCAGCTTCTCCTGGTGTCGCTCCATCACGCGCACGACCAGCGACTCCTTGTTCGGGAAGTACTGGTACACGCTGCCGATCGACACGCCCGCGGCCTCGGCGACGCGGTTGGTGGTGCAGCCCTCGTAGCCGTCCTTCAGCAGAACGCGAGTAGTCGCCTTGAGGATGATGTCGACGAGCTCGCGGCTCCGTCGTTGCGAGGGCTCTTTCCGAGGAGAGACGAGGCGTTTGCTGGCCATGCAGGCACCTTGGCGAACGCGAGTGCAACGCTCAAGCTGAACGTGAGCAAATACTCGCGTCGGCCGGCGGTGATTGAGGTGCTTCGATGATGTCCACGTTCATGCTGGTGGTGCTCTCGCAGGCGTTCACGGTCAAGGCCGTGGAAGAGGGCGTCGAGGTGAGCTGGCGCCCGGTGCCAGGCTCGGGCTTCAGCGAGCTGCGCTTCGTCGGTGAGTCGGTGGGCGACGTCGAGTCGTTGTGCACGAAGGCCTTCGGGACCGGCAAGTTCGACTCCGACGAGCCGCACCTGGTGAGCCGGTCGTTGATCTCGGACTCGGGCGACGAGCGCGTGACGTGGGACGAGATCGCACCGCCGATGGTGAGCCGCCGCGACTACGTGATGCGCAGCGTTCGCACCCGAACTGCCGGCAAGTGCCGCATCGACTTCGAGGCCTTCGATGATCCAGCGAGGCCGCCACGCGAGGGCGTCGTGCGACTCACGGCGCTGCGTGGCAGCTTCACCTTCGAGGCCGTCGCAGGGCGCGTTCGCGTCGAGCACCGCGTGCACATGGACCCCGGCGGGCTGCTGGCGCCCTTCGTCGTCGAAGGCTCGCGCGAGCGCATGAGCCTGGCGTGGATGAAGCGGCTGCTCTCGAAGTGACCCTTAGGGAACGGCAGCCGAGCAGACGCCCAGCACGCTCTTGCACGTGCCGCTGACGCAGAAGAGATCGCCGCACTCGAGATCGGTGGTGCACGTCTTCGGCACGCAGATCGCTCCGGTCGGGCCTGTCACGCACGTGAGGCCGCCGGCGCAGGGCAGCGCGCCACAGCGAATCTCCTCACAGCGTTTCGTGTTCGAGTTGCAGGTCTGACCGTCGCTGCAGGGGTTGGTGGCCGAGCAGCCGGGAAGGCAATCGGTCTGGCCGCTGCAGGCACAATCGCGAGGACGGCAGACGTTGCCGGTGACGTTCGGGTTGCACTCGAAGTCGTCGCCGCACGTCGAAGGCGCGTTGTTGCAGGTGCCGCAGTGTCGAACGGTGCTGTCGGTGCACATCTCTGGGTTCTGGCAAGCGGAGTCGTTCGCACAGCAGGTGGGCTGAAGGCACCGCACAGGAGGACAGACGAAGGGCGTGCCGGTCTTCAGGCGGCACTGCTCGAAGCTCGGGCGGCAGGTGCACTGGAAGCAGAGGTCGGGTGTGCAGAGCGGGTTCGCGCGACACGCTCCGTTGCTCAGGCCCGTGCATGGGTTCGCCTGGCCGCCACCAGCAGCGCCACCAGCGGCTGCGCCACCTGCCGTTGAGCCGCCTGCGGAGGACCCGCCCGCCGTGCCTCCGGCCGCGTTGCCGCCACCACCCGAGAGCCCGCCCCCCGTCCCAGTTCCAGCGTCTCTCGAGTCATCGAGCAGCGAGGCGCGCCCGCAGGCGGCGAGCGCAAGAACGAGCAGGATCGTGCCGAGTCTCATGCCCGCGCATTGTTCAGGCTGCGTGCCATCCAGGGAGGCGGCTGCCTGAAGGAGTTCCGAGCACTTCGAGAAGTCAGTGCCCCGCAACTCGTGGAAATCTGACGTTCAGAACAGTGAAAGCTGCGGCACTTGTCGTGCTGGTCGCTGAAACGTCTCGACGCGCTTCCACTCGTCTTCGCGGTTGAAGCCCAGGCGCTTCGTCGTCACCTCGAACACCTGGCCGATGGCCTCGGCGTACTGGCCTTCACCGCGGCCGCGCACGCCGTAGCGCGCGTCGTAGAGCTTGCCGTTCCTCGTCTCGCGCACGCGGTGGAGGATCTTCTCGGCGCGGAGGGGCAGGGCGGCGCGAATGCGCGACTCGAACACCTCTTTCACGTGGCCAGGCAGCCGGAGCAGCACGTAGCCGGCGCTCTTTGCGCCAGCGTTCCACGCCGCTTCGAGCACCTCGCCCATGCCTTCGTCCGACACGCCGGGAATGATCGGCGCCACCATCACGCCGACAGGAATGCCGGCCTTCGCGAGCGTCTCGATGGTCTGCATTCGTCGTTGGGGCGTCGCCACGCCAGGCTCGATGCCGCGCGCGAGATCTTTGTCCCAGATGGGGATCGAGATCGCCACGTGCACCGACGCGTCACGGTTGAGCTGCTGGAGGACGTCGAGATCGCGCTCGATGAGCGGCGCCTTCGTCACGATCGAGACGGGGTTCTTGTACTGGGCGCAGACCTCGAGACAGCCGCGGGTCAGTCGCATCGACGCCTCGAGCGGCTGGAAGCAGTCGGTGACACCGCTGAACATCACGAGGTCGCCCTTCCACGAAGGCTTGTCGAAGGCCGCGCGGAGCAGCTCGGGCGCACGGCGCTTCACGACGATCTTGGTGTCGAAGTCGGTGCCCGCGCCGAACGAGAGGTACTCGTGCGAGGGGCGGGCGTAGCAGTACGCGCAGGCGTGGTTGCAGCCGCGGTACGGGTTCACGCTCCAGCGAAAGCCGAGATCGGGGCTGTCGTTGCTGGCGAGAATGGAGTGGCTCGCGTCTTCGAAGATCTCCACCTTCGCGAGGGGAATCTCATCGAGGTACTCGAGCGCACTCGAAGCCCAGGGGTTGGGCGGGTTGGCGACGGGGGTTGGTTTCACGCCGCCAAACAGACCTCTGAACGCAAGTTCAGGTCAAGCAGCGAGGATGCGCATCAGCGACCCGACGGCCGCGTCGTCACGCACCGGCGCGCCGATCGAGGTCAGGCACAGCATGATGTCGTTTACCTCGAAGCGGCTGACGTGCAGCGTGTGCCCGAGGAAGCCCATCGAGGTCTTCTTCGTCGCGGCTCCGATGGCGCCGATCTCGTCGAGGTCGACCTTGCCCTTGCCGGCGATGAGCAGGCCGTCGTCCGTCGTGAGCGCGACTGCGTCGAGGTTGCGCTTCAGGCAGAGCGCGTCGAGGAAGTGGTTCAGCGCTTCGTGGATTCGGGGCGAGCGGCGAGTGCGGCGTTCCATCATGTTGCCTCCAGTTGCCTACAGGGTCCTACAAGCATGAGGCAGGTTGGAGGTTCGGCAAGAAAATCACCTCGCGAGGCGCGCGCTCACGGCGAGATGATCAGAGCCTGATCGGCTGATCACCTTCGATTCGAGTGGGCGGAGCGCGCCGCGCGAGAACACGTAATCGATGCGGGCGAAGGGCACGCGGCCCTCGACGCCGTGAGGCCAGGTGGCGCCCCAGTCGAAGTGCAGCTGGCGAAACGCGTCGACCCAGTGATCACGAATCGAGCGGTAGAGCGGCTCGGCTTCGAGGCTGTTGAAGTCACCCAGCGCGAGCGCGCGATTTCCTCCGCGACGATCGAGCTCGGCTTCCACCATCGACCATTCTTTGCGGCGGCGAACGGCGTTGCGCTCGAGGCCGTCGAGATCGGGCAGCGTGGCGAAGTTGCGCAGCTCCTTCACGGGCGCCGAGAGGTGAACGTTGCAGACCGGCAGCGGGCCGTCGGGCAGCGAGAGCGTCAGGCACTGGGCGAACGGGAGCTTTCCCTCGAAGCGCACGAGCTGAACGTCGGCGATCGGGTGTTTGCTGAAGAAGGCGAAGCCGTGCGCTCCGACGTGTGGCGCTTCGGCGTGAAACGGATGCGTCGCGGAGAGCTCGTTCGCCAGCCGCTCGGCGTCACGTGGAGTCACCTCCTGCATCGCGATCACGTCGGCGCCCGCGTCGCGCATGCCGGCGAGTGATTCGGCCAGCGTGTTGCCTTCGAAGAGCAGGTTGTGCGTGACGACCATGAGTGGCGTCTCGAGATCACGCGGCGGGCGGGAGTGCGCGAGCGCGACGGATGCGCTCTCGGTGGCGACGAGGCCGACGACGGCTGCGCAGATGGCCGCGAGGAACATGCGCCGCTGACGCAGTCCGCTGATCAGCAGCGCGAACCCAATCAGCCCGACCGGCCAGCGGAGCGCCCACCAGGCGCAGCCGATCACGTACGACTCGCGGCTCCACAGACACGCGAGGGTGATCGCGAGACACGACACCGCGACGATCGTGGCCAATCGGAGACGGAGCGAGCGCATGGCTCGGTGAAGTGCGAGGCGCGTGCCTCAGCTCTGAGGCGCGTTGCAGCTCGGGCAGCGCTTCGCCATCGCAGGCATCGACGATTGGCAGAAGGTGCAGCGGCGTCCGACGAAGCCGGTCGACACCAGCGCCTGCCGGCTGCTGAACACGCGCGAGAACACGCCGAGCGCAGACCCGAAGATGATCATTCCGAAACCGGCGACGAGGGCGAAGCTGCCGCCACCGAAGAGCAGCAGCCCGATGAAGCCGTCACGCACCGTCTGATCCATCGTGGCTTCGGGGTTCGCGAAGAACTCCGAGCTCGGCGTGAGGAAGCCACGGCCGAAGAGCGCGAGGCCTCCGACGATCGCGGCGAGAGCGAGAATCGACACCAGCGCACCGGGAGCAACAGCCACCAGCCACCTGCGTTCGTTCATGGCCGCTCAAGACGGAGCAGGCGGTGTCGCATTCACTGCGACGTCGACCGGCGGAGCGTCTTGCGTCTTGAACTCGGTGATCAGCTTCCCCGCGACGAAGAGGAACGGAAACGAGACGAAGAGACCGACGAAGCCGAGCAGGTGCTCCCACGCGATGAGCGAGAGGATCAGCACGAAGCCGGGCAGGGGCACGTGACGCGCGGCGAGACGCGGGTTCAGGAAATACGACTCGATCTTGTGCAGCACGAAAGTGAGGCCGATGAAGAGGCCGACGCCGAAGAAGCCCTTCGTCTGGTACGCGACGATCGAGAGCACGGCTCCGGAGATCAGGTTTCCGACGACGGGGATCAGGCCCGACACGAAGATCAGCAGCATCAACATCGGCACGTGCGGCACGCCGATGATCCACAAGACGGGCAGGGTGAGCAGCGCGTTGCAGGCCGCGACGATGAACTGCAGCTGCACGGTGAGGCTGACCGCTTCGGCGACGTGTTCTCCCCAACGCGTCAACGTTCCGAAGAGGCCGTCGGGCGCGAGTGACTGGCGAAACGTGCGCAGCTTCTCTTCGTCGAGGAAGAACACGATCGCGAGCACCAGCCCGATGATCGCGTAGATGAGCAGGTGGCCCAGTTCGGCTGCCGAGGCCGCGACGTTCGCCGCGTAGTGCTGGGCCGACTGCACGAGCTCTTCGGTGTCGGGCAGGTGCGGCTGCAGTTCGAGGAAGAGCGGGTTCTCCCGAATGGCGGCGATGCGCTCTGGCAACGTCTTGCGCGTTTCGATGATCAGCTGCGTCACCCGACCTGCGCTGAGCCACGCGGTGAGTCCGAGGACGATCGCCGTCGCGCTGAGCACGAGACCGAGCGCTGCCGCCCGGCCCATCTTGAAGCGACGCGCCATCAGCCCGGCCGACCAGAAGAGCATTCGTTCGAAGGCCACGAAGAAGGCGAGCAGCACGAACAGCTTCCGGAAGAGCAGGATCAGCAGCAGAAAGACGAACAACGCGAACGCCCGCTTGGGCGTCTTTTCCGAGAAGAACTCCGAGACGCGGTCACGCATGCGGGCTGGAGCGTCACACGAGCAGGCCTCGAGGGCTGCATCAAACGACCAGAGCGCGCGATGCTGTGGCCGTGAATCTCATCGAGGTGACGTTCCTGCTCCTGGCCGTCGCGGGTGCACTCACAGGCTCGGTGTTCGGCTGGCAGTCATACGGCGCGCTCGGTGCCGCGGCTGGAGCCCTGCTCGGAACTGCCGCCGGACTGGTCACCGCTGGTGGCCTCACGGTTCTGCTCGCGCTCGTCGCGAAGGCGCTGTTCGGCGGCACGCTCGGTCAGAAGCGCTGACGGCTCAGTCCCACCAGAAGCTCCAGTATCGCGACGCCGCGTGTTCTTCGAGTCGACGCTTCGACTCGACGCCCAGCTCATCGCAGTAGGCAAGGTGGGCCTTCGTCGCGCGGCGAAGGGCTGCTGAGTCAGTTGGCGGAGCCCGCACGACCAGCTCGACCGAACTCCGATCGAACGCGACCGGGAATGCGCCCCAGTCGTCGTGAAACGATCGCAGGGTGCGCGCGTGCTGCTCAGGTGGTGGGCACGAGTTGAACGCTCCAAACCCAAGGTACGCGGCCGACAGCCACGGAGCCCGGAAGGGGACGATCACCAGCAGCGGCGTCACGACGCCGATTCGCACCGTCTCGGGCCACGTTCCTTTCGAGACGAAGCCACTGCGCAGCCGCTTCTCGAGGGCCTTCAGATTCTCGTTCGGGCGCTCAGGCAGCGCGTCGACGATGACGGGATACATGCGCAGCGCATCGAGCGCGTCGTAGGCCGCCCGCCAGCACGTCCACGCGTTCTTCTGGCTGATCTCGACGGCGCGCACGACGTGATCGATCGGCCGGCTCTTCTTCGCGATCACCTTCGCCTCGACCAGCGCGTCGAACCACGACAGGTCCTGCTTCACGCGTTTCCGGCTCGGCTCGCGAACGATGCGCGTCGCGAGAACGCTTCGCGTGATGCCGAGCACTGCCGCCAGCTCTCCACCAAACGCGGCCTCGAGCATCACCAGGGCCGTCATCACTTCGGGCTCGGAAGACCCCGTCGCCGACAGCGCTCGAAACGCCGTCACCATCGGCTCCACTTCGAGCGATGTGCTCGCGAGCTGCAGCGCCTCGTCGGGCGTGACGGTCGACTTCGCCAACTCGAGCGGCTGCTCGAGGGCCTTCACCAGCACGTCCGCGTGCGCTCTCGAAATCAGCGGTCGAAGGTCGTTCGGCGCGACCTCGCTCGTGTTGCGCGACGACAGCACCAGCACGCTGATCCGCTTGCCGCTGGCGACGACCTTCGCCGTGCCCTGACCTCGAACGAAGACGAGTTCACCCGGCGAGTGGCTCATCACCCGAAGATGCCAAAGAACCCGTGCGGCGCTTCACCAAACTTCACGAGGCGCGCGCGCCACGCCTGTTACGCCTTCGCGCATGAAGATCGCCATCTACGGAGCCGGCCGCATCGGAACGATGTTCGCCTTCCACCTCGCGCAGGCAGGTCACGAGCTCACGCTCATCGCGCGGGGCTCGCGGCTCGACGAGCTGAAGCGATCGCCGGTCATCGAGATGGTCGACGGCCGAAAGGCCAACGTGAACGTCTCGGGTGAACTCGACGCCTCCACCCCGTGGGATCTGGTGCTCGTCACCACCCTCGCGCATCAGGTCGACGCCACGTTGCCGGCACTGAAGGCCTGCGCCGCGAAGAAGGTGATGTTCATGTTCAACACCGTCGAGTCGCTCGAGCCGCTCCGCGCCGCCGTCGGGCCGAGCCGCTTCGAGTTCTCGTTTCCCACCGTCATCGCCTTCCTCGAGAACGGAAAGCTGCGCGGCACCGTCAACGGGCCTGGCAACGGAACCACCACGACGAGCGCCGAGTGGGCAGCGATCTTCAACGCCGCGAAGATTCCCACCGAGGTCGTGGCCGACATGGAGAGCTTCCTTCGCAGCCACGCCGCGTTCGTCATTCCGATGATGGCGATCGGCAACACCGTGTCGGCCCGCGGCCGGGCGCTCTCGTTGAGCGAAGCCCTTCGGTACGCGGGCATGCTCGACGAAGCGTTCGCGATCGTTCGAAGCCTCGGCAACCCGATCACGCCGGGGTTCGTCGTGGTGCTCTCGAAGCTGCCGTCGCTGTTGGTCGCGTGCGTCTTCTGGGCAGCGAGTCGCGCCGCAGCGGTGACCGACCTCGGCAAGATGGGGCCGGCCGAGGTGCGCGCCCTGATCGACGGCTTCGTTCAGCTCGCGCCGGGTCAGAGCGCACAGCTCAAGGCCCTGCGGCCCTGAAAGCAGAAAGCCCCCGGGATTGCTCCCAGAGGCTCGAGGTTCTGCGTGCTGGGGAACTAGGATTCGAACCTAGATAGGCAGAGTCAGAGTCTGCAGTCCTAGCCGTTAGACGATTCCCCAAGATGTGTACTGCCGACTGCTCACTTCTTTGGCTTAGGAGATTTCCCCTTACCAGAAAGTCCGTCGATTGGAACAACGTAAATGCGCACCTCTTCGTTCGCTTCGTAGATGTTGAGACCGAGCCACTCTCCCTTTCCTGACGGGTTGGGAATGTGGATCGCTTTCACGCCGGGCTGGTTGATGACGTTGCGCCAGGTGCTGGGCGAATAGACCTTCTTGTAGAACTTCATGGTGCCCTCCCAGTCGGAGGGGCTCTTGTAGCGGTGCTCGCCCACCTGGCGGGCGGCGTCGGGAAGGGTGGCGCCCAGATCGCTCTCTGCGAACGACGCGCCCGCGAACGCCAGCAACCCTGCGAAAACCAAACGCTTCATCGCCGCCTCCATCACAGGAACTTCCAGGCCGAGATCACGTCCATGAAGACCGCCACGATGCCGTGGAGCAGGGCTCCATACCAGAAGCTCCGCGTCCTCAACGCCAGAATGCCCAGCGCAATGCCCGCGACGATGCTGCCCAACGTCTCGAGCTCGGCCTTGCCCAGGTGCATGATCGCGAACGGCGCCATCTGCGCGAGCACCGCCGGCACGCGGCCCCACTTCGGCAAGAGCCCGTTCAACATCCACCCGCGGAAGAGGAACTCCCAGCCGACGAAGTAGAGAAAGTAGAAGCACTCGTAGACGAAGAAGAGCTTGAGGCTGACGACGCTCTTTCCGTCTTCGTTGATCATGAACGCCGAGTTGCCGGCGAGCGGGTAGATGCCGTTGAACGCGCTGAGCTTCGAGGCGATGAACGCGGCCGGGAGCATCACGCCGAGGAACACCGCCGTGATCAGCAGGCCCTGTCTCCAGTTGCCCAGCCCGAAGCCGTACTTGCGGTGAAAGCTGCCCCTCGTGGCGACCGCGATCACCAGCGGCATGATCAGGTACATCACCAGCGACGAGCCGAACCACCAGAAGTGGCCGAACACGTTCGCGGCCGGGTGCTTGTCGAAGCGATCGCCGACCAGCGTGCGCCAGTAGCCGGTGTTGCCCTGGTAGTGCGAGACGATGAGCAGGGCACACGCTCCGCACATGATCACCGTCGGCTCCGAGAGGTAGCCGGCCAGGTATCTGCGAAAGAGCGTGACGAGCTTCTTCACCGGAGCGCCGCGTCGATTCGGTGGAGCGTCTCCTCACGGCCAAGCAGCTCGAGCGTGACTCCGATGCCGGGCGACGCCGTTCCACCCGTGGCTGCGACACGAATCGGCTGAGCGACCGCGCCCGCTTTCACGTTGGCCGCGGTGGCGACGACCATCACGACGGGATCGATGATCGCGGTGGTCCATTCCTTGAGGGCCTCGAGCTCGGTCCTCGCCTTCGCGAGCAGCGCCTTGCCCTCGGGCCCGAGGTGCTTCGCGGCGGCCGCGCCATCGATGGTGACGCCCTTCGCGTAGTAGGGCTTCAGCTTCTCGGCCATCTCGACCAACGTCGCCGAGCGCTCGTTGAAGGCGCGAACGCCCAGCTCGAGCTTCGCGTCACAGACCGCGTCGGGAACGCCCGCAGCCTGCAGGTACGGCAGCACCGCCATCGCGATCTGCAGCGGCTCGGTGTTCTTCAGCCAGTGCTTGTTCGTCGCGGTGAGCTTCTCGGGGTTCCACACGCCCTGGCTCTTGCCGACGTGCTCGAAGTCGAACTTCGAGATGAGATCGTCACGCGTGAAGATCTCTTCGTTGCCGTGGCTCCAGCCGAGGCGCGCGATGAAGTTGATCAGCGCGTGCGGAAGAATGCCGTTGGCCTTGTGGCGCATGACGTCGGCTTCGGGGTGCTTGCGCTTGCTGAGCTTCGAGTTGTCCTGCGCGAAGATCAGGGGGATGTGCGCGAAGAGCGGCGGCGTCCACCCGAGCGCTTCGTAGAGCATCAGCTGCGGGAAGGTGCTGTTGATGTGCTCCTGGCCGCGGGCGACGTGGGTGATGGCCATGTCGTGATCGTCGATGACGCAGCCGAAGTTGTAGAGCGGCACGCCGTCGGAGCGCATGATCACGAAGTCGTCGAAGTCGTCGTACGGCTTCTCGATGCGGCCGAGCACCTGATCGTCGAAGCCGAAGCGGCCCTCGCGGCGCGGCATCTTGAAGCGAACGAGCGCGGGCTTGTCCGACGTGTCCTTCTTCTCGCGCCAGGGGCTCGAGAACTTGAAGCCGGCGGAGCGCAGATCGTCGCCCTCTTTGAGCCCCTTCTCGGCAGCGAACGCCTTGCGGGCGGCGGCGAGCTCTTCCTCGGTCGAGTAGTCGCGATACGCCCAGCCGGTGTCGATCAGCTGCTGCGCCACCTTCGCGTAGTGAGCCAGCTTCTGCATCTGGAAGTAGGGGCCGTGCGCGCCCTCTTTGCCGGGGCCTTCGTCCCAGTCGATGCCGAGCCAGTTGAGCCCGTCGAGGATCGCCTGGAGCGACTCCTTCGTGCTGCGCTCCTGATCGGTGTCTTCGATGCGGAGCACGAACGTGCCGCCGTGCTTCCGGGCGTACAGCCAGTTGAAGAGGGCCGTGCGGGCGCCTCCGATGTGGAGGTAGCCAGTGGGGGAGGGAGCAAAGCGCAGACGAGGCTTCATGGGCGGGCGCACCTAGCAGACCGGGGGACGGCTGGGGATCAGTCTCGCTGACGCCATGAAGGGGCGCGGGAGCCTGCTTGAGGGTACGCTGCGGCTTCGGCCGGGTTCAGGAGTACTGCATGCGACGTGTTCTTCTGGCGTTCTGCCTCGCGGGCGTGGGGGCGAGTTCGTGTTTCGTCGGCCCCAACGAGCTGTGCACGGAGCCAGGGCTCGGCTGTCCGACCGCGGGTCGTGACGGGGGCTCGGGTGATGGCGGCGTCGGCGGAGGACGCGCGGGTGGCGCTGCGGCAGGCGGGCGCGCTGGTGGCGCAGCGGCAGGCGGACGCGCGGGCGGATCGGCTGGTGGTGGTGGCGGCGCCTTCGCGGGCGGCTTCGTCACGAGTGGCGGCTTCGGCGGTGGCGGCTTCGGCGGTGGCTTCGTCACGGCGGGCGGCGGGGCCATCGGTGGCGGCTTCGTCAAGGCAGGCGGTGGCGGCTCCATCGGAGGCGGCGGTGGCGCCTTCGCAGGCGGCTTCGTCACGAGCGGCGGCGGTGCGTTCGCCGGCGGCTTCGGTGGTGGCTTCGTCACGAGCGGCGGCGGTGCGTTCGCGGGCGGCTTCGTCACGAGCGGCGGTGGTGCGTTCGCAGGCGGCTTCGGTGGCGGCGGCGGCGCGTTCGCTGGCGGCTTCGGTGGTGGCTTCGTCGTCGCAGGTGGAGGCGCGTTTGCCGGCGGCTTCGGTGGCGGAGGTGCATTCGCCGGCGGCTTCGTCATGAGCGGTGGCTTCGCGGGGGGCTCTGCAGGCGGCCCAGGAGAGAGCTGTCAGTCGCCGATCGTGCTGACGGTTCCTTCGACCGTGATGGGCTCGACCGTCGGCGCCGTCGCGAACCACGAGTTCAACCCTCAGGGCGGAGCGGGGTGCCGGCGAACGGGCACGACCAGTCCTGACCTCGTCTACGCGTTCGTCGTACCGGCAGGCCGAACGGTCTCGGTATCGGTGACGCCATCGCCCGGCTTCGACGCGGTGATCAACCTGGTCGGTGATCCCTCTTCCTGCGGCTCGCCCGGCAACCCCAACCGCGTGTGTCTCGCAGGCGCCGATGACCCAGAGCGCGTCAGCTACACGAACACCTCGATGGTCTCGGTCGCGACCTACCTCGTGGTCTCGGGCTTCCAGGCCAACAGCCAGGGCAGCTTCTCGCTCTCGGTGAACTTCATCGAAGGTGACCGGTGTGAGGCGCCGATCGGCATCGTGCAGGGCACACTGCCCAACGAGCAGCTCGGCATCTTCGCTGACGACTACCGCGGCGGCGGCACCAGCTGTGCTGCGCGCTCGTTCGGTCCTGACCGCGTGTACCGCATGACGGTGCCTGCACAGACCGCCCTCAGCGTGCAGGTCGCGCCGCAGGGAATCGACACGAGCATCTCGTTCGCGAGCTCGGCGCCGCTCTGTACCGCGCGCCAGTGCATCGGCACGGCCGGTGACACCACGGGGGTCGGGGCCGTCGATCGTGCGACGTTCAACAACACGAGCACCCTCGCGACCGACGTGTTGATCATCATCGACTCCGCCGTCGCGCAGGGGACGACGAATGGGCTCTTCACGATGACGACGGCCCTCGGCCCGATCACCCTCATTGGCGATACCTGCGCCAACCCCGTCAACCTCTCGGCAGGCACCTTCCTGTCCAACGAGACGCTCAACGGCTACTCCGACGACTTCACCAGCGGGCCTGGCTGTGACTACCGAATCGGGCCCGATCGCGTGTACTCGATCGACGTGCCGGGTTTCACGCAGCTCACGGCGCGCGTGAGTCCGACCGTCATGGGCTTCGACCCGACGATCAGCGCCATCGTCGGAGTCTGTGGTGTGGGGCTCTCGTGCTCTGGCTCGGTCGCGATTGGCGGAGGAGGCCGGATGCTCACCGTTGGCAACCCCTCGAACACCGTCACGCGCATGTACCTGGTCGTCGACGGCATCGCGAGCGGCCCGTCGACGTTCAGCCTCGGCACCGCGCTCTCGACGATCTCGTTCGACGCTGGAGTGCCTGTCGATGCAGGCGTTGCCGACGCAGGCCTCACGTTCGGAGAGACCTGCTCGACGGCCGACGTCCTGCCCTTCGGAGTTCCCGTCAACGCGCCGCTGGCGAGCTCGTTCAACGACGTGAGCGGCATGTCGTTGTCGTGTCAGTACGGCGTCGGAGCCGACCGCATGTACCGGCTCACCATCGGGCCCAATCAGCGCCTGTCCGTCAGCGCCACACCGCAGGGGCCCATCGACGTCGCGCTCTCGATGGCTGCCGACACGATGTCGTGCCTCGCGGGTTCGTGTCTCACCGCCATAAACGCCTCTGGCGCCGGTGGCACCGAGACGCTCGTCTTCGACAACGCGCTCCCGACCAGCCGACAAGTCATCATCGTGCTCGACGCGATGACGCTCACGGCAGGGAACGTTCAGCTCTTCGCGACCCTCGCCAACATCAACACCGTCGGTGAGACGTGCCTGAACGCGCTCCCCGTCTCGGGCAACCAGACCCTCATGGGCCAGACCAGCACCGGCTTCGTGAAGGACTACAACCTGATGGGTGGCGGGTGTGTCGGTCCCATCGGCCCAGAGGTGGTGTACGCGGTCTCGCTCGCCGCGGGCCAGGGCCTGGCAGTGACGATGACCTCGATGGACGACGCGGCGATCAACATCGTGGCGGGGCCGGCCGCGGCCTGCTCGACCGCGATGTCGTGCGTGGCGAGCGCTGACACTGGCGCCACCGGCGCCGAGACCGCCGTCTTCACCAACGGCCCGACACCTCAGGTCGTCTACGTGATGCTCGGGCGTTGGGGCAGCAACACCGGCACGCTGGTCTACGACGTGAACTTCTCGCTCTCGCCATGAGGATGCGCTCCATGACCCGACGGTTGTTGTTCCTCTCGACCCTCGTGGCGGCTGGCGCGCTCGCCACCACGCTCGTCGCGATGGATGTTCCAGCCCTCACCCGCGCGTCGGATCTCGTGGTGCGGGGAACGGTCGTGCGCGTCGAGTCGCGGTGGACGCTCGATCATCAACGCATCGTGACCGACAACGAGATCCTCGTGAGCGAGACGCTCAAGGGAAACCAGACCGGCAAGACCGTCGTCGCCATGCAGCCGGGCGGCGTCGTCGGAGACGTCGGTCAGCTCGTTCACGGCACGGCGAAGTTCGCGCTGGGTGACGAGGTGATCGTGTTCCTCGAGCGGCGTGGCGAGCGCGCCTTCGTGGTGGGGCTGGCGCAAGGGCGCTTCGTGGTCGATCGCAGCGGGCCTGAGCCGATGGTGAAGACGGGGGAAGACGATCTCTTCCTCGTCGACGCGAAGACGCACCAGCCAGTCGAAGCTCCCGTGCAGCCGATGACGTTGACGAAGCTGACCTCGTTGGTGCGCGAGAGCCTCGGCCCAGCACCCGAACAGAACAACGGTCGGCCTGGCGTGAAGGTGAAGACGCCGTGATCAGCGCGCTCATCGCCTCGGTGGTGCTCTCGCAGACGTACTCGCGAAGCCGTCAGGTCGAGCTCGACACCACGAGCCAGTGCCTGTGGTGGAAAGAGAACACGAAGATCATCTACCGCATCAACTCCGACGGCAACGCCGAGACGCCGGGCGACACCGAGTTCACCGCGATTCAGAGGGCGTTCGGGACCTGGCAGACCGAGCTGGCGAGCTGTTCCTCACTGACGCTGCAGGAAGGCCCGCGCACGAGCTCGCGGCTGGCGACCTACGACTCGACGATCGATCCTCCGCCCGAGAACGAGAACATCGTCCTCTTCCGGCAGAAGCGGTGTGCCGGCTCGGCCCCGAACGGTGACGCCTGCTGGAGCGACGGCTCGTGCGGCAGCAAATACGACTGCTGGCAGTACACCGAGGGCGCGATCGCGATCACCACCACCAGCTTCAGCCCACGTATCGCGCAGGTCTTCGACAGCGACATCGAGCTCAACACCCCGTCGTTCATCTTCACGACCGTCGACTCGCCGCCCTGTGTGCGTGGCTCAGAGACCGTGAACTGCGTCGCCACCGACGTGCAGAACACGATGACCCATGAGGTCGGGCACCTGCTCGGGCTGGCGCACATCAACGACGCGGCCTCGACGATGAACCCGCGCGCGGTGACGGGCGAGCTCACCAAGCGGCTGCTCGACCCGGGCAGCAAGAAGTTCGTCTGTGACGTGTACCCGAAGGGCCAGGCCTCGAAGACCTGCTTCATTCCGAAGCTCGGCGTCGAGAGCGCAAAGCTCGCGAAGACGGGCTGCTCCGAAGTGCCGGGCCTGACGATGCTGGCGCTCGGCGCGTGGCTGGCTCGTCGACGAAAGCGGTGACCGATGTCGAAGTGGGCGCTCCTCGTGATGATGGTGGCAGGCGCGACGTCGGCGCAGCCCTATCTGCGTACGAGAGCGCTCAGCAACACGGGCACGTCGGACCTCTGCGTGACGTGGAGCGTGCGCAAGGTGACCTACCGCATGGACGCGGCGGGCAGCGCGAAGACGCCGGTCGAGGCCGAGTTCACCGCCATCGATAACGCGTTCGCGAGCTGGCAGACGCTGGCGCGAGGGTGCAGCGACTTCGAGTTCATTCGCGGGCCGCGCATCACCGACCCGAAGGTGGGCCGTGGCACCGATCAGGACAACGTCATTCTCTTTCGAGAAGAGAACTGCCGCGACGTGGTGCCGCTCACCGATGCCTGCCAGTCCGACGGCAGCTGCGGCAACGCGCACAAGTGCTGGGAGCACGGAGACAGCACCATCGCGCTCACCACCTCGACGTACTCCACGCGCACTGGCGTCGTGTTCGACAGCGACATCGAGTTCAACGCGGGGAAGTCGCTCGACGGCACCCGGTTCCTGTTCACCACCATCTCGTCGCCGCCGTGCGCCGAGGGCATGGAGACGCCGTTCTGCACGGCGTACGACATTCAGAACACCGCGACGCACGAGATCGGGCATCTGGTCGGGTTCGATCACGTGACGGGAACGATGTCGACGATGGCTCCGACGGCGCCGCTGGCCGATCTGCAGAAGCGCGTGATCGATCCTGGCACCGCGTCTGGCTTCTGCGGCACCTACCCGCGAGGGAAACCACCGGTGCCGTGTGACGAGCTGGCGCAGCTGAAGAACAAGATCACCGCGCGCAACACGGGAACGCTCGGCTGCTCGTGTGATGGCGTGGGGGCGTTGTGGCCGTTCGTGTCGCTGGTGGTGCTCGTCAGGCGAAGGCGGCGTGCGGCTCGATAAGGCGCTCCAGTCGCAGGGCTTCGGGACCCGCAAGGAGTGCCGGCTGCTCGTGAACTCGGGCCGGGTGCTCGTGAACGGTGTCAGCGCCGCGAGCCCGGACGACGAGGTCGAGCCCGATGGCCTCGTGCTCACCGTGTCGGGCCTCGAGTGGGCGTTCGCCGAGCAGGTGTACCTCGCACTGAACAAGCCCGCCGACATGGAGTGCAGCCACACGCCGACGCATCACCCGAGCGTGTTCTCGCTCTTGCCGCCGTATCTGATCGCGCGCGGCGTGCAGTGCGTGGGGCGGCTCGATGCCGACACCACGGGGCTGCTGCTGCTCTCGGATGATGGAACGTTCATTCAGAAGATGACGTCGCCGAAGCACAAGGTGCCCAAGCGATACGTGGTGACGTGCTCCGAGCCGGTGACGGACGCGCAGGTGTCAACGCTGCGAACCGGAGTCGTGCTCAACGATGCGCCCGAGCCCGTGTCAGGTGACGCCGAGCGGGCAGGGGAGCGGCTGCTGCACCTGACGATCGCCGAGGGGAAGTACCACCAGGTCAAACGCATGGTGGCTGCGGCGGGGAATCACGTCGTGTCGCTGCATCGTGATCGCGTCGGTGCGCTCGAGCTTCCCTCGACGCTGGCACCGCGCGAGTGGGTGCGGCTCGAGCAGACGATCGTTCAATCGATCACGCCGTGAAACTGCTCGAAGGTCTCACCGATCGCGTGGATCCGGATGTCGAGTGCTGATCCCTCGACGATGAGCTTCCCGATGAACGGTCCGGCGAGCTCGAGAGACAGCCTGCATGCACCGGTGAAGTGCTCGGCCCCGCGGGGCGTGACGGGAGCGCCGTCGATCACGATGGTTCCGTCCCAAACCTCGAGGTTGCCGTTCACCGCCAGCTCGGTCTCGAGTCGCGTGGCACCAGTGACGAGGATCTCGGCCTGACAGCTCTTCACGTCGAAGACGTCAGGCGCTTCGGTGGGGAAGTACGCGCAGAGATGACTGAACGAGATCGTGACGGATCCGGGTGCCGGCATCGCGATGGCGCTGATTCGGCCGTCGTGGAACTCCAAGACGGGGCTCATGCAGTGCGAGCTCTCAGCGTCGCGATGGCGACGGCGGTCAGGCTCCTGAAGCCGAACTCCTGAGACATGGGCTCGAGCACGGCCAACCAGCGCAGGTCTGCGTGGTCCCAGCCGATACCGTTCATCGCGCCGAGGACGTTGGTGGTTCTGCCTTCTTCGTCCCGAGCGCAGAGTGGCGCGAGCAGCTCGAACGCCCGCTCCGGAGCCAGCCTCGCGGCCCACCACGCAGCGTGACCGACCTGTGGACCCTTCAGCCACGACAGGAACATGGCCTCGACCACTGCCGTCGCCCGGGCCCCGCAGCGCGCGAGCGGTTCGTACAGCGCATCAGCGAACACGGGATCTCGCTGAACGACGGCTGCCAGCGCGTTCTGTCCGGCGTCACTGCGCGCCGCGTACGTGGCCACGACTTTCCACAGCTCGAGCCGCGCTTCGTTCCGCTCCTTGATCATCGCGGCTTCGCGCTCGAGTTCCTTGCGCGCCTTCGGTGAAACGCCCTCGAGCTTCAGCGTGCCGTGCGTTCCCAGCGTGACGGGCCCCTCGAGCAGCTTCGTGCACTCGCTGATCACCTCCGCGCTGACCTCGACGGTGCAGGCCTGGGTACACGCGTTGCCCAGCGCGCCGCGGTCCCGCCAGATCGTCTTGATTGCCGCAGCCTTCGCCACCGCGGCCTCCAGCTCGAGCAGCGGCGCGAACACCGCCGCGGAGCCAGGGAAGGGCGGCGGTGGCACGAGCTGCGCGTTCAACGTCTCGATCAACGCAGTGTCAGTGCGCTTCGCCATCGGCCGATGGTGTGCGGCTCCTTCGCGACGGGTCAAGCGCCGTGCAGTACCGTCGCGGCATGATCCAGCTGCTCTCGCTCCTGCTCACTGCGGCGCCGCCGACTCCCATTCAGAGCGCCGAGCGGCTCGAGCCCATCGGGTGGTCGGCCGATCAGCACACGGTCGCGCTGCGCGTCTTCTTCGGAACAACCCACAGCGAGCTCGAGCCTTGCCCCGGCTACATCGACGCGGCGGGGAAGCCGTTCGACATCGGCCTCGCGATCGTCGTGCTGCGTGACGGCGTCGTTCTGCACTCGTTCGTGATTCAGGCACCACCCTTCAACGGCTCGTGCACGGACCTGGCCGACGCGAAGAAGGCGCTCGAGGCCGCCAAGAAGAAGCTCGAGGAGCTGGGGATCGATCGGTCAGCCCCCGGCACTGTGCTCGCAGTCACCATGGACAAGGGGAAGGCCACCAGCCGCACGAAGGACGAGGCCGTGCTGTCGACGTGGAAGGAAACGTGGCGCGCGAAGAATGGAGACGCGACCCCGCTCGAGATCGTCGCCACGATGAACGACACCTTCGCGGAAGACACGTATCACACGGTCAACGCGTCGTTCGCCTGGAAGCTGCGCAGCAACGAGGCCGAGCGCAGCGGCACCTTGAAGCTCCGGCCGTTCGACTGGTCGCTGAACATGGCGGGAGGCTTCTCGTGGCGGTTGCATGTGTTCGCGTCGCCCAACGGTGAGAACGTGGTGGCGTTCATCAGGCAGTCGTTCTCCAACATGCGTGGTGGGTCGTCGATCAGCACACTGTTGCCGCTCGACGCGAAGAAGTGACGCTCTGGCTCGCGCTGATGCTGGCCGCCGGGCCGTGTGAGGGCTGTCACCTCGACGTCCACGCGGCGTACGCGAAGACGCTCCATTTCCGGGCGCACGATGACGCGGCCTTTGTGGCCTCGTGGAAGCGCGTCTCGAACCGACCGTGGTGTTCGACCTGTCACGATCCCACGCGCTCGGGTCGCGGGCTGACGTGCGAGCTGTGTCACGAAGACGTCGCGCGAAACCTCGAGGGCCACGAGCACAGCCCGAACCCAGAGCTCTCGAACCCCGGCTTCTGCGCACACTGCCATCAGTTCCGTGCGCCCGAGCCGGACCTCGCGACCGTGCCCATGCAGAACACGGTGGCTGAGTGGGAAGCCGCGCGGGCGAAGGGAGAGACGCGAACCTGTGTCGGGTGTCACTTCGCGGGCGTCGAACATGGAATGCACGGCGGGCACGAGGCGAAGAGCACGCTCGTGGTGACCGCGACGACGAAAGGCTGCGTGACACTCTCGGCGCCGGACGTGGGCCACTCGGTCCCGACGGGCGACCCGTTTCATCAGCTGGTGCTGCGGGTCTGCGAAGACGCGGCCTGCCGGAAGATCATGGCGAGTCGATGGCTGCGGCGGAACGTCGTCGCGAGCGATGCAGGAGCGGTCGAGCTCGAAGACACGCGCGTGCCCGCTGGTGTGCTCGGAACCCGAACGGAGTGCTTCCCCTCATCCACCTGGCGCGCCACGAACTGGCAGCTCGAGGTGGTGCATGCCGAGGCGGGACTCGAAGACGGTCCCCCGGAAGAGCGCAGCCGCGTCGTCGCAAAGGGGGCCCTGCGGTGGCCCAGGTGAACGGCTCAGCTCCACAGCACACGGGATCGTCTGAGGGTACGATGCGCGGCCTGATGGCCTTTCGTTTCAACGCCGGTCCCTGACCTCGATGCTGAAGGTTCGACGGGTCAGCGGAGTGCACGCCAGCAAGGCCAACGGCAACACGCCTTCGGTGGAATTGGTGCTGGTGCCGCCGCGCGGCCGGGGCGTGCGAATCGTCGAGGCGAGGCTCGATCAGGTGGTGCACCTGCCCGAGGCAAAGGTGGTGCTGGTCCGCTTGAAGGAGGTGACGCGCGATCCCGACGCGTTCCTCGAGGCGCTCCCGGCGGAGGTGACGACCCGCGTCACCCTCGCCCAGCTCCGCGGCAAGAACCTCACGGGCTACCGAATCATCGTGCGCGACGGGGGAGATCGCACACTCGCCGAGGGCGCCTGGGTTTGACCCTGTGACCTCACGGCGTCGCGGGCCCGAAGCTGCCCATCGCCATGTTCGACATCAGGAACAACTGCGCCGTGATCAGGGCGCGTTCGACCGTCGGCTCGGTCTCCTTCTCGGTCTTCGGCTTTCCAGAACCCTTGCCGCGGCGCTTGAGCACCGTGGTGCCCTCGAGCGCGACCTCGACGTACTCCTCTTTGTTGTGCGCCTTGAGGCCCACGAGGCGAGCGGTGCCGGTCGCCTTCAGCTTCGCGATCAGCCCGTGCTCCGCTTCCCACACCCGCATCGCTTCGAAGAGCTCGGCTCGGTCGCGAAGGGCCTGATCTCGCTTCGGGGTGATGACGGGCGTCTCGTCACCCACCAGCATCGCTGACTTCGGCAGCTTTCCGACCCGCTTGTCGTAGTCGGCCTTCGCCGCGGGCGCCCCGGCGTTGAAACGAAACATCTTCGGGTCGGAGTGGTTGACCGACCACTCCTGCTGTCCCGGTTGCCGTGAACCCTCGGCGCTCCAGAGACGGTCGTCGTCGAGGACCAGCTCGAGGAACTTCTCACCCTTCGCACTCTTCGTTTCCCAACGTGGCATTTGGCGATGGTCGCTCGTGAAGTTCGCCAACGCCAGTGAGCTGTGGCTCGCAGGTGACAGTCGGAGGAAGCGCGCAGTTGCCGCGCCTGCAATCAGCTATGCGCGCCGAATGCGCATCACTGCAGTGCTCCTGGGGCTGTTCAGCTTCGTCGCCGTTGCCGATCCCTGTCCCACGCGAACCAGCTGGCCCACCGACGGCTGGCCCGTGCAGCTGGTCGATCAGACCGCAAAGCGCGCGGCCATCGACGATCTCGAGACGTTCGCGTTCACGCTCACCGGTAAGGACAGCGAGCGGCTGGGCGTGCGAACCGATTCGCTCCTCATCTTCAAGCGCGGCACGCTCATCTACGAGCGCTATGCCCGCGGCTTCGACGCCGACAAACCGCACCTCGCGTGGAGCGCCACCAAGAGCGTCTCGAGCGTGCTCATCGGCGTCGCGCTCCATCAAGGGCTGCTCTCGCTCGACGACTCCATCTGCAAGTACGTGCCCGAGGCCGAGAAGACGGGGCACTGCTCCGTCACCGTGAAGCACCTCATCACCTTCAGCAGCGGCATGAAGTGGCAGGAGGAATACGAGAACGCGAGCTACCAGGTGTCGTCGGTCATCTCGATGTTCTACGGCGCGGGGCACCGCGATCAGCTCGCGCACATTCTCTCGCACCCGATCGTCGGCACGCCGGGAGTCACGTGGCTGTACTCGACCGGTGATGCGCAGCTCGCGTCCCTCGTGGCCAAACGCGCGCTCGAGGCGAAGCACGGCAAAGACGCCTTCTGGACGCAGCTGTTCGATCGCATCGGGCTCTCGAAGCTGGTGCTCGAGGAGGACGTGAAGGGCATGCCCCAGGGCGGCTCGTCGAGCTACGCGACGCCGCGCGACTTCGCGAAGTTCGGTTTCTTCTTCTTGAGCGACGGCTGCTGGAACGGGGAGCGGCTGGTGCCCGAGAACTGGGTGAAGCAGAGCACGACTCCATCCGACGCCTATGTCGCGACGAAGCCCGTCGAGCCGCGGCCGAGTGGCTTTTCGTGGTGGCTCAATCGGCCGGTCGCAGATCGTCCGAAGCCGTGGCCCGATGTTCCCGAAGATGCGTACGCGGCGTCTGGCTACTGGGGGCAGCGGCTGATCGTGATTCCGTCGGAGGACGTGCTGATCGTGCGCTTCGGCGATGATCGAAAAGGCGCCATCGACACGAACGGGCTGATCAAGCGCGCGCTCGAGGTGGCCCGATGAAACGCGCGCTCCTCGTAGTGGTGATGCTGCTCGGCTGCGCGAACGAGAACGGAACGCCGCGCACCTACGACAACAACGATCTCGAGCTCTCGGTTGGCAACGCCGCGCGCAACGGGTGCAGCTGCCGCTACGTGATGGGGCTGACCGAGACCGAGTGCCGCGCGTGGATTCGGGCGAACCCCGACGTCGCGTTCGTGCGCTTCGATGACGTGAACAAGCGCGTCGATGCCTCGGCGTTCATCAGCTGGACGGCCACCGCGCACGTCGTCGATGCGCGGCATGGGTGCGTGCTCGAGTAGCTGAAGCTCACGACTTGCCCGAGCCGAGCAGCTTCTTGAACACCAGCACGACGCCGCGGTACGGCACCGGGCGCTTGACGCGTTCTCGGCGCTCGTCGAGCGGGGCGCTGCGTGCTCGAATCTGTGGTTCGCGTGCTCTTCCCCGTTCGATGGCTCAAGCGTCGATGGTTGGCGAGGCGGCCATTTCCATCATCGTGGGAGCCGCTCGTGACTGCACACTTCCCCTTCGAGGCGCAGCTGTCGGCCGACGAGCGCGCGCGGTTTCGCCGGCACCTGCAGGTGTTCGCGACCGAGAAGGACTTCGTCGGCGCACAGGGGCTCGCCATCACCGACGAGATGCGGGTGGTCGTGGCAGGCGCGGCGGCCCGGCTGGCGAGGAACCTGTCGCTCGATGTCTACGACGGGCTGATGACGATCGTCGTCACCACGGGCGCGTGGGAGCGCGAGGGGAGCGTGATTCTCGGAGAGGCCCACCGCTGGGGCCAGGTCGTGCTCTCGTGGGACTCGGTTCGTCACGGCCTGAAGAACCCGTTCGATGGGCACAACGTCGCGCTCCACGAGTTCGCGCACGTGCTCGATCTGACCGACGGCCGCTTCGACGGAACGCCCGAGATGGCGAGCTTCGCGGCGCTGCACGCGTGGGCCGATGTCTTCTCGAAGCAGTACTTCGCGCTCAGGGCCTCACCAAGCCGCGACAAGGTGCTGCGCGCGTACGGCGCCACCAACGAGGCTGAGTTCTTCGCGGTGGCCACCGAGGCCTTCTTCGAGAAGCCGACGCAGATGAAGCAGAAGCACCCGGCGCTCTACGACGAGCTGAAGCGCTACTACGGGGCCGATCCCGCGACTCACTTCGCGACGCGGTAGAGCTTCGAGTCTCCGAAGCCCGACGAAGTACACGTACGTCGAGTCGACCGCGTAGATCTCGGTGGGCCTGGCTGTCCCGGTCCGGGGTGTGCCGGACCACTCCAGCGAGGGGAAGAGGCGTCTGGTCCAGCTGACAGCCTGTTGGCCGCAAGATTCGACCTGCGAGTTCCGTCCTCTCAGGAGGCCGAGTCGTGGTGGACTCGCGCTGCCTTCTGACTCGGAAAAGTCCATGCGCTCTTCATGCTTCCTTGCCGCTCTGCTGTTCGCTTGTGGCACCCCTCCGCCTCCCGCCGATTGCACGACAGGCTTGCAGTGCCCGCAGTCGCAGACCTGCAACCTGCTCGCGCGCCGATGTGAATCGCCCATCGGCATCGGCTCAGGTGCCGGGTCGAGTGGGTTCGGGGGCGGAACTGCGAGCGCGGGCGGAAGTGCGAGCGCAGGTGGAACGGCGAGCGCGGGTGGAACGGCGAGCGCGGGCGGAACTGCGAGCGCCGGCGGAACTGCGAGCGCCGGCGGAACTGCGAGCGCGGGCGGAACGGCGAGCGCGGGTGGAACGGCGAGCGCAGGTGGAAACGCCAGCACGCCAGCGGTGACTGGGTGGGTCATCACCGTCGACATCACGGGGGCGCTGCGCCCGCCGGCCAATTGCTACATCGGCGGGGTGCTTCCAACGTTGCCTCCGCTGACGAACAGGACGCTGCGGTTGGAGTCCGTGCTGTTCGAAGCCGCCACCAGCGCCTTGCTCTTCGAGACCTACGACACCCCGCAGCAACTGCGGCTCGGCGACTCCCCGAACTATCGCTGGCCCATCGCGATCTCGGGTGGTGTGCGCTCGGGCTCCATGACGAGCTTCACCGGCGCCGAGCAGTTCCGCAGCTACGGGCCCTCGCCGCGCACGTCGATCGAGTCGCGACAGTTCAGCACCGCCGTCACGTTCGTGCGCAACGGCGCTCAGGCCTCGGGGACGATCACCATCTCGGCGCAGTATTCGTGTGTCGACAACGGAGCGACCTCGACCGCGCAGTGTCCGCGCGCGCCGCCGTTCGCGATGGACGCGGCGAGCTGCTCGGTGACGATGCCGTTCACGGCACAGCAGCAGGCCCAGGTTCCACTCTGGCCACGGGCCTCGGTGCCGCTCGTCGGCGTTCCCCAATACGGAGCGTTCATCACCGCCGACTTCGTGAACGACCCCACCTGCTACGGCAATCAGCAGATCCCGGTGCAGCAGTGGCTCGAGACGAACCAGCCCCGGTACCACGCGATTCAGCCGGTGACGCTGCCGAGCGGGCCCGCGCTCGAGTTCACGCGACCGTTCACCGTGCGGCTCGGTGACGCTCCAGAAGTGACGGTGATGGATCCGCTCCCTGCCTCGGGCGCGAACACCTTTGCCCGTACGCTCACGTGGAACGGGATGGGGCCCTGGCAGTACGGAAAGACCGCCAACGAGACCCGGTCATGGACCGTGACGTTCCCCTTCGCGCCGACGAACGGGCTGCACCAGGGCCCGATGACGGTGCGCTCGCAGTACACGTGCATGGACAGCGGCACGCAGCCCTCTCAGCGCTGTCCACTGGGCACCCTGACCGACCCGTTCGGACCTGACCCGGGGACCTGCCAGCGGTCGCTCCCGGTGCAGGCGTTTCAGTTGCCCTGAGTCGGAACTTACGGCCTGATTCCAGGAGGTTGGAGCACGTCGATCCACATGTCAGACCCCTCTGATACTGATTGGGCGTTCAGGAGGGTCGAATGCGTATCGCCTACATCCATCTGCCGCGGTTTCCACTTCAACGACTGGTGCTGGAGCAGCCGTCTTTCTCGGGCAAGCCGGTGGTGCTGCTCGAAGACGTGAAGGGCGCCGAACGGGTGCGCTTCGTGTCACGGGCTGCGAGCGCGGCGGGCGTACGGCTCGGGCAGACGGGGGCGGCGGCGGCGGCCACGGTGCCCGGCCTCGTGAAGCGCCGCTTCGATGACGAGGCCGAGTGGAAGGCGCTGCGCACGCTGGGTGAGGCGTTGCTGGTGGTGGCTCCGGCGTTTCAGCTCGATGCGCCCGATGGGCTGTGGGTCGACGCGTCGGCCGCGCACCTGTTCGGCGGAGAGCAGGCCTTTCGTGAAGAGCTGATCGCCCGCTGCAACGTGGCCGGCTTTCGCGTGAAGGTGGTGATCGGGTCCGAGCGCTTCACCACCCAGGCGCTCTGCCGCTTCGGTGATGGCGCCATCGTCGCCGCGCAGGGAGACCGGTTGCTCGCGCAGGCGCCGCTCGATGCGCTGCTCGGTGCCGGGCTTGGTGACGACGTGCTCGGGCCACTCAAGGCGCTGGGCCTGTCGACGCTCGGAGAGGTCGCCGCTCTGCCCATCGGCTCGCTCGCGGCGCGGTTCGGTACGCACGGGCACCTCGTCGCGCAGCTGGCCCGTGGGCAGGATGATTCGAGCCTCACGCCCGAGGTGCTGCCCGAGGTGATCGACGAAGCCGTCGCGCTCGACTGGCCGGCCGAGCAGCTCGAGCCCGTGCTCTTCGCGATCAAGATGGTGGTCGATCGGGTCTGCGCGCGCCTGCAGGGGCGGCAGCTGGCGGCGGTGCGGTTGACGGTGGGGCTCACGCTCGAAGGCGCGGGGCTGACCGCGTTGCCGCTCGTGCTCGCCCGGCCGGCGGCGCACTCGAAGCTGTTGCTCGAGCTCATTCGGCATCGGCTGACCGATCTCTCCGTGAAGCACCCCATCGCCGGCGTGCGGGTGATCGTCGACGAGGCCTGTCCTGATCCCGGGCGGCAGTTGATGCTGGGTGACGCTCCCGCCGGAGATGCCCAGCTCGAGGTCGTGCTCTCGAAGCTGCAGTCGGCGCTGGGTGAGGCGTCGCTGTTCTCGGCCGAACCCATGGCCAGGCATCGGCCCGAGGCGGCGTGGAAGTTGGCTCCGTTTCGGCCGCCTGACACCGGCCGGCCTTCCGACCTCTGGGGCGCCGTCGACGCGGAGTGGACGCTGGGGGCGAAGCGGGAGGAACCGGTCGCTCCCGAGCGCACGAAAGAGCGGCAGCAGACGAACGATCAGCTCGCGTTGCTGGCGGCTCCGGTGGCTCCGGTGGTGCCTGCTGCGCCTGCGACCTGGGAAGGGCCGCGCGGCAAAGCAGCAGCGGGTCCCAACGAGGCCGACGTGATGGACGTGATCGCCGGGCTCGAGGTGGGTGCGAAGTGGCGGGGCTCGAAGGTGAAGCCGATCGCCGAGGCGGTGCTGCTGCCGGCCACGCTCGAGGCGCGCCCGTCACGCCTGTTCCGCGAGCCGTCAGTGCTGCACGCCGAGCTCACCTCGTCGGGGTTGCTGGCGTCGGTGACGTTGCAGGGCCGGCGGCGGCGCGTGGAGGCGCTGGAAGGGCCCGAACGCCTCGTCGGCCAGTGGTGGAGTCCCGAGTCGGTCGCGCGCGACTACTACCGCGTGCAGCTGGAGGGGGTCGGCGTGCTCTGGGTGTTCAAAGACGCCGCCGATGGCCGGTTCTACGCGCACGGCATCTTCGACTGACGCCATGTACGCCGAGCTCGTCTGTCGATCGAACTACGCGTTCCTGCGCGGGGCCTCGCACCCTGAGGAACTCGTGTCGGCTGCGGCGGCCCTCGGACTCTCGGGCCTCGCGATCACCGACGACGACGGACTGTACGGGCTCGTCAAAGCCCACCTCGAGGCGAAGCAGCACAAGCTCAAGCTCGTGCTCGCCAGCCGCATGACGCTGCTCGACGCTCCGCCCATCGCGCTCTACGTGCAGAACGCTCAGGGCTACGCGCACCTGTGCGAGCTGATCTCCGAGAGTCGGCTGTCGCACCCCAAAGGCTCGGCGGGGCTGCCGTGGCAGCGCGTGCTCCAGCGGGCTGAAGGGCTCGCGATGGTGCTGCTCGATGATCCGTCCCGGCCGCATGAACACCACGTCGCGGCAGCGCTGGCCGAGGCGTTCCCCGGCAAGGCGTACGTGGGCGCGTCACGGCACCTCTGCGCCGATGACGAAGCGCGCTGGAGCACCGCGAAGGAGCTGTCACGAACGCTCGGCCTGCCGCTGCTGGCCCACAACGACGTGCACACGCACTCCCGCGAGCGGCAGCCGCTGCAAGACGTGATGACCGCCATTCGTTGCGGCACCACGCTCGCGAACGCCGGCACGCTCGTGTTCCCCAATGGAGAGCGCACGCTCAAGTCGCCAGACGAGCTGCTGCGGTTGTTCGCCGACGCGCCCGAGGCCATCGGCCGCTCCATGGAGATCGTGGATGGGTCGACGTTCTCGTTCGACGATCTTCGCTACACCTTCAGTGAAGAAGAGCTGCCGCCTGGCATGACGCGCACCGAGTTCCTGCGCGATCTGTGCGAGCAGGGCATGCGCATCCGGTATCCCTCGGGCATTCCCGACGCGGCGCGGAAGCAGATCGAGAAGGAGCTGACCCTCATCGCGGCGCTCGAATACGAGGGCTACTTCCTCGCCCTGTGGGACATCGTTCGCTTCGCGCGCGCCCGCGGCATTCTCTGTCAGGGCCGGGGCAGCGCCGCCAACTCGGCCGTCTGTTACGTGCTGCAGATCACCGCGATCGATCCCGTGCGCATGAACCTGCTCTTCGAGCGCTTCCTCTCGATGGAGCGCAAGGAGCCGCCCGACATCGACGTCGACTTCGAGCACGCGCGCCGTGAAGAGGTACTGCAGTACGTCTACGAGAAGCACGGCCGCCACCGCGCCGCGATGGTCTGCGAGCACATCTGCTTCCGCGGGAAGCTCTCGGTGAAGGAGGTCGGCAAGACGCTCGGCCTCTCGGTCGATCAGCTCGACCGGCTCTCGAAGGCGATGGATCTGTCGGACGACATCGGGCCGTACCAGCTGCACCAGGCCGGGCTCTCGGCGTCGGACCTCGCCGTGCAGCAGACGATGGCGCTGGCGCGGCAGCTCTCGGGCATGCCGCGGCACCTGTCGATTCACGTCGGCGGGTTCGTGATCACGCACGGGCCGCTGGTGTCGATGGCTCCGGTCGAGGCCGGCTCGATGCAGGATCGAACGGTCGTGCAGTGGGAGAAGGACGATCTCTCGGCGCTCGACATCTTGAAGGTCGACCTGCTCGGCCTCGGCATGCTGACGGTGATCGCGCGCAGCTTCGAGCTGATCGAGCAGGTCACCGGGCGGCGCTACGACATGGCCACGGTGCCCGCGGAGGATCCGTTCGTCTACGACATGATCTGCGACGCCGACACCATCGGCACCTTCCAGATCGAGAGCCGCGCGCAGCAGAACATGCTGCCCAGGCTCAAGCCGCGGAACTTCTACGACCTGGTGATCGAGATCGCGATCATCCGCCCCGGGCCCATCGTCGGAGAGATGGTGCACCCGTTTCTGCGGCGTCGAAACGGCGACGAGCCCGTCACGTTCCCCTCGAAAGACGTCGAGGCGATCCTGGCGCGAACGCTCGGCGTGCCGCTGTTCCAGGAGCAGGCCATGAAGCTGTCGATGGTGGCCGCGGGGTTCTCTCCCGGAGACGCCGATGCGCTGCGGCGGGCGCTCTCGCACAAACGCGCGCACGAGAAGCTGCCGCTGTTCCGCGATCGGTACATCGAGGGGTGCTTGAGCCGCGGCTACGAGCGCCACTTCGCCGAGAAGAGCTTCGACAGCTTCAAGGGCTTCTCGCACTACGGCTTCCCCGAGAGCCACTCGGCCTCGTTCGCGCTGATCGCGTACGCCTCGTGCTGGCTCAAGAAGTACTACCCGGCGATCTTCACCGCGGCGCTGCTCGACGCGCAGCCGATGGGCTTCTACGCGCCACATTCGCTCGTCGACGATGCGCGAAGACATGGCGTCGAGCCGCGCGCCGTCGACGTGAATCGCTCGACCTGGAAGTGCCAGCTCGAGCTCGATGGACGGACGGAGGGGGGCCTCAGACGCGCTCCCATGAAGGGGGTGTTGCCTGAACAACCGGCGCTCCGGCTGGGGTTCGAGCTCGTGAAGGGGCTTCGGGAAGAGACGGCGAAGCGGTTGGTGGCCGAGCGCGAGCGGGCAGGGGCTTTTGGATCGCTCGCCGAACTCGCCCGCAGAACCCGCGTGCCGAAGGCCGAGCTGACCCGGCTGGTGCTGGCCGGAGCGCTGGCCTCCATCACCACGTCACGCCGCGCCGCGCTGTGGGAGCTCGCTGCCCTGGGGACCTTCGACGAAGACGATCTCTTCTTTGGCCTGCCCATGGCGACCGATGCGCCGGCGTTTCCTCCGATGAACGCGACCGAGCGCGTGGCCACCGACTTCGACACGGTTGGCCTCTCCCTCGAGTCGCACCCGGTGGGGTTGATGCGAAAGCAGCTCCAGAAGGCGGGCGCGCTCACGGCCGAACAGCTGCAGCAGGTTCCGAGTGGCAAGACCGTGCGGCTCGGCGGGCTGGTGATCGTCCGGCAACGGCCTCCGACAGCGAAGGGCTTCTGCTTCATGTCGGTGGAGGACGAGACAGGGCTCGCGAACCTCGTCATCGAGCCGAAGCGGTTCGAGCAGTACCGAAAGGAGATCACCGGGACTGCGCTGGTGCTCGCCGCCGGCCGGGTCGAACGCAGTGGAAAGGTGGTGAACCTGAAGGTCGATCATCTCGAGCCGCTCATGCCCGAGGCGTGATGACTCACCACTCGGCTTCCGCGGTCTCGAGAGACGCTCAGGGAAACGACGGAATCATGTCGGGCCGAACACCGGGAACCTGCCGACCGATTGAAACCCGAGCGCCTGCAGAATCGGCCCTGACGTCGCCGGATTCGCCTGGCAGGTGACGACCGCCTTCCCGAGCGATCGAGCGAGCGAGAACCGCGCGTTCAGCAACGCCCGATACACGCCATGGCCGCGAAAGCGGGGCAGCACGACGGCTCCGATCAAATAGACGGAGCGCTCGACGATCGCGACACCGGCGCTCCCGGCTGGCTCACCGTCCACTCGCGCGAGAAACAGGCGCTGCTTCACCGGCGTCATGGCCAACCGCGCGTTGTAGGCAAGCAGAGGAGTCAGCGGCGCGCTCCAGCCCTCGGCCATCACCGTGCTGAAGGCGGTCACCTCGTCGGCGCTCCTCGCCTCCACCACTTCCGCGCCGTCGGGTACTGACAGGTCATTCGCCCGCCACAACCCGATGACGGAGCGTTCAGAAAGACCACGAGCTCGCAACCGCTCGGCCAGACCAGGCGTGTCGTTCGCTCCCACCGTCCACCGCCAGCGAATGCCTGAGTACCCCGTGATCGCCCGATCGATTCGCTGCTCGAGCTGCGCCTCGGCAAGTCGACACCGCGCGATGCCGTTCAACCCTCCACTGGCGAATGACGGCGTCGTCACTTGATGCCAGTCAGGAAGATCGACGATCACCGAGTCTTCGGCCCCGACGAGCGCATCGAGCGGCCGATCCATCACTTCGTCGCAGAGGTCCACCCGCCCAGCATGCCCCGAGACGGGTGAAAGGCGACCCTTCACGAAGCAGGGCGCCGTGCCGTTCAGCGTGTACCTTTGCGGAGTGCGCGGTTCGAACGGCCAGCTCGTCGAGGTCACCCGGCGCCGTCGCTTCGCCATCTCGCTCGTCACGCTGGCGGCCGTGTCGTTCCTCACCGCCATCATCGAGCTCACGACCGGCCACCGCACGCCGGGACTCATCGCTGCGGCCTCGGGCCTGTGGGTCGTGCTCGTGCTGCTCGCCCTGCGCAGCGGCATCACGCTCGGCTGGGCGGCGCTGTGGGTCGGGTCGGCCGTGCCCACCGTCTTCATCGCGCGCTCCAACGGCGCCGAGGTGCTCGATCCGCTCGGCCTCGTGTGGCTCCTCGCTCCGGTGCTCGCGCTGGCGGCTTTTCCGTCGCTGCCGCACTCGCTGGGGGAGCTCGCCGAGGGGTTGCAGCCCGCGCGTGGCGAGCCTGGATCGCTCGAGCGGCTGCGCTCGCAGCTCATGATCGTCACGCTCGTCATCAGCGCCCTCGCCGCGCTCACCACCGCGCCGGGGTACTGGCTCGTCGGCCTGCCGCTCTCGGCGATGATGACCCACACCTTCGGGGTCTGTCTCATCGCGCTCACCATGCGCTACCGCGCAGGCTGGAGGCCGCAGCGCACGTGGTTCACCCTGCTGGCCGTCACGTGGGTCGCCATCACCGTCAACACGCTCGTCGAGACCCCGCTCCAGTTCAGCTCGATTCTCTATTGCCTCGTCTTCCCCATCTCGGGCTTCGTGCTCGTCGGAGAGCGTGAGGGCATCATCGGCGGGCTCGCGGCCGCGCTGCTCGTCGTCGTCGTGTCCACGCTCCACGGTCATCTTCCGTTGCCCGCGGAAGGGCCAGTGCCGTTCGTCGTGCTCCTCGCTCGCGCCATCGCGCTCGTGATCGGCCTCTCGTTGTTCACCGGCGCGAGCGAACGGCTTCGGCTGCTGGCCTTCGAAGAGTCGGAGCGCGCGCAGAAGGCCCGCACGCTCTTCCTCGCCAACATCAGCCACGAGCTGCGCACGCCGATGAACGGAGTGCTCGGGCTGACTGATCTGCTCCTCGCCGAATCGCCGCGCGCCGATCAGCGTGAACACCTCGAGCTCATCGCCCGCAGCGGCCAGTCGTTGATCACGGTCATCAGCGACGTCCTGAGCCTCACCAGCCTCGAGAGCGGCGCGGCGACGCTGGCTCCGGTCTCGAGCGTCCCCAGCGAGATCGTGCGAGACGTCGTGGCGCTGCTTCAGCCGATGGCCACGAAGAAGGGGCTCGCGCTCGAGCTGCGGGGAGAGGCGCAGAAGCCGGTGATGCTCGACGCCACCCGGCTGCGGCAGATTCTCAGCAACCTCATCGGCAACGCGATCAAGTTCACCGACTCGGGCGCGATTCTGGTTCGCCTGACCACGACACCGGCAGCCCTCACCATCACCGTCGACGACACGGGCATCGGCATTCCCGTCGACGGCAGGGCGGGGCTCTTTCAGCCGTTTCACCAGGCCGATCCCTCGAGCAAGCGGCGTCATGGCGGAACTGGTCTGGGCCTGGCGATCTCACGGCAGCTCGCGCGCGCGATGGGCGGAGAGCTGACCTACGCGCCGCGCGCGCCCGCCGGGAGCACCTTCACCCTCGTGCTCCCAGCGTGAATCGGCAGGAGCTCAGGCTTTCGCGGCCACGCCCGGCACCGGGAAGTTCGACTTGAGGAACCAGTCCCACGTGCGGTCGGACATCATCTTGCGTTGGGTGAGCAGCAGCGTCGCCGACCCCGACACCGTGTACCGGGCGCGCGGCGACCTCGAGACGATCGCCTTTTCGATCACGGCGGCCACATCATCCGGCACGCCGGCCAGCTTCGAGAGCGGGCCCTTCTCGTACGACTCCTTCGTCGCCTTCGCGACCGCGTCGTGGAACACGCCGTACACGTCGGTTCCTTCAGTTCCCTCCATCGCGCTCACCGCCGCCTCGCTGAAGCCGCTCTTGATGAGGCCAGGCTCCACCAGCACCACCTTGATGCCGAAGCCCTGCACCTCGAACCGCAGCGCGTCGCTGATGGCTTCGACCGCGTGTTTCGTCGCGTGGTAGTAGCCGCCGCCCGGGAACGTCAGCTTGCCGCCCATCGAGCTCATGTTGATGACCCGACCCCAGCCCTGACGGCGCATGCCCGGCAGCACCAGCTGCGTCAGCCGCACCAGCCCGAACACGTTCGTCTCGAACTGCGCGCGCACCTTCTCGAGCGGCACCGTCTCGATCGCGCCCGACTGGCTGTAGCCGGCGTTGTTCACCAGCACGCCAATCGCGCCGTACTTCGCCTCGACCGTCTGAACCGCAGCCACCATCGACGCCTCGTCGTTCACGTCGAGCGCCAGCACGTCGCAGCCTGCGGCCTTCAGCTCGGCCAGGTCCTTCACCCGACGCGCGGTCGCCACCACCTGATGCCCTCGCGCTGCCAGGTACTTCGCCGTCGAAAGACCGATGCCCGACGAGCACCCCGTGATCAGCACCACCTTCGAGACCTTCGTGATCGACTCTGACATGACCCGCTCCCATGGTTGTACGTCTTGGATGGAGTGAACGTTTTTCGTGCAAACCGTTCAGTTGCGGGTGAGATGCGAGAATGCGAAAGGGGTTTCGGTGAGCGACGACGTTTCTCGAAAAGACCGTGTTCATCAGGGGTTGCTCGACGCCGGGCTGACGCTGTTCCTCCGCTACGGGCTGCGGAAGACCTCGATGGAGGCAGTGGCGCAGGAGGCGCAGGTCTCGAAAGCGACCGCGTACGCCTACTTCCCGAACAAGACGGCGGTGTTCGCGGCGGTGGTCGAGCGGGTGATCGATCGCATGGTGAGCGAGGCCGTCGAGGCCGCGTCGAAGGAGGCCACTCCGATCGCAGCGCTCGAGCGCTCGATGATCACCAAGTTCGTGCGGCTCTACGAGCTCGTGCACCAGTCGACCGAAGGCGCAGAGCTGCTGCAGGCCTCGAACGTGCTGACTGCCGAGATCGTGAAGAAGGGCCACGAGAAGTACGTGGCGCACCTCGCGAAGCTGCTGGTCGCCTGCGAGGTGGTGGAGCGACGCAAGGCCACCGAGCTCGCCGAGGTGCTCGACGCTGCGGCTGAAGGTGTCGTCGCGCGCGCTCTCTCGAAGGACGACGCCGAGAAGAAGATCGTGCTGCTCGTGCAGCACCTCGTCGCGCGCTGACCGGTCGCCGCATGGTTGGTCCTGCCTGCGCGAGGGCGCGGTGGCGTCGCTCTGCCCTTCGCCTCGAATGGGCATCGCTTGGGAAAGAAGCGAAGGCGGTTGGCGCCGTGCTCGCGATCAGCTGGCGATCATTCGACAAGGCATGGCGGCGGAGCACTCAGGCTCCTCTGCTGATCAGCGCCCGCCGGTGTTCGAGGCCCAGCGCGGAGTGGTGCCCTGGTACACGACCAGATTCCCGTCGTTCTGAATCGCGAGCCGCGCTCCGGCGTAGCGGAACGTGTTCGTGTGGAAGAGCGGGGCTCCCGCTGCCGTGTAGACGACGAAGTTCCCGTCACCCTGCATCGCGGCCAGCGCTCCGCCACGGCCGTTCGTCATCGTCGCCCAGAGCGCGCGAGTGCCCTGGTACAGCACCAGGTTTCCATCGGTCTGCATCGCGAGCACGAAGCGCCCATCACACGACGCCTTGCTCTGGCCCGCAGCCAACGACTGCCCTGGCGCGAGCAAGCCACAGCCCGCAGTCGGCGTTGGCGTCGGCGTCGGCGTCGGAGTGGGCGTCGGAGTCGGAGTCGGAGCAGCACGACACGCGGTCGGTGACGTCGTCCGCAGCAGCTCGAACGGGTTGATGTCTCGCAGGTACTGCCCATCAGGCGACACGTTGAAGTGCAGGTGCGTCGAGCCCGTTCCCGTGCGCCCCATGTAGCCAATCAACTGCCCGGCCGTGACCGTCTGGCCCTCGCGGACGACGGCCTGATCCAGGTGGCCGTAGTAGTACTCCCAGCCGCACTCATCGCGCAGGCGCACGCGAAGCCCCGACGTCGCGCTCGGCGTGCCCACCCGAACGATCGTCCCGTTCGCCACCGCCACCATCGGCGCCCGCTGAAACGCGAACACGTCGATGCCATTGTGCGTCGCCGCCGGATTCCAATCGGAGTTCGCGTTCTGATCAGGACACGACGTGCGGCACGTTCCCGTTCCACACGACGCGCGGTCGTAGCCAATGTTGTGCGCGGCTCCGACCGGGAAGGTGTTCATGCGCGGCGCGCACCGCACCTCCTGCGTCACCGTCGCCGTCTCGAGCGTCTCGGGATCCGCATCTTCGAAATCCCCACCCTCAGTCACCACACCGTCGGCGCAGCCCACCGCGAACATCGTCACCATCATCATCGGCAATCGTCGGAGCATGCCGGCTTCCAGTGCGCCCGCCGTGCCAGTGACGTGACCAACCGGTCATTTCAAGTCGACCTCAAATGGATGAACGATATCGGCCCGTTCCGGCCTGATGCAGAGTGTCGTGACCGTGCGGTCCCTGTTTCTGGAGCCTCCACTGGTGCCACCTGTCGTGCCCACGATCGTCGCTTCCCACGACGTCACGCGCGGGTGACAGCCGCTGTCTCGGAGCCGCTTCACCCCGTGCTATGCACCGCCCATCTCGCAGCACCTCGGGGACTCCACATGACCACGATTCGTCGCATGGGCCAGACCGCCGCCGCCGACCGCGCCATCACGCCAGATGAGGCGAAGGCGATCGTCGCGCAGGCGCAGAAGAACGGCATCGTCTCGAAGACCGAGAAGGCCGACCTGCAGCGCATCATGACCGAGTACAAGGACCTGTTTCAGGCCGGTGCGCTCGACGTGATCAAGGCGCTCGTCGAGCCGACGCCGCCTCCGCAGCCGCCTCCCGGTGGCCAGACGATCAACCTCGACCCCGCTGGTGGAAACCGCCCCGTCTTCCTCAACGCGTCGGGAGTCTTCACCGCCGCTGCCGACGGCAAGGCCCCTGCGAACAACGTCGAGCTCGGAGACGCGCTCTTCAAGGCCGGCGAAGTCGCCGACAACGCGCGTGAGCCCATGCTCGCCAACGTCACGCCCGAGCTGCAGGCGAAGACGTTCGATCAACTGAAGCTCGCGCTCGCCCGCGTTCCCAGCGACGGCGCTCCGCCCGCGGGCCTCGACGCGAACCAGGCGCTCCAGCTGCGTGGCTCGGCTGCGTCGGTGCTGCTCGATCTCGTCAACGCCGCCAAGACGCCCGCGCTGCAGCAGTCGGCCCTCGGCACCTACGAAGCGCTCGTGCGCGCCGAGAAGAACCCGCGCCTTCGCGAGAGCATGATCTTCCACCTCGTGAACTCGAAGGCCGGGCAGATGGGCGAGCCGAAGAAGGTCGCCGACGCGCTCCTCAAAGAGCTCGCGCCCACCTCGCCGCCGTACGACAAGTGGTTCGCCAACGGGAAGAACACCGTCAACCTCTCGTGGACGGTGGGGCAGGGCGAGTTCTGGGGCGGCTTCACGAAGTACCTCAAGGACCACGGCTTCAAGCCGGTCGGCGCCGAGAACCAGTACGGCGTGTCGACATACGAGGCGACGATCAACAAGCCCGGCGTCGGGGAGACGAAGTTCCGCATCTCGGTGCGTGAAGGCGGCACCAACATCCTCTCGCCCATGAACGACCCGAACGTGCAGATCGTCGGCTACGACGGTCACTCGAACTGGGGCCGCGCGATGTCGAGCTCGGTGAACAACGGGCCCGCGACCACCGACGGCGCCGCCGACAAGCTGCTCTTCTACAACCTGTGCGTCGGCAAGGGCGTGCTCGACAAGGTGAAGGAGAAGTACGGCAACGCGCAGGTCGTCACCACCTACGCCGCCTCGAACTTCTACACCGACACCAACGGCCAGATGACCCGCGGTGAAGGCGTGCAGGCGCTCATGGCGCTCGTCGACGGCGTCGCCGGCCGCAAGGGGTGGAACGACATTCACAAGGGCATGAACGACGCCGCCGACATCGGCTGGGGCCGCACGTGGGACAACTACCTCACGCCGATCTCGACGATGACGCGCGAGAAGGTGCTCGACCGCGACAACGACGGCCAGGCCGACTACCTCGACAAGCACTTCAACTACTCGACGTTCAAGGTGCCCGAAGACACGCGCCGTGAGTTCGAGCCCGTGAAGCAGGACCGCCACGCGAGCGTGCTCGACGGCACCAAGGTGCTCGTCAGCGCGAACATGGTGAACACGCTCTCGGAGTTCAGCGGCATTCTCGATCGCGCCAACCCCGACTCGAAGGTGATCGCCGGCGGCTGGTTCGAGCCGAAGATGGGCGAGAAGGACCTCATTCGTTTCACCGAGCAGAAGGGCCGCGACGGCAAGACCGAGTACGTGATGTCGGTGAGCTCGCGGTACTCGCACCTCTCGGAAGAGGGCCTGCGCGCGATCACGGTGTTCGAGTTCAACCGCTTCCTCGGTGACAAGGGCCTGCTGCGCATGCCAGCCGAAGACGTGAAGCTCGCCGGAATGCTCGCGTTCGGTCAGTCGCTCGCCGTCGACGAGGGCTACCGTGACAACGAGGTCTGGAGCACGTTCACCAGGCGCTACAACCTTCCCTCGTCGATCACCCTCTCGATGGTGACGCAGGCGCTCGGCGCGCACACGGGCCACCACTACGCCGGAGATGCGGCCACCGTCGCGAAGCTGAAGGAGCTCATCGGGCCTGCCGCGGTCGCCGAGCTCAAGAAGCCCGAGGTCGGTCAGCCCGTCACCGTCGTGTGATCGCGCTCGTTCTTTCGTTGCTGGTTCATGCCGAGCCGTCCCTCCGCGCGCCTGCCTTGCGTGCGGAGTTGCTCGCCATGAAGGACGAAGATCAGGCCGTTCGAAAGGCAGCTGCTCGTGGGGTCGATGCGCCGTTTGCCGAGGTGACGAAGCGGCACACCGCACGCCTCCGCGCGATCATCGAGGATCACGGCTGGCCAGGGCGGTCGCTGGTTGGTGAAGACGGCTCCATGGCTGCGTGGGTGATCGCCCAGCACCTCGATCACGATCTGCCGCTGCAGCGACGGTGTCTGGCGCTGCTCGAAGTGGCCGTCGCGAAGAACGAGGCTGACGCCGAGAGCCTCGCTTTCCTCACCGATCGCGTCCTGGTCAATGAAGGGCAGCCGCAGCGCTACGGAACACAGGGCTCGGGAGCGGTGACTCCAGCCGATCGCGCTCGCGTCAACGCGAACCGGCGCGTGCTGGGACTGGCTCCGCTGCCACCTCGTTGAGTGTCAGCTCGTCCTACTCGGGCCACAGCTGAGACAGGGCGAGCGCAATGGCATCGAAGGGCTCTGCGCGGGCCTGTTCGGCGCCGCGCCACGTCTTGACCAGACGGTACGTTGCTCCGTCGAGTTTGAACACCTCGTGGGTCTGGACTCGCGGATCGATGAGCCATGCAAACCCGACGTGGTGCTCTGCGTAGATGGGCAACTTCTCGGCGCGATCCATGGCGGCCGTCGACGGCGACAGCACCTCACACACCCAATCGGGAGCAAGGGTGAAGTACGCGACATCGGGCACTTGAGGCATTCGCTCTTTGCGCCAGCCTGCGAGGTCCGGAACGAGGATGTCGGCACCCAGATGAAGCTCGGGCTCATCAAGGAGCTGCCAGCCGCCTGGCCCTCCTCGTCCTCGGCCAAAACCGTGGAGTTCGCCTCCCAACGACGAGGACACCATGGAATGAAAGCCGGCGGGCCTCGGCAGGGTGTGAAGGGTGCCGCGGATGATCTCCGCGATGAGGTTGCTGGGGACCTGGAGCAGGTCCTCGTAGGTCGCATCCCGTTTCGCCGCGTTGCCCATGACTGCTCTCAGTATGGCGCTGAGGCGGTCTGCGATCCAAACGGGCGAGCGGCGATCAGCGACGCTGACGGCCTCCACCCCGCGACGGGGGCGGTCCAACCGGCTGCGCTTGATGCACGCCGCTTCGAGGAGGCGGCGGCCCGACGGGCACGGCCTGGTGCACATTCTGTGGCTGCCGAACGGCTGGCGCGATGCCGCGATTCGGCCACCCACTCGATCCAACAGGCCATGGCCTCGACCAATGGGCCGCGGGCGGAGGCGGCACTTCACGCAGGAACACGCGCGGTCGAATCGACACCCGCACCTCAGGCGGAGGTCCGAACGCAGATGTCGGTCGCTGCTGCGGCTCTCCACCGAAGCGCGCGACGTCGCGATAGGCGGGCCCGGAGTACCAGGTGTTGCCGCGATAGCGGCGCGACGGCACCGAGATCGTCAGGCCGAAGATCGCGTCGTGCTGCCCGCGCGGCACCCCGTACCGCATGACGTTGGGCGACCCGAAGACACCCGAGCGCACGAAGAACCAGCTCGGGCGATACGACGCGAAGCGCGGAGGCGGCAGCGGCGCCCAGCCGAGGTACCCACCGCCATCGCGCCAGTCGACCCACGCAGGACCCCACACGGTGTCAGGAAGCCAGAGCCAGCCGCGCGTCTGGTCGAACCACCAGCGACCGTAGTGGTACGTCGCCCAGCCGAACGGCAGCGATGTCGAGAACGACCACCCGGCCTGCGTCGACACCCACTGGCCCTGCGACGCGTACGGGACGAAGTCGGGCCCGACGAGCGCCACCGAGGGCTGGAACGCGCGCTGCCCCTCGATCGACACCCACGTTCCATACGGCGCGAGGGCGGGCTCGAACGCGTCGACCGACGAGACCTGCGGCACGTCGATGGGCGGCCCATCGTCATCGAAGTCGTCCTCGAGCGGAGGGAAGGATGGCGCCTGTGCAAGCGCGGTGACGCTGAACAACGAGAGCAGCAAGGCCTTCATGGCGATCACCTCACCGAGAGATGACGCGCGGGCCGCGGAGATGTTGCGGGGCCCGCCAGACGAGCAGGGTGGTCAGAATGACCGGGCTTCAGGCCCGTGCGGGTGGCGCGAAGCTCGGCTCGGTGAGGCTCTCGCGGCGCGCTCGCGTGTGGTCCAGCACCGCTCGCAGCACCACGTCGCCTTCAGACGACGAGACGATGGGCAGGTGAATGCCGCGCACGCCGAGCGCCGCGCGCAGGGCCATCACGGTGAGCTCGAGAATGGCCGAGCTGGTGATCACCCCGAGGCAGGTGATCGATTCCCGCAGCTGGTCGAGGAGATCGAGCATGTGGTTCGGCCCGGCTTCGGTCACCGCGCGCGTGTTCGACTCGAGGATCAGCCCGGTGGGTCCGCTTGCGCAGCTGCGGGTCACGGCGAGCGCGAACGCCTTGCGGTCGGACAGCTCCCAGCCCGTGTCGGGGATCGTCAGCTTCACCACACCTGGCTCGAGGAACTCGAACGGCACCATTCCCTCATGTCGACCGAGAGCCTTTGTCGCAAGCCTGTGTCGCCTGCGTTCAAGCTTCTGCTCACGGCTTGCCACATGTCAGCTTCAGCCGATGATCATGTCTTCGCGCTCCATGCGGCCCTCTTCGAAGCGGCTCAGGGTGAAGCGCTCGAAGAGCTCGTCGGACTCGTTGGTCGCCATCCACGCGGCCATTCGTTCGGTGACGGCCGGCGCCATCATGAAGCCGTGGCCCACGAAGCCGCTGAGCTGCAGCAGGTTGGGCAGGCCGGGGGTGCGCCCAAGGATCGGCGAGTTGTCCGGCGTCACATCGTAGGGGCCTGACCACTGGCGGAGGATCTTCACCCGGCCGACCTGCGGCATCTGCTCGGTCAGCGCCTGGGAGTAGCGGGTGAGAAAGCGCTGCGTCGACCCCAGGTTCATGCCGGCCGGTTCGCGCGAGTCGCCCATGCCGCCGACGATCTCGCCGCGCATCGACTGCGAGAAGTAGAGGCCCGAGTCGAGCACCGACACCAGCGGCCCGAGGAACGGCTTGAGCGGCTCGGTGGAGCAGATCTCATGACGGTGCGGCTCGTTCGGCAGGTCGATGCCGGCGAGCGCTGCGATCGCGGGGCTCCAGGCGCCACCGGCGAGCACGACGGTCTCGCACTCGATGTCGCCGCGATCGGTGATCACCTTCTTGATGCGGTGCTGGCTCTGCTCGAAGCCGATCACCTTCGTGAACGTCTCGACCTTCACGCCCTTCTTCTGCGCTGCGGTCGCGTAGCCCCAGAGGAACGGCCACGGGAAGATCACGCCATCGAGCGGGTTCCACGCGGCGGCCTTCACGCCCGTCATCGTCAGCTCGGGCACGACCTCACGCGCAGCATCTGGCGTGAGGATCTGCGTCGGCACGCCGTGCTTGTTGTGCAGCTGCGCCGCGCGCTCGAGCTTCGAGACGACCGAGTCTGACTTCGCGAGGAACAGGTAGCCGCCCTGGCGGAACCAGACGTTGATGCCCATGTCGCGCGCGAAGCGCTTCATGAGCTCGATCGATCGCTGGGCGAGCGTGATCAGCGTGGGCGTGCCCCACTGCATCCGAACGCCACCGCCGTTGCGGCCCGACGCTCCGGCGCAGAGGTAGCCCTTCTCGAGCACGACGATGTCGGTCTCTCCGCGCTGCGCGAGGTTCCACGCGAGCGAGAGGCCGAGAATGCCGCCGCCGATGATGACGATCTTCGCCTTCGACGGAACCGGCGCCTCGGGCTTGAGCGCGTTCTCGGTGAGGCCGATCGACTCGGGAACACCACCACCTGGAGCCACGGCAGGATCGAACGACGCGGACGCCCACAACGAGAGCTCGGTGGGGAAGAGGGGAGGCCGCGGCGTGAACGGCATCAGCTGCGACGGCTTCGTCTTCGCTTTCGACTCGAGCAGGCGCGCGACCGCCGTGAGGCACTGCTTCCCCTGGCACATGCCGGTGCCGAAGCCCGTGAAGCGCTTCACCGACTCGATGTCGCGGTAGCCCTTCTCGATCGCGTGCTCGACCTCGGAGACCGTGACGTCTTCGCAGCAGCACAGGAGCGCTTTGCTCATGACGTCGCTCCCTTGATGGCGCTGGCGATCGCTTCGGCGGCGACGAGGCCCTGCTCGCTCGCGGCGGCGGCGCTCATGGGTCCACGCAGTTCACCGGCGACCCACACGGCGTCGGCGCTCTTGCCCGCAGCGTCGGCTTCGACCGTGAAGAGGTGCGAGCGGGCGTCCCACCCGACGCGGGCACCAGCCGCGCGCGCGAGCTCGAACGCAGGACTCAGCGGCGCACACAGCGCGACCGCGTCGCAGTCGACCTTCTCGATGCGCCCCTGAAGCGAGACCGTGAGCGCCTGCACGCTGCGAATGCCGTGCGCACGAACGGGCTCTGCGCCGACGGCGACGGCCGTTCCACCATTCGAGGTGATCAACTTCGCGAGCGACTTCGCTTCGTCAGCGTCTCCGACCACCGCGATGCGCTCACCGGGAAGCACCGCGTGTTTGCGGATCATTCGGCTCACCGCGCGGCTCGCGAAGATGCCCGGCAGATCGTTGTTCGGGAACGTCAGCAGCGTGGGCTGTCCACCGTTGGCAAGCAGCAAGCGCTCGTAGAAGACGAAGTGCAGGCGCTGGTGCTGCACGACCGCGAGGAACGGCTTGTGATCGTCTGCGAAGATGCCGACGACGGTCGCTCCGGTTCGAATCGACGTGCCCGAAGGAACGACGATGGCCGGCGCTCCTTCGTCACAGCCGTGGAGCAGCCGCCCACCGCACGAACGATCGCGCTCGAACAGCGTGAAGGCGACGTTGCGTTCTGCCAGTCGCCTCGCGGCCGCCAGCCCTGAGGCTCCACCTCCGACGATCGCGACGGCGACGGACTCGACGACCGGCGGCTCACGCGGCGGGGCAGGCTTCTCGGGCATCAGCCCCAGCCCCGACAGCTTGCGTGCGACCTGCAGCATCACCTTCTCGATGAGGGGCACGCCGGCGAGGAACTCGTGGTGGTTGAACCACTTCGAGAAGACGAGATCGGTCGCCTGCAGCACGTCGACGCTCGCGTCGGGAAACGCGTTCTGCCGTTCGACGCGCATGCCCGGCTTGATGTCGACCTGACACGAGGGCTGGTTCGGAACGCCGTCGACGCGCACCAGACAGTGCGAGCAGCCGCCCGACAGACAGAACGGCCCGCGTGGCCGGTGGTACTTGATGGAGCGGGACAGGGTGGTGCGGCCCGCCGCGACGAAGGCGACCGCGATGGTGTCGCCGTCTTGTCCGGTGATCGACTCTCCATCGATCTCGAAGGTGACGGGGTGATCGATCGGCGTGATCCGGTGGCTCATCGGAGTGCGACCGATGTAACGCACTCAGGGTCGCAATTCAGCCTTCAGCGCCACGGGTAACGCGCGGGAGGCGCTCCGACCCACCAGCGCTGACTGTCGGCCGCTCGAAACGCTGCCTCGTCGTCAGCCCGTTCGGGAGGCGTGCGCCACGGGCGAATCGAATGCCCGAGCTCGGCCCGCCGCGCGAACGTGCGTTTGTCGACCCGGTGCTCCAGCAGGCGATCTTCCACCACCGACAAGCCCTCGAGCGGGTGGATTCCCTCGGGCCACAGGCCATCCCACGTCGCGGGCAGCAGGGTGTCTTTCGTCCAGAGGTGTTCGATCAGTCGATCGACGAAGCGATGGGTCGCCGCCTCCAGCGTGCTGAACGACTCGATCTTCGACGCCGGCGCCACGCCACACGCGCTGCGCAGCGAGAACCGGAACTCCTTCAGCGTTCGAAAGCGCGCCTCGGGCAGGTGCGCCATCGCGCGGTCGAGCACCGCGATCACCTCGTCACTGCTGCCCAGCTTCCACCCCGCAGCGAGCGGCCGTTCGGCCCGAAGGAGCCCACCGACATGTCCGCCAGCATCGGCCTCGAGCGGATGCCAGCCGGTCAACATCCACGCGAGACAGACCCCGAGCTCGAAGACGAGCGTTCGTTCGGTCAGCTCAGCGCGCGTGACGTGCTCTGGAGAGAACAGCATCGAGTGATCGTTCACGTCGCGACCGGTGGCGAGCAGGGCGTTGAGGGCGACAGGCGCCAGCGTCAGCTCTCCCGTGAGTGACCAGCCGATGCCTTGCGGACAGGGCGGCTCCTTCAGCAGCTCGTCTCCACTGCGCTCGAACGCGTCGAACAGCCCTTCTGCCAGTCGGAGCCACGCAGGCACCGGCAACACCCAGCGCTCTTCACCCAGGTTGCGAAGGAGATCGCCCAGGGTGACGCCGACGAAGCGCTCGAGCACCAACGACAGCCGCGACGGATCGAGATCGACCTCGACGAGGTCCTGCCAGGGCGGGCCGCGACGGGCGTAGCCACGCAGCCAGGCCGTGAGCCGCTCGATCACCTCGTTCGTCATCGGCGCCGAGACGAGCTCGAGCGCGAGCGGAAACGGCAGCTCGTGCCGCGGTTCGATCGCCCAGGTCTCGCTGTACGAGGTCGTGAGCAGGTGGTGCGCCGACACGGCTCAGAGAATCCGCCGGGCGCGCGAAGAGCTCAAGCCCCGGGGCTACCCCTTCGGCATCACACCGAACGCGACGAGCATCTTGATGAGAATGCCCAGAATCGACTCGCCCGCGATGAAGCCCGACGCGACGGGCACCGTGACGGCAGCGGCCACCTTGTCGCCCTTCTTTCGGCGGTACCACTCGGCGACGGCGGCTCCGATGAACATCATGATCGAGTTGTACGCGGGAATGACCATGGCGATGCCGAGCCCCGAGGGAGACGGCACCCAGGCCTTGGCCTTCTTTGGCAGCTTCACTTCGAGGATCGCGAGCGTGGTGCCGATGATGAGCCCGATCAGCGCCGCCCAGCGCGCAGACGGGTGCAGCGCGTCGACGCCCGCGACCAGCATCTTCGACACGTTCGCCCACACGAGCGCGCCCGGAGCGGGAAACTCCTTCGACCCGAGCACGTCGGGGCTGGGCACGAGAATCATGAAGGCCGGAACGACCGCGAGAGAACCCGCGACGACGCCGAAGAGCTGCGCGATCAACTGCTGGCGAGGACGCGCTCCGAGCAGGTAGCCGCTCTTGAGATCGGTGAGCAGATCGGCCGCGTGCAGCCCCACGCCGCCCGTGATGTTCGCGCTCATGATGTTCGGCGTGAGCGCCTTCGGCAGCAGCGCGGCGTAGATGAGCTGCGTCACCGGCCCGAGCGCCTTCGTCGGCGTCACGTCGGTCTCACCTGTCACGCGCGCGGCGATCACGCCCATGAGCACCGACAGCGGCAACGCGAGGGCGCCGGCCCACAGCGGAATGTCGAACGCGTACCAGCCGAGGAAGACGACCGGCGGTCCGAAGATGAGGAAGCCGATCGGAAACCACGCGGCCGGCGGCTCGATGCCCGCGAGTGGATCGTCTGCCTGCCCGGCCTTCTTCGGGCGAATCATCGCGATCAGCTCGGTGACGCTCTTCACGACGCTGCGCCACTGGAACGCGAACGACGTCAGGCCCGACGAGACGAGCACCGAAGCGCCCAGCCACACCGTCCACCCGGCGATCGGCTTGTAGCCTGCGTCGGCGATGATGCCGGCCTCGAACAAGGCAGGCGCGATCACGCCGAACGTCACGCTGGCGCCGAGCAGCATCGACCAGCCCGTGCGAAACGACATCAACGCGCCGGCGCCGAGCATCAGCACGCTGCCTTCGAGCGCGAGCGTCCACTCCGAGAAGGTCTTCCCCTTCAGCGACAGCGGCAGACTGAACGTGCCTGGCAGCCGAAACGGCATCCACGAGACGTTGGCGTCACGCAGCCACGCGATGGCCGCGCCGACGAGGGCCGAGAGCCCGAGCCACCGTGCCTGCTTCGCGCCGCTCTCGTCCTGCGCATGCAGCGCACGAATCGTCTCGGCCGTCGCAGTGCCGGTGGGGAAGGGCAGCTGCTCCTGGTTGATGAGCTGGCGTTTGATCGGAATCGCCGCGAACACGCCGAGCGCAGCGATGCCCGCGAACCACAAGATCAGAATCCACGCGTCAGGCCGGGTTCCAGTCAGCATCACGAGCGCCGGGAGCGCCGCCATGTTGCCGCCGCCCGTCATGTAGCCAGCCGCCGACGCGACGTCGCCCATCGCGTTGTTCTCGAGCTCGCCGAGCTTCTTCTTCGTCAGCCCGACGGCCTTGATGCCCGAGAGGGCCGCCCACGCGATGATGCACGAGACGACCGTGACGCCGATGCTCCAACCCGTCTTGAGCACCACGTACAGGTTCGACAGGCACATCACTGCGCCAATCACCATGCCGAGGAGCACCGCGCGAACCGTCAACTGCGGCTCATTCGGACGGTACGTCTTCTCGAGCCATTCCAGTTCGGGGTTTGCCAAGCGCGCCCAGAGGGATTCGAACCCCCGACCCTCGGCTTCGAAGGCCGATGCTCTATCCAGCTGAGCTATAGGCGCAGGTGCTGCTGAGGGCGATGGACCGGGATTGAACCGGCAACCCCAGGATTCACAATCCTGTGCTCTACCAATTGAGCTACCACCGCCAGAAACGAACGAAGGAAATCGGCCGCGCACCTACCGGACGTGGCGACCCCCGTCAACATGACAAGACGATGGGTTCTCGTTTCGCGAGAGCCCCGAAACGGAAATTCGAGCGTGCGTGAGAACTCCTCATGCGAATTGGCCGCTGGTTCTCGAACCTGTTCCACCGCCGGGCCGTCTCCTCGCCCGAGCCTTCCTCCACCACCGCTCGACCCACGCAGCCAACCCGTTCCGGCTCCACCACCATTCCCGTCGATACGTTCGAGCCCACGGGCCCGATGCGAGTGTCGATCGGCAAGACGACCGGCTACTCGCCGCTCGAGAAGCAGAAGCTCGAGCGCGCGATGGTGAAGCTGGGTGAGGTGCTGAGCAGCCGCGAGTTCAAAGACGCGGTGTTGAACCACACGTACGCGGGCAAGCCGGGCTTCGCGAGCGAGAGCCGAACGCCGGCCGAGATCTACGCGGTGATTCGCGCGGGCAAAGAGAACTTCACGAGCGCGGCCGACGGAGAGGTCGATCTCAACGTCTCGCTCGAGAACTTCTCGTGGTTCCAGCGAAAGGTCGTCGGGTACACGACCGAATCGAGCGACACGATCACCACGAACCGCCGCTTCTACGCGGGCTTCGACGAGAGCGAGATCGCGGGCCACCTCGGGCACGAGTGGCTGCACAAGGTGGGCTTCGAGCACGACTTCAAGGCGACGGCGCGCCGGCCGTATTCGGTGCCCTACGCGCTTGGAGATCTGATCGAAGCGCTCGCCAGCAAGGCGTCGCTCACGCCGCTCTGATTCACTCGATCATGATCGGTGCGCAGGTCGACACGCCTGCGCCCACGATGCGACGGCCGGAGTTCGGAATCGGGGTCGTCACGGCGCCGGTCATTCCGTTCATTCGGTAGACCGTCGTCGACGTCTCGCCCTGGCGCTGAAGGAAGATCCAGAAGTCTCCGCCCCAGAACGCGAACGCCCAGGCCGCCGGGCTGCCCATCAGCGCCGCAGCAGGGAAGCTGCGCAGCGCCATGCCATTCGTCTTCGAGAGCTCGCTCACGCGCGGCGGGCTCACGTTGGGAAAGAAGGCCCACAGGTGGGCGTCGCCGGTGCCGGTGAGCTCGGGAGCGCCGGTGAGCTGCGCCCGCACCGTCACTGCGTACGGCGCCGTCGTCGAGAGCGTGCCGAACTGGCTGGTCATGAAGTTCGAGCTCACCGCGTTGCCCGCGACGTAGAGCGTGTCGGTCGTTCCTCCGGCCGTGTCGGTCACGAAGCCCATGCCATACACCTTCGCGTTGTTCGGGCTCGTGACGGCGATGCGCGTGCAGGCGAGGGTGTTCACGTCGACGCGGAAGAGCTCTCCGTTGCCGTAGACGACCCACGCTTTGGCCTGGCGATCGACCGACATCGAGAACGGCGTCGCGCCGGCAGCGGCGGGGCAGGCGAGGCGGCCCTTGTCGGTGAAGGCTCCGGGCATGCCGGCGAGGCGGGGGTTGAAGCTCGAGAAGGTGCCGTTCGAGTCGACCACGTAGACGAGCTTCGCGTCGTCAGAGCATGGGTCGATGAAGCCCGCGTCACTCGTGCCGCCGCCTGTCGCGCTTCCACCAGCAGAAACGGAGCCTCCGCCCGCACTGCCGCCCGCCGTTGCGCTGCCTCCACCGGTCGAGCCGCCTCCTGTGGAGCCGGGAATGCTGCACGCTCCGGACGCGCAGGTCTGGCCCGATGCACAGGTGTTGCACGACGAGCCGTTGCGTCCGCACTGCGTCGCGTCGGTGCCGGCGACACACCGATCGTCTCGTGAGCAGCAGCCCATGCACGTCATCGGCGTGCACGTTCCGCGCGTTCCACAGCCGGCCAACAACGTCGTCAGACCAGCGAGCAGCACCAACCGGGTCGTCATGTCACGAGTGAATCAGGTTCACGGGCCTCGTGCGAAGCCGACCTGTGTGCGGATCGATCGAGGGATCGTGGAAGTCGGCCTGCGGCTCCGTCACCACCAACCGAGCCCGCTGCGGCGCAGGCCCCACGCGCACCGTCATGCCCGAGGTGAAGCGCAGACAATCGGCCTCCATGCCGTCGGAGAAGATGGTTCCCGACTGCGGCATGAGCGACTCGATGTGCAGCTGCGCCTCGTGCTCGAGCCAGCCCACGACGTTCTTCGCTTCGGAGTGCTTCGAGATGAACGGCTCACGCACCACGTAGAAGAGGCGCGGGTCGTTCCACGGCATCGAGAGCGGACTGATCGACCGCGCGCCGAAGAACGCGCCGACCCGCTCGGCCATGTTTCGCACCGACGAGAGCCAACCGGTGGAGCCCGCTCCGGTGGACACGATCACACCGCTCGACGACTGGCGCTCGACGGAAGGCTCGGTCTTCTTCTTCGCGGCCGAAGACGTCCACAGCCGGTAGTGCGCCGACTGGTGGGTCGTCTCGCCGATGAAGAGATCGTTGAACGCGAGCAGCGTCTGGCCATCGCTCGTCTGCGCCCGTGCGAGCGTCACCTCGGCGAGCGGCATCTTCCCTTCGATGGTGCGCGTCACCGCGACGCGTACCTCGTCGACGTCGAACGGCAGCAGCTGGCCATCGAAGCGGTTCGGGTCGGGGTTCACGCCGATGAGCGGCTGCGCGCCGATGTACTTCGCGGTGTTCGCGACGAGCCCGTCCTGGCCGGCCGCGATGACGAGATCGCTGGGCCCGAAGTGGTACGTCGAGAGCAACGATCGATCGAGCCGCTGCACCGGCATGCCGAGGTCGAGCTGCTTCTCGAGCTCGTCGATCGACTCCCGGTACACGTCGTCCTCATCGGCGTAGTCCTCGAAGTCGAGGCCCGCGTGCTCCAGGTAGAACTTCGCCTGGGCGCGCGTGTTGAACCGCTCGATGAGCCCCTGCAGCCGGGTCTTCCGGGTGACGAGCACGAGCTTCTCGAACATGGCGGCTCCTCACTTTCCGTTCGGCAGGGCGGGCTGCATCAGCGTGCGCAGGAGATCGGGGCTCATGTTCAGCTCGCCGATCTTGTGCGCGTTCTCGGCCAGCTCGCGGAAGGCGACGGCGATCATCGACGCGGGATCCATGCGGGCGCTCGAGAGGGCCTGCAGCGTCTTCCAGTCGAGCTGACGAATGGGCCCAAGCGTCTTCTCGAGCGTGTACGCCTGCGCGTCGGCCAGGGTGCGCTCGTTCGAGGACTTCTGCTCGAGCAGCTTCTCGCGCTCCTTCTCCATCGCGATGTCGGCGGCCATCTTCGTCTCGCGAATGTGGCGGCGCTTCGTCTCGACCATGATCTCGGTCTCGAGTTCGCTCTGCTTCACGCGGCGCTCCTGCTCGACGGCGGCGTTGCGGCGCTCGTAGATCGCCTCGTCGCTCTGCCGCTGCAGGCCTTCACGCGCTTCGGCTTCGAGGGCGCGCGCCATCTCCGGAGTCGGCCGCACCGACAAGATCGACACGCTCAGCACCTCGACCCCGAGCATCTGCACGGCCTCGGTCGAGCGCAGCCCCGTGATGACGGACTTCTCGAGCAGCTCTGATCGCGTCAGGCCTTCCCGCAGGCCCCACTGCTGGAGCGACGTGCGGGTCAGAATCTGCGCGGCGTAGACGAGCCGCTCGGTCAGCTTCTGGGGATCTTCGGACCGATACGCGCCGAGCGCCGTCACCGAGTAGTCCATCAGCGCCGCGAGCTTCTTCGGGTCGGCCACGCGGAACGTCAGCTGTCCCTGAACCGTGACCTGCTGGAAGTCGGCCGTCACTTCGGTGAACGCGAACGGCACGTCGACGCTCGCCATCGGCACGGCCACCAGCGTCGTCGTCGGCTCCCAGTAGAAGAACGAGAGCCCCGCGCCCTCACGCTTCAGCCGGCTGCCCTTGAACTGCATCACCCACGTCGTCGGCGCCGCCTTCATGTACCTGATCACGTTTTGACCTCCGTTCGAGTCGATGTGACTCTAACGACGACAACGATAGAGTCAAGCTGACTATTTCATTGGTCGAGGCAGACTGGGCCCATGAGCTGGGTGAAGACGCCTGATGGCCGGCAGGATCACGAGTGCGATCGGTGCCGCGCGCACCCGACGCCAGAGCTCCCGTTTGGATCGTGGGGCGTTTTTCTGCTGCCGCCGCCCGAGAATGCGAAGCACTTCTGCCCGAAGTGTCTGCCGTCGCTTCGGGTGGCGATCGATCAGGCGATGGCGACGACGACGCTCTGACGGGAAGAACGGCGAGGGCAGGGCGTTGAGCGCGCTCAAGCTCAGAGACGCGCACGCTGCGCAGCGCTAGAGGACCCCGACATGTTGCCCTACCTCGAGTTGCCGCAGCTCTCGTTGCCGCTCGGCCAGAAGATCGACATCTTTGGCGTGCTCTCGACCCTCGGTGTCGGCGTTGGTGCGGTGCTGGCTGCCCGCGCCGCGCGCAAGTACGGGCCCGGTGACGACGAGCCGCTGCGTGGCGTGGTGACCTGGGCGGTGATGTTCGGCCTCTACGGCGGTCATCTGCTGCACCTCTTCGGCTACCACCCCGAGCTGCTGAAAGCCGACGACCCGTTCCTGGTGTTTCGCTTCTGGGAAGGCCTGTCGTCGATGGGCGGCGTGCTGGGCGCGCTGATCGGCATCTTCGTCTACTTCCGCCGCATCAAGACGCCGGTCATGCCGTACCTCGACGCGCTCGCGCTAGGCACGGCTCCGGGCTGGGCGATCGCGCGCGTCGGGTGCTTCTTCGTTCACGATCATCCGGGCGTGAAGACGGACTTCTTTCTGGCGGTGAACTACCCCGGCGGGCCGCGCCACGATCTCGGGCTGTACGACGTGGGCGTGCTGCTGCTGTTGACGGTGATCTTGTACGTGGCGTCGACGCTCAAGCTGAAGCAGGGCCGGTTGATGGGTATTCTCGCGGTCACCTACTCGGCGAGCCGCTTCGGCCTCGATTTCCTGCGGGCGTCAGACTTGTCCTTCGTCGACCGTCGCTACTTCGGTCTCACGCCGGCGCAGTACATCGTCGTGGGGCTGTTCGGGGTGGGAGTCTGGTTGCTGACGAGACCAGCGCCCGAGGTTCAGCGGATCGAAGTCTCCGTGCCGAAAGAACCTGCTGTCGAACCCGCACAAACATGATTGACAGGGTCTGGCGGACTGACGTATCTGCCGCCGCCCGCAGCGACGGGAGCGTAGCTCAATTGGCAGAGCAATGGACTCTTAATCCATAGGTTGAAGGTTCGATTCCTTCCGCTCTCACAGTGAAAAACGGTCGGTGTCTCGAGAGAGCGCCGGCCGTTTTTCTTTTCCGTCGGTGGTACGAGGCGCAGTGGGGCAGGTGGCGTAACTGGTAGCCGCGCGGGGCTTAGAATCCCGTGCCGAAAGGCGTGCGGGTTCGAGTCCCGCCCTGCCCACTCACGGCGAGAAGCGCACTTCGACCTGTGCCGTCTCTCGCGCCTCGCCGCCCCAGCCCTTGTCTTCGAAGCGGGCGCCGCCGGTGTCTCGGGTCTTCAGCGCGCGGGTGATGGCAGTCGCTCGAGCCTCGGCCAGCGCGGGCTTCGAGTTCTCGGTAGCGCCTGGTTGGGTCAGGCCGCTGACGTTCACCACCGCGCCCGGAGCGCTCTTCAACGCACTCGCCACGTCATCGAGCACGTCGCGCGCTGCCGGCGAGAGCTCACTCTTGCCCGCGAGGAAGAGCTTCGAGGTCTCGAGCTTCATGGTGATGCCCTGCGGTGTCGGCGTCGCGCCGAGCCGTTGAAACACGGTCGTGAGCTGGCGCGCGAAATCGGTCACGACGAAGACCCGCTCGTTCTGCATCGGCGGCGTGACGAAGAGCTGGAGCGCCACCTGCTTCGCCGGGCCCTGGAAGTACGCGACCCGAAGTCGATGCACTCCCTGCTGCAGCTCCAACGCGCCTGACTTGCTGCTCGGCGGGTGCAGGCCGTCGTGATCGATCACCAGCGCATCGTCGATCCACAGCTTCGATCCATCGTCCGAGTGGAGCCGCCACCCGTAGATCCCGGCGACGTCGAGCGTGAAGGTCCCCTCGAAGACGAGCGCGAACCACTCGACGCGCTGAGAGACGCCGGGAAAGCCCTTCGCGAAGTTGCGCGGCGAGACGTCGAGGCGATCACCGTAGAGCACGGCTTCGGTCGGCAGCTTGTCGAGATCGGGAGGCAACGCAGGCGTTCCCTCGGGCAGGAACACGAGCCGGCCTCGAAGGTTGATGAGCCCGGGATCGGGTCGACCGAACTGCACGTCTTCCGCGCTGGCGACGAACGCACCGGTGAGGACCAGCAGAGAGAGCAGTCGCACGGCGCCGAGCGTAGTCAGGCTCGGTCGATCGCCGCGAGCAGCCAGGCGCGCCGGCACGCCAGATCGTCGGCTTCGGTCGACTCGTGGAGCGCCAGATCACGAAGCAGTGTCCGCTCGAAGCGGGACAGAAGCAGATCGATCATCTCGGACGCTTCGCGAAACTCGGGCCGGCGAAGGAAGAGGTGAAGTGCGGCTCCAGGCGTCTCGAACGCGAGCCGGGTGAGTCGAGTGACCAGGCTGGGCAGGTTGAAGAGTGTTCCATCAGAGAGGCGCTCGAGGTCTTGGCGCATCCACTCGCGCAGCCAGTCGTCGAGCAGGCTGTCGAGAGAGGGCGTGAGCCCGAGCGCTTCGAGCTGAGCGACGAGCGGCACCACGCGGCTCACATCGACCCTTGCGAGTGTGGTGACGAGCATCGGCCGCACGCCGGGGACCTCGGCGAGACGGCGGAGGAGCCGCGGCTCGAGTTCGGGCGCGCTCCACGTGCAGTTCGGAATCCAGCGACCGGCGATCGCGGTGATGAGCACCTCGGGGAGTCCTCGATCGAGCGCCTGTTCGGTCATCGCGCGCCAGTCTCTCCAGTGAGGCAGCGGCGTACCGGCGAGTGACTGCACCAGCTCGAGCGCGCGGTCGGTCCTTCCGTTCTCGATGGCTGCGCGGAGTTCGCGGACAACTGCGACAATCACGAACGCATCGGCGCAGAGCGGGGGCAGATCACGAAGCCCGTCGAACGAGCCCTCGAGCTGCCGCTGCACCAGCCGCTGTGCCGATTCGAGCTGGATGCGCTTGAGCGACGGCGTCTGCGGCGAGCGCACGTCAACGGTGCGGGCTCCGGGTTCGCGCCTCTCACCGAGCACCGCGCGCCAGACCGTCGCGTCCCAGTCGGAGCTCTTCGCCTGCCGCAGCTGCGCACGCCAACGGGTCTGATGCCGGCGGTGGTACGCGAGCGCCCACGGCCCGGGCTGATGAACGGGAATGTCGTCCCATTCCGCGAGGACCGGAGCCGCGTGTACTTGCAGATCGCCGAGCGCTTCGAACGGAGGCTCGTCGCAGGTGAACCCCTCGACCGTTCCTCCTTGCCGGAGCACGGCAGCGAACAGATCAGGGTGCCTCGCGAGCTCGGGGATTCGACTCGGCAGCGACTTCAGGGCGCGAAGGGCTGCGGGACAGCCGATGGGAACGCCTTCGAACATGGAGAAGCCGCAAACGTCGGGTGGCTCGTCGTTTCTGCCGCGCGGGAAGGGGAAGCGAGCTGCGATCGAGAGCGCGAGGCGAAGCACGTGCCGTGATCGCGAAGACTCGAGGGCCTCGATGACCACCTTCGGTGAGGGCTCGCGGGCGTACTGATCTTCGACGACCTGAACGAGTCGATCGATCGCGCCATCGACGCACGAACGGCACTCGTCGGCGTTGTCGATGACGTAGCGCCACACCGGCTCGACCCGCTCGATGACCTTGAAGGTCGTCGCGACCGATTCCCGCTCGAGCCAATACGGGAGCAACCAGATCGTCCCATGCTCGATGTCGTGATCGTCGAAGCGGCCGGTCTTGCCGCAGGCTGCGCGCGCCGTGTGAACGAGCTGCTCGGCAAGCCCGAGGTCGGGTGATCGCTCGAGCAACGCAGCGGTCTGCTCCCAGGTGCGCCAGGAGACGCGAACCCGCTCGAACATCGAGAGCAGCTGGCGGCTGCCCTTTCGCGCCGCACGGTCGAGCAGGGCGTCTGCCAACAACGGAAGCTGGGCTGCGCGCTTGATCGATTCCGTGTCACCGAGACGCTCGATCGCCCATTCGGCGAGTCCGCGCGTCTCTCCGTCGTAGGACCAGCGACTGAGCACCGCGAGCGCGCCTTCGACGTCGTTCGCCTCTCGAGCGGCCCAGCCTTTGGCGGCCTGCTCCAGCCCGCGTGACGCGAACTGAGGGCGGCCCAGCGCCGCGCAGAACGCCGTGACCGCAGTCGACGAGCGTGCACCTGCGAAGGCGACGAGGCCGTCGTCGTACCAGAAGCCTCCGTGCAGCTTGTCAGGCTGGCCTGAACCGCCGAGCGGCAGCTTCGCGTCAGAGGCGATGGCTCGACAGAGTCGATCGAACGCCACATCGACCTGCTCGAACTCGGAGCCGTTCAGCGCGCTGTACGTGCGGTAGCCGAGCAGACTCCACGACGACGACACGGCGATCAGCTTCCGCCCGACGATCGTTCCGTCGACCGTGCGCAGGTAGAGCACGCGCTTGTTCGCCTCGACGGCGTTCAGCACCGCCGCCCCAGCGTTCGAGCCGTCGCTGAGTGAGAGGCACGTGTCGAACGGAATGCCCATGCGCAGGGCCTCGAGCGGATTCTGCTCGGTCGAGAGCCGGTACTCGCGGCCGCTGATGTTGACTGACTCGGCTCTCGGCGCGAGCCATGCGTCGACGTCGAAGTGCGCGCGCGCCTGCTCGATCCACTCCACGTTCTTCGGAAGTCGACGCGTGATCTCCGTGCCCGGTTCGCGAGCAGCGTGCGTGAGCAGTTGTTTGAGCACGCTCGCGTTGTGACGCGTGACGAGCATGAACCGCAGCGCGTCTCTCCACGCGGCCGTCAACGGACCCTTCGCCAGCGTGATGCTCCAGCCCGCGCGGAGACTCTCCCTCAGGGCCTCGTCGAAGAGCAGCTCGAGGGCGCGCCTCTCCAGCTCGACGTTGCGCTGCTGCAGCTCGCGGCGAGTCCAGTCGGGGCCGGCGAGGGCGTCTCCCTTCAACCGCTGCTCGAGCAGCTCGACGCGTTTGCGTTGGGCAACCGTCAGGGTCGGCCGTGCACCAAGGTGCCTGAGCTCTCCCGAGAGTCGTTCACGAGCGGCGAAGTCGCGACGGAGCGTGCGTGACACTTCGAGCGGTTCTCCGAGCAGCGCCTTCAACGTGAAGTGCCGATCGATCAGCGCGTCATCGCCCAGCCACGTCGTGAACTCCGGTGCGTGCCGCTTTCCCAGCCCCGAGGTCGTCTTCGCCAGCCGCGCCCTGATGCTGCCGAGCGCCTGAGGCGACCGTTTCGAGATCGCCAGCATCGTGTCGAACGCGTCGAGCAGCGCGGCCGGGGCCTCGTCTCCGCGGTTCAGCAGCACCTCGGCGAAGGCGCGAAGCTCGGCGGAGGCGCCACGACCCAGGAAGAGCTCGGTCGGCAGCTCGAGCTTCCGGTTTGGCAGCGCCTGCAGGACCTCCGTCGTCCACCGAGCCCAGAGCTGCAGCGCCTTCGAATCGTCTTTGAACTCGTGAACCGAGGCGAGCAGGTCGGCCTTCGCGAGCGCCGTCACCGTCTCGAGCGACAGCCCCGCTCCCAGCGCGTCGACTGCCGCCTGAAACCGGAAGGGGTTGAGGTCGAGCGCGAAGACGCTGAGCAGCGCGCTGATCGTGAGGTTCGGCGGAACCGGCGTGGCAGAGAGCTTGCGAAGCACCAGACCGATCTCGTGCTGCGTCAGCGAACCTTCGTCTTCCACCTCACACGTCAGACCCAGCATCGTGAGTGCGCGCTCGAGCCGGCTCAGCGCCTCGGGCGTTCTCGTCGAAGGAAGGCTCGCGATGTACTGCTCACCGATCGCCTGCACCGAGCTCTCGGACTCTCCATCGACCTCGTGCGCCGTTCCTGGCCACGCGAGGTACCTCACGACAAGTCTGCGAACGGTTCGGGCCGAAGCTCTTCCGGGCCGTCGCGCCGCATCGTGAATTCCCGCAACCGTCTCCTCGAGCAGCTCGGCCTGTTGGGGTTTTCCCTTCAGCGCCGCGATCAACACCGCCAGCCGCTGGCGAAGCTCGGTGCGCCGTCGGGCGCTCACGTCTTCACTTCGTGAGAACCACCGCTCGAGCCGTTGGGCGACCTCGTTCCCCTTGATCGCCGCGACCAGCCCAAAGCGCGCCGGCTGCCCAGGGCGCCCGAACTCGTCGATGCGCCGCTGTCGATCGTCGAGCCAGGCCGTGTCGATCGTTCCGTATCGCCGGAACGTGCGGGGCGACTCGGCGATGGCGCGGAGGAGGGTGGGGTTCGACCTCAGGATCTTCAGATCGCGCTGCGCCGCAGCGAGCCAGCGGGTCGAGAGTTCCAGCGGAGCCCGTCGCAGCTCGAGGCCTCGAGCGAGGTCTGCGTTGGTGGGATCGGCTTCTGCCGCCATCAGCCCTGCGGCATCTCGAACCGCCACCACCTGCAGCAGGCGCACCTTCCCAGGCGTGACGAAGGCCCGGCCGTCGAGCAACGACAGGCGCAGCAGCATGCGCTTCAGCTCGGCCTGATCTGCCTGTGGAACTCTCCCCATCCCTCACTCATCGTACAGGGCCCGCCCGTTTGCGTGATGCATGGGGCGCAGTGCTTTCAGATGATGTCTTTCGTGCTCCACGGCTCCTCTTCGTTGACCGGATCCACCGCCTCCCCTAAAGGCTCCGGCTTCGTCACTTTCCCCGAGGAAGCACGCATGAAGGTTCAGGTCGAGTCGGTGTCGTCCATCGAGAAGCGGTTGTCGATCGAGGTCGACGCGCAGGTCGTCAATCGCGAGCTCACCACCGCGTACGCCACGTTGGCCCAGCAGGTGAAACTGCCTGGCTTCCGCCCCGGCAAGGTTCCCCGCCGCATCCTCGAGCAGAAGTTCAAGACCGAGGTCGAGGCCGACGTCGTGCGCAAGGTTCAAGCGCAGGCCACCGTCGACGCGATCAAGTCGCACGACGTGAAGGCCGTCGGCGAGCCGCACTACTCGGGCGGCAAGCTGGTGCCGAACGCGACGTACGCGTTCACCGCGCGCCTCGAGGTGAAGCCCGACGTGGTGGCGAAGGAGTTCAAGGGCCTCGGGCTCAAGAAGCTCGACGCCACCATCGACGACGCGAAGGTGACTGAGCAGATCGATCGCCTGCGTTCGTCGCGCTCGACGCTCGAGCCTGTGACCGGCCGCGACGTCGCCAAGACGGGCGACATGGCCGTCATCGACTTCGACGCCACCAAGGGCGGCGCCACGTTCCCCGGCAACACCGGGCGCAACGTCACCGTCGAGGTCGCTCCGGGCGAGCTCGTCGAAGGCAACCTGCCGCAGCTCGATGGCATGAAGCTCGGCTCGCAGAAGACCTTCGACTACGCCTTCCCCGCCGACTACCGGGTCGACGAGGTCAAGGGCCAGACGGCGTCGTTCACCGTCACGCTCAAGGAACTCAAGGAGCGCAAGCTGCCTGAGCTCGACGACGAGTTCGCGAAGACGCAGGGCTCCGACACTGCCGCGGCGCTGAAGGCCAAGGTGAAGGAAGATCTCGAGCGCGGCGCGAAGAACCGGGCCGAGACCGAGGCCCGTGAAGAGCTGCTCAAGGCGCTCATCGAGAAGAACCCGTTCGAGTGCCCGAACGCGATGATCGAGCGCGGCATCGACTACATGCTCGACGGCGCGCTGGGCTCGCTCATGCGCTCGGGCGTCGACCCGCGCATGCTGAACCTCGACTGGGGCAAGCTGCGCAACGACATGCGGCCGCGCGCCGAGGTCGAAGTGCGTGGCTCCCTGCTGCTCGAGGCGCTCGGCAAGAGCGAGAACCTCACCGCCACCGATGCCGACGTCGAGGCGAAGTACGAAGAGATCGCGAAGGAGACGGGCATGCCGGCCGCGCAGGTGAAGACGCGCTACGCCGCACCCGACGCTCAGGAGAGCTTGAAGGTCCGCATCGTCGAAGAGAAGGCCATCGCGCTGGTTCGTCAGCACGCGAACTGGAGCTGAACCCGAAGCACCCAGAGGAACCATGCCCTACATGCCAGTCCCCTACGTCGTCGAGCAGACCCACCGTGGCGAGCGGTCGTACGACATCTACAGCCGCCTGCTGAAGGACCGGATCATCATGCTGGGCACGGAGATCGACGATGACGTGGCGAACGTCGTCACCGCGCAGATGCTGTTCCTGGAGTCGGAAGATCCCGACAAGGACATCAGCATCTACGTGAACTCGCCCGGCGGCTCGGTCACGGCCGGCCTCGCGATCTACGACACCATGCAGTACGTGAAGCCGCAGGTGTCGACGATCTGCATCGGTCAGGCAGCGTCGATGGGCGCGGTGCTGCTCGCCGCCGGCGCCAAGGGCAAGCGCTTCGCCCTGCCGCACGCCCGCGTCATGATCCACCAGCCCCTCGGCGGCGCTCGCGGCCAGTCGAAGGACATGGAGATTCAGGTCGCCGAGATGGTTCGCCTGCGCAAGGACCTCTACGACATTCTCTCGCGCGCGACCGGCCACACGTTCGATCGCATCGAGAAGGACTGTGACCGCGACTTCTTCATGAGCTCGTCCGAGGCCAAGCAGTACGGCCTCATCGACGAGGTGATGGAGAAGAAGAAGATCGTGCCGCCGACCGCCGACAAGAAGTAACGGCGTTCTCGCAGCACCCGCGGCCCGCTCCGTCGTCGATGGGGCGGGTCGTCGTGCGTCAGGGCTTTGACGCTCCTGCCGCACCAGTCGAGCAGTGCATCACTCGCACACGTGAGGAAGCCCGGTTAGGGTTCAAACAGTCATGGCCACCAAGAACGTCGGGCGCGACGGAAATCAGACGCTGTGCTGTTCCTTCTGCGGCAAGTCCCAGAAGGAAGTGAAGAAGCTGATCGCGGGCCCGACCGTCTACATCTGCGACGAGTGCATCGGCCTCTGCAACGACATCATCGCAGAGGAGATCGATCGCGAAGAGACGAAGGACACCAAGGTTCGCATTCCGCGCCCGAACGAGATCAAAGCGATCCTCGACGAGTACGTGATCGGCCAGGAGCGCGCCAAGAAGACGCTCGCGGTGGCCGTGCACAATCACTACAAACGCATCGAGTCGCGCGTCGCGATGGACGACGTCGAGCTGCAGAAGTCGAACATTCTGCTGCTCGGCCCCACCGGCTCGGGCAAGACGCTGCTGGCCCAGACGCTCGCGCGCATTCTCAACGTGCCGTTCACCATCGCCGATGCCACCTGCCTCACCGAGGCCGGCTACGTGGGCGAAGACGTCGAGAACATCATCGTCAACCTGCTGCAGGCGGCCGATCACGACATCGAGCGGGCGCAGCGCGGCATCGTCTACATCGACGAGATCGACAAGATCGCCCGCAAGTCAGAGAACCCGTCGATCACCCGCGACGTCAGCGGTGAAGGCGTGCAGCAGGCGCTGCTGAAGATCATCGAAGGCACGGTCGCCAACGTTCCTCCGAAGGGTGGCCGCAAGCACCCGCAGCAGGAGTTCCTGCAGGTCGACACCACGAACATTCTCTTCATCTGCGGTGGCGCGTTCGGCGGCCTCGAGCAGATCATCGATCGCCGCCTCGGTGGCCGCTCGCTCGGCTTCGGCGCCGACGTGAAGAAGCGCGAGCCGAAGTCGCTCTCCGAGCTGTACCACCACGTCGAGCCCGAGGACCTGCTCAAGTTCGGTATGATCCCCGAGTTCATCGGCCGTCTGCCGGTCGTGACCGCCCTCGAAGAGCTCGATGAAGCGACGCTGATCGACATCCTCGTGCGGCCGCGCAACGCGCTGACGAAGCAGTACAAGAAGCTGCTCGATCTCGACGGCGTGCAGCTCAAGTTCACCGACGGCGCGATGAAGGCGATCGCGAACGAGGCGATTCGGCGCAAGACGGGCGCCCGTGGTCTGCGGGCCATTCTCGAGAGCGTGATGCTCGAGGTCATGTACGAGGTGCCGTCGAAGAAGACCGCGCGCGAAGTGATGATCAGCGAAGACGTGGTGCTCAAGAAGAAGGAGCCCGTGATTCTTCACGCGACGGCCGACGAGAAGCCGAAGGCGGCCGGTAGCGCGGCGTGAACCGGGCGATCATCGGGGCTCCGATTCTGCTGCTGGCCGGCATCGTGGCCTTCATCATCGGACCGCCGGGTCGTTACGCGTGTGGGCAGGTCGTGGGCTTCACGCCCGCGATGATCGAGCTGATCGGCTCGTGTCCCGAGGCGGCGCAACGATTGGGAACGGGACTCTCGTTCAGTCCGTTTCGTGGTGGCTTCGGCGGCAACTACGAATCGGGCGGCGACGTCGGTGAAGGCGTCGCGTACGGCGATTTGGTCGTGAGTGGCTCGTCGGGCCGGGCGAACGTCGAGTACCAGTTGAGCAAGGGCGCAGGGCTGTGGAGCCCCTCGGTGATGGTGCTGACCTTCGAGGACGGCAAGAAGCTCGATGTGAAGGCGTGCACCCAGTCGCTGGTCGAGGCGAAGCAGGCCGAGGCCGGGCAGAAGTTGTTCGTCGAACAGTGCGAGCAGGGCAGGGCGGAGATCTGTCTCGCGCTGAGTCAGATCGCGCAGGCGAAGGGTGACGCGGCGAGCTCGGCTGCCTGGGCGAAGAAGGCCTGCGATCTTGGCGCTAAGGCTGCCTGTCGCTGATCCCGAGAGCCGAGAGCTTCTTCGCGAGCGCCGGATCGAGCGGAGTCGTCGCAGTGAACGTGGCTCCCTTGTGAATGGCGGGTCCGAGCGCTTCGAGCCCTCGGAGCAGATGCCCTTCCGAATCTGAGCCGGGCCCTGAGATCGCGAGCGAGCGCTTCTCGAAGATCCACGTGTACTGCTTTGCAGCGCCAAGCTCAGGGCGAACCTCGAGCACTGCAGGCCCGAGCTTCGGGAAGATCGCGCGGAACGGCCCGGGCTCAATCGACTCGACGATCAGCCGCTCGAGGCGCTTGACCCACTTCGCTTTCGCGATGATCGGCGCCGCCTCTTTGCGGACCTGCCCCGCGAGGTGAACGGTCATGAGCTTCGGTAGCGTCATCGAGTCGATGCTGCGGCTCGCGGCGCCAACGCCCGTCTCGTCGTCGTTCCACGAGACGTGAACACCGAGCGTCGTGAGTTTCGCCGCGAGCTTCTTCGGTACGGCATCGAGCATCACCGTCGGCACCGCGAAGTCTCGAACGGCTCCGAGCAGGGGAGACGCGATCAACGCCCGCAGCGCTGGCGTGTCTCCGCCGTCGATCCACAGTCGTTCGAGCGTCGCGAGCTGCGGCTCATCGGGCGTCGGAATGTGCGCCGCTGGCCCCCAGTGCACGAGCTCGATGCCCGTCAGCACGCCGCCCTGAAATCGGATCGACCCGTTCCGTTTGCTCTTCCAGAACGCTCGCAGCCAATCGCGCTCGTGCTTCTTCTGCAGCGCCGCCATGCGCTTCTGCGCCTTCGGATCGAGGCTCGACGACAACTGCAGCGCCATGAACTCGCCGCGTGGGTTTCCCTGCTCCAGAAGCCAGTCGGCGAACGCATGTCTGCGCGAGAGATCGTCAGGCGCTTCGGCGAGCCACTTCAAGAAGTCGGCTTCCGACTTCGGGCCGGCTGACTTCGTCTTCGAAGGGGCTTTGGCGACAGGCTTCTCGTTCGAGAGCGCCAGCTCGAGCCAGGCCAGCGAAGGGATCTCCGAGCCGAGCCGCTGCGCCGCCTCGCGATGGTTCGAGTCCCCATGCGCGACGAGGAGCAACGCCAGCAGGGGGAAGAGGGATGACGCTGGGTCGTATCGAACCGGTGGGCGTGCAATCAGCGTCGCCGCCGCATCCGCAATCGCCGGCGTTCGCGGAAACGAGATCAACCGCGCCAGTCGTTCGGCGATGTCAGTCGCGGGTCCTTCGCCCACTCGAGTGAGCAGCTCGGGAAGATCGCCCTCGCGACCCGCTTCGGCCCGCTCGATCCACGCGGTCTGCAGGGCCGCACGAGGACCCACAGGCAACGCGCTTCCACTCGACCCTTTCGCGAGGGTCTTGCGAGCGCCCAGCAGGCGAGCTGCTCCGCCAGCAACCAGGTCTCTCCACTTCGGGACGAGCTCGTTCGGCGCCGTCACCTTCTTCAACGACTCAGCGAACGAGGACTGCGCCCCATGCAGCACCAACGCTCCGAGCGCCGCGCAGCCGGTGCCCAGCTGCTCCCGAAACCGAATGGGGAACCGCTGAAAGTACGACGCCGCGGCGTCTGCGATCGCCCGCTGCTTCGGCCAGGTCGTCAGCACGAGAAACCGCGCCTCGAGCTTCGGCACGCTCGTGTCTTCGAGGGCCTCGAGCACCGCCTGCAGATTCGCCGGGTCCTTCGAGTCGGCCACCGCGTTCCAGTCCGTCGTCGCCATGGGCCGCGCACTCTGCCTCTGTCGTGTTTCCTCGACCAGCCGGGCGGGTGGGCGTTACACCGCCGGGCCATGCGAAGACTCCCGCTGCTGTCGCTGTTCGTCCTCTCCTGCGTCTCGACTCAAGACGCGGTGAAGCCCGAGCCGAAGGTCGCTGAAGCGCTCGTCGATGCTGGCGTTCCCCCCGCTCCGGAGCCCAAGAAGCCGATGGTCCCCCCGACACGCACGCAGGTCATCAAAGAGACGATTCACGGCCTCTCGCTCGCCGACCCGTTCCGTTGGCTCGAGGACGAGAAGTCGCCCGAAGTGCAGACGTGGATGAAGGCGCAGGACGACTTCGCGCGGAAGAACCTGCACGCGCTGCCCGGCCGCGAGTGGCTCACGAAGCGGTACACCGAGCTCTATTACCTCGACGCGATCAGCATTCCCGTGAAGCGCGCCGGCCGGTACTTCTACACGCGCCAGCGCAAGGACAAGGAGAAGGCCGTCGTCTACTGGAAGGACGAGAAGGGCGAGGAGCACGTGCTGCTCGACCCGAACACGTGGTCCTCCGACAACACGGTCTCGCTCGGCGTCTGGGTGCCCTCGTGGGACGGCAAGAAGGTCGTCTTCGCCGAGAAGCCGAACGCGGCCGACGAGTCGACGCTGTACGTGCTCGACGTCGACTCGGGCCAGCGCTCGAAGACCGACGTCATCGTCGGTGGCAAGTACGCGAGCCCCTCGTGGACGCCGGACAACAAGGCGTTCATCTACGAGTGGCTGCCCACCGACGCGAAGATTCCGACCTCCGAGCGCCCGGGCTACTGCGAGGTGAAGAAGCACGTGCTCGGCGACGACACGGCGAAGGACGAGCAGCTGCACCCGCGCACCGGAGACCCGAAGACGTTCATCGGCGGCTCGGTCTCACGCGACGGCAAGTACCTGTTCATCTCGATCATGCGCGGGTGGAACGAGAACGACGTCTTCTTCAAGAAGGTCGGCGTCGACAAGGAGTGGAAGCTGCTCATCAAGGGCAAGGACGCGAAGTACAGCGTCGACGTCTGGAAAGACGTCTTCTACGTGTTCACGGACGAAGGAGCGCCCAACAAGCGGCTCTTCTCGGTCGATCCGAAGAAGGCCGATCGCGCCAATTGGAAAGAACTCATCGCCGAAGACAAAGACGTGGCGCGTGACTCGTTCGCGATCGTCGGCGGGCATTTCGCGATCTCAGGCCTCAAGAAGGCCGTCAGCGTCGTCGACGTGTTCGACTTCAAGGGCAAGAAGGTGCGGTCGGTCGAGCTGCCGGGCCTGGGCACCGCGTCGAACCTGGTCGGTCTCGAAGACGACGACGAGGCCTACTACGCGTTCTCGAGCTTCACGATGCCGCGGCAGATCTTCAAGTCGAGCGTGAAGACCGGCAAGTCAGAGCTCTGGGCGACCGTCGACGTGCCAGTCGACCCCACGCGTTTCGAGGTGCGTCAGGTCTTCTACCCGTCGAAAGATGGGACCCAGATCTCGATGTTCATCGTCGCGAAGAAGGACGTCGTGCTCGATGGCAACAACCCCGTGCTGCTCTACGGCTACGGCGGCTTCGACATCAGCCTCACCAGCGCGTTCACCTCGTTCATCTACCCGTGGCTCGAGGCCGGTGGTGTGTACGCGGTGCCGAACCTGCGCGGCGGTGGTGAGTACGGCAAGGCGTGGCACGACGCAGGGAAGGGCGCGAACAAGCAGAACGTGTTCGACGACTTCCACGCCGCGTCCGAGTACCTCGTGAAGGAGAAGTGGACGACGGCGAAGCGGCTCGCGATTCGTGGCGGCTCCAACGGAGGTCTGCTCGTCGGCACCGCGATGGCCCAGCGCCCGGAGCTGTACGGCTCGGTCATCTGCGCCGTGCCGCTGCTCGACATGGTTCGCTACCACCTCTACGGCTCGGGCAAGACGTGGATTCCCGAGTACGGCGACCCCGAGAAGGCCGAAGACTTGAAGGTGCTGGCGGCCTACTCGCCGTACCACCACATCGCCGAGAACGGCACGTACCCGCAGTTGCTGATGATGTCGGCCGATCACGACGATCGCGTCGACCCGTTCCACGCGCGCAAATTCGTCGCCATGGTGCAGCACTCGACCAAAGCGAAGGGCACTTCGTGGCTGCGCATCGAAATGAACGCCGGCCACGGTGGCGCCGATCAAGTCGCCAAGTCGATCGAGTCGTCCGTCGACCAGATTGCGTTCCTCTTCTCGACGCTCGGCGTTACGCCTCCCGCTGCGGCGGTCACGAAGTCGAACTGACGCAGGTGTGGGAGTAGAAGCGTCTTCGCCGTCTCATCTTCCGGAGAAACCCCGACGTGAAGCCCCTGCCGCTGTTGCCTCTGCGAGACATCGTCCTCTTCCCGCACGAGGTGCGCCCTCTCTACGTGGGCCGCGAGAAGTCCATCGCGGCGCTGAAGGAGGCGATGAATCGCAAGGCGACCGAGGGCAAGGCGCTGTTGCTCCTGTCGGCGCAGAAGAAGGCGAAGACGAACGACCCGACGCCTGAAGAGGTCTTCCACTTCGCGACGCTCGGGCAGGTCGTTCAGCTGCTCCCGCTGCCCGACGGCACGGTGAAGGTGCTCGTCGAGGGCATCTCACGCGCGCGCCTCACGAACTTCCTGCCCACCGAGCAGTACTTCGAGTGCGAGTACGACCCGGTCGTCGAGCCGCCTTCCACCGCCGCCGAGCTCGAAGCGCTCATGCGCGCCGTGCAGGCCACGTTCAAGGCGTTCGTCGAGCTCAACAAGCGCATCGCGCCCGAGCTCATGCAGCAGGTGGCGTTGATCGAAGACCCCAGCCGCCTCGCCGACACGATCGGTGTGCACCTCGCGCTCAAGTTGCCCGAGAAGCAGGCGCTGCTCGAGACCGAGGCGCCCTCGAAGCGCCTCGAGAAGCTCTACGAGCTGATGCAGGGCGAGATCGAGATCCTCAAGGTCGAGAAGAAGATCCGCTCCCGCGTGAAGAAGCAGATGGAGCGGACCCAGAAGGAGTACTACCTCAACGAGCAGATGCAGGCGATCCAGCGCGAGCTGGGCGACAAGGGCGACGACGGCAAGACCGAGATCCAGGAGCTCGAGGACAAGCTGAAGGCGAAGAAGCTCTCCAAAGAAGCTCACGCCCGGATGAAGAAGGAGATCAAGAAGCTCAAGATGATGGGCCCGATGAGCGCGGAAGCGACCGTCGTGCGCAACTACATCGACTGGGTGCTCTCGCTGCCCTGGGGCGAAGAGACGAAGGACAAGATCGACGTCGACGAAGCGCAGAAGGTGCTCGACGACGATCACTTCGGCCTCGAGAAGGTGAAGGAGCGAATCCTCGAGTACCTCGCGGTGCAGCAGCTCGTCGGGAAGCTCAAAGGCCCCATCCTCTGCTTCGTCGGCCCTCCTGGCGTCGGCAAGACCTCGCTCGGCCGCTCCATCGCCAAGTCGCTCGGCCGCAAGTTCGTGCGCATGTCGCTCGGTGGCGTGCGTGACGAGGCCGAGATTCGTGGCCACCGCCGCACGTACATCGGCGCGATGCCCGGCAAGATCATTCAGTCGCTCAAGAAGGCCGAGTCGGCGAACCCAGTCATCCTGCTCGACGAGATCGACAAGATGTCGTCGGACTTCAGGGGCGACCCGTCGGCCGCGCTGCTCGAGGTGCTCGACCCCGAGCAGAACTCGACCTTCAACGATCACTACCTCGATCTCGACTTCGATCTCTCGAAGGTGCTGTTCGTCTGTACGGCGAACTCGATGCACACGATCCCCCAGCCGCTGCAGGACCGCATGGAGATCATCCGCATCGCTGGCTACACCGAAGACGAGAAGCTCAGCATCGCGAGGAAGTACCTCATTCCGAAGCAGCAGGAAGCGAACGGCCTGAAGGACACGAAGGTCGCGCTCACCACGCTGGGCCTCAAGACCGTCATTCGCCGCTACACGCGCGAGTCGGGCGTTCGCAGCCTCGAGCGTGAGATCGCCTCGGTGTTCCGCAAGGTGGCGCGCGAAGTCATCGGCGGAGACAAGGGCCCGATTCGCGTCGATCGCCGCCGCGTGAAGAAGCTGCTCGGCGTGCCGCGCGTGCCGAAGGACAAGAACGAGAAGACCGATCAGATCGGCATGGTGAACGGCCTCGCGTGGACGGAGTACGGCGGCGAAGTGCTGCACACCGAAGCCACGACGATGCCCGGCAAGGGCAAGCTGATCGTCACCGGCGTGCTGCGCGACGTGATGAAGGAGTCGGCGCAGGCGGCCGTGACGTGGGTTCGCACCCGCGCGCGTCGGCTCGGCATCGAAGACAGCTTCTTCGAGAAGAACGACATGCACATTCACTTCCCCGGCGCGTTCCCGAAAGACGGGCCGTCGGCGGGCGTGACCATGGCGACGGCGCTCGTCTCGGCGATCACCCGCATTCCCGTACGGCGCGACGTGGCGATGACCGGAGAGATCACCCTGCGTGGCCGCGTGACGCCCATCGGCGGGCTGAAAGAGAAGTGCCTGGCTGCGCACCGCCTCGGCATCACCACCGTGATCGTTCCGCGCGAGAACAAGAAAGACCTGGTCGACATCCCGAAGAACATCCGCTCGGCGATGCGCATCGTGCTGGTCGACTCGGTCGACGAGGTGCTCCGCGAGGCGCTCAAGCTCGAGCACCCCGAGGACTTCTTCCGCACCTCGCCTGAGGTGTCGCCCACGCCGTCCTGATGAGCCCGTTTCAGAAGTACGGGCGCTTCATCATTCCCGGGCTGCTGGTGGCCACCATCGCAGCCTGGCTGCTCACGCCGACGACCCGGGCGAAGCCGATTCATGGCCCGTGTCTGGTGCATGGTGACTGTCACGCCAGCGAGCGGTGCCTCGTGAAGCCCGCGAGTGATGGTTTCGCCACGATGGGTGACTGCGTCGACCCCTGCGAGGGCGACCTGCAGTGCCCGTCTCAGCAGCGGTGCGAGCACTTCGTCGAGGCCGGCAAGTACTGGACGTTGCCGACGAAGGGCAGCGGCGCTCCTGTGGGAGCCTGCCTGCCAGGAGCGCGCAGCGACGGCTGAACTGTGAGACGCTGGCCGCTCATGCGTTCTTCCGTCTTGCTGAGTGCCCTGGCCGTCTTTGGCTGCGTCACGACTCCTGCTCCGAAGCCGTCAGAGGTTCACGCCGCCGTTCCCGTCGGAGACCCGCCGGTCGTGAAGGTCGGCAACCGGATCATTCTCCAGTCCGAAGCCGACAAGCGCGCGGGCGACGACTTCTACAAGCTGCAGGATCAGCTCTACGAGCTGCGCATCGACTCAGCCGAGCGCATCGCCATCGAGTTCCTCGTCGAACAGGAAGCGAAGAAAGACGGGCTCTCGGAAGACGCGTGGGTCGAGCAGCGCCTCGAGACCGGACTGCGCACGCCGTCCGACGGTGAGCTGCAGGAGTTCTATTCGAAGGTGAAGAGCAAGCTGCCCGACGACGCGTCGTTCGCCGACGTGAAGCCCCAGTTGGTGCGGGCGCTGATGCGCGAGGCGAAGGTGAAGCGCGCGCGAGAGATGTTCGAAGAGCTGAAGCGCCGCGCCGGCTACGAAGTGTTGCTCGCCCAGCCTGATCGTCCCCGCAAGACGGTCGACGCGAGCGGCCCCGGGAAGGGTCCCGCCAACGCGCGTGTCACCATCGTCGAGTTCGCCGACTTCCAGTGCCCGTACTGCTCGAAGGCCTCAGACATCGTGAAGAAGGTCGCCGCTGACTATCCAGCCGACGTGCGGCTCGTCTTTCGCCACTTTCCTCTGAGCACGCACCCGCTCGCGCCGAAGGCCGCCGAAGCGAGCGCGTGTGCCGGTGAGCAGGGCCACTTCTGGGAGTACCACGATCATCTCTTCGCGAACCCGCGCGAGCTCGACGAGACGGCGCTGAAGGCCCACGCGGTGACACTCGGCCTCGACGTGAAGCCGTTCGTCGAGTGTCTCGAGTCGGGCCGCATGAAGGCGGCGGTGGAGAAGGATCGCAAGGCTGGCGAGGCGCTCGGCATCAACGGTACGCCAGCCTTCTTCATCAACGGTCTTCCGATGGCCGGAGCTCAGCCGGAAGAGGCGTTTCGGAAGGCGATCGATCGCGAGCTGGGTCGCTGAGCGAGGGGAACACCTTCGGCCACCACGCGCGCGGGAGCAGCGGCGCGAGCAACTGACCTGGGTACGAGGTCGGCCACGACTCGGGAACGCCCATCTCGTAGGTCTCGTTACCGATGGCTCCGTGGTGATGGGTGCGGAAGAGGAAGTCGCACCACGGCGAGAGGTTGGCGAAGTTCGCCACGACGCCCGGATGCTTCGCGTGATGCCAGCGGTGCCACTGCGGTGAGCCGAACAGGTACCCGAGCGGGCCCAGCGGCAGTCGCACGTTGGAGTGAATGAAGATCGCCCACAGCCCACGGAAGACGATGAAGGACGAGATCGTCGCGAAGTCGAAGCCGAGCGCGATGCCGGGCAAGTTGATGAAGAGCTGCGTCAGCACGCCATCGACGGGGTGCTCCCGGTGCGCCGCGATCCAGTCGACCGTCTCCGAGGTGTGATGCACGGCGTGAAAGCGCCACAGCAGCTCGAAGCGGTGTGATGCGCGGTGGAACCAGTAGACGCTCAAGTCTCCGAGCAGCAGCGCCTCGAGCACCTGCAGCGCGAAGGGTTGTTGGTTCGCGAGCGCGCGGAAAGAGGCGAGGGCGCTCCAGAGCTCGGCCTGCTCTCGTACGAACAGCAGCACCGAGAGCGCGACCGCGTTCCACAGCAGGTACTGGCCCGTGAGGAAGAGAAAGTCGGTGCCCACGCGTGCTCGCAGCCAGCGCTGGCCCTCGCGTGCAGGCCAGGCCCACTCGAGCGGCCAGTAGACCGACGCGAGCACCACGACCGAGATGAGCCAGGCCTGAATGGCGTTCATGGCTTCTGGGCGGGTGGTGGCTGCGGCTGCTGCGGTGGCGGCTCTTCTTTCCGGAAGTCCATCGGCGGCGCCTTCGTCGTGCGCAGGTAGTCGATGCGAACGGGCGTGCCCGCATCGACGCTGGCCTTCTTCGGCTTCGGAGCACTGTTGGTCTGCGCGAGCGCCGCCGCACAGACGAAGCAGACAGCCATCACGACGGCAGCGAGTCTCAGTCCGCGTTTCATGGAGCCATTGAAAGCACGTCAGGGGCTTCGAGTTCCAATCTCAGAACTCACCCGCGTCACGGGCGAAGTCGACGATGCGCCTCGTCGACGGATCGCGCTGAATTCGGTCAGGGTCGAAGCCCGGCCCGAACTTGGAACCGAAGAGCGTCACCACACCCGTCGCCGTGCACGCGAGGGCCGCCACGATCACGAGTGCCCAGATGATGGTTGCCGCCTTGAGGAAGGGAGGCTTCGACGCGGGTTCGGACATGCTCCGGGGTGATGCCACAGCCCCCTGAATCGTGCGCGCGAGTCAGATGCTGACGGGCATGAGTCAACTCCTGTTGGCGCGCAGTGTTCCCGTCGTTTCAGCGAACTGGGGCTGGCTTCAGGTCTGCAATCGCCCGCGTCATGGACGCCGCGCGGATTCAACTCGAGGGGAAGCTGGAGCAGGTCGAGGCCTCGATCGACGCGTTGAAGCGCGTTGGCGAGCTGCTGCGCAGTGAGGAGATTGGGCCGCGCGAGCTCGCCACGCTGGGTCTGCAGCTCGAGGCGTTGGAGGTGCTGCTCCCTCAGCTGCGTCGCCACGACGACAGCCACGACGTGAACGAGGTGCTGGCGACCGTTCGCACGACCACGGAGCGCCTCGTTCGACATGCAGCGCGCCTCTGTCGAACCCTTGGGCTCCCGCAGCCGCGATCGGTGCACGAGGTTCGCCGCATTCTCGAGCCTCACCTTCCGATTCGGTTGAGCACCCGGCTGATCGCGCGCTGGTGGGAACTCGTGATGCTCGGGGGGATGTTCTGGTTCTCGCTGGTAACGACGTTCGCGATGTCGTCGCAGCCCAGGGGCGCAGCACCGCCGCCCATCCTCCTCATCCTGTGGTTGGTGCAGTGCTTCATTTTCGTGGTGCGGTCGGTGCGGGTCGTCGTCTCTGCGACTTCGCTGCGAGTGGGCGGATACGAGTGGCGCCTGAAAGACCTGCGCAAGGTGCACTTCGAGCTGCCGGGGTGGTCGCAGCAGCGTGGTCAGCGCGCCGTCGTCGTCGTCGAGACGACAGCAGGCCGGACGACGCGCGTGAAGGTCCCGAACGCGGTCGACGGGTTCATGAGAGCCATGATGACGACTGGAGTTCCGACGTCCCGGTCTACGATGAGGTCGTGGTGGTCATGAGCACTCCCTCGCGAATTCAGCTCGAAGGAAAGTTGGAACAGGTCGAGCGGTCGATCGCGGCGTTGAAGCGCGCGGCCGACGGGCTGCGGAGCGGCGAGCTTGGTCCGTCTACGCTCGAGTCCATCGAAGAAGAGAACGCGCGGCTCGAGTCGCTGCTCCCCGAGCTTCGGCGCCACCACGCCAGCAAAGAGGTCAGTGACGCGCTCGCGCTGGTGAAGCCCACCAGGGAGATGTTGATGAAGAACGCGGCCCGACTCAGCCGCACGCTCGAGCTTCCGGCTCCACGAACGGTGCGCGAGGTCAGCAGCGTGCTCGCGCCACACCTGCCGATCTCGTTCGCGACCCGACTGTACGGGCCGTGGTGGCAGCTGGCCTCCATGGCGGTCATCCCTGCGATGCTCGGCTTCGCAGTGCGGCACGCACCCAGCGGCGTTCCGGTGTTTCAGTTCGTCATCGCGGTGACGGTGGTTCAGTTCGTGGCGCTGCTCGCTTCGTCGAAGAAGGTGCTCGTCTCGGCGAGCTCGCTTCGTCTGGGTCGACTGGCGTGGCCGCTCGCCGAGCTTCGGAGTGTGCACTTCCAATTGCCCGGCTTCGTTCGACGCCGCGGCCGCCATGTCGTGCACGTGACCATCGAGACGAAGGCCGGGCGCCGAACTCAGGTGCAGCTGCCCAACGTCGCGGACCGGCTGATCGAGGCGATTCGGCGCAGTGGCGTCTCGGTGTCGGTCGATTCCGGTTCGAGCGGGTGACGGCATGAGACGGCCCGACCGGCTTCGCTGCGCCGAGCAGACGATGAGCGACGTGGCCGATCACCTCGTTGCCGGCCGGCTGTGGTCGGGCGAGCTCGAGCGGCTCTCGGGAGAGAGTGGGGCGGGTCTGATCACGCCTCGACGTCGAAGAGCACCTTGCCGACGTTCTTGCGCGCCTGAACGTGCGCGTGCGCCTCGCCCGCCTTCGACATGGGGAACACGCGATCGACGTGCGGTTTGATCTGCCCGCGCTCGTACATGCCCAGCAGCGCGTCGAGGTGCGAGCCCATGAGCGCGCCCTCATGCCAGAGGTGGCCCAGGTTGATGCCGATGACGCCCTTGTTCAGGCCCATCAACTCCATGGGGCTCCACTTGCGCATCGAGAGGTATTCCTTCGCGACGTGCAGCAGGCTGCGCCGCTCGCCGTCGATCATGTTCGCCCAGCCGAACGCGTACAGCGTGCCGCCCGAGCGGAGCGCCGACACGCCTCGCTCCCAGTCCTTGCCGCCGAGCGCGTCGAGAATGCGATCAGCCCCGCGCTTGTCGGTGAGCCGCATCGTCTCTTCGACATAGTCCTGCGTGCGGTAGTCGATGGGGTGATGCAGGCCCTGCTTGCGAAGGAAGTCGTGCTTTCCCGGCGACGAGGTGCCGAGCATCGTGACGTTCTCGACGGTCTTGCA
>CALRPN020000036.1:0-104402 GCA_943370055.1 Archangium gephyra
ATGGAGACGACGCCCGCAGCGGTCGGCGTTCCCGAGATGCTGCCGGCGTTGAACGACGCCCAGGCCGGGAGGCTGCCGGCGTTGAGCGTGACAGGCGCCGTGCCGCTCGAGGTGAGCGTGTAGCTGAACGCATCTCCGACGATGGCGTCGACCGCGAGCACCGAGGTGATGACTGGCACCGAGCGCACCGTCAGCACGAGGGTCTGCGAGTCACTCCCTGCGACGTTGGACGCGCCGAGCGAGATGCTGAACGCTCCGTCGGCTGTCGGCGTGCCGCTGATGACGCCGGCATTGAACGACGCCCACGCGGGCAAGCCAGACGCCGAGAGCGAGACCGGCGCCGTTCCGCTCGCAGTCACGGTGTATGAGAACGATTGGCCGACGACTCCAGAGGCGACGAGCGACGACGTGATGGCCGGGCGCGCGCGAACCGTGACGACGAGCGTCTTCGCATCCGAGCCCACGCCGTTGCTCGCCGAGAGCGAGATGGAGACGACGCCCGCAGCGGTCGGCGTTCCCGAGATGCTGCCGGCGTTGAACGACGCCCAGGCCGGGAGGCTGCCGGCGTTGAGCGTGACAGGCGCCGTGCCGCTCGCGGTGAGCGTGTAGCTGAACGCATCTCCGACGATGGCGTCGGCCGTGAGCGCCGACGTGATGACCGGCCGCGCCCGAACGGTGAGCGTGAGCGTCTTCGAGTCCGTGCCCGCAGCGTTCGACGCGCCGAGCGTGATGGAGAACGAACCCGCTGCCGTCGGCGTGCCGCTGATGACGCCAGCGTTGAACGACGCCCACGCCGGCAGGTTGCTCGCGCTGGTGCTGACGGGCGCGCTGCCCGACGCGGTGACGGTGTACGAGAACGCATCACCGACGATGCCGTCTACCGAGAGCGCCGAGGTGACGAGCGCGGGAGTCTCGATGGTGATGACGAGCGACTCCGAGTCGGTGCCGGCGCCGTTCGAAGCCGCGATGCTGACCGAGAAGGTGCCGTCTGCCGTCGGTGTGCCGCTGATGGCTCCGGTGCCCGCGTTGAACGACGCCCAGGCCGGCAGGTTGCTCGCGCTCAGGGTGATGACGCCGCTGCCCGTCGCCGTGAGCGTGTACGAGAAGGGAACGCCAATCTGTCCCGTCGCAGTGAGGGCCGAGGTGACCTGCGGCGGCGCCTGAATGTCGATGACGAGCACCTTCGAGTCGGCACCGAGCGCGTTCGTCGCGCCGATGGTGACCGACGTGCTGCCGCCCGACGGTGTTCCCGAGATGACGCCGGTGTTCGTGTCGAGGCTCGCCCACGCCGGCAGACCCGTTGCGCTGAACGTCATCGGCACCTGACCCGTCGCGGTGATGGCGTACGTGAAGGCGACTCCAGCGCTGCCGCTCGCAGTGAGCGCGCTCGTGATGGCTGGCGGTGTCGGCGTCGGCGGCGGTGCCGCGATGGTGATGGTGAGCGTCTTCGAGTCACTGCCGACGCCGTTCGCAGCGCCCATGGTGACGGTGAACGTGCCGGCCGCTGGAGGCGTGCCCGAGAGCAACCCCGCGTTGGCGTCGAACGAGAGCCACGCCGGAAGCCCCGACATGCTGCGCGTGATGGGCGCCGTGCCTTCTGCGGTGAGCGAGTACGTGAACGACTGACCCGCCGTTCCGCTCGCCGTGAGGTTGCTGGTGATGACGGCGGGACCATCGACGGTGAGCACGAGCGTCTGGCTGCTGCTACCGACGCCGTTGGTCGCCGAGAGGCCGATGGAGACGGTGCCGGCGCTCGTCGGCGTTCCAGTGATGACGCCGGTCGCGGGCGTGAACGTGGCCCAGGAGGGCAGCGACGACGCGCCGAGCACGATGGTCGCGGTGCCCGTCGCCGTGAGGGTGTAGTTGAACACGTTGCCCACAGTGGATGACGCCGTGAGCGGCGAGGTGATGACGGGCGCTCCACCGACCGAGACGGCGAGCACCTTGTAGTCAGAGCCGAACGCGTTCGTCGCGATGACGGGCACGTTGTAGACGCCGACCGCGCCCGCGTTGCCCGCGAACACGCCCGTCGTGCTGTTGAAATAGACGATGCCCGGCATGTTGCTCGCGTTGAACTGAATCGGCGTCGCGCCAGAGGCGTTCACGTCGATGACGTTCCAGTTCGAGGTGGCGCCGACGAGCGTGTACGTCAGCGCAGAGGTGATGGAGGGCGCGAGGCCTGCGGTGATGGTGAGCGTCTGCGTGGCCGTGCCGTTCACGTCAGTCGCCGAGAGGTCAGCCGTGAACGTGCCCGCCGAGGGCGCGGTGCCCGAGAGCACCTGCGTCTGCGCGTCGAACGACAACCATGCCGGCAGGTTCGTCGCGGCGAACGTGATGGGCGCGGTGCCGAGGCCGGTGACGGTGAACGAGAACGCCCGACCCACGGCTGCGCGCGCAGTGGACGGACTCGTGATGGCGATGGGGTTGCGGTCGAACGTCGCAGTGACGGTCTGGCCGCTCGTCACGACGAACGTGCACGCGCTGGTGCCCGAGCAGGTGCCGCCGCTGAAGCCCGCGAAGACCGAGCCCGAGGCAGGCGTCGCCTGCAACGTCACGCTCGTGCCAACGCCGAATCCGATGGACGTCGTCGTACAGCCCACGCCGCACGAGATGGCCGCCGGCGTCGAGGTGATGGTGCCCAGGCCGGCGCCCGCGCGCGTCACCGTCACGTACTGCATGGTGCCTGCAATCGTGTCGTCGTCACCGCCGCCGTTGTCGAGCGCCGCCGACTCCACCGTGCCTGCAGGCGCCGACGCGAACGCCGTGACGCTGACCGCGCCGATGCCCGAGCTGAGAATGACGTCGGCCTCCAACGTGTACGTCACGCTTCCACCCGACGGCAGCGTCGCGAGCGTCGAGAGCGCTCCGGTGCCCGAGGCCGCGCCGCACGAGCCACCGCCCTGCCCCACACACGTCCACGTCAGGTTGGTGAGCTGCGCGGGAGCGTTCGAGCTGATGGGCGCGTTGGTCGCCGTCGCCGGGCCCGCGTTGCGCACCGTGATGCTCCAGGTGACGTGCTGGTTCCACATCACCGAGGCCGCTGCGTCATCGACGGTGGTGACGAGGTTCACGTAGGCCGCGGTGCCGCCGGTGGTGACGTTCGTGGTGACGAGCGGACCGGTGAGCGGCTGCTCCTGGTTCGACTGGCTGAAGTACCAGCCGTGCCGAATCGCGCCCGTCGCCGTCGCGTCTGCGCGTACCGTCACCTTCACGTTGCTCGACGCTCCGACGGCGATGGCGCCGAGGTCGCAGACGACAGTGCCGCGCGTTCCGACAGTCGGCACCGTGCAGGTGATGCCCGGCGTGTCGATGCTGCGAAAGGTGACGCCCGCCGGCAGGTACGCCGTCAGCTTCGCGCCCGTCGACGTCGACGACGAGCCGTTGAGCACGCGGTAGGTGTACTGAAAGTCGCTGCCCGCCTCGACGCTGTCGGGCGCGCTGCCGTAGACGACGAGCCCGGGAATGCTCGAGCCGAAGCTGTCGATGATGGCCTCGCCCCAGTGGCCCGACTGCGCGCAGCCGCCCGCGATGACGGTGGCGGTGAGCGTGTCGCCGATGCTGACCGCGCTGCGAGAGAGCGGCAGGTCGAACAGCAGCCAGTCGGTGAAGACGACCTGACCGTTCGCGGTCGACTGCCACGGCACGCCGGCCTCGTTCGAGAAGTTGAAGCGGCTCGCGAGCGTCGTGCCCTTCGTCGTGTTGGTGATGCTGACGAAGTAGTACGGCTGCTCCCGCAGCGAGTGCCCCGGGTTCTGCAGCACTGGCAACACCACGAAGCGCACGTGCACGAGGCCGTCGGCCGGGTCGATGTCGGCCGTCGTCACCACCGACGACTGCGTGATGCGGTTCGCGTTGTACTGCGAGCCCAGCTCGTTCACGACGGCGGCCCAGTTGCCGAAGCGCGGGAAGCGCACGGGGTCGGCGGCGGAGAGGCCAGGAGGAATGAGCGAGAACGGCGTGCCCGCGTCGTACACGTTCGTCTTCAGCACACCGCCTGCGCGCAGGCCGAGCTGCGACTCCGACGTGACCGGGTACACCTGCACGCCCGGCGACTGCGCCACGAGGTTCGTCGTCACCGCCCAGCTGCTCGTGTTGCCCGTCTCGAACCCGGAGTTCACGAAGAGGGCTTCGACCTTGCGCTGAGGCGAGTCGGACTCTCCCCGGGGCAACATTGAATCGGAGCACGACGACGAGATGAAGAAGGCGCTGGTGAGCAGTGCTGCGAGGCGAGCGGTGGTGCGGTCCATGGAGACCCTCGAAAGAGAAGTTGCGGGTCCCCAGGTGCGATTCACCGGCCAGCGTGGATCACGAGCGAACGTCGCCAGTTGCGTTGGCGCGACGTGTGTCGGTGCACACCCTTCGTCACATTCGTGGCTTGGTTCATGACCCAGGAGATGCTCGGTTCGCGCCCCATGTCGCGACGACGAATCGTGCTGCTGGTGGCCCTGGTCCTGCTGCTCTCGGTCGTGGGCTTCGTGCTCAACACGCTCGCCGACGCGGGCGCCTTTCGAACGCTCTCACCGCACGGCTTCGAGCAGTGCACGAAGGTCAGTGGCTTCACGGGCGCTGAGGACCTGGTCTTCGATGCGTCGTCGGGGCTCGCCTTCATCTCGAGCAACGACTTCCGCGCGATGGAGGCCGGCGCGCCGTCCCAGGGCATCATCTTCTCGTGGGACGTCACCGCGAAGGGCGCTCCAAAGCCGGTGCCGCACGACCTGAAGGAGCTGCACCCCCACGGGCTGGGTCTCTTCGTTCGTGACGGCGTGAAGCGGCTCTTCGTCGTCAACCACCCGACGCGGGTGTCGAGCACCGTGGAGCTCTTCGACGTGCTCGACGGGCCGGCGCTGAAGCACGTGCGCACGGTGGAGGCGCCCGAGTTCATCAGCCTGAACGACGTCGCGCCCGTCGGCCCCGAGCAGTTCTACGTCACCATCGATGCCGGCACGCGCGCAGGCTCGTTCGGGCGGCTCGTGGAGACCTTCGCGAGAATGCCGTGGTCGGGGCTGGGCTTCTTCGACGGCACGAAGGCGAGCGTCGCCGTGTCGGGCCTGCGCTACGCGAACGGTGTGGCGGTCTCGGGCGATGGCGCGACGGTGTTCGTCAGCGAGACGACGGGTCGCCGGCTGCTCGCGTTCTCACGTGACGCCTCGAGCGGAGCCCTCACGCAGCGCGCGGAGCTGACGACCGAAGCGGGCCTCGACAACATCTCCATCGGCGACGACGGCGCGCTCTTCGTCGGCGCTCACCCGAAGATGCTCGAGTTCCTCGGGCACGCGAAGGACCCGGCGCACCACTCGCCGTCGCAGGTGCTGCGCGCGACCTACACGAACGGTGCATTCGAGCTCACCGACGTGGGCATCGACGATGGCTCGACCTTGTCGGGCTCGAGCGTCGCGGTGCCGCTGGGTGGTGGACGAACGCTGGTGGGCAGCGTGTTCGAGCACCACGTGCTCGATTGTCAGCTCCGCTGAGGGCGACCTCGAGGTGCTACGCTAAGCTGGCGCTCGCGTTCGAGATGCATGAACTGGGCTGCGCGATGATGCGGCAGAACCTCCTTCGGCGGTTCCCCCACGAGACCGACGCCGACCGCGAGCGACGCTTCGTCGAGTGGCTCCAGACGCGGCCTGGCGCTGAGAACGGCGATGCCATCGGACGGGTCCGGCCAGTTCCATGACCGCTCCAGCTGGCCGTCCGCCGCGTACTCGAGGACCTGACTGAACAGCGCCTCGCGTTGGTGGGTGGGCTCGCCGTGTCGGCACGCGCCGAGCCTCGCTTCACGCGTTTGCGCCGATCACTGCGCGCGGGTTCGCGAGAGACAAGAAGCTCGAGACCGAGTTCGCCGACTGGCACGCGCGAACGAGCTGAGCGCTGACCAGGCGTCGACGATGCGTCCATGCAGGCTACGCTGGGCAACGTGCGTTCCAGTCGAGTCCTCGGGGTCGTGCTCTTCCTGCTCTCGTGCAGCGAGGCCGCGTCGCTCCCTGAGCTGCCGACGCTGGCGCCGCTCACGGCCCGGCGCGAACGCCGCGAAGCGCTCGAGGTCTCGGGTGACGGCAGCGCCCACGGCCCAGGCCGCGCAGCGCTGTCGACCGAGTCGCGCAGACTCCTCACCGCGACGTTTCCTGCGCGGCTCGACGAACGCCTGCGCTTCAGTGACTCCGAAGGCCCGGCCGAGCTCTTCGTCAGCTTGAGCGGTGCCACACCTTCGAGCGCGCGACACGGCGAGCGTGACGTCACCTGGCCGGGCGCCTTTCCCTCGACTGACGTGCGGGCCTTCGCCTCACCGCACTTCGCCGAGGTCGACTACCTGCTCCGCGGGCCAGACGCGCCACGGCACTTCACCTGGAAAGTCGAGCTGCCCCGCGGTGGCGTCTGGCAGGTCGAGCCCGGTGGCCGGCTGCTGTTGATGCTCGACGGTGTCGCTTCGCTTGCCGTGCCGCGCCCCCAAGCGGTGGACGCGACGGGCCGCGAGCTGGCAGTCCGGTTCGAGCACGACGCAGACACGCTCGACTTCACCCTCGTCGACGAGCCCACGGCCTGGCCGGTGGTGTTCGACCCGATCGTCGAGGTGCCGCTGTGGCTCAAGCGCTTCGAGCCGACGCCTTCTCCGCGCACCGACCACCTCTTCGTGTACGACGAGCGCCGCGGCGTCAGCGTGTTGTTCGGCGGGCGCGGCCTCAACGGGGCGGTGTTGGCCGACACGTGGGAGTTCGACGGCGTTCGATGGACCGAGCGTTCTCCTGCGACCGTGCCCGCGGCCCGCATGGGCATGGCGGCCGTCTTCGACCCGGTTCGACGCTGTGTCCTCATGCGCGGCGGCAACGTCTTCAACGGCCCGGTCTTCTCCGACACGTACACCTTCGACGGCGTCGACTGGCAGCGACAACAGCCCGCCATCGAGCCACCTCAGTTCACGGGACCACGTCTGGCCTTCGACCGGGTTCGCGGCGTCGCGGTGCTCATCGGTGCAGAGTCGGCCAACACGGCCACCTACACCTGGAACGACGGTGGCTGGACTCGGCAGAACCCGTCGCTGATACCGCCCGCGCTCAGCTTCTCGGGCTTCGCATGGGACGAGCAGCGTCAACGCTGCGTGCTCTTCGGCGGCAAGGACGGCACCACCAACCCGTCGAACGCGCTCTACGAGTGGGATGGTGCCAGCTGGTTCCGCCCGATGTTGGCCGTGAACCAGCTGCGCATGTCTCATCGGCTCGTCTTCGACCCTCGCGCTGGTGAGCTCCTCTCCATCATGGGTCTCGACGGCAGCAACCCGACGACCGAGAGCCTGCTCTACAACGGTGCGCGGATGCTGCCGGTGACGCTGCCCATGAGTGCACGCAGCGGCTTCGACGTCGCGGTGCATGGCGCGCAACGTGACCTGCTGCTCTTTGGAGGCTCGCTGGGAAACGCAGGCGTGGTGAACGAGCTCTGGCGCGGCACCGACGCTGGCTGGTCTCTCGTCCCATCGGGAACGTCTTCACCCGGAACGCGGCTCTCGGCGGCCATGGCCTACGACCCCAGCTCCGCGACGACGGTGCTCACGGGCGGCATGCCCTTTCCCGGCGCGCCGGTCGCCCAGTACTTCGCCGACACCTGGGCGTGGAACGGCACGGCGTGGACGCAACGCTCCGCCACGCAGCCGGGCCCGCGCGCGATGCACTCGATGGCCTACGACACGCGCACGCAGAACGTCGTCGTCTACGGCTCGTATTTCGACCCGCGGCTCTTGAGGCTGACGACGTCGGGATGGGTGGACGCAGGTACAGGTCCCAAAGACGCTGTCTCTGAAGTGAGCCTGGCCATGGACCGCGGGCAGGGCCGACTGCTTCAACTGGCCGGGCGCGACTACACCTTCAACACGAGCACGGTGCTGCACGTCGAGACACCGACAGGCTGGGTCCCGGCGAGCGCGACTGGAGGCCCGCAGTTCTATCTGGGCCGTCTCGCCACGGCCTTCGACGAGTCGACCCGCGAGCTGGTCGTGCTGGGGAACAACGGCCTCGGCGGCGGCTCGAGCATGGAGTTCATCTGGGACGGTGGGTGGTCGAGCCGCCCTTCGGCGTTCACGCTCGACTTCCGCGATGCCGAGCTCGTCTACGACACCGACCGCAATCTGATCGTCGGCGTCTCGACGCGAGGTCAAACCGTGGAGCGGCGCACAGGCGTCTGGAGTGTGGTCGCCACGGCGACCGCTCCGCCGTCCGACCCAACGCCACGCCTCGCCTACGACAGCACGCGGCGGCGAGTGGTGCTTCAGACGGCCGCAGGCGCCACGTGGGAATACTCGGCGCTGAGGACCACCGGCAGTGACTGCACGAATGCGGCGCAGTGCCAGTCGGGCGTGTGCGCTGACGGTGTCTGCTGCAACGTCGCGTGTGGTTCGTCGAACTCCGATTGCCAGGCCTGCTCGACGGCGGCGGGCGCGGCGATGAGCGGAGTCTGCGGCCCCATCGTCTCGGCGATCATCGCGTGCTTCGTGCCTCCGGTCGGCTTCTGCGGACAAACCTCGTTCTGCTCTGCCGTCAGTACGACGTGTCCGACGCTCCCTCTCATCTCGTGTGACGCAGGAGTGGCTGTCGACGCGGGAACGGTCGACGCTGGCTCCTCGGTCGATGCGGGCTCCTCGGTCGACGCCGGCTCCTCGTTCGATGCGGGCTCCTCGGTCGACGCCGGCTCCTCGGTCGACGCTGGCACCTCGGTCGATGCGGGCTCCTCGGTCGATGCGGGCTCCTCGGTCGACGCCGGCTCCTCGTTCGATGCGGGCTCCTCGGTCGACGCCGGCTCCTCGGTCGACGCTGGCACCTCGGTCGATGCGGGCTCCTCGGACGCAGGCCCGTCGATCGACGCTGGCTCCTCGGTCGACGCTGGCTCCTCGGTCGACGCTGGCTCCTCGGTCGACGCAGGCATCGACAACCCCGCCAGCAGACAACTCTCGGTGGGCTGTGGCTGCAGCGGTTCAGGCGACTCACTGCTTGCCGCGGTGCTTCTCGCCGTTCTGCGTCGTCGCCGGCGCTCGACGCTCACTCACTGACACGGCGTCGAGCGAGGTGCGGGCGCGACGATGCGCGGACCGTCTGCCGTCCCGATGCCGTCGAGAAAACACTCCACCTGGTGCTGTACGTCCTCGCGGTCGAACACGACGTAGTGCCCGAGGTCGAACGGCGTCTGCACCTGCGACAAGCCGACCGTCACGCCGTTCACGTTCTTCGCGATGGGAAAGCTCGCGCGCACGGGCCGCGACGCGAGTGACAGCGCCTCGACGCTCGTCGCATCGAAGACGTCTCCGGCCTGCGTCACGCCGAGCTGCACCGCGACGGCCGTCTGCGCCCACGGGTGGAAGTAGCCATCGATGACGCCCTGGGGCTGAAACGCAGGGTGTGCCGATTTCCCTGGCAGCGGCTCGACAGCGACGTGTCGCGCCTTCGCGCTCGGGTCCGTGAAGTCCCACAGGCTCTGAAACGCGTGGAGCAGCGGGTGCGTGCGGTCGATGACCTGCGTGCCCTGAAAGCCGAGCAGCTGCGAGACGAGCTCCTGCAGTCGCACCGGGTACGTTGTCGACGTGGCGACCTCGAGCAGCAGCCCGCCGGCGCCCGAGAAGATGTAGCCCTGAATGCGCGGGTCGACGGTCGCGACGGGAATGCCGATGGTGCTGCCCATCGAGTGGCCCATGGCCGAGAGCTTCGTGAGGTCGAAGCGCGCGGGAGCGCCATTCACGTTCACGGTCACGCCCGTCGAGAGCAGGCGCGTCAGGTACTGCACCTCCATCGCCGAGACCTGCATGTTGTCGACGCTCGAGTCGATGTCGCCGAACACGTCGTAGAGCAGGCGGCCGGTGGTGTCGGGTGGGCTCTCGCGGTCGCCGTGCAGGGGAAAGTCGAAGCCCATCACCGCCACGCCGCGCGCCGCGAGCCAGTCAGACGGCCCACTGCCGAGCGGCGGGTCGCCCTGTTTGTCGCGCGTCGTCGTCGGAGCGAGCGGCCCACGGTCCATGCCCTCGCGGTACTCGCCGCCGCTGCCGTGCAGGTAGAGCATCAACGGCCAGCCACCGGCGGGCATCGGCCCTTTCGGAATCGACACCGACAAGCGCACCGACTGCGTGCCCTGCTGCACTGGCGTCGCACCGTCGGTGCTCCAGACGATTTTGCCGCGGCCCGGCTTCGGCCCCGACTGCACGTGCGGCACACGATACCGACCGACGTAGAGCTCGTACCGCGCGTAGCCATCGAGGCGCGTGAACGCCTCTTCGAGCGAAGGCGCAGGCAACGTCTCGACCCACGACGACAACCGGCGCAGCGACGACATCGGGTCGATGGTGGTGAACACCGTCGCGCCCACGACACGCCGGCGATCGAACTTCGTCTCGTCGAGCCACGCGCGCAGCGGCTTCAATGACTCCACCGCGTCGGCGTTCGCGTCTTTCGTCATCGTGAGCGCTGCGTGAAACGCCTCGGAGCGACCGACCGATGCGCCACCGACGTCCTTCACGGCGTCGGTCACCACGACTGCGTACGTCGTCTTCGCGCGGCGCGTGAAGCCGGCCACGGGAATCACGGCGAGCAGGTTCGGCGCCCGAAACGGAGCAGCCTCTGCGGTGAAGGTCACCTCGAGCGGAAACCGCTTGCCGTAGTCGGGCGAGCCCTTCGTGACGTCGACGAAGAAGACCGACGCTGCCTCGCCGAGTGAATCAGCAGGGGTCTTCGGCAACGTCGCGACGTCGATGGCTCCAGAGAGCGGAAGGAACGCGCCCGCGTTCACACCCCAGCCGTCGACGCGCGCATCGATGGAGGTGAGCCACGTCGTCACCAGTGACGAGCGCTCTCCCGGCCAGCGGTCGAGGTTGAAGGTGCCGTCGCTCTGGCGTCGCAGCTCCGAGGGCATCGGTACGCTCCAGAAGTCACGGCCGCCGGGCTCGAAGACCACGCGCGTGCTGCGGGGAACGAAGACGTCAGGCGCTTCACAGCCGGTGACGAGCAACAGCATCAAGAGACCACGCATGCGACGCAGGTACGCCGCGCGTCCTCCAGGGGGAAGCAGCGGCTCACCATTCCGCCTCGTCGGTTTGTGTCTCTCGAAGCGCGCGAAGCCGCGGGCGCTAGAGTGCGCCGCACCATGAACGCTCGCCTGGTGGGGTTGGCAGTCTGTTGCGTCGCCGTGCTCGCTGAAGCACAGAACCTCGACGTCATCGTCGTGCCCGCAGTGCCGCTCGATGCCACAGCGCCGCACTTCGCCGTCAACGGCAGGTCCACGACCTTCAAGGCCATCGCGCGCGGAGGAAATGGCACGTACCTCGTCGAGTGGGACTTTCAGGGCGATGGCACGTTCGACTTCAGCCAGACCACGAGCAACCGGCACAAACTCGACACGCGCTTCACGTACCCGAACCAGGCGAGCGACATCACCTTCACCGCTCAAGTGCGAGTGACGTCGAACGGGCAGACCGTCACCGCGAGCTACCCGGTGCGAATCATGACCGAGGTTCCTGTCGACCCGAACAACGCCACGCCGCGCCAGCTTCAGATTCTGCGCGCCATCGCCATCGAGAACGCGCTCTGGAACCTGCACGGCGAGATGATTCGAAGCGGCAACGAGACCGACGCGGTCACGGGAGCCCAGGTCGTCGGGAGTTTTCCCGGCGCGTACCCGCATGTGACGGCAGGAGCCGTCGTCGAGGTGCTCGCGCGCAACGGCCGTCTCCCAGCGTTTCCTCCTTCGGCCGTCGGCCCGAACCCGCGGCCCGTGGAGAACGCTGCACGCTGGGCCACCGACCCCTTCGCCGAAGATGCCCTGCGCCTGCTCAACGGCATGCTCGCCAGCGCGGTGGCCGTCACGGTTGCCGCTCAGGACGAGGCCAATGACAACGGCTTCTACCCAAGCGTCACCCGCCCCCCGATTCCGGGAACTGACGACGGCCTCGGGCTGAGCCTGGGCATCGCAGGCTCGGCCGACCAGTCGAACGCCGGCAGCTTTGCCCTTCTGCGCGCCCTCTCGTTCTGCAAGCTCAGGGGCTTCACCGCACAGGTGGGCGACTTCAATCGTGTGCTGGGCCGCCCGTTCGAGCTCATCACCCAGCAGTTCGTCGACAGCGTGGTGTGGGCGCAGAACGACTTCGTCCTGCCAGGCTCCTGGTACTACTCGCCCAACTCGACGAACGACCTCGGCAACGAATTGGGCCAGGGCACGATGGACGCCGTGCAAGCGCTCTGGGCGGTCGACACGTACCTGCGTGACGACGGCGTCATCGTGCCGAACCTCGCGCGTGCGCGGGCCACCATGTACGCGGTGAGCGCGCTCCGCAGCTGCCCCGCAGGCGGCTCTGGAATGCCGTACTTCACGGCCTCGGGCTGCGACATCGCGCAGAGCGACATTCCCCTCTTCATCTTCGCGTGGAACGGCGCGCCCGCCTTCTCGGCGACCGACACGCGCGTCGCCTTCCCCGGGTTCTCGAGCCTGACGCGCGGCCAACTGCGCACGTTCTCGAACAACGTGAACACGTTCATCACCAACACGTTCCCCAACGGGCAGGCGATGAACAGCCAGAACTGGGACCTCGGCTACGTCGTCGCAGGCGACTTCGGCCGCACCGACGGTCAGGGCAACTTCTTCACGATGATGCACCTCATGCGCGCGGCGCGGGCGCACGACCCCGAGCTCACCACACTCAGCTCCATCGACTTCCACCGGGCCTTCACGCGATACGTGATCAACCATCAGACGACCGCGGGCGACTTCAACTGGGTCCTCTCGCTGGGCGCGAACAACGACAACGCACTCGGCTCCAACTGGCGAACGGCCGCCGCTGCCCTGATTCTCTCGCCCGACGACCTGCAGCCAGTGGTGACGCTGACCGCGACGCGCGATGGGGGCGTCCTCTCGACTGCCCCCGAAGGAACGGCTGTCACCTTCACCGGCAGGAGCAACGTCGCCACGTTCACCACCCACGCGTGGACGATGGGCAACGGCGACACGCGCACGGGCTCGCCGCTCGTCTACGCGTTCCCCGACAACGGCGCCTTCAGCGTCACCGACACCGTCACCACCGACGGCGGCACCAACGCCTCGCACGCCCTTCAATTCACCGTCACCAACGTCGCGCCCACCGTCGACGCCGGGCCTGATGTCACCATCGACGAAGGCGCGACCGTGAACTTCCACGGCAGCTTCACCGACCCGGGCACGGCCGACACGTGGACCATCGGCTGGGTGTTCGGCGATGGCGCCAATCTGCCGACTGCGCTCGTCGCGCCCCACGTCTACGCCGACGAAGGCACCTTCAACGCGGTGCTGACCGTGACGGACGACGACCTGGGCGTGGGCACCGACACCGCCGTCATCACCGTTCGCAACGTCGCGCCCACCATCACCTCGTCACCGCCTACCGTCGTCTCGCAGGGCACCACGCTGCGCTACACGCTGACCTTCACCGACCCCGGCACCACCGACACGCAGACGTGCTCGACGATGACGGCGCCATCGAACGCGATGCTGATGGGCTGCGCCCTCTCGTGGACGCCGACCGCCGCGCAGGTGGGCTCTCAGCCGTTCTCGCTGTGCGTGAGCGACAACGACAACGGGCAGACGTGTCAGACATTCTCCGTGGTGGTCGCTCCGGCGGGCGCGAACCTGCCCCCGACCGCGCCGCGCCTCGACTCGCCTGCGCTGAACACGCGCGTGACGGTGTTGCAGCCGACGCTGGTGGTGACGAACGCGACCGACCCCGAAGGCGACACCCTCACCTACGAGTTCGAGGTGCTGCTGCGCGGCGTGCGCGTAGCGAACCAGACGACGGTGACCGCGGGGACGAACACCACCTCGTGGCAGGTGGCTCCCGGGCTCACCGAAGACGCGACGTACACGTGGCGCGCCCGCGCGATCGCCATGCAGGGTGCGGGGCCGTGGAGCGACCTCGGTCAGTTCACCGTCAACGCGGCCAACACCGCGCCGCCCGACGTCACGCTGCTCACGCCGGCCGACGGCGCGCTCGTGAGAAGCCTCACGCCGACGCTGACGTTCCTCGCCTGGCCCGACGCTGATGGAGACACGCTCGTCTTCGACTGGCAGGTCGCCGCGGACGAGCAGTTCACCGCCGCGCTCGCGTCGGGCACGGGCGTCTCGTCGAACCAGCTCTCGCTCACCACGCCGCTCACCGAAGACGCACGCGCGTGCTGGCGGGTGCGCGCCGACGATGGCCAGGTGAAGAGCACGTGGGCGACGGCGTGTTTCCGCGTCTCGGCGGTCGACGGCGCGCCGGGCACGGTGACGCACCTGAGCCCCGCGATGGGAGCGACGCTCACCACGCTCGCGCCCGTCTTCGCGTGGACACCGACCAGCGACCCCGAGGGCCTGCCCCTGACGTACGAGCTTGTCGTCTCGGACGGCACCTCGACGCTGGCCACCATCTCGACGGGCGGCACCGCTGCGGTGCTCGCGCAGTCGCTCACCGATGGGCACGCCTACCGGTGGAAGGTGCGCGCGCTCACTGCGAGCGGCCCGGCTGGAGCATTCTCGAGCGAGACGTCATTCACCGTGCAACTGCCTGACGCGGGCACGCCGATGGGCGGAGGCGCGGCGGGAGGTGGCTCGGCCGGTGGCTCCGCGTCGGCCGGTGGCTCCGCGTCGGCCGGTGGCTCCGCGGCGGCAGGTGGCTCCGCGGCGGCAGGTGGCTCCGCGGCGGCTGGTGGCTCCGCGGCGGCAGGTGGCTCCGTGGCGGCAGGTGGCTCCGCGGGCGGCACGACGAACGAGGTGCCGAAGTCTGGCTGCGGGTGCACGTCGGCGACGGGGAGCGAGCTTCTCGCGCTCGCGCTGCTGATGGGCTGGCGACGCCGGAACGCGAGACGAGCCGAGCGGCGCGTCTGAATGACGAAGCGAGTCGACGGGTCCTGAGAGGGTTCGCGTCGATGTCACTGCTCGAGCACCCGCCCCTCGGCGCGGTCGCAGGAGCGTGACCCAGCGGCGAGCCGTGACGTGACATGACGCATTCTCGGAGCAGTGCTGTACCGTCCCGCCCTTCGTGAGCGCTGCACCCACGTCACATCGCCTCGACATCGACGGCCTGCGCGGCCTCGCGGTGCTGCTCGTCGTGCTCTTCCATGCGTGGCCCCGGCTGCTCCCTGGCGGCTACGTCGGCGTCGACGTCTTCTTCGTCATCTCTGGCTTCGTCGTCACGCAGCTCGTGCAGCGGCAACGCGCGGCTGGCACTTTCGGCGTCGTCGATTTCTTCTTCCGACGGGTGAACCGCCTCGCGCCTGCGCTGCTGCTCGTCGTGGCGGCGACGCTCGGGTTCGCGGCGCTGCGCTTCTCGCCCACCCTGCTCGCGCTCACGGCCTCGCACGCGGCGGCATCCCTGGCCCTGAGCGCGAACCTGCTCATCGCGACGCAGGGCGGCTACTTCGACGCTGCGGCCGAGGTGAAGCCGCTGCTGCACCTGTGGTCGCTGAGCGTCGAGGAGCAGTTCTACCTGCTCGTTCCGCTCGCGGCCCTCGTCGCCAGGGTCGCGCCCCGGTGGACTCGCGCGCTCGTCGTCGTCACCGCCATCGGCTCCTTCGTGCTGTGCGTGGCGCTCACGCACCAGAGCGCGCGGTGGGCGTACTTCATGCCGATGACGCGAGCGTGGGAGCTGCTCGCGGGCGTGCTGCTCGCGCTCTTCGGGAAAAACTCCTCGTCGACGAACCTCGCGAAGCAGCTCGGCGCCATCGCAGGGGTTGGCCTCATCGTTGGAGCAGCCATCGGCTTCGACGCGAACACGGCGTTCCCCGGAGCTTTCGCGCTGCTGCCCGTCCTCGGCACCGTGCTCGTCATGGGCGCCGGCACCGGGGCCGTCGTCAACCGGCTGCTCTCGAACCCGCTCGTCGTCGGTGTCGGACTCATCAGCTACCCGCTGTACCTCTGGCACTGGCCGCTGCTGACCATCGGGCACCTCTCCACCCCGCCGTCGAGTCACGCCGTCGCGACGCCGCTGCTCGTCGCAGCCTCCTTCCTCCTGGCCTGGCTCACCGCGCGCTTCGTCGAGACGCCTGCACGCACGAAGCAATCGCGCCGCATCGCCTTCGGGCTGGCTGCCTCGAGCGCCGTGACGGCACTCGTCCTCGCCGGCATGGTGCTCGGCTTCACGCCGGAGCAATGGGCGTTTCGAGACCCGCTGGCGGCGAAGGTCGCGCGCTTCGAGCACGAGTACGACTTCAAGACCGACGCGCGGTGGGGCACCTGCTGGCTGCTCGACGACGAACACGGGCCAGACGCCGACGAGTGCATCGAGCGCACGCCGGCCGAACAACCGCTCGTCGTCGTCTGGGGCGACTCGTACGCCGCGCGCCTCACCGCGGGCCTGCGCCTCATTCAGGCCGAGCGGCCCACCTTCCGCATCGGCCAGCGAACGCGCGCGAGCTGCCCGCCGCTGTTCGGCCATGGCACCACCGTCTGCCGCGACGCCAACGCCGCCGTGATGGAGGAGCTGCGCTCGCTGAAGCCCGACGTGCTCGTCCTTCACGCCCGCTGGGACGGGGTGCCGCACGACCTGCCGCAGACCCTGCTGGCGCTGAAGCAGATGTTGCCGAGGACGAAGGTGATGGTGCTGGGCCAGCCGCCGGAGTGGCCCGTGGGGTTGCCGTGGGCGCTGACGAAGTGGGTGGGCGACGAGGTGGTGCCCGAGCGGCTCGAGCCCGAGCGCCTGGCCGAGCAGCGCGAATTCGAGCTGCAGACGCGTGCCCTGGCGACTGGCGGTGGAGCCTCGTTCGCCTCGGCGCTCGATGCGCTGTGCGACGCGAACGCGACGTGTCTGGTGCGGCTCTCGCTCGAGCCGCTGGTGCTCTCGACGTGGGACTACGGTCACCTCACGACGCCGGCCTCGAAGGTCGTGGCCCGACGCCTCGTGCTGGCGCTCGAGCTGCGCTGACCTTCACTTCAGCGTCAGGTTCAGCTTCAGCGTCTCGCCCGACTTGATGTCGATGGTGCGCTTGTCGTCGATGCCGGCGCCTTCGTTCACCAGCTCGAGCTGGTGTCTTCCAGGCGGCAGCTTCTTGCTCGCGATGGGAATGGAGCCCAGCGGCTCTCCGTCGACTGCCACCTTCGTCCACGGCACGGTGTTGACGGTGAGAAAGCCCGGCGGCGCAGGCGCCACGACAGCAGGACCCGGCAACGGCGGCGGCTTCTTCGAATCGAAGGGGTCGAGCTTGAGCGCGAGCGACCTCGCCTCTCCCGGCTGCAGCGTGACCTCCTGCTCGATGCGGCGGAACCCGGCCTTCTCGACGAGCAGATAGTGGCCCTGGCCTGGAGCCAGCTCGACCTGTTGTGGGGTGAGGCCCAGCAGCTTTCCGTCGACCCGCAGCGTCGCCTTTGGCGGTGTCGTCTCGATGCTCAGCTTCGCGGGTGCTGCGGGCGGCTCGGGCTCCACCACCGGCGGAGGAACGATGGGCTCCGCGACGACCGGCGGCTGTGGCGGAGCGAGAATCGGCTCGATGGGCACGGGCTTCGGCTCGACGCGGGACATGCTCAGCGCCACACCGCCCACGACGAGCAGCAACAGCAGCGCGCCGATGGCCACCAGCGCGCTCCGATTCTTCTTCGCAGGTCCCGAGCCCTTCACCCCTGCGATGGGCGTCGCCGTCACGACCTCGGCCTGCACCAGCGGCCCCGACGGCGCCTTCAGTGAGATGACGAAGTTGCCAGAGCTCTGCGGAGTGGCCTTCACCTTCACCACGAGGTCGTCGGTGCCCAGCTGCCGCATGAAGTCAGCTGGCGTGGGCTCGTTGGCTTTCTGGCGGTTCACCAACACGTCGAGCGCCATCGCCACCTCGGCGCACGAAGGAAACCGCTTCGCGGCGTTGCGCTCGAGCATGCGCATCACGATGGCGTCGAGCGCGGGGTCGAGCGGCAGCACTGCCGACGGCGGCGAAATCGGCTCCTCGAGCACCTTCTTCACCACGTCGATGTCGCGTTCGGCCTTGAAGAGGCGGCGGTGCGTCAACATCTCCCAGAGCACGATGCCCAGCGCGAACTGGTCGGCCTGCGGCCCGACGTCGGCCGACATCACCTGCTCGGGCGCCATGTACGCGAGCTTGCCCTTGAGCGCGCCCGTCGCCGTGCGGGTGGCCCGGTTCGTCGCGCGCGCGATGCCGAAGTCGACGACCTTCGTGAGGCCGTCGTCACGCACCATGATGTTCTGCGGGCTGATGTCACGGTGCACGATGTGCAGCGCGTTGCCATTGCCGTCAGACGCGCGGTGGGCGTGGTCGAGCCCGAGCGCTGCGTCGCGAACGATGCGCATCGAGACCGTGGGCGGAATGCGCGTCTGCTGCTCGAGCGCCTTGCGAATCACCTGCGCGAGGTTGCGCCCGCGGATGTACTCCATCGCCAGGTAGTAGGTGCCGCTCCACTGGCCGACCTCGAAGATGGAGACGACGTTCGGGTGGTTCAGCGTCGCGGCCACCCGCGCCTCGTCGAGGAACTGGTCGATGAAGCCCTCTTGCTGCGCGAGCTCTGGCAACAGCGACTTCAAGATGACGGGCCGCTCGAAGCCGGGCACGCCCCGCTGCAGCGAGTAGAAGACCTCGCCCATGCCGCCGATGGCGAGCCGGTGCTGAATCTCGTACTTGCCGAAGACGAGGTCAGCCATTCAGTCTTCGAAGAAGCGGGTGAGGGGAAGCAGAATGAGCGACGCAGCCAGCAGCACTGCCGTCGACACCATCAGCACGTTGGTGGCCATCGCGTAGCCCTCGCCGCGGCCAATCTGGGCGACGAGCTCGGCGCCGTTCGCTCCCGGAATCGCGACTGCGCGATCGAAGGCGGCTTGCTCGCGGTTGTACAGAAAGCCCAACACGCCGGCTGCTGCACCGGCCGCGGCCGTCAAACCGACGCTGACGAAGAAGACCGGAGGCGAGATGGGCTTGAAGGCCTGCACAGGCACCTGGCCTGCCGCGACGCCGATGGTGAGTGGTTGGGTCTGCGAACCCAACGCGAGCAGCACGCCTTCGCGGTCGGCCGTCTCGGTGAGGTACTCGAGCGTGAAGCCCTTCTCATCGGCGGTGAACTCACCGGGAATCACTCCGCGCCACTCACCATCCTCCGAGCGCTCGAGCGCGAGCGACGAGAACGCCTTCTGGCCCGCGCGCCGGAACTGAACCTTCACCGTCTCGACGACGCCGGCCGTGTCGCGCACCCGGTAGTTGAAACGAATCGGGCGCCCGCCCTGGGCCTCCTTCGGCGGCTCGCCCGACAGCCGCAGCGCCGCGATGAGCCGTGACCGCTCCACGCCGCGCAGCTGCGAGGCCAGGGCCTTCTCTTCGCTCTGCACCTTGCGGAAGACGGCCAGGATCTTCGGCGGCGTCTCGGCCGGCATGTCGTACTCGGGGCGCGCGCGCAGCAGCAGACGGAACGGGCGCTCGGCATCGACCGGGTCTTCGACGATGGCCTTCGCGCTGCCCTGCAGCCGGTACGCCTCGAGCCGCTGGTCGGACGAGAGGTCGGTGCGCGCGAGCACCTGCACGGAGAGTGGAATGACGGCCGCGTACTCGAGCGTCTTGTAGAGCGAGTCGAGCTGCGCGAGCGCTTCAGCAGCGGTGCGGGCCGGCGGAGTCGTCGTCGTCGCAGGGGTCGCGGCCGGGCCTGGGGCAGCCACTGGCGGTGGAGGCGTGGCCGGTGGCTTCTTCTTTGGCGCACCGTGCACGACCGCCGCGAGCAGCAGCGCGCACCACACCATCGGCTTCGACCAACGTCGCATGCGGAGTTCCCCGGTACCGAAGACCACGCAACCTCGGCCCCCGAGTGTCTCAGAGCGCCTCTGGGAAATCACCGATCAACCGCGTGGGCCCGCGACCGCAGCCCCTGTTGGAAGTGAGCGAATTCTGGCGGCCCGGGAGCTGGCAGGCGACTTGCTCACATGCACCTTCATGAGCCACGCCCTCGAGCTGAACCTTCCAACTCTCTCGTTCCAGACGCCGCACTGGTGCGTCACGGTGCCGGCGCGACTGGGAGCGGTGCAGCGCTACTTCTGTGCATCGCAGGCGGTGGCGCAACGGCTGCTCTCGATGTTCGTCCGGGCGCGCACGCCGAACACCCACCGCAGCGGCTGGCCCTTCACGCGGTGACGGTCACAACCCGAGCGCTTCCTTCACGGCGCCCACGCTGCGGCGGCTCACCTTCGCGACCTGCCCGTCAGCCAGCTTCACCTCGTGCATGCCGTCGGCGGTGCTCAACGACTTCACGGCGTCGAGGCGAATGAGCTCGGCGCGGTGCACGCGGAGAAACCCGTGAGGCGCCAGCCGCTCCTCGAGCGTCGAGAGTGACTCCTCGATGAGGTGCTCCTCTCCTTCGGCGACGAACACGGTGTATTTGTCAGACGACCAGAAGCGCGTGAGCTGCCGCGCATCGAAGAAGCGCACCGTGCCGCGCGTGCTCGACACCACCCGCGTCGCCTGCGCCGGAGCGACCGCCTCGAGCGCCTTCGCGACCCGCTCCTGAGAGGCGCCCTGCTTCGCCCGAACCTTCTCGACGGCCGCCGCCAGCCGCTCCGCGCGCACGGGCTTGAGCAGGTAGTCGACCGCGTTCACCTCGAAGGCCTTCACCGCGAACTCGTCGTACGCCGTGCAGAAGACGATGGGCGGCAGGTCGGTGTGGCGCTGCGCGAGCGTGAGGCCGTCGACGCCGGGCATGCGCACGTCGAGGAAGATGACGTCTGGAGAGAGAGCGCGCGCCTGCGTGAGGGCCTGCTCACCATCCTCCGCTTCACCCACCACCTCGACCCCGAGCGCTTCGAGCTGACGACCCAACCTTCGGCGGGCGGGCGCTTCATCGTCGACGACCAGTGCGCGCAGGGCCATGACAGGAACTCAGGCAGGCAACGCGAGGCGCGCGAGACACCCACCACCGGGCGCGGGCTCGAGGGCGAAGCGGCTCGACTCACCGAACGCGAGGCGCAGCCGCTCGGCGAGGTCCTTCATGCTCGTCTGGGTGCCGTGGTGCGTGGAGGCGCCGGGGCCGGGGCCATCGTCACGCACCTCGATGACGACGTGCCCGTCTTCACGGCGCGCCGAGACGTCGACCCGCCCCGACTTGCGGTCGGCCAGCCCGTGCAGAATCGCGTTCTCGACGAGCGGTTGGAGCAGCAGCGGTGGCACCTCGAAGGAAGCGAGCGACGGGTCGAGTGAGATGGTCGTCGCCAGCCGGCTGCCGAAGCGCGCCTGCTGAATCGCGAGGTAGTCCGTCACCATCTCGAACTCCCTCGCCAGCGGCACCACGCGGGTCTTGTTGCTGTCGAGGGCGTAGCGGAAGAGGTCGGCGAGGCGCTCCAGCGTGCGCTCAGCGAGCACCGGGTCGTCGGTGATGAGGCTCGCGACCGTGTTGATGGAGTTGAAGAAGAAGTGCGGGTTCGTGCGGGCCTGAAGTGCTTCGAGCTGGGCGCGCAGCGACGCCTGCCGCTCGGCCATCGCGAGGCGCTCGATGTGTTGGGTTCGGTTGCGCTGCCCCTGCACGAGCAGCGCCGGGAAGATGACGATGCTCGCGATGATGACGCTCACCACCGCGAAGGGCAGCGCTCCCAACTCCTTGCCGCACACGGCGTTGTGAAAGGGCCTGATGGCGAGGCTGATCAGCGTGGCGCCGCCCATCACTGCCACGGCGTGCGCAGCGCCGCGGGCCCACCGGTGCTCGAGCCTCGAGAGCACGCGCGGCATCACGTAGACGTAGAAGGGGTGCAGCGTCACCGTCATGGCGACGAAGGGAATCGTCATCGACGCGAGCTTCTGCAGCTGAGCCGTCGTCGACATGGTGAAGAGGTCTTCGACCAGCAGCAGCACGGCGATGAGGGGCGCGAACGGGTACAGGTAGAGCAGCTCCTTCGGGAGCAGCGGCGCCGCTTCGGGCATTGGCACGTCGATGCGGGTGGAGCCACTCATCGCCTGGCAACCATATTCGGGCGGTGAGCCGCGTGCTGCCCGTTGGCTGACGAACGGTCTCTGCTGGCCGACGAGTGGAGCGGATACAGTCGGGCCTCATGGGCGCTCCTCTTCCCTTGTCGACCCTGGCCCGGCAGGCGCTGATGCTCGGGAGCGGTTTCAACACGCGCTACCCCCACCCGTGGCTGGTGTGGGAGCCAGGCAACCGCGTGAGCTCGCCGTCGGCCCACGGCGTTCCCGTCACCACCGTCGTGCCGTTGACCTCACCCAGCCAGCCCGCACAGGGCGACCCGCTGTGCTTCGCGCTCGTCGCAGGCGCGAGCGGCACCGTTCGGGTCGGGCGCGCTGCCGACAGCGACGTCGTCGTCGACGACCTCACCGTCTCGCGCGACCACCTCGAGCTGTGTGTCGATGCCGAGGGCTGGTTCGTGCGCGTGCCGCCCCAGTCGAGCGCCACCACGCTCGTGCGCAAGATGTCGCTGCAACCGGGAGAGACGATGCGGCTCGTCGACGGGTGCGCCATCGTCGCGGGCGGCGTGCAGTTCACCTTCAGGGCGCAGGGCAAGCTGCTGCCACGGGTGCTCGAGGCCGCCGAGCGGATGCGCACGTGAAGGGCGTCGTCGTCGCGGTGCTGGGGCTCACCTGCTCCTGTGCCACGCAGCGGCCCCTCGTTCGCTGGGGAGAGCGCGTCGAGACGTGGTGTGTGACGGGCGCGTTCGTGTTCGACGGAGTGTCTCGGCAGGGCCCGATGGATGTGTTCGTGCGCGGTGAGGTCATCGACGCCGTCACGCCGACGACGGGTCCGCAGCCGGCGTGTCTCGATGGCCGAGGCAAGACGCTCACGCCGGGGCTCATCGATGCGCACGTGCACCTCGGGCTCTCGGCCGGCCACGCGCCATGGGACCTGCGAGTGCCAGACCTGCGGCAACAGCTCGATGGGCTCCTCTACGCGGGCGTCACCACCGCGCTCGACGCCGCCGCCTCGAAGGGCCTCGATGAGGTGCTCGCGCAGGAAGGTCCGTTCGCGCGCCTCGTGCGGGCGAGCCGCATCATCACCGCCGAAGGAGGCCATCCCGGACCGATGATTCGTGCGGGCGCGCCGTGGCCCATCGCCGACGTGATGCTCGCGCCGATGCTGGCCCAGGTGCCGAACGACACGACCGACGTGGGCGCGGTGCTCTCGTCGGTGCTCGCCTCGAAGCCCGACGTCGTGAAGGTCGTCTACGACGACATGCCGCCAGGCTCGCCGCACCTCTCGCATGCAGCGTTGGTGGCGCTGCTCTCAGCCGCGAAGGCGCGTGGCGTTCGTGTCGTCGTGCACGTGGGCTCTGCGACGGAGGCCATCGAAGCGGCCGAAGCGGGCGCGACGCTGCTGATGCACACGCCGTGGGAGACGGTGCTGACCGAAGACGAAGTGCGGCGGCTCGCGGCGACGAAGGTGCCCATCGTTACGACGCGGCGGGTGCATGGCGCGTTGACGGAGGTGCTCGAACAGCGCGTCTCGTTGCATGCCCTCGAGCGTGAGGTTCGGCCCGATGTCGAGCCGGCGATTCACCATCGGCCCGCGGGCTTCGGGATGCGTGGGCTCGACGCATCGCAGGAGCACGCGCTGGCCCGCTACGACGCAAACCTTCGTGAGAACGTCCGACGCCTTCATGAAGCAGGTGTGGTGCTCGTGGCCGGTACCGACTCGGGGCTGCCGAACGTGATTCACGGAGCGGCATTGCATCGAGAGCTGCAGGCGCTGGTCGCGTCGGGGTTCACTCCGGCCGAGGCGCTCGCATCAGCCACATCCATCGCGGCGAAGGTGTTGTTGCCCGACGAGCACGTCGGCGTCATCGAGCCGGGTGCGCGCGCCGACCTGCTGCTCGTCGAGGGCGATCCCCTGCAGGACATCACCGCGCTCGAGCACCTCGCCGTTGTCTGGCGGGCTGGCCGCCCCATCGTGCGTGAAGGCCCAGCGGCCGGCGACGCCTCGCGGTGACATTGCCTTCCCGTTGGCGGAATTGCTGCCGGTCGGCAGGTACTGGCGCGCATGCTTCAACACCAGACGACGTGGGTGGTTCTTTGCGTGGCCTGTTCCACCACAGGCTGCGCGAGTCAGGCACTGTCCATCTCGCCCCCGACGCCTCTGGGGGATTCTGAGGTGATGGTGTGTTGGGAGAACGATGCGGTGCGCATCGCACGACTCCGAGCCGGCGCGCTGCCGCTCTCCCTCATCGACCTCGGTCCGCCGAACAAACGGACCAGCCGCCATCTGAGTTCGACAGCACGCGCATCAGCATCTACCAACGCGAGTGCACTGCGCGCGGCTCGAGGCTCACTCGTCTGCAAACCGTGCTGCCACCGCCGAGGCAGCCTGATGAGCAGTCGCAGCCACTCCTGGAGAGCATGGCCGACCCTCGTGGCCGCGAGCTCGAGGTCTGGACTGTCTCGACTGACGGTCAGAGAGGCGTACGCCTCTCGACGGCGAAGCCGCCCACTGACTTTCCGCTGTTCGCCCTCGAGGGTGAGAAGGCCCTCGTGGCGTTGAAGGCGACGGAACCCCGCTGATGCCTGAGGGGACGATTGAGTCGGCCGCGCTCGTGACGTAGTGCTGTCAGACCGTGTTCCTCGACCTCCATCGTCACCTCGAGGGCTCACACAGCCCGGCCGCGCTGGCCACCGTCGCGCGTGACTTCGACCTGCGCACGCCATTCTTCTTCGACGAGCCGACGGGCCGCTTCCGTGACGCCACCGAGCTGAGCCGCGCGCTCACCATGGCGGGCCCATCAGACGACGCGTCGGTCTTCTACCGGTGCATCGTGCTCGCCCGGCAGGCGTACGTGAGCGTGCCCGCCATTCGAGCCCTCGCCGTCGCCGCGTTCGAAGAGGCCGCCGCCACCACCGATGGCTTCGAGCTGCGCATCAGCCTCTTCTCGATGACGCGCACGCTGCTCGAGAACCTGAAGAAGGCGTGGCGTGAGGTGCCTCCGCGCGAGTTCGCCGAGACGTGGGCGCGACCGGTGCTCCTCGCCGTGCTCTCCGCCCGTGACGAGGTGGCCGCGAAGACGAAGAAGCCGATGGTGGTGCGCCTGGGCCTCTCGCGCACGTGGGAGAGCGGGCCACACTACGAAGCGCTCGCCGACGTCGTCATCGAGCACGCGAAGCAGCTCGTGGGGCTCGACGTGCTGGGCATCGTGCCGCCCCCCGACACCGAGCCGATGCCCGAGGGGCTCGTGTCGCTCATTCATCGGCTGCGCCCGCACCTGAGCGACCTCACCATTCACGCGGGCGAGTTCGCGGGGCACGGCTCCATCGACAAGGTGCTCGGCCTGTCACCGCGCGGCATCGGTCACGGCGTGCACGCCCTCGAGAGCGGCGCCACCCTCGAGCGGCTCGTGAAAGACGGTGTCACCCTCGAGGTGTGCCCGACGAGCAACCGGCTGCTGATTCCTTCGGCGCTCGAGCGGCTGCGCACCCACACGGGGGGACTGGAGCCGCTGCCTGCGCTTCAGCGCGCCCACGTGCACTGCGTGCTGGGCAGCGATGACCCGACGCCGATGGGCACCACCTTCCCCGCCGAGCTCGAGGTCGCGCGCGATATCGGCGTGAACTTGAACCAGCTCGAGGCCGACATGCGCCGCCGCTGGCTCGAGATGACCGGCGTCTCTCTCTGAAGACAGGAGTGCTGCATGGCTGACCCACGTGAGTTCTGGAACGAGCGGTACGCGGTGCCCGGCTACATGTACGGCACCGAGGCGAACGACTTCTTGAAGAGCGTCGCGCCGACGTTGAAGGGGCCGGTGTTGTGCATCGGAGACGGTGAAGGCCGCAACGGCGTCTTCCTCGCGCAGCAGGGCCTCGCGGTGACCTCCATCGACCTGTCGCCCATCGGCCTCGAGAAGGCGCAGGCGCTCGCGAAGGAGCGCGGTGTCTCTCTCACGACACAGGTGGCCGACCTCGAGACGTACGACCTCGGCACCGCGAAGTGGGGCGCCATCGTCGCCATCTTCTGTCACCTGCCGCCGTGGGTTCGCACGAAGGTGCACGCGAGCCTCGCGACCGCGCTGCTTCCCCAGGGCCGCTTCGTGCTCGAGGCGTACACGCCCAGGCAGCTCGCGTTCGACACCGGCGGGCCGAAGAACGCAGAGCTCCTCTACGAGCCCGCAGTCATGCGCACCGAGCTGGCCGGTCTCACGGTGGAGCGCTGTGAAGAGCTCGAGCGAGAGGTGCGTGAGGGTGAATGGCATCGCGGCAGAGCGGCCGTGGTGCAGGTGCTCGCAACGAAGGCGTGAAGACCGCTGTGTTGCTGACGTTCGCGCACGAGAGCGGTTGCTCGGTCGTCATCGATGACGATGGCCGCGTCGCCTACGCGTACCTGCGGGGACCCGACGACGACATCATCGGTGACGTGTGGCTCTTCAACCGTATCGACGTGAAGACACCCGTCGACTGGGCCGACCCGACGCAGGCGCCGTTCCCCAACCCGCCTCAGCTCGCGCGACCGTTCGAGGGAAAGCTGCCGCGCGCGAAGGACCTCGACGTGCAGTGGACGCTCGATGGCCCGCTGCTGTTGGCCGATGTGCTCGTCCGTGGACAGGTGCTGGCGAGATTGTCTCCGGGCAGCACGCCGGGGTGGAACGTGTTGGCGCTCGCGGTCGGCCCCTGCGCGCAGCCGTTCCCCGAGCCTGAAGAAGACGACGACTCAGGGGCAGGCGATGGGTCGTGACTCGTCGGTGCCGGCCGGCTGCGCCTCGCAGCGCTCGCGGGCGGTGTGAGCGAGCACTCGAGCCATCTGACGCCGGTAGCCTTCGAACGACTCTGCGACGGCGGCTTCGCGCGCCGAACGGTCGGCAGCGGGCCTCGCCGCGTTCGCGAGAGGAAGCGCAGACGCGGCCACCGAGAGACAGTCGAGGTCGGCGGCAAAGGAGCCGACACAGCGCTCGGCCAGGTCCAGCGCAGACGCAAACTCGCCGCGGGCGAAGCGGGCCTTTGCGTCGCGCGCCATCGACTCCGACGTGCCGGTCAGCGAGGCGCCGTCTTTCGCGAGCAGGCGCAGCGCCGCCATCGTCAGTCTCGTCGTTCTCCGAACCGACGCTGCGCGGGGTGCCTCCGAGAAGAAGAAGAGCGCGTCTGACAGCTCGCGGGTTCCGGACCGATCGACCGCCGGCTGGATGATGGCGCCAGGGGGAATCGTCTCGCTCGCGTCGCGCACGGGGAGCGCGTCAGGGTTTCGTGCGACCTCTCTGAGCGCGTTCATCAGGCCCATCGCGCAGGGGCGCTCATCGACTCCGCTCAGCGCCAGACAGTCGAGCCCGACGGCGAGCGCCTCTGCGTGATGACCGCGTGCGACGAGCCGCTCCATCGACGCCTGGAGCAACAGCGCGTGGTCGGCGTCGGGCACCAGCTCGGCAACGGCCGGCACCTCCAGGTCAGCAGTCGTCACGGGCTCCACCACTCTCCGGGCGAGGCCATGGCCCGGCGGGTACAGCGTCACGCTGCGCATCTCCACGGCGCGCACCGGGTTCTCCGAGCTCCTCGCAGCGACGACGCGCAGGAAGCCGCTCACCACGAACCCGACGCCCACCAGCGCCAACCCGAGTGGCACCAGACGACGGAGAAACGAGCGACGCCGCGCGCGCCGGCTCGCCGCCTGCTCCTCACGCACGAAGGCGAGGTCGTCAGGCTCGAGCTCGAGCGCCCACGGGTACCCTGCGCGAAGCACGGCGTGCACAGCGACCTCACGTGGCGTCACGCCCTCGAGCCGTTCGAGCCCGAAGGTGCGCACCCGGAGGAGTTCGAGCAGTCGCGGCGCGAAAAGTCTCAGCTGCTCGACGGGTGCGTTCCGGAGCAGCACCATGAAGCGCTCCGGGTTCTCCTCGACGGCGAGCGAGGACTCGGAGAGCAGCGCGAACGCCTCGGGCTCAGCCGCCGCATCAACACGCTGGGCACGAGTCGCGACCGTCACGAGGGCACGACTGTCGCGCCGAAGGCATGCGGTCGCCAGTCCCCCAGCAAGGATCAGCCGCACGGGATCAGACGCCGACGTGAGCCAGCGCGCCGATACGGTCGCCAGTCCCCTGCACGGTCAGCAAGGACGCAGGCCGTGAGAGCGCCCCGCGCCGAAGGCATGCGGTCGCCAGGTTCGTCCAGCAGTGATCAGCCGAACGGGATCAGACGACGCAGGCCGTGAGCCAGCACGCCGCGCCGAAGGCATACGGTCGCCAGTCCCCTGCACGGTTCGTCCGGCAAGGACGCGGGCCGTGAGCCATCACACCGCGCCGAAGGCATGCGGTCGCCAGGTTCGTCCAGCAGTGATCAGCCGAACGGGATCAGACGACGCAGGCCATGAGCCAACACGACGGGATAGAGCGCGAGGTTTCTCAACAGCGCGATGGTGGCTGACCACGAGGGCGCGGGCGCTCCCGACGCGAGCGCGTGCGCGAGCCCATCGAGGTGTCGTGCGCCGAACGGACCACGGGCCAGCGACCCGACGAGCGCTGACGGCACCGCGACGTCGCCGAACAACGCGCCGCTCCACCCGCCGACGATGGCGCCGTGCGTGTCGGTGTCTCCGCCGGCGCGAATCACGAGCCGAAGCGCGTCGTGCAGCGTCGCTCCCTGCACGAACGCCCACGTGCAGACGCCGACCGAGTGCAGCGAGAAGCCCGTGGTGCCGAGCCGCATCCCCGCCTCGAGTGGATCCGCCGGCAACTCCAGCGCACGTGTGATGGCGTCCTTCAGCGCCGGCTCCGTCACCACCGCCGCCGCCGACCGAACGAGCTCGGCCCGATTCGCCGACGACTCCGTGCGGGCGGCGAGGGCGGCGACCTCGGCGACGTAGAGCGCGGCCTCCACGGCGAGCGGGTGCGTGTGGGTGACCTCGGCGAGCCGTCGACCGAGCGAGAGCCGATGCTGCCGGTCTCCGATGACGACGCCGATGATGGTCGCGCGCATCGCGGCGCCATTGCCTCCCGACGACACGCCCGAGCGCGAGAAGCCGAGCCACAGCTTGAGTGACGAGCGCAGCGTCGCGAGCCCGATGCCGAACGGCAGGCGCGCGAACCACCAGCGCAGACTTCTGCGAAAGCGCGCGACGACGCGATCGTCATCGACACTCTCCGACAGGGCCTGCGCGACGAGGGCCGTCTGCTCCGTGTCGTCCGACACGACGCCGACTCGACCGATGAGATGAAACCGGTCGAGCGCACCGAAGCGTCGCGTGATGGTCGCTGGAGCGAGGCCTTCCATCGGCAGGCCCAGCGCATCGCCGACCGCGACACCCAGCAGACACCCACGCACGCGCTCGAGCGCGACCGACGTCTTCACCCCAACGACTGTACCGGCTCGACTCGTGAAGTGACTTCATCACTCGTTGGCGTTCGTCGCTCGAGCCACAACAGGTACACCGCCGGGTAGACGAGCAGCTCGAGCACGAAGCTCGTCACCAGCCCGCCCACCATCGGCGCGGCGATGCGCTTCATCACGTCGGCGCCCGCGCCCGTCGACCACATGATGGGCAACAGCCCCAGCATCGCGGCGAACACCGTCATGGCTTTCGGGCGCACGCGCTTCACGGCACCATGCACGAGCGCCTCGATTCGTTCGGCCCGCGTCGACAGCGCGCCCCGCTTGCGAGCTTCGTCCACCGAGAGGTCGAGGAAGAGCAGCATGAACACGCCCGTCTCGGCGTCGAGCCCCATGAGCGCGATGAGCCCGACCCAGACCGCGATCGAGAGGTGGTAGCCGAGCAGCTTGAGCAGCAGCAGCGCGCCGATGGCCGAGAACGGCACCGCCAGCATCACCAGCGCCGACTTGAACGCCGACTTCGTGTTGAGCAGCAGCAACGCGAAGATGAGCAGCAGCGTGAGCGGGAGAATGACCGTCAGCCGCTCGCGCACGCGCAGCATGTTCTCGTACTGCCCGCTGAAGACGAGCTCGACGCCGGTCGGCACCGTCACGCGCGACGCAATCGCCTGCTTCGCGTGCTCGACGAAAGTGCCGACGTCGACCGCGGCCGTGTCGAAGTCGACGTACACGTAGGTCGCGAGCAGCCCGTTCTCGTTGCGCAGCATCGCGGGCCCTTTCGTCACCTTCACCTTCGCGATGGCGCCGAACGGCACCTGGCCACCACCGGGGAGCGGCACCAACACGCGCTCCAACGCGTCGAGGTCTTCGCGAAAGTCGCGCGCGTAACGAACCGAGATGCCGTACCGCTCGCGGCCTTCCACCGTCACGCTCTGCACGTCGCCGCCGATGGCCGTCGTCACCACCTCGTTCGCATCGTCGACCGACAGGCCGTAGCGGGCGAGCTGGTCGCGCTGCAGCTCGAAGTCGAGGAAAGCCCCGCTGGTCGTGCGCTCGGCGAAGGCGCTGCGAGTTCCAGGAACGGTGGAGACGGCCGCTTCGACTTCGGAGGCGACGCGCTCGACGACCGCGAGATCCGAGCCCAGCACCTTGATGCCCACCGGAGTCCGAATACCCGTCGACAACATGTCGAGCCGGCCCTTGATGGGCATCGTCCACGCGTTCGAGACGCCGGGCAGCTGCAGCAGCGAATCGAGCTCGTGCTCCAGCGCTTCTTCGGTGAGGCGGTCGCTCCACATCGTGCGCAGCGGCGCCTTCAGCCACTCCGGCGCCCACGAGGAATACCAGCGCGGCACCTCACGCCACTGGTCGCGCGGCTTGAGCACGATGGTCGTCTCCATCATCGTCAGCGGCGCAGGGTCGGTGGCGGTGTTCGCTCGGCCTGCCTTCCCGAAGACGCGCTCCACCTCGGGCACCGTGTGCAGCAGCTTGTCCTGCACCTGCAGCAGCGCCTGCGCGTCACCCGCCGAGAGCCCGGGCTGCACGACCGACGGCATGTAGAGCAGCGTGCCTTCGCGCAGCGGCGGCATGAACTCGGAGCCGAGGCTTCGGTACAGCGGCACCGTCGACGCGATGAGCAGCACCGCCACGGCTACGGTCGACTTCGGGTGCGCGAGCACGAAGCGACACGGCCCTTCGTAGAGCCGATGGAGCAGGCGACTGACGGGGTGACGCTCCTCCGCGCGGTACTTTCCCACGAGCGCCATCGTCGCCAACGACGCGAGCCACTTCGGCTTGAAGGTGAACGGGTCGACGCGCGCGAACAACATGCGCAGCGCAGGGTCGAGCGTGATGGCGAGAATGGCGGCGATGCCCATCGCGAGGTTCTTCGAGAGCGCCAGCGGGCGAAACAGCCGGCCCTCCTGGTCGACCAACGTGAAGACGGGAATGAACGCGACCGCGATGACGAGCAGCGAGAAGAAGACGCCGGGCCCGACCTCGAGCAACGCTGCGAGCCGCACCTGGTGGAAGTCCTCCTTCCGGCCGCTCTCCATCCAGTGGTGAATGCGGTTGTACGCGTTCTCGACCTCGACGATGGCGCCGTCGACGAGCACGCCGATGGAGATGGCGATGCCGGCGAGCGACATGAGGTTCGCGCTCACCCCCATCAGCTTCAGCGGAATGAACGCCAGCGCGACCGACACCGGAATCGTGATGATGGGCACGATGGATGACGGGAAGTGCCAGAGGAACACGAGGATGATGAGCGAGACGATGATCATCTCTTCGATGAGCTTGTGGCTGACGGTCTCGATGGCCGCCGAGATGAGCTCCGAGCGGTCGTAGGTCGTGACCACTTCCACGCCTTCGGGCATCGACGGCTTCAGCGACGCAAGCCGCTCCTTCACGCGGTCGATGACGGCGAGTGCGTTCTCTCCCGAGCGCATCACGACGATGCCGCCGACGACGTCACCTTCACCATCGAGGTCCGCGACGCCGCGGCGCAGCTCGGGGCCCAGCGTCACCGTCGCGACCTGCTTCACCGTCACCGTCGTTCCACCGACGCTCTTGAGCACCAGCTGCTCGAGGTCTTCGACGCGCTTCACGTAGCCGCGCCCGCGCACCATGTGCTCGCGGCCCGAGAGCTCCACCAACCGGCCACCGACGTCGTTGTTGCCCGCGCGCACCGCCTTGATGACGTCCCCGACCGCCACGCCATGCGCCGCCAGCGCGTTCGGGTTCAGGTTCACCTGGTACTGGCGCACCTGCCCGCCGACGGTGGCGATCTCCGAGACGCCGGGCACCGACTGCAACGAGTAGCGCAGGAACCAGTCTTGATAGCTGCGCAGCTCGTCGGTCGAGTGTTTGCCCGTGCGGTCGACGAGCGCGTACTGAAACACCCAGCCGACGCTCGAGGCATCGGGGCCGAGCTCGGCGCGCACGCCTTCGGGTAACTGAGACTCGAGCTTCGACAACGACTCGAGCACCCGCGAGCGCGCCCAGTACGGGTCGGTGCCATCTTCGAAGACGACGTAGACGAAGCTCGCGCCGAAGTCCGAGAAGCCGCGAATCGCCTTCACCTTCGGAGCGCCGAGCAGCGACGTGACGATGGGGTACGTGACCTGGTCTTCGATGAGGTCGGGGCTACGCTCCCAGCGCGCGGTGACGATGACCTGCGTGTCGGCGAGGTCGGGCAACGCGTCGAGCGGCATCGTCTTCATCGAGTGCCACGAGAAGGCGAGCGCGACGATGGCAGCGGCGATGACGAGGTACCGATTCTCGGCCGAGAACCGGATGATGCTGCGAATCATGGCTCGCGCTCGGCGGACGGAGCGGAGGCCTTCGCTGAAGACAGCCGCGCGACCGAGGCCCGCAGCCGCGACTCCGACTCGATGAGGAAGTTGGCGCGCGTGACGACCGACTCACCGGCCTCCAGCCCGCTCAACACCTCGGCGAACTCGCGCGTCACCTCGCCCAGCACGACCTCGCGCGGCTCGAAGTGGCCATCGGCGCGAGAGACGAACGCGACGTCACGGGTGCCGCCACGAATCAGCGCATCGAAAGGCACGCGAAGCACCGTCCTCTCTTGACGGGCGATGACGAGCTCTCCGAACGACTCGGGCCTGAGCAGGCCATCGGTGTTCGCGAACGAGACGCGCACCTTCGCGGTCCTCGAAGCGGGGTCGAGTATCGGGTCGATGAAGCGCACCGTGCCGGAGAACTCGCGACCGGGCGTCGAAGGCACGGTCAACTTCGCGCTCTGCCCGACGGCGACGAAGCGCAGGTCGGTCTCGTACACATCGGCGAGCACCCAGACGGAAGAGAGGTCGGACACCTCGAACGGCATCGCGCCGGCCTCGAGCCGCGCGCCTTCGAGCACCTCTTTCTTCGTGACGACGCCCGACAGGGGAGACGTGAACGTCACGGTCTGGGATGCGGTGTTCTCCCGCTCCAGACGCGCCAGCTCGGACTCAGGCACGCCCCACAGCTCGAGCTTGCGACGGGCCGACTGCGCGAGGCCGGGACTTCCCGTGCGCTGCGCGACGAGCCACTCCTGCTCGGCCGCGAACACCTCGGGGCTGAAGAGCGTGAAGAGCGGCTGGCCTTTCCGAACGGGCTTGCCGACGAAGTCGACGAAGAGCCGCTCGACGTAGCCCGGCACGCGAAGGCTGATGCGCCGCACCTGCGTCTCGTCGACGGCCACCCGCGCGTTCGTGCGCAGCGAGCCGCCGAGCGTTCCGTGGTCGACCACCCCGCGCGCGAGGCCGATGAGCTGCTGTCTCGAGGCATCGACCGAGATGACCGCGAGCTCGTCCTGCTTCTGCTCGATGGCGGTCAGCGACTTCACGAGCTTCATGCTGCAGATGGGGCACGTGCCCGGGTGGTCCTGCACGACCGCCGGGTGCATCGGGCAGGTGAAGAGCTCCTTCACAGGCGCGGGAGCGACCGTCTTCACCAGCTTCATGCCGCAGATGGGACAGGTGCCGGCGTGATCCTTCACCACCGCAGGGTGCATCGGGCACGTGAACGTCTCGGCGGTGGGCGACTGCTGCTCGACCTCGTGCGTGTGCTGACCGGTCACCCACGCCGTGACGGGAACGGCGACGAGCACGGAGAGCGCTGCAGTGATGGCGATGGTTCGTGCGGTCGTCATGATGAGACTCGTTCGTCGTGGGCGATGTGAAGGCGCCAGGCGTCGGCTTCGACTTGAAGCAGCTCGTCGGCGATGGAGAGGCGGGCCGCGTTGGCCTCGAGCACCGAGGTGAACGGCGTCTTGCCGATTCGGTATTGCGAGAGCACGGCCTCGGTCGTCGATTCGGCGTCGCGGGCGAGCGTGGTGAGCAACTGGTAGCGCTGCAGCAGACTCTCGAGCTCTGACTGTCTCTGAAGCGAAGCGAGCTCGAGCTGCTGGGTGACAGCATCGAGTCGGCGTTCGGCTGCAGCGACCATCGCCCGCGCTTCATCGATGGCGTGCTGACGGCGGCCGAGCCCGACGACCGGCACCGGAGCACCGACCGTCACCGTCCACATCGGCTCGAGACTGCCTCGCACCATCACGCCAGCCGAGACCGAGAGGTCGGGCAGCGCCGTCTTTTCTGCGAGCGTGACCTGCTGCTCGGCTTCGAGCTTCGAAGCCCGCGCATCGTCGAGTTCCGGAGCCGGCTCCATCGCGATGAGGGTGGGTGAAGGAAGCGTGAGCGCACTCAACGCGCCGACTTCTTCTTTGACGCCACGGAGCCGATTCAACGCCTGCGTCGCAGCGAGCGCCTCGAACTCGAGCCGACGTTGCTGTTGCCTGAGGCGGCCCAGCTCGACCGTGGCGCGCAGCACATCGGCCTGCGTGCCTTCACCACTCTCGAGCTTCACCTTCGCGATGGCGATGCCCTGCTCTGCAACTTTCCGTGAGGCGTCGAGCACTCCTAGCCGGGCGCGCGCGAGCTGCAACGCCACGACGCTGCGACGCACCTCGGCGATGGTCGAGAGGCGAACGCGCTCCACCCGAGCCTTCACCTGCGTGACCCGAGCAGCCTCGACTTCGCCCGCCGTCTTCCCCGGAAAGGGAATCGTCTGCGACGCCATGAAGCTCACCCAGCTCATCTCGTTCACGCCGACCTGCCAGCGGCGAAAGCCATCGTTCTGCACGCCCACCTGCAGCATCGGGTCGGGCCACGCCTGCGCTTGCGGCACGCGCTCCTGCGCGGCGACGACCTCGGCCTGTGCGGCCTTCAATTCGGGGACGTTCTTCAGCGCCTGCTCGATGAAGGTGTCCACTTCGTCCGCGAGCGCGGGGAGCGCGATGAAGAGGCTGAGCAGAGCGGACCTCACGCGAACCTCCGCGCGAGCGAAGTCGCCGCCATCGTCACCGAGAAGCCGAGCACGAGCATCAGCACGCCGTTGAGGCCGACACAGGAGCTGCCCATGGAGCCGGTGAGCAGGCCGAGCGCGGCCGCCATCAGGACGACGGAGCCACCTTCACGCCTCGTCCACCGGCTCACGACGAGGCCTGCGCCGACCCCACCGAGCGCCGCCGCCGCGAGACACACCTGCATGCACGCGCCGCCGAAACACGCGTGGCCGTAGCGGGTCGCGCACAACGAGAACGTCAACGGAACGAGGCCCGCGAGGACTCCGGGAACGAGCGCGCGCTGAAGGCCATCACCGCGCCAGAGACTGAACGCTCCGACCGCAATGCCAGCGGCGCCGACGAGACACGTCGTCACGATGCGCGACGAGAAGAACGCCGCGACGCCCAACACCAACAACAATGGACCGACGCCCCACAGCGCACGGCGAACCCGCGCGAGCTCGTAGGCCCGGCGCGCGCGTAGCTCGAGGGTGGCGGAAGACGGCGTCACGGTCGTGTAGGCGCGAGGGCTGCGAAGCGTGACAGGCGGTTGCCCGAATTCGCCGAACCTGTTGATCGACCTCAGGAATTCCCGAGCACAAGGTTCAACCACCGCAGGGAGCCAGACTCGTTTTGAGCGGCTGCATCGGGCGGGCGACTGGGGTTTGCTCCGCCGCCATGAAGCGCGCCCTTCTTGTTCTCGTCGCCAGCGGATGCGCCACGACGATGCCGCTGTATCCCTCGCGACCGTCTGCAGCGACCGCCGCACCACCCGCCGACCCGATGCCCGCGAAGATGGTGGTGCACCTCACCGCCACCGCCGAAGGGCTCAAACGCGCGCTCGACACCCGCGTGCCTCCGAAAGGCGAGACGACGTTCGAGCTGCGTGGCCAACGCGCCGTGAAGTGGAGCCGCAGCCCGTTCACGCTGCGCTTCGCCGACGGCCGCATCGAGCTCAAGACGGACCTCTCCATCGAGGCCGAGCTGCCGATGTTGGGAACGACGACGGTGCCGGTCTCCATCGCAGTGTCGGGTGAGCCCATCATCACCAGCGACTGGAAGGCTCGGCTGCAGGGAGCGACGAGCAAGGTCGAGTCGAAGGACCTTCGCCTGCGCACGATGCAGGGCATGACGGGCGCCATCGAGAAGACGCAGACCGCCATCGACACGTACATCGAGAACTTCTCGTGGGACCTCTCGCCGCAGCTGGGGCGCGCCTGGGAAAAGCTGTCGGCACCGATTGCCTTCGCCGTGGGTGACGCGAGCGCGTGTGCCCAGCTGCGCGTGAGCTCCATCGAAGCGGGGCCGACGGTCATCGCGGGCGGGCTCGAGAAAGACGTGGCGTTCGTGCTGGCTCCATCAGTGTCGCTGCCCTGCCCCACTGACGCAGCCGCGGGACAGCTTCCACGCCTCTCGAACGTCGCCACGCTGCCGTCGGGTCCGTTCACGGTCGAGGTGCCCATCGCGGCCCGCTACGAAGAGCTCGCCAAAGCCATGGCCGCCACGTTCACCGACGGGAAGCTGTTCTTCTCGAAGAGCTACCCCGAGCTGTACCTCACCGAGCCCGAGGTCTTCGCGAGCGCTGATCAACAGCTCGTCGTGAAGCTGCACCTCGCGGGGCCCATCAAGGCGGCGGGCTTGTCAGCGACGCTCGACGGAGACCTCTTCTTCGCCGGGCATCCCCAGGTCGTCGACAACGAGCTGCGCATTCCCGACCTCGAGCCCACGGTGCAGACGACGAGCTTCCTGCTCGCGCTCAAGGCGACGCTCGATGCGAACGGCATTCGCGACCAGGCCCGGCAGGCGCTCACCCTCGACCTGGGAGAGCGCTTCAAGGCGGTGCGCGAGAAGCTGTCGACCGACACCGCGTTCGAAGAGGGCCTCGGCTGCACGCGGACCCGCGTCTCGAAGATCGCGGTGACTGGCGTGTACCCGCACGCCTCGTACCTGCGCGTGTACGTGACGGTGACGGCGCAGGGCTCGGTCTATCTTCCGTGCCCCGATGCAGGTGACGCCGTCGCCGGCCGCTGATCAGCGCTTCATCAGCGCACGAACGGTCAACGGAACGGCGCCAACGCCGAAGCCGATGGCCATGCCGACGATGCCCGACGAGCCCGCGCAGGAGCAGCCCATGGCGCCGGTGAGCATCGAGATGGCGCTCGCTCCGAGAAGGAACGGCAGGCCCAGCTTCCGCCGGTGCGCGATGATCGACACGACGAGCCCCGCGAGCACTCCACCGGCCGTGCACGCAGGCAGGCAGTACGTCGAGCAGTGACCTGACGCACACGCGTGGCCGCGGTTCGCGATGATGGCGAACACGAGCGGCAAGAGGCCCGAGAGCACACCAGGCAACACCGCGCGACGCAGCAGCTGCCCTCGCCACAGCGCGACGACGCCCGTCGCGAACAACACGCCACCGAAGACCGCTGCCGACGTCGTGCGCCGGTTGAGCCACGTCGCGAGCGCCACCAGCCCGAGCACGGGCAGAAAGCCCAGCAGCGCCCGGCCGAACATCGTCGCCTCGTAGCGAAGCCGTGCGCGGCGCTCGAGCGTCGAGAGGTCAATCGAGTCCATACAGTCTCCTGAACGCGTCTTTGAGCCTCGTGAGCGCGCGCGACCGGCGCTGGCGAAGCGTCGCACCACCGACCGGCGTCGCGTACTCCCAGAACGTCGCGAGCAGCGTCTGCTGATCAGCCTCCGACAACGTGCCCATCGCCGTCATCGCAGCCTCGAGGAGCAGCCGCCGCTCCTGCTCCTCCACCCCGCCGCCTTCGTCACTCTCGGCCGGCTTCGCAGCGGTCTCATTTCTGCGTGAGCGCTTCGTCAGGAGCGTGCGGCACTCCCAGCTCGCGATGCCCAGCGCCCACGGGAGCGCAGGCCGCGTTCGGTCGTACGCGCTCGCCCGCTCGAGGATCTTCACCATCGCCGTCTGCGCGGCGTCCGCTCCATCGGCGTCGTTGCCCATGAGGCGCGTGCAGAGTCGAAGCGTCGGCTCCCACAGCTTCTGAAACACCGGCGTGAAGGCCGCGCGGTCACCATCGGCGAGGCGCGCCAACAAGACATCGAGGCTGTCGGGCGCGACCGTCACCACAGACCTTTGTGCAGAGCCTGCACGCGACTGCAAGTGATCGCCCTCAAGCGTCGGGCAGGAGCACGCAGTCGCACGCGCCCTCACGAGTCAAAGCGACCCTCAGGTGGATCAATCGATCCACGTCGATCGCAGAGGCACGCACGGTGCAACCACGAGCCCCACATGGGCGCTCCCGTGCTGCTTCCCGATGCTCCGGTGACTGACTTCGACTACCAGGCGTGGGCCATCGCGGCGGCGCACCCCGAGCTGCAACCGAAGCCGGAGGACTTCGGGCACCTCGACGAAGCACGCAGGGCGCTGCTCGAGCGCGCGCACCACGCGAACCTCGAACTGCCGGCGTTCCCCTCGGTCGCGGCGAAGATTCTCAACCTCATCGAATCTCCCGAGTGCGACATGCGCGCGCTCATCAAGACGATTCGGCTCGACGCGGTCGTCTCGGCGCAGGTGCTTCGTGTGGCGAACTCGATGGCCTTCTCGCGCGGCGTGCAGCTGACGACCGTGCAGGAAGCGGCGGTGCGGCTGGGCTTCAAGGCCATCGGCAACATCGCCGTGGCGGCAGCGACGATGAGCCTGTTGCAGGAGCACGAGCGCGACATTCACGACTGCTTCCGTGAGCGCTGGGGGGCGTTGGCCCACACGTTTCCACGCGTCGCAGCGAGCAGCCGCTGGTTGTCGAAGGCCTTCAATCGCGGGAACCCCGAAGAGGCGTACCTCGCGGGCCTCATGCACGACCTCGGCAAGGTGGTGGCGCTCGAGCTGTGCGGCGAGATGGTTCAGGACGGCGACCTCGCGGCCGACGTTCACCCCGGGGTCATCGAGCGGCTCATCGACGACACGCACGTCGAGCTCGGCACGTTGTTGATGAAGGAGTGGGGCATGCCGTGGGCGATCGCGTTCGTATGCATGAAGCACCACGTGCAGAACCCGCAAGCGGCGAAGGAGCACGACCTGCTGCACGTCGTGCGCATCGCCTCAGCGCTCGACGCGGCCCGCACGAACCCGTGGGCGGCGGCGTCGCTCAAAGACGAGCTGCTGTGGAGTGCGCAGGCGTTGGAGCTGAAGCTCGAGCCGTTTCAGGTCGTGGCCGAAGAGCTCAAAGCCCTGCACTGAGGTCGAGCGAATCAACCCAGCGCGGTCGCGAGGCCGTCGTCGTCAACTCGTCACCACCGGCCGAAGTCGACCGCGGCGAACGAGCGCATCAACCCAGCGAGTGAGGCGGTCGCGAGGCCGTCGTCCGGCCGAAGTCGACCGCGGCGAACGAGCGCATCAAAGTGAGTCGCGAAGGCGCAGCGCCTGGGGAGCCGCGGAGGTGTCTCCGAACTTCTTGAGCACCACGTCAACCACCGCGCGGGCCTGCTCCTTCTTGCCCGTCGCCTGCAGAGCACGCGCCTTGCGAACCATCACGCTCGCCTCGAGGTCACGCGACTCGGCGCCACGCGAGAGGTACTTGTCGAGCAACTTGATGGCCCGGGCGGGCTGCGAGAGGTCGTCCTGCAGCACCGAGGCGGCCATGAGCGTCGCGCGGTTCGCATCAGCACCCTTGCCGGCCGAGGCCTTCAGGTACGTGTCGACGGCGCCCGACTTGTCGCCGGTGCGGCGCTGGCAGTCAGCGAGGGTCATACGGGCCGGCACATCTTCAGGCGACTGGCCGAGGAACTTCTTCACCTCGGTCGTCACCAGCCCGCACTCGCCGCGAGCTGCACGCGTGCGCCAATCAGCCAGCTTCGACGCCGGCACCGACTTCTTCTTCGGGTTGACCGTGGGCTCGTCTTTCACTGCGACGGGCTCGGGCTCTTCGGCGACGACCGGCTGCTCGACGACAGGCTCGGGCGCAGGCGGAACGACGGCAATCACCGGCTTCTCACTCAGCTCGTCGAACGCAGCCTCTTCACGCGCGCCCATCGTCGCCACGCCGGCCTTCACCACCAGCCACTGACCCACCGTCACGCGGGAGGTCTGCGCGCCATGCGTCACTTCGACGGTGCCCTTCTGCACTTCGACCGTCAGCTCGTCCTCGTTCGCCTTCACGCGGAAGACGGTGCCGACGACGTGCACGCGACCGAGCGGCGTCTCGACGTCGAAGTTGCGCTTGCCGCGCGAAGGGTCGACGTGTGCCGCGACCGAGCCCTTCGTCAGCACCACGCGGGTGGCCTTCGTGCTGGCCGACGCAATCTCGAGGCGAGTGCCCGGACCGACACCGACCGTGTCATCACCAACCGAGAAGATGGCGCGGCCTTCAGGCGTGGTCTCGGTGACGTTGCCGGTGGTGGAAGCTCCCGACGCGACGACCGACTTCGCGGCCCAGGCCACTTCAGGCTCACTGCGCAGCGCGAGGAAACCGATGACGCCAGCGATGACGACGGCCGCCGCTCCAACCGGCAGCAACAGGCGCGTCCACGCCGGAGCTTCGTTCTCGGCCGCTTCGGCGCGCAGCAGCAGTCGCGCGACCTCGTTCGCAGACGGCGGCTTCGCCAACGGAGCGCGCGCCGACTTCAACTCTTCCGCGAACCGGTCCCACGAAGGGTCGTTCGCCTGGGGCACTTGCTCGCTCACGACTGCCCCTCACTCTCGGTCAGCTCTTTGATCTTCTGCCGCGCCCGGTGAAGCCGCGTGAAGACGGTGTTCGGGCTCACGCCGAGTGACGCGGCGATCTCCTCCGCCGTCCACCCTTCGACGACGTTGAGCACGATGATGGTGCGCCACTCTTCCGGCAACTTCGACAGCAACTTCTCGGCGTCACGGCCCGCATCGACGCGCAGCTGCGGCGAGCTCGTGCGCTCTTCCTTCGACACGTTGCGGTCGACGAGGCGCGCGCGCACCCACTCCATCACGCCCGACTTCTTGCCCTTCTTCGCCGCGATGCCGACCAGGAACGACTTCACCGAGACGCCAGGGCGCAGACGGTCAGCGACTTTGGCGAACGTGAGGAAGACCTCCTGACACAGGTCGTCCAGCTCGCTCTCTCGGACCTGATGTCGAAGGACGTTCATCACCACTCCTCGGTAGCGGGTGTAGAGAGGACCGAGCGCACGCAGGTCGCCAGACACCAATCGTCTGACGCATGCCTCGTCGTCATCACCCGCCGTCAATTCATCTGGAATGCCCTGACCGCTCAAAGTCCTTCCCATGCGAGTCCGATGCCCGCGTGCACCGAAACCGCCGGTTGCCGCCAGAGAATCTGATCTCCAGGCAATTCAGTGAGTTGAGAGCGTCCCAGGCGGGCCAACGCCTCGAACCGAAAGACGAAAGTAAAGGCCTGCGTACCTGCGCTCACATCGACCCCGAGGAGTCCAGCCCCCGTGAGTGTAGACAGTTCTCCCGGCACGCTCTGGCGCGACACCGTCCACGTGACTTCGGGGCCGAAGCCGCCGCGAGGCCAGATGGCGAACGGGCCGAAGGCGTAGCTGTGCGTGGCGACCGCGAGGATCGGCATCGACACGGAAGAAACCGCTGTCGTCGGTGACGGCACCGCGCGGTGACCGGTGACGCTCCAGTCGAGGCCGACGCCGAGGCGCTCGGTGAACTTCCACATCGCGGTGATGGAGCCGCCGTACCGCGTGGCTCCGCCGATGTGATCGACGATGCCGGAGTCGACGAGGCCGAACGCCATCAGCCGAAGCCGCTTCGGATCAGGCGGGCGCGCGGGAGCAGGCGGAGCGATGGGCGTGTCGACGATGGGCGCTGGCGCGACGTCGGCTGCGTTCGACATGGTGGCGCGGGTCTGCTTCACGACGGCGCGCAGCTGCGGCGGCACGGTGGCGGGCGCTTCGTAGAGGAAGGCGGTGCCGAGCAGCTCGCGCATCATCAACGCGAGCGCGCTCTCGTTGCGGCTCTTCTTGTCGAACTCGAGCGTGCGCACGAGCGTTCGTCCCGTGCCTTGCGCGACGAGGTGGAGCATCAACTGGCCGGGAATCGGCTCCGAGAGCCACACCACGGCCGCGGCGTCGTTCGACTTCGCGACTGGCAGCACTGCGGCGAGCTGATCAGCCAGCGGCTTTCGCGGGAAGTCGGGGATCGCGATGGGCGTGTTGAGCACGATGAACGAGTCGAGCAGCAGCGTGAGCTCTTCGTGCAGTCGGGCCTGCGTCTTCACGAACGCGGGCGGACCGTCGGTGCGAATCATCACGATGAGCGGCGGCGGCGGGCCGATGGAGACCTTGGGCGCAGCCAGAACGAGCGTGAGCGCGAGGGCAAGCATCGGCGAACCGGGAGTGTGCCTTCGCAGGCGCGCTTTCACACGCCCAAACCGCGCGCGAGGTAGCTTGTCGGGCAGACGTCAGCTGCTCCGTCTGGCCCCGCATGCACTGGGTTCTTCAGGAACACGACTTTCGCGAGCCGGGGTGGGACGCCCTCATCGAGACGTTGGAGCGGTTCGCGCTTCCGCACTCGTTCCACAAGGTGGTGCCATTCGTCGGAGCCTGCTGCCCGAACCGGTCCTCGAGCACCGCAACGTCATCTGCATGGGCTCGTACTCGATGCGTCACGCCGCGCGCCGGTACGGGTGGAAGCCGGGCGTCTTCGACCTCGCCGAGCAGGACTTCGTTCGCCAGCACGAGCACTGGGGCGAGCATTTGCTCAACGCGCACTCACGCGTCTTGCCGTTCGGCGATGTGCAACTGAAGGAGCCGTCGTTTCTTCGCCCGGTCGATGACACCAAGTCGTTCGCAGGCCGCGTGTTCGAGCCGGCGGCGTTTCACGAGTGGCAGCGCTCAGTGGTCGCGCTCGGAGATGACAGCCACACGTTGCGTGCGAGCTCGCTCGTGCAGGTCGCGCGGCCGGTGACGATTCACGCCGAGTACCGGTGTTGGATGGTGCACGACCGCGTGGTGACGGCGTCGCTCTACAAACGCGGAGACGCTGTCTTCTCGAGTGCCGACGTGCCGGCAGAGATCGTCACCTACGCGAACGACCGTGCACGCGAATGGCATCCCCACGAGGCGTACGTGATGGACATCGCCGAGACCGCGAACGGCCTGCGCATCATCGAACTCAACACGCTCAACGCAGCGGGCTTCTACGCGGCTGACGTGCAGAAGCTGGTGATGGCGCTCGAGCACGCCTTCGCCTGAACAGCGACAGCAGCACCAACGGGAGCGCGGCGAGTCCATCGGTTCCTGCGCAGCCGCAGCCCAGGCGCGTGAGCGTCGTGCCAGGGCCATTCGGAAACGGTGTGACGCTCGAGCCGACTTCGCGCACCGACGTCTTGCCTGCAGCGCCAGCGACCGCTCCGAACTCGACCCCCATCACCCGGCCCGCTTCGCCGCCCGTCACCGACATCGGGCACTCGAGCACCTTGCGCGCGCGGAGCGAGAGATGACCGCCACCACCTCCGCCACCGGGGCCGTGCTCGACACCACTTCCACCGACGCCACCGTTCGCGAAGAGCGCACACCTCGCGTCGTCGACGACCTCGATGACGATGGAACCTGCGCCGCCTGCTCCAGAGGCAGCACCGAAGCGGCTCGTCGGCGAACCACCTGGAGCGCCGTTCGCTTCGAGGTGCCCTGAGCCATCGAGTGACCGCGCGCGAATGAAGATGGCGCCACCGCCGCGACCTCCACCGCGCCCCTGACCGAAGGTTCCGTTCGTCGCGCCACCACCACCACCGAGCACGAGCCCCGCGAACGCGAGCGCCTGACCACCGAAGCCACCGACGTCACGTCGTCCATCGGCGCTGAGTCCGCCCTGCCCGCCTTCACCGAGACTCCCGCCGCCGCCGCCACCCGAGTAGCGGCAGACGCCACCGCCACCGCCGGAGTCGTTCGCGCCACGCCCTGTCGACGTCGTGCCGAACCCACCGATGAGCACGCCTTCACCACGCTCGGCTCCACGCACGGCGGGCTCGCTTTCCCCCATGCAGCCGGTCTCGCCTTCGCTCACCTCACGGGCAGTGCCGCCACGAAAGCCCGCGCCGGTCGCGCTGATGAGGCCATCGTTCAACACGCGTCCGGTCGCGAGAAAGGCCAGCACGCCGCCGCTCGTTCCGTTCCACGGCTGAGCGACGAGCGAACCCGTCGAGGTGACCGTGACGGTGGTGAACTGAGGCACAAGCACTGCCTGGCCCTCGTTGCGACGCCACGGCCGATTGAGCGGGCTGCCGAGCTCGACGCGCGCTCCAACGACGCGCTCGACGAAGTGCACCGAGTATTCGCCGATGCGATAGCGCTCTCCGTCGGACTGCCACTGGGTGTGCAGCACGAGCACGACGCTGCCTGCGTTGAACGGCGACGAGTCGACGACGGTGATGAACGGGTCTCCCGCGGCGGCATCTTCGGCCAGCGCCGTCGACGCGTTGACGACAGTGCCCGGCGAGGTCACTTCGAGCGGCCCATCACGCCCTTCCCCGAGCTGCTGCACCTGCGCGACCGCGCTGGCGCTGATCAGAATGGGAACGAGGAGCAACGAACGCACGGGCGCGGAGTGTGCCTCAACTTCCGTCGAAACCGGCCCAGAACTCACCGCGGCGACCTGAATCGTCACCACCCGCCAGAGCACTCAACGACGGCCGCAATCGGCTGATGTGATTCGCGTCTGCAACGTTTTCTGTTTTCCCGTGTTGCGGTGTCTATCGTCCCAGCCGCCGTTCTCTTCCGAGGAGCCACCCCCGCATGCACACCCGACTTCTCTTCTGGAGCGCGCTGCTCCTGGCCGGTTCTGCGCTCGCAAAGCCGCCGGCTGGTGGCGTGTTCTGCGCGAAGTACCCGACGGTGCCCGACTGCATCGGCCGTCAGCCCGCGTGCGGCATGTGCCACATCGCCGCTCCGCAGCGGAACGTGTTCGGCACCTCGGTCGAAGCCAACCTCGCCCAGGGTGCAGCCCGGCCGCTGAGCGATGGCGACTTCTCGATGGCGCTGCCCGCCGCGCTCACGGCCGTCGAGATGCTCGATGCCGACGGTGACGGTGTTCCCAACCTCACCGAGATTCAGCGCGGCACGGCTCCCTCCGACCCGAACAGCAAGCCGGTCGACCGCGCGTGTGAAGGCACCACCAACCCGCAGTTCACCGTCTGCAAGTACGACCTTCGCTACGTGTACAAGAAGCTGCTGCTCGACTTCTGTGGCTCCTCGCCGAGCTTCGAGCAGGTGAAGGCGTTCCTCGCGCGGCCCAGCGACGACGACCGCAAGGCCTTCCTCGACGCCGAGATCGACCGCTGCGTCGCGACCGACTTCTGGCGCGGCAAGAACGGCCAGCTGTGGAAGGTGGCGCACCCGAAGATTCGGCCCGTCGGGTCGCTCAAGCAGGGCGAAGACCCCGGCGCGATTCCGCTGGCCGACTACTACGACGACTACGCGCTCTTCGCGTGGACGCAGACCGACGACCACGACGCGCGCGAGATTCTCACCGCCGACTACTTCGTGCGTCGCCTCGGCACGCCGACCCGCTACGAGAAGGCGCAGAACCTCGCGTCACAGAAGGTCGACCAGGCCCACCGCGCCGGCAACATGACGACTGACTGGGCGCTCACGTACTTCGTGATGTTCACCGCGCTGCCGCGCAACGCCGCCTCGCAGATGTACCGCGGCTACCTCGGCCTCGACATCGCCAAGCAGGAGGGCCTCTACAGCGTGCCGAACGAGCCGCAGGACTACGACGACAAGGGCGTCAAGCAGGCGGCGTGCGCGGCCTGTCACGCGACGCTCGACCCGCTCACGTACCCGTTCCGCAACTACAACGGCATCTCGTCGGACATGTACGACACCCGCTACGTGCCGATGCGGCTCGAGCTCGGCTTCAGCAACGTGTCTGCGCGCATCGGCCAGACGCCAGAGCGCGGCGTCATCTTCGGCCAGTCGGTGAACACGCTGCGTGAGTGGGCGCAGGTCGCCGTCGCCAGTGACGCGTTCGCCATCTCGACGACGACCGACTACTGGAAGTTGCTGGTCGGCCACGCGCCGAAGCCCGACGAGAACGCCGAGTTCGTCGCCACCTGGAAGCGGTTCAAGGGCGACCACCAGTACCGCGTGCAGAAGCTGCTTCACGACATCATCAAGACGGAGGCCTACGGTGCGCCCTGAGAGACTCGCGTTGTTCGCGGCACTGGTGGCGCTGTCGAGCGCGTGCCCTGGAAAGGTCGACCCGCCTCCACAGCCGATGGTGATGGAGGTGCCCGACGCCGGCCCTGCAGGGCTCGCTCGTTCCGCGCGCGGCAACCTGCGCTTCAAGGGCCCCGAGCGGCTCACGGGCGACTTCGCCACGGCGCTGAGCATCAAGCCCGAAGAGGTGTGCTCCGAGCTCGGCAAGTACGCGTGCCTCAGCGTGCACAACGTCGCGCTTGGTGGCGTCGACCCGTACGGCCCCGGCCTCTACGAGCCCTCGGGCGTGACGGCCGTGACGACGCCGCTGGTGGTGGAGCGCATCGCGTGGTCGGCCTGCGCGCAGCGCGTCGACAAAGACCTCGTCGCCGGCGCGAACGCGCTCGTCTTCCGCGGGTTGCCGATGACGGGCCCGAAGCTCACCAACCCCGATGGCCCCGAAGTCACCGCCATCGTCGGAGAGCTGACGCACCGGGTGCTCGCGCGTGAGCCGTACACCAACGAGGTCGCCGCCTACGTGAAGCTCGCGAAGGACATCGAAGCGACGGGCACCGCAGAGCCCGCCCGCTCGTGGATGCAGGCCGTCTGCTTCGCGGTGCTCTCGTCGACCGAATCCGTCTTCTACTGAAAGGACCCGCACACCATGTCACTCAAGAAGAATGGCCGGCTCTCACGCCGGGAGATGTTGCGGGCCCTCTCGCTCGCCGCGGCGGGCACGTCGATTTCGCCGTGGCTCTCGGGCTGCCGGCAGGCGCTGCAGTCTCCGGAAGACGTCGAGCGCGGGCTGCGTCGTGACGCGCTCGATGGAAAGCCGAAGTTCCTCATCGTCATCGGCGCCACCGGCGGAGCGAGCATCATCGACAGCTTCCTCGCGGTGCGGCAGTCCGAAGGCGGCGCGAACGCGGCGAAGCTCAACACCTTCCCCGACGCGCAGGTGCAGGCGGTGGCGAACAGCCCGTTCCGCGCGGTGAAGGTGAACAGCCCGAAGCTCGGCAGCATCCCCGTGCCGGTGAACACCGACCAGCTCGCGTTCGTGAACAAGTACAAGGACGACATGCTGGTGGCGACGTCCATCGGCACGAGCGTGAACCACACCATCGCGCAGAAGCGGGCCATCAACGGCAACGCGGCGTGGAAGGGCCGCACGCTGCAGGAGTGCGTCGCGCTGCAGTGGGGCCAGGGCTTCGCGCTGCCCAACGTGAACATGTCGGTGGGTGGCTACCGCGAGCGCGGCACCGACGTGTCGCTGCCCGCGTCGGTCTACGCAGAGACGGTGACGAGCCCCAGCCTGTGGCCGCTCGGGCTCGATGGCGCGAAGGGCATTCGGGGCGCTCCATCGAACGACATCGCGGCGCTCGCGCGAAAGGCCCGCAACCAACTCGACGCGTCGTCGGTGTTCGGCACCACGTTCGCCGACTCCGACGCGATGAAGCGATGGAACGCGCAGCGCGCCGATGGAGCCCTGCTCGAAGCACAGGACCTCATCACCCGGCTCAACGTCATTCCCGACATGCCGCCGCAGATTCCACTCACGCAGTACGGCCTCGACTCGTCACCCGACGGAGCCAAGGTGCGCGCTGCGTTCCCCGGCTTCTTCGACGACCCGTTCCAGGGCCAGGCCGCGCTCGCGTTCCTGCTGCTCAAGTACCGCGTCTCGGTGGCCGTCACGATTGGGCCCGACTTCAACGTCGCGCTTGGCGGGAACATCGGCTTCGCGAACCCGCCGCTCGCGTTCGACTACAGCCACAACGACCACCGCGCCGGCCAGGCGTTCATGTGGAATCGCATTCTCTCGAACGTCGACAAGCTGATCACCCTGCTGAAGAGCGAGCCGTTCGACATGGCGACGGGCGAGAGCCTGTGGGACCGCACGCTGATTTACGTGGCGACCGACTTCGGCCGTACGCGCGGGCGCCCCGACAACGCGCTCGAGTTCGGCACGGGTCACGACTTGAACAACGGGTTCCTCATGCTGTCGCCGATGGTGAAGGGAAATACGGTGCTCGGCGCCATCGACCCGCTGACGACGTACGGCTACGGGTTCGACGCACGCACGGGAGCTCCGCAGCCAGGCAAGCAGAGCTCGAACGAGCCGGACTTGTTCTCAGGGGTGCTGCACGCGATGGGCGCCGACCTCACGGGAAGTGGGCTGCCCGACGCGAGCGCGTTCAAGAACGGGTAGCGAGTTGGTGTTCGTGCTCTCACGCCAAAACGGCGCGGAGCGCGAGTGGCAGACTCGAGACGCCAAAGGAAATGGGAAACGCTGACCGGGGCTCGAGCGGTGGAATCGCCCACTCGAGAGACGCTGCACCCGAGCCGTCGATGGTGAGGGTGCACGGCGCGCTCGGGGCTTCTCCGGGGTTCTCGACGACGAGATCGACCCCGAACGCGTTCCACCTCGCGATGCGCGCAGAGACGGTCAAGGGCGCGCAGCCTGGAGCAACCGTCGAGCTCACGGTGACGAGCCCGTCGATGGTCTGCCCACGCCGCAAGGCCTCGAGCAGGTGCGGAACTCCGTCGTGCCGGGTCGCGTGCGGGGCGCACCGGTCGACCCAGGCGCACGCTCGCTCCAGCCACTCCAGCCGCAGCGGCACGGCAAGGTCGTCAGCCTCGACGCTCAAGAGCGCTGCGAGCAGCTGGGCCCCAGCCTCGTAGCCGTTGACGGAGTCACGGTGCGCGACGAGCAGGGCTTCGGTCTCGGCAAGCGCGCCGCGTCGGAGTGTCGCGACCAGCGAGGTCGGCAGGTCACGTTCTCGCGCGGTGACGTAGGTCTCGGTGCACTCCCACCTTCCTGCCTCGGCAGGCGGGTGGACTCGATCCAGTCGTCCTCCCAACAAGAAAGACGACACCAGCTCTTCGAGTGAAGACGCGGCGCGCATCGCGAACCCTTCACGCGACAGAAACCAGACCGGGAATTCCCCTCGGGCGTCGGACGAGCCCGTGTCCCAGGCGAAGAGCTTGGCGTCGAGGTCTGCCCAGACGACCAGCCGACTCCAGGTGTCGGCATCGATCGCCGCCCACTCGCCACTCTGGCGACGCAGCTCGAGCGCTGCGCCAGTCATGAACTCGCGCTGCGCTCGCCACGCAGCGTGAACGGAAGGATCGGTCGGGTCGAGGAGGTACGCGAACCCGCAGAGCTGCCCCACACCCCACGTCTCGAGCAGGCGGCGATACGAAGGCGGAAAACGAACTCCATCTCTGGCGGCCGCTTCGTCGAGCCTCGCAGCGTCGACCGGGGTGGCCGGGCCGACGAGCCGCAAACCAAGGCCAGCGTCGCTCGCCGGGTGCGCCTTCACGAAAGGTCAGCCCGTCGCTTCGTTCGAGTCGTTCGACGCATCGGCCGGTCGCACGCGGGTGGTGACGACTGGCTCTGCGGGACGAACGAGTGAGTTCGGCGGCACCGAGCGCGTGAGCACCGTGCCCGCCATGATCTTCGTTCCATCTCCGACGTGAATGGGCCCGAGCAGCGTCGCACCGGGCCCGACGTGCACGTCTTTGCCGAGCGTCGGAGCGCCGCTCTCCTTCGTCACCGGGTCGAGCCCCTCTCCGAGCGTGACGTTGTGAAAGAGAATGCAGCCCTCTCCAACCTTCGCGCGATGGCTCAACACCAGCCCGTTGCCGTGCACGATGCAGACACCGCCGTGCACCGTCGTGTCCCAGTGAATCTCGGCGCCGTAGAGATGCCGAATGAGCCGGCTCGCCACCTGGCCACCGAGCGGAACGTGCAGGTCTCTGACGAGCTGCATCGCGCGTGTGGCGACCATCATCTGAAAGCCAATCTTCTTCACCGCGTCGACTGGCATGCGCGCGAGTGGAATCGCCTCGGCGTGGTACTTCTGCCGGTAGCGCTGCATCGAGCCGTAGTCAGCCCTGACGGCACGGGCGAAGTCGGACAAGGCCTTGCGGATCATGCCTCGTGACTACTCCCGGAAGGGCCCATGGGTCCACCTCCCGCCTCGACGGAGCGGGCCTGCCGCTGTACGTGACTCCGTACTGTGAGCACGCCCAGGCTGAGTGTCGTCATCGCGACGTGGAACCGGTTGCAGTTGCTCGGGGAGCTGCTCGACGCCTTGAACCAGCAGTCGCTCGCTGATGACGCCTTCGAGGTCATCATCGTCGACGACGGCTCGAAGGTCCCCGTCGCGCCCGAGCTGGCGAAGCGAAGAGACCGCTACGCGCTGCGAGTCCTCACCCAGCAGAACGCCGGAGCCGCGGCCGCTCGTCACGCCGGCGTGCTCGACGCGAAGGCGCCCATCGTCGTCATCACCGACGACGACATGCTCGTGCCGCCCGAGTTCCTCGCCGAACACCTGAAGGCCCACGACGCGGGGTACACGCTGGTGCTGGGCCACATCGACAACGAGCCGGGCCTCGACACCAAGCCGCTGTTCGAACGGTTTCACGCCGAGCAGCTCGCCCGCTTCGTCGCGCGCTACTCGCAAGAGCCGACGAAGGTTCGCGGCGTCATGGTGTGCACCGGCAACGTCTCGTTCCGCCGTGACGACTACCTGCGCGTCGGCGGCTTCGACCGCTCCCTCGACCGCAGCGAAGACCGTGAGCTCGGCGTGCGCTTGCAGAAGGCCGGCGCGCGGCTCTTCTTCGCGAAAGACGCCCGCACCATCAACCGCAGCGACCACCTCGACACGAAGGTGTGGATGACGCGGAACTTCCGCTACGGCATCTACGACAGTCGCATTCACGACAAACACCCCGAGGTGGTGGATGCCGACCCGTGGCACTTCTTCTACCTGGTGAACCCCGTCTCTCGTGCGCTGCTGCTGTTGTCGGCGAGCGCTCCGACGGCGGGCAAGGCGCTGTCTCGCGCGGCGTACGCGGTGGCCGAGAAGGTCGATGAGCGACGCGCGCTCCACCCGCTGCTGGGCCGTGTGGCCGTGGCGGGAGCGACGTTGAGCTACGGCCTCGAGTACTTCCGTGGTGTGCGCGAAGAGGCGGGCAGCCTGCCGAAGACGTGGCTCGACCTCGCCAGGCACACGGTGGCGCACGTGAAGCGAAAGGTGACGTCATGAAGGCCTACGCGCCCGGAGACGCGCTGCCCGGTACAGAGACGCCTCAGTACCTCTCGCATGAAGGCGCCCAGCTGTACGTGGTGCAGCACGCGACGGTGGCGAAGCGGCCTCGCGCGACGGTGGTGCTCGCAGGCCCGATGACGCTCGAGCGCTCGCACGGCTACCTCTCGTGGGTGCGCCTCGCCCGCAACCTCGCGCTCAACGGCTACGACGTGCTGCGCTTCGACTATCGCGGCGTCGGAGAGAGCACCGGCGACTTTCGCGAGCAGTCATTCGAGTCGTGGAGGGCCGACGTCGCCGCGGTGGTGGCGCACGCGAAGACGTTGCCGGCGAAGCGCGTGGTGGTGCTGGGCCTGCGACTGGGCGCGCTGCTCTCGAAGCCGCTCTTCGAAGACGGCTCGGTCGACGGCCTCGTCGCGTGGGACCCGCCGCAGACCGGGCGCGCGATGTTGATGGACATGCTGAGGCGAAAGCTGGCGGCGGACTACATGGAGTTCCCCGAAGCGCCGCGCAAAGTGCGTGACGACTACGTGCGCGACCTCGAACGCGGGCTCGAGGTGGAAGTCGAGGGCTACCCGTGGACCCAGCGGCTGTGGCGCAGCGCCGAGGCGTTCGCCTTCAATGAGCCCGAGCGCATCGGCGGTGAGTGGACGACGATGTTCCTCGACGGGCGCGCGGCCGAGAAGCTGCCGCAGGCGAAGCGCGAGCAGTACGCGTCGCTGAAGATTCCGCGGCCGTCGTTCTGGTTGCAGAGCACGCACCTCGTGGCCGACCTCGCCGAGCTGTTCACGCTCACGCAGGAGCGGCTGCATCAGTGGACCAACGCGTGGAGCGTCACCGATGGAGGTGCGTCATGAGCACTCGCGCCCTCGAGGTGCTCGACCTGCCGCATGGCCGGTGTGTCGGCACGATTCATCGGCCCGAGACCCGTACGAGTGACGTCGGGTTGCTCTGGGTGAACTTCGGCTACGTACCGCGCGATGGGCACGGCGGGCTCGCGAGTCAGGCGAGTGATGCGCTGGCGAACGCGGGCGTGCCGTGTTTCCGCTACGACCTGCCCGGGCTGGGTGACGCGCCGGGCGCGCTGCCCAAGGTGACGCACGACTTCTTCCCGGTGGTGACGGGCGGCAGCTTCACGGAAGTCACGGTGGAGTTGGTGGAGACGCTCTGCGCGCGTGAGGGACTGAAAGGGCTGGTCGTCGCCGGGCTCTGCGGTGGCGCGGTGAACGCCATCTTCACGGCGCACGCGGCGAAGGAGCACGTGAAGGGCCTCGTCCTGCTCGAGCCCGAGATGTACGTGACCGAGCCGAAGGCGGCCGATGGCACGGTGCAGCCGATTCGTCTGCGCCCGTGGGTGCGCCAGCATCTGCCCGAGAAGAAGGGCGTCGCGCTGTCACTCCTCGACCAGGCGCTCTCGGTGAAGCTGCCGTTGGAGGACGTGGTCAAGGCCGTCGCGGCGCGCACCCTGCCGAAGCAGGCGTTCAACTACTGGGGGTGGATGCGCCTGCTCACCGCAGAGGGGAAGTACTCGCGCTTCGTCCCGATTCCGAGAAAGGCCATTCTCGATTTCGTGATGAGCCGCTCGGGGTTGCCGTCGGTGACGAACCTGCCGCTCTCGGTGGCGTGGAAGCAGTGGCTCGAGGCCGACCGGCCGGTGCTCGTCATCACGGCGAAGAGCAAGCTGCGGGAGATCTTCTTCGACCGCATCAACGCCGGGCTCGCGATGAAGCTCGAGAAGCCGTCGTACGTGCACGTGCGGTTGTCGGGCACGAATCACATCTTCACGACGGGCGGAGCCATCGCGACGGTGACGAAGCACCTGCAGACGAACTGGCAGCTGTTCTCGGGCGCGAGCAGATAGGGAACTCGCGCGCCTGGTTGCTCCACATTTCTCGTCTCCGAGATTCCTATCCCGAAGACGAGAAAGTCAGCGCGACTTGCCTGAGAACGCGCGCTCGAGGTCTTCCGCCAGGTCGCTCCACTCGACCTCCGAGGCGGGCCCGCGCTGCTCGACCTGCACGAGGGTGATGCGCTGCTGCGGGTTCATCGTCGGATCACCCAGGTAGATGCCCGGCTCGAACTCGACGCGCACCGACAGAGATGGCGTCGCCCGCTGCACGTCGACGTAGCAGCCGCGGCCGACCTGCTCTCCACGCACCCAGTCGCGCTTCTCGAGCCCGATGAGCCGGCCCGAGGCGACCGACGTGTCGACCCACCGCTGCAGCGCCTTCGACAACGCGTGCACATCGGAGAACCGCTGCGTCTTTCGCTCGAGCTGCGGAAACGCCTCGTCCGTCATCACCTTCGTCCACGCGTCGCGAACCTCGGCGCTCAGGTGGAGTGGGTGAACCACGCCGATCTCGAACTCCGGCGACATCGTCACCGGCTGCTGCTGCTCGTTCACGGGAGCCGCGCCCTCGAGGCGGAACACGCGCTTCAGCGTCGCCCCACTCCACTGGCCCCACAGCACGTGCCGCGCGACGAGCGAGGTGAGCCCATGCATCGCGTACGTCTCGGTGAAGTGCTCGAGCTTCATGCGGCGCTGGCCCGACATTCTTCGCTCGAGGCGCTCGACGACTTCTTTCAACACCGAAGCCGCGCGCTTCTTCAGGCCCGCGAGCTCTTCGTCACGTTCGGCGTCACCCGTCTCGGGCAACGCCTTCACCACCGCACCAGCGCCGTCGACGAAGCGCACCTTCCCGGCGCTCCACTCGATGAAGACGGGCTCGTCGGTCGGCAGTCGTCCATCGGGTCGCAGTCCGAAATCGGGCACGAGGCGCTCAGCGAGCTCGTCATCGGTGAAGCCCATCTTCTCCGCCGTCGAGGTGAAGATGAGCTCGGCGCGTGCGCGGAACGCCTTCGAGCGCACTTTTCGAATCAGCTGGTGCAGCGCCGACAGGCTCGCGCGACTGCGCATGGCGCCCAGCACCTCGGCCATCTCCTGTGCGCGTGACGAGAGGCCCTTCGGCGCGAGCATCGCGGCCTGGCTCGCGAGGAACTGCGCCGTCGTGTCGTCGCCGAAGTGCGCGCACACCTGCAACATCCATCGCTCCTTTGGTGGAGCACCGACGCGCAGCCACGACTCCAACAACGTGCGGCTCATCGCGGCGAGCGAGTCGGCGCGGAACTTCGTGCGGGCATCGTCGACCCACGGCGCACCATCGAGCGGCGTCACTTTCAACATCTGCACGAACGCCTCGAGCGCTTCGGCCTGCAGCGCAGCGCCACCTTCCAACACGACCGGCCGCGGGAGACTGGAAGGAACGAGCCACTCGGGCAGCGAGGGACGTCGCGCGGGGAGCACGGCTCCCCCAGCGAGAACGTCGTCGACCCGCGCCTTCACCTCTTCGGAGAAGTGCGAGAGCCCCTTCAGCCACGCCTCGGGAGCCGTGCGCTTGATGAACCGGAGCGCGGTGAGGGGCTCGAGCGCCGCCTTCGTTCCCGTGAGTGCAAGCGGCACGAGCCCCGCGGTCGCAACTTCGCCGAAGCGCGTGAGCCACGTTCTCGCCGTCTGCTGCAAGGTGGCTCGTGGCGCCTCGAGCGAGCCCGCCATCATCGGCGCAGTTCGCACCGACTCGAACGGCGCCAACGCCGACAGGAGTGAGGGATTCGCCTTCACCACCTCGAGCGTCTTGCCGAGTCCCGCGAGCCCGAACCGGATGGCGAGCAGCGTGAGCGTCTCCTGGTCGAAGTACACGCTGGCCGAGTCGAGCTCGCTCCACACCTTCAGCGCGCTCGTGTCTCCGACGTCGAGCAGCAGGTACGCAGCGCGAAAGGGCCGCGACTTCCACTCGAAGAGAAAGTCCGCATCTCGGCCGGCGACATCAGCCACCTTCACGGCCTCGGCGTGCATCACCTCGGGCAGTTCGGGCACGTCGACCTTCAGCGCTGCGCGTTTCGGCCGCTTCACGTCCCACGGGCTCGTCCACCCGGTGAAGGCAGGCAACGACGCGCCGGCCTCGTCGAGGCGCTTCTTCCAGGTCGGCCGCTCTGCGTCGGGAACGGTCGACACCAGCTCGGGCCGTGAAAGCAGCAGCTCGAACATCAGCGCATCGAGCGTCGTTCGCAGCCGCTCGGCGCGCACCTCTGAGACTGGCGCCGCGCGAGCCTTCAGCGCCGCGACCAGCAGTCGTTCGGGCGGAGCGCCCTGCACGCGCTCCCACACCTGCGAGGCGTCGACGAACTGACACCACGCCGACAACACGCGTTCGTCGTGCGGAGCACAGTCCTGAGAGAGTTCGTGAATCGTCGACGCGAGCCATGCCTGGTCGAGCCACTGATGCCCAATCACGTCGTCGAGCCTGCGAACGACCTCGTCAGCTGCGTTCATGGCGCGTCTTCATAGTGGAGCGCGCCCTTGATGACTCACGACTGGTTGCCGCGCAGGAACGTGGACTTTCTGTTTTCGACGAGCAGGGTGTCGAACACTCATGCGATGGGTGTCAGCGTTTCTGGCGGCTCTGGTCGGCGTTGCCTGCGGAGGCACCTCGGCGACCACGTGCCGGGGGTGCCAGCTTCACGATGCAGGAGTCTTCACACCTGACGGCTCCTTGCCCGCGCTCACCCTCGACGCTGGAGTCGTGCTCTGGGTCGGCGCGCATCCGGATGACGAGAGCATGGTGGCTCCGCTGATGAGCGACTGGTGCACGCGGACGCGTTGCGTGTTCCTCGTGCTGACGCGCGGTGAAGGCGGCAGCTGCGGTCTGCAGACCGGTTGCTTCCCCAACCTCGGAGCCGTGCGCACGCTCGAGATGCAGGCCTCGGCGCGACTCTTCGACGCGGGCCTCGTGCAGGAGGCGTTCGCGAACGCATCATCGACGGCGCAGCAGGCGCGTGACGTGTGGGTTGGCGAAGCAGGCAGTGAGGCGGCGCTCATCGAGCGGGTCTCGCGAGTGATGCGAGCCGAACGGGCCGACCTGGTGGTGACGTTCGATCCACTCCACGGTGGCACCTGTCATGGAGAACACCGCGCCGCAGCCGCCGTCGCGCTCGTCGCTGCTGACAGCGCAGGCCTTCCGCGGTCCCGTGTGTTGCTCGTCTCGTCGATTCTCAGCGTCGAGACGCCGATGAATCCGATGGCGGTCGGCTTCATTCCTCCACCGGGCGGAGAAGCGAGGTGGTCGTTCTCGGGTGGAGCCTGGCAGCGCCTCTCAGACGTGATGCGCACCCACGCCTCGCAGTTCACCCCGGTGCTCATCGAGGCCGCCGCGATCGCGCCCGAACGACTGCGCACCTCCTACTTCCGCACCGCAGAATCGGTCGGAGCCAGTGACGCGCTCGACGCGCGCTACTGCCCCTGAGCTCAGCGCTTCACGACGACGGTCTTGAGCGGCGGCCGCTTCGTCGACGGCGTCTCGCGCACCAGCTGCTGGTGAACGAGCTGCGCCGAGAGAATGCCCACCACCGCCATGTTGTCGGTATTCGAGAACTGCTCGTCGTTCGAGCGCGTGAGGCACTTCTTCCAGAGCGCTCCGACGGGGCCGGGGGCGAACAAGCCCGACGCCTTCAACGCCGACTCGCTCATCGACTCGTCGACCCACGCGGGCCGCTCGGTGCCGATGAAGCTGAGCGCGTCGGGAGCCCGGTACGGCTGCTTGGGCCGCTTCAGAATCTCGTCCGTCACCAGCCCGCGGGCGACGCGCTTGAGCACGTGCTTCTCGTCGAGCGCTTTCAACTTGTACGAAGCCGGCAGGCTGTTCGCGAGGGCCATCACGTCGCGGTCGAGGAACGGGAAGCGCCCTTCGACGCTGTTGCCCATGAGCATGCGGTCGCCCTGCGACGAGAGCAGGTAACCCGAGAGCAGCGTGCGCACCTCGAGGTACTGGTCCTGCGCGAGGAAGTTCCACTTCGCGAAGTCTTCGGGCAGCGAGGACAACAACTTGCCACGCGCGTCGAAGCCCGCGAGCGCCGCCGTCACTTCGGGAGCGAACAACCGCTTGAGCGCCGCCGTGCCGTTCCACCGCGTCTCGTGCGAGAAGCCGGGCACCTTCGCGCGCTCGAGCCCACGCCCGAAGAACTGCCGCGTGAGCGCCTGCTGCGAAACGGGTGAACGGGTGAGGTACGGGTAGAGCCGCTCGAGCAGCTTGTGCCGCCACTTCGAGTCGGGCTGCCGCGCCCAGAACCGCCGCACGCGCGCTTCACGGAACAGGTCGTAGCCCGCGAGCATCTCGTCAGAGCCTTCGCCCGTGAGCACCACCTTGATGCCCGAGTCGTGCACCAGCTTCGAGAGCAGGAACAACGGCGCGGGAGCGGTGCGAAGAATCGGCCGCTCGGTGTGGCGAATCACCTTCGGGAAGACGTCGGCGATGTCTTTGCGCGAGACGACGACCTCGGCGTGCTCGGTGCCCAGGCGCTGCACCATCGCGCGTTGATACGGCGTCTCGTCGTACTCGGCGTCGGCGAAGCGCAGCGAGAACGTCTTGAAGCCCGACGGCTTCGCGCGCGCGGCCATGGCGGCGACGAGGGAGCTGTCGAGACCTCCCGAGAGATAGCTGCCGACGGGAACATCGGCGCGCACCATGCGCAGCTTCGTCGCGTTTTCGAGCGCGTCAGCCAGCGCCTGCGTGGCCTCGTCGAGCGTGCCGTGGAACTTGTGCTCCGCCCCAACCGGGTACTTCGCCGACCAGTACGCGACATCGTGCACGAACTTGCCGTCACGCCACACGGCCACGTGCCCGGGCTCGAGCTCACGCACGCCCTTGAACACCGACTGCGGCGGAACGACCGTCCAGAACGTGAAGGTCTCGTCGAGGCCGACGGGGTCGATCTCCCGCGAGAACGTCGGAGCGCCCGCGAACAACGACTTCACCTCACTCGCGAAGAAGAGCCGGCCTTCGTGCTCGAGCATGAAGAGCGGCCGCACACCAACGCGGTCCCTCGTCAGCACGAACGTGCGCGTCTTCTCGTCCCACAACGCGACGGCCCACTGCCCGTTCATGCGCTCGAACGCCGCTTCACCCCACGCTTCCCACGCGTGCACGATGACCTCGGTGTCGCTCTTCGTGCGGAAGGTATGGCCCAACGCCTCGAGCTCGGCGCGCAGCTCGACGTAGTTGAAGATCTCTCCGTTGAACGAGATCCACAGCGTGCCGTCCTCGTTCGAGAGCGGCTGCTGCCCCGTCGAGAGGTCGATGATGGACAAGCGCGAGTGCGCGAGCCCGCAGTGCCGGTCGAGGTACAGCCCGAACTCGTCGGGGCCACGGTGCTCGAGGGCGCCGGCCATGAACTCCAGCGCGTCTCGCGACGGCGGCGTGGTGGCCGAGAGGTTCAGGATGCCGGCGATGCCGCACATGGCGTGGTGCTCAGCCCTTCTTCTTCTGAACGAAGGCGACGATGTGGTTCACCGCGTCGAGGTTCTCGGGAACCATCTCGGCGTCGTCGACGGTGATGCCGAACTCGCCCTCGATGAAGGTGATGACCTCGAGCACGCCGGTGGAGTCGACGATGCCCGCGTCGAGCAACGAGGCGTCGTCCTTCAGCGCGGCGGGGTCGGCCACGTAGAAGTTCGAGATGATGAACTGCCTGACCTTCTCTTTGATGTCTGACACGTGAGTTCTCCGGGGGTTTTCTTCAGAGCTTCGTCGCGACCACGACGCGAGGCGCGCCGGAGTCGTTGTTGGCAAACCGCACGTTCTCGTACGCCCTCGAGCGCGTGAAGAGCGCGGTCATCTGCTTCTCCTGCCCGAGGCCGAACTCGAACAACAGGTGACCTTTCGGCTTCAGCAGCGCGAGCGCGTCTTTGATGACGCGTTGGTGAATCGACAAGCCGTACGGGCCGCCGTCGAACGCTTCGCGCGGTTCGTTCTCGAGCAGCGTCGCGCGGTCGGCCGCGAGCCGGCCCGTCGAGATGTACGGCGGGTTGCACACGATGACGTCGACCGAGAGCGGCTCCACGACAGCCGCGATGGGCGCGAGCAGGTCACCCTGGAACACGCGCACGCGCTCCGAGAGGCCGAGGTGCTGCACGTTCTTCTTCGACAAGTCGAAGCAGCCGTCGGTCAAGTCGCTCGCGAACACCTTCGCGGCCGGCACGTGCACGGCGATGGCGCAGCCGAGGTTTCCCGAGCCGCAACAGACGTCGATGACGATGGGGGAAGGACCAGCCGCCTTCACGAGCGCGACAGCTTCACGGCCGAGCAGCTCGGTCTCGGGCCGGGGAATCAGCGCGCCCGGAGCCACCAGCAGGTCGAGCCCCATGAAGGGAAACTTCCCGCGCTGGTACACCTCACGAACGTCGGGCTGGGTCTCACTCATCGCTCGGCGAGCCCCGTCTTCTTGATTTTCCCCGTCGTCGTCTTCGGCAGCTCGTCGAGGAAGGCCACCAGCTTCGGCACCATGAAGTTCTCGAGCCGCTTCTGGCACTCCTTCATGATGTCCTTCTCGGTCATCGTCACGCCCTGCTCGAGCACGACGAAGGCCTTCACCGCCTGGCCGAGAATCTCGTCGGGCACGCCCACGACCGCGGCTTCCTTCACGCCGGGGATGTTCATGATGGCGCCTTCGACTTCTTTCGGAGCCACCTTCTCACCACGCGACTTGATGATGTCGTCGCTGCGGCCGACGAAATAGAGGTAGCCCTCTTCGTCGAGGCGGCAGAGGTCGCCGGTGTAGAGCACGAACTCGCCGGGCACCGGGCCGGGCTTGAGCTTCTCGGCCGTCGCCTGCGGCTTCTCCCAGTAGCCCTTCATCACCGTGGCGCCACGAATGACGAGCTGACCGACGACGCCGGGGCCGACCTTGTTGTCGTTCTCGTCGACGATCCACAGCTCGGTGTCGGGAATCGCGAGGCCGACGCTGGTGGGCTTGCGGTCGATGTCCTTCGGCGGAAGGTACGTGCAGCGCTTGCACTCGGTGAGGCCGTACATCGAGTAGATGCGCGCCTGCGGGAAGAGGTCGCGCAGCATGGTGATGTGCTTCACCGGCAGCGCCGCGGCCGTGTTCGTCACGAACGAGATGGCCGACAGGTCGAAGTCCTTCAGCTGCTTCATCTCGGCGAGCACCGCGTAGATGGTGGGCACGCCGGGGAAGCCGGTGACCTTCTCGTCGACCATCACCTTCAGCACCTGCGCGGGGAACGCGAAGCTGCGCTCGAGCACGAGCCGGCCGCCCACACGGAACGTCATGATGAGCTGGTACAGGCCGTAGTCGAACGCGAGCGGCAGCACGCCGAGCACCACGTCGTGCTCCTTCATCTCGAGGTACGTCGAGATGCTGGTGCCCGCGGTGAGCATGTTGCGGTGGGTGAGCATCACGCCCTTCGGGTCGCCCGTGCTGCCCGAGGTGTAGATGATGGCCGCGAGGTCGTTGTCGATGCAGCGCCGCCCGGGAGGCCCGCCCTTCACGTGCGCGAAGTGCTTCTGGGCTTCCGCCGCGTCGCCACCACGCGTGAGCGCGCTCGACCACGCCTCGGGGTTCTTCACGGCCGTCAGCTTCGAGGCGTCGAAGGCTCCGCTGACGATGGTGCGCACGAGGTGCGGCGTGTTGGGCGCGCTCTGCGTGAACACCGACGCCAGGTGCATGTCGGTGAGCAGCACCTTCGCGCGGCAGTCGTTCAAGTAGTACGTGAGTTTGTCGTGCTTCGTGAGCGGGTTGATGATGCTCACGATGGCGTTGGCCTTCAGCACCGCCCAGAACGAGACGACGGTCTCGACGGTGTTGTCGGCGAACACGACGACGCGGTCACTGCGCTCGACGCCCGACTCGATGAGCGCGTGCGCGATGGCGTTGGCCTGACGGTCGAGCTCTCCATACGTGACCCGCACGCCCTTGCAGACGAGCGCGACCTTGTCGGGCAGGCGGGCGGCGGTGTTCTCGAGAAAGTCGTGGAGCAGCGGCGTCGCGAGCCGATGCAGGGCGGGCGGTGGAGCGAACGTCGTCATGGTGGTGATTCCCCCGAAAGGAAGAGGAGCGAAAAGCTCCCGCTGTTCAGAGTTCGTGCGTCTCGTGGAAGATCGGCTCGACGAGCATGGGCGGCAGGTGGCCGTAGCGCGTGGCGCGGCGCTTCGAGGCGATGTCCTTGAAGACACGCTCGACCTGCTCGGCCGACAGGTTCAGCACCGGCGCGACCTCGGCCGCGGGCACCTGGTGATTCACGGCCCACAGGCACAGGTCCATGCGGTCGTAGGGGAGCGCGAAGTAGAACTCCTCCTGCGTCTGCGGCAGCGAGTACGTGTCGGTCGTGGGTGGCCTTCGGCGAATGTCTTCGGGCACGCCCAGCGTCTCGGCCAGCGCGTACACCTGCGTCTTGTAGAGGTGCGCGATGGGCTTGATGTCGGCGGTGCCGTCGCCCTGCTTCACGAAGAAGCCCTGGTCGTACTCGAGGCGGTTCGGCGTACCCACCACGGCGAAGTTGAGGCGGTCGGCGTGGTAGTACTCGACCATCTTGCGCACGCGCTGCTTGTAGTTCGTCGCCGCGACCAGCTGCAGGTACGAGGTCAGCGGCATGCGCGCCGTCTTCATCTCTCCCGTCGGTGACTGCACGGTGAGCTGAAAGACGTTCAAGCGGTCGGAGTCGACGATGGAGGGCAGCGTGATCTTGCTCTTCCAGCCCGTGCCGTACTCGGGGAACACCGCGCGAATCGCCTCGTCCTGGCGCGCGTAGCAGCCGGCGCCTTCGAGCGCGGGCGCGATGCTCTCGGTGATGGCCTTGATGCCGAGCGAGGTGGCGAGCAGCTGGCCGAGCTCGAGCGATTCACCGGCCGAGTGATGCTCGGGCATGAAGATGCCGAACACCTTGTCGGGCCCGAGCGCCTTCACGGCGAGCGCGGCGCACACCGAGCTGTCGATACCGCCCGACAGACCGACGACGACGCCACGTTTCTTGAGCGTTCCCATCACGCTCGCTTTGAACCAGGTGGAGATGCGGGTGACTTCAGCGGGGCGATCGAACGCCAGCACGTCTTTCGAGAAAGCCATCGCGGCCACCTTGCCCCTTCGGTGGCGAACACGCACGCGGTTTCACTGCCACTACACGCACGAGCGTCTGTCCTTCGAGTGAGTTACTGCTTGCTCGTGAGTCGCGGTCTGGTGACACAGCTGTTGGCCGATGCGCGCGAGCTGGCGCGCTCGTATTCGCACCCCGTCTCGACGCGGCGGGTGCTGGGCACCGATGGGTTTCAGCTGTTGTTGATTCAACGGCTGCGTACGAGCGCACGGTCGGCCCACGTTCCGCTCGTGAATCACCTGCTGCGGCGCTTCTCGACGGCGGTGTACGGCACCGAGATTGGCAACGACGTCACGCTCGGAGACGGCGTGAACTTCATTCACCCGATGGCGGTCGTCATCGGGGGCGACGCGAAGGTCGGCGCGCGGGTGCGCTTCATGGGCAGCAACACGGTGGGCACGGCGAAGGACAACGGCTACCCCGTCATCGAAGACGACGTGATGGTGGGCGCGGGCGCACGCATTCTCGGGCCGATTCGTATCGGGGCGGGAGCCATCATCGGCGCCAACGCCGTCGTGCTGCATGACGTTCCACCGGGAGCGGTCGTCACCGGCGTTCCAGGCGTGGTGCGGGAGCCGCTGGCCCACGAGTAACGTGGTGACGAAGCGCTCCTTCCTGCTTCCCGACCGTGGCTGACTCAACTGGAGGCCCTCGTGCCCGTTCGACTCGGCCGACAGTCGCGCTGACTCAGCGCAGGCGGAGCAGCAGCGGAGCGGGCACGATGGCGGCGAGGAGCAGGGCGCCAGCGAGCGGCGGGAAGTCGAGGGTGGCGAGCGCGACCGCCTCGATGGTGACGCTCCCTGCGAGCAACGCCAGCACGACGCCACAGAGCGCGCCGAGTCCGGTGACGACCACACGAGCGTTGGAGTCGCGGGCGCGGGCCCGGCTGAGTTCGCTCTTGAGCGTGTCGCGGCGCCTGGCGAGGGCCTGCTGCTTCTCGCTCAAGGAGCGCGTGCGATCGAGGAGCGTCTGCCGTTCGGGGTCGACGTCGGCGGTGGGCCGCTCGTTCTTGAAGCGACGCCAGAGCTCGGCGACCTCGTGCGCGAGGGTTGCGACGTCGGCGGGGCTGCTCATGACCGCGCCTCCTGCGCGACACGCGCGAGGATGATCGACACCACGGCGCCGAGCACGGCGCCCACCCGCACCGGGGCGTCGAGGTGCGCGGTGGGCTCGAGGGTGACGACGCCAACGACCCAGACGAGCGCAGCGAGCGTGAGCACCGCGCCGCGCAGCAGCCCCGACGCGAACGACACCCGGAGCCCTGGCGGGGGCTTCGTCTGCTCCTTCTCGAGCGAGGCCACCTCGAGCTCGAGACGGGGAACCTCGCGTTCGAGCAGTTGCAGCCGATGCATCACCGCTGCCAGCGGACCATCCCGTCTGCGCTGGGCCGCGGCGTCGCGATGGGCCATCCACGACTTGAGGAACTCCGCTTCGGCACGGAGCGTGACTGCTTGAACCTGTGTCCGATCATCCACACCACGCGTCATGGGTGACGGAGATTGCGAGGGGTGTGCCGACGCGTGGAGCAGCGGGCGCAGCTGCCACAGGAGTAACGTGGTGCGGGTGACGAAGCGCTCCCTCCTGCTCCCAGACCGCGGCACGCTGCTCGTCAGCACCGACCTGCACGGAAACCTCGAGGACTTCCTCGCGCTCGAGGCGAGGGCCGAAGCCGCGTGGCAGGCGGGCGAAGACCTGCACTGGGCGCTGCTCGGTGACCTCGTGCATGGCCCCGATGAGCGGGCGCGGCGCGAGACGCCGGCGCTGTACGACTACGCCGACGAGAGCCCGGCGCTCATCGACCGGCTCTTCGAGCTGAAGCAACGCCAGCCTCAGCGGGTGCACGTGGTGCTCGGGAATCACGACGTCGGGCACATCGGCTTTCCGCACACGAGCAAGTTCCACCCCGATGAGGTCGACGCGCTCGAGGTGCGTCTCTCGGCCAGCCAATACGAGCGCATGCGGTCACTCTTCTCGAGCGGGCTGCTCGTGCTCGTCGCGCCATGCGGGTTGCTGCTGTCTCACGGCGTGCCGGGAGACGCGTTGACGTCGCTGGCGATACTCGACGGCGTGTTGCCTCCGACGAGGGACCAGAACGACCGCTTCCGCGCGGTGAACGAGCTGCTGTGGAGCTACGGCCAGAGCGCGCCCATCGCCGCCTCGATGCTCGAGCGCATCAGCGACGAGGTCGGCCATCGGCTGCGCGTCGTCGTGCATGGCCACGATCGCGACCAGGCGGGTTGGTACATCGAGGGCGACAATCAGGTGCAGCCCGTCGTCTTCGGCGCTCCACGAGAGAACAAGCGCTACCTCGAGGTCGACCTCTCGCGTGCTGTCCAGTCCTGTCAGCAGCTCGAGTCCGACATGCTGCGACACCTGCACCCGTTGCAGGGGCCACCGGAGTGACCTCACACTCGCGCGCGATGCGGCCCCACGTGCTGGTTCTCGGTCTTCTGCTCTCGGCGTGCACTGGCGCGGTGTCAGAGCTGGGTCCGCCTCCGATGGACGATGGCGGCGTCGCGGCAGGTGGTGGCGACGCGAGCGGTGGCGGTGAAGCTGGCGGCGGCACCGCGACCTCGGGAGGTTCTGCGGCAGGCGGTTCGGCGAGCGGAGGGAGCGCCGGTGGTGGTTCGGGTGGCGGCGCGGTGGTGTCGGGGCCGTGCTCCATGACTGGCGGCACTCGCGCGGAGCAGGTGTGCCGCCGTTGGCGCTGCGACCGCATGGACCTCAGTGAAGGCACCTGGACGGGCACCGTCATGCCGTGCGCCGCAGGTGAGCTGAACGACGTTGGCAAGAACAACACGCTCAAGCTCATCAACCTGTACCGCTTCATCGCCGACCTGCCGGCTGTCACGCTCGACGCGACGAAGAATCAAACCGCGCAGGAGTGCGCGCTGATGATGGACGCGAACAACCAGCTCAGCCACTCACCACCGGCGAGCTGGACCTGCTACTCGGCGAATGGCGCGACGGCGGCGGGGCGTTCGAACATCTGCTCGACGCGCGCGGTGCGCTGCATCGACATGTACATGTCGGACTACGGCAACGCGACGACCATCGGGCACCGGCGCTGGTTCCTCTCGAATCAGCTCGGCCCCATCGGCGTCGGCGGCACCACCGGCGGCAGCTGTCATCACGTCATCGGCGGCTCGGGCACTGCGACCAAGTCGTTCATGGCGTGGCCTCCGCCGGGGCCGGTGCCGCTCGAGGCCATCGCGATTCCCGGCAACCCGTCGGTCGACTCCACGGGGTGGACGGTACAGACGTACTCGGCAGCCTTCAGCCTCGTGGGCGCGAGCGTGAGCGTCACCGAGGGCGGCGTCGCGAAGCCAGTCACCGTCACGCAGCTGGGAGACAACTACGGCAGTCGTTACGCGATTCGTTTCAACCCGATGGGGTGGACCACGCAGGCCGGCAAGACGTACCAGGTGACCGTCACCGCGCCCGGCCTGACCACTCCAATCAGCTATGCGGTCGAGGTCGTGTCCTGCCTGTGAGAGTGGTATCGGCGGTCATCGCTCGCGATGGGCAGGACTGAAACACAGGCATCGAGGTCGTGATGGAGAAGCTGCAGCACCTGTTGGACGAAGGCATCATCGACGAGGTTTTCCAGCAGCTGAAGACGGGCAAGGAGGCCGAGGTCTGGCTCGTGAGCCACCGCGGTGAACCGGTCGCAGCCAAGCTGTACAAGGAGCGCGAGTTTCGCAGCTTCAAGAACGACTCCGGGTATCTCGAAGGGCGGCAGGTTCGGAACACGCGCACCCAGCGCGCGATGGACAACCGCACGGCGTTCGGAAAGCGCGCTGCGGAAGAGGCGTGGAAGTCGGCCGAGGCTGACGCGATGTACGCGCTGGTCGCGGCGGGCGTGCGCGTGCCAAAGCCGGTGCTCTTCTATGACGGCGTGTTGCTGATGGAGGTCATCGGCGATCATGAGGGGCGCGTGGCGCCGCGGCTCATCGAGGCAGGCGTGACGGCCGAGCAGGCGATGCCGATGTACGAGCACCTGCGCGGTGAGGTCATCAAGATGCTCACCGCCGACCTGATTCACGGCGACCTGTCGGAGTTCAACATTCTCATCGGCGTCGACGGCCCGGTGATCATCGACTTCCCGCAGGTGGTGACGGCCGCGCGCAACTCGCGGTCCGAGCAGTTCTTTCGTCGCGACCTGGGGAACCTGATTCGGTTCTTCTCGGCGGCGAACCCCGAGGTGGCGAAGCACGCGGGCGACCCTGATGAGATCTGGCGTGCGTACACGCGGCGCGAGCTGAGCGCTGGCTACGTGCCGACGGGCAAGTTCGTTCCGAAACCTCCGCAGCCGCAGCAACAGCAGCGGAGTGGTCGTGGCGGGCGTCCACCTGATCAGCGGCGTGATCAGAATGGGCGTGGGCCGCAGGTCGAGGTGCGCGGAGCGCCACCGCAACAGCGTGATGCGCGTCCGCAGGGGCCGCGAAACGATGGACTGAACCGACGCGATGGACGGCCTCCACTCCAGACGGGTGCAGCGCCTCCGAAGAACGATGGACAGAACCGCCGCGACGCACGGCCTCCGCAGCAGACGGGTGCTCCGGTCCACGATGCTCCGCCGAGAAACGACGGGCAGAACCGCCGCGATGGACGACCCCCACAGCAGACGGGTGCGCCCGCGCACGGTGCTCCTCCGAAGAACGAGGGGCAGAACCGCCGCGATGGACGGCCTCCGCAGCAGACTGGTTCGCCCGTGCACGGTCCTCCTCCCCTGAACGAGGGTCAGAACCGCCGTGATGGACGGCCTCCGCAGCAGACGGGTGCCGCGCAGCACCCTCCGAGGAACGACGGGCAGAACCGCCGCGATGGACGCCCCCCGCAGCAGACCGGCGCGCCCGTGCACGGTGCTCCTCCGAAGAACGAGGGGCAGAACCGACGCGAGGGACGGCCTCCGCAGCAGAACGACGGGCGTCGTGATCAGAGCGCGCGTGGGCGGAATGATCAGCGGCCGAACAATGGTGGTCCGAAACAGCCGGGAGCACCGCAACAGCCTCGCGGCCCTCGTGGTCCCGAGGTCTCGTTCAAGGGCGGCCAGGCGCCAGCGGCTGGTGGCCAACCTCAACACCCACCCGCAGGTCGTGAAGGCCGTCGTCGCCCGCCTCGCCGCTGGTAGCTCCAACGAGCGGTCCGTCGCTGCGCTTCGTGCGTGACGTGTGGTCTCGCGGTCCGCACAACGCAACTCTCGGTTGCAATCAACGACTCGAGGCGACATACTTCAAAGCAACCCGCGGTTGCGTTGGAGACGAGATGACAAGAGTGGCGACGCTGATGGTGTTGGGGCTCTGGGCCACTCCGACCTGGGCCGAAGACCGCGACGGCGGAGTCGACCTCTCGGGCACGTGGAAGCTCCCGGAGCGCAGCGCGGTGGTGCGGTTCCAGGAAGCCGATGGTGGTTGGAACGGAGTCATCGAATCGTCCCCGCGCAGCAAGGAGGTCGGCTTCTCGTTGTTCCGGCAGCTGCGTCAGGTCGGGCCGACTGAGCTTCGCGGCACGCTGGCGATGCCCGAGAACGGCTCGACGCACAAGGCGGTGGTGACGGTGAAGGGCTCGCAGCTTCGCGCGGTCGTCGGCGCGTGGATCTTCAGCAAGACGCTCGAGCTCGAGAGGGTGAAATGAACGGGCAACCCGAAGGTGTGGCGGGGCTCGCGATGGCCTTCGTCGGGCAGGCCGTTGCCTACTTCAGCGTGGTGGGGCTCGTGTGGCTGCTGGTCTGGAAGGTGTTCGCGGCCCGGCTCGCGAGTCGCAAGGTGCCGACTCCGCGCCCCTCGAATCGGGAACAGCTGATTCACGAGGTGAAGTACTCGTTGTCGACGTTGGCGTTCGGAACGCTCGGCGTCGTCATCATCAACTGGTTGAGCTCGCACGGCTACGCGCGGCTCTCATCGAATCCGGCCGACTTCACGACCGTGCAGCTGGTGGTGACGTTCTTCGGGTTGCTGCTGCTGAACGACCTCTGGTTCTACGGTTTCCACCGCTTGCTGCACACGACGTGGGGCTTCAAATACATCCACTCGGTGCATCACCGGAGCGTCGAGGTGACGCCCTTCTCCTCGTATTCGTTTCATCCGCTCGAGGGCTTCATTCTCGGAGCGTGGATCTACCCGGTGGCGGTGCTGGTGCCGATCTTCCTGCCGATGCTCGCGCTGATGCAGGTCATCGGGCTGAGCAACAACGTGATGTCGCATCTCGGCTACGAGCTGTGGCCGAAGTGGTTGCTGAAGGTGCCGGGGCTGAAGTGGGTGAACTCGGCGACGTTCCACTCGATGCACCACACGCGCGTGAACGGGAACTACGGGCTGATGCTCCGCGTGTGGGACCGGCTGCTGGGCACCGAGGTGCCTGGCTACGACGAGGTGTTCCTCCAGCGAGGCGAGAAGCAACCCTGAAGCACGAGGTCACGCTGTTGCGGGCCGACGGGCGCCACGACGGCGTGGCGAGCTGGCATCGACGAAGCCGATGGTCTTCTTCAACGCATGCGCGATCTGCTGCAGCGTGCGGAACGTCGGGTTCGCCTGACCGCGTTCGATGCGGCTGATCTCGCTCTGCTGAACGCCGGAGACCCTCGCCAGGTGTGGTGTTGCTGGGTCCGGTCCTGTTCTCTGCGCAGCCGGATGACTTGCACCGCACGGCGGAAATGCTCTCCGGACACCTCGAAAGCCGCGGTCTGACCGGCTGCGGCGCTGTCCTTTCGGTCCATCATCGCGTGCATAGCCACCGGGTCGAGCGCCCAAAGATCAGCGAGGTCGAACTCGTCGAGAACGGTGGTTTGTTCCTGCTGTGAAGTCGCTCGTGTCGACCGGCAATCCCGAAAGTTCGCCTGCGCGCGCAGCGAGACCGAGCCCCAGCGACCCCGGAGCCTGGCGAGCCTTCGTGAGTGCATTTCCCATGATGCTTGCGCCCGGCGCCCAGTGCAGTCGCGCGCCGTTGAATCCGCGCTGAACGAGCCCCTTGAGCAACGCCGAGAGAGCGCTGACGGCGAACTCGCTCTCATGATGCATGGCGAAGTCGACGTGACGACCTCGCGCCGTCGCGGTGTACACCGAAGTGCCGATCGCGCTCACCGGGGTCGGACATACGCGCAGAAAGGTGAGGACCTCGGTCGCCACAGGGTCACTCCTCAGACCAAGCTCGAACTCAGTGAGTCGTGCGAGCAGGGGTCGCGGCAGGTTCGCTGCAGGTCCCAGTTCCTGCGTGTAGAGCCGCAACGTGCGGAGTGAACCAAGCGCGGGAAGGCCGCCCAGCGCCTCAACGACTGGAGGGAGCAGCGCCCAAGCCCTCAGGTCCAGCCAACGCAAGCGCCAAGGCGCCTTCTCGCAGCGCACCAACTCGTTACCATCGAGTGACGTGCGCTCGAGGTGACGCATCACTGGGTGGAGCAGCGTCGGCACGTAGTGTTCATTGCCGTGAACGCAGCGAACAGTGTGGGCCGTCGCCCAGTGCGGCTCACCCACGAGCTTCTTCAATAGGTGCTGTGGCGTCGAAGCGTGAGGGAAGACGGCAGTCGCGAGGAAGCCCCTCTCGAAGGTGCTGCGGTCCCGATGGAGCGCGGCTGCAAGGCCACCGCACCAGCGTCTCCAATGCTGATCGAGCAGCACCTTTTCGCGCGCCTGCTCGGGCTTCGTGGTCTCTCCGCGAGCGGCTCGAAGCTGGAGTGCGATGAACTCGCCCAGGCCATCGCCCTGCTCCAGGAGCCAGTCGGCGTAGACGGCTCGAGGTTGATCGTCACGGGGGCCCGCGCGCACAAGGGCGAGCAGTTCGTCGCCAGTCATGCGGCCGGTATCGGCGACAGGTGGGGCGCGGTCAACGCCTCACCCAGTTGCGTCGATGCGTCCAAGCCTCTGACGGCTCTTCCAGCGTCGTCGATGAAGAACTCCAGGGTGAACTTCGGGGAGCGGGCAACACCTGCTTCAACCTGATCTTCCTTCGTGCTCATGAGGACTCTTCTCCTTGCAGGACGCCGTGATCAGCGCGTGGGCGCGGCCTGGGCACGACGCGCTTCGACCGGAGGCTCCGACGCGATCGACCCGAGCCAGTTCCGTCGGTCGATGACGCGACAGTTGATGGCGAACATCAGGTCCTGCTGCGCGATGTCGGCTCGTCCTTCGAGATCAGCGCGCGTTCTTGCCAGCTTCAGAATCCGGTCATGCGCACGCGCCGAGAGCCCGAAGTGATCGACCGCCTGCTTGAGCATCGCCTTCCCGCGAACGTCGAGCGCGCAGAACTTCGCCAGCTGCTGCGGTGTCATCTGCGCGTTCGTGTAGATGCCCGGCGTGTCGGTGAAGCGATGCGCCTGGCGTTCCCGCGCGGCCTCGACGCGGCTTCGGTAGTGCGACGACGGCAGGCCTTTGCGCCCCAGCTCCGTCATCGTTCGCACCTCGACCGGCCGTGACTGCAACGAGATGTCGATGCGGTCGAGCAGCGGCCCTGAGATCTTCGCGTGGTAGTCGAGCACGCGGTTGCGCGGGCACTCGCACTGACGCTCCGGCACGTTGAAGTAGCCGCACGGGCAGGGGTTCATCGCCGCCACCAGCATCACCTCACAGGGGTAGCTCACGTGCTGGTTCGCGCGGGCCAGCCGAATCACGCCCTCCTCGAGCGGCTGCCGCAGCACCTCGAGCACGTGGCGTCGGAACTCGGGCAGCTCGTCGAGGAACAGCACTCCGCGGTGCGCCATCGAGAGTTCGCCCGGCCTCGCCATCGGCCCACCACCCACGAGCCCCGCGTCGCTGATGGTGTGGTGCGGCGCGCGAAACGGCCGCTCGTGAATCAACGCCGCGTCTTGCGGCACAAGCCCGAGCACCGAGTAGATGCGCGTGACGTCGAGCGCTTCGTCGAAGCGCATCTGCGGAAGAATCGTCGGCAGCCGGCGCGCGAGCATCGTCTTGCCCGAGCCAGGAGGCCCGCACACCAGCACGTTGTGCCCACCCGCGGCGCCGAGCTCGAATGCGTCCTTCACGTCTTCCTGGCCGCGCACGTCGGCCATGTCGAGCGGGTGCAGCACCTTCGGCGGCCCGTTCGGGTTTCGCTGAAACGGCGTGAGCGGCGCGTCTCCCGTCAGGTGCGCGACGGCCTCTTGAATCGTCGCCACCGGAATCACCTGAATGCGGTCGACCAGCGCGGCCTCGGCAGCGTTCGCGTGCGGCACGAGCACTCCGCGAAACCCCGCGTCACGCGCGGCGAGCGCCAACGGCAACACGCCACGAATCGGCTTCACCGCGCCGTCGAGCGAGAGCTCTCCACCGAAGAGCCAGCCCTCGAGCGAATCGGGCTCGAGCAGTCCACCCGCGGCGAGCACCCCGAGCGCAATGGGCAGCTCGAACGTCGCGCCCTCCTTCTTCAAGTCAGCCGGCGCGAGGTTCACCGTGATGCGCTTCTGCGGCAGCACGAAGCCGCAGTTCTTCAGCGCCGACACCACGCGCACCTTGCTCTCCTTCACCGCGCCGTCGGGCAACCCGACCACGTTGAAGAACGGCAGCCCGAGCGCCATGTCGACCTCGACCTCCACCACCACTGCCTCGATGCCGACCAGCGCACCCGACCGAACCCGCGCGAGCATGTGAACGCCTCCCGAACGAGGCGGGAGCAAGCGTCAGGCCCGGCGGTGTCCACCCTGCATGGTCACGAGAACAGACGCACTCTCAGCGACTGAGAACGAGACTGGAGTCCACGTGCGCATCTCTCACGGGAGACCAGTGTGCTGGTTCTTCAGTTCGACGCCCGGCGCGCTTCTCCAGTTCGACTTCGCCGCGGAATGGGTCGGCGGCTTCGTCTCACGGCAGACAGAGCGTGTCGTACGCGACGTCGACGGTGCCGCGCGTGCCGGTGAGCATTTGTGGCAACACGACGGTGTTGGTGGCCACGTCGAACTGAAACGTCGTGTTGGCGAGCGGAGCGCCGGCCTGACTCACGACCAGGTTCGGCGTCGTCGAAGGCGTGCCCGTGAGCCAGACGCGGTCGCGAGAGCCGGCTGCCACGAGGCCTGCCTGCTGCAGTGCGATGGGCCAGGGGCTCGTGCAGAGACTCAGCCGCGTGCCTCCGAACGCCACGACCGTCGGGTCAGGCGACGGCATCATCGGCGAGGGACAGCCCGCGTTCGGCTGGTCAATCAAGCTCAGGGTGAAGTCCTGCGGCCGATTGGCGCCCTTCACGTTCCGAAGCAGCGCGAGCTGCCAGCCTGCGGGAGTGCCGAACCCTTCGAAGTCGGCGATGGCAATGACACCGAGCACGGCGGTGCGACGCAGCAGGCCGGCGCTCCGGGTCGGGTCGAACACGTTGGGGGCCGTGAAGGCATTCACCGTGTTCGCGACCAGCTCTTCTTGCGCGTTCGTCTGCGTCTGAAACCAGCTGGCGACATGAATCAGCGGCGACGGCGTGCTCGAGGTGATGACTCGAACGCCGGCGTCACTCGAGAGGAAGGCTCCATTGACGCAGCGTGGGCAGTTGGGTGACTCCGACTGCGAGCCCGTCGCCGCGATGCGCACGTCGACGCCCTGGTTCATCGGCCCTGTGCGCAGCCACTCGAAGTTCGCCACGAGGGCCGCGTGGCCCGGCGCGAACGAGCACGACGTGTCGACGACCAGCAGCACGTCTGCAGCGCTGGGGAGCCCGGTGGCAAACGTCTCCTTCACGCGGGTCGTCGGCGCACCTCTGCCTCGCAGCACGACGAGGTGCTCGAGCGGCTCCGGCTGCTGAACCGAGACGCGAAATGCTCCCAGCTCGTCGCCTTCAGCCTGCGGGCGGAACCGCAACTGCAGCGACACTGGCATGCCTCCGCGCGTCAGCGTCAGCGGCCCCGGCGGCAGCGGCGTCACCACCGAGAAGGCCTGTCGCCCATCGTCAACCAGCGCGCCACCGGTGATGGTGATGGGGGTGTTGCACTGGTTGAAGAGCTGCACCGAGCGGTCGACCGAGCGGCAGCCGAGCGCGACGGTTCCAAAGTCCATCGGGCTCGGGTCGATGACGAGACAGCCCACGGCCTGCGTCGCCGCGAGCGGCACGGTGGCGAGGCCCTGCTGACTCGAGAGGCGCACGTCGACCGCACCGACGAGGGTCGAGGGCGAGGCAGGCACGGGCCCTGGCTGCTCGGCGCGCACGACGATGGAGCGGCACTCCTGCGGCCCAAGCTCGACGTCACGAAGCGGGTCGGCCACCGAGAAGCCAGGCCCACGCGCGGTGGCGTTGCTCACCAGACACCGGTCGCCAGCCGCGACGCCGGTGTTGCACAGGCGCAGCGCGCGCTCCTTCGGCAGCGGCTCACTCACGTGGCCAAAGTCGAGCGCGGGCGTCAGCGTGAAGTTGCACGGCGGCAGCTGCACCGGCCGCGCAGTGATGCGAATGGTGACCATCGGCCGCTCGGGATCGTTGCTGGTGAACGTCACGTCCCACGCCTTGAGGCCCATCGCGTCGGCGTTTGCGTCCTGCAGCGCGAGGCGCACCGGCAGCGAGAGCCCCGTGGGGGCAGGAGGCAGAGACGAAGCCAACCCGGCTGGAGGCGCGTTCGTGCACTTCCCCGCCATGAAGGTGCCGACGCAGAGCTCGTCGACGAGCGACTGAGGGTTGGCGGGCTGAATCGTCCACGGCGTCGAGAGCTGCAGGTTGTACGCAGGGTCGGGCGGAACCGTGTTGTGCCCGTGGTTGCGTAGCTCGAGCGTGCTCATCAGCGGAGCGGCGCCGGCGATGAACGGAACGCGCCCCAGGTCGAGCGAGGTGACGAAGAGGCTCGGTCCTCCGCCGAACCCGGTGACGGGCATCGTGAGCTGCGCCGGACGGGCGATGGAGGTGCTCGCCGTCAACACGCTCGCCTGGGGCCCGAGCACCGTGGGCCGGAACCGCAGGTCGATGGTGACGGTGCCTGCGACGAGGCCGCCGTTCACGTCTCGGCGCGCGGCGGGAACGGTCAGCGTCGTCACGCCGGGACGAAGCAGCTCGAAGAAGCGGCCACCCGTGAGCTGCACCCGGCTGAGCTCGACGGGGAGCATCGACACGTTCGTCACCGTCACGGTGTGGTCCTTCATGCGGCCCGGCAACGCGAAGCCGAAGTTCGCGGGAGGGCCCCACGTCAGCGTCTCGCCGACACCGAGCCCGTCGAGCTTGACGTTCACGGGGTCGCAGAGCGCTGACAGCTTCACCGGCAGCACCTCGCGGAACAGCCCCTCGGAGCGCGGAGAGAAACGAATGGTGACGACGCGCGTCTCCATCGGCGCGAGTGAGAGGCTCTCGGGTGCGCCGCGCAGGTCATAGGCGGTGCCGGTCGCGAGCGGCCCGAGCGTGACGGTGGAGCGCGTCGTGGTCGGGTTCTTCAATGTCAACGGCAGCTCGAGGAAGTCGCCCACCGCGACGCCGCCGAAGTCGCGCAGCTGCTGAACGTCACACATGGCGTCGATGACCTGCCCCGAGAGCTCGAAGGGCACGGGCGCCTCGATGGTGCTGCTCGAGAACGACAGCCGCAGCTGGGCGCGTTCGCTCCCGACGGCCGCGGCGAGGAAGGTGATGGGAAGACTGACGGTCTCGCCGGAAGGAATGAGGGCGCGCGTCTGCGGTACGACGAAGGCCGGCACATCGACGACCTCGTCTCCGAGTTGCACGCCGCTGCCTACGCCGACCCGCTCGAAGCGCTCGAGCTGCAGCGGGCCCTGGCCGATGTTCTCGACGAAGAGCGTGGTGGTGACGGGAGCGCCGAGGCGAACGGCTCCGAAGTCGAGGCCCGGTGCGGTGATGCGCGCCCCCTGGTGCTCGATGAGCAGCCGCGGCGTGCCTCGGGGTGGACCTTCAGGTGGTTGGCACTGACACCCTGCCAGCGAGAGGAGAAGGAGGGCACGAATGAGGGACATGTGAGCCAATCGAGCCCGCTCCGGCCGCGGGAAGGGAGCCCATATCGTAGGCCCGGAAGCGGGCGGCCAGCGAGCGCCCTCACTCCATTCGGGGATGTGCACGTTGTCGGGCCCAGACGCTCCTCACCGGGCCTCCACGCGCAGCGGCAGACGAACCTTCGACTGCTGCGGGCGAGACGTCATGAACTCGAGCTCACCCGTCGCCACGCCAGCACCAGGCGCCATCGCGCGAAGCGCGAGCTGCGTGCACTGCCCCGGCGAGAGCACCACGCCGTTCGGCCCGACGTTCATCGCGAACGACGCACTCGTCGAGCGCAAGCGGAACGAGTCGATGAGACACACGTCGCTGCCAGCGCTCGAGGGCGCTTGATTGCAGAGCCCGACGGTCGCGTTCTGCCAGACGTTCATCGAAGGCTTGCCGAAGTCGAGCCCCTGGGACGGTTGGCCGCCGACGCTCGTCGTCACCTCGAGCAGACACGGCGGCACCTGCACCGGCCGCGCGCTGACTCGAAGCTGCACGGTCGGCGTCACCGCGTGGCTCGAGGGAAACGTGACCTGCCATGACTTCGTTCCAGCGGGCGTGTCTGCGAGCGAGAGCGTCAACGGCACTCGAAGCTGCGCGCCTGGCGCGATGGTTGCCGGGAACAGCGGAGCACAGCGGCCGGCGTCATCGACCTCTCCGACGCACAGCTCGGGGCTGCCAACGATGGAGGGAGCGCCGAGCTGCAACGGCTCGGTGCTCTCGTTGCGAATGACCGCCTCACGCACCGACGGGTGAAGCGAACCGGGAAAGACTGCCACCTGCTCGAAGGGCATCTCGGAGGGCTCGATGATGACCTGCTCGGGGCCTGCTTCGGCCCTCAGCGAGATGGTGAGCCACACCCTCGTGTCGTCGTCACGCAGCGTGAGCTGGGCACGGTGAGGGCCGTGACGGCGTGGAGCCGCTTCGAGGAACACTTCGATCGAGTTGGTTCGCCACTCGCCCGGCCGCTCGTGAACTGCCGCCGGAATCATGAGGCGCTGGCCTGGCACCAGGGTGAACGCGTCACCGAACTCCACCGTTGCTTTGAGGTTGACGGCGCGCGGCAGCGTATTGCGAACGAGCACGGACGAGACCGCTCGGGCCAACGGCTCCACTCGTCCGAAGTCGAGCATCGACGGACCTTCGAGCTCCGGCAGCACCCACGCCAAACCGCGGACCGTGACGACGCTCGGCAGACATCGAAGCGACGACAGCTCGAGGGTCGCTCGATGTTCACCCGAGAACTTTGGGACCCACGCGACCGGCAGCGCGACGTCGCTGTTTCCCGGCACGCGCACGACCTCGGTGGGCTTCACGAAGTCGAACAGGCTGCGTTCGTCCACGAATCGTCCGAGCCGCACGAGCTGATCGCCTGCAGCGGGGTTGTGCAGCGTGATGACGCGCTGGACTCGTTCCCCAACGCGCGCGGAGCCGAAGTCGACGTCGGCCGCCTCGATGCAATCGCTGCGAAGCACCTCGCCGACGAGCGAGAGCACGACGACCTGGCCGCCGCCGAAGCGCAGCTCGAGCCGGCTCGAGACCGAGGCTCCGCCACGACGCGCGTGGAACACCACCGGCACCGTGACCCACGCGCCCGAAGCGATGGGCCGCAGCGGCAAGCCCACCTCGAAGTCAGGCGTGGCCTCGTCGAGAAAGCCCGGCGCACGAACCAGCCCGGTGAACGTCGAGACCTGCGTGAGCTCGAGCGCTCCGTGGCCCGTGTTGATGAGGCGGAAGGTGCGTCTGACGTCGTCACCCTCGCTTCCAGTCAGCGAGAGGACCAGCGTGTCGACGCCGCGATCTCCGTCGTCGACGAGAATGTGGGGCTGGCCGTGTGGCAGTTCGACCGTCGGCTCCACCGCTGGCTGGCAGCCGAGCAGCAACACGATGACGAACAGGCCGCGCACCACTGATGACATCGCGCACGCACGCGCTGCTCGTCAACGCGTGCCCGCAAGTCGAGGTTCCGCCGAGCCGCGATTCGCGACACTCGCAGCAACACTCGGCTCTACGCTCCGTGGCCCTGCTGCTGCGGCGGCGTGCACCGACGAGGAATCGGTGGTCACCGAAGCCCGGTCGACTGGAGCCCCTGAATCACTGGCGGTTCGCGTCGGCGAACGTCTTCAGCGCCGAGCCCGCCTCGACGCCACCGCTGTGCGCCGGAGCGAGCCACTTCACCTCGACCCCTTCGGCCGCGAGCCGGTCTGCCAACGCCACCATCGAGCGCACGTTCAACTCAGGGTCCTCGGAGCGGTCAGCCGGCACCGGCCCCAACGCGCCCTTCGCCGTGATGAGCGCGTTGTCACCGAGCAGCAGCGTTCCACCGATGAGGTAGGCCGCGCTGCCCGCGGTGTGGCCGGGCACGGAGAACACGCGCACCTCGGTCGACCCGAACCGAATCGTCTGCCCGTCACTCAGCACGTCGTCGATGGTGGCGTCAGCCTTCGCGAAGCGTGAGAGCACCTCCTGCTCGGAGGCGAGCGCGGCGACTCGCGCGTTCGGAAGCAACGGCAGCCCGCCGACATGATCCTGGTGACCGTGGGTGAAGAGCACCGAGACCACCTCCTCCGGCTTCACGCCGTTCTCCGACAAGCGGGCGCGCAGCTCTTCGGGCCGCCAGCAGGCATCGACGAGCACTGGACCGGCCTCGGTCTTCACCAGGAAGCAGCTCGTGAAGAGATCGATCATCGCGACGGCCGGCCCGAGCGTCTTCTTGTTCTCGATGCCAGAGACGTCGGAGCAACCAACCACGGCGAGTGCGAGCAGGAGCGTCGTACGCATAGGGACACGCGGTAACGGCGACGCGGCGCTGATGCTACTCGTCGTCAACGCACAGCCCGACGAGCAGCCGACCCGATGGCCGCGCATCGGAACAGACTGTCGTACGGCCCGCGATTGCCGTTGGTCACGATGGCCATGGCGAGCTGATGATCAGGGTCGGCCCAACCCAACGCGCTGAAGGCTCCCGCGTGACCGAAGCAGCGCTGTGTTCCCCACCAGCCGTAGATGGAGGGCGTTCTGGTGCCGAGCAGAAAGCCGCGCGCCATGCGAAGGGGAAGCCGATTGCTCCGGTCGAACGCGAGCGACGCGCCGGTCGTGTAGCGCTGCAATGTCGCCTCCGAGAGCAGCCGCTTCCCGGACGCGCACACGCCGCCTCTCAGCAACACGTCATAGAACTCGGCCAGCGTCGTCGCGTCGCAGATGATGCCTGCCGCAGGGACGAACGCCGTCAGCGCCTCAGGCAGGTTGTTGTCGTGCTCGAACGTCGGCGTCAGGTCGCGCCCCGCCACCATCACCGAGCCAGTGCCCAACCAGTAGGTGCGCGCGAGTGATGGAAGCTCTTCGAGCGTCGCTCCGAAGCGAAGCCCGGGCAGCCCGGCGGGAGCCGCAATCTCCTCTCGCACGAAGTCGTCGAGTCGCCGGCCCGACGCCGCGCGAAAGACCTCGGCCAGAATCCACCCGTACTCGTACGGCAGATACGCGAGCGTTCCTCTCGGCCAGCGCGGCGTCGCGGCGACGAGCGCAGCGTGCACCCGGTCTTCATGCGGCCAGTCGCGAGGGTTGGCGTCGAGCTCGGGCGTGAAGACTCCAGCGCGGTGCGTGAGCACGTCGAGCACTGTCAGCTCGCCCTTCCCGTTCGCAGCGAAGTCGGGAACGTACTGGGCCACGGGAGCCGCGACGTCGAGCACGCCACGGTCCTCCAGCATCGCCACTGCCAGCGCGACGACCGCCTTGCTCGCCGAGAAGACCGAGAACCGCGTCTGCGCGGTGACGGCGATGGGAGCGACGCCTTCGGTCTCCCGAAAGCCGCGCGCGACACCGACGGCGACCGAGAGCACCTCGCGCCCTCCGTGGCGAATGACGAGCTGGCCTCCGGGGAAACGCCCTTTCGCCTGCTGACCGCGAAACACCTCAGCGACGCGTTCGAACATCGTCACTCTCCGAGTTCGTCAGTCATCATGCCGAGCGTCGAGGCTCCCGCGGCCTTCGCGCCATCGAGCGCGGCCACCACGCGACCATAGTTCGCGCGTCCATCGGCCGTGACGAACACGAGCCTCGTGGTTCGCCCCTCGAGCGCGGCCTTCAGCGTGGCCACGTACTGCTCCACAGCCACCGGCTGCTGATTGAGCGTGAACGTTCCATCGGCCGCGACCGCCACCACCAACTGCGGCTCGGTCACCGGCGGCGCGTCGACCTTCTCGGTCTGCGGCACCGCGACGGTCAGGTCTTTCTCGAGCAGCGGCGTCAGCACCATGAAGATGATGAGCAGCACCAGCACCACGTCGACGAGCGGCGTGACGTTGATCTCCGACGAGAGCGAGGTGGCCGGCTTGATGACGCGAACCTTCGAGCGCTTCACTTCGCCACCGCCTCGACGCCGAGCGCCACCGACTTCGCGCCCGCTTCCCGCGCCAATCGCATCACGCGCCGCACGTCATCGAAGGCGAGCCGCTCGTCACCCTTGAGCAACACGCGCCGCCCTGGAGCCACCTTCAGCGCCTGCGCCACCACCGCCACGAACGCGTCGTCATCGAAGCGCCGGTTCTCGACCCACAGCTCCTTCTCGACCGTGACGGAGACGATGAGCGGGTTGGTCGCGCTCTCGGACTCGACCTGCGTGGCCTTCGGCAGCGTCACGTCCTTCCCGCGCTGCAACAGCGGCGTCACCACCATGAAGATGATGAGCAGCACCAGCACCACGTCGACGAGCGGCGTGACGTTGATTTCACTCTTGAGCCCCTTGCCGGAGCCGAGCCCCATCGCCATCAGCGCGGCTTCGCCAGCGAGCGGGAGACGTGGTCGAGCAGCTCGTTCGACGACTCCGCGATGTCGACCGCGCGCGCCTCGACCCACTGCGAGAGGAAGTTGAACGCCACCACCGCGGGAATCGCGACGAGCAACCCGAACGCCGTCGTGACCAGCGCCTCGGCGATGCCGGCCGAGACCGCGCCGAGCCCTCCGGAGTTCGTCTTCGCCATCGACTCGAACGAGTTCACGATGCCCATCACCGTGCCGAGCAGGCCGACGAACGGCGCGGTGGAGCCCACCGTCGCCAGCACCGACAACCCGCGCTTGAGCGTCTGCACCTCACGCGTGGCCTGCCGCTCGAGCGCGCGCGCGACCGACTCCACCTTCACCTCACGCTCATCGGGCGCCGTGTGAAACGCCTTGAGGCCCGCGTGCAGCACCGCGCCGAGATAGCCACCGCCGGGCTTCGACTCGGCCGCCACCTTCGCCACGTCTGAATCGACCAACTGCTTCGCGAGCGTCTCGGCGAACCGCCTCGAGAGCCCGCCCGCCGTCACGAACGCGAACACGCGCTCGAAGGCCACCACGAGCGACACGAGTGACATGAGCAACAGCGTCACCACGATGCCGCGCGCGAAGGGGCCCATCGCGGCCCACAACGACGTCAGGCTGAAGTCCATCGCACCTGTCTGCACTCGTTTCCCCTCTCGCCACCGTCACCGCGGCATCACCAGCCGGATGTTGAAGAAATAGTCGATGTTCACCGGCCGCCCCTGGAACGTCGCGGGAGCGCACTTCCACTTCGCCACCTGCGTGAGCGCCACGTCGGTCATGAACGGCATGCCCTTGATGGCCTGACAATTCTGCACACTGCCATCGACGCGAATGGTGCAGCGAATGATGAGCAGCCCTTCGACGCGCGCCTCGATGGCCTCGCGCGTGTACTCGATGGGCGCGAGCGAGCGGTCGCACTCGGGCCGCGTCATGCCTTCGCCGAATGGAAGCACCGCGCCTTCGCGGCTGTCTCCGGTTCCGCTCCCATCGCTGCCCTGCGGTCCATCACCCGTGCTGGTCCCCGTCCCCGTCGAATCAGTGCCGGAGCCCGACGTGTCGCCCGAGTCGCTGGTCTCGGCATCGTTCGTCGTCGCAGGCTGCTCGGGCACGACCTCTGATTGCGGCGAGGGCTCGGGAACGGCGGCTGGAATCTCCCTTGGTGCGACGACCTCGACCCGCTTCACCTTCGGCGCAGGCGCCGCGGGTTTTGGAGCCGCGGGCTCTGGCGTCGCAACTGGAGCCGGCGTCGAAGGTGTCGGCGAGAAGAACGTCACCTCGGGCGCGTTCACGCTCGGTGCACGGGTCGGCCGCAGTCCAGCCTGCCAGGCGGCGACGCCCGCCACCGCGACGCCGTGGAGCCCGAGCGCGAGCAGGGCCACCATCGTCCACCGTGCTGTGTCGCGCTGAGGGGCGGCCCGAACGGAATCGAACATCGACCGCCAAGGTGTAGCACCCATGTCGAAACGCTCCCGGTCGAAGCACGCGCGCAATGCATCAACATGAGAGCGGGCCCTCATTGACAGGTGGTGGTCCGCCGCTACGGTGCGCCGCCGCCCACGTGCCCGGCCGGAGGGGACATGCTGAACACCACATCGAAGACGCTCGCCATCGCCACACTGCTGGCCGCGTCACTCGCCTTCGCGCAGGGCAACTCGGTCATCACCGGCACCGTCACCGACGCGGCGACGAGCAAGCCCATCGGCGACCTCGTCATCACCGCGACCTCGCCCGCGCTGCAGGGAGAGCGCATCGTCGTCACCGACGTCGCCGGCATCTATCGCCTCTCGCAGCTGCCGCCGGGCACGTACACACTTCGCCTCGCGCGCGAGTCGTACAAGCCGTTCACGCGGGCCGACGTGCAGGTTCGTGTCGACCGCACCATTCGCGTCAACGTGCAGCTGCAGCCCGAGTCGATGCAGTCGGAGGAGATTCTCGTCGTCGGCAAGGCGCCCACCGTCGACGTCGGCAGCGCCACGCAGGGCATCAGCGTCACCAAGGACTTCATCGACCGCGTCGCCTTCATTCGCCCTGGCGTCACCGGCCAGCGCAGCTTCGAAGACCTCGCGCAGGCCGCGCCGCAGGTGACGGCCGACCGCTACGGCTACGGCTTCAACGGAGGCCAGAGCCCCGAGAACCTGTACCTCGTCGACGGGGTGCAGGTGAACGACCCGACGTACGGCTCGCTGCGCACCAACGCAGGCGTCGGTGGAGCGCTGCTGCCGCTCGAGTTCGTCGAAGAGGTGAACGTCATCACCGGTGGCTACATGCCGGAGTTCGGCCGCGCGGGCGGTGGCGTGCTGAACGTGGTGACGAAGTCGGGCTCCAACGACTTTCACGGCTCGGTCTGGGGCAACTGGTGGCCGGGCGCGCTCACGGCGAACCCGAACACGGTGCGCAACGAAGGCAGCTCCCTCGAGACGACGACCAAGCGCCACAACACCGGCGACTTCGGGGCTGACCTCGGCGGCGCTCTCATCAAGGACAAGCTCTGGTTCTACGGCGGCGTCGCGCAGTCGTTCGACCGGCAGCGGGTGACGCGTGGCGTGCGGCGGTTCCTGATCAACGACGACGCGAGCGACTTCCTCTACGACGACGCCGGCAACATTCGCACCGAGGGCGTCACGAGCAGCTCGCGCTTCGACGACCGCCGCGCCTTCACCTGGTTCGGCAAGCTGACGTGGCTCATCGACGGCAACAACTCGCTGGCGCTCTCGGTGACGGGCAGCCCGCAGCAGCGCGTGGCTCCGGTGTTCGCGCCGCTCGGTTACGGCGCCGACCTCGACACCACGAACTCGACGACGGCCTCGCTCAAGTACACGGGCAGCTTCCTCGACAAGCACCTGCTGGTCGACGCGACGGCCGGGTGGAACCGCACCGAGCAGGCGCGGCTGCCGAACGATGGCTCGAAGCCGGGACAGACGACGGGCTTCGCAGGCGTTTCCCAGACGCAGTTCCGCCGCAACCCGCCGCTGTCGATTCGTGACTTCGAAGAGCTGCCCGCCGGCGTCGCCGACCTCTGCGAGCCCGCCGGCTTCATCGCCACCAAGCGCGTCGCCTACAAAGGCCTCAACCGCTTCGTGATGGCCTGCCCGGTCACTGGCGGCGGCGCGACGTACAACCTCGGCGGCCGTGGCTTCATGTCGGAGTCCGAGGCTGACCGCCTGCAGGCGCGGGTGAACGTCTCGTACCTGTTCCAATTGCTCGGTCATCACATCGCGCGCGCAGGCGCCGACGTGGAGTGGACGCAGTACCGCGTGAACAAGTCGTACTCGGGCGGCGTGAGCCTCATCGACCTGCCGGCCGTTCCGGGAGCGGACTTCCTCGGGCAGCGCGACCAGTCGTACCTCGCGAACCCCGATGACCGCGTGCCGCTGCTCAACGTGCGCACCAGCCCCAGCCAGTTCACGACCGGCCTCTACCTGCAGGACAGCTGGACGATCCTCGACGCCGTCACGCTCAACGGCGGCCTCCGCTACGACACGCAGCAGCTCTTCGCGTCGAACGGAGAGCTGGGCCTCTCGCTCAACAACATGCTCTCGCCGCGCGTCGGCCTCATCTACGACTTCACGCAGCAGGGCCGCTCGAAGGTGTTCGCGAACTACGCGGTGTACCACCAGAACATCCCCCTGCAGATGGCCGACCGCGCGCTCACAGGCGAGTATCAAACCTATACGTATAATTCTGCGGCGGGCTGTGACCCGATTGGAAATGGCGCCAAAGGGTGCACCGACAAGGCGAACGCGGTGGCGCTCAACGAAGACCCGCTCGCGCCGTCTCCCAACTACGTGCGCTTCGCCGCCGGCCGCACGATGGTCGACCCGAACCTGCAGCCCACCGCCAAGGGAGAGATCACGGCCGGTCTCGAGTACGAGGTCATCTCGAACCTGCGCGTCGGCCTCATCGGTACGCACAACTGGCTCTTCAACGCCGTCGAAGACATGTCGAACGACGAAGGCGCCACGTACTTCATCGGCAACCCCGGCTCGGGCCTGGCCAAGGCGTTCCCCAAAGCCGAGCGGAAGTACTTCGCGGGCACGCTGTACGCGTCGAAGGCCTTCACCGACGGCTGGCTCGTGCAGGGCAGCTACACGCTGTCGAGCCTGTACGGGAACTACTCCGGCCTCTTCCGTCCAGAGACGGGCCAGCTCGACCCGGGCATCTCGAGCGACTTCGACCTCAAGTCGTTGCTCGTCAACCGCACCGGCTTCCTGCCGTCGGACCGCACGCACCAGGTGAAGGCGTACGTCGCGAAGGACTTCGAGGTCTCGCCCACCGTCTCGATTCTCGCGGGCCTCTCGTACGAGGGTTTCTCGGGCACGCCCATCAACTACCTCGCGCGGCACCCGCTCTACGGCAACGACGAGACGTTCGTGCTGCCGCGTGGCTCCGCCGGCCGAACGCCGTGGACGCACAACGTGAACGTGCGCGGTGGGCTCTCGTGGAAGGTGACGAAGGAGCAGACGGTGCAGGTGACGCTCGACCTCTTCAACCTGCTCAACCTGCAGGAGGCGACCGAGGTCTCGCAGCGCCTGTCGACGGTCGAGGTGCTGCCCGCCTCCGTGCCCGAGGGGAAAGACCCGGCCGAGGCCGCGTGCCTGTCGGGCAACGTGCCCACGTGCCAGACGATTCTGCAGAAGAAGGTCGGCGGCGCCACGGTGCCGGTCGCCTCGACGGACCTCAACGGCAACTTCAAACAACCCACCGCCTACCAGCAGCCGTTCTCGATGCGGCTCGGCGTGAAGCTGTCGTTCTAAACGAGAGGAGCCACCCATGTTCCGCACCATCTCGTTCGCGCTGACCGCCTCGTTCCTCGCCGGGCTCGCCATGTCGGGCTGCTTCGCCGCGCAGCCACCGCCACAGTGCCAGACCGTCTCGACGCAGGACTTCAACGGCAACCCGCCGTACCTCGCGATGCTGAAGCGCACCTCGGCAACGGCCGCGTGCACCGATGAGCAGAAGCTCGCGTCGATGCTCGTCGGCGTGCAGGACTACATTCCGCCAGGTGGTGGAGCCGCGCAGCTCGTGCTCCGGCCCGGCCGCCTCATCGACCTCGCGCAGGGCCACGTGTTCTCGGCCGACATCGACGCGAAGAACAACTGCCAGGCGAAGAAGAGCTGCGGCAGCTGCGGGCCAGATGGCGGCAACCCCTGCCTCTTCGTCGATGACCCGGTGACGCGCAGCGACCCTGAAGACCCCGATGGAAAGAAGTTCAACGCACTCGGTGGCTTCTCGCGCGCACCGACCAATGGAGTCTGTGCTGCGCCCCAGCCCCTCGTGGCCTCGCAGAACTTCGAGGCCGTGACGTTGATGCTCGTCGATGGAGGCACGGCGACGTTGCCCGCGCTGCCCGCGACGTTCGCGTTCTCTGACGTGAAGGTCATCACGACGTTCGAGGTGCCGGGCACGGCGTTCACCGCAAAGTTGTCGCAGACCGAAGGCGCGTGCGTCGCGGCCTACGACGTCGTCGCGTTCTACCCGTCGATTGCGTGTGAAGCCGACGTCGACTGCGACCCCAACACCGACCTCGACGCGGGCCGCACCACGGGCTCGGGCATCAACCCTGACTTCGCGCCGAAGTGCGACACCGACCTGGGCTACTGCGTGCCGACGGTCGACGTGACGAAGCCGGGCCTGCCGAAGCTGCCGTGACCTCGCCGCGCCATTCCTGAATTCGCGACTCGCGCTCCCGTGCGCAGGAATGAGGAGTCGCACGCTGCTGCGTACAGTGCGCGGCATGCACGACCTCAACGGCTTTCAGTTCTCTCCCCCGCCCGGCTACCGGGTCGACGAGGTGATGTCCTCCTGGCGCGGTCCATCGACGTCAGCGGGCTCTGCCTCGTTCATCGCGCAGTCGAAGAAGGCCCGCCTCGGCGCCAGCCTCGAAGAGCTGACGACCGAAACCGTACATGAGCTGACGCAGTCACTCGGCAACGGCCTCAAGGACATGTCGAAGGCCGAGTTCGGCTTCGAGGACGGCGGCACCGGCATGCTGCTCGGCTTCACGCTGAACACGTCGACCGGCACCTTCCGGCAGTACTTCGCGCTGCGGCTGCAGGGCGACCGTCTGTGCACGCTCACCGTCACCGCCTCGGCCGCCTCGCTCGACCAGGCGCAGGCCAACGCGCTGCTCACCTCCATCGCGTCGCTCCGAGTGGCCTGACCATGACGACCCGGATTCCGCCGACGACGTCGAAGCCGATTGCGAACAGCGCGCCTGCGACGACGGCCGCGAAGCCGACGAGCGAGACACCTGCTCCCGCTGCTGGCTGGGGTCCGAAGGAACCGACCCGCCGCCTCACCTCGGAGCCGACGCCCACGCTCGCGACGGCCGCTCCGCTCGGCACGCCCACCGACCCGAAGTCGATGGACATCGTCTGCCCGGTGCTGAACGCGCTCGTCGGCAGCGGGAAGTTGAAGATGGCCACGGACGGCACCGTGAAGTTCTCGGACCTGAACTCGGCGCTGAAGCACGAGCTCGGCATCACGCCCGACCTGCGCGCTGCGGCGCTCGCGGCTGCCACCGTCGCGAACCCGACGACGCTGCACAACCTCACCAACCGCGAGTTCAACGTGCTCGAGCTGCGCTCGGGCCGGCTCAAGCACGCCGCCGACTCCGCGATTCTCACGAGTGGCCGGTTCGACGAAGCGAAGTTCCAGGCGCTCGTGTCGCACGCCGAGAACGGCCGCATGACCGAGGCCTCGTTCGCCAACGCCATCGTCGCCAACACCGAGCGAGACCGTCCCCTCGGCGACAAGGCCGCGGTCGCTGGCTCGGGCATCTCGAAGGTCGAGTTCGGGCTCGCGCTCACCGCGTTCGGCACCAGGGGCCCCGACGGCACGCTCGGCATCGCGGTCGACGACCTGCGCATGCTGTACCAGCAGAAGCAGATTCCCCTGCACCTCGTGCAGAAGGGCTCGGTGCCCGAGTTGATGAAGCTGTCGTCGGCCATCGGCAAACAGGTCGACGCGCAGTTCGCCGCGCGGGCGTTGAACAGTCCGGCCACGGCGTCGGGGCTGTCGAGCGCGGGCGTGCGTGCGGCGAATGGAACGGCTCCCGACGCGTCGGCGCTCGCGGCGATGAGCGCTGGAAAGGCCGCGAACTGCCCGCACCTCAATGGTGGAGTGAAGCCTCAGCCCGCGCCATCGGTGGTCGCAGCCCACCTGCCCTGAAAGCTTGCACTCAGGCTCGTCCTGGCGGTTCCTTCACGCATGAATCGCTTCGTGCGTCTGGCCGTCGTGTGTCTCGCTGCGCTTTCGTGCACTGGCACACCTTCGTCAGAGAGCGCCTCGAACCGGCAGCCACTCTCGCTCGGGCCGGTGCAGGGGCTCGGTGGCGCGCCGATTCTCGCGCCGTCCGTCTTCCTCTTTCCCAGGACGTCACGCTCGGCGAGCAGCCCCAGCCTCACGCTCGTCGTCTGGTCTGACCGGCTCACCGGAACCTCGAGCTCGACCGCGCGAATTCGCGGCGCGCGCATCGATGCGTCTGGCACGGTGCTCGACCCGACGGGAATCACCATCGGGCCGCTCGCGCAGATTGAACAATTCGCGCCCGCCGTCGCGTGGAACGGCACCAACTTCGTGGTGGTGTGGAACGGCCGCGGTGGACTCTTCGCGACCGCGGTGACTCCGGCGGGCCAGCTCGTCTCGCCGACGCCGACGCAGCTCACCGTCGCTTCGGGCGCGGTCCCTGAGGTGGCCTGCACCATGACCGACTGCCTCGCCGCGTGGAACGAAGCGACCGATGTCTTCGGCGCACGTCTCGACCTCAGCGGCGCGCTCGTCGGAGCACCGTTCGCCATCAACGCCGCCATCGGCACACAGGCGAACGTGCAGGTCGCGGTCAGCGGCGCGAACTACTTCGTGACCTGGTTCGACAGCGCCTTGCGCGGCTCCCTCGTCACTGGCAGTGCCGCGGCGACGCCCATCCTCCTGCCCAGCGGAGCAACAGCCGACTGCGACCTCGCCGGCGCCTCCGACCTGCTCGCGGTCTGGGCCGAGGGTGGCAACATTCGCGGCGCACGCATCTCGGCGGCGGGCAGCCTGCTCGACGCGGCGGGCTTCACCATCTCGAGCGCGACCGGCACGCAGTCGTCGCCCCGCGTGAGCTGGAGCGGCACGCAGTGGGTCGTCGCCTGGGAAGACACGCGCGACACGACCGAGGGCCGCAATCTCTACGGAGCGCGCGTCAGCACGGCGGCTGCGGTGCTCGACACGACTGGTGTCGCACTGGCCCGCGGCGCCAACGACCAGGTGTCCGTCGCCACCTCGTGGCTGTCGAGCACGAGCGGGTTCATCAGCTACTTCACCGAGGAGCCCAGCGCGGGCGCGAACGCCTTCAAGCTGCGCGGAGCTCCGATGAGCCTCGCCACGGGCCTGAGCTTCGCCGGCGCCACGCGCGACCTCTCGCGCTCCGCGAACTCGCAGGTCTCTGCAGGCCTCGCGTGGAACGGCAGCCGCTACCTCGCGGTCTGGGAAGACGGCCGTGACGGCGGCGGAGCGATTCTCGGCGCCCGCTTCTTCCCCGACGGCGGCCTGCAAGACACCTCACCCGTCGTGTTCGGCCAGGGCCCGTACTTCAACCCGAAGGTCGTCGCGGCGGGCTCCAGCTTTCTCGTCACCTGGCACGGCCCCGGCCGAATCCAGAGCGCATCGCTTGGCTCGACGGGAACGGCCAGCCTCGGCTCGAACAGCTTCTCGACGACGGTGAGTGACTACGACATCGCGGCCAACGGCTCGTCGGTGCTCATGGTGTGGACGGACTACGGGTCAGGTGGCGTCGGTCTTCGAGGCTCGTTTGGGGTTGGCGGATTGCCGTTCGAGCTTCGCGCAAACGGCGACCCGACCGTGTTCAGCCCAGACACGCCGAACGTCTCGCCGGGCCCGGGCACGGGCTTCACGGTGGTGTGGCGGGTGCTGGGCAGTGGCCTTCGCATCGCGCGCGTTGGCGGAGGCGTCGACGCGGGCGTGCTCACCAGCGACCTCGCCGACGTCTGGGGCCACCCGGCGGCGCTCGGCAGCTCGACCTTCATCACGTGGACCGACACCAACACCGACACGTTCGAGGGCGTGCTGCTCAACGGCGCGACGACCACGGCCACCTTCACGTTGTCTGCCGACGCGGGAGCGTACGTCGACGACCTCGTGAGCGATGGAACGCAGTTCGTGATGCTCTCGGGTGGAAATCCGCTCGAACTGCGCCGCATCGACGCCAACGGCGCGTTGCGAGACGCGAACCCGCTCGTGGTGGTGCCTCGCACCGACAACCCCGACTGGGGCTCGTACGGGCGGGTCGTGTGCATCGCCCCGCGCCTCTGCCAGGTGGTGACGGTGAGCTTCGACCCGACGCCCGGCGTCTTCACCTTCCGCGCGAACACCCGCACGGTGCTGCTCACCGACCCGCCGGTCGCGACTCCTCAGACAATCACCGTCATCGAAGACACGCCGACGAGCATCGTGCTGGGCGGCACTGACCCTGATGCAGACCCGCTCACGTTCTCGACGGCGAGCGCTCCGGGGAAGGGCGTGTTGTCGGGCGCGGCGCCGATGCTCACGTTCACGCCGACCCTGAACGCGACGGGCAACGACAGCTTCACGTTCGTCGCGAGTGATGGGCTCATGCAGTCGGCTCCAGCGACCATCAGCATCAGCATCACGCCGGTGAATGATCCGCCCGTCGCCACCTCGCGCGTGATTCAGGTCTCGTCGCCAGCGCCGGTGCCGTTCGTGCTCACAGGTGCTGACGTCGATGGAGACTCGCTCACGTTCTCGGTGATTGGAGCGCCCGACGCGGGGACGCTGTTGGGGACTGCTCCGAACCTCACGTGGCAGCCGGCGGCGTCGTTCACCTCAAGTGATGTGGTGACCTTCAGGGTGACTGATGGCGTGTTGGCGGCGACGGGCACGGTGACGTTCGTGCGTGATGGAGGGTTCGGAGGCGGATCAGCTGGCGGTGGATCAGCGGGTGGCGGATCACCAACGGCCGGTGGAACTGCGACAGCTGGTGGATCCGCGACGGCTGGTGGATCCGCGACGGCTGGTGGAACTGCGACGGCTGGTGGAGCTGCGACGGCTGGTGGAACTGCGACGGCTGGCGGAACTGCGACGGCTGGCGGATCCGCGACTGCTGGCGGATCCGCGACTGCTGGTGGATCCGCGACGGCTGGTGGATCCGCGACGGCTGGTGGATCCGCGACGGCTGGCGGATCCGCGACTGCTGGTGGATCCGGGACGGCTGGTGGAACTGCGACGGCTGGTGGAACTGCGACAGCGGGTGGATCCGCGACGGCTGGTGGATCCGCGACGGCTGGTGGCTCTGCGACGGCTGGTGGAGCCGCGACGGCTGGTGGATCCGCGACGGCTGGTGGCTCTGCGACAGCTGGTGGTTCTGCGACGGCTGGTGGATCCGCGACGGCTGGTGGATCCGCGACGGCTGGTGGAACTGCGACGGCTGGTGGATCCGCGGCCGCTGGTGGATCCGCGTCCGCTGGTGGATCCGCGAGCGGAGGAGGCGCTGCAGGTGGAGCACCCGACCCCACGACTCCGACTGGCTGCGGTTGCTCGACCGGAGCCGAGCCGCTCGCACTCGCCCTGCTTGGTCTGGTGACGCTTGCTCATCGCCGACGCTCGAGATTCGCTCGCGGCCTCTCGCTCATTCGCTGAGCCTCGCTGCGCACAGGTGTGCAACCCCTTGCACACCAACGGGCACCGTCACCTCGCCAAGCCGCTGATTCTCGATGTGGCCCCGAAGCTGCTCAGGACCCACACATGCGAACCCTGAGTGCACTCACCGTCGTCGTCCTCTGTGCCTGTGAGGGCACATGGGTGGCCAACGTTCCACCCCCGCCTGCACGCGCCTCTTCGGCCGTCGCCACCGAGAAGGTCTTCGAGGCGTCGAAGACGGTGCCGTACGCCGTCTGGAGCAGCACCATCGATCACTCTGCCTGGGTGAAGGACGGGCAGCTGCACTGGCTGAGCGCCACTGGCCGCGGAGTTCTGCCACTGCCAGACGGCATCACGCGGGCCGTCGACGCTGCCGATGGACAGGGCTGGGCATTGACCTCGGCGCTCGAGTTGTTCGAGTTGACTCCGGGTGGCGCGCAGGTGGTGCCTTCGCCCCCTCGCCCACTCCACCCCTCGAGCCGTGTTCATGCCTTCGGGCGCGACACCCTCATCACCTTGACGCCCTTCACCAGGGCCGACGACACCGAACGCCCCGCCGCTCTCTGTGTGTGGCACGCGCGTCAGTGGGCGTGCACGGCGTACGCGACCCAGTCGGGCATCGTCGAGCCTGACGGACGCGAGCCGGGCACCGCCGAGACCTTCGTCTTCCATCACGTCGAGGGCACCGAGCACGTGAACGTGCGCTTCACGGTCGCCACAGGCGTGACGGAGCGGCTCACCGATGCTGCGCCAACCCGCGCCCTGCGACAGGGCGACCAGCTCGTCCGCGAAGGCCAGCCCCCGCTCGTCCTCACCACCACGGCCACCCAGGTTCGCCTCGACTGCTACAAGCCACGGGGTCTCGCCGTGCTCTGCGGCCAGACTGCGCACGTCGCCGAGGTCGTCTTCTCGGAGCCCACTGCTGACGGTCTGCGCGAGGTCGCCCACGCCCGTGTCGACGCACCCCTCTCGACCCTGCGCCGCCACGGCCCCTTCCTCGTCTCGTTCACGCCCGACCACGGCTTCATCATCTCGATGCCCTGACCTCACCGTGGCGAGTCGTCGAGCCTCGCCAGTCGCCGCTGCAACCGGGCGAGTGGGAGCGCCGCGCGGAGCTCGGCCTCGGCCTCGCGCGAGAAGGCATGGCGCAGCACGAGCAGGCGCGGCAGTCGCTTCAGCGCCTCGGCACACACCACCATCGCGCGCGCGTGCTCGTCGAACAGCAACCCGCCGTTGAACACGAGTGACCGCATGAGACGCCGGCAGCGCGAGCAGCGCCTGCAGCTCGTCCAGGAAGACGTCCTCCTGCGCGCCGTTGACGCGCTCGACGAAGGTGATGAACCCACGCTCCCAGCGAAGCCGCGCGGCGGGCCGTCGAACGAGGAAGCACACCGTCTGGCCGTGACGCTCGAGCGCAGGCCCCGTGGTCACCGGCACCGGCAACCGACACTGCTCTTCCATGAGCTCGCCCCACACCGAGCCCTGCGATTGCAGCCAATCGGCGAACACGAGGAACGGCTCCACGGGGCCGCGCAGGTCGAGCGACGAGCGGTGGCGCGCGAGCCCTTCGTGTTCGACCGTGACCGTCATCGGCGCGAGTGTGAGACGCGCATCAGCCGCTCGTCCAGCGCGCCACCTCGACTGGCCTGCGCTTCGGGTCTATGGCCGTCGTCCCCGTGACGTCACGCCAGCACCTGCTCGAACAGCTCAGCCGCCGCTCCGCCGATGAGCAGGGCTCGTTGCGCAAGAGCGCCGACCTCAAGGTCGCGATGACGTACCCGAGCCCGTACCACGTGGGCATGTCGAGCCTCGGCTTCCAGGCCATCGCGCGCGAGGTACACCTGCACGAAGGCGCGTGCGCCGAGCGCGTGTTCCTGCCCGACGACGTCGACGCGTGGAAGCAGGCGAAGCTGCCGCCCGTCTCGGAGGAGAACCACCGGCCGCTCACCGACTTCGACATCATCGCGCTGTCGGTCGCGTACGAGCTCGAGGTCACCGGCATCTTCTCCTTGCTCGAGCTCGCGGGCATTCCCGTGAAGCGTGAGGAGCGCAACGAGCGTCACCCGCTCATCATCGCCGGCGGTCCGCTCACCTTCTCGAACCCCGACCCGCTCGAGCCCTTCGTCGACGTCATCGTGCAGGGAGAAGCCGAAGACACGATTCACCAACTGCTCCACGAGGTTCAGGGCGCGACGTCACGGGAGTCGCTGCTCCAGCGTCTCGCGCTGATGCCCGGTTTCCGCGTGCCGGGGCGCTCGGCCGAGTCGACGCGCTACTTCGTCGCAAAGGCGTCAGACGAGCGGCTGCCCGCGCGCACCAGCATCGTCACGCCGAACACCGAGCTGCGCTCGATGTTCCTCATCGAGCCCGAGCGCGGCTGCTCGCGTGGCTGTCACTACTGCGTGATGCGCCGCACGACGAACGGCGGCATGCGCACCGTTCCACCCGAGCGGGTGCTCGAGCTGATTCCCGACACGGCGAAACGCGTCGGCCTCGTTGGAGCCGCGGTCACCGACCACCCGCGCATCGTCGAGCTGCTCGAGACACTGGTGAACGCGGGCCGTGAAGTCGGCGTCTCGTCGCTGCGGGCCGACCGGCTCACGCTGCGCCTCGTGCAGGCGCTCAAGAAGGGCGGCGCACAGGGCCTCACCGTCGCCTCCGATGGGCCGAGCCAGAAGCTGCGCGACCTCGTCGACCGCAAACACTCCGAGGCTCAGATTCTGAACGCCGCGAAGCTGGCCAAAGAAGCCGGGCTGCGACGGCTCAAGGTCTACAACGTCGTCGGCCTGCCGCACGAACTGCCCGAAGACATCGACGAGCTGGTGCGCTTCACGGTCGAGCTCTCACGCATTCTGCCGCTGTCACTCGGCGTCGCGCCGTTCGCAGCCAAGCGCAACACGCCGCTCGATGGAGCGCCGTTCGCCGGCATCGACGTCGTCGAGCAACGGCTCCAGCAGCTGCGCAAAGGGCTCAAGGGCCGCGCCGAGGTGCGCCCGACGAGCGCGCGCTGGGCGTGGGTCGAGTACATGCTCGCGCAGTGCGGGCCTGAAGGTGGCCTCGCTGCGTACGTCGCGCATCAGAACGGTGGAACGTTCGCTGCGTGGAAGCGCGCGTTCGACGAGGTCGGCTGCGTTCCCTACGAGGCGCGCCGCACCGTCGACGGAAGACGCAACGCGGTGGTCTGGCCGTCGGTCGGTCAACGAGTGGCCTGAGACCGGTCATGCACCCAAAGCCCCGCGCGGCGCATGTGCCCGCGTGGGATGTCTCATAAGCCCAAATCCTACTACTCAGCCGCGCTCATAAGGAGCCACGATGAACCGGCGAGTCCTGCTCTGCAGCATCATCATGTCGGCGCTGTTGGGCTGCGAGGTCGTCCCTGTCGGCGGGCAGGATGCCGGCACGACCCCGGGCGCCACCGACGCTGGAATCGGCGCGACCGACGGTGGTGCAGGCACGACGGACGCTGGGCTCGCGACGGACGCCGGTGCGACAGACGCTGGCGCAGCGCCTGATGCGGGTACGAGCACGACCGACGCGGGTACGGGCGAGACTGATGCCGGTACGGGCGTGACCGACGGCGGAGGCATGGTCACCACCGACGCCGGGACGGGCGCCACCGATGCAGGCGCGGGCGGCACTGACGCGGGGACGCGCAGCACCGCGGCGCTCGTCGGCGGCGGTCGCGTCGGAGGCGGCTCGATGTCGGCCGACGTCACCATCGGCGCTCCGTTCACGCAGCGCCCCGCGACGGGTGGCTCCACCGTTCTCGTTCCTTCCAACCCTGTGGTCCGCTGACTCACTCCTCGGAGAAGACGCCATGAATCGCACGCTCCTGCCCTTGCTCGTCGCCGCCACGCTGGCGACTCCCGCCGGTGCCGTACCGCGCCAGCTCGGGCTCACCGCTCGTGTCATCGACGCAGGAAATCCCATCAGCGGGAGCCACCAGGTGACCGTCCGTCTCTTCGCCGCGGCGACCGGAGGCAACTCCATCTGGAATGAGAATCAGACCGTCACCGCCACCGACGGCATGGTGTTCGTCACCCTCGGCACGCAGACCACGCTGACCGACTCCATCATCGACGGCAACGCGCTGTGGGCCGAGGTGCAGGTCGACGCCACGGTGCTCTCGCCCCGGCTCGAGCTCACCTCAGCGGCGTATGCCATTCGTGCAGCGGTCGCCGAGAACGCGCAGCAGCTGGGCGGACAGCCCGCGTCGGCGTTTGCCCTGAGCAGCCACAGCCACAACTACCTTCCGCTGAGTTCCACGCGAACGTGCCCAGGCACGCAGAAGGTCATCGGGCTCGACGTGAACGGCGCAGTGATGTGCGGCGCCGACCTCGACACGGCGACGACCTACACCGCTGGAGCCGGCCTCACCTCGACGGGGACGACGTTCGACGTGGCCTTCGGCGGCAGCGGTCTGTCGACCTCCGTCTCGCGCACTGACCACAACCACACGGGCACGTACCTGCCTGTCGGCGCGACGCTCAGCTGCACGGGCACCCAGAAGATGACCGGCGTGGCAGCGAACGGCTCGGTCGTCTGCGGCGCGGACACCGACACGACCTACCTCGCGGGCACCGGCCTCACCGTGAGTGCGAATACGTTCAACGTGTCGTTCGCCGGCAGCGGCACCGCGGTCAGCGCGGCGCGAAGCGATCATACCCACGCGACGTCCGCTTGCCCGGTAGGGTTCGGCGCAGCGAGCAGGACTGCCGGTGGAGTGACCACACTGCTCTGCCTGCGCGCCGTCGCTGGCGCGAGCAACTGGGTCGTCGCTTCGCGAGGTTGTCAGAACAGCTATGCGGCTTCGTTGTGCAGCTTCGAGGACATCATCCACTACCGGGGCGTCTACCCAGCCTTCGGTCTGACCGCAGACTATTGGCTGGCAGACCGCGTAGGCGACAACCTTGCCATCTCGACGAACGCCAGCGGGGCCCTCGATGACTTCGACGTCCCGACCCTCGTCACCGACCTGAAGGCCGGCGCGTACTGCTGCCTTCAGCGGACCTGGTGGTGAGCGTGAACGGGTCGCATTGCTGGTTCTGGGAACACGCGCTCCCGGTCGAGCGTGGCTCTGCGTTGACACATCCAAGCGAGCGGTGCGCACGAACTCCGATCCGAGCGCTTCAACTCTGAGCGTTTCTGCAGCTCGGACAGTTCGAGGTCGTCGCGCCTCTCACGCGAGCTTGAGCACGAGGTTTCCCTGCTTGTGCCAGCCCTGCGCGATGCGGTGCGCCTCGGCGATCTCGCTGAACGGCAGCGTGCGTCCGACGACGGGCCGATAGCCACCCGCGCGGTGCAGCTCGACGAGCCGAACCAGCTTCTCCTTCGCCTCCGACGTCGTGGAGCCCGTGATGCGGGCCTGGCCCCGTCGTGGACGCAGCGACGCGCCGAGGCTGTCGAGCAGCGTCGGCGTCACTGGCATCAACCTTCCACCCGGTCGCAGCAGCGAGAGGGCCCTCGCGCGGGGCAGCGAGCCCATCACGTCGAGAATGCCGTCGAACTCGCCCTCGAGCTGTTGCGTGCGGTAGTCGACGACGGCATCGGCGCCGAGGCTTCGAGCCAGCTCGTGGTTCCCCTTCGACGCGACGGCCGTCACGGTGAGCCCCAGGTGCTTCGCGATGCTGATGGCGGCGGTGCCGACCGAGCCCGTCGCGCCCACGATGGCCAGACGTTCTCCGCGCTTCATCGCCGCCTTGTCGATGAGGAAGTCGGCCGCGGTGAGGCCGCCGAAGAAGAACGCCGCGCCCTCTTCGAAGCTCAAGTCCTCGGGCAGCGGCAGCACCGTGCCCGTCGCAGGAATCGTGAGGTACTCGGCGTGCGCTCCGCCTGCGAAGCCCTTCAGCCCGAACACGCGGGTGCCCACGCTGAAGCCCGTGACGTCGCCCGCCACCGACTCCACGACGCCCGAGAAGCCCCAGCCTGGAATCGGCTGACGAGGGCCGAAGACGCCGATGGCCAACCGAATGAGCCAGCCGTAGCCGCGAGGCACCACGCCGCTGCGCACGCGAACGTCTCCGGCCGTGACTGGCGTCGCGCACACCCGAACCCCCAGGGCGCCTGCCTTCAATACGGGCCGGGGCACCGTCTCGAGTCGAACCATCTCGGGGCCGCCGTAGCGGCGCACCATCGCGGCCTTCATCTGGGAATCGTCGCCCATGGGACCTGCAGAACGCCCTCGCTGCGGCGCGATTGCCGGTCCTGAAAAGATGAAGGGCTGGAGCTCCACGAAGGAACTCCAGCCCCGTCACTTCAGAACGAAGCCGCCCTTACTGCGGCGAGAACGCGACGCCGCGGTAGGCCTGGAACGGCGGGGCGGTGGTGAGGGTGGTGCCCGCCGGCTGACCCGTCGAAGCGCCGCCGACATCGACGAACTTCACGACGCGGTTGGTGTGCGTCTCGCTGGTCGTGCAGAGCACCACGATGTCAGAGCCCACCTGCTTCGCGGCGACCTGCAGGCACGAGGTGTTCGACGTGCCGCCATCGCTCAGGGCCCCGCCGACGCCAAGAATGAACTGCGCCGTCTCGGTCCACGAAGTGCCGTTGAACGCGAACTTGCGAACGCCACCGGCGCTGGAGGTATCGACGATGTACGCCGTGTCGTCACCGGCGATCGTGGTGTTGAGGTCGAGCACGGCCACGCCCTGCGGGTTTGCCATGTTCACGCCCGCCAGGTAGGTCTGGGTCGCGGTGAAGCTCATCGGCGCAGCGCCGAGCGAGACGACGCGAGAGAAGCCGCCCATGCCGCCATCAGGGAAGGTGCCCGAGCCGGTGGTGACGTAGAGCGCGTTCGACGAGAGGTAGGTGACGCGCGCGTTCGAGATGACGTTGTAGATGCCGGTGGTGGTGCCGCTCGAGCCGTGCACCACGAGGCGAACGCCAGCGTCAGCGTTGGCCGCGGTGTTGTTCGTCGAAGTGCCGCCGAGCCAGTAGTTGGTGCCGTCGACTGTCGCTGCCGAGCGAATGTTGTTCCACTGGTAGGCGTCGTTCACGAGCGTCGTCTGGTCGATCGTGCCGGCTGCGTTGACGCGCAGGACACAGCGGTTGACGCCCGCGGTCGTCACGACAGCGGTGCTCCGCTCCGCTGCGACATAGCCCGTCGCCGTCACGTACTGACCGTTCACCGAGCGGTTCAGCACGCCATCACTGGTGGCGCTGCCCGAGAAGTTCACCGGTGACGAGCCCGTCGAGAGCACGATGGTGCGCGTCCACGAGCCCGTGTCGGAGCTGTGCTCGTCGAGGTAGCCCGGCGTCGCGATGCCCGAAGGCGCAGCCGTGCCGCCGTCGAACCCGATGCGGAGCACCATGAAGTTGGGACCCGTGCTCGCTGTGCCACCGCCGCTACCGCCAGCCGTCGCGCCGCCGCCGCCTGCGGAACCACCAGCGTCGCCGCCACCGGAGCCGCCAGCCGTCGCGCCGCCGCCACCGGCCGAGCCGCCAGCGTCACCACCACCAGCTCCACCGGCCGTCGCGCCACCACCACCGGCCGAGCCGCCAGCGTCACCGCCACCAGCTCCACCAGCCGTCGCGCCACCGCCACCAGCCGACCCGCCGGCGTCACCACCAGCCGTCGCGGAGCCGCCTGCCGTCGCCGTTCCGCCAGCGCTCGCCGTTCCACCGGCCGTCGCCGCTCCACCAGCCGTCGCCGCTCCACCAGCCGTCGCGGTTCCACCAGCCGTCGCCGCTCCGCCTGCGCGACCACCAGCCGCCGCGCCACCACCCGTGACGTTTCCGCCACCCGTCGCCGAGCCACCGGCCGCGACGAAGCCGCCGCCCTGGTTCGTCGGCGTACAGGCGCCGCTCGTGCAGCTGAACCCGGTGGGACACGACACGCACATGTTGCCGCGCGCGCCGCACGCCGTGGCCGCCGTACCGCCGACACACTGGCCGTTTGCGCAGCAGCCGTTCGCGCACGTCGATGCCGAGCACTGCACTGGCGGTGGGGAGCACGACGTCGACACCGACGCCGAGAGACCGAGCAACGCGCCCAGGCCGAACACGCGGAGAGGAGAGATGAGCTTCATGCGGTGAACTCCTTGTGGATCAAGACTTCGGCGGCCATAGCCCAGCTGTGGCCATACGGCGTGACAAAGCAGTTCCGGTTGGCTGACCGGCGTGCGTCAGGTCTCGCGCTTCACCAACACCTCGAGGCCAAGCAGCGCCGCGAGGAAGGCCCGCACCTGATGTTCGGGCCGGCCGGCGAGCGCGATGATCTCCGCGTTCGTCCGGGTTCCATCGAGGCGGGCGAGCAGCATCGCCTCCCACTTCTCGAGCTCGATTTCATTGAGCTGATACGGCGGCTGCGGGCTGGGCATCAATCGCTCTTCCGGCCGCACGATGCGGGCGATGCGCTCGGACTTGTAGAGCTTCTTGATGCCACGGGTGATGAGGTTGCCGGGGAAGACGTCGAGCTTGATGCTCTCGGCGCGCGCCTTCTCACGGAAGGTCAGCACGAACTGGCCTTCTTCCCAGCCGAAGAGGCTGTAGATGATGCTCTTCACCTGCTGGCCCACGTAATACAGCCGCTCGGTGTCCTTCAGCAGGCCGCGCTCGACGAGCACGTCTCCAGTGCGACGGTTCGTCTGCTGCGCCACCACCGCCACGTCGTCGAGCTGCTCGGGTTTGATCTTTCCGACGCGCACCAGAAACTGGCCGAAGCGGTCGGCGGCGAGGTTCGACAGCGCGAACACCGGCTGCCCGGACTCGAAATAGACGACCTTCTTCACCTTGCCCTTCTTGCAGGACAGCTCGCCGGTCTCTTTCGAGAGGTAGAACGCGGTGATGAGGCCGGGCAGGTTGTCTCTGAGCTCGCCCTGACGTGCAGCCCGAACGCTCGGCTCGCGGGAGTCGGCTGGCGGGGGCGGCGGAACGGCGTGAACTCCGGAGGTGCTGGTCGGCCGGGTTCCGGCGATGGCGCCCTTGAGCGGCTTGCCGGCGGTGAGCGCGGCGCCCGAGAGCTCGGCGGTGATGTTGCCGCCACCCGTCACCTTGATGCGGCCGGTGAGCTCCATCTCGTCCTGCTCTTCGTCTTCGACGTCGATGTCGAGCTCGACGTCGAACTCGGCCGGCGCTTCGGCGGGAGTCGGGGTGTTGGTGCCGCCCTCGGTTGGAATCAGGCCGCGTACGGTCTCGCGAAGCTTCTTGGCGTCGAAGGGCTTCTCGACGAAGAGCGCGCCGGGGAACCGCTCGAGCGCCTCCTTCGAGTGCCGCGCGCCCTTGAACACACCGGTCATGAACACGAGCTTGAGCTCGGGCCGCGCCGCCTGCAGGCCCTCGGCGACGTGGTAGCCCATCATGTCGGGCAGCAGCATGTCGATGAGCGCCAGCTGCACGGGCTCGGCCTTGCCCAGCTCGACTGCGGGGCGGCCCTTGTTGGCCCCGACGACGGTGTAGCCGGCCTCTTCGAAGAGTGAGGTGAGGAGCGCCACCAGCTCCTTGTTGTCGTCGACGACGAGAATGGTGGGCGCCATGGCGGAGCGCTCTTATACCGCCCGACGCCCGCTCGTGCGATCCACAATCCACGGTTGGCGTGTAGGCTGTCGGTTCTCTGGGAGGCTGGCTTTCCGATGCGACGTCTCGTCCTCATGTTCGTGCTGGTGACGGCGCCGGCGCTTGCGCAGACCGCCTTCGATGCCTCGATTCCCGATGGTTCGGCCGGCATGGGTGGCGCCGACATGACCTCGGAAGAGAATGACATGCGCGACCCGTGTCTCTCGGCGCGCGACTGCGACCGCGGCATGTCGTGCACCAACGGGCGCTGCGTGCCGACACCGATTCGCAACGCGGGCGGCTGTGGCGGTGGGCTTGCCGTGTCGCTGCTGCCGCTGGCTGCAGGCCTCGTACTGCTCAAACGAGCCTCCGCTTCGCCGCGGCACTGACCTCGCCCAAAAGCGTTTGTGATTGCCCGGCCGCGTGAAGCCGACGTAAGGCCGCGCGCGTCGGTCAAGGGAACCCGGTGAGAATCCGGAACTGCCCCGCAGCGGTGAACAGAAACGAAAGCCGTCACGAAGCACTGGGCTGATACCGAGCCTGGGAAGCGATGGTGAGTAGGTGGCTCGAAGCGAGCCGTGTCTGTGAGTCCGAAGACCTGTCCGGCCCTGAAGCCCTCCATCGTGGAGGTCACTTCCGGAACAGCAGTCCCATCTCGCTCCGAGGGGAGCGCGGCGGACAGGTCGACCGGCACTGTGGTTCTGCGCGTGCGCCCGTATTCACGCGTGCCTCTCGAGACGTCTGTCGCGTCATGCCCTTTCGAGCACGTGGAGTCCGAGGGGACTCCCGCCGGAGGAACGATGTCGACGAAGACGTGGATGGTGATGACGAGTGTGGTGGTGGTGTTGACGGGTTGCCCCCAGCCGCAGAGCCAGCGGTGCACGCCGCAGAACTGCGCGAGCGGGTGCTGCACCGAGGGCGGCTTCTGCGCGAGCGGTGACGTGAACAGCGCGTGCGGCATCAGCGGCGCGGCCTGCGCGGTCTGCACGGGCGCGACGACGTGTCTGATGAACGAGTGCCGAATGCAGGCGTCGGGAGGGGGCAGCGCGTCCGGAGGAGGAACGGCGTTGGCTGGTGGCTCCGCGTCGGCTGGCGGCTCCGCGTCGGCTGGTGGCTCCGCGTCGGCTGGCGGGAGCGCGGCTGGTGGCTCGGCAGGTGGACCTGCCGACGCGGGAGTCTCGTGCGCGACGGTCACGCTCGACCCCGTGCTCGGAACGTTCTCGCTTCGTGGAACCACCACGGTCGCGAGCTCGGGAGCGTTGCCCCCAGGCACCTCGTCGCTCGGGCTTCACAACGGCGTGCTCTTCACCGTCACCACCGACCGACAGCTGCGACGCCTCGGCACCCTTCCGACGTTGAGCCTCGGCCCTGCCATCGTCGACGTGCGCGCAGCCGGCGACCGCGACGCAGGCACCTTCCTCGGCGGCACCATCGCGTCGAACGGCCAGCAGGTGCTCACCGGCTACACGAAGTCGGGCGCTGGGTTTCCCGGCGTCGTCGCCCTCGTGCAACCGGAGGACGCGGGCGTCGAGTACGTGAGCGCTCCCGGGAACTACACGTTCGCGGGTCTCTCGAGCGGCGCCTTCATCATCAACGGCACGGGCCTGGGCTCGGCGACGGGCAACGGGTTGTTCGCGCTGCGGCCGGGCTCGCCTTCTCAGACCGCGTTGCTCACCACCTTCCCCGACGCGTTCGGAGGCAGCGGCTACACGACCGTCACCGCGAACGGGGTGCTCGTCGCTGGCAACGCACGCGCTGACTTCAGCAACCTGGCGCGCGCCATCGCGCCGTCGTCGTACCTGGGCCCCATCGCGAGCGGCTCCTCGTTCACATACGTCGCGGCCGATGCGCCCCTCGTCGCAGAAGGAGACGAGTTTGCTGCGCTGACGACGCTGCAGAACGACGCCGTCGTGGTGCGTGGCGGCTACGACGCCTCGTTCACGCCGTTCACCGTTCGGGTCGAGCGCGTTCCGCTCACGCTCGCGGGGTCGGGGGTTCAGACGGTGACGGTGGGTACTCCGACGGCGCTGCTCGAGAACGGCGCTTTGCGCTGCACGCGCGTCTTCACCGCCATCGGTGAGGGCAACGACCTCTACCTCGGGCTCGATGACCGTCAGGGTCGCCGGCTGGTGAAGCTCGCGCCGTGAACTCCGCCCATCGGGTGCGCCCGTCACCGGGACTTCGGGGCCAGCGGAACGTCGGTGAAGCGGTCGCGAATCGCGAAGGAGGCGAGTTCGTTCGTGCAGAGCGCTCCGCTGGAGCCGGAGCTCGCGAACACAGCCGCGGTGACCTCGTTGCCGCCGGTGTTCCATCTGCGGAGACTGACCGAGCGTGGGATCGGCCCCGGGCCGTCGCGCCGGTGACGCGGCCTGTCTCGTCATCGACTCCGGCGGTCGCGCCGGTGACGCGGGCTGTCTCGTCATCAACTCCGGGCGTCGCGCCGGTGACGCGGGCTGTCTCGTCATCGACTCCGGCCATCGCGCCGGTGACGCGGGCTGACTCGTCATCAACCCCGCCCGTCGCGCCGTTGACGCGGGCTCGCGTGACCGGCGCGTTCGTGCTGCTCGCGCTGACCTGTGGGTGTGGAGTCCCCGTCATGCAGGTCGACGGTGGCGCTGCGCCCGATGCGTCAGACGCCAGCGTCCTCGTCGCCGATTCCGGAGCGAGTGACGCGGGCGTGCGCCTGCCCGACCCGTGGGCCGACCGCGTCGTGAGCATCATGCCGGGTGACGGCGCAGGCTTCGGGCAAGACAGCTTCCCCGAGGTCGTGCTCGGCCCTCCGCAAGGTGGCGGTGAAAGCAGCGGCTCGCTCGACGTGCTCTCGCTCGGGCGTGACGGCGTCATCGTGCTCGAGTTCACCGACCTCGTCGCCGTCGATGGACCTGGCGTCGACCTGCTCGTCTTCGAGAACCCGTTCGGCACCTTCTTCGAGACCGGCGTGGTGGCGGTCAGCGACGACGGCGTCGAGTGGAAGGAGTTCCCCTGTGCGGCGGACGACGTCGACGGTGGCTTCCCCGGCTGTGCAGGCGCGCACGTCGTCTTCGGAAACCCGGCGATGGGTGTCTCGGCGATCGATCCACTCGTCGCGGGAGGAGACGGCTTCGATCTCTCGCTCGTCGGCCTGGCGCGCGCGCGCTTCGTGCGCATTCGCGACTCGGGCAAGAACCGCTTCTACGGCCCTCCCGGTGGAGGCTTCGACCTCGACGCGGTGGCGGTGGTGAACGCACGGCTCGTCGATGGAGGTGTTCCATGACGTGCTCCCGCCGGTGCGTCGTCGCCGGTGGCCTCGCGTTCGCCGCGTGCGGGCCGCAGCGGAGTGATCAGCCAGGCGGATCACTCGACGCAGGGCTGATCAGCTGTGGTGACCTCACGCCCGGCGCGAACCAGGTGCGCATCGAGATGGCCGACGTGCCCGCGCTGCGAACACCGGGCAGCGCCGCGCTCGTCGAACGTCCCGACGCGCTGCTGAACGTCTGGGTGCTGCACCTCGAGAACGGCTGCTTCACCGCCGTGTGGAGGGTGTGCACGCACGGCGCCTGCGACGTCGAACCACGCGAACAGTCGGAGCTGTTCTGCCCCTGTCACGGCAGCCGGTTCGCGCTCGACGGCACGGTGCTTCAGGGGCCAGCGACACGCGCGTTGCGTTCGTTCAAGGTGGTTCGACAGGGTGACGCACTGCTGCTCGAGCGCTGATCACCTCGCATCGGTTGCAGACCCGCTGACAGGCATGCCGCTGACCGCCTGCGTTGGAGTCGTGGAAGTCCCCGCTTCCACTGAGGACTCTGCGTGGTCCATGGCATGCTGCTGCGCCTGTTCTTCGGGGTCTCCCCTTCCCTCCCATCGAGGTCGTCCGCATGAAGCGCCTGGTCGGCTGGATCTGCTGTGCGTCACTGTTCGTCGTGGGCTGCGAGTGCAACGTCGTGGTGCCCGAAGACCTGGACGGAGGCGTGGACGCAGGCTTCGCGGGCGGCACTTCAGGAACGGGCGGCGGCACGGTGACGGCTGGCGGCTCAGCGACGGCTGGTGGCTCAGCGACGGCCGGTGGCTCAGCGACGGCCGGTGGCTCAGCGGCGGGTGGCTCGGCGGGTGGCGGTGACGCGGGCGGCTCGGTTGGTGGCGGCAACGGCGGTGGCGCGGTCGTCGGTGGCGGCAACGGCGGCGGCACGGTCGTCGGCGGCGGAATCGGTGGCGGCACGGTTGTCGGCGGCGGAATCGGTGGCGGCTCGGTCGTCGGTGGCGGCAACGGCGGCGGCTCGGTCGTCGGTGGCGGCAACGGCGGCGGCACGGTGGTCGGCGGCGGAATCGGCGGCGGCACGGTCGTCGGCGGCGGAATCGGCGGCGGCACGGTCGTCGGCGGCGGAATCGGAGGCGGCACGGTTGTCGGCGGCGGAATCGGTGGCGGCACGGTCGTCGGCGGCGGCAGCGGTGGCGGCTCGGTCGTCGGCGGCGGGCCGGCTGGCGGC
>CALRPN020000037.1:0-104198 GCA_943370055.1 Archangium gephyra
GCCTGTGGTCACCGCCGAGGTGTTGCCGCCGCCGCCCGCGCCGCCCCTCGAGGTCGCGAAGCCCGCCGAGCCAGCGACGGCGCCATTCTTCAGCACAGGGCGCATCATCGGCGTCGCGGCCATCGGTGTTGGTGCGATCGCGGGAGCGCTTGGTGGCGTCTTCCTCGCCGATACCGCGGCCGCGTCGAACGAGATCGACACGGCGTGCGGAGGTTCACGGGCAGGGTGCACGAGCCTCGCTGCGAATCGCGCCTACGCGCGTGGCTACCAATCGCAGGGAACCGCGCTGCCTCTGCTGATCGCAGGCGGCGTCACGGCGATCGCCGGCCTGGTGATCGTCATCGTGAACCCCGGCGCAGCGCCGCCTCCCGTTTCGGTTTCGTTCTTCCCGGGAGGCGCATCAGCGGTGTTCAGCACGGAGTGGCCGTGAATCGTCCCGCGCTGGGCCCGACGTCGAAGGTGCTGATCCTCACGGGCGCTGGCGTCTCGGCTGAGAGTGGCGTGCCGACGTTTCGTGGCATCGGTGGTCTGTGGGAGGGGCGGCGGGTCGAAGAGGTCGCGTCTCCCGAGGGCTTCGACGCCGACGCGAAGACCGTGTGGCGTTTCTACAGTCTGCGGCGTGAAGGCGCGGCGAAGGTGGCTCCGAACCCGGGGCACGTGGCGATCGCGAAGCTCGAAGAGAAGCTCGGCGATCGGCTGCTGCTCGCCACCCAGAACGTCGACGGCCTTCACGCGCGCGCCGGCTCGAAGCGGATGATCTGCATTCACGGAGAGCTCTTCAAGACGCGTTGTGAGCAGTGCAACGTCCCCTTTGACGACGACAAGACGTACTTCGACGCGGTGCCCATCTGCCCGACGTGCAACACGGGCCGGCTGCGTCCGCACATCGTCTGGTTTGGAGAGATGTTGAACCCCGCGCACCTCGAACAGATCGACGACTTCATCGAAAGCGCCGGGAGTGATCTCGTCTTCTTCGCGATCGGCACGTCGGGTCAGGTCTATCCCGCGGCGGGGTTCGTCGATTCGGCGCGACGCGTGGGTGGATCGTGCTGGCTGGTCGATGTCGATCCCTCGGTCGACTACGCGGCGCGCTTCGACCACGTCGTGCGCGGTAAGAGCGGGGAAGTCCTACCGCACCTCTTTGGCGTCTGACGGCTGCGCGGCGATCCACTGAGCGAACGCGGCGAGCCTCGGAGACGGCTCCGCCGGAATGAGCGCCTTCGCTTCTTCGAGTTGTCCGCGACCGAGCAGGAACGCCACCTTTGCGTGCAGGCGATCGTCGTCGGTCTCGAGGCCGGTGAGCGGCAGGTCCTTCGCGCGGAGCCCACCGAGTGAACTCACGAGCGCTTCCTGCATCAGCGACTCATCGGCGTTCGCGCGCGGCGTCGAGAACTCGAGGTACAGGTTGTCGTCGGTCGAGATGAAGGCGTGCTCCTGCTCGATGAAGCGATCGATCGCGGCCTCGTCGAGCAGCACGTTCCCGGTGAGCACGGTGAGATCTTCTGCAGGCAGGTTGCGGGTGGCCGGTGTTCCCGCGAGCAGGACGGAGCGTCGCGCCAGCTCCTTTGCGTCGAACGAGAACGGCTCCATCGACGAGAGCAACAGGCCCTGGTTGCCGCGGAAAAAGAGCATCACGTGCGGGAACTCGGACTTCAGCGTCGCGATGATGACGGCGAGATCCTTCCTCGTCATGTGATGCAGTTGCACCCACTGCTGCACGACGGCGCCGGGTGCGAGCCGCTTCTTGAGCAGTTGGTAGAAGTCTCGGTTGTAGAGATCGGCCGTGCCCGCGAACCAGATGCTCGAGAGCTGGAGCGTCACGAAGTCGTACTGGTTCTCCGAGAGCAGCAGGAAGTTGCGGCCGTCGGCGATGTGAACGGTCACCTTCGGGTTGCCGGCCAACACGCCTTCGTTCACCAAGCCGAAGTACGTGCGGGCCGCGTCGAGAATGTCGGAGGAGAGCTCGACCGCGTCGATGTGTTCGAACGGGTGTGACGCGAGCGTGCCGAGCGAGCAGCCCGTGCCGACACCGATCAACAAGGCGCGCTTGAAGTTGCGAATGGCCAGCAGCGGAACCTGCGCGTACGCGCGTTGCGCCTGTACTTCGCCGCTCTCATTGCCCTGGAACTTGCCGTTGGTGAGCAACGTGAGCTTCTGTGACTTCGGGTGGCGCACGACGCTGGTGATGCCCGAGCTGACCGACTCGCGCGCCCACTCGACTTGCGAGAGGTAGTACGGCGTCTCGGTGAAGTAGACGTTCGCGCCCGAGGCGAGTGACGACAGGCTCCACGCGGGGAGAATCACCGCGATGATCGCCGCGGCCCCGGCCAACAGCTTGGAGCGCTTGTCCGCGAGCAGCAGCGCGAGTCCGACACAACCTGCGACGACGACGAGGATCGTTCCTCGGGAACCGAGCGCAGGGAGCAGGACGTAGCCCGTGAGCAGCGAGCCCGTGATCGCGCCGAGCGTGTTGGCGGCAGCGAGCCCGCCGATTGACTGTCCGACGCTCCCGCGACGCGCTCCGAGTCTCAGTGTGAGGGGATAGACGGTGCCGAGGACGGCGGCGGGAATCACGATCAACTGGGCCGCCACGATCGCGCGGACGACTTCACGACCCGCGAAGCTCGAGACGAAGTTGCCGGCGACGACGAAGAGCGCGCTCGACTTGTCCCAGAGGGGCAGGGTGATCACCATCGACATCGCGATCACAGCCTGCACCTTGCCGAGCATCGCGGGCTCGACCTTCGCGTCGGGTTGTCTCGCGACCCACGCCGAGCCGATGGTGAGCGCGACGAGGAACAACGCGAGCATCAGACCGAACGCGTATGCGCTGGTGCCGATGACCGCGCCGAGCAGGTGAAACCAGGTGACCTCGGCGACGAAGGTGGCAAGGCCGCTCCAGGCGCTGAGTCCGAGAAGGGACAACGGAGCTCGTTCAGCGGCCTTCTCTGCAGTGGCGGGTGGGGGAACGGGAACGCGTGACGAGAGCCAGAAGCCGAGCGCTGCAGCGGCGAGGTTGAACGCAGCGCCGAGCCACATCGACGCCGAGAGTCCGATGCCGGGAAGAAAGACGTACGAGCCGAGTCCGGAGCCGATCGCCGCTCCCAGCACGTTCGCCGTGTAGAGGCGGGCGATGTCGCCATCTCCGCTCGCGAGCTCGCTCTTCGTCGACAGGGCGCGGGCGACGGGCGGCAACGTTCCACCCATGAGCAACGTCGGAATGAGCGTGATCGCGAACGCCATCACGAAGAGGCCGATGCGCACGAGCGGATCGTCGAGCGTGCGGCCGCGGGCAAGTGAAGCGAACCCATCGATCGCGAGCGGAACGACGAAAGGCATGACCGCGGCGCAGACGCCGATTCCGATCTCGAGCCACGCGTAGAGCTTGAGCGGCGACTTCGAGCGATCGGCGAGGCGGCCGAACAGAATTGCGCCGAGGGCGAGCCCGGCCATCCACGCGGCGAGCACGGTCGAGGTCGCGAGTGCCGAGACTCCGAATGCCCGCGTCAACGATCGCTGGAGCGCCACTTCGAAGACGAGCCCCGCAGCGCCCGACACGACGAACATGATGAAGCCGAGCCGACGCATGTGCCGGGAGCGAACACTGTCTGCCGCGCGCCGTCGATGGAAAGTAGGCTGTCGAGCGTGTTGCGGCCAATCGAGTGGGCGGTGCTGGGGTTCATCGGCTTCGTGCTGCTCCGCGTCGGCCCCGGCGTGTTCCTCGAGTTTCAGCAGCTGGCCGGTCTGCGCACGGTGACGGTGTTCTTCGCGCTCGGGCTCGTGGGCGCGGTGTTGCTCGCGCGCGAATTTCTCGCGGCGCCATGGCCGGCAGGCTCGGAGCGCATGCAGCGGCTGCATCGCGTGTCTTCGGTCGTCGCGCTGTTGCCGTTCGTGATGATGGCGTTGCTCGCGTTCACCACGCCCGCGTTCTGGAGCGAGCTCGGCAAGGCGCGCACGGCCCAGGTGATTCCAATGCTGGCCACCGTGACGTTGCGGGTGGTGGGCATCGGCCTGCCGACGGTGCTGGTGTGGCTGTCAGTCGGTGTCGAGGTGAAACAGCGCGGCGCGTTCGATTTGCGCTCATTCGTGAAGGGGCAGGGCGGCCGGTTGCTCGGCGCGCTCCGCGACTGGGCTCCGTTGCTGTTCATCCTCTCGGCCTACGCGTGGATGGATGCGGTCGTCGGCGGAAAGCTGGGAGAGGATCGAGACGCGCTGATGGCGTCGGCCGATCGCGCGCTGTTCCTCGGGCACGATCCGCTCGAGCTCCTTCAGGCGATCATCAACCGCCCGCTCTCGGAGTGGCTCGCGTTCGCGTATTCGTTCTACGCGGTGCTGTTCCCGCTCGTGCTCGGTGCCGTGCTGATGATCGGCGGGCGCCCGGCGCTCCGTGAGTCAGCATTCGCGATCGGTGGGTCTCTGCTGATCGCGTACGTCTCGTACTCGCTCGTTCCCGTGAAGGGTCCGGTGCTGTCGCGTTCGTTCGACGTGTCGCTCGACCTCTATCTGCTCGGCTCGGTGAAGGAGGCGATGATGGACGCGACGCGCATCACCTACGACTGCTTCCCGAGCATGCACACGTGCTGCACGATGCTGCTGGGCTGGAGCGCGTTTCGGCACGCGAAGAAGTTGTTCTGGTGGGTGCTGCCGGTGGTCGTCTCGATGCCGTTCGCGTGCGTGTATCTGCGCTACCACTACGTCGTCGACGTGCTCGCCGGGCTCGCGCTCGCGTTCGTGATGACGAGAGTGGCCCCGCGTCTGCGTCACGATTGACGGGCACGTTCCCAGAGGTCGCTCACCCCGAGGTGCGCCGCCCAGCGATCGACGTAAGCGTGGTCGAAGGTCGCGCGGGAGATTCGGAGCACGCCGAGCACATCGCGCCACTGAGTTTGCGAGCTCTCCCCACCCTCGCGGTACCACGCGAGCTTGCGGAGCAGAATGTCCTCCGGCGTGGCAACCGAGACCGAGCCACCGGGCAACGAGATCGGCCGTCTTCGCTCGAGTTCCGATGTGTCGAACGCATCGAGCCGTTTGATGAACAAGTCGATCTTCGTCACGAGCGGCAGGTAGAAGATGTTCCACGAACGCCGTCGTCTGACGGCATCGACAAGTGCCTCAGTGTCGACCTCGAAGTCGGGACCCAGCGCCTCTGCGAGCGGCGCCACCTGGGCTTCGGAGAGTTCCACCAGCACATCGAGATCATTCGTCGCGCGAGGCTCGCCAACAAGCGAACTCGCGACACTTCCGCCGACCAGGTATCGGATGCCGAGCAGGTCGAACGTGCGACCAAGCCGAACGGCAACGTCTTCGATCTCGGAGAACGCTGGGCCGCTCATTTCTTCCCGCACAGGCGTCGACGGGCTTCCGCGCCGTAGAGCAGCTCGATCAACTCCTCACGAACCTGGGCTTCCGTCGCGTTCGGGAACCTGAGCCTGATTCCGGCTTCGGCCATGTGCCGCATCTGCCGGGTCGCTGCGCTCACGATCTTCATCCGCTGCGCCGGAGTCAGTCGCCGAAGCAGCTCGAAGTAGCGCTCTTCCTGCGCAGGGCTGGTGTCGGCCGAAAGCACGCGGACAACCTACTACAGCCCCTCAACCGCGACGCAGTCGCTGGGGTTCCCCGACTCCTGGCCGCCGGGCCAGTTCTCTTTGAAGTAGGTCACCTTGAACGACGCGTTCCAGCACTCGGTGCGAATCGCTCCGCGGTAGTTGCCCTCGACGACGTTCGCGACCGAGACGCCCGCACCATCAGCGCGCCACTTGCTGATCGTATCGAGCCGCGTCGTGTTCGGGTCGAGCGACCGCAACGAGAACCCCATCGCGCCCGAGCCGTCTTGTTGACGCTTCGCCGCATAGCCCGCGCCCGACAACCCGCTCGTGTTCCCCGGAGCGAAGGTGAACGCCATCTGCGCCGTGTTCGGGAAGTCCGACGTGAAGTACCCAATCACGATCGAGTCGAGCTGCCGGAAGTTCGCGTCGACGGTGATCACGTCGCGGAAGTCCTTCACCGGTACTTCTATCGTCCCCATGCCCTTGCGCACGGTCTCGGGCGACGCCTGGAAGTTGCCACGCACCACGTCGGTCCATGGCTGGGTTCCGATCTTCCGAACCTGCAGCTTCCACCCGAACGTCTCCTGCGGCTCGGTGGCGACCAGCGCGATGATCACCTGAAACTGGAAGCCCGGGTTGTCCTTCGCGGTGAACGGGCCCCAGGTGCGCGACTCTCCGTCACGGCTGGTCGGTGGAACGGACCGAACCGAGTCGATCACGCCGAGGAAGAAGTCGAGCAGCCCGTTGAAGTCGGTCACGGCCTTCTTCGTTTCGGCGTACGCCTGTGACGGCTCGCCCGCGTTGAGTCCGTCACTTCGCGACAGCGGCTGCCCCGTCGTGGACGTCGTGGGGATCTTCGAGGACAGATCGGCGCGCGAGGGCAGGGCGGCGGCGAACTCGAGGTCGCGGTTCGACCAGCTGCCGCCACACGCGGTGAAGACCAGCACACTGAAGAGCAGCGCGTTTCTCATGGCATCAGTCCCGGAACTCGTAGTTCAGCAAGAGGCCGACTTCCGCGAAACCCAGGCTGCGCGTTTCGTCGACGTTGTAGAGCAGGTAGTGAACGCGGCCGCGCGCGACGACGCCGAAGCTTCGGCCGATGCGGTACTTGAGCCCGCCCACCACGCCAGGCGTCATCGTGGTGAAGCCCTGCTGCGGAAAGATGGGATCGTCGAACTGCCGGTTCATCAGGTTCAAGCCGACGCGCGCGCCGAGGAAGGGCACCCAGCTGCCGTCTTGATTCCACTCGAAGAGAATCGAGGTGCCCACATTGATGAGTGAGTAGCGGTAGCTCGCTGGAGTGCCCAAACGCGCGCTCGCCACCACGCCAGTCGACCAGCCGTATTGGCCATCGAAGCTCCACGCGAAGCCGCGGCCGAAGAAGTTGTGCACCGTCGCTTCACCACCGACGAGCGGCGCAGAAGGAAACAGCCCTCCCGACGTCGTGGGAGCATCGAAGATCGCCTGGTACTGCCCGGTCGCCGAGATGCTCCAGTGGCGCGAGTACACGGTGGTCAAGCCCGTGCCCTTCACGGGATCGTCGGAGAACTTCGCGTTCTTCAGCTGCGCTTCGTCGAGCGTCGACAGCTGGCCTTCGACGACGCGGACTTCTCCGACGCGCAGGCGATCCGTCAGGCGGCGCTTCACGGTGTACGTGCCGGGAGACAGCGCGATGGTGCGCTCAGTCTCGCTCTTCGTGATCTCGGCGACGACGACGCCACGGCGATCGATCAAGAAGTACGTGCCGGCGGGCGCCTCACCGGGAATGCGCAGACCTTCACGACGCTGCGCCACATCGGTGAGCATCAGATCGCCGTTGCCCGCGAGGTCGAAGCTGAACGTCGGGTGCTGTGGCCCTGCGGCGCTATCGGCGGTGGAGGCGACGGTGCGCTCGTACGCGTACGCATAGGCCTCAGCGAGGCTCACGCGGCCATCACCGCTCTGATCAGCGCTGCCGAGGAGCCCGCTCGCCAGGTGATACGAGAAGTAGCTCGCGCCGATCGCATCCGACTCCTGGGAGTCTTCGTCCGACGCGCTCGAGGTCAGAATCACGAGGCCCTTCGCCGCACGCGTCGCATCCGTCTCCACCTCGAACGCCGGTGCTTTGCGGACGCCCTTCGTGCGCGTGATCGATCCCGAACGGCACGCATCGAACACGGCAACCCGCATGTCAGTCGGCCCCTGCGCGAGCCGTGCCTTCACCGACTCCATTGGCAGCTTCGAAGAGCCGAGGCGAAGCGCGCCGTCCTTCGCGTGGCCCGAATAATAGAAGAAGAGGCTGGTGCGATCGCCGTGCGTACGCGCATCGCGGGCCCGTCGCTCGAGCTCGGCCAGCGCGGTGAGTACGTCATCGGACGACTCGTTCAACAGCAGCATCGCGTCGTTCGAGGTCGTGCCGCCGAGGCGAATCATCACCTCGTGCATGCGCTTCGCATCATCGGTCGCGTACAGCAGCGGACGCGTTCCTTCGCCGCCTTCGTTGTTTCCGATGAAGAGCGCAAACCGCCGCATCGGACCTTCCGCCTCTGCGGCGCACGCGACCAGCCCTGCGATCAGCATCGCGAGCCGGCAGAGTGACGCTGGCAGGGAAGGGGTCACGGTTTGAGGAAGGTGCGGTGAAACTGCTCTCCGGGCAACGGCAGGCTGCCGAGTTTGGTGAGGTCGCCACGCGCGTCCTGGAAGGCGAGGCGCAGCGGCGTCGCGACCTGATCGAGCGTGAGCGGCGAGGCCGACAGCAGAATGACGACGTGCTCCATGCCCTTGCCGGTGAACTCGAGGCTCTCGGGCAGCCAGACGATCTCTTTCGAAGCACCGACGGCGAGGCTGCGGCCGTTGTCGACGTAGATGGGCGTGATCTCGCCCGCCTCGTCGATGCTCACGACCAGCGCGTACTTCCACGCGTCGGGTGTCAGGCCGATGCGCACGCGCTCACCGGGAGCCAACGCTTCGGCGACCGCGCTCTTCTCTGACGCATCTCGCTGCGGGCCCTGGCCTGCGACGACGACCTGCACCGATGCGCCACCTTTGACTCGATTGCCCCCCACCGGTTCGACCCGCGACAACACCGCCTGCACTCCGACGATCAACGTGAGCCCCGCTGCGAGCGCCATCACCAGCTGCGGCCACTGCTTGCGAACGGGAGCGGGCTTCGACGCCTGCCGCGCCGCGCGCTCGACACCTGCGGCAAACCGATCGAACGAGATCTCCTGCTCGAAGTGCTGCTGCTCCTCGGCGAACGACGCGATCATCGCGCGGCACGCCTCGCACTCCTGCACGTGCTGCGACACCTCGTCGCCTACCGCCTCGCCCGCCTGCAGTCGGCGCAGCGTCATCGAGCCCGGGTGCTTCATGACGGCCATCGCACTCACGCCACACCTCCGTCGCCTTCGCGCATCGCCTGGCCCGTGGCCTCGGTGAACGCGTTGAGGCGTTTTCGAATCGTCGGCACCGAGCGGCCGAGCACGTCGGCGACCTCTTCGAGCGTCATGTCGTCCACCCAGTAGTGAATGACCGCGGACTGCGTCTCGAGGTCGAAGTTCTTGAGAGACTTGCGCACCAGATCGCGCGCTTCGAGGCTGCTGGAACCACCGTGCGCCTCGCCCTTCACGCGCTCCATCGATTCGTACTGGTCGTGCCACGCAGCGCGCTTCTCACGCAGCACGTTCAGGCAGTGGTTGGTGGCGATCTTGATCAGCCACGTCAGCGGGGAGGCCTCACCGCGAAAGCTCGCTTCGTTCAGCATGGCCCTGGCGAACACGTCCTGCATGGCGTCCTCGGCTGCCGTCGGGTCCTTCAACAAGAAGCGGCACCGTTGGAAGACGGCGCCGCCGTACGTCGAATACAGCTGCTTGAGCCACGCCCGCCCGGCGCTCTTGCCACCATCGATGACTTCGAAGGCCGGGCGGTTCATGGAGGACGAATCAGGGAGCGTACTCGGCAGTGGCGAAGGCGCACGCGGTCTCGACGCCGTAGTTGCCCGTCTGCGCGGTCGCCCACGAGGCGTTCAGGTAGCGCGAGGCGAAGCCGTTGTCCCAGCACTCCGAGGCCGTCGCGGGGCCCTGCAGATCGCCACCCGTCGCGCGCGCATCGCTGCGGCCTGAGCCACCCTGCTGCCAGCGGCTCTTCACGGTGAGCACCTCGACGCCGGGGCCGGTGACCCAGTCCTTGTTCATGCGGAACTCGAAGGAGCCGCCGTTCGCCGGGACTTCACGGTACTTGTAGTTGACGTCGACGAGCTGGCCCGTCTCTCCGTCCTTCACCTTCTGGAAGAGCGCGTCGATCGCCACGTCAGCGCCGGCGGTCTGCTTCGAGTACGTGTAGCTCGCGATGCCGACGCTGGCGTCGTGCTCGGGGAGCGTCTGCGCGCGATCCCAGTCGAGCAGGAAGGTGCCGCTGCCCAGCTTGTCGCCGGTCGAGACGTGCGAGCCGGAGAGGATGGTGCGGAACGCGGTGTCGGCCTCGGTCTTGCCCTTCGCCTCGAGCAGGTAGTCGAACTGGTTCTGCGCGACCATCGTGACCGTGAACTTGAAGGTGTTGGGCGAGAGCGCGTCGGTGTGCGGGCCCCACACGGCCACGTTGCCGTTCACGCTGGTGGGCGGGTACTCGACGATCTTCTCGACGAGGTTCAGCACCGCGCCGCCGGCCGCGTTCACCGTCACCGTCACGCCGCGGGTCAGCTTGTAGAACTCGGCGATCTGCCCCTCGACGCCGTCGCGACGCGTGCCTTCCGCGGTCAGCGCGGTCTTGTTCTCGGGCAGGTTCAGCTTCACCGTCTCACTGCGAGGGAAGCCCTGGCGAAACGGCTCGCCCTTGTCGACGCCACAGCCCGTCACCGCGAGTCCAGCCACCGCCACTGCCGCCATCATCAGTCGCTTCATGTCGTCTCCCGTTTTGGTGTGTGCCCGGTGTGTCCGGGTTCGCAGGTATGGACACAGCCCCTCCGGGAAACGGAAAGGGCGGCGCTGCGTGGGTAGGTTTCCAAGTCGTTTCGATGACTTGCGTCGGTATTCTGCCACTGAAAAGCGATGCGGCGCCGAGACGCAGCCGATAGACGGCGCGCTCCACCCCGAGGAGTTCTGCACCATGCGCCACCTGCTGATCGCCGCCGTTCTCTCACTCACCGCCTGCACGATGATGCAGCGCTCCCAGACGGAGCAGATCGTCGCTGCCACGTTCATCTCCGATCAGCAGGAGACCGATCTCGGCTTCCAGGTGCACGAAGAGCTCAAGAAGGAGAACACCAGGTTCCTCGAGAACCCCGACGTCGGCTTCTACGTGAACGGGCTCGTGCAGAAGCTGCTGCCGCTCGCGAGCGCCGATCGCCCGAACGTGAAGTGGCAGTACTTCGTGATCGACGACCCCAAGACGGTGAACGCGTTCGCGACGCCGGGCGGCCGCATCTACGTGTACACGGGCCTGCTGCTCACCGCAGAGACCGAAGCCGAGATCGTCGGCGTGCTCGGTCACGAGCTCGGGCACGTGGTGGCACGTCACTCCGCGCGCCAGTTGGTGGCCGCGAAGGGTCTCGAGACCGTTGGCGCGATGGCGCTGGGCAAGGACCCGAGCGACGTCGCGGTGCTGGCGGCTGGCCTCATCGGCAAGGGCTCGATCATGGCCTACGGCCGCGACATGGAGCTCGAGGCCGATCAGTACGGCGCGAAGTACGCCAACAACGCCGGCTACGATCCCCGCGGGCTCGCCACGTTCTTCGAGAAGCTGAAGGCGAAGGGCGAGGTGCCCGGCTTCCTCACGTTCCTCTCGACGCACCCGTCGAACACCGAGCGCATCGAGAAGATTGTGGCGTCCATCGCCGCGAACAACTTCCAGTCCAAGGAGCTCGGCGCGGCCTCGCTCAAGGCGATTCAGGCGAAGATTCCGACGAAGTGATCAGAGGCCGCCGTCGCTGTTGGTGACGGCGAGCAGATCGTCGGCGCTCCACGGCAGCTCGTTGAACCGCGAGCTGTCGATCTCGACGATCGCCTGACGAGCCCCCATGGCGTAGGAGCTGCCGGCCTTGCCGATCAGCTCCTTGCCCAGCACCAGCGTGGCGAGCTCGGTCGTGCCCGTGAAGAGCTTCACCGTGCGCGCGTGCTTCACGTCGAGGCTGTAGGTCTCGAGCACCTTCTGATCCGGCTTCTCGACGACCAGGCTGCCCGCCTTGATGGCCGCGAGCGTCCACAACATCGTCGCCACCTTGTACGCCTTCGCCGGGCCGCTCTTCGGCGCCGTCACGCGCCACGACTCCAGCCCCGCATCGGCCGAATCACGCTCGACGATCACCTCGGGAACTCCGGGAGCGGCGATCACGATCTTCGTCACCAGCTGCTTCGCGAAGGGGATCAACGAGCGATCGCGCAGCTCGATGGCGTTGCGATCGAACGCGGCACGAGCACTGGGCTCGATGCGGGCGACGATGCGACCCTCAGCGTCCTCTCGGAGCGCGTAGTACACGCCCTCACCGCCATCGAACGCGGACCTCGTCATGCGCACCTTCACCACGCCGGTTGGGAGCGTGAAGGTCGCGGTCATCAGCGGCTCGTCGAAGCCCATGGCCTTCAGCTGCGAGTCGCTCGTGTCGTTGACGAAGGCGAGCGCTCGCTCTCCACGAATGCCGCCCAGCATCGACGCAACCGTGACGCTGTCAGCCAGGGTCGCCTCGGGACGCAGCAGGTGCCAGAGCTTGTCGTCGCCACGCTCGAGCTCCCAGTCATTCGACTTCGACTTGAGCGCGACGCGAGTCACCTTCGGCTCGTCGAGGCCGAAGATCTCCTTCGAGCGCAGATCGAAGGTCGTCTTCGCGAGCGACCACCGAACCCCGCCTTCGGCCATCTGCACCGTGCGGCTGCCGTCCTTGCGCATGTAGATGGAACCATCGAACGGGTTCTCGATGCCGCCCTCGAGGCGGGTCTTGCGCAGCGCTCCATCGACGGTGGCCTCTGCTTCGACGCTGAAGCTGGGCGCATCGAGGCCGTAGGTCTTCAGCTCGGCGTCGGTCGCTTCACCTTCGAGGGCCATCTTGAAGCGCGCCGACTGGAGCTGGCTGACGAGGCCGTCGATGACGAGGGGATCGACTTTGGCCGAGACGGGCTCGGTGATGCGCCAGGGTTCGCCTTTGACGTGCTCGAGCACCGTCGTCTCGCCCTTCGCCTTCACGACGATGCGGTGGAAGTCGACGTCTGCAGCCCCGGCGTCGCGGCCGCCCTGTCGCTCGGTCGAGAACAGCCGCTCCTCGAAGGCCTTCTTCTGCGCGGCCTTCTCGTCCTTCTCGTAGACCCCTTTCCACGCGTACAGCCCGATGCCGCCAGCGATCGCCGCCAGCACACCCAGCATCACGAGGGTCTTCGTCATCTGGTTCACGAACCACTCCTTGCGACGTCAGCGCGAGCGACGCGTCAGCCACACCGTCAGGCCCACGCCAATCAGCAACATCGGCAGCACGTCCATCACCACGAGCCGAATGTTGCTCAGCATCTGCGAGTCGACCTGCAGCGAAGAGATGTCGCGATCGGGCGGACGAATGGTGAGCTTCTTGGGCTGATCACCCAGCCAGCCCATGGTGTTGAGCACGAGGTTTCGATCGCCCTCGATCGAGAAGAGATCGAGCAGCACCTGCGAGTCACCGAACACCACCAGTCGCGTCTCGTCGTGCAGCGTCTTGGTGGGAGACGACCGCTTCGAGATCGCGACCACGCCCAGCTGGCCCGCCTTCTCGCCGGGGTCGAGCTTCGGGTCTTCGCCAGGTGAGGTCTCCAGCCACGCCTCCGGGGTCGTCAACACCACGTTGGTCGCCGTGACCCCGTCGAGGGTTCCCTCGCGCAGAATCGTGAGCCCGCGCGCGCCGAAGAACAGCAGGTTCAGCTTGCTCGTCCTGAGCGCCGAGACCGTCTCGTGATCGCCGTAGAAGGGAGCGACGATGAGGTACGGCTGGTTCGGGTCGACGCGCGGGTCGGCGATCACGCCGTTGTCGACCTGAATGCCGTACTTCGCGAGCAGCGTGTCGAGACCCGGCTCGTTCCCCGCGTCGGCGAAGTACGCGAAGCGTCCACCCTCTTGCAGGTACTGCTCGAGCAGCCGCTTCTCGCCCTCGGTGTAGGCCGAGCGGGCCCCCGCGCTGAGAATGATCTTCGCGTCACCGGGGATGACGTTGGTCTTCGCGAGGTTCAGCGGCTCGAGCACGTAGCCCTCGCTCACGAAGGCCGTCTTCAGCTTCGCCAGTGACATGCCACCGCCGACCGCCTTGTCTTCTTCGATGGGCAGCTCGCCGTGGCCTTCGAGCACGTAGATCTTCGTCTCTCCGACGGTGTCGAGTCGAATGAGCGCGTTGGTGAGTTCCTGTTCGCCCTGCGTTCCATCGGCCAGCTTCGGCAGGTTGGCGGTCGTCGAGCTCTCGTTGGCTTCGCCCGGGTTTCGAATCAGCACGGCGGCGAACTGCTGCTCGCGAATCTTGTACTTCGCGACGAGGTCGGGCGTCTTGCGCGGGTCCTTCACCTCCCACGTCAGCTTGTCCGTCTCTCCGACGAAGCGGTGGAAGAGATCGTCGACTCCCTCGGGGATCGGCCCGGTCGCGAAGACGATGATCTTCACGGGCTCCTTCAGGCCCTTCAAGGTCTCGCGCGTCTGCTGCGACAGCGAGAACAACTTCTTGTTCGTCAGGTCCCACGTCTGGTTGCGGCGGGCGACGATGAAGTTGGCGCCCACCATCAGGCCGATGAAGACGACGCCGATGGCCGCCGACGACGAGAAGAAGAACACCGAGCGCGCCCAGGTCGCGATCTTGTCGCGGTTGGTGACGGCCCAGACGATGAGCAGTGCGAGCCCGAGGCCCAGCTTCACGCCGAACGCCACCATCGAGCCCGAGGTGACGAAGAGGGTGACGAACGAGGTGAGCGTGAGCAGCAACCCCACGCCGCCGCCGACTTTTCCGAAGGTCTTCATCATCACACCCACCGCCGTGACTCGACCGACCGGTGCGTCAACACCAGGAACGTCGCGATGACGCTGGCGAAGAAGACCAGCGGCTTCAGATCGAACACGCCGCGCAGCGGGTTGCGCATCTGAACGTCGAAGGCGAGGTGATCGAGAATGCTGCGCCACGGCTCCTCGGCGGCCGGCGCGACGATCTTGATCACCATCCACACGAGGCAGATCACGAAGGTGATGAGCCCCGCGACGATCACCGACTCGGTGAGCGACGAGATGAAGGTGCCGATGGAGAGAATCGTCGCGCCCCAGACGACGAGCGCGCCGAAGCCCAGCAACACCGTGGCCCACTCGAGCGTCGCGGTCTTTTCAGACGTCGTCGCCGAGAACGACGAGCCGAACATGGCGAGCACGAGCGGGTAGATCATCGTGACCGAGACGGTCGCTCCGATGATCACGAGCCCACCCAGGTACTTGCCGATCACGATCTCGGCGCTGGTGATGGGAGACGTCATCAACAGCTCGAACGTCTTCTGCCGGCGCTCTTCGGCGAACAGCCGCGCCGAGAGGAACGGAATGACGAACATGAGCACGACGAGCATCGTCGAGAAGAGCGGCATCACCACGCCGTCGGTCAGGTTGCGCAGGAACTGGGCCTCGGGGCCGACCTGCTCCCAGCCGCCGTCGAGCATGCGAATCTGCTCGTGCGCCTGTTTGAACTGCACCAGCAGGCCGATGAAGAAGAACGATGAAACGAAGCTCACGAAGGTGAAGACGATCCACGCCCACGGAGTGGTCAGGTAGACGGTCATCTCCTTCTTCGCGATCGCGATGATGTTTCGCATGGAGGACTTTCGCGGCCTAGTTCGCCGTCAGCTGAATGAACTTCTCTTCGAGGCCGTTCTCCTTGCCGCCCGTGATGGCCGACATGGACTCGTCTGCGACGATCTTGCCCCGGTGAATGATGAGCACCTGCTCGCAGATGGTCTTCACCTCCGCGAGGATGTGCGTCGAGAGCACGACGGTGTGTTGCCCCGCGAGCCCCTTGATGAGCTGCAGCACCTCGTTGCGCTGGCGCGGGTCGAGGCCTTCGGTCGGCTCGTCGAGGATGAGCAGCTTCGGGTTTCCGATGAGCGCCTGCGCGATGCCCACGCGCTGCCGGTAGCCCTTCGAGAGCGCCGAGTTCAGCCGATCGAGCTCGGTGGTGACGCCCGTGCCCTTCGCGACGCGATCGATCTCGCTCTTCACCTGGCCGCGAGGCACGCCTTTGATCTCGGCGACGAACTTGAGGAACCCGCGCACCGTGAGCTCTGGGTAGAGCGGCGGCGTCTCGGGCAGGTAGCCAATCTGCCGCTTGGCCTCGAGCGGCTTCTCGAACACGTCGAAGCCCGCCACGCGCGCCTTGCCTTCGGTCGCCGGCATGAAGCCCGTGAGGATCTTCATCGTCGTCGACTTGCCAGCGCCGTTCGGGCCCAGAAAGCCGACGATCTTCCCTTCACCAATCGTGAAGGACAGCGCGTCGATCGCGACACGATCGCGGTACTTCTTCGTCAGGCCCTCGACTTCGATCATCGCCATGCGGGGGCACCTCCAGTGCTTCGAAGAGCGCGCACTGTAGGGTTGAAAGCGTCGGAGTCAATCGGAAATGCCGAGTGATTTTGAAAGGTTGAGAGAGGACAAAAGGGCTTCGCAACACGCCGCCCTGAAGGCCTATTCCCGTCGTTCGCGTTGGCGAGCCGGGTGCACTGCGGTACAGCGCGCGACGAAGCTCGCGTGTCACGGAGGCCGCATGGCCCGCATCGTCGTTCAGAAGTTCGGTGGTTCGTCGGTCAGCAGCACCGAGAAGATCCGCAAGGTGGCGCAGCGGGTGAAAGCGCGTCGGGACGAAGGCTGGCAGCTGGTCGTCGTGGTGTCGGCGATGGGCGATACGACGGACGAGCTCCTCTCCCTGGCGAAGCAGATCAGCGCCGACCCACCGCGCCGCGAGCTCGACATGTTGCTCACGTGTGGAGAGCGCATCTCGATGGCGCTGCTGTCGATGGCGCTTCAGGAAGTGGGCGTGGCCGCGATCAGCTTCACGGGCTCGCAGTCGGGCATCATCACCGACGACACGCACAGCCAGGCGCGCATCGTCGAGGTGAAGCCGGCGCGCATCGAAGAGGCGCTGGGGCAGGGGAAGGTCGTCATCGTCGCGGGCTACCAGGGCGTGTCCCGCGGGAAGGAAGTGACGACGCTCGGCCGCGGAGGCTCCGATACGTCAGCCGTCGCGCTCGCCGCCGCGCTGCACGCCGATTGTGAGATCTACTCCGACGTCGACGGCATCTTCTCGGCCGACCCGCGCGTCGTGCCGAGTGCGCGAAAGCTCGACTCCATTTCACCCGAAGAGATGCAGGAGCTCGCGACTGCCGGCGCCAAGGTGCTCAACGCGCAGGCCGTGGAGTTCGCGCGCGAGCACGGCATCGTCATTCACGCGAAGTCGACGCACACTGCGGGCACGGGCACGCGAATCGAAACGAAGCCGGGAGAGCAGGGCCGCGTTCGTGGTGTCACCTGCGAGACGGACGTCTGGGCGTTCTGCGTGCAGGGCGCTCCCGATGCGTTGCTCGAGCTGCTCGACGCGAATCAGGTGAAGCCACGCAGCGTGTCCTTCGACGCGAGCGGCAGAACGCTCGTCCTCGTTCCGTTGCAGGACGTGCACGGCCCTGAGGTTCTCCGCGCGAAGCTGCCCGCTGATGTGACGGTGCTCGACGATCTCGGCACGGTCACTTGCGTCGGAACCGGACTCCACGCCGATGCGCTCGTGCTGCGAAAGGCGCTGAGCGTCGCGAAGGGACTCTCTGCTCCCGTCACCGCGATGGCCAGCTCGGCGCTTCAGCTCACGCTCGTGACTCGTCGCGAGCACGTGAAGACGCTCACGAAGTCGTTGCACGAAGCGCTGGTTGGTTGATCGAAGGCGCAGTCGTCAGTTGAAGACGACATGCGTCTGCTCGAGCCGTTGACCGCAACCAAGGATCGCTCAGCATCACGCGCGGTAGGGTGATTCCCGAAACGAACTTCGGGGGTCACTCATGATGAAGGTGTTGTTGCCGCTGCTGCTGGCGCCGTTCGCGATCGCTCTGGCTGACGAGCCATTCGCGCTCAATGGCGACGCCGTGAAGGGGAAGGATCACTTCACGCTGCTCTGCATCTCGTGCCACGGAGAGAAGGGGAAGGGCGACGGCGTCGCTGCGAAGGCGGTCTTGCTGAAGCCGAAGCCGACGAGCTTCGCCGACCCCGCCAACGCATCTCGGCTCACCGACGAGTGGGTCTACAAGGTGATCAAGGACGGCGGCCCCAGCCACGGCAAGTCAGCGCTGATGGTGTCGTGGAGCGGCAGTCTGAACGATCAGGAAATTCGCAACGTCGCGGCCTACGTCCTCACCTTCAAGCCCGCCGTGAAGCCGAAGAAGAAGTGACGCGGTCACCACCCCCGAGGAATTCATGAACGTCACGATCCTTTGCCGCGTTGCGGTCGCCACCGTCGTTGTCATCGCGCTGAGAGCGCACGCCGAGTCCCCGAGCATGCATGAGGCGGCGATGATCGTCTTCAAGCCGCTCCCCACGCAGTACGACTCGGCCGAGAACCCGGTCACGCCCGCGAAGGTCGAGCTGGGGAAGTACCTCTTCTTCGACAAACGCCTCTCGAAGAGCCAGACGCTCTCGTGTGCGAGCTGTCACGATCTCGCTCGGTACGGGGTCGATGCACTGCCGACGAGCCCAGGGCACAAGGGGCAGCTCGGTCGCCGCAACTCCCAGTCCGTCTACAACACGGGCAGCCACATCGCCTTGTTCTGGGACGGCCGCGCGAAGTCGATCGAAGAGCAGGCAAAGGGCCCGCTGCTCAACCCGATCGAGATGGCGATGCCAGACGGCGCGGCGGTCGAGAAGGTCGTTCGCTCGATTCCCGGCTACGCGCCGATGTTCACGAAGGCCTTCCCCGACGCGAAGGAGCCGATCACCTTCGACACCATCACCCAGGCCATCGCCGCCTTCGAACGAACCCTGGTCACGCCGAGCAAGTTCGACACGTACCTGCGCGGCACCGAGAAGGCGCTCAGTGAAGAGGAGCGGCAGGGCCTGCTCACGTTCATGAGCCTCGGCTGCATGGTCTGTCACAAGGGCGAAGGCATCGGCGGCGGCATGTTCCAGACGTTGGGTTTCGCCGTGCGTGTGCCGCCCGAGTTCATGGCCGATCTCGGCCGCTACGAAGCGACGAAGAAGGACGAGGACAAGAACCGCTTCCGTGTGCCGTCGCTGCGCAACATCGAGAAGACCGCGCCGTATCTGCACGACGGTTCGATCAAGACCCTCGAGGAGACCGTCGTCTTCATGGGCAAGTATCAGCTGGGCAAGGACGTGACGAAGGAGGAGCAGACGTCGATCGTCACGTTCCTCAAGTCGCTCACGGGACAGCCGCCGAAGCTCGTCGCGCCCGAGCCGCTGCCTTCGGGAAAAGACACCCCGAAGCCCGAATAGCTAGAACGCGACGCCCACTCGCAGTCCGACGTCGATCAGCGCCAGCACCGCGAACCGTCGCGTGTTGCTCTCGTAGGAAGCACAGTTGAAGCAGGCCAGGCCTCCGGCTCCTGCGCTCACGCCGAGATACAGGTGGCGGAAGACGACCCAGTTCCAGCCGATCGATCCACTCAGGCCGACACTCACGTCGCTGCCGTCAGCGTAGGGCCGAAAACACGGGGTGCCGTCGGGTCGGGGCCCTGACTGTGGACCCGTCGTCGACGTGAACCGAACCGAGAGCTTCGGCTGGAGAAAGAAGCCGCCGAGGACTCGCTCATCACCGAACGGTCGAATCATCACGCCGGCCGCACCCCAGACGGTTGTCGCCGTGTCTGCGCAGTCGTGCTCGACCACGTGATTGAACGGGCTCCACGCGCCGTCGACCGTCAGCACGAGTCGCGGACCGATCACATACGAGCCGCCGACTGAGAACGTCCTCACGATCAGCGGGCCCAGGTTGACCCAGGCCGCAGCCTGCGCGGGTGGTTCTTCCACCAACTCCGGGGCCGCCAGAAGCATCGAGAGCGCAAAGCCGAGCATTGTCAGATTCCCATCGCTGCGCGCATGGCCCGTGGGCCAGGCACCGTCGGCGCTCCGCGCGCGAGGACCTTCAGAATGTCCCAGCTCGTGAGGCGGCCTGCGTAGAACCGGCCGATCAACGCTTCGTCGTGTTTGTAGAAGGACTCGAAGATGCGCACGCGCTCATCGGGAACGGCGCCGCGGAAGAGCATTCGGTTGAGCAGCCGGAAGAACGACTGCGAGGCCCAGTGCTCCTGCGCGAGCTCGTTCAGCCAGGGCGTGAGCGTCGCGGCCTCGAATGATCGACGCGCGGCCACGAGATCGGCCAGCTCGACCGCGAAGGGAAGTGAGTAGCCCGTGGTCGCGTGAAAGAAGCCACCGGCCACTCCAAGCGTCGGGCGATCGATCACGGGTGCTTCACCGCTCAGTGGAATCGGCAACGCCGCGCTCTCTTCGCGGATCACCGACTTCACCTTCAGCCCACGCTCGCCCAGGTACTGATGCACGCGCGCACGGAGCACCGGGAGATCGATCGCCGCGTTATCGCCGTAATACGTGTCTTCGACGAGCACGCGGCGCTCATCCCACGGCAGCAGGTAGACGAACCGAAACGCGCCGTGCTGTTCGACACGGCCATCCATGAGCAGCGGCACCTCGAGCCCGTGCGGCACGTCGAGCTCGACGTCCATGCCGAGGAACTTCTGATAGCCACATGGCCATGACGGCGCGCTCGAGAACCCACGCGCGTCGATCACCGCCTTCGCCTCGAGCGTCTCTCCCGTCGACAGCGTCACGCTCGTCGCCGTCTGCGCCGTCACCTTCGTCTTCAGGCGCACGCGATCTTTGAGCTGCTCCATCAACTTCCAGTGAAACTCCTCACTGCGAATCGAGTGGTAGCCGCCACCGATGCGGCGATCGCCCGTCTTGAAGATCACGTCGTGCGCGGGCCAACTCTTCGACGCGAGCACCCAGAGCCAGTCGAGCTGCTTCTTCGTCACGTCGGAGCCGTGAAAACTCCAGGTGTGGTTTCCGCCGATCGTCGGCCCCGCCTCGAGCAACACAAAGGCGACGTCGGGTCGCGTCTGCAGCAACCGCCACGCGAGCAGGCCGTTGGCCAGACCGCCGCCGACGAGGATCAGATCGAGCACGGGGCGCTGTGTAAGCGCGACGGCTTCACATCTCCACGAGAAGTATCAGTGGCTTGGCCGAACTTCGTGGTGCGTCGTCAGGGAATCAGAAGGTGTGTCGACGGGTTGAAGAAGTGTGAAGCCGGCCGCCCGAAGAGAAACAAAACCCCTGGGTCGAGCATTTCACCTGTCGAAGCAGACGGGTCGAGGGTCAGGGCGGGCGGCGGCGGCGGTCCTTGCCGAAGAGGCAGGGTGCGTTACTCGTGGAGACAACATGCGCGGACTTCCTCCCCAAATCATGCCGTTGCGAGTCGTGGTTCAAGCCGACCACGCCCTCGTTGAGTCCCTGGCCGAACAGACCGATCGTTTCATTCTGAGTCCCGTCGAGAGCAACCTCGAGATCGCGGCGCGCGTTGCGCAAGCCGATGTGATCGTCGTCGACGTCACCCGTGACCCGCCGAAGGCGCTCGCCGAGATGAAGGCGCTGCAGCTGAAGCGGCCTTTGCTCGCGCTCGCGAACAAGGAGCAGGTCGCCGACGCCCTCGCCGCAGGTGCGCAGGCCGTCATTCCCCGCGACTCCTCGGCTGCCAAGCTCGAGGTCGCCATCGCCGCCGTGCAGAAGGGCCTCACGGTCACTGAACCGGGTTGGCTCAACGCCGTCGCTTCGAGTGGTGGTGTGAAGGCAGGCACCAACGCGGTCGACGACAACCTCACGCCGCGCGAACACGAAGTGCTGATCCTGTTGGCCGAGGGTCTGTCGAACAAGCAGATCGCGGCGAAGCTCACCATCAGCGAGCACACGGCCAAGTTCCACGTGAACTCGATTCTGCAGAAGATGGACGCGCAGAAGCGGGTCGAAGCCGTGGTCCGCGCCGCACGTCGTGGCCTCATCAATCTGTGAGGTCGTAAGTCCCCGCTGTTCGGACTGTTTCTGACTGTTCGGCGGGTTTCGCGGTTCGAGTGCATGCGTACCATCTCGGGAGTCGCAGTTTCTCCCCCGTGGTCCCGAGGAAACGCATGCCTGTCTCTGCTGCAGAGTTGTCCGAAGCGTTGTCCGCAGTCGTCGAGGCCGTTGGTCGAAGCGTGGTTCGCGTCGAAGGTGGACGCCGCCAGTCGACCAGCGGCCTCGTCATTTCTCCCAACCGGGTCGTGACCGTTTCTCGCGGGCTGTTCCGCGATGACGCGATCGTCGGCCTCGAAGGCGTGGAGTTCAAAGCGAAGGTGAAGGGCCGCGATCTGTCGACCGATCTCGCGCTCCTCGAAGTCGAAGGCACGCTGCCGCCGGTGACGCTCGATGACGGGCTCAACGCGAAGGTGGGCCAGCTCGTGCTCAAGCTCGCGAGGCCGGGCCAGACGGTTCGGGCGACGAGTGGCATCGTGAGCGCGCACGGAAAGAAGCCGTTCCGCGCGATGCGCGGTGGAACGATCGATCGGTACCTCGAGAGCGATGCGCCACACCACCCGGGCTTCTCGGGCGGGCCGCTGATCGGCGTCGACGGCACGATCCTCGGCATCACCAGCACCGGCCTTATGCGCGGTGAGAGCCTGACGATTCCGGGCTCCACGGTGAAGCGCGTCGTGGCGCAGCTGGAGGCGCACGGCCAGGTTCGGCGCAGCTACCTCGGCGTCGAGATGCAGCCGGTTCGTCTGCCCGACGACGTGCGCCAGACCACGGGTGAAGAGGTCGGCCTCATCATCATGAAGGTCGAGAAGGACGGGCCCGCCGACAGCGCCGGCATCAAGTACGGAGACACGCTGCTGCACATCGGCGACGACTCGGTGAAGACGCTGGAGGATCTGACTTCGTACCTGCGCGCCGATCACGTCGGGCAGCAGGTGCCGGCGACGCTCTGGCGTCAGGGCAAGGTCGAGACCGTGCAGGTGACCCTGGCGGCGAGGCCCTGAGCCCATGAATCCGCTCGAGCTCTTCTCGAACGAACTGGAGACCCTCGTGACTCGCGCGGCGCCGGGCGTGGTGGCGCTCGAGCATCGACGGGGCAATGGCACCGGCCTGGGGCTGACGCCCGATGGCTTCGTGCTGACGAACGAGCACGTGGTGCGACAGGCGAACGGCCGTGTGCGCGTGCGGTTCTCTGACGGCGAGTGGAGCGAGGGCGAAGTCGTGGGCCGCGATCCCTCCACCGATCTCGCGGTGGTGAAGACGCAGCGGCGGGAGCTGACGACACTCCCGTTGGCCGAAGCGTCGGCGGTGAAGGTGGGGCAGGTGGTGATCGCGCTCGGGCATCCGTTCGGGTTCGAGCGCAGCGTGACGTTCGGCGTGGTGAGCGCGATGGAGCGTCGGCTGCCCGGCCGTGACGGCGCGTCACTCGATGGGCTCATTCAGACCGACGCGGCGATCAACCCCGGCAACTCGGGAGGCCCGTTGCTCTCGGTGAAAGGGCAGGTGGTCGGCGTGAACACGGCGATGTTGCCGTTCGCGCAGGGCATCGGGTTCGCGGTGCCGTCGTCGACGGCGTCGTGGGTGGCTGCGCTGCTGCTTCGTCACGGAGAGGTGAAGCGTCGCTTCCTCGGCATCTCGGCGAGGAATGAGACGTTCAAGCCCGAGCTCGCGTCGCAGGTGGGGCAGGGGCGTGGCGTGCGGGTCGTCGAGACGGGGCGCAGCTCTCCGGCAGCGGAGGCTGGCGTCGTCGCCGACGATCTCGTGGTCGGTCTCGGTGGGTCTCCGGTCACGACGGTCGACGATCTGCAACGCCTGCTCGCGCTCGAGTCAGCGTGGGTCGTCGATCTCACCGTGTGGCGTAAAGGCGAGCGGGTGACGCGTCAGGTGCGCCCGCTCCAGCGCGCGGCCGCGTAGTGGCCTCAGGGAGGAGCGGGTGGATGCTCTGCTCGATCCACCCGCAGGCGCCGATCGAGGCGAGATCAACGACGAAGTGACTCGAGCTTCTTGAACTCGTCGGGGTCCATTCCGACGCTGCCGAAGTGACGATCCGGCGCGACCTTCACGCCGTGAAAGTCGCTCCCGGCCGTCGGAATCAGCTCGAGCTCTTTCGCCCAATCGAGAAACTGCCGCCGCTGCGTCGGCGGATGATCGGAGTGATGCACCTCGATGCCGTCGAGCCCGCGGAGCTTGAGTTGCTCGAGCTCGTACCGGTTCAGGCGCGACGGCCCGGGGTGCGCCACCGTCGCCGTCCCGTGCGCGAAGTGAATCAGCTCGATCGCCTGCTCGGGCGTCACGTCGAAGCGCGCGACGGCGGCCGGTTTCCCATCTCCGAGGAAGCGCGAGAACGCCTCCTGCGTCGACGTGCAATAGCCGTGATTCACCAGCCACCGTGCCAGGTGCGGCCGCGCGAGGTGCGCGTCTCCTGCGATCGCTTTCACGGCCTCCATCGTCACGGGGAAGCCGAGGCTCGCGAGCTTGTCGACCATCAGCCCCATGCGCTTCTGGCGGAAGATCTTCAGCTCGACGTCGAAGCTCGCCAGCTTCGGCACCGTGCGATCGACGAAGTGCCCGAGAATGTGCACCTCGCGGTTGTTCAGGTGCACCGAGATCTCGATGCCTGGCACGAGTCGAACGCTGTGCTCCTTCGCCGCGGCTTCACACGCATCGAGGCCCGACACCGTGTCGTGATCGGTCACCGAGAGCACGGTGATGCCGGCCTTCGCGGCCATGCCGATCTGCTCGTGCGGAGGATGCTGGCCGTCGCTCGCCGTCGTGTGCGAGTGCAGGTCGATCATGCTGATGGTGTAGCGCTGCCCGGCGGCCGACACCACCCGCAGTGTGGTAGTGAAGCGATGCCATGGCCAACGCGTTCCAGATCTCGCGGAAGATGGAGTACGGCACCCGCGCCATGGTCTTCCTCGCGTCACTGCCCGACGGCATGACGACGTCGTTCCGTGAGATCGGCCGGAAGATGGACATCCCCGGCGACTTCCTCGCCAAGATTCTCAAGACGCTCGCGAAGGCGAAGCTGGTGCGCTCGACGCGCGGCTCTCACGGTGGCTACGCGCTCGCGCGGGCGGCTTCGACGATCACCTTCCTCGACGTGATCGAAGCGCTCGAAGGCCCGATCAGCTTGAACGTCTGCACGGCGCCTGATCACGACGGCTGCGCGTTCACTTCGGCCTGCACGATGTACGGCGTCTGGCGCACGGGGCAGGAGCGCATGCTCGAGGTCTTCCGCACCACGAAGCTCGACAAGCTGGCGATGCGCAGCCTGCGGCATGAGTCGCCGGTGCTGAAGGCGCGCCGCAAGTCAGCCGCCCTCGAAGCGTGAGACGCAGCCGAAAGCGAGCCTGAGGCGCGGCGGCACGGTGACGACTGTCGGCCCCAACTCGCACACCATCGCGACGACCGCGCGGCGAGTGTCGCTCACGACGGCGAAGTCGAACTGGGGAGGGTTACTGCTTCGGCAACTCGCGCGTCGGCAGAATCACGGAGTAGGCCCCGATGCCGTTCGTGATGCCCGAGCCGAGCAGGACTGCGGCCGGCTTGCCTTCGATCGTCGTCACGCGGAAGAAGCGAACCTGCGCGTTCGCGAGCGGCGATGACCCACGAGAGCTGTTCAGGGTCGTCACCACGCCGGTGAGTCTGCGCCCGCGCGGGAGGGTGATCGGCGCGAACGACTGGCCTTCGACGGTTCCACCATCGGCAGCTGCTGCGGCCGACACGGTGATGAGCCGGCTCGTCTGCGGAAGATCGCCGCTTGGAGTGAACTCGAGGCGCCAGTTTCCCGGGTCGAGGAACAACTCGTACTTACCCTCGACGTCGGTGAGCACGTCGACGTCTTCGAGTGGGAGCGGCCGCTTTCCAGTCGCCTTCGTCTCGACCGCGCGCACCGACAGGTTCGCTGCAGGCGGACCATTCGGCAGCATCACCTGACCCTTCACGGGAATGCGCTCGATGCAGCGAATCGACGGCGGGTCGAAGGTGGGCTTCTGCCCGGGCGTGTTCTTCACCTTCACGATCTGTTGGGTGAAGCCCGAGCGGGCTCCTGACGCGGGGAACACCGAGAGGCTGTAGCCGTCATCGGGTGGCAGCAGCTCGACCTTGAAAGTGCCCGACGAGTCGGTGGTGACCATCCTGGAGCGGAAGGTGGCTCCACCGCCGACGCGGCCTTCGAGCACCACCGTCGCGCCTGCCAGGGGCTGCCCGTCGGAGCCGAGGACCTGCCCCGGCACCTCGGGAATCGGATCGCCGTAGTCGCCGAGCTCGAGGGTGAGCGTGGTGGCGAAGGGCGGGGTGAGCGGGAAGCGACGCGTGGGCAGCGACGACGTGCTGTCACGCGGGCTGGCGATCAGCTCGATGGCCGGCAGGGTTCTCGCGCGCGGCGACATGATGAGAATGAAGTCCCCACGAGAGCCAGGGCGGCCCGTCGAGACCTCGATGCGCTGCGAGAGCTGCTCGCCGGTCGCGGGGTCGATGGCCTGCAGGTCCATCGCGGCCTGCGTGATGTAGAGCTCGGTTGGCTGAGGGAGCAGGACCTTCTTCTTGATGAGCCGGCCTGACAGCGAGACCGCGCCTTCGACCGAAGCGAACGCGTAGTTCACGACTGCCCCGCCATCGGGGCTCGCGCTGATGCTGGTGAAGGTCTGCGGCGGCACTTCGGGGTTCGTCGGCTGCGCCGTCACGGTGTACTTGCCCTGGCCCACGTTCATCGAGAACGTGCCGCGATCGGTCATCGAGAACGGAGCCTGGTAGCTGCGCGAGATGCCCGGCAGCAGCTCGCTCTCGCCCGTCGCGCGCACCAGAACCTCGTCGGTGTAGATGCTTCGGTTGCTGGGGTCGACCATCGCCGAGCGCTCTCGCTGGAACGAGCCCACGATCGTGAGCGGGCCTTTGATCTCGAAGTCCTGCGTGGTGCCCAGCACCGGCACCTCGAAGTCCTGGGGGAAGAGGCCCACCGTCGAGCCGCCTGTCACTTCGACAGCGAGGCCGCGGGTCGGGTCGCCGCAGCCATCGACGAAGCAAATGAAGCCCGCCGAGCAGTCAGCATCGGTGAGACACGCAGGCGGGGGTGGGGTCGCGCTTGCGCAGCTCCCCAGCACGATGAGCGTCAGCACGCTCGCGGTGAGTCGGCTCAGGGACATGACCGCACCTCGACGAGCCAGACGTACTCGTCTCGATAGGGTTCGACCATGACCACACCCGAAGGCGTGTTCACCGACCGCCCGACGACCTTGAGGAAGGGCTTCTTCTCCATCGTCAGCGGGTCGGTGAGCTCGTCCTCTCGAAACTCACCGTCGGTGACGAGCACCTCGACACGGTGTTTTCGGCCGTCGGTGAGCGCGCCGAGCAGATTGGTGAAGGTCGGCGGCGCCCGCACCTCGCGCTCCGTCGAGCCGCCGCTGGTGGGCACGCCCGGATTGCCCGGTGTGCCGCCGACATAGCGCTCGTTGGGATCGATGAACCACCGCGCGACAATCGGGTCGCTGACATCGGGGTCGTTGACCGTGACGCTGAAGCTGGTTCGGGCCGTGCAGTTCGACGCCAACTGGACTGTCGTCTCTCGCTGTTGGGGCTGGGCCAGACCCGGAATGAGCCGCAACGGCCGATTCGCCGGGTCGGGCACGGGGGTGAGAATGTCGTCATCCTGTGGAAGCAGACAGGCCATCTGGCAAATACCCAGACCCAGCCAGAGCAACATCGTTGCCATGACGCGCCAGTCGTGACGTTCGTGGAAGTTCAAAGGGTTCCGAATGGTCAGGCTTCTTCGTACTCTGTCTCGGGTGGCAGGGGTTTGCCCTCTGACTCGGCCTTCAGGGCTTCGAGGTGGCGGAAGATCGTGCGGGGATCGACCCCAAGATCCTTCGCTGTCTTCGTGCGGTTGCCGTTGTTTCGCTCGAGCACCTCGTTGATGTACCGCTTCTGGAACTCTTCCTTCGCCGCTGCGAGCGGAAGAATCGGCGGAAGGTTCTCGGGGCGCAAGTCGAGGTCCTCGGGGCCGAGCAACGGCTTGTCGGCGAGCACCGCGGCCTTCTTGATGCGGTTCTCGAGCTCTCGAATGTTGCCGGGCCAGTGGTACTTCTTCATGGCGACGGTGCCGTTGGGCGCGAACCCGCGAGCCTTCGAGGCGAACTCCTTCGAGTAGCGGTTCAGGAAGAAGCGCGAGAGCGTGACGATGTCGTCTCCGCGTTCGCGCAGCGGCGGCAGCTTGAGCGTCACCACGTTGATGCGGAAGTAGAGGTCTTCGCGGAAGGTGTTCTTGCGCACCTCGTCTTCGAGGTTCTTGTTGGTGGCCGCGATGATGCGAATGTCGACGGGCTCTGGGCGGTTGTCGCCGACCTTGTAGACGACCTTCTCCTGCAGCGCGCGCAGCAGCTTCACCTGCAGCTGAATCGGCATCTCACCGATCTCATCGAGGAAGAGCGAGCCACCGATCGCGGCCTGGAAGCGGCCGAGCTTGGTCGCGACCGCGCCAGTGAACGCGCCCTTCACGTGACCGAACAGCTCGCTCTCGAGCAGGTTCTCGGGAATCGCGCCGCAGTTGATCGAGATGAACGGCCCCTTCGCGCGAAGCGAGTGTCGATGGATCTCGCGGGCGATCAGCTCCTTGCCGGTGCCGGTCTCTCCGATGATCAGCACGCTGATGTCGGTGGGCGCGATCTTGTCGATGCGGCGGTAGACGTCACGCATGCCGGGACACGCGCCGACGATGTCGCCGTAGGTGTATTCCTCGATGCGGTTCTTCAGCTCGACGTTCTCGAGCTTGAGCTCGTTGACCAGCATCGCGTTCTGCACGAGCAGCGACGCCTGGCCGGCGAAGATGGTGAGCGTGTCGAGCGCCTTCTTGTCGAAGCGGTTCACGAGGCGATCGTTGCCGACGTAGATGACGCCGAAGACCTCGCCCTTGTGCATGAGCGGCGCGCACATGACCGAGAGCAGCTTGAGGTTCACCACCGATTCAGAGGCGTTGAACTCGGGGTCGTCGAGCGCGTCGGCGATGATCAGCGGCTTCTGCGACTTGATCACCCGCGCAACGATGGAGTCCGACACACGCTCGATGGCGTCTTCGATCGTCTCGCGCTGCAGGTTGCGCGCGACCTTCACGCGCATCAGGTTCGACTCCATCAGAATGAGGAAGCCCTTGTCGGCGCGCGTGACGTCGATGACCTCGTCCATCAGGCCTTCGAGCGTGCGATCGATCTCGTAGGAGGAGAGCAGGCGCTCGGAGAACGCCGTGAGGCGGCGAAGGGCGGCGAGCTCACGGCCGGGAATGCCGGGCTGCTCCTGCGTCGACGCGTCGGGGTTGCCCGACTCGCTGCGGGTGAACTTGGTGGTCGAGAGCGCGGGCTGCGCCATCGGCGCGTTGCCCAGGGAGAACGCCAGCTCGGTCTCGCCGACCTTCACGATGTCGTTCGCGTTGAGCGCCGACTCGTCGGTCTTCTTGCCGTTGACGAAGAACGAGGTCTCGCCGCCGGCCTTGTAGCCGGTGCCGTCGAAGATGATCGCGAACGCCGTCTCGGGCACTCCGGGATCGTCGAGCACGATGTCGTTGTCGCCCGAGCGCCCGATGCTCGTCACACGCTTGAGCAGGTTGACCGAGCGGCTGGTCCCCTGGGGGCTCTTGATGGTGAGGCTGGCCATGGTGCGTCCTTCTTGGTGAGTCGGTTCGTCAGAAAGTGATGGTGATGCCGGCATACGCGCCGCCGGGCAGGGGAGTGATTTGGAGCTGGGTCGTCGGCGTTTCGCGGGTCTCTTTCACGCGGTCGCCGGTGTGGTGGATCACGGCGTCGATCACCCCGAGCGCATACGCCAGGTAGAAGGCACCGCCGCTGGTCCACTTCACGACCCGCCAGGCATCGCGCTGGCCGACGAGCTCAGGGGCGATCCCCCGCCGGGTGAGCGGGAAAGTCCCGTTCGGGGTGAGGCGATCGGTCAACGTGTCGACCTGCTCCTTCTTGAGGCCCTCGATCGCCCAGTAGGCCACGATGCTGGTGATGGCGGTGATGCCCTGGCTGATCGCGAAGACGATGCCCCACTCGGTGCGCTCCTGAAGGAACTGACCGGCGCCGAAGGGAAGAAAGTTCATCCACATCGGGCGGCGTTCGATGGTGACGATGCGGCGCGTGGCGCGCTCTTCGTCAGCCTTCTTCTTCTCCTCGGCGGCGCGCTTCTGCTGGTCGGCACGTACCTGAAGCAGCTGTCTGACCAGCGCGAGCTCGTCGGCGTTGTCTTTTCGCACCTGCTCGAAGAGCCGAATGGCAGGCGGCGGCGCGACGAACGGATCGAGCACGTAGTCGGGGTTGAGACGCAGCAACGAGACGAAGCTCTCCTTTGCGGCACTCACATCGCCGAGGTTGAACGACGCGAGGCCCGCCATGCGGTGCAGTTCGACGCGCTGCGGGTCGGTGAAGTTGGTGATCGAGAGCGCCTTGCGCACGAGCGACACCGTCTCGGCGTACTTGCCCGCGTCGAACATGGCCTTGGCGAGCTCGAGCTCACGCTCCGGAGACGTCTGCGCGAACGCGGCCGACCCGATCAGCATCGCGATGGCGAACAGACGCAGCACCTTCAAGGCTGCCTCCGCACGACGAGCAGCTTGCCCGGCTGAATCCGCGCGACGTCTTGCGCGATCGTCGCGCCCTGCAGGGTCACCGTGTACCGAACGTCATGCGCCATCGCGCGACGGCCTTCGGGAGGCGTGCTGATGCGGAAGGGGACGGAGAGCGACTCCTGCGCGGTGCGGGTCTCGGCGCCGATCTGCACGACCGCCTCGGGCGGGAAGCCGTCGAACGACAGCATCGAGGGCTTGAGTGGCGCGACGAGCGTGATCGGCTCCTGCCCCGCCGAGATCGTGACCGTGCGCGCGACCCCGGCCGACTCACAGTCCTCACACGTCACCATGAGCTTGTGATCGCCAACGGGCAGCTTGAGCAGATGCATCGCGAGCGCGTCACCTGACTTGTTCTGTCCATCGACGGTGAGAAAGCCGAAGGGCCGCACGATCACCTGAACGTCGACGAGCGCGGCGGTCGGTGGCGGTGGCACCTCGACGCGCTTGTCCGGAGGCGGCTTCGTTCCGTTCCCGTTCTTCACGATGACGGCGGGCTTCACTCCCGCGTCGATCACGACGGCCTCGGGGACCCCTGCGTCGATCTCGATCTTCGGCACTTCGACCGTCGGCGCTCCCGGCCACTTCACGCTCGTGAGCACGACGTCCTGAGGCCCGAAAGGCAGCTCGAGCTTCGGTTCTGGGGCCAATGACGCGAGCTGCACGCCCTTCAAACCCGCCATACCCACGATGAACGCAACGCCGCCCATCATCGCCACACGAATCAGGCGTTTGGTGCGTTGTTCCCGCAGCTTGCGGGCCTTCATCGCGTCGAGCAGGTGGGTCGCGCGCTCGTTCGTGGGGTCGTGCGCCAGGACCTGATTCAGGGCCGACAGGGCGCGGGCCGACTTCTTCTCGGCGATCAGCTTCTGCGCGCGATCGAGCAACGTTCCGGTGATGCGCGCTTCGATCTCTTTCCGGTAGCCCTTCGAGTCGAGGAAGAACTTCGGCAGCTCTTCGTGTGGGCGCGTGAGGCCGAGATCGGCGAGGTACGAGGCGAGTGCGTCTCGCAGCTTGCTGGCAGTGGGGTACCGATCTTTGGGTTGCCGCTGCAGGCAGTTGCCGATGATCTCCGTGAGCTCGTCGGAGCATGTCGGCACCGTCTGCCGCGGGTCTTCGTAGACGCAGTCGAGAATGCGCTTGAGGGTCGCGGTGGTGTTCGGTGCCGAGAACGGCAGCTTCCCGGTGACGAACAGGTACAGCATCGTGCCGAGCGAGAAGACGTCGGCCTCGGCTCCCGACTCCTCACCTTCGATGATCTCGGGCGCCATGTGCGCGGGGCTGCCGACGAGCGCGCCGGTCATCGTCATCTTCTCGTCGCGGTCGAGGATCTTCGCGATGCCGAAGTCGGTGAGCTTGATGACGCCGTCGTCGCGCACCATCACGTTCTCGGGCTTGAGGTCGCGGTGCAGCACGCCAGACTCGTGCGCGTGGGCGAGCGCTCCGGCGATCTCGTGCATCACCATCGCGGCGATCTCGGGAGGCGACAACGGCTCGCCCGAGATGAACTCACGCAGCGTCTTCCCGCGGATGTACTCGGTGACGATGTACGCGTCGGCGGAGTCGGCGCCCGAGAAGTCGTAGACCTCGAGGATGTTCGGGTGGTGCAGCCGGGCCACCGCGCGCGCTTCACGATCGAGGCGCTTTCGGCTCTCTGGTTTTCCCGCCAGGTGGGTGTGCAGCACCTTGACCGCGACTTCACGATCGAGCGCCGTGTCGAGCCCTTTGTAGACGACGCTCATGCCGCCCTGGCCGAGCTGCTCCAGGATCCGATAGCGGCCGATCTGGCGTCCGACGAGCGACACGAGCGATCAATCTCCGAAGCTGATGCCCATCGAGCGGGCCATGCGAACTTTGTCGCCGCTCGGCTCGACGTGGCGCTCCTTGCGCGACTCGGCCAGCGAGGTGAACTGCAGCTTTCCGTCGCGCAGGCAGACCATGTGATCCCACCGGCCATCGCGAATGAGATCGAGCACCATCGCGCCGTACATGGTGGCGAGCACGCGATCGGCCGCACTCGGCGTTCCACCACGCTGCAGATGCCCGAGCACCGTCACGCGAATCTCGGCGTCGATGTGCGGCGCGAGCAGATCGGCCAGCACCTTGCCCGAGCCTCCGAGTCGAACGACGCCGCGCCCGGGGATCTCTTCGGCCTTCTGGAGCACTGCGACCGAGCCGCCGAACGGGTACGCGCCTTCGCTCACCGCCATGATCGAGAACTTCGAGCCACGCGCCGCGCGGTCCTTCAACTTCTTCACGACCGCTTCGACCTTGTACGGAATCTCGGGGATCAGGATCACGTCAGCGCCGCCGGCGATGCCGCCCTCGAGCGTGAGGAAGCCCGCGTTGCGGCCCATGATCTCGACGATCATCACGCGCTGGTGAGCTTCCGCCGTGCTGTGCAGCCGATCGATCGCCTCGGTGATGATGCCGGCCGCGGTGTCGAAGCCGAAGGTCTGATCGGTGCCCGAGAGATCGTTGTCGATCGTCTTGGGGCAGCCGACGACGTTCATGCCCTTGAGCGCGAGCTGATGTCCGATCGACAGCGTTCCATCGCCGCCAATCACGACGAGACCATCGAGGCCGAGCTCCCGGTACCGCTTCAACGCGATGTCGGAGCGATCGACCTCATGCATCTTCCCGTCGTGCCGCTCGGGGTACTTGAAGGGGTTTGCCTTGTTCGAGGTGCCGAGAATCGTGCCGCCCTTCGGCAAGATGCCGCGCACTTCGTCGAGCGTGAGCGCCTCGGTGAGTCGGGGCTCCATCAACCCTTCGTACCCATTGAGAATGCCGACGAACTCGTGACCGAACTCGAGCACGCCACGACGCACGAGCGCCCGCAGCACCGCGTTGAGTCCGGGACAATCTCCACCCCCGGTCAGCACACCAAGTCGCACTGCACCCTCCAGCAAAAGAACGGCAGGAACGTCGCAAGAACGCCGAAGCCTATGGCGTAGTCGTCACGTTTCGCCAGCGCGTTGTGACAGGGCCGTCAGGGGTGGGTGACACCCGCGGCACGGTGCGTCAGCTGCGTTTGCGGGCGCCGATGCGGCTGAGGACCTCGCCGAGCACGGCTTCACGATGTCTCGTGGGCGCGGAAGGGCGGGGCGCGGAGGCCTGCGCGAGGGTGAAGAGCTCCTGCATGCGCTCCTTCACGAGCTCGTTGTCGGGGCGCGCGGCGAGCAGCTTTCGGTACGCCGAGATCGCGCCGCCGTAGTCGCCGATCGACGCCATGCGCTCTGCTTCTTCGGTCGCTGATCTTGGAGCGCCTTCAGGCTCTGCCTTGAAGTTCGACTTCGCGTTCATGAGCTCGGCGGGCTGCAGCGATTCTTCGAGCTCGGCGATGCGGTTCTTGAGCGTCGTGTCCGCAGGGAAAGCGGCAGCCAGCTCACGGTAGAGCGAGAACGCCTCGGACAACTCCCCGCGACGAAGACACCGCTCAGCGCGGGACTCGAGGGCGTGTCGATCGGCCGGCGTCACGGCGAGCAGGTTGTTCCGGTTTCACCACCCACGCAAGACGACGTTCAGCGCTTCGGAGCTGGAGTCGGCGGCGGAGGCGGCTTCGGCCGATGGAGCGGGCATTGACCTGCGCTGCACGTACAGGCGGCCTCGCAGTTCGGCTGACCGCACGAGCACGGAGCTGGTTTCGGATCTTCGGCAAACGACGCGAAGGGCAGGGCGAGAGCGATGACGAGCAACCAGCGCATGGCGGTGAGACGCACGAACCGGTGATTTGGATACAGCTGGTGGACCGAAAGTTCGAAACGCGCGAGATCTTCAAGGGTGACGCTGGCCTGGCCCATCATGGTGTTGCTCGGAGCGGGTGAATTGCTCGGGCCTCCGCTCCGGCAAGACGGGCTGACGGTGCGGCCTCCGCGCGAGTTTCACCTGGCCCGAATGGACCTCTTTCACGGCACACGGGTGATCGGGGTCGGCTCGAAAGAGGGCGCGGCTCGGTACTTGAGCGCGGCGTTGATGGATGGCGATGCCGAAGACGCCTCGACGATGCTGGTGTCGGTGATCGAAGAGCCGCTGCGATTGGGCCCGAACGCGCGTGACGACGCGGCGAACGTGGTGATGAAGCACCTGCGAGACGAGCTCGGCCTCGAGTTCACGCTGGAACGAGCCGACGTGGTGTCGGGCAGCGCCGCGCGGGTCGAGGTGCGTGGCTCGGTTCGCGAAGGCGCGCAGCTGCGCAAGGTGCTCGTCGCTCTCTACGCGGGAGACTCGCGTCGCGCGGTCGTGTTGTTCAGCGTGCCTTCCGGCCGCTGGGACGGCCTGGTGCCTGCGCTCACGGAGTCTCTCGAGTCGATGCGGGTCGATCAGGCTCCGGGTCCATCGAAGTCGTTGTCGATCGCGTTCGCCGTGCTCGTCGGAGCCGCATTGCTGGCGTCAGTCGGCGTGTGGCGTCGAAGACTCGCGCGTCGCTCTGCCGCTCAGTCGTGAACGATTCGCAGCTCGAGCAGCCGAATCGGTTCGACCCGCGACACCACGAACACGACGCGAGAACGAGTCTGGCGCTCCATCCAGTACATCGTGCCCGTGAACTCGAGGGTCTCGTCGCGACGCACGACCTCATCGATCGAGACGCCGTCCGTCCCGGGCAGGTTCAACGGATTCAACGAGAACTCCAGCGCGACGAGAAGCGTGTGGTTCGGCAGCGACTCGTGCGACGTCAGGAAGTCCAGCACCGAGGCGCGAAGATCGGGGGGCCGCCAGACGGCTCGGGGCTCGAGCTCGCGCAATACGTCTTCTTCGAGCGTCGCTGGTGAAAGCCCGAACGAATCGGCCACTGCGGCGATCGCCTCGCTCAGCTTCGACTCACGCGCGAGCAGCAGCACCGAAGCGACGGCATCCGCTCCGGCTGCTGCCAGCTCACGACTTCTTTCAGCGATCGTCGGGAAGGCGGTCAGTCCGTCACGGTGAAGGTGGTGGAGCCGAGCTCTTTGCCTTCGCCCTGAACGATCTTGATCGTCCACTTGCCGGCCTTCGGGGGCGTGTGCGCGCGCCACGTGCGGGTGCGGGCGAGCCCTTCGACGGTGAAGTCCGTCGTCTGACGAACTTCATTGCCGAGCAACCACTGCACCTTGAGGTCCTCGTACTTGCCGCCCTTCGGGCAGAAGAACTGAATCCACGCGTTGACCGTGGTGGCCTTCTTCACCGGACCAGTCACGGGCTCGATGCACGTGAAGATGGTGGGGCTGCCCTTGGTCTGGTCGACCTTCAGGCACGCGACCACGTCGAGCAGGGCAGGGCCGCGATCCTTGCCGTTGTCCTGGTACTCCATCACGCGCTTGATCTCGTCCGCAGGCGGAGGCGGCGCAGCGGGAGCGGCCGGAGCAGGGGCCGGATCTTCAGCGAAGGCCAGGGACGCAGCGACCACGGCAGCGGCAAACGACAGACGACTCGAGTTCATGAGACCCCCTGAGGAAAGAAAAGCGCGCGGAGAATGCCTGAGAAACGCTGGGGGCCGACGGAAAATCAGATCGGCGGCCGTTGCCACTCGTTGATGAGCCCCATGCACTCGATCCTCGCCCTCGCTCTCTCGGTCGCCTCTGCGCAGACCGTCACCTTCGATGGAACCCAGCTCACCGTGACCAGCCAGCACCAGCGGCAGCTTCCGGCCGAGGTCGACGTGCTGGTCATGCAGATCGCGTCGAACGATCCCCGCGAATGGGACGCGGCGATCATGACCGTGTCGGATGCCGAGGCCCGCGTGCGCAAGGTGCTCGAGAAGGAGGAGCCTGCTGCGGTGGTTCGGCCGCTTTCCCAGTCGGCAACGGTGACTCCACCGAATGGCGGTTCGGCCTCGCTGCAGCTCGAGATCAGGCTGCCCGTTCGGGCGAAGACGCCGCTCATCGCCAGCAAGCTCGCGATGATTCGCGGAGTGACCTCGCTCACCACGACCCATGACATCAGTGATCGCCCGAAGGCCCTCTCGGACAACCGGCGAGAAGCCCTCGCCGCGGCTCGCGCAAAGGCCGAGGACTACGCGAACGGCATCGGCCGAAAGCTCGGCAAGACGCTCAGCCTCGTCGAGAACGGAGAGTCGATTCAGCCGGCCTACGCCGGCCTCTTCCTCACCGCCAACAGCACGCTGACGCTGAAGTTCGCGGTCGAGTAACACCTCGCGCTCGTTGGCTTTCCCACAGGCTCGATGCTACGGGCCACGGCAGCATGCCGTCCGAGAACGCCCACATTCGCAACTTCTGCATCATCGCCCACATCGATCACGGCAAGTCGACGCTCGCTGATCGGCTGCTCGAAAAGACGGGCACCGTCACCAAGCGCGAGTCGCAGGCTCAGTTCCTCGACAACATGGACATCGAGCGTGAGCGCGGCATCACGATCAAGGCTCAGTCCGTTCGCATGAAGTACACGGCGAAAGACGGGCAGAACTACATCCTCAACCTCATCGACACGCCCGGGCACGTCGACTTCGCGTACGAGGTGAGCCGCTCGCTCGCTGCGTGTGAAGGCGCGCTGCTCGTCGTCGATGCCACGCAAGGTGTCGAGGCCCAGACGCTCGCGAACGTCTACATGGCGCTCGAGCACGACCTCACGATCATTCCCGTCATCAACAAGATCGATCTGCCGTCGGCTGATGTCGATCGCACGAAGGCCGAGATCGAAGACGTGATCGGGCTCGACGCGTCGATCGCCGTGCCCGTGTCGGCCAAAGAAGGCCTCAACATCGAGGAGCTGCTCGAGACCGTCGTGAAGGTGGTCCCGCCTCCAACGGGCAGCCAGGACAACCCGCTCAAGGCCCTCGTCTTCGACAGTTGGTACGACAACTACCGCGGCGTCGTCATGCTGGTGCGCGTGCTCGAAGGCTCGGTCTCGATCGCCCAGAAGATCCGCCTGTGGTCGAACCAGAAGATGTTCGAGGTGCAGGAACTCGGCGTGATCGCGCCGTTCGCGACGCCAGTGAAGCGGCTGATGGCAGGAGAGGTCGGCGTTCTCGTCGCCAACGTGAAGGAGCTCGCAGACGCGAAGGTCGGCGACACCATCACCGACGACGCGCGGCCCACGGAGTCGCCGTTCCCCGGGTTCAAAGAAGTGAAGCCCATGGTGTTCTCGGGCGTGTTCCCGGTCGACGCCGCGGACTACGAGAACCTGCGCGACGCGCTCGTGAAGCTGCGGCTCAACGACTCGGCCTTCACCTACGAGCCTGAGAGCTCGACGGCGCTCGGGTTCGGCTACCGCTGTGGCTACCTCGGGCTGCTCCACATGGAGATCGTCCAGGAGCGCCTGGAGCGCGAGTACAACCTGAACCTGATCTCGACGGCGCCGAGCGTCGTCTACAAGGTCTTCACGCACGGTGGCGCGGCGCCGTTCCTCTGCGACAACCCGGCGAAGCTTCCGCCAGTGCAGCAGATCGAGCACCTCGAAGAGCCGATGCTCACGTGCCACATTCACGTGCCCAACGAGCACCTCGGCGCGATCCTCAAGCTCTGCCAGGAGCGCCGCGGCATTCAGAAGGCCATCGACTACATCGGCAGCTCGGGCACGCGCGTGCGCGTCACCTACGACATGCCGCTCGCCGAGGTCGTGTTCGACTTCTTCGACAAGATGAAGAGCGTCAGCCGCGGCTACGCGTCACTCGACTACGAGCTCGCGGGCTACCAGACGAGCGAGCTGGTGAAGCTCGACATTCTGATCAACGGCGAGATCGTCGACGCCCTCTCGATCATCGTGCACCGCGAGCGCGCGTATTACCGGGGCCGCGAGGTCTGCGAGAAGCTGAAGGAAGTGATCCCCCGCCAGATGTTCGAGGTCGCGATTCAGGCGGCCATCGGCAGCAAGGTGATCTCGCGTGAGACGGTCTCGGCCATTCGCAAGAACGTGCTCGCCAAGTGCTACGGCGGCGACATCTCGCGAAAGCGCAAGCTCCTCGAGAAGCAGAAAGAGGGCAAGAAGCGCATGAAGCAGGTCGGCTCGGTCGAGCTGCCGCAGGAGGCCTTCCTCGCCGTCTTGAAGTCGGAGAACTGACGTGGCGGAAGAGGCCTCGAAGGTTCCCGGCGCGAAGTCGCTGGGTGAAGCGGCGAAGGCGACGTTCACGGCAGACGAGCTTCGCGCGCTCTCGAAGGTGCGGTGGATCGAGCGGCTCAAGTCGTTGTGGGCGCCTGTCACGGTGCTCGCGCTCGTGTTCCTCGTCTATCTCACCATCGTCGAGTTCTCGGTCTGCACGTACCTGGGGCTGCAGCTGCCGATGAAGACCTTCGGGCTCGCCTGCGTGATCTGGTGGGCCGTGCTCGTCGGCCTGCGCTACCTGGCAAGACCATGGGAGGCGCTCCGCATGGCCCGTCACGAGGCCGAGGAGCTGCTGTCGGAGGTCGAAGGGGCTGCGAACAAACACCGCGCCGCGCTGAAGGAGCCCGTGTGGGCCGAGCTCGTCGAGCGCTCGGCGACCCTCGCGAAGGATCTGGCCACGGCTTCGACCGACAAGCTCAAGGAGTCGACCCGCAAGCTGTCGGACTCGCACGACAAGCACCTCGCGAAGTTGAAGTCGTCAGGCTGGCTGGAGACGGGCTCGGGCCTGGTGAAGGCGCTCGCGATCGCGCTGCTGGTGCGCTCGATCTTCCTCGAGCCGTTCAAGATCCCGTCGGGCTCGATGATGCCCACGCTCGAGATCGGCGATCAGGTCTTCGTGAACAAGTTCATCTACGGGGTTCGCCTGCCGTTCACGAACACCGTGCCCTTCGTGATCGTTCGCCCGCCGAAGCGCGGTGACGTGATCGTCTTCAACAACCCCGTCTCGCCCGACAAGGACTACATCAAGCGCATCGTGGCCATCGGCGGCGACACCATCGCGTTCCAGGGTCGCGAGCTTCGCATCAACGGCCAGAAGCTCGACGCGACGCTCGAAGAGGCGAACCACACCCAGTGGGATCAGCGGTACTCGCTGAGCCAGCCCCGCATGTGGACGACGGACGACTGGTACACGACGGAATCGAGCCTGCTCAAAGAGAAGCTCGATGGCGTCACGCACTGGATCCTCAACGACCCGCGCCACCCCCGTGATCGCGACGGCGAGGTGAAGGTGCCCGAAGGGTCGGTGTTCGTCATGGGCGACAATCGCGACAACTCCGAAGACAGCCGGTTCGGCCTCGGCGGCGGCTCGGGCACCTGGGAGTTCGTTCCCCATGGCCACATCAAGGGCAAAGCGACGGTGATCTGGCTCGCGCTCGGCCGCGGTGGAGTGCTGAGCAACATCTTCGGCGGAACTGGCTTTCGAACCGATCGCCTGTTTCAGCCCATGGAGCTGTGCGGTGCGGAAGGCCCGCCACCCGTTCCGAAGTGAGCTGCGTCGTTGCTTGACGTGTCTCCAGTGCGCCCGCTACAGCACCCTGCATGCGAACCTTCCTGGGCTACGTCACTGTCGCCGCAGTGCTCACCGGGTTCTATCTCGGGGTGATGTTCATCCCGCTCGAACTCGACCACCTCGCTGTGAAGGACATCGTCAACACCACGTTCCATCGGTTCAACACGCTCGGCTCCGAGGGCGTGCACGACGAGATCGTCATGAACCTGCGTCGCGTTGATTGGGCCACGCACGAGGCTGAAGACGAGTACGGCGTGAAGCAGACCGTGAAGGGGCTCGACATCGCCGACGAGCAGGTCGAGGTGGAGTACGACGAGCGTACGAAGAAGCTCCGAGTGCGGGTGAACTACGATCGCATCGTTCGGCTCAGACCTTCGAAAGAGATCCACGTTTCGCATTTCGTGTTCGAACGCATTGATGTTCCTCCCAACGTTCTTTGAGGCTCGACCGTGAAGAAAGCTGTCCTGGCACTGGCTGATGGCAGCACCTTCGAAGGCCGTGGCTTCGGTGGCGCCGAGCCCTCCCTCGGAGAGGTGGTCTTCAACACCTCGATGTCCGGCTACCAGGAGATCCTCACCGACCCCTCGTACGTCGGGCAGATCGTCACCTTCGCAGCGACCCAGATCGGCAACGTCGGCACCAACGCGCTGGACGAAGAGTCGGCTCGGCCGCACGCGACGGGCCTGGTGATTCGCGAGCTGAGCGAGCCCTCGAACTTCCGCTCCGAGCAACCGCTGCCTCAGTGGCTCACCCGCTGGAAGGTCGGGGGCATCGAAGGGCTCGACACCCGCCGCCTCGTTCGCCACCTGCGCACCCACGGCTCGCAGAACGGCATCATCAGCACCGAGAACGTCACGGCGCAGGCGCTCATCGAGCGCGCGAAGAAGATCCCCTCGATGGAGGGGCTCGATCTCGCGACCGGCGTCTCGACCCGCGAGCGCTACGAGTGGACCCGACCCACGCCTGCGTTCCTCGGCCCCGCTCAGCCGACGCCCGCGCTCCGGTTTCATGTCGTCGCGATCGACTACGGGCTGAAGAAGGCGATGCTCCAGTTCCTGGTCGACCAGGGCTGTCGCGTCACCGTCGTCCCCGCGGGGACTTCGGCTTCCGAGGTGCTCGCGCTGAAGCCCGACGGCGTGTTCCTCACCAATGGTCCTGGCGATCCTGCGGCCGTCGTCGGTGCCGACAAGACCGTCGCCGAGCTCGTCGGAAAGAAGCCGCTGTTCGGCATCTGCCTGGGCCACCAGATCCTCGCGCGCGCACTCGGCGCGAAGACGTACAAGCTGAAGTTCGGTCACCGCGGCGCCAACCAGCCCGTGCAGGACCTGTCGACAGGGCGCGTGGAGATCACCTCGCAGAATCACGGCTTCGCGGTCGACGCGACGAGCTTGTCGACGAAGGCACACGTCACGCACGTGAACTTGAACGATCAGACCGTCGAAGGGCTCGCGGTGCCCGAGGCGAACTGCTTCAGCGTGCAGTACCACCCCGAGGCCTCACCTGGCCCGCACGACGCCCGATACCTCTTCAAGCGCTTCGCTGATCTGATGGCTGGCCAGCCGTTGCCCGCATGAACGAAGCCACCTCTCCGAGCGCGGCCTTCGACCTGCTGGTGCAGTGGGCGATGACGCCCGAGCACCAGGCCGACGTCGTGGCTGCGCGCACGGAGTTCTCTGCGCTCGCTGGCGAGGTGTTCGAGGAGGATCGGCAGCTCGAACTCCGGCTCGCCGGTTTTCTGGAGTTCTACCTGTGTGATCGGGTCGCGCCATGGGCGGGGACGACACCTGCTCGCGCCCGATACCTCGCGGCGCTGACGAAGGAACAGCCCGAACAAGCGCAGACGTGGCGCGCGTTCTGCGAGACCTGGCATGCGCTCTTCGAGGTGAAGGAGCTGGCGGCGGGTCGCGTCACCCTGGTGGCGCTGAGCTCTCGCAGCGAGGTCGCGGTCTCAGAGCGGCGCGCGATGCACGGGCTCTCGCTGGGCGATGTGCTCGAGGCCCGCCTCATTCCGTTCGCAGGTGGGCTCGCCTTCTCGTCTGCGTGGGTCTGGCATCCGCACGAAGCGGCGCCGCTCATCAAGGCCGAGGCCGAACGCCGCCGCCAGGCAGGCAGCCCCGAGAAGGAGCTGCTCTTCGACTGTGCCCGCCGATCGCTCAAGGCCGATCGGTACCGGCAGATCGCGATCGAGAAGATCTACGAGTTCGCGCACTGACGATCAGCGCAGCTCGAGCAGCTCGAGGAAGTCGCGCAGCCGCTCGAGCTCGTCGTCGTCGATCTGCAGGAACTCGACTCCGTAGCCGAGGGCGGCGACGGTGACGTGTTGGGCTCGGGGCTCCCGCAGCTCACGCCGCGTCGACCCCAGTCGCGTCACCCTGAAGGGACCAGACCACGGCGACCCACCCGGCAGCGCTAGCGTGATCACCCCTTCGTCGGCGACCTGCTGATCATCGAAGCCAGCCGTCTCTTCGATGAACGCGCCCGACTCCGAGAGCTCGAGCACGCGCGCCTTTACGTCGACGGCGTCGGTCTGCACCCGCGCATAGAGCTCACAGCGATAACGAACGTGTCGTTCCTGCGGAGGCATCGGCGCCGAGAGGCTGCCGCGACTTGGCGCTGAAAGCCATCGGGCCCGGAGGTTTTTCGCGAATGTTGTCCGTCGAGACACCACATGCCTTGACGGTCATCAGCGGCCCTCTCTACCATCGGTGTTCGTTGGGCGGGTTGGGGGGAACGAGCAGGTCAGTCGTTCTTGGAGGCGTCGTCACGTGTCTGAGCTTCGCAAGTTCTCGAGAGTGCCATCGCGGCTCCGATGCTGGTGCGAGGGTGAGAACATCACCGTGTACGCCCGTATCGGAAACCTCTCGGAGGGCGGGCTCTTCCTCCGCACCAGCACCCCGTTGAACGAGGGCAGCCGGGCGCTCCTTCGGTTCGGCAACGACAACCCCATCGAGGCACAGGCGCGGGTGGTGTGGGCGCGACTCGAAGGGCAGGGCGGCCCACCCGGTATGGGCCTGGTGTTCGAAGGCGTGGACGCTGACCGCCTGGAGACGATACGACGGCTCGTTCAGGCCGAGTCTCAGCACCCCGGCCGTTGATCCTCGAAGTGAAGCAGGCAAAAGGCCCTCCTCGTGCGCATCGCGATCATCTCCGACATTCACAGCAACATCGAAGCGCTCACCGAGGTGTTTCGGGTCATCGATGCCAGCCGGGTCGATCGCATCGTCTCGCTGGGTGACGTCGTCGGCTACGGCGCCTCACCGAACCCGTGCTGCGAGCTGGTGCGCCAGAACGCCGAGGTGACGTTGCTCGGCAACCACGACGCCGCGGTCGCCGGCCGAATGGACTACTCGTTCTATTACGACGCCGCTCGGCACGCCCTCGACTGGTCGGCCAACGTGATCAGCGAAGAGAACCAGGCGTGGCTGCGCAGCCTGCCCTTCACCTACCGCATCGGCGAAGTGGGCTTCTGCCACGGCTCGCCGATCGAGCCGCGCGCGTACGAGTACATCTTCGCGCTCGAGCAGGCCCGCGAGCTCACGCCCTTCACGACCGATCTGCCCGAGGTCACGTTCATCGGGCACAGCCACCTCTGCAAGGCGTTCGCGCTCGGCTCGGGTGAGGTGAACGACGTGGTGGCCCAGAAGTTCGGAATTCGAAAGGGCTACAAGTACATCATCTCGGTCGGCAGCGTCGGCCAGCCCCGCGACTACGACAACCGCGCGTGCTTCGTGATCTACGACACCGAGGCGCGAACGGTCGAGTACATGCGGGTCGAGTACGACATCGAGCAGTCGGCGCAGAAGATCTTCGATGCCGATCTCGCGCTGAACTTCGGCAAGCGGCTCTTCCTCGGCGTTTGACGTGCTCGATTTGATCGCCTCGAGGCGGTAAGCGACGAGCGCGATGAATGACTCGACGTTCATGACGCTGATGCGCCTGCTGCCGAAGTCGGCGCTCTCGACTGCAGTGGGCCTGGCGACCCGTGCGCCCGTTCCTGCGCCGCTCCATCAGGCGGCCGTTCGCTGGTTCGCGAAGCAGTACCGCGTGAACCTCGACGAGGCCGAAGGGCCGATCGAGCAGTACCCGACCTTCGGCCAGTTCTTCACGCGGCGGCTCAAGCCTGGAATGCGCCCGCAGGACGAAGCGGCCGAGGCGATCGTGAGCCCGTGTGACGGCGCGATCTCGCAGATCGGTCAGATCGAGTCCGGCCGGTGTCTGCAGGCCAAGGGCATCTCGTTTCCCGTCGACAAGCTGCTCGGTGATGCGCGCCGCGCGCTCGAGTTCGAAGGCGGCCAGTTCGCGACGATCTACCTGTCGCCGCGCGACTACCACCGCTTCCACTCGCCGCTCGAAGGGCGTGTCACCGGCTACTCGTATCTGCCGGGAGCGTTCTGGCCGGTGAACCAGGCCTCGGTGAAGTCTGTCGACGCGCTGTTCGCGATCAACGAGCGGCTGGTCACCTGGCTCGACACCTCGCTCGGCCACGTCGCGTACATCGCCGTCGGCGCGACCTGCGTCTCGCGCATTCACGCGGCCTACGACGCCGTCGTCACGCACACGGGCGCGGGCCAGAAGGTCGTCAACTACGAGCGGCCGATTCCCATCGCGAAGGGCGGCGAGATCGGCATGTTCGAGATGGGCTCGACCGTCATTCTGCTCTTCCAGAAGGGCAAGCTGACGTGGGACCCGACGCTGAAGCCCGACGTTCCCGTTCGGCTCGGTCAGCGCATCGCCACTCGCACGTGAGTTCCACTCGGGAGTTCCGCTCATGAGTCAGAAGTTCGCAGCCGTGAAGGGCATGAACGATCTGTTCGCGCCCCGCATCGAGACCTGGCAGTACCTGGAGCGCACGGCGCGCGAGCTGTTCAGCACGTGGGGGTACTCCGAGATCCGCACGCCGATCGTCGAAGACACCGCGCTCTTCGTGCGCAGCGTCGGCGAGGTGACCGACATCGTCTCGAAGGAGATGTACACGTTCGATGACAAGGGCGGCCGGAGCATCACCATGCGGCCCGAGAACACGGCGCCTGCCGTGCGCGCGTACATCGAGAACGGGTTCGCGCAGCAGCCCGTGACGCGCTGGTACTACCTGGGGCCGATGTTCCGGTACGAGCGCATGAAGACGGGCCGCTACCGTCAGTTCTATCAGCTCGGCGCCGAGGCCTACGGGCCTGCCGATGCGTCGCAAGACGCCGAGAACATCGCGCTCGCGTGGAGCTACCTGAAGGCCATCGGCGTGCCGCACGTGAAGCTGCACCTGAACTCGCTCGGCGATGCGGGTGATCGGCCGAAGTACCTCGAGGCGCTCAAGGCGCACTTCGCTCCGCACGTCGCGACGTTCAGTGAGGCGTCGAAGGAGACGTTCGAGCGCAACACGATGCGGTTGCTCGACACGAAGGAAGAGGCGCTCAAGCCGCTCGTCGACGCCGCGCCCAGCATCGGTGACTTCATCGGTGAAGCGGCGCGCGCGCACTTCGAAGAGGTGAAGGCGCTGCTCACGGCCATGGGCATTCCCTTCACGCTCGACCCGCGGCTCGTGCGCGGCCTCGACTACTACACGCGCACCACCTTCGAGTTCATCTACGAGCCCGAGGGCGAGAACTCGCTGGGCACTGCGGGCACGGTGTGCGGTGGCGGCCGTTACGACAACCTCGTGAAGGAGCTCGGTGGCCCGGAGAAGCCGGCGGTCGGCTTCGCGATGGGGCTCGATCGCCTCGAGATCCTCCTCGATGCGCTCGGCAAGCGGCAGGAGCGCCGGCCGTTGCTCTTCATCGCGACCATGGACGGCGAGCTGAAGGTGGCCGCCGTGAAGCTGGTGACCGAGCTGCGCAACCAGGGGCTTGCGGTCGACTTCGACCCCCGCGGCGGGAAGATCAAACGCCAGGTCGAGCGCGCGTCAGCGGTGAAGGCGAGACACTTCGTCGTCTACGGCCAGTCGGAGCACGAGGCTCGCGCGTTCAAGATCAAGAACATGGACCTGCCCGACACCGACCCGAACAAGGAAGTCACGGTTCCCCTCGACGGGCTGGCCGGGTGGCTCTTGAATGTGTCGAAGGCCGCTCCCGTCACGACCACGCCCTGACCTTCTCCCGAGATCCCATGCACCTGCGCACTGCCTTCGTCGCGTTGACCCTCTCGACTGCTGCTTTCGCCCAGGAGGAGCTCGCGACCGTCGACAAGCTGGCGCCGACGTTCCGCCTGCCCGTCTACAACGGCCCTGCGATTGGTGAGCCGAACGCTCCGATGATCGGCATCGATCGTTACGTGGGCCAGGACCCGACGGACAAGAAGACGAAGCTGCTCGTCGTGTCGTTCATGGCCAGCTTCTGTGGGCCCTGCAAGAAAGAGATGCCGTACCTGCAGTCGCTGCACGAGAAGTACAAGGAGCAGGGCCTGCGCGTGCTGATGGTCGCGATCGATCGCGAAGAAGATGGCCAGAAGAAGGTGGCCGAGCTGGTCGCGACCAACAAGGTCACGTTCCCCGTGCTGAAGGATCGCTTCAACATCGTGGCCCGCCGGTGGCTCGGGAATCAGAGCCCACTGCCGTCGCTGTTCATGGTTCGCCCTGACGGTACGGTGAAGACGGTGCACCGCGGGTACAGCGACGACGCGAGCACGATCCTCGAGAAGGAAGTCAGCGCCGCGCTCGCCGCCAAGTGATTGAGCCGCTGCTGGTGATCGCGGGCCCGACCGCTTCGGGGAAGACGCGGGTCGCGATCGAGCTGGCTGAGCGGCTCGGCGCCGAGATCGTCAACGCCGATTCCCAGCAGGTCTATCGCCACTTCGACATCGGCACCGCGAAACCGTCTGCGGCTGAGCTGAGTCGCGTTCCCCATCATGTGATCTCGTGCGTCGATCCGCTCGAGGACTTCAGCGCGGCGAAGTTCCAGCAGCTGGCCGACGCGGCGATCGCCGACCTCGTGAAGCGTGGGAAGCGCGTGATCGTCGTCGGAGGAACGGGCCTCTACATTCGGGTGCTGTTGCATGGCGTGGTGCCGGCACCGGGAAGTGACGAGGCGCTTCGTGCAGCGTTGGAGCAGTTCTCAGACCAGGTGTTGCACGCGCGGCTCGCCTCGGTCGATGTGGTGACTGCTGGAAAGCTGCCCGTCACCGATCGGGTTCGCATCATTCGCGCGCTCGAGATTCACGCGCTCACCGGCGAGCCAGCGTCCGTTCATCGGGAGCGGCACTCGTTTCAGGCTGATCGATATCCCTATCGGCTCTGGGTGCTCGACCCGCCCCGCGAGGCGCTCTACGCGACCATCAACGCCCGCACGAAGGCGATGTTCGACGCAGGGTTGATCGATGAGGCGAGGGCGCTGGTTGCGCGTGGGTATCGCGAGGCGGCTCCGATGGGCGCGGTGGGGTACGCACAGGCGCTGCGGGTGATCGACGGCTCGATGTCGGTGGACGCGGCGATCGCAGACGTTGCCCAGAAGACCCGCCACTACGCCAAGCGACAGTGGACGTGGTTCAAGAAGGAGCAGGGCGCCGTGTTCGTGCAGCCACCGTATTCGCAGATCGCGTGAGGCTCAGCGGCAGACGCCGGTCGTGGTGCCAGCCACGCACCGGTTGGACGCACAGGCGGTAAAGGGCGCGTTCGAGCAGCCCGTCGAAGCACAGAAGCACGTCGTGACGAGGCCGCTGAGGCAGCAGAGCTCGTATTCCGGCTCCACGACTGTTCCGCCGCCTGCGCTGCCACCGCCAGCCACGCCCGCGTCTGAACCCGCAGAGCCACCGCCCGCAGAGCCACCCCCTGCAGAGCCGCCACCGGACACGCCCGCGTCGGAACCCGCAGAACCGCCACCGGCCATGCCGGCGTCTGAACTCGCAGAACCGCCGCCAGCCACGCCCGCATCTGAACTCGCGGAGCCGCCCGCTGAGCTACCGCCTCCTGTGACGAAACCACCGCCTGCCGAGCTGCCGCCTCCTGCGGCGAAGCCACCACCCGCAGACGACCCGCCACCCGTTCCGCTCGCGCATGACAGGGTCGATGAGCATCGCCCGGCTGCGCACACCTTGAACGACGGAAGACACGAGCTGCCCGGCTGGCACGCGCAGGTTCCGACGCTGCCGCCCTGACAGCAGACGAAGAACCCGCTCGTCATGCCGTCTTCGTAGAGCGGGTCGAAGCAGGCGAGGGCGGTTGCGAGGATCAGCAGTGCGGTCGCTCGTTTCATCGTGGCTCCTCAGAACGTCAGCGCGACGCCGACAGATCCAGCGACGCGGGGAACGGGAACCACGCCAACGCTCTTCTTCACCACCGCTCCACCGCCGGTCAGCAACACGTAGAGCTCGACCGGCCTGATGATCGGCAGCCTGCCCTCGAGCTGGACATCGCCGGTCAGACCGAGGCTCGTCCGCGCTGCGCGGCCGTCGGGGAGTTCGTTCTGGAAGGACAGGAGTGGTCCCAGCTCGAGTCCCAGCGACACCGAGAGCCGAGAGATGAAGAAGCGATGGGCGACGCCGAAGCGCAGCTCGATCTCGGTCTGGCGAAAGCCAGAGGCGGCACTCCGGCCGTCACGCGCCAGCAGCGCCACCGTCAGCTCGTCGAGAATCCACACGAAGTCGTTGTTCGCCCGGAAGCGCAGTTCGGCGCCCGGCTGAATCGACACGCCGGTGACGACGCCGGAGGCCACCGTAACGCCCGCCGAGAACGTCACGCTCGAAGCGGGGGTTCCTTTGAGCGCGATCTTCTGCAGCGACGCTCGCTCGAGATCGCCCCCGCTCACGACGACGTCGCCCGTGGCGGGAACGGTCACCGCTCGCTCGAGCACGTTGGAGTCGGCCTTGAGCTGCAGCCGGTAGCCTCCGGGCGGAACCACGAGCGTCACTGGCCCAGCTGGCTTGTCGAGCTCGGCGAAGATCGTCTGGCTGTCGGCGTTCACCACGAGCCAGCGACCGGGCGCTTCGACGCCGATCACGAGCCTGCCTCCGACGACGCCAGGCTCCGAGAGCACGAGCTGGCCGTTGCCCGAGAGATCGACCTTGAACGACGGCCGCTGAACGCCGCCGCGCGAGCCAAACGTCGACTCGATCGTCCGCGACCAGGCCCACGCGTAGACCTCGTCGAGCGTGACGCGCCCATCGTGCGAGCTGTCGGCAGCGCCTCGAAGACCCGTGACGAAGTGGTGCGTGAAGGTGCTGCCCTTGAGCGCCTCGGACTCCTGCGCATACTCGTTGGCACCCGAGGCAGAGATGAGCACGCGACCCTGCAGCCCCGACGCTTCGACCTTCACCGGCGCGGCGCCGATCGCCTTGAGGCCCTTCAGCCGGGTCATCGAGCCGGACTGGCAGGCATCGACGATCAGCACGCCGATCTCGACTGGTGCCTGCTTCACGAAGTCGACGAGCTCAGCCAGCGGCAGCTCGGAGTCATCCAGGTGCAGCACGCCGTCTCCCGCGTGCCCCGAGAGGTAGACCGTGAGCCGATCGGTTGGCGTCGCCTCCTTCGCGAGGCGGACCTTCAGCGACGACAGCGCCTCGCGCAGCGAATCGGCACGAACGCCCTTGAGCAGCACGACATCGCCCGTCGCGACTCCACCCACCTCGACGAGCGCGTCACGCATGCGCTGAGCGTCGCTCTCGGCGTAGCGAAGGGTCTCGTCTCCGCCAATGCCACGGTTCTCTCCAGCGACGAGCGCCCAGCGGCGAATCGGGGCTGCGTTCGAAGTGCTCGCGACGATCAGCGCGAGCGCGAGCCACCGACTCACGGAGTCACCTGCAATCGACCGCGAGCGATCGCTCCGAAGCCGGTGGGCGCGACGACCTCCAGCGGCGACTTCGCGGCGGCCACGTTGCGTTCCAGGGCTTCACGAATGGGGTCGGTGGGTTGGGCCGTCTTCGAGAAGAACCCGAGCAGCACGAGATCGCCAGGCGTCACCTCGAAGCTCACGTCGAGCGAGACCCGCCCACCCGGCGAGATGGGAGCAGCATCTCCTCCAGCAGGCCACAGCTTCGTCACCGCTCCCGAAGCGTCGACTCCGAAGATGATCGCGTGCGTCGCTCCAGCACCACCGACGGCGAGCGTGACCCGATCACCCGGGTTCGCGGTCACCACGGGCTTGTCGTTCGAGAGAAGCTCGACGGTGGGAGTCCCTTTCAACAACACGTCGTCACCACGTGGCCAGAAGACGAAGAGCGCGAGCGCAGCCGCGAGAGGCAGGGCGATCGAGATCACGCGCAGCCATGGCCGCCGGGCAGGAACGGCCGTGTCGAGCTTCACCGCCTCGAGCCGCAGCTGAAACGCGGGCATGGCCGAGATGGCTTCGTGGGTCTGGTTCAGGGTCGCGAGCCGCTGCTGGCAGTCGGCGCAGGTCGCGAGGTGCTCGGCGGCTTCACGGTTCTCGAGGCCTGCGGCCAGCTCGTCGATCACGAGCGCTGAGAGGTGCGTGCTCATGCTTCACCTTCCGGCATCGCGCCCAACGCTGCGGCCTTCGCCCGAAGCTCCGCCACCTCGCGGTTGATCGTCTTTCGCGACAGCTGCAGCACGTCTGCGACCTCTTCCTGAGTGAGGCCGTCGATGAAGAGCAGGGTGGCGATCTCCTGCTCGCGTTCGGTCAACCCCCTCAGCCACGCGTGGAGCAGGTTGCGGGTCTCGAGCGCCTCCTGGCCGTCATCAGCGTGGCCGTCGATCACGGTGAGGCCAGCCGGTTCGCGCAGGCTCCTCGAGCGCAGCATGTTGAGGCTGATGTTCGTGGTGATGCGGTACAGCCAGGTCATCGGCCGCGCTTCACCGCGAAAGCTCTGATGGGCCGTGACCATCTTCTGAAAGACCTCCTGCACCGCGTCCCAGGCGTCGGCATCACGCCCGAGCAGACGTCTGGCCCGCCGGAAGACGCTCGGGGCATGACGGCGGTAGAGCTGGTCGAGCTCTGCGCGCGTGAAGCCGGCGTCCCCCGCCACGTGAACCATCCCTGCCGGCTGTTGGACACGCGAGGCCTTCCGCGTGAGACATCGCCAGCTGCAAGAGCGACTGCTTCAGCGGCGCATGAACCGGCCGCGCCGGCCGCCACCCATGAACTGGGGCTGCTGCATCGGAGGCGCTTCGAGGCCGAACTGCCACCAGCCCGGCTCCCACGGCTTCATCTTCAGCTTCTTGTCGTTCTGCAGGGCCGTGAGCGCGCTCTTGAGTTTGTCGTCGCTGGGGTTCTCGGCCACGCTGCGCGCGAGCACCTTCAGGGCGCCGTCGACGTCTTTGTTCTGCTGCAGGCACCACGCGTACGCCGCCCACACCATGCCGTCCTTCTTCCCGTGCTTGACGGCCTCTTCGAAGGCAGACCGCATGGCCTGGTAGTCCTTGCGCTGGAAGTAGATGGCGGCCTGCATGGCGCGCGCGAGGTAGCTGCGCGGCGTCGTCTTCGCGAACGAAGCCATGGCGGCCTCGGTGTTCTTGAAGAGGTGGTGAATCATGCCGATCTGCGCATGGAGCTCGCTCTCGATGAGGAACTGCTCCTTGCCCAGCGGGAGCGCGGCCTCGAGCATCTTGATCACCTTGTCGGCCTTGACCTTGCGCTCCTTCTCGTTGGCCGGCATCGCCTCGAATTCCTTCTTCACGCTCTCCATCACGGCCTGCACCTTGACGAAGGTGCGGCGCGCGACGACGACGTAGACGCCGAGCATGACGATGGTGCCGGGGATGATTCCCGCGATGAGCGAGAAGCCAGCCAGCTTGATGACGACGGTAACGACGATTCCGGCCACGAGGGCGTACACCAGGTTCAGCATGCGGCGGCCTGTACCTGAGGGAGTGTGGCCACGACAAGGTGCTTCCCCCTCGTCTGGAATCTGGTACTCACCGCGTCCGTCGACGACCAAGGCCTTCTGTCGAAACTGGTAGACGAGGCGGACTCAAAATCCGCTGCGGCTGACCCCGCGTCCCGGTTCGAGTCCGGGGAAGGCCACTTCGCGGTTCTGCGCCCCTCAGCGCTCGATGACGCCGCAGGCCACACGGTCGCCGGCGTTGCCCGCGGGGTCGCTCTTCAGATCGTCCGCAGCCGCGTGAAGCACTACGGCGGTGCCTCCTGCCTGGAATAGCGACCCAGCACCTCCTCCGAGCGTGGCCCCCTTGGCGACGAAGTCGGCCTTGCCCGTACCATCTGCGAGCACGACGAGGTTGGGCATGTCCCCCGAGTGAGCCCCCTTCACGTTCTCGAGGCCGTGCTCCTTCGCGCCGGGGTTGAAGTGGCCGCCAGCCGACTTGAAGTCGGGCCCTGAGCACTTGCCCACGGCGTGAATGTGGAAACCGTGGGGGCCGGGAGTGGCGACGACGGTGGCGACGACGCGCACGCCTCCATCGACTTCGGTGAAGGTGGCTGTGCCAACCGTCTTGCCGAGCCCGTCTCGCAACGTCGCTCTCGCGGCCGGCGCCGTCCCCCAGGCGAACAGCGGAAGCGTCACAGCGAGAACGGCGAGGATCGAGCGCATGGCAGTTCCTTCGAGCGGCGCGAGTGCCGCTTAGCGGTCGTAGCGGCCCCGCCCAGTCCCCGCCGGTGCATTCGTGCTGGCGCATCGTGTGCAGTCCCGGCCGTCATGGCCACCCTGACGACGAAGGACGGAACGCAGCTTCACTACAAAGACTGGGGCACGGGCCCGGTGGTGATCTTCAGTCATGGCTGGCCGCTCAGCGCGGACAGCTGGGAGAGCCAGATGCTCTTGCTCGCGTCGACTGGGTTTCGCTGCGTCGCCCACGATCGTCGTGGTTACGGTCGATCGAGCCAGCCCTCGCAGGGCAACGAGATGGACACGTACGCCGACGATCTCTCGGCGCTGATCGAGCACCTCGATCTCACTGAAGTGACCCTCGTGGGCTTCTCTGCGGGTGGCGGCGAAGTGGCTCGCTACGTCGGTCGCCATGGCCAGAAGCGCGTCGCGGGTGTGGCGTTGATCTCGGCGGTCGCGCCGCTGATGCTGAAGACCGACGCGAACCCGGGCGGGCTTCCGATCGCGACCTTCGACGGTATGCGCCAGTCAGCGCTGGCTGACCGCGCCCAGCTCTACCGCGACCTCGCGAGCGGTCCGTTCTTCGGGGCCAACCGGCCAGGCGCGAAGGTCTCGCAGGGCGTGATCGATTCGTTCTGGCGACAGGGCATGCAGTCGGGACACCTCAACGCGTTCCAGGGGATCAAGGCCTTCTCAGAGACGGACTTCACCGGGGACCTGAAGCAGTTCGAAGTGCCGACGCTGATCGTTCACGGCGACGATGATCAGATCGTGCCGATCGACGCAGCCGGACGGGCGGCCGCGAAGCTGGTGCCCCACGCCACCTTGAAGGTCTACGCCGGCGCGCCCCATGGACTGGCCGATACCCACAAACAGCAGCTCAATCTCGACCTGCTCGCGTTCGTGCGCAGTGACTCGAAAATGAATGCTCGCGGCGTCAAGGTGATGGAGCGGTCTTCGCCGGCATCAGCCCATTCAGCCACGTAGTCAGCTCACGCGTGACGTCGTCGCGGTTGGTCTCGTTGAGCAGCTCGTGCCGGGCGCCTTCGTAGACGGTGAGCTCGACCTTCGTGAGCCCGGCTGCCTGAAGCGCGGTGGCGAGCTGACGAGCCCCCTTCGCGCGCTCGTTCGCGGGGTCTTCGCCGCCCGAGATGATCCGCACCGGCAACGACTTCGGCAGGGCCGCCTGACGATCGGTTCGAGCGATCTCGGCCAGCAGATCGAGCAGCTCGACCCACAGCGACGTCGTCGCGTCGAACCCGCAGAGCGGATCGGCCACGTACTTGTCGACCTCGGCGCGTTCACGGCTGAGCCATTCGAACTTCGTCGGACCAAGCTTCGCGAACGGCTTGTTGAACGCGTCGAACGAGAGCCCACGCAAGATGGAGCTCTTTCCGAGCGCTCCGAGGCGCAGCCGCTCGACGCGCGCGACGTAGCGGCCAGCCGAGGCGAGCGCGCTGGGCTTGCCAGCCGAGGCCGAGAGGACGACGCCGGTGAGCTCGCTCGCGTGGCGGAGCATCAGCTCCTGCGACAGGTACGAGCCCATCGAGTGGCCGAAGAGCACGAAGGGCAGGTTGGGGTGCTCGTTCTTCTCGAAGCGCATCAGCTCGGTGAGATCGTCGACGACGCGGTGAATGCCGCCCTTGCCGAAGAAGCCGAGCTCGTCAGGCGTGACAGCGGTCTTCCCGTGGCCGCGGTGATCGTCGGCGAACACGACGTAGCCCTCGGCCGCGAGCTTCTCGGCCACGCGCAGGTAGCGCTGTGAGTGCTCTCCCAGCCCGTGCGCGAGGTGGATGATGCCGCGCAGCGCTCCTTCGGGCAGCACCTTGCGCACGAAGAGGGCTTTGCCGTCACTTGCCTGGTGCCAGAACTCGGTCGTCTTCATGCAGGCGCTCATGCACCAAGTTCCTCTCGATATCGAGGCTTGCCGAGGCGCATCATTCGCTCGTGGCGCGGCCCAAGCTCGAGAAGATGAAGTCGCCGGTGCCGTTTCCGACTGGTGCGATCGTCAGCGCTGGCGGTGTGTGGCTGGCCAGCATCGATCGGCCCTTCGCGTCGGCGCCCGGGCCGTGGGTGTTGTCGTTCTCGTCAGATCTCGTCGGTTGGCGGGAGTGTCTTCGTCACCCTTCGCCGCGCACGGTCCTGCGGGCCTTCGGCGGTGTCGTCGTGCGTGGCTGGCCAGAGGTGATCGATGCCCGGTGCTCCTCAGACGGTCAGACCTGGGCGGAGCTTCTGCTGCCGACGCCCGAGGCTCGGCTCTTCGAAGACGGCCGTGATGGGCTCTGGGCGCTCGACGGGGCGCGGCTGTGGCATCGGGTCGCAGCGGCGTCGACGTTCGAACCGATAGCACTCGAGGTGCAGCCTGATCGAACCGTCGCGTGCGCCGCTGCGAGCTTCTTCGGCAGTGACGGCCGGTGGTGGCGCGTGGAAGGCGGCGGAGTCGAGCCAGTGCCGACGCTCAAGCGTGTTCAGCTGGCGCAGGTGGTCGCGCACGAGCAACGGGTGCTGGGGCTGGCCGACGGGGCGCTCTGGCTCTCGACCGATGGTGGGCGAACGTTCGCGCGCGCTGCCGAGGTGAAGCACGAAGCCGTCGCGCTGGGCGTCATCGGCCAGCACTTCGTCGTCGGGTGCCGGGGCGCGCTGCTGCTCTCTGACGGAGGCGCGTTCTCGGCGGCGTCGGAGAACGATCAGGCCGAGTTCTCTTCCATCGCCTCATGGGCGGAGGGTGCCCTCGTCGTCGATCGACGTCGCGCGCGGCTGTTCACGTTGGGGCGAGCACTCGCCGCCTCGCAGCCCACGCCACCGGCGCAGAAGGGCGCTGAGTTCATCGAGGCAGAGTCGTTGCTGGCGTCGATGGAGGCGCCGCTCCTTGCCGCCCGAACGGGAACGCTGGACGCGCTGCGCACTCAGGCCGAACGAACCGAGCCTCGTGGGGGCTGGCAGCCGCACCTCGTCTACCTCGATGCGCTGCAGGACGCGGGTGATCCAGACGCTCCGATCCTCGCGACCCTCAACCGTCTTCAGCAGGGCCCGCGCTTCGACGAGTACCTCATTGCCAACTTCGCCCAGATCGTCTCGCCTGCGGTGCTGACCCGTCGAGACGCACTGAAGTGGCGCAACGGCTTCATCGACTCCGCCACGGTGTACGGGAGCCAGGTGCGAGGGCTGCTGGAGCGGACGAGCGCGTTTCTGCTCCGTCGACTCCACGTGTGGGGCCATCACGACCCGTTCGATCTCTCGGCGATTGGGCAGACGCTTCGCGGTCTTCACGTGCTCCACCTCGACGGCTTCTCCTGGGCGAATGAGGACGTCTACGACCTTCACGACTGGGGTGACCTCTCACTGCTGTGGCGAGCGCTGGGGCAGCTGCGCACGCTCTGGATCACGGGAGCCGTCGAGCGGCTGGGCGTGATCGTGTTGCCCTCGTGCGAGCAGCTCACCCTCGCGTTCGAACGGGCTCCTGCTGACGATCTTGCTGCGCTCAGAGTTCCGTCCGTTCGTGAGCTGAGGCTCGCGTGGAATGACAGCCGCACGGTCGAGTGGCTCTCGACATTCCTCGCGCGACAGATGGCCTCGCTGAAAGTCGTTCGTCTCGCAGGGCGCAACGGCGATGCGGTGGCGGATGCGCTCGCGAACTCGAAGGTCCCGCGCTCGTGCGAGACGCTCGAGCTCAGCGGGGTGCAGCTGACCGACGCAGGCCTCGAGCGGCTCGCCTCGGTGAAGTGGCCCCGCCTGCGCACGCTGGACCTTCGCTGGAATCGGCTCTCGACCGCAGGCATCGAGCGTGCGCGCTCCCTCTGTTCCGAAGTGATGCTCGCGGAACAGGCCCCGACGACGGAGTTCACCTGGCCACCAAACTGGTTGCTGTGAGGAACTGAAGCGGCGGAGCTGCACCTGCGCTACGCACGCTCGCGATGACGACCGACCAGAACGCCAGCACCACGATCGTCGGGCGGGCCTCGCGAGCAGGCGCGACGGCGGTGATCGAAGCGCACCTCGCCGTGCTCAAGGGGAAACCGCTGCGTGCCGCGATCTCCGAGGCGCTGCAGAAGCACGACAAGCTCGGTGGCAACGATCGCCGCTTCGTCGCGTTTGCCGTGCGGGAACTCTCTCGTCACCAACGGCTGCTCGATCTCGCCGCAAAGGCCCGTGGTCGCGCGCCGTCGTCATTCAATCTGAAGGGTGACGAAGCGATCTTCCGCTACGCCCTCTGGCGCAAGGTGCTCACGGGAGCCACCGTCGATCGCACGATGGTCGAGGTCGCGCTCCCCGGTCCGGTTCGGCCACGCTCGATTCCCGACGCGATCATCAAGGAAGAGCTCTCGAAGGACGTGGCGCTCGAGTTCGGCAGCGACCCGCTCGATCGCGCGGCCACTCAGCACTCGTTTCCGAACTGGCTCGCGAAGGCGATCGCCGACGTGGCTCCGGCCGACGAGCTCGACGCCATTCTGAGCGCGCTGAACCGCGAGCCGTTCCTCACCATGCGGGTTCGCCCGAACGGCACGCGTGACGACCTGTTGCCGATGCTGCTCGATCACGGCTACCCGGTGAAGGCGTGCGCCGAGCTACCCGACGCGATCGTCGCCACCGACGAGGGCAGGGCGATCTTCGAGTCTCGATGGATGAAGGAGGGCCGCCTGCAGGTGATGGATCTCGGCAGTCAGCTGCTCGCCGATCTCTGCAAAGCGAAGCCAGGGCAGACGATCGTCGACTACTGCGCAGGCGCCGGCGGCAAGTCGATCTTCCTCGCCGATGCCGTGGGCCCGACGGGCCGCGTCTACGCGTTCGACAACTCGGCGAAGCGGCTCGCCGAGGCGAAGTCGCGCTGTGGCGAGCTCAAGCTGCGTCACGTCAGCTTTCCCATCGAGCCCCGCCTCGACCTCGCCGACATCGTGCTCATCGACGCGCCCTGCAGCGGGACGGGAACGCTCGCGCGGGAGCCCGATCAGAAGTGGAAGCTCTCGAAGGACAAGGTGGCCGAGCTGCAGAAGACGCAGCTCGAGATCCTCGAGAAGGTGGCTCCGAAGCTGAGAGCGGGTGCAGCCATCGTCTACGGCACCTGCAGCGTGCTGCGCGACGAAGACGAGACGGTGGTCGAGCGGTTCCTCGCGAAGCACCCCACGTTCAGCCTCGACGGAGCGCCCCTGCGGGTGTGGCCCCATCGCCTCGACGGCGGCGGCTTCTTCGGTGCCCGGCTCGTGAAGCGGTGATACCGTTTCGGGCAGCCCTCGCTTCCATGGAGTGATGATGCCGCCTCCGAGCAACAACGACGCCGTGCTCAAGCAGATCCAGCTCGCGTGGGACGAAGCCCAGGCCCAGCTTCGCGCGCTGCGGGAGCAGGTCGATCACCTGAACCAGATCGCTCAGGTGAAGGTGTCGTCGAACATGCTCGAGCGCGACATGGACCGCGCGTACCGCGATCTCGGCGAGGCCGTCTGGGCCGAGGTGTCGAAGGGCCGTCTGCAGCTGGGCAACAACCTCTCGACGGTGCGCAAGGCGCTCGAGGTCGTGACGGGCAAGATCCAGGCGCAGAACGCGTCGATCAACGATCTGCTCGCTGAAGGGGCCGAAATCGCCAAGCGGCTTCAGGAAAAAATGACAGCTGCGTCGAAGGGAGTGGCGCCGCAAAACAAAAGGCGATAAATGACGCGCCGTCTTTGGGTTTCGGCCCAGAACATCAAGTGAATACGGGGTCATAGCTCAGCTGGGAGAGCGCCTGAATGGCATTCAGGAGGTCCACGGTTCGATCCCGTGTGGCTCCACACAGTCCTCAAAGGGGCTTCGGTTCATCGCCGAAGCCCCTTTTCTTTTGCCCCGACGAGTCGTGCCCTGAAACACGAAGGGCGTCCGCTCCGTGATGGAACGAACGCCCCTCAGGCCCGACACGAACTGAAGACGGTTACTTCTTCGCCTTCACTTCGAGCAGCTCGACCTCGAACTGGAGAACGGAGTTCGGCGGAATCGACGGCGGCGCGCCACGCTCGCCGTACGCGATGTCAGGCGGGCAGATCAGCTTGGCCTTGCCGCCCGGCTTCATCATGCCGACGCCTTCGGTCCAGCACTTGATGACGCCGTTGAGGGGGAACTCGGTCGGCTGGTTGCGCGCGTACGAGGAGTCGAACTCCTTGCCGTCGAGCAACGTGCCCCGGTAGTGCACCTTCACGGTGTCTTCCGGCTTGGGGCTGTCGCCCTTGCCAGGCGCGGTCGAGATGAAGATGAGACCCGACGCCGTCTTCTTGGCGCCCTTCTCCTTCATGAACTTCCCGAGCTGCTTCTCGGCCTCGATCTTGGCCTTCGCGTTGCGCTCGGCGGCCTTCGCCTGGAGCAGCTGATCGACCTTCGGGCCGTACTCCTCGAGCTTGACCGCGAGCTCTTTGCCCTGCGACGCGTCCATCACGCCCTTGAGCACTTCGTTGAGCTCGGCATCGGACAGCTCGGCCGAAGCGATCGGCGTGCGCTGCGCGAGGAACGTCCCCAGCACGTAGGCGACCTTGTTCACGTCCTCAGGCGAGAGCGGAGCAGGGGGCGGCGGCTTGGGCGGCTCCATCGGGTTGACCGGCGGCGGAACGACAGGAGGCGTGTTGGCGACAGGCGCCGTTCCACCCGAGCCCGAACCGTCCTTCTTCTCGCTGGGGCAACCGGTGAGGGCGAACGCCACCACCATCATCGACGACAGAATGCGCGACTTCACTGGGCACCTCCCGGAGCCGGAGCAGGAGCCGGCGGAGGCGCCTTCTGCACCTCGAGCAGCTCGACCTCGAACGTCAGCGTGGCGTTCGGGGGAATCGACGGACGACCTTGCTCGCCGTACGCGATCTCAGGCGGGCAGATCAGCTTGGCCTTGCCGCCCGTCTTCATCTTCGCGACGCCTTCCGTCCAGCACTTGATGACGCCACCAAGCGGGAACGAGGCGGGCTCGTTGCGCTTGTACGAGCTGTCGAACTCGGTGCCGTCGATGAGCGTGCCCTTGTAGTGCACCTTCACCGTGTCGGCGGCCGTGGGCTGATCGCCCGAGCCAGCGGCGGTCTCGATGTAGATGAGGCCCGAGGGCGTCTTGGTGGCGCCCTTCTCGGCGGCCATCTTCGCCACGTACTCGTTGCCCTTCACCTTCTCCTTCGCGCCGCGCTCTTCCTGACGCTGACGGAGGAACTGGCCGACCTTCGCGTCGAACTCCTGCGCGTTGATGGCGAGCGGCTTCTTCATCGCCGCGTCGAGGAAGCCCTTCTTGAGCTCACCCAGCTCGGACTCCGACAGACCGGCCATGCCGACCGGGGTGTTCTTCGCGATGAGAACGCCGAACGTGTACAGCACCTTGTTCAGCTCTTCTCCGGTGGGCATCACAGGGGGCTTCGGCGCCTCGGGCGCTTTGCCTGCCTGCGCGAATGCCACGCTCGAAGCGAGGCACAGCGACAGCACGAGTTTCTTCACTTGGCTCTCCATGAGCAGACTGCGTTGGACGACGGGGGTTGAACTCACGACTTGAAGATGGCCATCACGTCTTTGAGGAGCGTGAGCGACTCGGCGCGCGGCCGCTGGAAGGCGTTGCGGCCCATGATCGAGCCGAAGCCGCCACCCTCACGAATGCCACGGATCTCTTCGAGCAGCGCCGGCGTGTCTTTGGCCTCGCCACCCGAGAAGATGACGATGCGCTTGCCGTTGAACGCGCTCTGCACGACGTGGCGAACGCGGTCGGCCATCGTCTTGGTGGGAATCGCGTACTTCTCGAACACCTTCTTGGCTTCGGCCTGCTCGAGGAAGTCCTTCGGCGGCTTCACCTTGATGATGTGCGCGCCGAGCTGCGCCGAGATCTGCGCCGCGTAGCCGATCACGTCGACCGCGGTCTCGCCGTCCTTCGACATGTTGCCGCGCGGGTAGGCCCAGAGCACCGTCGGAAGCCCGACTTCCTTCGCCTCGAGGATGAGGTCGCGCAGATCTTCGTACTGCTGATTGCGCAGGCTGGAGCCCGGATAGATCGTGTAGCCGATTGCCGCGCAGCCCAGGCGCACGGCGTCGCGCACGGTGCCGGTCAGCGCCGACATGGGCTCGACCTTCGAGAGCGAGTCGGAGTTGTTGAGCTTGAGGATGAGCGGAATCTCGCCCTTGAGCTTGCCGGCGACGGCCTCGAGGAAGCCCAGCGGCGCTGCGTACGCGTTGCAGCCCGAGTCGATGGCCAGCTGCGCGTGGTAGTCGGGGTCGTAGCCAGCGGGGTTCGGCTGGAAGCTGCGCACGGGGCCGTGCTCGAAGCCCTGGTCGACCGGCAGGATCACCATGTTGCCGGTGCCAGCGAGCGTTCCGGTGTTCAGCAGGCGCGCGAGGTTCGTCAGCACGCCGGGAGAATCAGAGGGGTACCACGAGAGGATCTGCTTGACGCGATCGGTGTAGGCCATGCGGTCTCCGGGAAAGAGAGGACCGCGTCCCCATAGCCCACCGATTCGGGAGCGTCATTTCAATTGGGTGCCTTCGCCTCGACCTTGAGCGGGAACGTGCCGAGCGGGTTTCCGCCGATGCGCACCAGCACCTGAAACTCACCGCCCGTGCGAATGCCGGTGGGCTCCCAGTCGACGGTCCAATCGGTCTCGTCGTTCTTGAAGGTGAGCTGGCCCGACGCATCCATCACGGTGTCGCCGCGCGGGTCGAGCACCATCACCTCGATCGAGGTGCTCTTCTTGTCGGGTGCCTTCACGCGCACCACGGTCGAGAACTTCTCGGTCATGAGCGGCGCGCCAGCTGCCACGACCGAAGGGAAGGGCGCGCTCGGCTTCGAACCCGTTGGCGTGCGCACGAAGCCCTTGCCGTGTTGCACGGTGACGATCGTGTAGACGGCCGCTCCCGAGGTCGTGGTCGGCGTGTCGCTGACCTGCTTCTGCTCGACCTTCTTCATGCCCTCGCCGGTGGGGATCGTGTTGAAGGTGGGCAACCCGAGATCGATCTTCGGGGCGCTCTGCTTCATCGAGCCCTTGAGCTTCGGGTCCTTCTTCTCTTCGGCGTGAGCGACGATCGCCAACGACAACCCAGCGAGCAGCATCATTCGTGACATGGCGGGCACTGTACTCCTCCATCGACGCTTCAATTCAAAGGCGGTGTGCGGTAGGTCGCGCGCGGTCCGTGCGAGCGCTCGTCGTCAGCCTGATTCTCGGAGGTTCCATCTCGGCGAGCGCCGCTCCGATGACGTTGCCGGAGCTGATCGAACGCGCGCGCAAGAACGATCACCGCGTGAAGGAATCGCAGGCGCAGCTGCAGTGGTTTCGCGCGAAGTACGAAGAGGCGCGCTGGGCCTGGTTTCCCCGCGTGGAGTCGTATGTCGCGGTCGCCGGCCCCACGCCTGAAGCGCGCAACGACGGCATCGGAGGCCCGCCCACGACGAAGTCGACGCTCATGTACGATCTCGACTTCGGTCAGGTCGGCGTGCAGTTCCGCGCGGGCGCCGAGGCGTTGCTGCCGATCTACACGTTCGGAAAGCTCGACGCGCTCGAGGCCGCCGGGGCGAAGGGTGTCGAAGCTGGAGAAGCGCTCACCTCACGCGCAGGCGACGAAGCCGAGCTGCAGGTCTCTCAGGCGTACTGGGGCCTGACGCTCGCGCGCGCTGGCGTGCACGTGATCGACGACACGATGAAGCGGCTCGATGACGCGAAAGAGACGCTCGACCGGCTTCGCAAGGCTGACAGCGCGCAGGTCACGCAGATGGATCTCTACAAGCTCGACTTCTATCGCCAGCAGGCCGAGGTGCAACGGCACGCCGCGATGCAGGGCGAGGAGTACGCGCTCGCGGTGATTCGGTTGCTCGTCGCGGCCACTCCCGACGAAGTGATCGAGGTGAAGACCGAGAGCCTGCCTGACCCACGAGGGCAGCTGGAGGCGACGGACAAGCTGCTCGAGCAGGCGCTGACGCATCGGCCCGAGCTGCGCGCGGTCGAAGCAGGCGTCGCGGCCCGCGAACAGGAAGTGCTGATTCGCGAGCGCATGTACTACCCGGACTTCGGCATCGCCGGCTTCGCGCGCTGGGTGTGGACAACGAGCGCGACGCGCCAGCGGTCTCCGTTCGCGTACGACCCGTACAACGATCTCTCGGCCGGCATCGCGCTCGTCTCCCGCTACACGTGGGACTTTCCGCAGAAGAGCGCGTTGCTCGATGCCGCGCGCGCCGAGCTCGACAAGATGAAGGCGCAGCGGGATTTGATCAAAGCCGGCGTGCGACTCGAGCTCGAGAAGGCGCATGGCGAGACGCGCGGCGCGCTCGTGCGGGTCGAGAAGCAGACGCAGGCCGAGAAGTCAGCGCGGCGGTGGGCGACCGCGGCGTTCGCAGCGTTCGATCTGGGTACTGGAGACACGCGCGATCTCGTCGAGTCGTTCACGGCCCTGGCGAGCGCGAGCGCGTCTCGAGCCCAGGCGCTCCACGACGTGCAGGTCGGCCTCAAGCTGTTGTCCCGCTCGGTCGGCCAGCCGGTGCTGTTGCAGATTCCCTACGACGTCACGCCTGTCGCCCCGGTCTCCGAAGCGCTGAAGCCGCGCTGACTTCGATCAGCCGCGCTGACTTCGATCAGCCGCGCTTTGAATGGCAACTCGTTGTCGGAGTCGAAGGCGTGTAAGTCACGCCCGCACCATTTCTGGAGGACCGCCTCGTGCTGACCATTCTTGCGACCACGCTTCTCGCCGCGACCGGCCCGATGGGCGTCGTGAAGGCCGCCGATACCGAGGTGCAGGCCGTGCTGCAGAAGGACGCGACGATCGAAAAGCTCGCGACCGTGGCCGACAAGTACATCGACTTCGTCGAGCTGGCGAAGCGCGCGCTCGGCAAAAAGGAGTGGGACAAGCTCGACAAGAAGAAGCAGGAGGACTTCAGCGCGACGATGAAGGGCCTCTTGCGCGCGAGCTACGCCCAGAAGGCGCTCGGCGACGGAAAGAACGGCGCGAAGTTCGAGTACGTCGGCGAGAAGATCGAGAAGGAAGACGCGACCGTCACCGCGACGCTGGTGGTGAAGGACGACAAGTTTCCCGTCACGTACAAGCTGTTCCGTGCCGATGCGAAGGGCGAGTGGAAGATCTACGACGTGATCACCGACGACGTGTCGCTGGTCTCGACCTACTCCGATCAGTTCCGCAAGCTCATCTCGAACAAGGGCTTCGACGGACTGCTCGCCTCGCTCAAGGCCAAGAAGGAGCAGCTCGAGAAGCCGGCAGAGTCGGGCGGCGCCGCGAAGTAATCACTTCTTCGAGCGAGCGCGATCGACCAGGGCTCGAAGCGTGTCGGCTCCCGGGAGCCGTCGCAGCTGCCCCGATTGCCCGCTCGCGATTCGCCACGTCATCGTCTCGACGGTGTCGAAGATGCGCTCACGAACCGAGCGGCCATCGTTCACTGGCGCAGGAGTGCCCATCGACTCGGGCATCGTCGGCAGCCAGCGCGGGTGACAGGGCGTGCCGATCGCGAACGAGCCAGGCCGGGCGATCGTGACGGTGCGTGGGGCATCACTGTCGAGCGGCGGCGGCGCACCCAGCTTCTTCTCGATCTTCTCCAGCGCTTCGATGAGCTGGTGCTGCTGCGCTTCGGTCGCCGTCGCAGGCAAAGACAGCAGCAAGCGCGAGCGTGGACCATCGAGCAGGCCGCGACAGAACACGCCTTGCTCGGCGAGCTGACGCAGCCACATGTCGGTCAGCCCCTCGTCACCCAGCCAGATTGGAATGATCGGTGTGACGGAAGGGCCCGTGTCGAACGAACGAAGACGCAGCGCCTCCTGCATCGACTCGGCGAGATCGAGCGCTCGGCTTCGGCGATGCGCCTCGGCGTCGATGAGCTCGAGCCGCTTCGCGATCGCTGCGGTCGAGCCCGTGCCGACCCTCGCGGGGAGAAATGGAAGGAACGCATCGACGACGGCGCGAACACCCGCGATGGCGACGGCTCCGGGGCCCAGCATGCTGACCGAGAGATCGACCTGACCTGCGAGCTCGAAGTGCTCGAGCACGCCGTTGCCGTTCGCGCCGAGCGGGCCGGGACCGAGCGCGTCGATCACGACGATCGGCACGTGGTTGCGCTGCGTGATCTCCACGAACCGGGGCAGGGGAGCGAGATCGCCCTCGTACACTCGCACGCCATCGACGAGCACGACCCGCTGCTCGGCTCCCGCGACCGAGAGCTGTGTCGCGAGCTGCTCGGGTGACGAGAAGAGCGTTCCCGTGATGCCGAGGCGTCGCGAGAGGCGCACGTCGACGAAGCGCCGTGCGTCGGCCTGCTCGAGCGCACGCACCACCGTCGCGAGTGAATCGACCATCGCAGCAGAGTCGGCCTTGAGCCGCGTCGCGAGCCGGGTCTCGAGCTGTGAGACGAGCGTGGACGAGCGACTCAGCTCGACGCCGAGCCGCTTCACTGCCGCGTTCGCCGCTTCTTTCACTCGCGCGTCGGTCGCCAGCCCCAACACGTCATCGGCCGAGGCGTTGAGCAGCCGCGAGCCATCGGTCTCGACCTCCGACGCCGACGGAACCGCGTCGACGCGCGCGTTGGCGACGAGGCGGGGCGCTCCGTGGGGCAGGGCGAGGCTGAGCGACATGCGCGACTTGTACCCAGCACGGAACCAGCGAGCCAGCCATCGCGTCCGACGCGCGTGATGCCGACGCTGCTGAGCCTGATTCTGACCGCCGCCGATGGCGTGGTCTGCGTACCCTTCGTTCCCAAAGCCGATCTCGAGCCTGTGATGGCCTTCGACAGCTCGAAGGTCGCCCGCTCCTACCGCGTTCGAATCGACGAGCTTCCGTGGCAGACCGTCAGCCGCACCCAGCGCGCCCGCTTCGAAGGTCTCGACCGCTCCCGCCGTCACCTCGTCCGAATCGCCATCGGCTCGCGCACCATCGAGTCCTTCCGTTTCTCCTTCGACGAGAAGGGCTCGAAGGAGCTTCGGCTGGTGCTCAAGACGGGCTACTTCACCTGGAGCCTGCTGCCCGGCGCGTGTCCCTGAAGACGCGTGCTTGCACCAGGTGAATTGCCCTGCTAGTTGGCGCGCCCGCTCGGAATCACCCGGGCAGCATCACCGCACCTCTGGCAAGCCAGCCGTGAGCTGGAACTCCAAGTGCGAGAGAAAGACAGGAATCACATGAAGGGTCTCATCGGCAAGAAGGTCGGAATGACGCAGGTCTTCAATGACGAAGGCAACGTCGTTCCCGTGACGGTCATCGACATCACCTCGTGTGAGGTCATCGGTCACCGCACGATGGAGAAGGATCAGTACACGGCCGTCATCCTCGGCTTCAAGGACGCCAAGGAGAAGCACCTGACGAAGCCGATGGCTGGCTCGTTCAAGAAGGCCGGCGTGAAGGCGAAGCGCGTCATCCGCGAGTTCCGCGTCGAGGCCGCCGAGCTGGCGAATTTCAAGATCGGTGAGCCGGTGAACGCGGGCTCCCTCTTCAAGAAGGGCGAGCTGGTCGACGTCACGGGCATCACCAAGGGCCGTGGCTACCAGGGCGTCGTGAAGCGCTGGGGCTTCCGCGGCTTCGGCCAGACGCACGGTACGCACGAGTACCGCAAGCACCCGGGCGCCATCGGTCAGCGTAAGACGCCAGGCCGCGTGTACCCGAACAAGAAGCTCCCCGGTCACTACGGCGTCGAGCAGGTCACCGTGCAGAACCTCATGGTCGCCGACGTGCTCGCCGACAAGAACATCGTCCTCATCAAGGGCGGCGTCGCGGGCCACAACGAAGGCCTCGTCGTCATCAAGCCCGCCGTGAAGTCGGCGATGCGCGCGGCGCACAAGAGCGGCAAGAAGTAAGTCGCTTCGAAGCAGAACCAGGGGCCGGCAACAGGGGAGAGTTGGATGCTTCGCGTTCTCACCATCGCTCTCGTGGTGCTGGCTGCGGGGTGTGGCTCGACGAGTCGAGTCACGCTCCTCAACCTCGGCGATCCGTGCACACCGAACGATCCGTTCGCGCAGTGCCGTGACGGTCTGTGCATCGCGCTCGACGATCAGTCGGGCTTCTGCACCAGCACCTGCACCGAGACCTGCCCCGACGGCTTCGTCTGCGAAGGCGCAGGCCGCTACGGCAAGATCTGCAAGAAGCTCTCGGGCTGCAAGACGAACGTCGACTGCCCTGCTGGCCATACCTGCAACGCCGAGACTGGCAATTGCTACATCGCCGTCTCGCGCGCCCTCTGTTCTCCCTGTCAGGACGTCTCGCAGTGCCCGACGGGCGGAGCCTGCTTCAAGGCCATCGGCTCAGGTGAGCAGTTCTGCACCGGCCCGTGTGGCGCGAATGACGCCTGCCCGTCGGGCACCTCGTGCCGTGAGATTCCCGCAGGCAAAGAGAACGCGCTCATCAAGCAGTGCGTCCCCTCGAACGAGACCTGCAACGCCGGCCGTGCGCTGTGTGACGCGTGCTCTGGAGATGACGAGTGCGGCGGCCCGTTCGACTTGTGTGTTCGCAACATCGTCTCGGGCGAGCAGTTCTGCGGGCGTGACTGCAACCCTGCCAAGAACGTCTGCCCCGCTGGCGCGTGCGATCCGAAGTCGCTCGATTCCGCGCAGAACCCCGAGTGCCCCGCTGGCTTCTCGTGCGTGAACCTGAAGTCGCCCGCCGCCGAAGACGGGAAGGGCCCGTACCAGTGCGTGCCGAACTCGAACACGTGCAAGGGCTACTGCGACCCGACGCGCGATCTGGGCCAGCTCTCGAATCAGTGCGGCATCGGCAAGCTCTGCCAGGCCGGCACCTGCCAACCCGCACTCGATGGGCGTCAGTGCTCTCCGTGCAGCAACAATGATGACTGTCGTCGCGGCGGCTTCACCGAGAACCGCTGCATCGTGAACGACTGCGCTGCGTGCCCGTTCAAGGGCGAGTCGTTCTGCTCGACGCCGTGCCTCGACGACAACGCCTGCGTCCGTTCCTACGGCACCGGCTTCGTCTGCAAGGACGTGACGGATCCCACGGGGCCGACGCGGAAGTACTGCATGCCGCAGCGTGGCTCGTGCAAGGGCGGCCTCAAGCGACTGGGCGAAGACTGCAACGCCAACGGCGCCTTCGACTGTCTCACCGGCGTGTGCGTGAAGGCGGGCGTGAACGCGTTCTGCTCCAACACCTGCACGAAGGACTCGCAGTGCGGCGACACGCGGTACCGCTGCTGTGAGTCGTCGGCGAACGGCTACGACTGCGCACCTGAGAAGCGCACCAGCGACGGTCCGCTCGCGGGTACGGGTGTCTGCGCTCCGATCGGCGGCCTCTTCGGAGACGACTGCACGCCGGGCCGTCCTCCCTGTCAGTCAGGCGCGTGCCTCGACCTCGGCACCGCGCGCGTGTGCAGCGTCACGTGCGCCAACGGAATGTGCCCCCAGGGCTTCGCCTGCCGCAAAGCCCAGCGTTCGACTGCTTCGGATCAAACCGTCGACGTCTGCTTCCCCTCGGGCGGCGGCGGCGCTGGAGCGAGCTGTATCTTCGGCCCTGCCGCGTGCGAGACCGGCCTCTGCATTCGAAAAGACTCCGGCCCCATCTGCACCCAGCCCTGCACCGACGACGCGGCGTGCCCGATGGATTGGGTGTGCCAGATGCTCTCGACCGTCGATGGCCGCTCGGTTCAAGCCTGTCTGCCTCCTGCACTGCAGGAGGGTTGAGTTCCCGCTTTTCTCACGCGCTGAGACGCGCGCACTTCATTCACTGTGAGCTGAAAAACTGCCTGTTTCTTCCGGAGGTGGGTGTGCTAGCACCGCGCACCCTCGACGACACCGATGCGCGCCTCTGCTGTCAGGCTCTTTGTCTTTCTGGCTTCGCTCGCCGTGGCGATGGCTGCGTGCAAAGACGTCCAGAAAACGCGCCGGATCGTCGAGTCGTTCGTCGTCGTGCCGGGAACTCCGAGCGTCGATGAGAAGGCACCTTCGGTTGACACAGACCCGACACGCGCGACCGACACCTTCTCGGTCAACGTTCCGCGCCAGTGCGACACGTACACGCAGCTCTCCGTGCGCAAGGTCGACATTCTGTGGGTCGTCGATTCGTCAGGATCGATGGGACCCAAGCAGCAGCGGCTCGCCGCCAACTTCCAGGGCTTCATCAACCAGCTCGTTGCAGCGATGCCTCCGATCGACTTCCACATCGCCGTCACCACGACCGACACCGATGATCCCGCGACGCGCGGCAAGCTTCGTCAGTGGAGCCTCGGCGCGCTGCGTGACGACTTCATCTCGTGCTCGCCTGACATGGCCGGCCTCGTGACGTGCAACACCGGCGGCAATACGTCGACCGCGGTGATGGCGTTCAACCAGATGGCGCAGGTCGGAACCAACGGCAGCCCGCAGGAGCGTGGCCTCTTCGCCGCCTACCTCGCGCTCACGAACCCGCTCAACGTCTCGACCGATGCCGTGGTGCGCTTCGTTCGCCCCGAGGCTGCGCTCTACGTCGTGTTCGTGTCGGATGAAGACGACTCCTCGTGCACGCCGCTCACGCGCCAGCCCGTGTGCAGCGCCGACCCCGGCTGCCGCTGCGCGAACGATCAGATCCTCACCGCGGCGGGCAACTGGGGTTCGACGGCGTACTTCACGCGCTTCTTCGAGACCTTCAAGGGCTACGGAAACGGTGAAGCCGTGGCTGTCGCAGCCATCACCGCGATCGATCCTGACTCGGGCGTGCCGTCGCAGTTCGGTGACCCGAGCCCGCACGTCGGCTGCTGCCGCAACGCGCGCGATCGCGACGCTGGTTGCCCGACGAGTGGAACGAACGATGGCGGGCTCGAGATCGCCTACTTCGGCGGTCGCTACGTTCAGGTCGCCGCACAGACGGGTGGGGTGGCGGTCGACATCTGCCAGGACGACTTCTCGGGTGCGCTCGCGTCGCTCGGCTTCTCGGCCTCTGGTCTGCGTCGCGAGTTCCGGCTCACGCGTGGCCCTGACGTTCGTGCAGCTGCTGGCGTCGCGCGTGGCATCGAGGCGTTCGTGTCGCCTCCGAACTCGATGATGTGCCAGGTCGACGGCAACTGCCCCGTCGATCAGTTCTGCCGCAACGGTCGCTGTGCGCGGCGGGTCGAAGTCCGTACCGACGGGCCGGCGAATGGCGCCCAGTATGTGCAGTGCGATCTCGCGGGCCTTCGCAACATGGTCCGCTTCGAGGGCACTTCGGTGCCCGAATCCTTGAGCACGGTCGAGGTTTGTTACGACGTGCTCGCCAACTTCCAGACGACCTGTCCTTGAGCCGAGGTGCCATGAGCGTTCGAAACGTGTTGTTGCAGATGAGTGCGCTGTGTCTGGCGATGCTGGCCAGCAGCGCGTGGGCCCAGTCAGCGGAGGACGAGGCCGAGCTCGTCGAGAAGGTTGCCGTTCGCAACCGGCTCTACCTGGTCGAGAAGCGCTGGGAGGTCGGCGGCAACGTGGGCTTCACGCTGCTTCCGCGCCTGACCGATCACTACAACCTCAACATCTCTGCCGCGTACAACGTGGCCGAGTGGTTCGCGGTCGAGCTGCGCGCCGGCTACGCGATCTCGCGTCAGACCTCGCTCGCCGATCAGGTGAAGGAGGCCTTCCTCACCCAGATGAACCTGCCGCGCATCAACGACTTCTCCGACCTCTGGCAGATGACCGCCAACGGCATCGTCGGCATTCGTTTCCAGCCGATCTACGGAAAGATCAACCTGCTCGCTGAGCTGCCCGTTCACTTCCAGCTCTACCTCTGGGCGGGCGGTGGCGCGGGGCTCTTCAACCGCGAGTCGCTGCTCATCTGCTTGCAGCGCACTGGCAGCGGCTGCGGCCAGTACTTCACCGAGACGAAGGTGAGCCCGATCGTGTCGCTCGCGCTCGGCTTCCGCTTCTTCATCACCGAGAAGCACGCCGTTCGCCTCGAGGCCCGCACCTGGTCCTTCCTCGACTCCTACTGGGTCAACGTCGATCGCGCGAACGTCAGCGCGGCCAACCCCACCGCTGGCGGCATGCAGTCGCCGAACGCCGGCATCAGCACGATCAGCCAGATCGACCTCGGCTACAGCTTCGTCTTCTGAGGACGTCACCCACCATGCGCACGACTTTCCTCCTTGCAGCTCTCACGTTCCTCGCGGCCGGCCGTTCTTTCGCGGCACCCGCCTTCGTTGTGCCCTCGCTCGTTCTGAGCCAGGCCGGTGGCGCTGCTGCCGACGACGATGAGGATGATCCGCCGGCGAACCCGACGCCCACGCCGGACAAGAAGCCCGATCCCGCGGCGACCACGACGCCCACCACGACCACCCCTGCCGAGACGCCGGCCACGACGCCGACTGTCGCGACGCCTGCCACGACCACCGCTGGTGGCAACTCGGCCGAGCAGATGAAGCTGGTGAACGGCGCTCCGCTCTTCAACCCCAACGTCGGCGTTCACATCGTCGAGCAGAAGCGGTTCTCTGACTCGGGTCGCTTCGAAGTGACGCTGTACCCCGTGTCGCTGCAGGTGAACGGCAAGTTCACCCAGCACTTCGGCACCATGGGCCAGCTCACGTACCACCTGCAGGAGAACTTCGGCCTGATGATCACGGGCGGCGGCAACTGGTTCAACTCGGAGTCTTCGCTCAACGGCGAGCTCGTCGAGAAGGCCCGTGTCGAAGCGCAGGCGGCCTCTTCGCTGTTGTGGACGTGGGGCGTGATGGGCGGCGTCGAGGTGACGCCGATCTACGGCAAGTTCGCCTTCTTCGAAGGCACGCTCGCTCAGTTCTCGTTCGTGCTCAACGGCGGCGCCGGCATCGGCGGCACCCGTCACCAGCTCAAGCCCGAGAGCGCCCGTCAGGACGGCTCCATCTCGCCTGCGACGTACGGCGACACGGGCTACCGCTTCATGGCCGGCCTCGGCGCGGGCTTCCGCCTGCAGCTCGGTCAGCGCTTCGCCTTCCGCCTCGAGGTTCGCGACGTCGTCTACACGGCGCGCGTCGAGCGCGTGAACGGCTGCGGCTCGGATGATCTCCGCGCCATGGACAACGCCCTGCGTGCTGGCCGCCCGGTCACGAGCGCGCAGGTCGGCGGCACGTGCCGCGTCGACACCTTCGACGGCACCGACCCCGAAACCGGCCTCAAGCGCTCCAACGACGTTCCCCTCGCGCTCGGCCTCGTCCGCAACCCCTCGTCGGACGTGCTCAACAACGTCGGCCTCTATGCCGGCATCTCGTTCCTGTTCTGATCGGTGACCTTCATGACTCGCGCACTCACGCTCGTTGCACTGCTGATCGCGGCCATCGCCTCAGCTCAGGACCTGGCCACCTACAACAAGGCGCTGTCGGCCTATAACGGCGGGTCGTTCGAAGACTCCGCCCGGTTGTTCTTCGACGTCTACAACACCACCACTGACAACGATCTGAAGCTCAAGGCCGAGTACTACCTGGCCTCGAGCTTCCAGCGGCAGAACCTGCCGTTCACCGCGTTCGTCTTCTACAGCCCGATCGTGAAGGCCGGCCCGTCGCACCCGTTCCACGGCAAGGCCGTCGAGGCGCTGGTGACGCTGCAGGAGCAGCTCAACGACGACTACCTGATCCCCTCGCAGCTCGAGAAGCTCTACGACCGCTACGCCGAGGCGTGGGCGACGCTGCCGCTCGAGGTGCTCTCGCGCATCAACTACCTCATCGGGCGCATCTCGCACCGCCGCGGCAAGCTCGACGAGTCGAAGCAGTTCCTCGACGCCGTTCCTGACACGAGCCAGGTGTACGCCAAGGCGCTCTACCTGCAGGGCATCGCGCTGTCCGATCCCCGCTACCCGGCGACGAGCGAAGACGAGAAGCGCAAGCACCAGGAAGAGGCCGTCGAGATCTTCGAGAAGGTGCTGAAGATCGACCCGCGCGCGAAGATGCTCGACCTCGCTGAGATTCAGCAGCTCGCGAACCTTGGGCTCGGCCGTGTGAATTACGGCCTCGGCAACTTCGACAAGTCGACGAAGGCCTACGAGAAGATCCCCCGCTTCTCGAAGTACTGGGATCTGTCGCTGTTCGAGAACGGCTTCGCGCGTTTCCAGAACGACGACTACGGCGGCGGCCTCGGCTCGCTGCAGGCCCTCTACGCGCCTCAGTTCACTGGCGCCTTCCAGCCCGAGTCGTGGATTCTGACCTCCACGATCTACTACTTCGCCTGCCTGTACGAGGAGTCGAAGTCGGCGCTGGTGGAGTACGAGCGGATCTACCTGCCCATGGCTGAAGCCCTGAAGCCGATCGTCGAAGGTGAAGCGAAGGACAATGCCTACTTCTTCAAGCTCGTCGACACGACCGACTCCGACAAGCTGCCCAAGCCAGTGCTCAACTGGGTTCGTTCGAACGAGCGCATGCTGGGTCTGTTCTCGATGCTGAAGGCGATCGACTCCGAGAAGGCCACCATCGACAGCATTCAGTCGTGGAAGAGCGCGAAGCTGTCGAACGAGCTCATCTCGTACCTCGACCAGAACCGCGGCACGCTCGAGCAGGTCGCAGGCCAGACGGCCAAGAACCGCATTCAGGAGGCCTACCGCACCATCAAGGGCTTCGGTGACCAGGCCGAAATCATCCGCTTCGAGGTCGCCAAGGCCGAGAAGGAGTTCGCCGAGTCCGGCAGCGATCAGAACACCGTGCTGAAGAAGCAGACGCTCTACCGCCCGCAGATGCCCGCCGAGAACTGGAACTACTGGCGCTTCCAGGGCGAGTTCTGGCGCGACGAGATCGGGTACTACCAGTACACGCTCAAGCGGGGCTGCCCGGTCGGTAAGAACTAAGGCAGAACCAACGCAGCTCGGAGGGCGTCCAAGCCTTCCGAAATGCTCGTGATTCAGAGGGTGCTGGCCACGGCTGGCACCCTTTCTTTCCATCAAACCCGTGGTGTAGGGTCCGCGCCGTTTTCAGCCGACAAACACCACCTCGGCAAAGCCTCAACTCCGACAGGAGCCGCAATGAAGCTGTTTCACTCCCGACTGCTCACTTCCATGTCAGCCGCAGCGATGCTGCTGAGCTCGATCGACGCCAACGCGCAGGCTGCGAAGAAGGGTGGGGCGAAGGCTCCCGCCGCGGCGAAGACCGACCCGAAGGCCGCCGAGGCCGCGAAGAAGGCTGCTGAAGCCGCGGCCAAGAAGCCCGAGGAGCGCAAGGGCCCTGCGAAACTCGAGGCGCGCGAGAACACGAAGATGAAGGCCGAGGACGTCGAGCGCGAGGCCATCGCCGACAAGAAGCGCGACGAGCAGATCGAGTCCGCGAAGAAGATCATTCCGAAGATCGAAGACGGCAACCCGCAGAAGTCCGAGCTGCTCTTCCAGCTCGCCGAGCTCTACTGGGACAAGTCCCGCTACCTGTACCGCCGCGAGATGCTCAAGTTCTTCGAGCAGCAGAAGGAAGCTGACGAGAAGAAGAACCGCGGCGACAAGGTCTCGGAGCCCAAAGAGGATCACCGCGAGTCCGAGCTCTACCGCTCCGAGACGATGCGTCTGTACGAGACGATCCTCCGCGAGTACCCCTCGTACGAGCGCAAAGACGAAGTGCTCTTCAACCTCGCGTACAACTTGTACGAGACGGGCAAGCGCGACGGCGCCGTGAAGCGCTACGAAGAGCTGCTCAAGAGCTACCCGGGCTCGAAGTTCGTGCCCGACACGTACGTGCAGCTCGGCAACCACTACTTCGACGTCGCCAACGTGCTCGAGAAGGCGCGCAGCTACTTCGAGAAGGCGTTCGCCACGAGCAACCCGCGCATCAAGTCGTACGCGCTCTACAAGCTGGCCTGGTGTGACTTCAACGCGGGCGAGCACGAGAAGGCGCTCAAGAAGCTGCAGGACACCGTCGAGATCGCCGAGAAGGCGGGCGCCGGCAAAGAGCGCGTCTTCACCGATCTCAAGAACGAAGCGCTCCAGGACTCGGTGCGCATGTTCGTTCAGCTGAACCGGGCCGACGACGCGATCGCCTACTACAAGGCGAAGGCCGGCAAGAAGAAGCAGACCAGCCTCATCGGCAAGCTCGCGTACGGCATGCAGGAAGCCGGTCACCACGACAACGCCATCAAGTCGTTCCGCTACCTGCTCAACGACAACCCCAACTCGGAAGCGGCTCCTGACTTCCAGCAGGCTGTCATCAAGTCGTACGAAGGCCTGCGCCAGCGCGACAACGTGAAGGCCGAAGTGAAGAAGCTCGCCGAGCTCTACCGCCCGGGCTCGAGCTGGTGGGAAGCGAACAAGTCGAAGAAGGACGTGCTCCGCAACGGCTTCAACGTCGCCGAAGAGGCGATGCGCACGACCGTGACCGAGTACCACAACGAGGCGCAGAAGACGAAGCAGGTGGTCACGTACCGCCTCGCCCGCGACATCTACAAGCAGTACGTCGACGGCTTCGCGGTCTCGGAAGACGAGCAGTTCATCTCGGACCACGCCTTCAACCTCAAGTACTACTACGCCGAAATTCTCTGGGCCCTCGAGGAGTGGGAGGCCGCTGCCACCCAGTACGATCAGGTCACCGCGTTCAAGGTTCCGAACCGCCCCGAGGCGAAGGAGATCAGCCAGGAGAAGTACCGCCAGACGGCCGCGTACAACGCGATTCTCTCGTACGACAAGCTCGTCAAGATCGAGCGCGGCGTGCTCCAGAAGAGCGATCTCAAGGACGACAAGCTCGTCGAAGAGACCAAGAAGAAGGACAAGGTCGAGAAGTCGAAGAAGGTGACCAAGCGCTCCATCAAGGAGCTCGAAGAGAAGCCGATCACCAAGTACGAGACGTCGCTGATCGCGGCCTGCGACAAGTACAACCAGCTCTACCCGAAGACGGCTGAAGAGGTCGACATCGCCTACCAGGCGGCCGTCATCTACTACGACAAGAACCACTTCGTCGAAGCCGCTCGCCGCTTCGGTGACATCATCAACAAGTACCCCGAAGAGGGCCGCTCGGCCGACGCCGCCGACCTCTCGATGGGCGTGCTCGAAGAGAAGGAAGAGTGGCTCGAGCTGAACAAGCTCGCCCGCATCTTCAAGTCGAACGAGAAGCTGATGGCCAAGGCCAAGCCCGACTTCAAGTCGCGCGTCGCCAACGTCGTCGAAGGCTCGCAGTACAAGTACGTCGACGAGATCATCTACAAGAAGGACAAGGACGTGAAGAAGGCTCGCGACCTGTTCCTCGACTTCCAGAAGGAGTTCCCCAAGTCGAAGAACGCCGCCCGCGCGATGGTGTACGCGATGGAGATCTCGCGTGAAGCCAACGAGCAGGACAAGTCGATCGAGATCGGCGAGCGCATTCTCAAGGAGTACGCCGACTCGATGTTCGACCTTCGCGTGAAGAACGGCCTCGCCTTCTTCTACGAGAAGCTCGCCAGCTTCGAGAAGTCGGCCGCGATGTACGAGACCTTCATCGCCACCTACGACGCTGCCGCTGGCGACAAGGCCGTCGGCTACGAGAACATCAAGCAGCTCCTCAAGGACGAGAAGGACGCCCGCGAGAAGGCCGAGAAGGCGGCGAAGGCTGCCAAGAAGGAGCTGCCGAAGAACGCCGTCGTCACGACGTTCGCGCTGCCCAAGGCTGGCGCCAAGTGGCCGGACGGCTCGGCGGTGACTGGCGACGAGATCAAGGCGCTCGAGACCGAGCGTGAGGCGCAGAAGAAGGCCGCGGCGGAGTGGGTGGCTGACGCTCAGTACAACGCCGGCTTCTGGTACGAGGGCGTCGGCAAGTTCGACAAGGCCATCGCCGCGTACAAGCGCTACGTCACGCGCTTCAAGGACAAGAAGGACGCGCCCGAGATCGCCTTCAACATCGGCCTGGTGCTCGAGAAGACCAACCAGCTCGCCGACGCGACCAAGCACTACGACACGTTCCTCACGACCTACGCGAAGGATCCCCGCGTCACCGACACGCGGAAGATCGACATCAAGTACCGCCAGTTCCTGATCGCGCAGAAGCTGAAGGACACGGCGGGCATGGATCGCCTCGCGAAGGACATCACCGCGTCGTTCCCGAAGATGAAGGAAGAAGAGAAGAAGAACGACCGCGCGATGCTCGCGGCGGCGCACACGCGCTTCTTCCAGCTCGAGCCGACGTGGAACGCGTACACGGCGTTCCGCTTCAAGTCGATCAAGACCTTCAAGAAGGACCTGCCGGCGAAGCAGAAGACGCTGTCTGAGCTCGAGAAGAGCTACACCGAAGTGCTGACCATCGGTAACCCCGACTACGGCATCGCGGCGCTCACGCGAATCGGCCTGCTGTACTCCGATCTCGCGACCAGCCTCGTCGAGCTGCCCGACCCGCCCGGCTTCGATCAGGATCAGCTCGACATCTTCCGCGGCGAAATCGAGAACCGGTACATCTTCCCGCTGGAAGAGAAGTCGGTGGAAGCGTTCGAGAAGGCCCTCGTGAAGTCGACCGAGCTCACGCTCTACACGGAGTGGACGCTCACCGCGCAGGACAAGCTCAACAAGTACAAGCCCGGCACCTACGGCAAGACGCGCGACGTGACCTACCGCGGCTCCGAGTTCTTCGTGACCTCGGGCTTCGAGAAGCAGCCGCCCGCGAACGACGCGCCCCTGCCGACGGAGCCCGAAGTGCAGAAGGTCGCTCCAGCGCCCACGCCTGCTCCTACCCCGAGCGCTGCGGCTCCTGCCGCCGGCGCTGGTAGCCGCTGAATCGACGAGAGACAAGGAACACAGCCCATGAAGCTCAAGATCGCTGCCCTCACCATCGTCGCCACCGCCTCGGGCCTCACCGCCTGCACGACGCCCCAGCAGGAAGTGAAGAAGGACGTCGTCGTCGCGCCGCCACCGCCGCCGAAGCTGCCCAGCCCCAAGGAGAACTTCGACAAGGGCGTCGCGGCCTTCGACAGCGGCAACCTCGACGAGGCGAACACCCTGTTCACCAAGGTCGCCGACAAGGTGCCCGCCAGCCTGATCACTCAGTACAACCTCGGCGTCATCGCCGAGCGTCAGGGCCGGCTCACCGATGCGCAGACCCGCTACGAGGCCGCGCACAAGATCGACGCGAAGCACAAGCCGACGCTGCTCAACCTCGGCCGCGTCTACCGCCTGCAGGACAAGTTCACCGAGGCGATCGCCCTTTACGAAGAGGCGCTCAAGGACAACGAGTTCGACGTCGAGCTCAACAACAACCTCACCGTCGCCTACCGCCTCGCGAAGAACTACGCGAAGGCCGAAGAGACCGCCCGCCGCGTGCTCTCGCGCACGAAGGACAACCCCGACGCGTACAAGAACCTCGCGCTCATCTACTTCGATCAGGGCAACCTGCCGCTCGCGCAGTTCATCTCGATCAACGCGAAGAAGCTCGATGAGAAGGATCCGGGCGTCTACAACAACCTCGGCCTCATCTATCTGCAGCAGCAGGAGAAGCGCCTCGCGCTCGCCCAGTTCCAGAAGGCCGTGAGCCTCAACAAGGACTTCGCGCCCAGCCTCTTCAACATCGGCGCGATGGCCCTCAGCTACCGCGACTACCTCACGGCCGAGAAGAACCTGGGCCGCACTACCGAGCTCGACCCGACCCGCTACGAGAACTTCCTCGCCTACGCCTGGGCGCTCGACGGTCAGAAGGGCAAGGACGCGAAGAAGGGCCTCAAGGCCGGCGAAGTCTTCGAGAAGGTGCTCTCGCTGAAGTCCGATCAGGGCGACGCCGTGTGCGGCGCGGCCTGGGCATACGCGGCGGACAAGACGGGCTGGGACAAGGCGCTCGGCTTCTTCGAGAAGTGCAAGGGCCTGTCGACGACCTCTGCGCAGGACCAGCAGATGATCGACAACAAGGTGAAGGGCATTCTGGCGATGCAGAAGTCGGGTCAGCAGGCTGCGCAGCCCGCTCCCGAGAAGCCCAAGCCCACGGCGCCCACCGGCCCGTCGATGCTCGACAAGGCAGAGCAGGAGGCCGAGAAGGCGCCCGACGCGGCTCCGCCTGCAGCCGATCCCGCTGCTCCCGCTCCCGGTGGCGCCACCACTCCGCCTGCGACGAACACCACGCCGCCCGCCGAAGCGCCCAAGGCTGACGCGCCCAAGGAGGCTCCGAAGGCTGAAGAAGCGAAGCCTGCTGAAGCGCCCAAGGCCGAAGAGAAGAAGCCCTGATTCTCAGGGCTTGAGAAGATTCGGGGTGGCGTCGAAAGTGGACAATTCGGCGCTTTGGTGGTCTTCCAAACGACTCGCTGATCCCCTAGTGTCCGCCAACTTTTCAGGAACCCGGCCCCTGCCACAGCTGTCCACAGGGGCGCACGGAGGCAGCATGAAGCGTTTCTTGATGGTGATTGCAGTGGTCACGGCCGTCGCGGCCCCCTCGTTCGCTCAGGACAAGGTCATTCGTGAAGCCGACCGCGTCGTGACGCGCAAGAAGACGGTCATCGACTTCACGGACGTCGCCGTCGAAGGCGAGCTCACCAAGCCTGAAGGCAGCTACTCCGTCAGCAAGAAGAAGACGACGTTCCGCACCCTCATCAAGGTGCGCGACAACTTCAACCCTGAGCTGCAGAAGTCCGTCGACAACCTCTGAGTCTCCTCCGTCGGCCGGACGGATAACCGCTTCCCCTTCACCCAGCAGTCGCGTCACCGAGGTCCCCATGGCGAACAAGGTCACCTTCGAGATCACCAGCCCCGATGGCAAGGTCTCCGAGTCCACGTCCGAGCTCGAGAGCATCATTCTCGGGTCCGGTGACTCTGCGAACGTGAAGGTCACTGACCCGAAGGTGTCGAATCTTCACTGCATGGTGAAGGTCGCCAACGACGGCAAGCTGATCGTCATGGATCTCGGCTCGGCCGAGGGCACGAAGATCTCCAACGAGACCGTGAAAGAGAAGCCGATCACCTCGGGAGAAGTCCTCGAGATCGGCGGCACGAAGGTCAAGGTCGTGCTGAAGAACGGCGACGCCAAGGTCGAGGCCAAGAAGGAAGAGGCGAAGGCTGAGACGAAAGCCGAGACCAAGTCCGAGTCGAAGCACGAGAAGAAGAAGGACAAGAAGCACAAGAAGGACGCTCCGCGCGCCCTCGCCGGCACGGGCAAGAACGCCGCGGCCCTCTTCACCGAGCCGCTTCCCGCCGAGGCGATTCCGACCGAGACCGAGAAGATCCTCCAGGTCGCGCTCCTCTGGGGCGACACCCTCATCAACGTTCAGCACTACGGCGAAGGCGTTCCCGTCACCGTCGGTGAGAACGCTCAGGCCCGGTTCAACGTCTTCTCGCCCGGCGTCGGCGACCTGTTCACCCTCACGCAGGGCAAGGGCAGCACCGCCATCGTCAACGTTCCCTCCGAGGCGGGCGTCATCGTCTCGACCAAGGGCGACAGCCACAAGTCGAAGGAGCAGCTCAAGGGCGAGGGCAAGCTCAAGGCGGCTGAGGGTGGCGTTCGCGCCGACGCTGTCGAGATCGGCCTCCACGATCGCGCGCAGGTCTCGTTCGAGCAGGTCGCGTTCATCGTTCGCTACGTGCGCCCGAGCGCCGCCATCAGCCTCAACACGCTCGATGAGCACGACTTCACGTTCTTCAAGATCACCAGCATCTGCATCATGGCGTTCATCGCGCTCGTCGCGGCCATGATCATCACCCCGATGGGTGAGGGTGGCGACGGCGACGACATCTTCGCCAACCCGTCCAAGTACGTGAAGATGGTGGTGAAGCCCGAGAAGAAGCAGGAAGTGAAGAAGTTCCAGGACAAGTCGGGCATTCAGGAAGGCGAGAAGGCCAAGGAGAAGGAAGGCAAGTTCGGCAAGCAGGACGCGAAGAAGCCGGACGCCGATCCTTCGAAGAAGGGCGCTCCCGTCGTCGACGTGAACAAGCGCGAAGAAGACCGCAAGAAGGTCAGCTCGCTGATGGCCGGCATGTTCGCTGGCGGTGCTTCATCGAACGTCTTCGGTCCTGGCGGTCTCGGCACGGGCATCAACAACGCACTCGGCGGCCTGCAGGGCGGCGCTGGCGTCGGTGACGCGCAGGGCGTTGGTGGTCTCGGTTCGCGTGGCGCTGGTGCTGGCGGCGGCGGTAACGGCCTCGGCCTCGGTGGTCTCGGCACCAAGGGCGGCGGTCGCGGGGCGGGTGGCTACGGCTCGATCGACCTCGGCGGCAAGGGCAAGGGCACGACCCGCATCATTCCCGGCAAGACGACCGTCGTCGGCGGCCTCGACAAGGACGTCATCATGAAGGTCATCAAGCGCCACCAGAACGAGATCAAGTTCTGCTACGAGCAGGAGCTCCAGCAGAACAAGGATCTCGCCGGTAAGGTCGCTGTGGCCTGGACGATTGACCCGAGCGGCGGCGTCTCCGAAGCGGCCGTCTCCGAGAGCTCGATCGGCAACGCCAACGTCGAGAGCTGCATCCTCCAGCGCATTCGCCGATGGAAGTTCCCCGAGCCCGATGGCGGCGGCATCGTGAACGTCACCTTCCCCTGGATCTTCAAGGCGGCTGGCGACGACAGCGCCGAGTAAGCGCTCCTGCTGCTGAAGCAACCAACGGCGTGTCCTCCAATGAGGGCACGCCGTTTTTCGTTGGCTTCTCGCTCACAGAAACCAACGACTTGAAATGCCAGCGCGCGTCATCGCGCTCGTGTGGTCGCTCTGCGTGAAAGCCGATAGAGACCGACCGTCACCGACCTCATCGAGGCATTCCCCGCATGGACTTCGAGCTTCCTGAAGACGTCAAGGCGCTGCAGGCAACCGTTCGCGACTTCTGCGAGCGACGCGTGAAGGACAAAGCGCGCGAGTGGGACGCGAGCGAGAAGTTCCCGCTCGAGATCGTGCGTGAGCTGGGTCAGCTCGGCATCATGGGCATTCGCATCGGCGACGAGTACGGCGGCGCGAACATGGGCGCGCTCGCGGTCGCCGTCGCGGTCGAAGAGGTCGCCAAGTACGACGGCTCGCTGGCGCTCACCGTGGCGTCACACAACGGCCTCGGCACCAGCCACATTCGCGTCTTCGGCAACGAGGCGCAGAAGAAGAAGTACCTGCCGCGGCTCGCCTCGGCCGAGTCGTTGGGCGCGTGGGGCCTGACCGAGCCGGGATCAGGCAGCGACGCCGCTGGCATGAAGACCTCTGCGGTGAAGAAGGGTGACACCTGGCTGCTCAACGGCGCCAAGATGTTCATCACGCAGGGCACCGTCGGAGACACCTTCGTCGTGCTCGCGCTGACCAGCCCCGAGAAACGCCAGAAGGGCATCACCGCGTTCATCCTCGAGAAGGGCATGAAGGGCTTCAGCCAGCGCTCCATTCACGGGAAGCTGGGCATGCGCTCGTCTGACACGGCAGAGTTGTACCTCGACAACGTCGAGGTCGCCGACAGCCAGCGCCTCGGGGAAATCGATCACGGCTTCATCGACACGATGAAGATCCTCGATGGCGGTCGCATCACGATCGGCGCGCTCTCCGTAGGCCTGGGGGCGGCGGCGATTCGTGAGTCGGTGCGCTACTCGAAGGATCGCTCGGCGTTCGGCCAGCCCATCGGCGACTTCCAGGCGATTCGGTGGATGCTCGCCGACATGCAGACCGAGATCGACGCGGCCCGCATGCTCGTCTACCGCTCTGCCGCCATCGCCGACGCGGGCAGGCCGTACACGCGTGAGGCGTCGATCGCGAAGCTCTTCGCCTCTGAAGCCGCGACGCGCGCCTGCAACAAGGCCGTGCAGATTCACGGCGGCTATGGCTACACGCGCGAGTTCCCGGTCGAGCGGTACCTGCGCGACGCGAAGCTGTGCGAGATCGGCGAAGGCACCAGCGAGATTCAGCGCAACATCATCGCGCGCGAACTCCTGAAGGGCTAAACCGGCCGCCTATGGACCGCGCCTTCCTCGAGGGCCTCGGCCTCAAGGTGGCCGACACCGATGGCGTCGTCGAAGCCGAGCTCGAGCTCGCGTCGGGCCTTGCGCTCAACCCGCTCACCCGGCAGGTGATCTCGAGCGTCAGCTTCACCGTCATGGGCGATCGGCTGCTCTACGTCGGGCCGCCCGAGTTCGTCGGAGCCCAGCCCATCAACCTGGCGTTCCTCACTGGAACCTCGCGGCTGGAAGATCTCGTCATTCAGACGCTGAATGATCACCTGTACCAGCTCGAGCGTCGCTCCAACGAGCTGTCGGCGCTGGGCATCAGCGCGAAGGTCGATCCGGCGACGTTGCAGCTCGGTGCAGAGCTCGAGCGCGGGCCCTTTCGCTTCACGCTGGGGTCGAGCCGGGTCGGGCAGTTCAGGGTCGTCAGGTGTCTACACGACGGGCAGGAGCTCACCATCGGAGCCCCGACCGTCTTCGAACTCAGCGAGTTTCGCGATCGGGCGGCGCTGGAGGACTTTCTCTACGCGATGTTCGGAGACGTCGCCGGCTCGAGCGATCCGCCGCCGCGCGAGGACGTGCCAGCCGAGCTCGACGTCAGCATCAGCCTGAAGGCGCTCTTCGAGGCGTTCGGAGACGCCATGGTTCCGCCACGCAGCGTGATGGAGTTCTTCTGCGAGCTCAAAGTCGGTGAAGAGACCGTGCGTTTCGCCGCCGCGCGCCTGCAGGGGCGGACCTTTCGCGGGCTGCTCGCCGGGCCGAAGGGGAAGATCTGGGCCGAGCGCTTCGAGCTCGACGAGTTCCCGGGCATTCGCGCCCTCGTGTCGGAGTTGATGGGCGTGCCCATCGAGCAGATCGAGGTGGTGGAGTGACGATGACGGCGCAGGAACTCGCCGACGGAGTGCTCGCGGGAGACGTTCGCAAGGCCTCCAGACTCATGCGGCTCATCGATGATGGCGCGCCGCTGTCGACCGATGCCCTCAAGCTGCTGTTCCCAAAAACGGGGAAGGCGTGGATCATCGGCATCACGGGCTCTCCCGGCGCAGGCAAGTCGACGCTGACCGATCGGCTCATCACGGCCTACCGCGCGCAGGGGAAGTCGGTTGGCGTGATCGCGGTCGACCCGACGAGCCCGTTCACGGGTGGCGCCATTCTCGGAGATCGCATTCGCATGCAGGGGCATGCGACCGACCCTGGCGTGTTCATTCGTTCGCTCGCGACCCGCGGGAATCTGGGCGGGCTGTCACGCGCCACCGGCGACTGCATTCGCGTCATGGACGCGATGGGTCGTGAGGTGATCATCGTCGAGACCGTCGGAGTCGGGCAGGACGAGATCGACATCGCCCAGCTCGCGCATACGACGGTGGTGGTGCTGGTGCCGGGCATGGGCGACGACATTCAGGCCATCAAGGCCGGCATCCTCGAGGTCGCCGACGTCTTCGTGGTGAACAAGGCCGATCTCGATGGCGCCGACCGCATGGTGCGTGAGCTGCGCGCGAACCTCGAGCTGCGGCACGCGATCAAGGCGCCTCCGATGGATCACGACGCGCATCACCGCATGGTGCGCGCGAAGGCCGAAGGAACGCCCGTCGAGTTGCCTCCGGCCGGCCCTGTCGAGTGGGAGCCGCTGATTCAGAAGGTGATTGCCGCAAAGGGCACGGGCGTCGACGAGCTCGTGGCCGCGATCGGGAAACACCAGACGCACCTCGTGGAGACAGGCGAGAAGGCGACGCGCGAGCAAACGCGCGCGATGACGCAGTTCCTCACCCTGCTCAAAGACCGGTTGCTGCGAGCGGGGCTCGAGCGGCTCGAGCGTGAGCGAGGGAAGCTCACCGACGTCGCCGCGCGCATCGCTGAGCGCAAAGCCGACCCGTATGTGTTGGCCGACGAGCTGGCTCGCTAGTTCGCTGCCTCAATCGTCGGACCTGCTTCAGCGCACGTTCCACGCGCACGAGAAAGGGCACCCGCGGCTCGGCGTTGCCCTCATCGTCGTAGGTGACGAGCACGTTCTGCGGCGACACGTCACGGTGCGCGATGCGCAGCGCCCTGCCGTCGAGACCCTTGCGGCGGATGCGCGCAGCCAAGGGAACACTGACTGGCACAAAGTGTGGTCGCTTCGACGGGCTCCGACACCTCGAGGCGGCCGTCGACGCCACGCACTGTCTTCTCTCGAGGCGGCGATGCGAGTCAGAGTGATGGAGCACGCCCCCATCGCATGAGAACAGGGCTGCGGCGGCTCTCGAGCCGGGGCGGTCTGCTTTCAGGCCAGCGGCACCGCGAGCTCGGGCCCGCGCGCGGCGTTCGAGGGGAGGTGCGCTTCTCGGTGCCAGCCCTGCCGACCGCCTCAGTCGAAGAGGTGGCGGAGCAGCCCCTGAATCAGGGCTTCGTCCGGTTTGGCGAGCCAACTTCGAATGGGCTTGGCGCGTTCCGAGGCGTCGATGGCGAGGTCGACATCCTCCACCTGATCAGCGCGCTCTCGCTCGGCGACCCGTCGCCAGAGCGCCACTTCGCAGTCGACTTCATCGAGTTCTTCTTCGAGCACCTCCACCGGGCCCTCGGCAAAGAGCTCGCGTGTCTGCGCCACCGTCTCGAGCAACTCGTTCACCGAAGCGAGCGGCTCGCCGAACGCGAGCCAGTCTTTCGCACGACCGCGCACGAGGACTGAGCGTCGCAACCTGCTCATTGCAGGGAGCGGCACGTCTCCCGCTGCCACTCGGTCGTCGAACCACGCCAGAATCTCGTCCTCCAGGCCGAGCGCCGACGACAGCGCCAGCCAGTTCATCAGGGAAGGGAACAGGTTGGACTCCCGCCGCGGCGCCGCTGGACGCAGTCGCTCGAACAACGTGCGCAGGTGCGGTTGTTGGCACCAGGCCCGTGCGTGGCGAATGAAGGCCGTGTGCCGCTCCATGACCGGGCCGTTCGCCCAGAACCACTCGACGGCATGCTCCGCCTCAGACGTCCCGTCCCGCACCGCGTTGTCGACCTCGTTGAGTGTCCACTCTTGCTGCGCAGTCACGGTCTCAGCATGCCGTGAACGGCAAGGGCGGTCAGTCACCGGACGCGACAGTGCGTGAGCCGCAACGAAACCTGCGCTGAAGGTCCCACGGACGGGCAGGGGCGAGGCGTCAGTCGACTGGGCGAGGGGAGTGGGCTGCCGCACGCTTGTGGCGATCCATCACGTGCACCCGCACAGGCCCCGTCCGCGTACGGCGATAGTGATGCACCCGCGCGCCCAGGAGCGTCAGCGCCTCGTCGAGGGTACGGCAGATCGCCAGCTTCCCCTCGACCGGCTTCAGGCCCGCCTTCGCGAACATCTGCAGCGCAGCGGGTGGCGCTCCGACGAGCACGGCTTTGATCCCGTGACGCGCCAGCTCTTCGAGCACGGACTCCAACGCCACGAGCCCGGTCACGTCGACGTGATCGACCTGGTCCATTCGGAAGATCACGACCTTCACGTGATCACCGATCGCGCGAATCGCTCCCATCGCGCGCTCAGCTGCACCGAAGAACAGCGGCCCGTTGATGTCGTAGAGCGTCACGCCTTCGGGCAGGGGTACCGGCAGGCCGCTCTCGACGAACTTGCCCTCGGTGGTCACGGCCATGCGCCGCATGAAGAGCATCGACGCCAGCAACACGCCCGCGGTGACGGCGATCACCATGTCGAACACCACGGTCAGCACGAAGCAGGTCAACAACACCGCGACGTCGCTGCGGGGCGCCACGCGCACGGTGTGAATGAAGTGCTCGGCCTCGCTCATGTTCCACGCCACCAGCAGCAACAACGCAGCGAGGCTCGCCATGGGCAGGTACTGAACGGCTGGAGCCAGGAGCACGATCGCCAGCAACACCGTCAACGCGTGCGCCATCGACGCAACGGGAGATCGCCCTCCGAACCGGAAGTTCGAGGCCGTGCGCGCGATCGCTCCGGTTGCGGGAATGCCGCCGAAGAAGGGCGTCACGACGTTCGCGATGCCCAGCGCCAGCAGCTCCGCATCGGGATCGTGGCGGGTGCGCGCCATGCCATCGGCCACCACGGCGGAGAGCAACGACTCGATGGCTGCCAGCACCGCGATCGTGAACGCCGTCGGCAGCAGCGCCCGAATCGTCTGCAGATCGAACCCGATCGGAGCGCCGTTCGTCGCCGGCGCCGACCACGGCAGCAGGAAGTGCGGTGGAACGCGCGGAATGCCGTCGACCATCACGCCGTCGAGCATCGTGTGAAACCGGCTCCCGATCGTGTCGATGTGCACGCCACCAACGAGCTGGTGCATCAGCACCGCGAGGATCGTGGCCGTCGGCAGGGCGATCAGCGGGGCCGGTACCTTCGCCAGCCACGCCGGCGCCTTCGGCAGACGGGGTATCAGCAACAGAACGAGCGTGACGGATCCAATCGCGAGCTCTGCCGGGTTGGCGCTTCCGCGGGCCTCCCACATGGCGACGATTCGATCGGAGAAGTGCTCAGGGTTCGAGAGCAGTTTCAGGCCCAGCAGGTCCTTCAGCTGAAGCACCGCGATCACGCACGCGATGCCGGCCGTGAACCCGGTCGTCACCGGAAACGGAATGAACTCGATCAGCCGGCCCAGCCGCAGCAGCGCAACGCCGATCAGCATGAAGCCGGCGAGCATGCCTGCGACGAACAGCCCGCCCAGGCCGAACCGCGCATACAGCGGCGCCAGCACGACGATGAACGCCGCCGTGGGCCCTACGACTTGAATGCGCGAGCCTCCGAGCAGGGCCGTCAGGAAGCCAGCGACGATCGCGGTGTAGAGGCCTTGCTGAGGCGGAGCGCCGACAGCGATGGCGAGGGCCATGGCGAGCGGCAGGGCGATCACGCCGACCAGAACACCCGAGACGACGTCACGCCGAAGCTCGCGCCAGCCGTAGCCCTCGCGCAGCACGGCTCGCAACGCGGCTGCGGGCAGAGACGAGAGCGGAACCTGCACGGTTGAATCAGTCAGGCGGGTGCGGCCCATGGCACGTCAGATGTGGCACGCGCGCCGGAATCTCGCCACAGCGTCACTCCAGTTGGCCGCGTGCCTCGACCGCGTCAGTCAGCCTCGCCAGCCGATTGGGCGAGGAGACGACCAGCCGAGAGCCGACCCGAATTCGGCCTCAAAGGCCCCTCAAACCGAATCAGGCTTAGTTTACATAACGCTCATTATACGAAGTGGCGCCATGGTGGTTTCAGAGGGAGATGTTGGTTTCCGGGGTCGGATTCAGCGTGCGTAGCGGCTCAGGACGCAGTCGAAGATCGCGTCTTCGAACCGATCGACGTCGGCTTTGGGCATCGACACGATGTTGAACGACACGCGCGAGTTGCCGGCCTGTTTGATCGCGGCGACCACCGACGCCGAACCTGTCACCGGCTCCTGGCCGCCGCCGATTCGAAGCGAAAACCGAACCTCTTCACCGACCGACAGATTGCCGGGAACGAGCGCGCTGAAGCCACCGCCCGAGACGTCCCTGGTCAGGCACTTGTAGATCTCATTGATCTCGACCTGCCAGGCCTGGGCGATTCGAAACGCCTTTCGATGCGCCTGACCTTCGGGAACCGACAAGCCCTGGGCCTGAACCAGCGACCTCGCCAGCTCTTCCTTCATCGCCCGGTGCTTCTCGTCAGACCCGTTCTTCTTGGCGGCCTCGTGCACCTGCTTGAACTGCAGCATCCACTGTTGAGCATCCATGCCTGAGGCACACTGCCACGGCCCGAATCGGGCTCCGACGAACTTTGGCTGACGCGTTCACTCGACCGATGCGACCTGTTCCCACAGCCTCATTTCATGGCGCAGAAGCCGAACGAGGCGCTGGCCATCGGTTCGAGCCGTGCGTTCCAGGCGACTCCAGCGAACCGAACGTTCATGCCGGCCGCGGTGAACTGCGTATTCCAGGCGTTGTTGATGGTGCCTTCGACGGCCAGTTCGACGCTCCAATCGGCCGCGGCTGTGCCGACGTTCTTCACCGTCACATCGTCGCAATAGCCAGTCGGCCATGACGACTGCGTCGTTCGGGTCACCTGCAGGCCGTTCATCGGCTGCGGCGTCGGAGGCATCGGCATGGTGACGACGGGCGGAGGCAGCATCGGCTGAACGCCGTTCGTCGCTCCGGCCCGCAGACGGAAGCCGTCAGCCTTCACCACCGCCAGCACCACGTCTCGCAACGGCGTCGTCGACGTCATCGATTTCGTGACGGTCGAGCCCACGCACGTGAACGGATCGCGCGCGCCAGACATGCCCATGCCGAACCGGAGCACCTGCGTCACGAAGCACGAGCGGCCTTCTTCGCTGTTCGCGATTGCCTCCGACAAGGCTCTCGCGCCATCGAACGTGACGTCGGCCGGGGTCGTCGCCAGCAGCTTTCCGGTCGCGTCGATTGGGAGCCCGTTGTCGAGCGAGCGCTCCTGGCCGACGCCATCGAAGTGCTCGAGCGCGAACCCGAGCGGGTCGAGCATCGAATGACAGCCAGCGCAGCTGGGGTTCGCCGAGTGCGCCACGAAGCGATCCCTCGTGGTGCGGCCGGTCTGTTCCGGAGGCGGCGTCGCGTTCACGTTGGGCGGTGGCGGAGGCGCAGGCTGACAGAGCACGCGGGCGCGAATGACGGCGCCGCGATGAACTGGCGAGGACCCCGACGGCTTTCCGTGCGTCGCGAGGAACGCGCCCAGGGTCAGCAAACCGGTTCGGCGCCCTTCCGGCCAATCGACCTTCTGGAACGCGGCTCCCGTCGGCGCCGGCTGCCCGTAGAACGCAGCCAACTGCTGATCGACGACGCCGTAGCGCGCGGTCAGCAGCGTCTGCCAGGAGCCGCCGCTCTCGAGCACCTGCGCAAAGTACCGATGGGCCTCTTCACGCATGGCTGAGCGAATCGCCGGCGTGAAGTTCGGAGGTTCCTTCGGCAACGTGTCGAGCCGATCGAGCTCGAGCCAGGCATCGACGAATCCACCCAGGCCGTCATGACCCTGCAACAGGCGTGTCGCGTGCGCTTCGAGCTGCGCCGGCTCGTGGAGCATCTTCGCTTCAGCGGCGGCCCGAAGCTGAGCGTCGGGCGGTCCACCGGTGAGGAAGTACGAGAGCTGGCTGGCGAGCTCCTCGTCCGACAAAGCCCACTGGCCCTCCCCTGCTGGCGCGCCCAATTCCTGCCGGTAGAGGAAGAAGGGTGACGACAACATGGCTTCGGCCACGAGGGCTGCAGCCGCGCCGTGACCGTCGGGCCGCGCCAATTCGTAGATCGATCGGTATTCGGCGAGCTGCGTGTCATCCACCGGCCTTCGGAAGGCCGCCGAACCCAGGGCACGGAGGAAGGAATCGCGACAGGCATCAGTCGGCATGTTGCAGCCACCGAACCGTGCCGGCGCCTGACCGATCGCCGCGCCCACCGACTCCGCCATCGTCTGGAGTTGATCAGCCAGCAGCACGCCCACCGTCAGCTTCTCGGCCGAGGTCTCGAAGCCATCGACCACGAGATCCGACGCGAGCGCCTGCACTGACACCACCGACGCGGCGGCGAGCTCATTGGTGCTGCGAACCAGCTCGGGCCGGCTGAGCCTGCGAAGGCGACGACCTGGAAGTGGTGCGGCTGCACAGTCGACAGGCTTCATGTCGTCCATGGGCGCAGGGCCGTCGATCTTCGCCTCACACGCCGCCAAGGCGAGCGTCAGCAGGAGCCGTTTCATACGAGCCCCGCCAGTGCGCCCCGGCTCTTCGCGGGATCGCCGAAGGTCTCGTTGTCGAGGCCCATCAGGTGGCTGAGGCTGACGAGCAGCTTCTGGTGGGGCTCGCCCGCGACGCGCAGATAGCGGCCAAGCCGGAGTGCTCCGTTCGCCCTGCCCGTCAGCACCATTGGAACGTTGCGGCAGACGTGGGCCCGCGAATCACCCATCTCTTTGCACCAGAGCACCAGGCTCGTGTCGAACAGCGAGCCACCACCGTTGGGGTCCGGCGTCGCCTCGAGCTTCGAGACCAGTGTCGCGAACTGCTGCGCGAACCAGCGCTCGGCGGCGATGAAGCGATCGACCCCGGCCGCGTTCGAGTCGGCCATATGAGAGAGCTCGTGATGCGCCTCGCTCAGCGACAACCAGGTCGGCACGATCGGGCTGACGGTGTGGCTCCACTGCAGCGAGATCACCTTCGTGGCATCACACGCGAGCGCGGCGACCAGCAGATCCATCTGCAGCGCTCCGACCTGGGGAAACGCGTCGTTCTGCTGCGGCCGCAGCCCCATGGGAATCGCGGGAACGCCGCACATGCCAACGGGCGCCACCAGCCGGGACTCGAGCGTGTCGAGCGCGCTCTTGTGGGCATCGAGCTTCGCGTGCTCGGTCTCTGGCGCACTCGCGCGAACCCGATCGAGCTGCCCGCGGTTGAGTCGAAGAATGGCCTTCTTTCGATCGAGGCGATTGGTGCCAGCGCTTGCGCCGACGTTGAAGACGCGTCGCGCGACTGCGGAGGGATCGTCATCGGGGCTCACGAGGGCACCGGGGCCCGAATACGACATGCGCGTCTGCCGGCTCGAGCCCCAGGCGCTGGTGGCGACACCCAGCTCGATCGATCGAAACCTCGTCGGAGCATTCAACCGAGCGGCGACGAACTGGTCGAGCGACATGCCCTGCGACTCGCCCGTCGAGCCGGCGGTGCCGGTCAGCATCGCGGCCATGCCACCTTCGTGGTTGTCGGCGCCGAAGAAGTCGAGCTCGTCGATCACGACCAGCTTGTCGCGAAGCGCGGCGAGCGGTTCGAGCACGGTGCCTGCTCCGAACGAGAACGCGGTCTCGGTGCCGGTCGGCCTCCAGCGCGTGGGGACGGTTCCATTCGGCGTGAAGAACACGATCAACCGTGAGGCGGCGGGCCGGGTCATCTGCGCGCGGGCAGATGTTGCGGCTCCGAGGGCGGCGAGACCGAGCTCGCGTCGAGAGAGCTTCATGGGCGGCGCAGCATAGAGAAGCCGCGTCGGCTCACACCACCCGACCTCGAGGCTTAGCTCTTCTTCCGCTCGAGAAAGTCGAGCACCCGGCGCGGAACCAGATGATCGGGCCGGCGCCCTTCGGCGAGCGCCTTGCGAATCTCGGTCGACGACACCTCAGCCATCGGCGGGCCCACGGCCTCGGGTGCCGGGTAGCCCGCGCGATACAGCACGAGGACGTCGACGAGCTGCTGAATGCGATCCCACGCCTTCCACTTCGGAAGGTCGGCCAGAATGTCGCTGCCGATCACGAACTCGAAGCGCGTGTCGGGGTGCTGCGGAATCAACCACTCCAGCAGCTCGATGGTGCGCCCTTCCCCGCCAACCTGGCCTTCGGCGCGGCTCACCTTCAGCCACCCGCCGCAGTCTTCGGCCATGAGCTCGCACATGCGCACCCGATCATCGAACGAGGCGAGGTCCTTGCCGAACGGGTGATTGAACGCCGGCACCAGCCAGACCTCGTCGACCGCGCGCGTCGTGCGAACGTAGAGGGCGGCCATCAGGTGGCCAACGTGAGGCGGGTTGAAGGAGCCTCCGATGAGCGCGATTCGTTTCATCACTTCACCGACAGCTTCGTCTTGCTGCCGCCGAGCACGATCGGCTGCTTGTCGATCAACGTCTTGCCATCGAGTGTCCACGCCGAGAACGTGAGCTGCTTGTCGATGAGCTCGAGCATCGCCACCGTCGACTTCGGGCCGCCGTTCACCCGGCCTGGCGTGATGAAGAACCGCGGACCGATCTGCACCACCTTCGGCTCGGCCTCTTTGCCGTGCACGAGCACCGCGGCGTTCACCATGTCTTCCTTGTCGAGGTCGTTCTTGTCGTGCACGACGCAGCACAAGATGTCGCCCACGATGTCGACGGCTTTCCGCGGCACCGCGGGATCCTGGTACTGCAGGCTGCCTTTCTCGGGCGTGCGCAGCACCTTGTCCTTCATGCGCATGATCTCTTCGATCGCGCGCGCGAGCTCCCACGCGGTTCCGAACGCGGCTGGACGATCTTTCTGTTCGAGCCCGAGCAGGAAGCGAGACACGTCTTCGAGGAAGTCGCCGTTCGAGTAGTCGGCCTGGGCCCGCATCTCGTCACGTTTGGTCTGCAGCCAGTCGTCGAGATCGTCGTAGTTGCCGCCAGCGAAGAGGAAGCGCTTGGCGCCGCGATCGGACAAGAAGCGGAGCGCGGACTCGAAGAGCCCGAGATCACCGCCCGTGTCACCGAAGATGCCGATCGCGTTCGCCATGTGCTGACAGGCTCAACCGTACAGCAGGTGCTTCTTGCGAACGGCCAGGAACGGCCGAAGCTCCGACGCGAAGCCCGCCACGATTCTCTCCAGTGGCCAGCCAGCTTCAATCCCCCCGCGCACTTTCGAGGTGCCGCAGAGCAGATCGAAGGCAGGAATGTCGTCGACGAACTCGTACGCGTCGGCGCGCCAGGCGAAGTCCGTGCCGCCCAGCGCCCGGCACGTCTGGAACACGGCGATACCGGTCACGAAGGGATCGAACGCCGTGCGATCGGTGACGTGCAGGAACGCGCCTTCACACGAGACGCCCTGGAACTTGTCGAAGGTGGGCGTGAAGGAGCACGGGCGAAACACGACGCCGGGCAGCGCAAGCCCGTTGAGCGACTCAGCCACATCATGCGACTTGAGCCACGGCGCCCCGAACTGCTCGAAGGGCCGGCAGGTGCCACGGCCTTCGCTGACGTTCGTGCCCTCGCCCAGACACATGCCCGGGTACACGAGCGCGGTGGCGGGGCTGGGCATGTTCGGCGACGGCGAGATGAAGTCGCGGCCCGTCTGCGCCCACGTCGTGGAGCGCTTGAGGCCCTCGCACGGCACCACATGCAGCTCGCAGCCGAAGCGCTCGGTCGTGTTCAACAGGGAGGCGATCTCACCGGCCGTCATGCCGTGCCGATTGGGCAGCTCGTACAGCCCGACGAAGGAGCGGAACTTCTTCCCCACCAGGTTGCCCTGCACCACGTCGAGGCCGATCGGGTTCGGGCGATCGAGCACGAAGAAGGGAAGCTTCGCCTTCGCGGCCGCCTTCATCGCGAGGGCCATCGTGTAGATGTACGTGTAGTAGCGCGCGCCCACGTCCTGAATGTCGAAGACGAGCGCGTCGAGGTTCGAGAGCCACTCCTGCCTGGGAGAGAGCGACTCGAAGGTGCTGCCATAGAGCGAGTACACGGGGACGCCGGTGCGGCGATCGCGGGCGACGTCTCCGACCGCCACCATGTACTGCGCCTCGCCGCGAATGCCGTGCTCCGGCCCGAAGAGCGCCGAGAGGGTCACGCCGGGTGCCTCGTGCAGCAGATCGACCAGGTGGCGGAACGACGCGTCGACGCTGGTGGGGTTGACGATCGCACCGACCCGCAGGCCCTTCAGCGCGCGGAACTTCTGCTTCACCCAGACGTCGATGCCGAACCGCACGGCCATGTCACTTGCCCTTCTTCACGGGGACGCCGAGCTCGAACTCGAACACCGGCTCCCGGCGCTTCATCTCGAACTCGGCGTCACGGAGCGCGAACGCGGCGTGCCCTGCCAGCAGGACGTCACCGAGCGTGTCTTCCACGACCTCCGAGGACTCGACCACGCCCTCGGCCGTCACCTTCACGCGCACCTTGAGCGAGCCCTTGAGCTTCGGGTTGCCCTTGCGGCGCACGAAGTAGAAGTCCTCGAGGGTCTTGGCGACCATGCCGTAGATGCGATCGACCGAGCCCTTCGCCTGCTTGGCGGGCAGCTTGAACGACTCCTCGAGCTTCTTCGCCTCGGCCTTGCAGTCGTCGCTGTGCTCGCCCGACTTCGCGCCGCCACGACGGAAACGATCGAGGGCGAAGATCGGCTGACTCTTCGCGAGGCTGATCTTCCCCAGGCGGTACCACGTGTCGGGCAGATCGCGCTTGCGCTCGAGCGCCTCGAAGAGCGTCTTCTCGGCGCCGTCGAGATCCTTGCGGGCTTCTTTCAGCTCGGCGATGCGAATGAGCGGCGGCACGGCCTCTTTGTCGAGCCCCGCCATGAGAACGCTGGCGCGCTCTTCACCTTCGGCGTCGTTCACCTCGCGATACATCGCCTGCATGCGAGTCGCGGTGATCAGGTCGGGGTTGCCCAGCTTGAGCAGCTTCTCGTACTCGCCGAGCGCGCCCTTCTTGTCGCCTGCGTCGTATTTGAGCTGAGCGACCAGCCGGCGCACGTCGCGATCCTTCGGCTGAAGATCGGCGAGTAGGGAGAGGTTCTTCGGAAGCTCGGGGTCCTTCGCGGCCTCCTGTAGCTTCACCAACTCACGCAGCGCGGGCGGCTGATCGGCCCACTGCGCGATCGCCTTCTGAAGCTCGGGCTTCGCGTCGTCGGGCTTGTTCTTCTTGATGAGCACGAGGCCAAGACCTGCGTGGGCTTCGGCGTCGTCGGCGATCGCGAGGGCAGCGCGGTACTTCGCTTCAGCCTCGTCGAGGTCGTCCTTCAGGCGCGCCATGTCGCCCTGCGCGATGATCGCCGGGTAGAAGGTGGGATCCTTCTTCAGCGCGTTGTCGAGCGCGGTCTTCGCGAGATCGCGCATCTTCCACCCGATGTAGATGCGGCCCATGCCGTAGTGAACCCACGAGAGGTCCGGGTAGATCTGCGAGACGTTCTTGAGCTGGTTCCACGCGTCGTCGGTCGGCATCGAGCACCACGCGACGTAGACCCGCAGCATCGGCTCGGTGGGCCGTTGCTTCGCGAGGTTCTGCAGCTCGATTCGCGCAACGTCGGCCTGCCCGTGCCAGGCAGCGCTTTCGATGCGGCGAAGCTCCTTGAGCACTTCGGCTGTCGGTGCGGTGAGACCAGGCGGCTCCGCGGCAAACACGGACCCAGCGACCAACAGGAGCCCCCCAGCAGCCAGTCGGAGATTCATATCGCCTCTCTAGCCGATTCGACGGATCGCGGAAGATCGAAGGCGTCAGCGAGCAGAGGGCTTCAACGGGCGGAGCGCACGGGCCGGCTGGTCCAATGATCGTCTGAGGCGGGTGGCCTCGTCGTGGTGGCCGGTCTTGTCCAACAGGTCGGCCAGACGGCGCGTCGCAACCGGTCGCAGCGCGTCGAGCTTCAGCAGCGAACGCAGCTCGGTCTCGGCGCCCTTGAGATCTCCCGCCTGTTCGAGGGCCTGGGCCAACTGGAGGCGCGCTCCTGTCGCACCAGGCATCGACTCAGCGTACGTGCGCCAGGCGACGACGGCCTCTGGCCAGCGGCGTTGGGCCGACAACAACCCCGCGAGCCGGAAGCGCGCGTCGGGAAAGTCGGAACGAAGTGAGAGCGCGACCTCGAGCGAACGCGTCGCCTCAGCGGGGTTGCCGTTCTCGTCCTGTGCGAGCGCCCACAGGTAGTGTGCGCGCGGGTTCTCGGGAGCGAGGGACCGGGCGATGTCGGCATGCCAGCTCGCGCGCTCGAGCTCGTTGCCCACCTTGAGTCGTACGCGGGCCGCTTCGAGCCGCGCGAGATCCCAGGTGGGGTCGGTCGCCACCAGCGCTTCGAGCTTCTCGAGCGCCTGACCATCAGCGCCCTGCTTCTCGAGCTCGAGCGCTTCCGTCAGGCGGGCCTGGTGAGGGGCGGCGGTGAGCAGGAGCGTGACGAGGACGATCACGGGCCCGCGAGTACCACATCAGTTCGGAGCGCACTCCATCGTGGTGTCGAGCGACGCCGTGCGGGTCGGACCTGCCGAGGCCGGCGCCACGCAGACCTTCACGTTCGCTGCGCTGGAGCAGCTCGCGGTTCCGCCGATCTTGCAGCCCTTCTTCTCGCAGTCCTTCCTCGCGGATTGGGTGTCGCTGCCGGAGTAGCGGCATTGTTTGCAACCGTTCGAGCTGCCGGAGGAGCAGATGTAACAGCCATCAGCGAACGCAACGGAAGGGACGGCAGACAGAGCAACGGCGAGCGTGACGAGCAGCTGTTTCATGCAGCCTCCTGATGGGTGGAACCCCAAGCGTGACGTCGCCCTGCCCTCCGCGCCACCACTCGTCCCGAACATGGGATGAGTCCAGCCGGTCAGGACACGCCTCGCGAACACGTCGCGGGCGGGGTCGGGTGCGGCTATGAGCCCGGCGGCTGTGCTTCGTGGAGAACTCCGTGGACGTCTCAGATCGCACCCTCACCTCTCTCGGCTTCGACGACGTTCGAGCTGCCATCGGTTCGCGCTGCCGCACCGAGGTGGGCAAGGCGCGTGGCATCGCGCGGCCCTTCCTCGACGGCATTCCCGAGGTGCTGGCCAGCCTCGAGCTCGTCGAAGAGGCCACACGGCTCAAGCAGGAGCCGCTCTCTCTTCCCATCGGCGGGCTCGTCGATCTGCGCCCGTCGCTCGACCGCGCGACCAAGGCCGGCATGCTCGAGCCTCGCGAGTTGATGGCGATCTGCCAGGCGCTGTTCGCGTTCGAGCGCGCCTACGAGGTGCTGCAGGAGCGCCGCGAGAAGGTGCCGGGGCTGGCCGCGCTGGGCCGCCGAATGCCGCTGCTGGGCCGGTTGGCGACGCGGCTCGATCGCAGCTTCGAGGCGAGCGGTGAGATCTCGGACCGCGCGAGTGACGAGCTTCGTGATGCCCGCGATCGCGCGCGGGGCCTGCACCGTCGCATTCGGGCGCGCCTCGACGATCTGCTCCGCGACGAGAAGTTCGCGACGAATCTCCGCGAGGGCTACTACTCGGTTCGCAACGATCGCTACGTCGTGCCCGTGCTCTCGAGTCATCAGCGCGAGGTCGAGGGCATCGTTCACAACGCCAGCCAGTCGGGTCAGACGCTCTTCGTCGAGCCGCAGGAGCTGATCGGCGTCGGCAACGAGCTGGCCATCGCGAACTCGGTGGTGGTCGAAGAAGAGCGCAAGGTGTTGATGGAGCTGTCGCAGCTCGTCTCGCGAGAAGCGGCGAAGATCGAAGACGGCCTGCTCGCGGCGTCTGAGCTCGATGAGCTCGAGGCCATCGCGGTGCTGTCGCTCGATCTGCACGCGACGACCCCGACCGTGCACCCGGCGCACGGGCCTTTGAACGTGAAGGGCCTGCGTCACCCGCGCCTGGTGCTCAAGGGCGATCAGGTGATCGCGAACGACGTCGATCTCTCACAGGGCGCGCGGGCGCTCGTCGTGTCGGGCCCCAACGCGGGCGGCAAGACCGTCACACTGACCGGCATCGGCCTGTGTGCGCTCATGGTGCGCGCCGGCCTGCCGATTCCCTGCGATCCCGGCTCGTCGATTCCGCTCTTCAACCAGGTGCACTCGGCCATCGGCGACCTGCAGGATCTCGAGCAGGGCCTGTCGACCTTCTCGGCGCACGTCACGGTGCTCAAGGGTGTGGTCGCGACGGCGAAGAAGGGCGCGCTCGTGCTGATCGACGAGATCGCGGCCGACACCGACCCCCGTGAAGGTGCGGCGATCGCGACGGCGGTGCTGGAGGATCTGCTCGAGAAGGGCGCGCTGGTGCTCGTCACCACGCACCTCGAAGAGCTGAAGGCGCTCGCCCACCTCGACCCTCGCTTCGTGAACGGCCGGGTGGGGTTCGATGCGAAGAAGATGGCTCCGACGTATCGACTGCAGCTCGGAGCTGCTGGTGCTTCATCGGCCATCGACATCGCCCGCCGCGTCGGTCTGCCCGAGACGATCTGCGTGCGCGCGACCCACCTCGCCCAGAACGCGGGCGGAGCGCTCTCCAAGGCGCTTCAGGCCGCCGAAGACGAGCGTCGCAAAATGCTGGACCAGCGTGATCAGGCCGAGCGCGATGCGCGTGAAGCCCGTGAGCTGAAGGCCAACGCTGAGGCGCAGCTGGCCGAGGTGCAGCGGAAGAAGAAGGAAGAAGAGCTCAAGTTCCGCGAGTCGTTGCGAGCCGAACTGGAGTTCGCGCGTACCCAGATTCGAGCGCTGGTCGATCGGCTCGAGACCGATCGCAGCGACAAGGCGCTCAAGGCCGCGAAGGAGTCGGCGGCCGAGATCAGCGCACGCATCAACGAACAGACCGTCGCCGAGCGGAACGTGCGCACCGAGCTGAAGACAGGACCAGAGGAGCTCGCACCGCTGGAGATCAAGGTCGGCGCGAAGGCCCGTCACCGCTCGCTCGATGCCGAGGTCGAGATCGTCGACATCTCGCAAGACGCCGTCGTCGTGACGATGGGCGCGCTGCGAATGCGGGTCCCTTCCTCCGAGCTGTTGCCGCCGAAGAAGAGCGCTGTGACGCCCAGCCGCTTCCCCTCCTCTGCCGGCAAGAAGGAGGAGCAGCTCAAGCGCGCCGAAGCGACCGCGGCCAAGCCGATGACGCTCGCGAGCCCGACGCTCGATCTGCGTGGGCAGCGTGCCGAAGACGCCATGCGTGAGGTCGAGCGCTTCCTCGATCGCGTGTCCCGTGACGGTGAGGCGGCGGCGATTCTGCTCCACGGCCACGGCACGGGCGCGCTCAAGACGATGATTCGCGAGTATCTGCGCTCGTCGCCGTACGCCAAGAGCTTCCGCCCCGGTGATGGCCCAGAAGGCGGCGATGGCGTGACGGTGGTGGTGTTGGCGTGAAGCTGGGCAGCCTCGAGCTGGCCTCGCCGTTCATTCTGTCTCCGATGGAGAGCGTGAGCGACGCGGCACACCGACGGCTGTGCTGGTCACTCGGAGCCGGCTTCACGTGGACCGAGATGATTCGCGCGCGCGGGCTCGTGCGGAACAACAAGAGCACCATCGACCTGATCGACTCGTTCGATGCCGACGTGCCCACCGGCGTGCAGTTGATGGTCGTGAACGAGACGGAGCTCGAAGAGGCATTGACGAAGCTCGACACGCTCGCCGCGTCGACGCACCCGCACTTCAAGAACCTGCGCGCGGTCGATCTGAACTTCGGCTGTCCGTCTCCTGAGGTGATCAAGATCGGCGCCGGTCCTGCGCTGCTGAAGCGGAAGAACAAGCTGCGCGCGATCTTCGAGGTGCTGCGCGCCTGGAAGGGCCGCACCTCGCTCCCCATCGGAGCCGTGACCGCGAAGATCCGCCTGGGGCTCAATCGGCCCGAGATGGATCAGAAGGTCTATCTGCCGATCGTCGAGCTCGCGAACGAGCTGCTCGATGGGCTGACGGTGCATGCACGCCACGCTCGCGAGGAGTCGACGACGCCCGCACATTGGGACGCGATCGCCGAGGTGAAGGCGCGTGCCTCGATTCCCATCATCGGCAACGGTGACGTGGTCTCGCTCGAGAGTGCACAGCGGCTCATGAAGCACTGCGATGGAGTAATGATCGCCCGTGGTGCGATTCGTTCGCCGTGGATCTTCCGCGAGCTGACGGGCGGCGGTTCAGGTCAGCCGACGGCGGCCGAGATCGACGCCGCCGAGATCGAGTGGAAACGGCGCGCCACCGAGCTGGGGAGCAAGCCCAAGTTCTTCGAGTGGCACACCGAAGGCTTCAAACGAATGCGGGCTCGGCTCTCGGGCAAGCCGATGACGGGCGCTGATCTGCCTGCTACCGATCACATGCGGTGAGGGTTCAGCGTCGAGCGACAGGACGCCTTTGATGCCGCTCGTCGCTTGATTCGACGTCCTTTGAGTCGACCGCCGCCACTTCACCCTCGAACCTGGCGCCACTCCGTAGGACTCGTCAGGAGCGGCCTCGCCGCGAATGCGCAGCGAAGTGCCGTGCGCGAACTCCTGTCAGCGACGCCGTCCGCCGCCGCGATCGTTGCGACCGCCACCACGGCTGTTGCCGCCACGATCATCGTCACGACGCTCCGACGAGAACCGGGCAGGCGCCGCAGCCGGCTTGCCTCCCCGTTCCTTCCAGAGGCGATCGAGCACGGCACGCGGGTCGAAGCCCTTCGAGCCATCGGAGCTCTCGGCGGCCGATGGCGCAGGAGGTGGAGGACGTCGCTCCTCAGGCTCGCGAACCACCGCCTCGAAGCGCGGCTTCTCCGACCGGGCGGCTGGCTTCTCGAAGCGCGCGGGCTTCTCCTTGCGATCCCAGGGCTTCGCCCCGTCTGCGCGGCCGGGCGACTTCTTCTCCCAGCGCGAGGACTCTTCACGGCGCGGACGTTCTTCGCGAGCGCTCTCGCGCTTGGGCCCACGCTGGAATCGCTCGCTCTTCTCGTTCCCGCCCCTGCCCTTCGACGGACGCTTCTTGTTCGCCGCGTATGGGGTGAGCGCCTCGGTCTCGTCCGCGAAGCCCTCGACCACGAAGTCCATCTGCTTCTTCGCCAGGTTCACCGCCGCCAGCGTCACCGTGCACTTGAGGCCGACCTTCACCTCGCGCCCGTTGCTGTACGTGATGCGGTACGTGGACTGATCGAACTCGAAGTCCGGGTAGACGGTCTCGCCTTTGACGAGGCCTTCCACGTACAGATCGTCGAGCTCGACGAAGAAGCCGTGCTCCGCGAGCGACGACACCGTCGCCGCGAACGAGTCGCCGACTTTGTCCTTCATCAGCAGGCAGCTGTAGAGCGCGTTCACTTCACGCTCGACCAGCATCGCCGCGCGCTCACGCTCACTCGAGTGCTGCGCCATCGACTCGAGCTCTTCCAGCTCGCCGTCACCGAGTTCGCGCTTCGTCTCCCACCAGTGCTTGAGCAGCCGGTGCACGAGCAGGTCGGGGTAGCGGCGAATCGGCGAGGTGAAGTGCAGGTAGTCCTCGGCGCCGAGGCCGTAGTGACCGCTGGTCTCGGACGAGTAGACGGCCTGCATCATCGAGCGCAGCGCCAGCTGATGGAGCGCTTTCTGCTCCGGGTGGCCCTCGAGCTCTTTGAGGATCTGGTTGAGCTGCCTCGAGCCGATCTTCCCCGAGGGAATCTTGATGCCGTACGCGCCGAGGAGCGTGAGGAACGCCGAGAGGCGATCTTCGTCAGGCTCTCCGTGGAAGCGGTTCACCGTCACACGCCCGGCTTCGCGGAACTGGCGAGCAACGGCTTCGTTCGCGGCCAGCATGCACTCTTCGACGAGGCGGTGGCTCTCCCAGCGCTCACGCCGAACGAGCTTCACCGGCAGACCCTTGTCGTCGAGCTCGGGTCGCGTCTCGGGCAGATCGAAGTCCACCGCGCCACGCCCGACGCGCATCTTGTTGAGCGCCTTCATCAAGCGGTGCGCCTCTTTGAGCATCGGCTCGAGGAACGTGCGGTGCGGAACGGACTCGCCGTTCAGCACCTGGTGCACCTCGGTGTACGTGCAGCGGGCCTTCGAGTTCATCACCGCGGCGTAGATCTCGGTCTTCGTCGTCACGCCCGAGTGATCGATCTCCATGTCAGCGACCATGCAGAGGCGATCTTCGTCAGGCTTGAGCGAGCAGAGCCCGTTCGACAGGCGCTCCGGCAACATCGGGAGCACGCGGCCCGGCAAATAGACGCTCGTCGCGCGGTTGAGGCCTTCGGTGTTCAGCGCGCTGCCCGGCGTCACGTAGTGCGAGACGTCGGCGATGGCGACCACCAGCCGCCAGCCGTGATCGAGCGGGTCGACGAAGATTGCGTCGTCGAAGTCACGAGCATCCTCGCCGTCGATGGTGACGAGCTGCATGTCACGCAGATCGCGCCGGCCTTCCAGGTCGGCCTTCGTCAGCTCGATGGGGAACTCGTCGGCTTCGGCCATCACGTCATCGGGGAACTCATCCTGGAAGCCGCGCGAGAACGCGACCGACAAGACCTCGACGGAGTGATCCGCCTCGGACCCGAGCGAGCCAGACACTTCGCCGGTGAGGCGATGCTCGTGACCGCGGAGCACCTTCTCGGCGAGGCCCAGCGTCACCTTCACGAGATCGCCAGGCCGCGCGAGCTGCGTCTTGGGCACGTCGATGAGGCCAAGCTCGGCTTCACGCGGCTCGACCCAGGCCAGGCCCTTCTGCTCCCAGTAGGTGCCGACGACGTGCTGCCGCGTGCGGCGCTTCACCTCGACGATGCGGCCGAGCGTACGGCCGCCGCGCTGCGGAATGACCTCGACGATCACGCGATCGTGATCGAGCGCCTTGCGGGCCTGATCGGGCGGAATGAAGACGTCTTCCGACTTGCCCGTCAGCGCGCGCACGAAGGCGAACCCGTCGGGGTGGTGGTTGATGATGCCTTCGATCAGGTTCGGGCCGGACGACTTGCCGGCGACGGGCTTCGACGGCGCGAACTCACGCGGCGCGCGCTCTTCGAACTTCTTCTTTCCCTTCGGCGCGAACGCCGCGGGCTGCTCTTCACGAACGCGTGGCTTGTGCGTGCCGGGCGCGTCCTTCCGGAAACCAGGCGTCACGCCAGCCTTCGCACGAACGGCGGCGGGCTTCTTCGAGTCCCACGCGGGGCCCGACTTTCGGGTGTGCTCTTTGCCGGCGACGCCGAAGCGTTTGCCGTCGCGCTCGAGGCGCCCGTCCTTCACGAGGTCGCGCAAGATGCGCTTGAGCAATGTCTGCTCGCCGGGGTTCAAGCCCCCCGCGCGCAACAGCTCTTTGATACCAACCAACCGCCCGGCGCTCTGCACCAGGGCCAGAACCTGCTCTTCATCAATCGCCAAAAAGACTCTCCGACAAGCGGCGGGCGCAGGAAGAGATTCCCGGCCGAGACGCCGCGTGATTTCGACCCGCGTGTGAAAGACGAAGGGCCAACAGACCGCGCCGCTGTCGAGCGACACATCCGCTGGCCCTCAGTGTTGCTGCGCCGCGCCCGTGCGAGTCAGTGCCGGGTGCGGTGAAAGACGAATAACCAACGAGTGGCGGCCGCGCTCGAACAACTCCGCGACAGCCAGCCGGTGATGCCGACGCCGGGCTCGAGCGAGCCTGACGCCGTGTGTGAATCAGAAGTACCAGGCGGCTCCAGCCGCGGGCGTGAACGTGGTGAGCGTCATGCTGCCCGACGAGAAGGGAAGACGCAGGCCAAGACCGATGCGGCCCGAGACCGAGAAGCTGGGGCTGAAGAAGTACTCGGCGCCACCGGCGACCTGGGCGCTGAGCTGCAGCGAGTTGCCGAGGTCGGCCGCGATGCCGCTACCGATGCCGACCTGCACGTTGATGAGCGGGCGGAGCGCGTCGGTGGGGCTGCGGAAGTGGTAGTCCATGCCGATCGTCGCGCCGAAGCCGAACAGCACGCCGCCGCCCGAGATGCCGAGGCCGACGCCGACGTCGAACAGGAGCGTGAAGGCGTCGCTGCCCCAGTACGAGAAGCCGAGCGACCCGGTGTCGACGGGCGCCGCCGCGGTGCCACGACCCGCGAGGCCGATGCCCTGACCGCCGAACGTCGCGCGAACGCCGAAGGCGCCCTTCTGCGCCGAGAGAATGCCGTCAGCCGAGACAGGCTTCGCGGCAGGCTTCACCTCGCCCTGCTTGTCGCCCGTGTTGTTGGGCGGGTTGTTCGCGTACGGGTTGTCGTTGGGCTGGTTGGCCGGCTTCGTGGTGCCCGAGCCAGGCGTCACGGGAGTGATCTCCGTGCCGATCTCCTGCGCCAACGCCATCGAGCTCATCGTCACCAGCACTGCCACGCACAGTCGCTTCACGGCATTCCTCCTCAAAGGGGTTCAGCTTCGCGCGGAAGACCCGGCATCGCGCCGGGGTGCGCAGGTTTTGAGACTCAGGGCAGCACGACCTCGAGGGGCTTCACGTCGACCGTGAGGCGGAACTGCTTCGAGACCTGCATGGGGTTGTGGGTCTTCGCGAGGAAGAAGTCGACGTCGAGCAGGCCGGGGTTTCTGGGCGTGAAGAAGAACTCACGCACGGGGCCCTGGGGGTCGAGGTTCACTTCGCGCAACGAGAGGCGCTTGGCGGTCGAGGGCTCGATGGCCCACACGTAGCCCTGCTTCTCGGGCAGCTTCACGACGAGGCCGTGGTTCACCTTCACCGTGGCCGTCTTCGGGTTGCTGGAGGCGCCTTCGACGGTCGCGACCTCGATGGTGTCGCGCGAGACGGGCGGGTACTCGGGAGCGCGGGGCTCGCAGACCTCGGCCTGAATGGTGCCGCCCCAGCCAGTCATCTTCTCGATGATGCCCGTGGCCACCATGATCTCGCCGACGTACTTCTTGAGACCCTTCTGCGCCTTGCCTTCGATGGTGAAGGCGACCTGCTGGCGGGTGCCGTGGTTGGTGACGACCAGATAGAACTCGTCGCCGCTCATCTCGAGGCGGCCGCGCAGGGTTGCGTAGCCCCGCTGACCGACGGCCATACCCGGCTGGCTGATCGTCTCGATCTGACCGGGAGAGAACAGCAGCAGCCGGGCCTCTTCGGGCGGAGCCTCGACGACCGGCGCAGCGGCAGACTCGACCTTCTTCGCGGAGTACTTCCGCACGTCGATGGTGCCGCCGTAGTTGTGGTGCTTCTTGATGAGGCCGGCCACCGAGACGCGGTGATCCATGTACGCCGGCAGCACTTCCTGGTCGGGTCCCTGCAGCAGGAACCACAGCTCGCGTTTGTCGCGGCCGATGACCTCGAGGTACGGGAAGCCCTGGTAGACGATCAGGCGGCCCTTGAGCTGGCCTTCGCCGAAGACGCCGCGGGCGCCGACGGTGAGCACCTGCTCCATCTCGCGCTTGGTGAGCGGCTCGAGCTCGGACGGCAGCTTGGTCGCGCGGGGCAGCGGCTTGTCGGGCATCGGCCCGGCCCAGCCATCGGCACGACGCGTGGGCGCGCTGAGCGACGGAGGCGGAATCGGAGCGCTGGGCTTCGGCGCCTTCTTGCCGTCACCCTTCTTCGCTTCGGCCTTCTTCGGCTCTGGCTTCTTCGCCTCGACAGGAGCCGGAGCGGGCTTCTCAGCCTTCGCCGGCTTCTTCTCGACGACGGCCTTGGCC
>CALRPN020000038.1:0-103018 GCA_943370055.1 Archangium gephyra
CGCCCTTGCCGCTGGTGACGCCGATGACGCGCAGCTTCGACTGCGCCTTGCGGTGCTCTTTCATCAGCTCCCGAAGTCCGATGGCCTGGTCCATGACTCAGCGCCCCCCGGCCTTGGCAGTGCTCTCGGCGGTCGGCGTGCCGACGATGAGATCGACCAGCTCGGTGCTGTTGAGCGCGTGAATGTCTTCGGGCACCCGCTGACCGTCGGACACCGCGACGATGGGCCGGCCGATGCGAACCGAGGCGGAGAGGAGACTCCCGGTACCCACCGCTTCGTCGACCTTGGTCACGATGAGTCGCTCCGGAGTCATCGGGCGATAGCGCTCGGCCGCAGCCGCCATCTCACGCGCTCCCGTGCCGGCGCTGACGACGAGGTACAGCTGCATGCCTTCGACGGCGCGGAGCATCTCGGCCTGGCGGGCGACGGCTTCACTCACGCTCCGGCCGGCCGTGTCGACCAGTACGAGGTCGGCGTTCGCAGTGCGCTCGAGGGCGCGGTTCAGCTCGACGCGATCACGGGCCACGAACGTCGGCACCGACATGATCTCGCCGTAGCGGAGCACCTGCTCACTCGCGCCGATGCGGTACGTGTCGACGGTGATGAGCGCGACCTTCAGCTTCGACTCCATGATCGCGCGGGCGGCGATCTTCGCGAGCGTGGTGGTCTTGCCGACGCCGGTGGGACCGACGAGCGCGATGGTGCGGCGGCGCTGATCGGCGAGCCAGGGAGCGCGGCCTCCGATGATTCGCTCCGACACGGCGCTGCGGAGCACCGGCATCAGCGTCTCCATGCGCGTGTCCTTCGCCAGCTCGACCGCCTGACGCAGGCACTCTTCAGCGAGCTCTTCTTCGACGCCGCGCGAGACGAGGTGCGCGTAGAGATCGGTCGCCGCGCCGGGCAGGGAGAGATCGCGCTCCACGCGTTGCCGGGTGAGCGTCTTCATCTCCTTCTGCATCGCTTCGAAGGCGCCGCGCAGGCGAACCAGCTCGTCGTTCATCTCGTTGCCCTGCGAGCGGGTCTCGATGCCGCGGTGTTCCGTTCCCCGCGTCTCGATGCCGCGCGCCTCGGTCGCTGCCGTGATGGCCTGCTGCAGATCGGCCGACGACATCTGCGTGGTGGTGGTGCGCGCGGGCGGGCTCGACAGCATCGGGCTCAACGGCGCCACGTTCTGAAGCACGGGCTCGGCAGGCGTCGTCTGGTAGCGGCGAGGCGTGAGCGACGGCGGAACCGGAATCGCGGGCATCGTCAGCGTCGTGGTCGTCGGAGCGACCCAGGCCTGCGTGTCGAGCGCCTTCGACTGCGGGCCGGGCTCAGGCAGGGCGGCCGTCACCTCGATCTCCTTCGCGCGGAAGAGGCCGTTCGAGACCTCCCGCGTCGCGATGATGATCGCGTCGGGTCCGAGCGCGGCCTTCACCATCGCCAGGGCGCTGCGGCTGTCTGGTGCTCTGAAGGTGCGGAACGTGCTCATGGGAAACTCCTCACGGGTTCAACGAGACGGTGCCGGCGGGCTCGATGGTGGTGCCAGGCACCAGCTCGCGGGCTGAGACGACGCAGAGATCGGGGACGAAGCGGGACATGAAGTCGAAGAGCGGCTTGCGCAGATCGGTCGGCGCGAGCAGCACCGGGCTCTTGCCGGCAGCGACGAGGGTGGAGGCGCGGGTCTCGAGGCTCGAGATGAGCCGGCGCGCGGTCTCGAGATCGGGAGCGATCGTCGGCTCTCCGTCGTTCTGGCCGAGCGACTGGCGCAGCGCATCTTCGGCAGGCCGCTCGAGGGTGAGCGCGTGCACGACGCCACGCTCTGCGACGCGCGCAGTGATCTGCCGGGCGAGGCGACGGCGCACCTGCTCGACGAGAAAGTGAGCGTCCTTGCTTCGGGGCGCTGCGTCGGCGACCGCTTCGAGAATGCTGCGTAGATCACGAACCGAGATGCCTTCACGAAGCAGGCCACGCAGCACCCGCACCAGCTCGCCGAGGCTGACGATGCCGGGCACCGTGTCTTCGACGAGCTTGGGCGCTTCCTTCGCGCAGGTGCCGAGCAGCTCCTGCACTTCCTGACGGCCGATGAGCTCGTGCGCGTTGCGGCGAATCAGCTCGGAGAGGTGCGTGGTGACGACCGACGGGCCGTCGACGAGCGTGTAGCCGCGGGCCTCGGCTGCAGCGCGCTGCTCCGGCATCACCCACACCGACGGCAGACCGAACGCGGGATCTTTGCCGGGGAGGCCATCGATGGTCGGCGTTCCACCATTCGGCTCGAGACACATGAGCCGGCCGGCGTGCACGGTGCCGCGACCGATCTCGATGCCACGCAGCTTCACGCGGTACTCGGTGCCGTCGAGGCGGAGGTTGTCTTTGAGGTGCACCGACGGGAGCACGAGGCCCATGTCAGTGGCCAACTGCTTGCGGAGTGCCGTCACGCGGCCGGGCAGCTCGCCGCCCTTCTCGACGTCGATGAGCGGCAGCAGCGAGTAGCCAACCTCGAGCTCGAGCGTGTCGAGGGCGAGCAAGTCTTGAACGCGCTGCTCTCCACCCTTCATCAGCTCTTCGGGCTTCTTCGGCGCGAGCTTCGCCAGCGCCTGAGCCTTCTCGGTGCGCTTCGACATCACCCAGGCGCCAATCGCGAGCGGACCGAACGCGAAGATGGGAAGGCCAGGCAGGAGCCCGATCAACGCCAGCACCATCGCCGAGTACTTGAGCGCGCGCGGGCTGCCGAAGATCTGCCCACCGACCTGCGTACCGAGGTCGGCGCCTTCGGAGCGGGTAACAAGCACACCGGCCGCCGTGGAGACGAGCAGCGCGGGCAGCTGCGTGATGAGCCCGTCGCCGATGGTGAGCACCGTGTACGTCTCGAGCGCCTGGCTGAACGAGAAGTGGTCGCGAACGAGACCGGCGACGAGGCCGCCGACGATGTTGATGGCGGTGATGATGAGGCCGGCGATCGCATCTCCGCGAACGAACTTGCTGGCACCGTCCATCGCTCCGAAGAACTCGGTCTCGCGCGCCAGCGACTGCCGGCGATCGCGCGCCTGCTTGTCGTCGATGACGCCCGCGGCGAGGTCGGCGTCGATCGACATCTGCTTGCCGGGCAACGCGTCCAACGTAAAGCGGGCGGCGACTTCAGAGACGCGGCCAGAGCCCTTGGTGATGACCGTGAAGTTCACCACCAGCAGGATCATGAAGACGACCGAGCCGACGATGAGGCTGCCGCCGACCGCGAAGCGCCCGAAGGCCTCGATGACGTGGCCGGCCGAGCCCGCGCCCTGGCCACCGTTGAGCAGGATGAGCCGCGTCGTCGCGACGTTCAGCGATAGCCGGAAGAGGGTGGTGATGAGCAGCAGCGACGGGAAGACCGAGAAGTCCATCGGCTTCGTGAGCCCGAGCGCGACCAGCAGCATCGTCACCGACAACGCGACGTTCAGCGCGAGCAGGCCGTCGAGCAGCGGCGCCGGGAGCGGCACCACCATGATCGCCAGCACGCCGAGCACCGCGAGCGCGAGGATCGCTTCGGGCGGAACCCTCGGCTGCTCGGCGGCCACCGCACTCACAGGCGCACCTCATGGCTCTGCAGCTGGGTCTTGCCGGTGAGGCGGTAGACGAAGGCGAGCACCGCAGCGACGGCCTTGAACGTCTCGCGAGGCACCTGGCCGCCCGTCTTCACCTTCTTGTAGAGCAATCGCGCGAGCGGAATGTCCTGCACGATGGGAATGCCGTTCGAGCGGGCCGCGTCGCGCATCGCCTCGGCCAGCACGCCCTTGCCCTTGGCGATCACGCGCGGCGCTCCGTCTTCGTCTTTGCGGTAGCGAACGGCGATGGCGATGTGGGTCGGGTTGACGATCAACGCGTCGGCGCGCTTCGTCTCGGCGATGGCGTTCTTCTTCACGAGCTCGCGGTGCTTGCGCTTGCGGGCGCCGCGCATGAGGGGGTCTCCCTCGTCTTCCCTCATCTCTCGTTTGAGCTCGTCGCGGGTCATCATGTGCTTCTTCCGGTAACGCCAACGAGTCAGTGCAAAGTCGGCACCACCGAAGAGCGCGAAGAGCAGCAGCAGCCGGATGAGCGCCTTCGAGAGGGGCGCGTACATTCCAGCGAGCTGATCGGCCGGGCCGGCCTGCAGCAGACCCTGCAGCGTCAGAAACTCGGCGCGGAACGAGGTCCACACGACCCCACCGACTGCCAAGAGCTTGACGAGGCTGATGCCGAGATCCTGCGCGAACTCTTTCGACACGAAGTGGGTGATTCGTGAAGGGCTGAAGAGCCGGGAAAAATCGGGCGTCGCCCGATCGTCCCAGAGGTGGGCCCGCGTCTGCGCGAAGGTGAGCGCGATGCCTACCGCGGCGATGGTGAGCACAGTCGTCACGACGGGGATCGCGAGCGGCACGAGCAGCGTTGGCAGGGTGGCGAAGGGCGCAGACGGCGCGAGGCGCACGGTCTCTGAGACGAGCGTGGTGAGCGCGCGCTTGAATGCCGGCGCGACGGTCACCAGCACCAGCGTGCCCGCGATGAAGGCGCCGAGCATGACGAGCTCCTTCGAGAGGGCGACGTCACCCTCTTCGAAGGCCTGCGCGAGGCGCCGTTCACTGGGGTCTTCTGTTCTCTGCTCCTGGTCGTCTTCCTCGGAGGCCATGGATCAGCTCCGGGCGAAGATTCGGGTGGCGGCATCTGCACACATGCGCGCCGCATCGGGAGCGACGAAGAACACCGCGAGCACGCCGCAGCCGATCGAGACCGCGAAGCCGAGGTTCTGCAGCGACAGTTGAGGCGCCGTTCGACCGAGCGCAGCCAGCGACGCGTACCCGAGAATCGCGGCCGCAAAGAGGGGGAAGGCCACGCGCACCGACAGCGTGATGCCGAAGATCAGCTGCTTCACCATCGCAGTGGCCAGGCCTGCGACCTCGACCGTTCCGCCGGGAGGCACTTCGCGAACCGAGCGCACCAGCCAGCCGATGGCCTCCTGGGGAAGCCGGAAGACCAGCGCCGCCGCGATCGCCAGCGCCATGAAGAGCTCACCGAGGGTCGACGACTCTGCGCTGCTGTGCGGGTCGATCATCTGCCCGAAGCCGAAGCCCATCGCGTTCGCGGCCGCCTGCCCGCCAGCCTGCGCGGCGTCAATGAGCACCTTCGAAGACAGCCCCGCCGCGAGCCCGAGCGCGACCTCACTCACCACCAGCGCCGCGAGCGAGACGAAGTTCGCCGGCACCGGAACTCGAGGCGCGTTCGCCGCGAGCCACGTCACGATCGCCACCACCACCACCATCGAGACGCGCAGCCGCATCGGCACCGTGCGCGACCCGAGAATCGGAGCCACACCCAGCAGGGCTGCGGTGCGCGTGAGCACCAGCGCGAAGCCCAACACCACGGGCAGCGAGAGATCCACGGGTCAGAACCCCCGGTCGCCGAGGCGCTCGATGGCCGAGCGCAGGAACGCGGCCATGCGCTCCATCATCCACCCGCCGCCCAGCATCACCACGAGCACCACGGTCGCGAGGCGAGGCACCGCGCCGACCGCGGGCTCCTGCACCTGCGTCACGCTCTGCAGCACGCCGACCACGAGGCTGACGATCATGAGCGCCGCGAAGAGCGGACCTCCCACGACACCCATCAACTGCAGGCCTTCACGAAACAGCGCGGGCAGGGCGTCGGGGCTCACGAGAAGCTCCTCACGAGCGACTGCACGAGCAGGTGCCAGCCATCGGCGAGCAGGAAGATGCCCACCTTCAGCGGCAACGAGACGAGCGTCGGCGGCACCATCATCAGGCCGAGCGACATGAGAATCGCCGAGACCAGCAGGTCGACGAGCAGCAGCGGAATGAAGAGGAACAGGCCCATGCGGAAGGCCGTGGTGAGCTCCGAGACCATGAACGCCGGCACCGCGATGGTGAGCGGCACTTCGTCGGCGCGGGTGGGGCGCTCCGAGCCCGACATCTCGTAGAAGAGCCGCAGATCGTCAGGGCGCGTCTGCCTCAGCAGGAACTGCAACACCGGCCCGCTGCCGCGGTCGTACGCCTCTTTGCCGCTGATCTGATCGTCGAGGTACGGACCAATCGCCTCGGTGTGAACCTTCGAGAACGTCGGCGCCATCACGAACGCGGTGAGCGCGAGCGAGAGCGCCATGATCACCTGGTTGGGGGGCAGCTGCGGCGTGCCGAGCGCCTGGCGGAGGAACGACATCACGATCACGATGCGGGTGAAGCTGGTGATCGAGATGAGCGCGCCCGTCGCGAACGAGAGGGCCGTCAGCAGCAGGAACAGCTTCACCGCCGACGAGCCGCCGCCCACCGACACCTGCAGTGGGGCCTCCGTTGCGCCGAGCACGAGCCAGTTCATGGAACGACGCTCCGCTGCCCGAGCGCCAGCTTCGCGCGCAGCTCTTGATCCTCGAGCGAGTCACGCAGCGCTTCGTCGAAGTTCACAGGAGCCGTCGCGGCCTGAGGCACCCGGCCCAGCATGCGATCGAGGAAGTTCATCTTCTGCGCAGGCGCAGCGAGGACGGCGGGCGGAACGATCATCGCGGGCGGAATCACGAACGGCGCAGGCTCAGGCTGCGGAGCAGGGCGCGCCGACAACACCGCGATGCCCGCCTCCGAGACGCCGAGCACGAGGCGTTCACCCATCACATCGGCGATCACCAGCGTGCGCTTGGGGCCCAGAGCAGCCGACTCGATGAGGGTGATGTTGCGGCTCGAGCGTGCGCGTTTGCGGGTGAGCGCGAAGGCGAGGGCCGCGAGGGCCACCAGCGCGAGCCCGGGCGCCGCCAGCGAACTCCACGCCGACGTCGCGCTCTGAACCTCGGCCACCTTTGTGCCGATGTTCTGCTGGAAGGCGGCGGCGACGACGGAATCGGCTGCCGACGGAGGGGCAGGCGGCGGCGGGTTGGCAGCGGAGCCCTCCTCGGCAGTCGATGCGGTCGCGACGAGAATCGTCAGCAGTGCGAACTTCATGATTCCCTCCCCAGGGAAACGACACGTCACGACACGGCTTCAGCGAAGGCGGGCGATGCGCTCGGTCTTGCTGACGATGTCGGTGATGCGAATGCCGAACTTGTCGTTCACGACGACCGCTTCACCGCGCGCGATGAGGCGCTCGTTGACGACGATGTCGAGCGGCTCGCCGGCGATCTTGTCGAGCTCGATGACGCTGCCGGGCGACAGGCCCAGCAGCTCCTGAATCGACATGCGCGAGCGGCCGAGCTCCACCGTGACGTCGAGCGGCACGTCGAGCAGCAGGTCGAGCCTTCGGGTCGAGACGTCTTCGTTTCCAGCTGCGGCTTCCGACATGGCGTCTCCTCAAGCGGCTTTGGTGTGCGGCGGTGCTGCTTCGTCGTGAGCTTCGTGATCGAACGGGCGGCGCAGCTCAGAGACGGGGCCGGTGTCGATCTCGAGGGCGAGGGCGCCACCGACGACCTTCGGCTGGCCGGTGAACTTCGCCTTGCCCTGAATGAAGAGCGGCAGCGACGCGCCTTCGCTGGTGCCGAGCATCATCACGGCGCCCGGCTCGAGATCGAGGATCTGCCGAACCGTCATGCGCGCCTTGCCCAGCAGCGCCGCCATGCCGACCTCGACCTGGTTGATCTCGTCGCGCAGGGCCATCGCGAAGCGATCGTCAGACACGTTGTTCAGCTTCGGCGGAGACATCAGCGCCTTCTTCGCGGGCTCGATGGCCGTGTAGGGCAGGGCGAGCTGAATCACGCCGCGAATGGCGCCTTCGATCTCGAAGCTGCAGAGCACCGCGGCTTCGTTGCCGGGCGAGATGACGGCGAGGCGCGGGTCGGTCTCGAAACGAACGACCTCGGGACGGAACGGCAGCACCGGCGCCCAGGCGTGTTGCATCGCATCGGTGAAGACGGCGAGCAGGCGGCGGAGCACGTTGCGCTCGACCGTCGTGAAGTCGCGACGCGAGTCGATCTGATGGCCACCACCACTCCCGACCGGAGTCGGCTCATCGGGCCGGCCGCGCTTGTCACCCAGGGCCGCGGCGATCATGGCGTCGGCGAGCCCTGGCTCCAGCACCAGCAGCGCCTGGGCGCCTGCCTTGCCGAGCGACATCACCGACACCGTCGCGGGCGGAGCCAGCAGCGAGTTGAAGTCTCCGAAGCGCAGCAGTGAGGCCGGGCCCGAGGTCACGCGCACCGTGAGTCGCGTGCGGCCGGCGATGCCCATGCCGAACATGGTGGCGATCTGTTCGTTGATCGCGTCGAGCGTCGGCATCTGCCGATGAATGACGCGGTCGGTGCTCGTCAGGTCGTAGTTGACCGCCGTGCCCCGGCTCTTCGGCGACTCGGGCGCGACGCGGCCGTCCTGAATGGCCGTCATCAGCGCATTGATTTCATCCGGGTTCAGCAGCGCGCCGGCCATGGTGCCCTCTCACTGCACGACGAAGTCGGAGATGTAGAGGTTGCGCACGCGGGCTTCCGGCACGAGGTCGCGCAGCTTCGCCTGCAGCGCCTCCTTCGTGCGGCCCAGGCCTTCGGCGCCCTGCAGCTCTTCGAGCGTGCGATCCGACAGGTAGCTGATGAAGGCGTCACGCACGCGCGGCATGTGCGCGTTGAGCGAGTCCTTGTCCGAATCAGAGATCACTTCGACGTCGAACGAGAGCCGCGCGTAGCGATCGATCTCGGGGTTGCGCAGGTGAATGACGAAGTCGCTGATCTTCACGAGCGGGCCCAGGCCACCTTTGCCGCCAGCGCCGCTGGTGCCGCCGCCGTTCTCTTCCTTGCCGCCTTCTTCCTTCTTCTCCGGCTCCTTCTTCTCGGCTTTGGCTTCGGGCTTTGCTTCGCCGCCATGTTCGGCAGGCGCGGCCTCTTCGCCCTTGTCCTTCTCGCCCTTCGCCTCGGCGGTGGCCTCGGGTGGGTGGGCAGACGACTTCTTCATCTGCATGAAGAGGAAGCCCATCACCGCGATCAGCAGCAGGCTGTTGAGGCCGACGAGGGCGGGCAGCAGCTTGCTGGACTTGCCAGCTGGCGCACCGTGCGGCGCAGCTTCCTCTGGCTTCTTTGTGTCCTTTGCCTCGCTCATGCCCAGGGCTCAACGCAACGGTCGTGCCCTTGACGCGTCAGGGGGCTGGCGGGGCGTAACCTCTGGGATCACTGGGAGGAATCTCCAGCACGACCTCGATGCGCCGGTTCATTTCCCGGTGCTCCGGGGTGTCGTTCGACACCAGAGGGTTCTGTGCACCCATGCCCGCCGCGACGAGGCGCTTCGGGGCAATTCCGTGGGCCTGCTCGAGGTAGGACACGACGGTCGCCGCGCGTGAGGCCGAGAGCTCCCAGTTGCTGCGGAAGCGCGTGGTGCGAATCGGCTCGTCGTCGGTGTGGCCCTCGACCCGAATGTTCTGCTTCGAGGCGTCGAGCTCTTCCGCGATGGCGTCGAGCACGGCGATCGCTTCAGGCCGCAGCGAGGCAGACGCGGGGTCGAAGAAGCGCATCGCAGCCAGGCGCAGACGAATGCGCCCGTTCTCGATCTCCATCGAGATCGTCGGGTTCTTCGTTCGCTCCATGAGGAACGGCTTGATCATCTTCTCGAGGCGTTTGCGCTGCTGCTCGAGCACGCGGCGATCGACGGGGCTCGAGAACGGCTGCGCCCCGGCCTGGGTGACGCAGCCGCCTTCGGTCGGAGGCCCCTTGAAGATGGAGAGCTTCGTGATGCCGCCTTCGCCCTTGAAGTTGAGCGCCCACCGCATCGACTCGCTCGTCTGCGCGAGCTTGTTCGTGTCGACCTTGCTCGAGGCGTAGAGCACGACGAAGAGCGCGAAGAGCAGCGTCACGAGGTCGGCGTAGCTGATCACCCACCGTTCATGGTTCTCGTGCTCTTCATGTTTGTGCTTCTTCGCCATGGGCGCTCCCTCCTCACTTCTTGTCGCCCGACTTCATGTGTTTGGCGTGGTGACCGCCGAAGCTCTTGAGCTTCTCCTCGAGGATGCGCGGGTTGAGGCCTTCTTGAATCGCGAGCACGCCCTCGGCGATGAGCGTCTTGCGCTCCTTCTCGATCGAGACCTTTCGTTTGATCTTGTTCGAGAGCGGCAGCGCGACGAGGTTGGCCACGCCGACGCCGTAGACCGTGGCGACGAAGGCGACGGCGATGCCTGGGCCGAGCGCGGCCGGGTTGTCGAGGTTCTCCATCACGTGAATCAGGCCGAGCACGGCGCCGAGCACGCCGACCGTCGGGCAGAGCGCGCCGAAGTCGCCCCAGAACTTCGCGATGACGTTCTGCTCCTCCGACTCGATCTCGATCTCGGTCTCGAGGGTGTTGCGCGCGACGCTGGCCTCGACGCCGTCGACGAGGAACCCCAGCGCCCGCTTCAGGAACGGGTCCTTCACTTCGGTCAGCTTGGCCTCGAGGGCCAGCACGCCGTCGCGGCGGGCGATGGTGGCGAGCTCGACCAGCTGGGTGATGAGCTGCACGATGTCTGACGGCTTCTCCTGCAGCGCCAGCTTCAGGCCCTTGACGCCGCTGATGACCTCGCTGAGCGGGTACGAGACGAACACGGCGCCCATGGTGCCGCCGATCACGATCATGAAGGCCGTCAGCTGCAGCAGCGAACCGGCGTGGCCGCCTTCGAGCTTCTGCCCGAGCAGAATCATGCCCAGGCCGAAGAGGATTCCCGGAATCGTCGTCTTATCCATGGCTGACGTCTCCTGAGACGAGCGGCACGGCCGCGTGCCGGCGGAAGGCCGCGATGCGCTCGATGATCTCCGCGAGCGGCTCCTTCACCATGAGCCGGTGCCCCGACGTCATCGTCAGCACCGTGTCGGGCGTCTGCTCTGCGAAGGCGAGCAGGTCCTCGTTCACGGCCACGTGCTTTCCGTCCAGTCGGGTCAGAATGATCACTGCGCACCTCTTCCCTTTCTGGTTCGGCACGGTTCGCGGCGAACTTGAGTCGCGTCAGACCCGTGACGCGCCCTGCAGCCCTGAAAGTGCAGAGGCCCGACGCTCGAGGGAGCGCGGGCCTCCAGTCACTGCTCAGAACGATGTGGGTTACCGCTTGAGCTGCATGAGCTCGCCCAGCAGCGCGTCGGCCGTGGTGATGGTCTTCGAGTTCGCCTGGAAGCCACGCTGTGCGGCGATCATCTTCACGAACTCGTTGGCGAGGTCGACGTTCGACTGCTCGAGCGCGCCTGCCGAGATGCTGGCGCGACCACCCGATGCCGGGGCGCCCACCGTCGGCTGCCCCGACTCGATCGACTCGAAGAGCAGGTTGCCACCGATGCGGGTCAGCTTGTCGGCCGCGTCGAAGTCAGCGACGGCGACCTGGCCGAGCACGCGGGTGCTTCCGTTGGTGAACGCACCGACGACCTCACCCTTGTTGTTGACCTGAATCGACGAGAGCGTGCCTGCCGCCTTGCCGTCCTGGCTGGTGAAGGTCAGCTCGTTGCGGTTACCACCGATGTTCTGAACGACGCCGTCGAGGCCCGTGCCGCCACTGGTGAGATCGTCACCGAAGTTGAAGGTGAGCGGCTGCGGGTTGACCGCATTGATCGGGTTGAAGGTCGCGGTCTGGGTGACGGTGTCGAGCCGGCCCTGGGTGTCGAACGTCATCGTGCCGCTGGCGATTTCGGTGGGCACGAGCGGAGTTCCGCCAGTGAGCGCAGCGCCATCTGGAACCAGCGCGCGCCAGTCCCACGCGCCCGTCGCGGTGCGGTTGAAGTACACGGTGACGTCGTGTGACTGACCGAGGGAGTCGAAGATCGTCACCGACGCGTTGAAGTTCGCCGTGTTCGCCGGGTTGAGCGGGTCGAAGGTCTGGATGGCGGCGTTCGGATCCAGCTTCGCCTTCATGGTGATGTCGTTGGTCGCCGTCGCGAGCGAGGTCGCCGTGCCGACCTGCATGTCACCGAGCGCGCCCTGAATGTTGCCAGTTTGATCAGCGCCGTACCCCTGCAGGCGCAGCTGGTCGATGTTGACGAGGTAGCCGTCCTTGTCCATCGAGAACGAGCCGGCGCGCGTGTAGTACTGGCCGCCGGTGCCGTTGTAGTTGCCGCGCATCACGAAGAAGCCGTTGCCCTGCAGCGCGAGGTCGGTGGCGACGCCCGTGTTCGTCAGCGCGCCCTGCGTGATGATTCGCTGAATGGCTTGCAGATTCGTGCCGAGACCAATCTGGCCACCACCCGGAGCTCCGATGACTTGCTGCAGGAGGGCATCTTGAAACATCGCGCGCGAGGCCTTGAAGCCCACGGTGTTGGCATTGGCGATGTTGTCGCCGATGACGTTGAGATCCTGGCTGTTGGCCTGAAGGCCAGCTGTTCCGGTGGTGAGTGACGTGAGCAGCGACATGGTGAATCCCCTCCCTCAGGGTGCGGTGGTGGTTGAGCTCGGCTCATTGACTTCGAGTACGTCCGAGAGCCGAACCCGGACGCCATTGACGATCAGCTGAGGAATTCCATCTGCAAACGAGACGCCGCTCGCGCGGCCTTTCCCCTGCGGCGTCACGGCGACGGACTTCTTCTCGGCGTTCTCTGCCGTGAGCTTCACCGAGTACTGCCCACTGGGCAGCAGCTTCCCCGACGAATCGCGGCCGTCCCACGAGAAGCGCACGGGGCCTGCGGCGGTTTCTGCCGTGATCGAGATGGTGCGAATGGTGTTGCCTGCCGCGTCGCTGATGATCGCGTTCACCTTCGTGGCCTTGTCGAGCAGGTTTCCGTTGATGAGCGTCTGGGTGTCGTTGACCCCGCGGGTGATCTTGTCCGACGTAAACGTGACGTCCTTGCCGACGAGGTTCGCGACGCCGGTCTGATTGCTCGACGCCTGCGCCATCAGCAGCGACTCGAGCGTGCTGTTCATCTGTGACTGCTGCTCGACGGTGGCGAACTGCGCGAGCTGCGCGATGAAGGCCTGGTTGTCGACGGGCTCGAGCGGGTTCTGGTTCGCGAGCTGTGTGGTGAGCAGCTTGAGGAACTCTTCTTTGCCGAGCTTGCTCGATCCTTGCGGCGTGAGGCTGCTGGGTGCGGCGCCGGGCAACGAGAGCGGGCTGACTTGATTGGCCATGACGTCACGCCTTCACAGAGAGGCGCCCTTCGGCGCGGGTGGTGGTGCTGCCTGAAGACACGGGACGAACGTGGGTGCGGCGGGGCAGCGCTTCGCGTTCGTCGTGGGGCTCGAAGTGGTGCTGCGGAGCGCCCTGGTGATCGGACTGCGTGAGATCGAAGTGGCCGAGCGCGAGGCCTTCGTGCGCGAGAGCGAGACGAAGCTCTCCCTGGCGCGCTTCGACCAGACTCGCCGCCGGGCCCGCGGCGCGAATGTCGGCGACGCCGTCGTGCACCTTGACCTGCAGCGAGAGCGTTCCCGAGTCCTGGGTCTCGACGTTGAGCCGCGCGATGTTCGGCAGAACGACGACACGGAGCGTCGGGTCATCGAGGTACGCGGGCGTCACGTTGGGCAGTGGGTTCGGCGGCGGCGGAGCGCTCGCTTCGGCGACTCGCTGCGGCGGCGGAAGCTCGGTCGGCTGCAGCGGCGCGGGCTGCGTCAGAAGTTGGGTGACGGTCTTGTCGTCGCGCTCGGGCTCGGCGACCTTCTTCGTCTCGACGCGCTCGAGCTTTCGCGAGGGTGGCGCTTCGGTGGTGGCGGCTTTGTCGAGCTCGATCGGCTTCGTGGTGCGCTGCGCGGCGAACTCGAGGACCTGCGCGACGTGGCCTTGCGGTGCACGCGTTGCCGGCGAAGTGGGGCGTTGCTCCGCATGGCGCGCGATGGGAGCTGACGAAGTGGGCTGAGCCTTCAGAGCCTGCGGCGTCGTGCCGAAGTGCTTCGTGTCGACAGCAGTCGCAGAAACGGTGGGGGACACGGAGAAGAGCGTGGCGGCGATGGCGGGCGGTTCGCGAGGAGCAGGAGCGTGGCTGGGAGTCGGGGTGGCCTCGTCGCGAATGGTGGAGGTGGGCCGGTGCGCGAGGTCCCGAGAGAGCGGAGCGCCGGGCGTGTCTGGGGAGGCGCGCACGACGGGACGCTGATCGGGAGCAGCGACGAACGAGGTGTTGCTCGTCGTCACCAGTGGAACTGACGGTGACTGAGCAGGCGCGTTCTTCTCCGTGGGTTGTTTCTGCTGCACGTTCGAGTCGACGACTCGGCGACGGTGCAGGGTGTTGCGAGTGGGCGGTTCGACACTGGCCCTGGGCTCGGGTCGCGACTCGACTTCGTGGGGCTGCGACCTGACGTTCTGCTGATCGGGTTTCGTGGGGCGCGACGGCTCGGCAGAGCTTGGTGCGGCGCTCGACCTCGACTGAACCTTCGTCGGGCTGGGCTGCTCGCGTACCTCCAAAGAAGCGTGCTGCTGAACGGAGAGTTGCGTCTTCGGCGGGCTCACCTGTCCAGCGCGCGGTGCCGGCTGCTCGCGGAGTGGTGGCGGAATGCGCGTCTCCGGGTTCGCCACATTCGGTCGAGCGGAGTTCGCAGGTGTCGTGAGCGGTGCGTTCGGTTGCGCGAAGTGCGGCTCAGCGTTCTTCGGGCTCAATTGAACGAAGTTCGATTGCGCCTTCGTCGGAGTGGACTGCTCCAGCGTCGAGCCGTGTGTGACCTGCAGCGGCTTCGGCTCGGGAGCAGAAGTACTGCCCGCTGCTGGGTTCGGCCGCGGCTTCTCGTTCGAACTCCGTACATCGAGCGGCTTCACGCTCGTCGCGACCTGCGCAGGCCCAGGGCTGTTCCTGGTGCTCGCAGTTGGTTGCGCGTCGAGCAGGCTCCTCGTCACGAGGGCAGGCGCCGTGCTCGCTGTTGCCCGCGGCTGTGGCGCCTCGTTCGAGGCAGGCACCTCGAGCGAACTCGCGTGCGTCGTCACGTGGGCATGCTGCGTCGTGCTCGCTGCCGTTCGCGGTTGCGACGTCTCGTTCGAAGCGAGAGCTCCGGGCGAGTTCACGATCGTGCGGAGCGCAGGACTCGTCGTGACCGGTGATGCACTCGGCTTCGGCGCCTCCTGTGAAACAAGAACCTCGGGCGAGTTCACGAACGCCTGGAGCGCAGGACTCGTCGTGTCGGGTGATGCGCCCGGCTGAGACGTCCCGTTCGAAACAACAACCTCGGGCGAGTTCACGCCCGCCTGGAGCGCAGGACTCGTCGTGTTGGGTGATGCGCCCGGCTGCGACGTCCCGTTCGAAACAAGAACCTCGGGTGACTTCACGCCCGCGTGCTGCACAAGACTCGTCGTGTCCGGTGATGCACTCGGCTGCGGCGTCTCCTTCGAACTCGGCTTCACGCTCGTCGGGGATCGAGGACCCTGCGGTGCGACCGGAGTCTGGTCTGTCGCGCGTCGACCACTCGGTCGCGGCGCCACGTCAGCCTTCGGCGCCTTCTGCTCCAATGCGGTCAGCGTTGGAGTCTCTGACTTCGACTCTGGAATGACGCGCAACCGCTCGACGAGGCCACGCTCGGTCGATGGCGTCTTCGCGGCATCGCTCGCGCGACGGCCCGGGTTGGGAGGCGACTGGAGCGGTCCATGGGCCACCGTCAGCAGCGGCACCTCTCTCGCGGGATCGTTCGCCGGAAGACTGACCGGCTGCGGTCGCGTCGGCGTCACTCTCGGCTCGTCGTTGGCGGCGCGCAGCAGCTTCGAGAACGGGCTCGGCCCCGCCGCCGACTTCTGCAGTGGGGCAATCGGCTCGTCGGCCTGCGGTGCGATGGCCGGCTTGCCGATTCGCAGCTTCACTTGAGGCCTCCTTTGGGCGGAGCCGAGGGCATCGTCGCCATCGTCGCGACGAGCTCGGCTGCGAGGTCAGGCTTCAACCGATCCATGACCGCGCCCGCTTCGGCCGGCTTCATTCGTTTGAGCAGCGCGGCCGCAAGCTTCGTGTCCGACTTCTGGAGCAGCAACGCGGCCGCCTCGGGCTTCATCGACTTCATGGTCTTCGCCAGCGCGTCCAGCTCGGCCGCCTTCGGCGCAGGCTGGGTGTTGGCCGCAGGCTGATTCGTGTTCGCCGTCGGCTCAGCGCCGGGAGCAGGGCGCTTCGCAATCAACGCCTCGAGGCGCTCGGTCTCTGCGCGCAAACTCAGCCGCGCATCGGCGATCTCCTTCGCGAGCTTCTCCAGAGACGCGCGCTCGGCCTCGAGCTGCTTCTTGTCGTCCTCGATCCGCTTCCGAGCCGCGGCGAGCTCCTTGCCCGACTTCACCAGCTCGCTGCACAGGGCCTTCTTCGTCAGTGCGGGAGGCGTGGGCGCATCGGGAATCGCTGGCTCTGCCTTCACGACGGGCGGTGGAGGCGGCGGAGGAGGAGGCTCGAGCTTCGTCTTCTCTTCCGTTCCCACGGGAGGCTTCGGCGCAGGCGCCGTGGGCGCGGCCACTTCAGGCGGAGTCGGGCTCTTCGGCTCGACCGGTCCTGCTGCCACCACCGCTGCGAGGATCCAGGTCAGCACGACTCATCTCCCGCTCTTCAGAGGTGGCGGCTTTTGTGCCGAGACCTCCTTCGGTTTCAGCGCGCTGTTCAGCTGCGCCAGGGTCTGGTCGAGCGAGAAGTGCTCGGCAGGGCCCTGACGGAGAAATGCATTGATCTGGCCAATGCACCCGAGGGCGCGATCCACCCGGGGATTGCTGCCGGTCTGATACGCGCCTACCTCAATCAGATCCGCAGCCTCGCGGTATGCCGACAGCACCTCACGCACCTGCATGGCCGAATCGCGATGCGTCACCTGCGTGACGTCCGACATGCAACGACTCACCGACGCCAGAATGTCGACGGCGGGGAAATGACCGGCGTTCGCCAGCTTTCTCGAGAGCACCACGTGCCCATCGAGCGCAGCCTTCGCGCTGTCGGTGACCGGGTCGGTGAGATCGTCTCCTTCGGCGAGCACCGTGTAGAGCGCGGTGATGCTCCCGTTGCCGGCGTCGTTGCCAGCGCGCTCGACGAGCCGCGGCAGCATGGCGAAGACGGAGGGCGGGTAACCCTTCGAGGTCGGCGGCTCTCCTGCAGCGAGACCGATTTCCCGTTGCGCCATCGCGACACGCGAGAGCGAGTCCATCAGCAGCATCACCTTGAGCCCGCGCGCGCGGAACCACTCGGCCACCGCGGTGGCAGCCATCGCGGCGCGCACTCGAACGAGGGGCGGCTCATCTCCCGTCGCCACGACGATGACGGAGCGCGCGAGGCCTTCGATGCCGAGATCTCGCTCGACGAACTCACGCACCTCGCGGCCACGCTCACCGATCAGGCCGACGACGATCACGTCAGCGACCGAGTGCCGCGCCACCATGCCCAGCAGCACCGACTTGCCGACCCCAGGGCCGGCCATGATGCCCAGGCGCTGGCCTTCGCCGAGCGTGAGGCACGCGTCGAGTGAACGAACGCCCGTGGGCATGGGCTCGGCGATGCGGCGGCGAGACATCGCGCTCGGTGGATTCGAGGCCAGGCGCATCCGCTCCTTGAGCAGCATCGCTGGCCCGCCATCGATCGGCTGCATGCGTGCGTCGACCACCCGACCCAGCAGCGCCTCGCCGACCGGAACCTCACCGGCGTTCGATCGGGGGACCACCGCGCAGCCCTCGCAGATGCCCTCCATCTCGCCGAAGGGAACGAGCAACGCGGTCGGTCCATTGAAGCCGACGACCTCGGCGTGAACCGTGCGGCCGTGCTGTGCGCGAATCTCACAGCTGGTGCCGAGGGCGACCTGCGGCATCGCGGCCTCGAGCAGCAAGCCCGTCGCGCGCACGATGCGGCCTTGAACGACGACGTCACGGCTCCCATCGAGCACGCGGCGAACACGGTCGAGATCGACTCCGCTCATGGGCGCCTCACTCGGTGTTCATCGCTTCGCGCAGCTCGCGGCGAAGTTCGTCGAGCCGCGTGTCGAGCCGGCCGTCGACGCCGTGCTGTTCCGACTCGATCACCACGTCGCCGGGGCCGAGGGACTCGTCGGGTTGCACGGTCACGTTGGCGAGCGACAGCGACGAGCCGGGCGCGTCCTGCAGGCGGCGGTGGTCGTCGACGCTCACCTTCACGACGATCTGGCGTGCGTCGCCGACCCTGCGAATCGCGCTGCGAATGAGCCCGAAGAGGGGGTCGAGGCTGGTGGTCAACTCACGCTCGAGAATGCGGCGGGCGATCAGCACTCCGATCTCGAGCGCATCGCTGCGCGCCTGCTCTCCCAGCCGGCAGCCCTCCTGTCGCAAAGCCTCGATGGCCGACTTGAGCCGCGGCGTGTGATCGATCACCACGGGTGGAGGCGGGGTGGGTGGAGGCGCCTGGGGCAGCGGCTCGAACGCGTGGCCCAGGGGCGGTGGTGAGGGCGGTGGCGGCGCCATGACGGGCGCGGGTGTGATCGCAGGGTCGAGTGACGCTGCCGACCATGAGGCGAGCTTCGGGTTGCCCCCCGTCGACCGCGGCGCAGGCGTGGCGTGCTGCATGAACGCGGGCTTCCTCAGTTCGCTCACGACACCCTCACAACATCTTGTCCGTCGGGCGGACGATGGTGATGCGACCCTTCTCGGCGGCTTCGATGGCCACCTTGGCGATCTCGCTCTGCGCGGCCTCGACCTCGGAGAGCTTGACCGGACCCATCGCGGAAAGATCGTCCTCGAGGAGCTCGGCGGCACGAGACGACATGTTGCGCAGGAACTTGTCCTTCACCTCGGGGCTGCCGCCCTTCAGCGCGACGGTGACCTGCTTCATGTCGAGATCCTTCATCAGCGTCTGCAGGTCGCGATCCGACAGGCGCGTGAGATCTTCGAACGTGAAGAGCTTCGAGCGCAGGTCGCCAGAGAGCTGGGGATCGTCCTTCTCGATGTTCGCGAGGATCTCGGTCTGCTGTGCGGCCGGGCTGCGACGCAGAATCTCGAGCGCGGCGCTGCGACCATCGACGCGACGCATGCCCTCGGCGACGAGTGACTGCAGCTCGCTCGTGAGCGCCAGGCGCACCTCGCGCAGCACTTCCGGAGCGACGGCCTCGACCACGGCCATGCGGCGCACCACCTGCGGGCGAATGCTGATCGGCAATCGATCCATCACCTGCGCGGCGCGTTCGGGTGTGAGCGAGCTCAGCACGAGGGCGATGGTCTGCGGCTGCTCACGACCGAGCACCATCGCGAGCGACTCCGCGTCGGCATCGGCCACCGAGCCGAGCAGCTCTTCTGGCAGCTGGCTGGGCGGCACGGCGTCGAAGGTGCGCTTGACCGTCTCGGGGCCGAACACGCTCTGCGCCACCTTGCGGAGCACGTCGTCACCCGCCAGCGCGTCGACACCGGCCTGCTGCATCGACTCGACGAACTGCTGCAGCGAGTCGTTGATGACGGTCGGCGGCGAGCGCTTGAGCTCCTTCGCGCCCAAGGCGACCTGCCGCACCTCGAGCTCGCCGAGGTTCTTGAAGAGCTCAGCCGCGATCTCCTGGCCGAGCGCGAGCATCAGCGCCGCGACGCGTTTGGCGCCCGGGCCCGGCTTGTCGATCCACGGGAGCGGCGGTGCCTGCGTCTTCGACGAGCTGTCCTGATTTGCGTCAGCCACGATCGGCTCCGATGGGTTGTGGGGTCGAGGCGTTCATGTGCGGCGAGGGGTTCTTGTCGAGGTCGGCGCTCAGCCAGGCGCGAATGAGCATGAGCGTGCGTTCGCGATCTTCGCGGACCATGGCGCGGGCGCGATCCTTGAGATCTGCGAGCGGGTCGACCAGCACCGGCACCTCGGGAGCGGGCAGCTCTGCAGGCTTCTTTCCGTCCATCGCGGCGGCCGTGGCTTCGAGTTCGCTGACCTTCTGGCCGGGCTTGAGCACGAGCTGCGCTTCGACGGGCTTCGAGCGACGACGCAGCAGGAAGGCGATGAGCGCGAGCAGGGCCAGCGCGGCTCCACCGATGGCGCCGAAGCCCCACGCGGGGAACGTCGCGACGACCGGGGCAGGCGCGGGCACGTCGGACTTGCCGAAGACCTGGCTGGTGATCTCGAAGGCGTCTCCGCGAGCTTCGTCGTAGCCGACGGCCTTGCGGGCGAGCTCGCCGAGCCGTGAGACCTCAGCCGCGTCGCGCACCTTGCCCTCGACACCGTCGACGATGATGGCCACCGAGATCTTCTGCAGCCGCGGAATGCGGGCGAGCGTGGTGGTCGTCGTCTTCGAGATCTCGAAGTTCTTCACCTCGTCCTGGTTGGCCTGGTTGCCCTGCGAGGTCGGCGCGGCCTGCGGAGGCGGCTGCTGCAACGGCACGTTCGCCTGCGCGCCCGCGACGCCAGCCTGCGTGTTCTGCTGTGTCGACGACGACTGCGTGACCTTGCGCTCACTGCGCAGCGCGACCGCGTCGGGGTCGAACACCTCGGAGTTCTGGTTCACCTGGGTCGCGTCGACGCTCGCCGTCACCCGCGCGATCACTGCACCCTGGCCGACGACGGGCTCGAGCAAACCGACGATGCGCTGCTCGAAGTCACGCTCGAGCTTGCGCTGATACGACGCCTCGGGAGAGTCCCACGCCGAGTCCGACGAGAGCACGGCACCGCGCCCGTCGATGACGGTCACCAGATCAGGTGGCAGCCCGGGCACCGATGAACTCACCAGGTGTCGAATGCCGGCCAGCTCGCGTTCGCCCAGCGCGCGGCCCGGCTGCAACATCACGACGACGGTGGCCGACGGTTTCTTGTCTTCGTCCCGGTACAGGCCCTTCTCGGACAACGACACGGTCAGCTTCGCGCTGCGAACGCCCGCGAGCCGGCCGATGGTGCGCGCGAGCTCGCCTTCGATGGCCCGGCGCAGATTGACGCGCTGGGTGAACTCACTGACGCCGAGATCGCCGCGGTCGAACAGCTCGAAGCCGACGCCTCCACCACGCGGAAGCCCGGCCGTCGCCAGCAGAATGCGCGCGTCGTAGACCTTGTCGGCAGGCACGGCGAGGGCCGATCCATTGGCCTCGGTGCGATAAGGGATGCCCGACGTCTTCAGCACGCCGGCGGCTTCGCTCGCGTCTTCCTGGCTGAGGTTGGTGAACGCGTACTGGTACTCGCCGCCTGAGCGGGCCAGCACGCCGACACCACCCGCGACGGCGAGCGCGATCACGCCACCCGCGATCAGCGCGATTCGAACGCCGGCGGGCAACGCCTGCAACCGCGCAGGAAGCTCCCGAAGCTGTTTGAGCAGGCTCTCCATGGCTTCACACCGTCATGCGCATCACGTCGTTGTAGGCCTCGACCAGCTTCGTCCTGACCTTCATCGCCAACCGCATCGCGATGTCGGCCTTCTCGAGCGCGAGCATCGTCTCGTGCAGGTTGCCGTCGCCGTTCGCGAGCTTCTGCGTCTCGACGTCGGCCGCGACCTGCAGATCGTCGACCTTCTTCACCGCAGCCTCGAGCTCTTGACCGAACCCCGAGGCGCCTGAGCCTTCGGGCTTCTCGACGGCCGGCGTGGAGGAGGGGAACTCGACGCTATTGACGCTGAGCGATTTCATTCATCACCTCGCGATGTCCAGCGCGCGCTGCGCCATGGCCTTCAGGGTCTCGACCGCCGTCGCGTTCGCGTCGTAGCCACGCTGCGCGGTGATCAAGTTCACCGTCTCGTTCACCGGGTTGACGTTCGGGAAGGTGACGAACCCGTTCGCGTCGGCGTCGGGGTGGCCCGGCAGGTAGACGCGTTTGCCCGGTGTCTTGTCTTCCTGAATGCCCGTCACCTGCACCGCCGTCGCCGTCGATGCAGCCCCTGGTTCTGCCGGCCCGAGCGGAACCTGGGACGCATCGGCGAGCGACGCTTCGAACGCGACGGCGGCGAGCACGGGATCGCGCCGGTGATACGGCTCGCCGTTCGGCCCACGCGTCGACTCGGCGTTCGCGAGGTTGCTCGCGGCGACGTTGACGCGCGTGCGCTGGGCCGAGAGCCCCGAGCCGGCGATCTGGAGTGCAGAGAGGAAGTCCATGGTGGGTCTCCTTCAGGTGGCTCAGCCGACGCCTTCGCTCGCGACGTACCGGAGAATCGACAGCTTCTTGCCCGCGCTCCGGGTGCTGGCGCCGTAGAGCAGGGCGTTGCGGGAGAGTTCGACCATCGTGCGATCGAGATCGACGCCGTTGCCGTCGAGGCCGCCCGGGCTGTCGGCTACCTTCACGAAGCTCGAGGGCTCGTCGGGGTCGGACTGCGCGACGTTGAGCGAGAGGTGCCCTTCGACAGGCATCGCCGACGGAAGCGACGGCGTCCCACTCGCCAGCGCCGTGGTGCGCGCCTTCATGGCGGCTGTGAAGTCGAGCTCGCGCGGCTGGTACCCGGGCGTGTCGGCGTTGGCGAGGTTGCCGCCGAGCACGTTCTGCCGTGCGAGCCGAACGTCGAGCGAGGCCTGAAGACGATCGAGCGTCGTGTCGAAGAGCTTCATGACAACACCTGAGCGGCTTCGGCTTCCGGCTCGGGAGAGGACGTGGTGGCGCGGGTTCCGGGCCCGTTCAACTTCTGGCGAAGGGTGCGCAGGCCGATGCCGAGCAGACGGGCGGCGTGCGTGCGATTGCCGTTCACGCGGCGAAGGGCTTCTGCGATCGCCAGCCGCTCCAGCGCGCCGAGATCGAGGGGCAGTGCCTCGGGGAAGAGGCCAGGCTCGAGGCGCGGCGGCGTCAGGGCCAGGGCCTGCACTTCGATCGTCGCGGTGCGCGAGCGAATGAGGGCACGCTCGAGCACGTTCTCGAGCTCGCGCACGTTGCCCGGAAAGTCACCGTGCTCCAGCGCGGCGATGGCCTGCGTCGAGAGCGTCGGCACCGGCCGGCCCAGACGGGCAGCCGCCTTCACCAGCAGCACCTGGGCGAGCCGGGCGACGTCGTCGTGACGTTCACGCAGCGACGGCACCCGCAGCGGGTAGACGTCGAGGCGGTAGAAGAGATCGCTGCGCAGCTTGCCGCTTCGCACCAGCTCGTCTGGCGCGTCGCTCGTGGTCGCGATGATGCGCGCAGTGTGTGGCGCCTCGAGCAGCCGCAGCAGGTGCGCCTGGCTCTCGATCGACAGCGCGCCGATCTCGTCGAAGAGCACCGTGCCCGCCGACTGCAGCGCCTGCTCGGCCTGCGCGATCGTGAACGTCGTCGGGTTGATCTCGACGAACGAACGCTGGGCCACCTTCGAGTTCTCGTGAACGAAGCGGGCGAAGCGGCGCTTTCCGGTGCCGTGCTCTCCGCGCAGGAAGACGGTGGTGGGGCTGGGCGCGACGTCGAGGGCTGCTGCGACGGCCTCCTGCATGGCGCGGCTCAGGGCGACGAGGTCGTTCATGGCTTCTTCTCCGGAGACGGGGACAGCGGCGGTTCTGCGGCGGTCGCGCGGGCCTGGGCAGCGCGCGCGAGCTCTTTCGAGATCTCGACATCGGTCGTCATCGCGGGAATGCGGTCGGCGATGGGTGCGGCGCGCGGCTTCGACGTCACGGCGACGACGGTCTTCGGGGTGAGGCTCTTGCGCACCTGCGACCAGGTCTTGCTGCGAAGCTCCGACGCGCTGAGCTTCTGCTCGGCGTATTCGATGACGAACTGCGCGCGGACCGGATCTTTCGCGGCGAGGTAGAGGCGGGCCACGCGCTGCAGGTGGCGGTCGAGCTCTTCGCGCGGCATGCGGCCCGAGAGCGAGGCCAGCACCGCCGCTGCGTACCCCGGCGCTCCTGCGTCTTCTGCTGCCGTCGCCGCTGCTTCCGAGACCCCGATGCCGCCAGCGCCTTCACCGATGCCCGTCGCTGCGTAGATCGCGAGGGCCGTCGTGGTGGCTTCGTCGTCCTGTGCGCTGAAGGCCGCCTCGATGGCCTTCTGGCAGAACGCCCTGGCCGACTGACAGACGGGCACCTTGCGATCGATGGCGTCGCTCAGCTGCTGCATCGCCAGGCGATCCTGGTTGAGCGCGAGGGCCTGACGAACGAGGTGCACGACGGCCTCGACCTCGATCACCCCGTTGAGCCCTCGCAGCTCGGCCGGCTTCTGCATCAGGCAGTTGCCCGTCAGATCGCACGAGCGCAGCTGCGCGATGCGCGTCACCGGGCCTGCAGAGACGACCTTCGAGTACCAGCCCATCGCCGCCTCGGCGTCACCGCGCTGCATCGACAGATCGCCCAGCCGCAGGCGCGCGAGGTGTGCGTCAGGCCCGTTCAGCGCGGCGCTGTAGAGCTGCTCGGCTTCGAACAGATTCCCCTGACCCAGCGCGCACTCGGCCTTCACCGCGTCGCCGACGCCAGGACACTCGTCGGGAATGCCGAGCGCCTTCGTCGGCCACGCCTGCAGCGGCACCCCCTCGGCCTCCCACTTCCAGGTCACGCCGCGGAGCGCGCGCACGTCGAGGTACAGGCCCTTGTCGTCCTGCGCCACACCCGCCCAGAGCCTGCGGGTCGTGCAGTGGAGCGAGATGCCGTCATGGCCACGTTCCTGCGTCGGGCAGAGCTGACTCGAGAGCCGGCCAGCGATCTTCGCGCCAGTCAGTCGAATCGTCCGCATGAGCGGGTCCACCGATGACTCCACCGTCGGCGAAGTCCGTTCGAGCGCGACTCGCTCGACCGCCGTGGTGAAGCCCGTCGGCGGCGGAGCGCTCAGGGCGATGCTGACCAGCGCGAAGACCATCGGCTCCCTCCCCAGGGATCCACGAAAAGTGAAGACAGCGAACTCAGGCGGCCTGCGACTCACGCGCGCGGCGGCGAAGCTTCTCGACCAGCGTCGTGCGCTGCAGGCCCAGCAGATCGGCGGCGGCTTTGCGGTTGCCCTTCGCCTGCTGCAACGCGACCGCGATGTACGTGTCTTCGAGCGTGCGCAGCAGCGCCGGCAGATCGATCGGCAGCGCGGGCGCAGCAGCCTCGGCGAGCAGGCGCTCGGGCACTGGCACCTGCATCACCGGCGCTTCCGACGGCAGCGGCTCGAACCCGCGCGGCATCGGCGTCGGCGACGGCTGCGACGCGTCCAGACCGAACTCCTGCGGCGGCGTCGCGGGCGGCGGCGGAACGAGGGTGAGCGACGGCGTCTGCAGCTCGCCGATCGTCATCGCGGCCTGGCGCACCGGCGTCGGCAGATCCATCACGCGAATCACGGGCCCCTCGGTGCAGACCGAGACGCGCTCGACCAGGTTCTCGAGCTCGCGAACGTTGCCCGGCCACGGGTGCAGCTCGATCGCGCGCATTGCTGCAGGCTCGACGGGGCGCGTCTCACCGCGCTGACGCCAGAAGTGGTTGAACAGCGCGAGGATGTCGGCCTTGCGGGTGCGAAGCGGCGGCAGCTCCACGGGGCACACCATGAGGCGGTAGTAGAGGTCGCGACGGAAGCGGCCGGCCTCGACCTCTTCGGCCAGCCTGCGGTTCGTCGCCGCGATGAGGCGGAAGTTCGCGCTCACGCTCTCGGCGCTGCCCACGGGCTCGTAGGTGCGCTCCTGCAGCAGGCGGAGCAGCTTGACCTGCAGCGCCAGCGGCATCTCGCCGATCTCGTCGAGGAAGAGCGTGCCACCCTCGGCCATCGCGACGCGGCCCTTGCGGTTGGCGACGGCTCCCGTGAAGGCGCCACGCACATGACCGAACAGCTCGCTCTCGAGCAGCGTCTCGGGAATGGCGCCGCAGTTCACCGGCACGAAGTGGCGACGGGCGCGCGGGCTGTTCTCGTGAACGTAGCGGGCGATCACCTCTTTGCCCGTGCCGGTCTCACCACTCAGAAGCACCGTCGAGTCCGTCGGAGCGATGCGCGCGCAGGCCTTGACCACATCCTCGAGCGGCGACCCCGGAGCGTGCACGAGAGAGGTCGAGGCGGGCACCGAGGTGTTGGCGAATGCGAGATTCATGAAGTGTCCCCTCCCAGGGGTGGCGTGGGTAACGCCGGTTCGGGAGGGGCATGAGCAACCCGCTTGCCAGCGCCACAGAACCAACGATTTCGAGTCAGTGCGCTGACGCGCCACCCGCGTGACGAGAGTCACGGTCGACTCTCGATTCACCCACCCACATGGGCCCGAATGAGGAATCAGTGACTTGGCGTGAGGGTGTGCCGCGACCCCCAGCTGGGGTGCCTGACTCACCCGGTTCGAGGTCGCGAAGTTGCACTGCGTTCGCCGCGATGGGCCAGCCAGCGATCATTCTTCCGCTCGCCCCGCCAGAGCGCGGTGAGGCCTTCCGCGCCTTCGCTGATGCGATGCCGGTGGGCCTCGAGTGGCTCGACGAGAACGGCGCCTCGCGCGAGCGCAACCGCCTCGCCGAAGAGCTGTTCTCCACGCCAGCCGCCCCACTCATCGAAGCGGCCGTCACCTCTCTCCTCGCCGAAGCGAAGGCGAAGGTCGCGTGTGTGCAGACGTCGGTCGAGGTGTCTGCGTCGGAGCGGGTGCTCATCTCCATTGCTCCCGATCGCGGTGAGCACGGGTGGATCGTCAGCTTCGATCGCAAACGCCTCGAGCGCGCGAAGGCCGAAGCGGGCGTCTTGCGAGCCGTGATCCGCGCGATGGCGTCGTCAGGCTCGAAGCGCGAGGCGATCAACCGGGCGATCGAGGTCGTGCGAGATCAGCTCCCGCTCTCGCGCATCGTCTGCTTCGAGCTCGCGGGGAACGATCTTCGGTGCGAGGGCTCAGCCGGCCTGCGGCCCGAGGAGCGCGACGTCGTCATTCCCCTCGGCCGCAAAGACTGCCTCATGAACGTGGCGTGGAGTCAGCATCGCCAGGTGCACGTGGCCGAGCTCGGCCGCTCCACGTTGAAGCTCCCGTTCGAGAGCGAAGACTCGTCATCGGTGCTGGTGTTCCCGACTGGCGCGAGGACGCCGCGTGGGCTGCTCTGTGTCGTGGCTCCACCCGCGAGCCTGAATGAGGGCTCGATTCGCATCATCCAGGGCCTTGCCGACGCCATCGGAGCCGTGACCGACGTGTCGGTGATCGAGGCGTCTGCTGCCCGCGCGATGGAGGTGGCGACGCAGCGTGATCGCCTCGCCACCATCGGTCAGCTCGTCGCCGGCGTCGCCCACGAGATCAACAACCCGCTCGCGTTCCTCAAGTCGAACCTGCACTCGCTGAAGAGCGAGATCGCCGAGCTGCGTGAGTCGAAGGTGGCGCTGCCGTCGTCGGCCGGCGAGCTCGAGGAGATCGTCAGCGAGTCCATCGAGGGCGTGTCGCGCATCGAGACGATCGTTCAGGCGCTGAAGGGAACGGCTCGGCGCCGAGACGAGAAGGTGCGCTTCGACTGCTCCCGCGCGATTCAAGAGGCGATCACCATCTTCCGCGGCGCGAAGAAGAGCGAGTGCGAGATCGTCGCCGCCATTCCATTGCTGCCCGAGGTGATCGGCTCACCGTCGGCCATGGGCCAGGTGATTCTGAACCTGATGCAGAACGCCCTCGACTCGATGACGGCCCGCGATCGCAAGGAGCGGAAGGTCGAGGTGCGCGGCTGTGTCGAAGATCAACGCCTGCGCATCACCGTGAGAGATCACGGCACCGGCATTCCCGTCGACGTGCAGAAGCGCATGTGGGACGCGTTCTACACGACGAAGGACGTCGGGAAGGGCACCGGCCTGGGGCTCTCGATCTGCAAGGAGATCGTCGAAGAGATGGGCGGGTGGATCGAGTTCGAGACCGGCCCCGACGGCACCGCGTTTCATCTGCTGCTGCCCGAAGCGGGCGATTGATCAGCCGCGTCGCGCGAGCAGCACGGCCAGCAGTCCGAACACGAAGGCGAGCCCGCCAGCGATGAACGCGACGAGTATCGCCAGGCCTCCGATCGGGTTGTCGTCGCCCGGGCTGTTCGTGACGCGCCACCACACATAGCCGCAGAGCGCCGCGATCACGGTGAAGACTGCTGCGAGAACGAAGAACACGACAGACGCTGTCGGCATGAGTCGCCTCCAACACGAGTGGTGTGGCGCTATTCCACCTTGCCTCCGTTGTCGCCTGAAGCGGGTGATCGCTCAGCGGGTCAGGGCGAGCCTGAGCGCGAGCAGCCCGAAGGCGAACGCGAGGGAACCGGGGACGACGGTTCGCATGGCCCAGTCGTCAGCTGGGCGTCGCAGGTGCAGCCACACGCAGAGCGCCGCGATCTCGCAGAGCACCGTGGCGATGATCGCGAAGACGATCGAAGCGTTCGGCATCGGCGACCCCAACGAGCGTGGCTGGCGCGTATTCCTTCAGCCAAGTCTGGGCAGCGGCGCCAGCATGCGCGTGATGAACGGCAGGTGCGGCGCCACCTGCGCACGCCCCCATTGAATCGCGTCCAGCAGCTCATCGACGCGCGGCACGACCGACAACGCGTTGAGCGTGCGTTTGAAGTCGTGCGTGAGGTGCGCCCAGGGCCGTGAGCGCGCCACGTTCAGCTCGGCGATGCGCTGCAGCGGAATCCACAGCGGGGTCGACAGCTTCGTCGCGAACCCATTGAGCGCGAAGATGAACGCGTTGCGGGTGCCGATCTCGCCTTTGTGCACCGCGCGCCACGCCGCCTTCGACGGCACGTTGTCGACGAGCCCTCCATCGACGAGCCGGAAGATGTGCCGGCTGGCGAACATGTCACCCAGCATCGAGTGCATGCGTGGGTCGGCGCGCAACACGTCGTAGTGAATGATGCCGGGCAGGGCGCTCGAGAAGCCGGCGGCATCGACGGCATCGAACGTCTCGGTGCCTTCGTCGGCGCCGAGGGTGATGCGCGTGAGGATCTCGGGGTGCGTCGCGAACTCCCAGAGCGCGGCGATCCACTGCGGCAGGACGAGCGGGTTGAGCAGCCGCTTCGGTGACGCTGCCGTGAGGCGCTCGTAGAACTCGAGCGGGTGGGGGAGCTTGCCCATGCGAATGCCCGAGACGGTGATGAGCGTCTTGATGGGCAGCTGCGCGAGCGTGAGCGCTTCTCCGCCGCTGGTGTCGACGCCGAACCAACGGCCGATGCCCGATCGAAGGAACAGCCGAAGCGCTGCTGGCACGCCGTACTTGTTCTCGGTCGAGACCGCGCGAAACAGCCGGCGCCACGAGAGCGTGCGCACGATGTTGACGACCTCGTCCTGCTCGAAGCGCCGCATGCGGGAGCGGAACAGGCCCAGGATCGCGCCCATCGACGTGCCCGACAGCAGCTTCGGCGACAGCCCGTACTCGTCGAGCAGCGCCATCACCCCCAGGTACACGTAGGCGGTGCCGCCGCCACCACCGAGCACCAGCACGAGCGACTTGTTGCGAATCTCGTGATCGACGGCCTCGGCCGACAGGCGGCCCTTGAAGCGCTGCAGGAGCGAGTCGCGGGTGTTGAGCGTGCGCTCCTTCAGCTCCCGAAGGTGCGGGAGCAGCTCGGCGCGTTGAATCTTCCCGCTCTTCGGCAACAGCACCGGCGTGAGCCGTCGCGAAAGCTCTTCGCGAAACGGGGTGAGCGCAGCGCCGACGCCGAGATCGCGACCCGACTGGTTGACCTTGTAGAGCCGCGCGAGTGACAGCGCCGTTCGCAGCACCGCCTCTTCGTGCGCCGACACCAGCGACGGGTTCTCGAGCGCCCCGCGCACCAGCGCCGACTCGAGCTCTTCGAGCGGGCGGAGGATCTCGAACCGCTCACGCAACCGCATGGCTCAGCGCTTCGTCTTCCCAAGCAGCCGCAGCTCGCGCAGGGCCTCGGTGCAGTCGGGATTCGCCTGAATCGCCTTCTCGAACTGCTTCTCGGCCTTGTCCGGCCGGCCCGTCGCCTTGTGCATGTACCCGAGGAACAGGTAGCTCTTGTCGAGCTTGGGGTTGAGGTTGATCGCCTTCTCGATGTCGACCATCGACTCTTCCACCGTCGCCGGGTTCATCTGGAAGCGCGCCCAGCCCAGCCACGCGAAGAACTCACCTTCGTCGGCGTAGAGCGACACCGCCTCCTTGAACGCCTGCACCGCCTCGGCGAACTGGCGCTGACGCATGTACTCTTCGCCACGCTGGAACTTGCCCTCGGCCGCGAGGATCTTGCCGACGTCGTCGCCCATGTCGCGCTTGACGCCCTTCTTCAGCTCCCCGAGGTAGCGCTCCTTCTCGGTCGGGTCGGTGAGCGTGTCGTGGGCGCTGGAGATCAGGTCGTACAGCTGCTGGGCGAGCTCTCTGACCTCGGCCGACTTCGACATGGCGTGTTTGTCGGGGTGGTACTCCTTGGCGAGCGCGAAGTAGGCGCGCTTGACGTCTTCGCGGCTGGCGTTGCGCTTGATGCCCAGCACCTCGAAGTAGTCGAGCTTGCGCATCGCGGTGACCTTCGCTGCGAGGCGCTCTCGGTGATCGCGCTCTTCGTTCGAGAGGCGCGGCATGCTCACGACCTCCGAGAGCTCGGGCAGCAGCGAGCCCGACTTCGGCGGTGGTGGCGGCGCTTCGTCCTTCTTTCCCTTGCGGGGCTTGGCCGGCGGCGTGGTGTCGGGCGGAGGTGGTGGCGGAACGGGCTCCGGAGCGGCTGGGGCGCGCGCGAGCTCGGCGTGATCCCACGGCAGATCGAGCAGATCGCCCTTCGGCGCAGGCGGCGGCGCGCGCTGGGGCAGGGGCGGAGGCAGCGGCGGTGGAAGCGGAGGCGGCAGGGCCGGGCTCGACTTCGGCATCGGCGGAGGCTCGGGGTGCAGATCGGCCGCGATCTTCGCGATCGAGACCCTCGGCTTCCCCGCGGCTGGCGTCGGCTTCAGCGACAACATCTGCGCGCAGGTGAGCGCGAAGATCAGCTTGTCGGTCTCGACCGGTGACATCACGTTCAGCGCGCGCAGCGTCGCGACCGTCTTGTGGCCATCGGCCACCAGCGCGATCTCCTTCTCTTCGTCAGACAGCCCAGCGTCCTGCAGGGCGTACAGCGGCTCGTCGCTGGGGTGCACGTAGAGCTGTGACACGTCGGTGAACACGCGCGAGAGCCGCTTCTCGTCGTACGTGCGGCGAACACCCTCGACGATCAGCTGCGCCGTCGTCATCCCGAGGCCCACGGGCTCGGGTGGCTGCGCGACGCCGGGCTTGAATTGATAGAGGCCGTCGTCCCAGCGGAACGCGTCGTACAGCTTCTCCTGCATCTGCTGGGTGAGCGCGTACGAGAGGTTGTGAGGGCTGATGCAGCCCATCTCGATCAGCACCGTGCCCTGCATGCGCTTGGTCGCCTTCATGCGCTTGAGCGACTCTTCGCACTCGGCCTCGGTGATCATGCGCTCTCGCACGAGGATCCGTCCGAGCGCCTCGACGAGCAGGTTCGACTTCACCAGCTCGGGCACACCGTCACGCAGGTAGACGATCTTCTTCACCTTCGCGCGGCCAGCCAGCAGGGCGCCCGTCGCGCGCCAGCGGTACAGCTCGGCCAGCACCTTCGCGAACGGCGCCTGCGCGAAGTCGCCCTTGATCACCGGGCCCGAGGGTTTGCTCGTCTGCACCTGGCGCGACTGCACCTCGACCTCTTCGGCCTCTTCGCGCTGCAGATCGTCGGCGTAGAACTCTCCCGTGGCGTCGTCTTCTTCGACGGGCGGCGGAGGCGGCTTCGCAGCGAGCGGCCTGGGATACCTGTCGCCGAGCGCCTCCCTGATCGTGCCTGCCAGCCTCTCGAGATCGATCGGCTTCTCGAGGAACGCCACCGCGCCGTGCTTCTGCACCGCTTCGCGCTGGTGAATCGCGTTCTTGTAGACGCCCGAGATCATCACGATGGGCGTGCGCTTGCCGCGGGGCATCGCCTTGAGCTGCTTGGCCACCTCGTAGCCATTGAGGGCAGGCAGCAGGATGTCGAGGATCACGAGATCGAAAGACTTCTTCTCGAAGGTCTTCACGGCCCACTCGCCGTCGCGCTCGACGGTCACCACGAAGCCCTTCTTGGTGAGAGCGTCGGCGAGGAAGCGCTGGGTCGACCGATCATCGTCGACGATGAGAACGTTGACGGGAGCAGGAGGCAAAGTGAGCGCACACTACCCAAGTGTGGGACAGATGGGGGCTCGATGACGTGGCTGAGAATTCGCCCGACTCCCGCCCGTCAGCCGCGTGCTAGGAGCCGAGTCGTCGTCTTTTTTCGAGGTGAAACCCCATGAAGAAGCTCGTGATGCTGGTCGCGTTGTCGCTGTCGTCTCTCGTGCTGGCCGAAGAGGCCGCCGCTGCCCCCGAAGCCGAGTCGGCCGAGGTGAAGGGCGCGAAGGAGCTCACCACCAAGTACCTCACCGCGCTCAAGGCCAAGAAGTGGGCCGACGCGAAGAAGCTGCTGCACCCGAAGACGCTCGACTCGATCGCCGAGCGCAAGAAGCGCATGGGCAAAGAAGATCACCCGATGGCGCCCTGGTACCACGAGAAAGTCGACTACTACCTGAAGGATTTCAAGGTGGGCGAAGCGCGGCCGGGCCCCACCGAGTCGACCGTGATCGTGAAGGTGAAGGAAGACAACTTCCAGGTCGAGGACAAGGGCGTCGCCGAGGGTGAAGACGGCACGTACCTGATCGGGAAGAAGGACGGGAAGTGGTACCTCGTCGACAAGAAGCGCGGCGAGGACTTCACCAACGACTCGATCAAGATTGGCTACAAGGGCTGGTTCGACAAGATCGAGAAGAAGGAAGAAGCAGCCCCTGCAGAGTGATCGTCAGCGGGTCTTCACGATCCCGACGGCGGCAGTGCCCGCGATGATGGCGGAGCCCGAGAAGAGGTTGTCGGACTTGGGCCCGCCCGTCTTCGCCGACTGGAAGAGAATGATGTAGTTCTTGTTGGGCTCGGGGAACGCGGTCGCAGGAATCGTCACGGACTGCGCGCGGTACTCGGTCTGAAGCCCGACCGTATCGGCCACGAGCTTGAGGAACTGGAGCGGCGTCGTCGGCACGTTCGTGTACGTCGGCATCGGTGACTGCTTTCCGGTCGCGTCGATGGGGAAGACGTTCACGAAGCCGAGGTTCAAGCGCGCGCCAGGCGCAGGCTCGGGGCGCACGAAGGTGAGCGTCTGGTTCGCGGGCTGATCGATGAAGCCCCTCTGGCTCTCGAACGCGAGAATGCGCTCTTCGGGCGGTACCTGCGCGACCTCGGCGACGTAGGTCTCTCCGGCCGACAGCACGCTGAACTGGTACGTGGCGTTGCTCGTGTAGCGGAAGCCGGCGTCGTCGCCGGTGAGCAGGTAGTTGCCGCTGCCCTGCTCGTTGAGCGTGTACGCGGCGCCGCCGACCTGCTGCAGCGTCACCTTCGCTCCGCCAACGCCCATCGGGGGCGAGTCGAGGCTGTCGCCCTGCCGCTGCCCGAAGAAGACGAGCACGACGTTCTGCCCGGGAATCGGAAGGCCGGCGTCGGCGAGGTTGATCGGGAAACCGCCATCGAAGGTGATGCCGCCCGCGTCGAAGCTGGGAATGCTGGCGTCGAGCCCGGCGATCGCTTCTGGCTTGATGACGATGCCTGGCGTCGCGAGCACCGTCGCCACCACGACGCTGCGGGCGCTGATCTGGTTGGCCGTCTTCTGCAGGTCGCAGGCAACCGCGACCATGGTGATCACCGCGGCGAGCGCGACGACCTTGAGCATCTTCGGAGCGATCTTCATGCCGCCAGCATAGTCTCCCCGCGGCCGTGTCTACGAACCCTCTTCAGTCCGCCGGGCTCCGCTTCGTGCGCAAGTTCGGGGTGGCCTTCTTCTGGGCTGCGGTGTTCGGGCTGCTGTTCGGCGGCGCGTCGTTCTTTCGCATCGAGCGTCAGGACCTGACCGGCGACCTGCGCTGGCACGTTCAGCTGCGGCTGCTGCTCGAGCGCGTGGAGTGGCTGACCTACGACTGGCGCGCGCGGCAATTGGGCGAGGCCTCACAGCGCAGCGACGAGGTGGTGATCGTCAGCGTCGACGACGAGACGATCGCGAACGCACGAGAGACGGAACACCCCGAGTGGGCGATGCGGCCGTGGCCTCGAGAACTCACGGGCCGGGTCGCGGCGCAGGTGCTCGACGAAGGCGCTGCGCTGGTGCTCGTCGATCAGTCGTTTCGAGACGTCTCCCCGCGCACCTGTTCGCCCTGCAAGGGAGAGCGGCTGCAGTCAGACGACGAGAAGCTCTCCACGCTGCTCGAGCCCCGTGACGGGAAGATCGTGCTCACGTGGAACTTCTCGAACGAGCGCGGCCGGCCTGGAGAACGGCCGCTGACGCCGGTGATGGTGCGGCTCGGTGAATTCGACACCACGCGTGAGGCCTTCTCGATGGTGCGCGAAGGCTTGAGCCGCAAGGCGCCGGTGACGTACCTCATCTCTGACGGCAAGCCGGTGATCTGGGCGGGGGCCGCGTCAGAGGCGAAGGCGAAAGAGCTCGCGCAGGCCCTGAACGTGAAGACGGTGCAGACCCGGCAGCGCGTGCCGTCGGACGACGAGCACGACGTGGACGAGGCGTGGCTCACGCAGCGCATCGCCGAGGTCGAGGTCGAAGGGGTCGATCCCGCGCGGCTCGTTCGGGCGCGATCGATCGAAGCGCCCGTGGCTCCGCTGCTGCTGTGGGGAGCCCCGGCGGGCGCAGCGACGTTGCTCCAGGATCCCGACGAGCGCGTTCGCGCCGTGCCGTTGCTGGTGGGCGGAGAGATCGACGGTACGCCCAGGGCGCTGGCCTCCGCTCCGCTGCTCGTGGTGATGGCCCTCGTGGGCTCGCGATCGCTCGAGTATCGCGATGGCCGGTTGCACGTCGGCGGGCGCTTCGACGTCCCGATGGATCCCGATGGCTTCGGCTCGCTGCGCTGGGACGCGTCCGAGCCGGGTCGTGGTGGCCGCGGAACGGTGAAGCGCACGGTTCCGGCGTGGCGGCTCCTGCAGAACGCAGAGGACGACTCGGCGGAACGCGGCGTTCGCCACTACGACAACGATCTCGCGGGGCGGGTCGTCATCCTCTCCGATGAGCGCGCGATGGGCGCGGCCACGGTTCCGACGTCGATCGGTGAACTCGGGCACGCCGCGGTGCTCGCGCAGTCGGTGGTGGGGCTGTTGCATTCGACGGGCATCGTTCGGGCTCCGCCGCTCGCCGACTTCTGGCTCACGATCGCGTTCGCCTTCATGGGCGCAGTGCTCGCGGTCGTCTGGTCGACGTTGGCGCGCAACCCGGGCTGGCTCGCGTGGGTGTTCACCATCGCTGGCGTGACGGCCTTGCATGCGCTCGCGGCGCGGCAGTTGTTCGTCGCGGAGCAGCGCTGGGTCGCGATGGCGGCGCCGCTGTTTGCGTGTGGGCTCACCTTCCTCGCGGCTCAGGGCTATGCGCGCACCATCGAGAAGGGTCTCAGAGACTTCATCGGCCGTGCGCTCGGTGGCGCGGTGAAGGCCGACGTCTTTGCGCGCGTGGAGCGGGACCTTGCGCTGATGCGGCCCGAGCGCCGCCCGCTCACCGTGTACTTCTCCGACATCGAGGGCTTCACCGCCGTCGCTCAGGAGAAGGAGCCCGCCGAGGTCGTGAAGGTGCTGCAGACGTACCTGAACGACATGACGGAAGTGGTGATCGAGTCGGGTGGCCACGTCGACAAGTACCTGGGCGACGGCCTCATGGCGTTCTGGGGCGCTCCGGTCGCGCTGCCTGATCAAGTCGGCCTTGCCTGTGAGGCCGCGCTCGCGATGCAGGAGAAGTTCGAGAAGAGCAGGCCCGAGCTCGAGAAGACCTGCGGGCGTTCGCTGGTGCTCCGGGCGGGGCTCGAGACCGGGCCCACCGTCGTCGGCGAGATGGGGACGCAGCATCGCGTGAACTACACGGTGATGGGTGAGCCCGTGGCGACCTCGTTCAGGCTCGAGGCCATCGCCAAGCGGTATGGCTCGCGGGTGCTGGTGGCGAGGCCAGTCGTCGACGATGTCGGTGACCGGTTTCTCTTCCGTACCGTCGACAGGGTCGAGGTCGGTCGTCTTGCCGAGCCGCTCGAGGTGTTCGAGTTGATCGGCCGCGCAGCCGATCGCGAGAAGCTGGGCCCCAGGCTCGAGAAGCACGAGGCCGCGATGAAGGCGTGGCGTGAGCGGAAGTTTGCCGAAGCGCTGGAGGGCTTCAAGGCGCTCGCGGCAGACGCTGATGATCCGCTGATCGATCGTTATGTCGCTCGGTGTGAGACGTACCTGGCGACACCTCCGCCCGAGACCTGGAGCGGTGTCTACGATCGCGACGAGTAGGCGTCGTCGATGGCTCGCAGCGCACGGGCGACTTCGAGGTCTTTCGGTCGCGCGACGTGCTCTTTCACCTGAATGAGCGCGCGCCGGGACAACACCTTCAGCTCCATTCCGTCGACCTCGAACAGCTCGACGTGCTGGATCAGTTGATCGAAGCCGCCGAGCGGAGCGACGTCAGTGATGAAGTCGAGTCGACCAAGCTCGGTCAGCGTGGAGAGTTTGTGTCCGATCCCCGACAGGCCGATTGGACCGTCTGTCAGCGCGAAGCGGGGCTTGAGCGGTTCGAGAACCTCGCTGACCTGTTTCCAGGTCTCGGCATTCAGTCTGATGCAGACATCGAGATCTCGTGTCGGCTCCGCGACCCCGTGAATGGTCGCGGCGACCCCTCCCACCACGATGAACTCGAGCTGTGCCTCCTGAAGTCGCCGCAGAAGCTCACGGAACCGGACGATGCGCTCGGCGTCGGGGCCGAACACTGCGCGTGGCGCTTCCAGTCGAAACTGGACGCTCGCGCGCAGCGCCTGGCTCTCCGACAGAAGCGACTCGAGCAATTGCACTCGCGCGGTAGGCGACAGGTCGAGACTCTCGAGGATCAAAGAGACATCGATGCCCGCGTCGATCGCGGCGTCCCATCCCGGACCCAGACTCGGAAAGGCAGCCTTCAGCTCGTCACGCGTCGCCACGTGCGGACTGTACTCCGACAGGCGTTGCGGAGCCCCGTCCCAGCAGCCACCAGATCGCCGCCGTCACCAACAGCACTCCGCTGAGCGACGCCATCATCACTCGCGGGCCGAGGTTGGTCGCGTCGAGCACTCGCCCCGCAAGCCAACTCGAGAGGCCGAGCATCAACATGTACGACATGAAGTCGACGGCGTAGATGCGGCCGCGCATCGAGTCTTCGACCTGCATCGACAACAACGAACTCGAGAACACCCACTGCGTCGAGATGCCCAGATGCGCACACGCGAGCATCACCGCGGCGATGGGCAGCGACGGCGAGAACGCGAAGGCCACCCAGAACGCAGCGGTCACGAGGAAGCCGATGCCGATCGCGCGTTCGAGAAACGCCGGCGTGTCGCCACCCAGCCGGCGCGCGACGAGCGGGCCAAGAAACGCTCCGACGCCACGCATGCCGAGCAGCACGCCGATGCCTGCTTCGCCTTTGCCGCCCGGCGCGAACACACGCTCTCCCAGCATCGCGTAGAGCAGCAGCGCTCCGCCGCCCGGAATCGCCCACGCCGTCTTCACCCAGATCGTGCGGCGAACGAGCGGGTCGGCCTTGAGACGCGCGATCCCTTCACGCAGATCGTCCAGGCCGAACGTCGCGCTCCACGTCGCAGGTCGTGCCCGGGCCGTGAACGGAACTGCCGCACCGCGGACGAACGCCGCTGAGCCGAGATAGGTGAGGGCGTTCACGACGAACGCGGCGTCCCGACCGAAGACTGCTGCCGTGGCTCCGCCAGCGACTGCGCCGAACCCCAGCATCGCCGACCAGGTAATGCCCTGGAGCGTGTTGGCGGTGACCAGCTCGTCTCGCTCGACCGTGCTGGCGATCGCGGCCTGCTCGGCAGGATCGAAGAACGCCGCCGCCGTCATCTGCACGAAGGTGAGCGCGTACACGATCCACACGTCGCTCGGCTGGCGCACGAAGAGGAAGCCCAGCACCACGAGCGCGCGAACGACGTCGCACGTCATCATGATCACGCGGCGAGGGAATCGATCGGCCACCACACCCGCGACTGGCCCGAGCAACGCTGCAGGAAGAAACCGCACCAGCAGCATCAGCCCGACGGCTTCACCACTGCCGGAGTACTCGTTGAGCAGGGAGTACAACGCGATCAGCGTGAACCAGTCTCCCGCGAGGCTGACGACCGAGCCGAGCCAGATGCGCCGGTAGGCCGGGCGTCGGCGCAGCACTTCGAGATAGCCGGGCGTGCTCACGCGCGCGCCTGTAGCGCGGACCTCAGTGGCCGTCAGTCTCGACGACCGGCTTCGGCGGTTCAGCAGCAGCCACGCCAGCATCGGCCGCCGCTTCTTCTGCTGGTTTCGCCTCGGCAGGTTTCGGTTCGGCGGGCGGCGGAGGCGTTGGGTTCGGAGCGACGGGTGGAGGAGGGGGCAGCCCTTGCACGGCAGCGCGGAGCGTGTCGGAGAGCGACTTCACCTGCGGCTCGACGGCCAGCAGCATCTGCGTCGCGTCCTTCTTGTGCCGGGCGTCGGCGTCCGCGGCGAGCTTGAGCTGCTGCAGCGCTTCGTCGAGCTGCTTGCGTGCGTCGTCGATGCGCTGCTTCGCGAGGAAGTAGGCGACCTCGGCCTTCAGGGTTCCGAGCGTGGCGCGCTGCGGCTCAGTCAGGCCCCGCAGCGCCTCGGCCCGCTTCACGAGGGCGACCCCGATGTCGAGATCTCGCTTGAGATCGGAGGCGACGCGCGGCTTTGCGAGCAGCTCGATGACGGAGAAGAGCGCACGATCGAGTTCGTCACGGTCTTCGAACTTCTGTCCCACCACCGCGAGGGCGGTGTTTCCGTTCAAATCGAGGGGCGCGTACGCCTCAGCGAGGAGCGGATCGGCGGGCTGGAACGGCTCCGTGCCCAGCGGCAGCATCTTGCCCCGCGTGACAGTCAGCTGGCCGCCCTGCACCTCGAGGCTCCACGTTCGCGAGTTCAGCAGCGAGGCGGCGTACAGCCCGCCCGTTGCGGCAGCCACCACGACCGCGAAGATCACGAGGTTGCGAAAGGCTCGGCCGAGTCGGCGGAGAAAAGTGCTCTGAGGTCCTGCGTCGGAGTCGGTGGCCATGGCGCGCAACAGGCTAGTACGGGTTGAAACACCGCCAATTCCTTGGGTGGTTTCCCGAGGCGAGTAGACTCCCCAGTTGGCGTGTCGACTTCTTTCAAGAGGCTGGGCCAGAGCGAGCTGCTACCGCGCTACATCTTCGCGGAGAGCCTCTACGCGCGACGTCGCGTGCTCGAGATCGGCGCGGTCGCCTCGACGCTCGGTCAGTCGGCCAGGTTTCTCTCGACCCGTGGAGCGCGGGTCGTCGTCGCCGCCGACAGCGATCTGCAGGCCATTCAAGACGCCCAGGCCAAGCTCGCCGGGCCCAACCTCCGGTTTCGTCCGCCGGTGTTCGACGACTTCGAGGCTGGCAGCTTCGATCTCGTGATGGTGGCGGATCTCGCGCCGTACGTGCTCGCGCCAGAGCTGCTCAAAGATCTCGCCCGGCTCGTCGCGAAGAACGGCTACCTCATGGGCGGCCTGCGCAACCCGGCGGGCCTCGCGCTCTCGAGCATGATCGAGGCCGAAGACGGCACGCCGACGCCGACGTACGGCCAATTGCTCGACGCGCTCTCGGTGCACTTCAAGTCGGTCGAGGTCGCGACGCAGTCTCCGGTGCTCGGCTACCAGCTCGCGTTCGAGCGTGGTGATGGGCTGCAGGTCGACGGCTCGCTCGCGGGCAATAGCGAGGCCGCGTACTTCATCGTCGTCGCCGGCCAGGAGCCCGCGCGCAGCTTCGATCCCACGTGGGTGCAGCTGCCGCCCGAGCCGCTCGCGTTCACCGGAGGAAGACTTGAGGACTTCTCGACCCGCGCTCGCGATTGGAGAGAGCGTTCGGAGCGGCTGAAGGATGCGCTCCAGAAGAAGACGGTCGAGCTCGAGACGCGCCAGGTCGACCTCAGAGAGACGAAGGACCAGCTCGAGGCTGGAAAAGAGGCCGTCGCACGCCTGACGGCCCAGCTCGAGGCCCAGCGTGAACGGCCCGAGTCGCTTCGTGATCGGGAAGAGCTCGCTCAACGGGTTCGAAGGCTCGAGGCAGAGCTCACGGTGCTGCGCGAGCGGGCCATCGACGCCGAGGGCAGGGCGACGGCGGCACGAGCCGATCACGACGCGCTGCTTCGCGCCCAGAAGGACGCGGCGATTCAGGCCCTCGCGGCTCAGGAGCAGAACCGGCTCGAGCGGGCGCGTCGTGAAGAGGTCGGTACCCAGCTCGAAGATGCCCGCACCCGCCTCGCCCGCGCCTACGAAGAGCTCAAGAAGGCGCAGGAAGACGTCGTCACCGAGCGCCTCGAGCGTGAACGCGCGCTCTCTCATGCCGATCGGGCCCGAGAAGAGATCGCCGCGAAAGAGACAGAGCTCGCGGCGTCACGTCAACGTGAGTTCACCCTCGCCGACGCGCGCACGCAGTCGCTGCAGGCCATCGAGGGGCTCGAACGATCGCTCGGGGAAGCCCGCTCGCAGGTCGTGGCGATGCGTGACGAGTCGTCGAAGCGCGAAGCCGATCGGCTCTCGCTCGCGCGCTCGTTCGAGGTCGAGTCGAACCACCGCCGCGAGCTCGAGCAGGACCTTCAGCGGGAGTCGGCGCGAGTCAAACAGCTGGAAGAAGAGCTGACGATCAAGCTGACCGCGCTCGCGGGGCTCGAGACCGAGCTGCAATCGGCCACTTCGTCGCATGCCCGCGCGCTCAGAGACATCGAGACCCTCGCCAGCTCGGAGCGCACGTGGCGGGATCTCGCTCAGCAGTACGAGCAGCGCCTGGCCGAGACGAACGCCAACGTTCAGCAGTTGAGCGATCAGGTCGCCCAGCTCAGCGCCGAGAAGGACTCCGAGATCGCCCGTGGCCGGCGCCTCGAGCGCGACCTCGAGACCGCCATCACCGCAGAGCGGACGTCGCGCGAGCAGTCCGACGTGTTGTCGACCGATCTCCGCCGGCAGATCTCCGAGCTGACCCAGGATCGTGATCGGCTCATCGAGGAGCGGGACGACCTTCGCGGTGCCGTCGAAGACCTTCGCAAAGCCCGGCAGAGCGAGCAGCAGCGCGTCGCCGAACTCGAGGACCAGAAGTCGATCCTGACGGCCTCGGTCGAGAAGCTCGAAGGAGAGGTCGCGCAGGCTCGTCGTGAACACGAAGACGCGGCGCAGGCCGCGGCACAGCAGAAACGAACGTTCGAAGGGTTGATCGCCGATCGAGACGCCGCGCTCGGGACCGAACGCGCGACGACGGCAGCCCTTCGCCAGCAGGTCGTCGGCCTCGACGGAGAGATTGCCCGCCTCGGCGGAATGCTCCGCGACGGCCAGAAGATTCTCGACGAGACCCGCGCTGCGCTCGAGGAGAAGTCGCGCTCGCTCGAGCAGACCCGCGCCGCGCTCGACGAGAAGACGCAGGCCCTCGAAAAGACCCGCGCTTCGCTCGACGAAAAGACGCTCGCGCTCGATCAGACCCGCGCTTCGCTCGACGAGAAGACGCAGGCGCTCGAACAGACCCGCGCCGCCCTCGACGAGAAGACGCTGGCGCTCGATCAGACCCGCGCTTCGCTCGACGAGAAGACGCAGGCGCTCGACCAGACCCGCGCTTCGCTCGACGAGAGGAGCCAGGCGCTCGCTCAGACCCGTGCCGAGCTTGACGAGAAGACCAGCGCGCTCGACGTCTCGCGTGCGGCCCTCGACGAGAAGAGCAGGGCGCTCGAACAGAGCGTCGTCGAGTTCGGAGAGACGTCGGCTGATCTCGAGGCGAGCAAGCAGACCGTTCGGAGCCTGTCCGATCGGGTCTCGCTGCTCGAAGGAACGCTCGCCGATGCCACCCAGTCGCTCGAGCGCACCGCACAGACGCTCGGAGCCGCTCGCGACGAAAAGACGGCGTTGCAGCAGCGTCTGGACGAGGTCACTCAGCGCGCCTCAGGGTTGTCTGCCCAGGTCCAGAATCTCCAGCGCATCACGATGGCGGCAGACGAAGCGCTCGCCGCCGCGAAGTCGCAGAAGAACGCCATCGATCGCGAGCTCAAGGAGTTGCGCGCTCAGACCGAGAACGAGCGGCGCGGTAGCGACGAGCGCTACCAGTCGCTCAAGCAGACCGCAGAGCTGTCCGCCTCTCGTGCCGTGGATCTCGAGTCGCGCGTCTCCGAGCTCTCACGCTCCCTTCGTGAGCAGCATGAAGACGCGACCGAGCAACGCAGCGCAGTCGAGCAGGCCGATCGGGAAGCAGCGTCGCTCCGCCTTCAGCTGTCGGAGCGTGAGGCAGCGCTCTTCGCCCGCAGCGCTGAGCTCGAGCAGGCGACTCAGGGCCTCGCGGCCGAGCGTACAGCACTCTCGATGGAACGGCAGCGCGCGCAGCAGCTCGAGACCGATGGCGTGAGCCTGCGCGAGGCGCTCGATCGCAGAACAGCGTCGTTCGATGAGGTGCAGGCCGCGCTCGCTCAGGTTCGCGAAGCGCTCGCGTCGAAAGAACAGGCGCTCGCTGCGTTGTCCTCCGAGCGCGATGCCCTCACGGGGACGAGTTCGGAGCAGCAGGCGAAGGTTGCTCAGCTCTCCACGACGCTCGCCGAGCGTGAGGCCGCGCTCCATGAGACTCGACAGTCGCTGACAGTCCTCGAACGTCGCGCGGACGATCTGTCCGCCGCTCTGGGCGAACGGGATCACCGGCTCGCCGACCTGGCCGCCTCGTCTGCGTCGCTTCAGAGCACGCTCGATGATCGCGCCACCACGATTGACCGGCTCTCCGCCGAGCACACGCAGACCCTCGAGATCCTCAAGCGCGATCACGCTGCAGATCTCCAGCAGTTGGTCGGCGACCGGGACGATCGGTTGGCTGCGTTGGCTGCCGAACGTGATGCTCTGCGCGCCCAGCTCACGGGAGAGCGCGACTCCCTCGCGGCCGAGCTGAGCCGGTCGAAGCAACAGGCGCAGTCGCTCAACGAAGAGCTCGAGCACCTCAAGGCCGAGCTCGAAGAGGGCGCGATCTCCCGCGAGCAGGAACGCCAGCTGCGTGAAGGCGCGGAGGCCGGTCGCACCGAGGTCTCGGTGCTCCTCGAGACCCGAAGCGCCGAGCTCGGTGCCGTGCAGGCGCAACGCTCGGCGCTCGAAGCCCAGCTGGCCGAGCGCACGGCGACGCTGGAAGAGGCGAAGGCCACCCTCGAACGGCGCGCGGCCGAGTGGGATCAGGCGCGTGCAGGCCTCATCGACGCGCACCGCGGAGAACTCGAGGCGACCACGCAGGCGGCAGGGCGCGCGCTCGAGCAGCGGCAGTCCGAGCTCGAGGCCAGGCTCGCGGCGACGCGCTCCGAACACGCACAGACCCTCGAGCAGCAGGCCGCCGCCTATCAGGCCAATCTCGAGCAGCGCAGCGCCGAGTCGGCGAAAACGCTCGCCGCGAAGGAAGACGAACTGCTCCAGCGCGCTGGTGCGGCTGAGGGCAAGGCGAACGAGCTCGAGCGCCAGCGTGACGAGCTGAAAAAGGACCTCGAAGAGGCGCGCGCGGCCGCGTCCATCGAGCGCACCGAAGCGCAGAGCCGGCTCGAGGTGGTTCAGGCCGAGCTCGCGAAGGTGTCTGCGATCATCGAAAAGGCGAACTCCGAAGCGCGAGGCCATCAGGCCGGCAAGCAGGCGCTCCAGCAGGAACTCGATCGTTCGCGCATCGAGCTCGATCAGCTTCGCACCTCACTCGCGCAGGCCGGTGGAGAGAGCCGCGCCATCGCAGAGGCCCGCACGCAGCTCGAGGCCGAGATCGAACGGCTCCGCCAGCGCGTGCCCCTGCTCGAGGGAGAGCTCGAGCAGCTCAAGTCCACCCAGCCCGAGCTGCTCGCCCTTCGTGAGCGGGCACCCCAGCTCGAGGCTTCGCTCGTCGAGCTTCAGCAACGTTTTTCGGCGGCGGAAGAGAGCCGATCCGAGCTCGTGTCCTCTTCGGCTGCGATGAACGCCGAGCTGATCGAACTCCGCGCTCGCAGCGGCTCTCTCGAGTCGTCGGGGAGCGAGCTCGAGGCCCGGCTCGCGACGCTTCAGCAACAGCTGCTCGACGCCGAGACCCGCGCCGCCCAGCTCGGCGAGTCCCTGTCTCAATACCAGGACGAGCGGCCCGCCCTCGGCACCGAGATCACCGAGCTGCGCATCAAGGTGAACGTGCTCGAGAAGCGACTCGCCGAGGCCGAGCGCACCGCGCCGCAGTCTGATGCCGAGATCGAGGCGCTGCGTCGTCGCCTCCCCGAACTCGAGGCCGAGCTCGAGCTCGCACGCCTCGGCGCGAGGAGCGACATCGAGGCGGCCGTGGGTGGCCGCAAGCAGGCCGAAGAGCTGCTCCTCGCGCTTCGCGTGAAGTACGGCGAGCTGCAGCACGAGCTCGTCACGGCGAACGAGGCCCTCGAGCAGACGAAGACGGGCAGCCCCGATCTTCGCGAACAGGTCGCCGAGCTCACCGCAGAGAACGAGCTGATCGAGAGCGAGCGTGAGCGGCTCGCCGAAGCGGTCGACAGCCTCGAGAAGCGCCTCAAAGAACACGATCAGCTGAAGGACCGGATGCTGCGAGTCGAGACCGATCTCGAGCTGACGAGGAAGCTGCTCGACCAGGCACGTCGCGATCTGGAAGACGTGCGCCGCGCGCCTCCGCCGCCACCGAAGTCACCTCCAGCTGCCATCGACGTGGCCTTCGACGACGACCCCGTCACAGCCGTGAACTCGGTGCCCGCGCTCGCCGAGCTGCTGAAGCAGGCCGCGCCCAAGAAGCCCGCTCCGCCGCCGCCAGATCCCGAGGTGTTCGAGCTCGATGTCTCGGAAGACGAGGCCGAAGAGATCCTGCTCCTCGACGAAGAGACAGGTGAGAACGGAACGAACGGCAACGGAAAGAAGTAGAAAGGGCGCGTGTCTCGTCGCGTCCTCGCCGTCATTGGAGTCCTTCTCCTCGTCGCGGGCCTGTGGTGGGCATTCTCGTCGTCGGATGACGTGTCGCCGCTTGGCGTTCAGACCGCGGTCGAGCCTGCCGACGACACCGACCAGCCGAAGCCGCCACGGCAGACCATCGAGACGACTCGGCCCGGAGCGCTGGCGGGCTTCGTCAAGGCAAACGGGCAGGGCGTCGCGCGGGCCCGCATCTCGCTCAAGGCCACCGTGCCGCTGACGGTCGAGAGCCTCGATGACGGGGCGTTTCGAATCGAAGGCGTTCCCGGTGAACCCGTCTTCCTCGCCGCAGCTGCCGGCGCGCTCGCCTCTGATGTGCTCGGTCCCTTCGTCATCGAGCCGGGCAAGACAATCGATGGGCTGGTGCTCGACCTCAAGCCCACCGTCACGCTCGATGGTGTCGTTCGTGACGTGGTGACGCGGGCGCCGATCTCGCGCGCCGTCGTCTCCTGGTCGGGCGGCACCACGCAGACGAACGAGCTCGGCGCATTTCAGCTGCCAGCGCCGAAGAGCCAGATCTGGCTCGACGTCATGGCGAAGGGCTTCCTTTCCCGCACCGAGTGGGTGTCGCTCGAACTGGCTCGCGCCGGTGGTCGCCTCGACTTGTCGCTGTCTCCGGTCTCGGTGATCGAGGGCCAGGTGCTGGAGCAGGGCACACCGCGCGCCGGTGTCTCGGTCTGGGCCGAGCTGACCGAGGGTATGCGCCGCGGCGAACGCACGCCAATCGTGCTCTCGAACGCGAAGGGCGAGTTCCGTATCGAGTGCAGTGAGGGGTTGCGGCGGGTGATGGCGGTGACGCCCGCTGGCGTGACGTTCTCGGGCCCCGAGGTTCGCATCTCGGTGGGAGACACGCTCAAAGGCGTCGTGGTCGAGCTGGGTGATCTCGGTCTGGTGAGCGGCACCATTCGGAAGGACGGCACCCCGTTCTCGACCGCCAGCCTCACCCTCGTGAACGCCTTCACCGAGGACTCCGTCAGCACGACCACTGCTCTGCTCGATGGGCGGTTCTCGTTCAACGCCGTGCCCATCGGCAGGTACCTCGTGCAGGTCCGCCACGGCGCGTTCAGCACCATCGCTGGGCCCTTCGATCACCGAGACAACGGGCAGCCGTGGAACATCGAGGTCACTGCGGGAAAGGTGCTCGCGGGTCGCGTCGAGCCGGCCGTCGGCGGTGTTCGTGTTCGCTGGCGCAGCGGTGACTGGTCGGGCCCGTCTTCCGAGACGGTCTCCGCCGCCGATGGAACGTTCAAGTTCGAGGGCGTTCCCGATGCCCAGGTGCTGCTCGACGCGGAGGGCCCCGATGGTGCCGCAACGGCGACAGCGAAGCCGGGCGATCAGGTGATCCTGCACCTCGAGCGCGGGAAGGTGCTGGTTCGGGTCGTCGACGACAGCGGTGCGGCGGTCGCCGATGCGGTGGTGCTCGCGCGCAGTGACGAGACCGGCGCCGTGCGGAAGTACGTGCTGATGGCGCCCGACGGTGTGTTCCAGATCGATCTGCCGAAGGGCCGGTGGGTCGTGCTCGCCGAGGTGAGCGGTCGGGGACGAACGGGTGGCCAATTGGTGACGATCGCTGGAGCTCCGGTGGACATCACGCTGCGCCTCACGGCGACCGATCCCGTGCACGGCCGGGTCGTCGATCGCACCTCGAAGCTGCCGATTCAGAACGTGCGCGTTCGCGCCGAGTCGGCCATGGGGAAGGTGAGTGTCACCACCGATGCGCGGGGAGAGTTCACCCTGCCGCCCCAGCCGAAGCAGGTGCAGTTGGTGGTCGGCCGTGAGGGCTACGAAGCGCAGGGGTTCTACCTTCCCTCGCGGCCCGACGCGGCGAATCTGGTGGTCGAACTGCAGCCTGCCCCCAACAAGCAGTTCCAGGACGAGGCGCCGCGGTTCGAAGGCGTGGGCATGACGCTGCGGCCAGAGCCGACGCGCATCGTGGTGCAGGTGGTGAATGAAGGAAGTCCGGCCGAACGCGCTGGCGTGCGCGGAGGTGACGTGATCGTCACCATCGATGGCGCGCCGGCGGGCGCCGACCTGCAGAACGTCGTGAGCCGTATTCGCGGGCCCGCAGGAACCGCCGTGCGCATCGGCTTCGAGCGAGAGGGCCGCCCGCTCGAGCTCGTGCTTCGCCGCAAGTCGCTGTTGATGAGCTACTGGTGAAGCTTCACGCGCGCTGCTTCTTCTTTCGATCGCGGCGGCTCGCCTTCGCCTGCACGACCTCGGGCGGCGCGATGGTGCCTGGCATCGGCGTTCCTTCCGGCAGCGGCGTCTCGGGGGCGGGCTGCTCCGATGGAAGCGACGGCAGGCGAATGACGAAGGTCGCGCCTTCGCCGACCTTGCTTTGAACGGCGACCGTCCCGCCGTGGCTCTTCACGATGCGCTGACAGATCGCGAGCCCCAGACCGGTGCCCTTCTGCTTCGTGGTGAAGAACGGCACGAAGATGTTCAGCTGCTGCTCCGGTGGAATGCCGGGTCCTGAGTCGGTCACCTGAATCTCGATGGAGTCGGGCTGGCGGAAGTCGCCGAAGCGTTCGGGCTTCATCGTCGTCAGCACGATCTCGCCGGGCTTGTCTCCGATGGCCTGCGCGGCGTTCTGCACGAGGTTGATGAGCACCTGCTTGAGCTGCTCTGCGTCTCCGTCGACCCGGGCGAGATCGGGCGCGAGGGCTTCGCGAATCGTCACGTTCTTCGGCAGGTCGTTCTGAATGAGCCTCAGTGTGCGGGTGACGACTTCGTTCACGTCGGTCGGGCCGAAGCTCTGCTTGAGCGGGCGCGCGTAGTCGAGGAAGGCCGTCACGACGCCGTTGAGCCGGTTCACCTCTTCGACGATCACCTCGATGAACTCGCGGTCGTCGGTGGGCACGGTCTCGGGGTCGAGGCACTGGGCGGCGCCTTTGATCGCTCCGAGCGGGTTTCGGATCTCGTGGGCCAGACCGGCGGCCATCTCACCGAGCGCGGCGAGGCGATCGCGCTCCCGCATGCGCTCGTACAGCTTCGAGTTCTCGACGACGGTCGAGAACCGGTCGGCCAGCTCGAGAATCAGCGCGATCTCGTCTGACGCGAACGCCTCGGGTACGCGCTCGTCCCAGAGGTTCAAGAAGCCGAGCACGCGATCGTTGCCCATCAGGGGAACCGTGATGCCGGCGCGCATCTGCTCGAGTGCCTGGCGCACGTCGTTCAGCCGCTTTACCTCTTCACGCGCTTTGCGTGCCTCGAGCGGCTGCGCCTTCAGCTCGGCTGATCGTCGGTTCACGGTCTCGAGCAGCTGGGCACGTTCGGTGCGGCTCACCAGGGCGCGCGCGGTGCCTGCATCGAGAAAGAGCGCCGGCTGCGGGCCTCGACTGTCGAGCAGCCGGAAGCCGGGTCGATCCTCCGCGAGCAGGTAGATCGACGCGTGGGTGATTCGCCGGGTCTCGTTCAGGCCGTCGAGCATCATCGCCGCGAGCTGTGGGCCGTCGATCACGTTGGCCGTTCGCCGGAGCAGCTGCCGCACCGACTCGAGGAAGGCGAAACGTTGGCGGAAGAAGAGGGCGACGACTCGCTCCTCGACCCAGTTCGAGAGCGGCTCGAGCAGAATCAGCATCACGAACGCCGAGACCGTCGTGTTGAACAGGTAGAGGCTCGTGTTGTCCTTCTGCACCCACACCGTCAACACGATGAAGACGACTGCGAGAATGACGGCGAGCACCGTCTGCGACGCGATCTTTCCGAGCAGCTCGTGCAGGTCCATCAAGCGCAGGCGCAGCAGCGTCTGGCTCAGGAAGAACAGGTACAGCGTCGAGATGATCGGCCCGAGCGTGGGGAACGCGATGTCGAACCGCGCCAGGAAGTCGAGGGCCGAGAAGACGATCGATCCTCCCGCGCCGATCGCCAGGTACATCAGGCGCAGCCGATCGATGCGCGACTCGCTGGCCTGCATGCGTGAGAGCAGCAGCGACACCGAGAACGTCAGCGCGAGCAGCACCCACGCGACGACCGCCACACGCGCCCACAGCTGATCGGCCAGTGGCGTCGCTCCGACCGCCAGACCAAGAAGGAGTGAGAAGAACGACGTGCGCCGGCCGTAGCGCGCAGCGCGAGGGCTGAAGTTGAGGAACTCGAGGAAGAATGACAGCGCCGTCGAAGGAACCAGGGCTCCGAGGACGATCGTGAGCCCCAACATCACCCGCGACACGATCGACGGAGCGTCGTCCACGATCGGGAAGAGCCCCTCGAGGAAGCGCGCGAAGTGGAACGCGCCCACCGACAGCGCGAACACGCTGAACAGCGTCACCACGCGCGCCCGCTGCTGTCTCAGGAGCATCGAGATGCCGAGCGCGAAGCCGATGATGCCTGCCAGCAGCGCGCTTTGTGTCCTGATGTCCATGAAGTTGACGTCCAGTGTAGCCGTGTACGATGCGTTCGTGCGCGTCAGCCGTCTGGCCAGTCTCGGGTTTCTTCTCGTCGCACCGCTGGCCTTCGCACAACGCGGAACCGATGAAGACCCGTTCAGCGCCGAGGTGATGACGGAGCCCGACCCGATCGCGTCGGTCGCGAACCCTGCGTTTCCATCGCTCGAGGTCGCTCCCGTCGCGGTCGACGCTGGAGTTCCCCAGGTCATCTCGATGGAGCGCGCCGATCTCTCGCCGTACTTCCTCGAAGGGAAGCTGCGCGAGGCCAGGCAGGCGTTCGCGCAGGGCTCGTACACCCGCGCGCGGGAGAAGCTCGACGCCGTCAAAGACACGAACCCGGTTCGCTTCATTCGTGCGCTCGCGGCGTTCCGCACCCGCGACTTCGCCTTCGCCGCGCCCGAGTTCGAGGCGCTGGCCGAGACGTACACCGCGCTCACCGATCGCTGCCTCGTTCACGCGGGCTGGGCGTTCGAGGGCCTCGCCGACTTCGAGAGCGCCAATCGCGTCTTTCAGAAGGTGAACCCGAAGTCGCGCATGTGGTTCGACGCGCAGCTGGGGCTGGGGCGGTCGCTGCGCCACACGAAGGAGACGCCGCGGGCGATCGAGGTGCTCACGTCGCTCGGTGAACGGCCGGCTCCACCGTGGGGCAGGGACGTGGGCGCCGAGGCGCTGCTTGCGCTCGCCGATCTGCATCAGGTGCGTGGTGAGACGAAGGCCGAGCAGGCCGCGCTCGCGGCGTTGTGGTCGAAGCACCCGCTCTCGGTTCAGACGACGAAGCACGAGAAGCGCCTCACCGACGTCGAGAAGGTGTCGACGGAAGTGAAGGTGACGCGCGCTGAGCAGTTGATCGATGCGCACCGCAACGCCCAGGGCCTGGCGTTGGTGGAGCCGCTGCTCGAAGAGCTCGAGCTGCCCAGCGCACTCGCGTGTCGCGCCCACTTCGCCGCGGGCAAGGCGCATCGAAAGCTCCGCGCGCACCCGAAGGCCGTCGCCGCGCTCATGCCGGTGGTGAAGAAGTGCAAGGACGACGATCTGCGCGCGAAGGCGCTCTACACGCTGGGCTTCAGCCAGACGGTCACGACACCCGACACGGCCATCGAGACGTACGAGACGCTCGCGAAGGACTTCCCCGAAAATCCCCTCGCAGATGACGCGCTCTTCTTCGCGGCCGAGGTGCGCCAGCGCACAGGCGATCTGGACGGCGCCGGCGATCGTCTCGCAGAGCTGGCCGATCGTTTCCCGCTCTCGGACATGGGCGCCGACGGACTGTTCAAGCTCTTCTGGTTGCGGCGCACGCAGGGCGACAAGGCCGGGGCGATCGAAGTGCTCGAGGCGATCGAAGAGCGCTTCGGCTCGATGGAGGAGTCACACGAGCAGGAGCGGGCTCGCTATTGGCGCGCACGCAGTCTGGAAGAGCAGGGCAAGCGCACCGAAGCGTTCACCGTGCTCGCGGAGAATGCAGCGGCCCACCCGGCCACGTTCTACGGGCTGCTGTCACGCGAACGCGCCGAGGCCCTGAGTCCCTCGAAGGTGAAGGCGCTGCAGAAGTCCGTCGCGGCCGCCTCACGCATCGACGACGTCTTTCCGCTACCGGTGACGGCGATGGCCGATGATCTGCAGTTCCGCTCGGCGGTCGAGTTGCTGCGGCTCGGCTTCGGTGAGCTGGTCCCGATGGAGATCATCTCGATCGATCGCGCGAAGCTTCCGCCAGAGTCGCTCCGGCTGCTCGTCGTCATGCTCGCGATGGCTGGTGAAGAGCGCCCCGCGCACGGCATGGCGCGGCTCTGGCTGCGTCGCGATCTGTCGGGGCCCATCACCCGCAAGACGCGGCTGGTCTGGGAGATCGCGTACCCGAAGGCGTTTCGTGAACAGGTCGAGACCTCGAGCCTCGAAGCCGACGAGCTCGATCCCGATTTGCTCCAGGCCCTCATGCGTGAAGAGAGCGCGCTCGATCCGAAAGCGCTCTCGTGGGCCGGTGCGCTCGGGCTGTGCCAGTTGATGCCGTACACCGCCGCCGAGGTCGCCGCGCAGCTGAAGCTCCCCAGACCGACGACCGCCGCGCTGCTCGAGCCCGAGCTCAACATCAAGCTCGGCGCCCGCTACCTGTCGGATCTCATGATCCGCTTCGACGGCGTGAAGCCGTTCGCGGTCGCCAGCTACAACGCTGGTCCGGGTGCGGTGGGCCGCTGGCGCAAGGAGCTGCCCGTCGAAGATCTGCCCGCGTGGATCGAGCAGATTCCCCTTCAGGAAACGCGCAACTACGTGAAGCGGGTGCTGCGCAGCTACAACACCTACAAGCTCCTGTACTCGCCGGAAGACGTCGCGAAGACGGTCGCGCCTCCGCCCGAGAAGAAGCCGAAAAAGGCCGACAAGAAGGTGTAGCCGTTCAGGAATCGAAAGGGCGCGCGTCTTCTCCGCCGAAAGGAGGCACCATGGAGACGCTCGTTCTCAACCGTTCGTACCAGCCCGTCGCACGCATTCCCTGGCAGCGCGCCATCACGCTTCTGTTCCTCGGCAAGGTTGAGCTCGTCGAGGCGTACGAGGATCAGACGATTCGAAGCGTGAGCTTCGAGATCAAGGTCCCGTCCGTGGTTCGCTTCCTGAGGATGCTCGCGCGGCGCAAGCCGGTCATCCGGTTCAGCCGCGAGAACGTCTACGCCCGTGACCATGGCCGCTGCCAGTACTGCCAGCGTCCCGTGACTCGTGCGGAGGCGACTTACGACCACGTCATTCCCCGTTCGCGCGGCGGCGCGACGAACTGGGAGAACATCGTGATCGCCTGCGTGCCCTGCAACCAGAACAAGGGTGGACGCACGCCGGACCAGGCCCACATGCCGTTGAAGGTGAAGCCGGTGAAGCCGACGAAGCTGCCGGACACGCTCCGTCTCACCTTCTTGTTCCAGAAGGGCATGCCCGCCTCCTGGGGCACCTGGCTGAGGGACCTGACCTACTGGCACGGCAGCCTCGAGGAAGATTGATCGGGTTGCCGCTGTTCCAGTCACAGACAACCAAGACAGACACGAACCGGCGGGTGCGGGCCGACTGCACCGCCTGAACGGGTAGACAGAGAGACCGCAAGGTCGCTGGGTGCTGGTCCACGCTTCAAAGGACCCTGGTGCCCCCGTCCAGTCGAGCAGAACACCCACAGGTTCATGGCAGTCACTTTCCGCCCCTCCGGGATCATCTCTCGGAGGGGCGTCTTTTCAGGGCCGGGGCGTTTTCACGCTACGATGGCGCTACGGACCATGGGTGCCACACCCACTGAGACCGGCCGCCGGCAGGCTCTTCTTCGCGCGCTGCCGTCGATCGACGAGCTGCTGCTGCATGTGCAGGTCGCGCCCCTCGTTGCCTCATCGGCGCGATCGCTCGTGGTGGAGGCGTGTCGAAACGCGGTGCAAGCCGCGCGTGAACGAATTCTGAAGGGTGATGAAGCCCCGTTCGATGCGGGCTCGGTGGCGGTCGAGTTCTCGTCGCTCGTTCGGCCAAGTCTTCGCCGGGTGATCAACGCGACGGGCGTGGTGCTGCACACGAATCTTGGTCGTGCGCCGCTGTCGGCTCGCGCGGTGGATCGCGTGACTCAGATCGCACGCGGCTACTGCAACCTCGAGCTCGATCTCGACGAAGGCGAACGCGGCAGTCGCTACTCGCACGTCGTCGAGCTGATCTGTCGCATGACGGGCGCGGAAGACGCGCTGGTGGTGAACAACTGCGCGGCCGCGACGCTGCTGACGCTGGGAGCCCTCGCTCAAGGTCGTGAAGTCATCGTCTCGAGAGGCGAGCTCGTCGAGATCGGCGGAGGGTTCCGCGTTCCCGACGTGATGCGCCAGTCAGGGTGTGCGCTCGTGGAGGTCGGGACCACCAACCGCACGCGGGTCGGAGACTACGAAGCAGCGCTCACTCCGCAGACGGGCCTGCTGCTCAAGGTGCACAGGTCGAATTTCGCCGTCGTCGGCTTCACGGAAGAGGCGAGCACTGCAGAGCTGGCCGAGCTGGGTCGTTCGCGTGGCGTGCCGGTGTTCGAAGATCTCGGCAGCGGCGCGTTGATTCCGCTCCACGCCGAGGGGCTCACCTCGGAGCCGACCGTTCGCTCGATCATCGAAGCGGGCGCTGACGTCGTGGCGTTCTCTGGCGACAAGCTGCTCGGGGGCCCGCAGGCCGGCATCGTCTGCGGCTCGAAGGACGTGATCGCGAGACTGTCGAAGCACCCGCTCAATCGTGCGCTGCGAATCGACAAGCTGACCGTGGCGGCCCTCGAAGCGACGCTCGAGGCCTACCGAGATGGGGTCGCTGATTCCGAAGTCCCCACGCGCGCGATGCTGACGACTCCGCTCGCGACGCTCGAGGCCCGTGCACGGCTGCTCTCGAAGGCCCTGGGAACCATTCCGCATCGGGTCGTTCAGACCATCTCGAAGGTCGGCGGTGGCTCCATGCCGCTCGCCGAGCCGCCGTCTTTCGCAGTTGCCGTCACCGGACCTGCCGTCGCGCTGCACGAAGCGCTGCGCCAGGGGACTCCGGCCATCGTCGCCCGAATCAGTGACGACGAATTGTGGTTCGACGTCCGTTGTCTCACCGAGGCCGATTGCCACGTCGTGGCGACCTGTGTCGCCGCCGCCGTTCGAGGAGCCCCATGCTGAACACCGCCGTGCTGGTGCTGAACCGCAACTTCCAACCGATTCACGTGACGAGCGTGAAGCGCGCCATCTCGCTGCTGTACCAGGGCGTCGCGCGCGCTCTCGACGATCAGTACCGACAGTACGACTTCGCCGACTGGGAGCAGCTCAGCGCCGCGACGGGTGATCGCATTCACTCGATCAACAAGTCGATCCGCGTGCCGCGGGTGCTGGTGCTCACGGCGTTCGAGAAGCTGCCGCGCACCCGCGTGAGGTTCAGCCGCATCAACATCTACGCGCGCGACGAAGACACCTGCCAGTACTGCGGCCGGCAGCTGAAGCGCGCCGATCTCAACCTCGATCACGTCATTCCGCGATCGCAGGGCGGGCGCACCTGCTGGGAGAACGTCGTGTGCTCCTGCATCGTCTGCAACCTGCGTAAGGGTGGCCGAACGCCCGAGCAGGCGGGAATGGCGTTGCTTCGGCCCGCGATTCGGCCGAAGTGGACTCCGATGTTCCGCAACGCCGCCAGACCGCAGACGTACCGGGAGTGGTTGCCCTTCCTCAGCGTGGCTGACGCATCGTATTGGAACGTGGAATTGAAGGACGACTGACGTCATGGCTGAGAACGAAGCGCTCGATCACGGCGCGATCATCGAGTTCCCACGCAAGGCCGGCCCACGCCCGAAGACCCGCGCTCGCCGCGTCGTCGCCATCGGCGGAGGGAAGGGCGGCATCGGCAAGTCGCTCGTCTCGGCGAACCTCGGCATCTCGCTGGCTGAGCGGGGCTTCAAGGTGGTGCTCGTCGACGCAGACCTCGGCGGCGCCAACCTGCACACGTGCCTGGGCGTCTCGCAGCCGAAGGTCAGCCTGTCGGACTTCGTCGAGAAGCGGGTCGAGCGGCTCGAAGACATCGTGGTTCCCACGGGCATCGAGCGCCTCGAGCTGATCTCCGGCGCGATGGACGAGCTCGACGCGGCGAACCCGAAGCACTCGCAGAAGTCGAAGCTGCTCCGGCATCTCAAGACACTCGACGTCGACTACGTGCTGCTCGATCTCGGCGCAGGCACCAGCTTCAACGTGATCGACTTCTTCCTGATCGCCGACATCGGCATCGTGGTGATGCTGCCAGAGCCGACCTCCATCGAGAACGCGTACCGGTTCATCAAGGCGGCGTTCTTCCGTCGGCTGCAGACCCTCGCGCCAGAAGACGACTTCGCGTCGATCGTGGCCCGCGCGCTGGCGCCGCGTGATGGGCAGGCTCCGCTCACCCCGATGGACGTGGTGTTCGAGCTGCGGAAGACGAACGTCGAGGCGGCGGCCCGCCTCGAGCACGCCCTGGCCGGCTTCTCTCCATGGGTGCTCGTGAACCAGGCCCGCACCCGGGGCGACTTCGACATCGGGCCTACGGTCGTCAGCGCCTGGAAGAAGTTCTTCGGCCTCGAGCTGGGCTACCTCGGCGCCGTCGCCCATGACGACGCCGTCTGGCAGGCCGTTCGGGCCCGGCAGTCACTCATTCGCGCGTTCCCCCAGAGCGCCGCCGCCGCTGGCTTGTTGCGAGTCGCGGAAAACCTGATTGCATTGGAACGGTGAAGTCGTTCCAGTCTCAGACGTTCTACGAGCTGCTCGAGGTGTCCGTCGGGGCATCTGATGCCGACATTCGAGCTGCGTTCGATCGGCTCACGCGGTTGTACGCGGAGGATCAGGTCGCGCTGTACGGGCTCATCGATGAAGGCCGTGCGCGCGCGCTGCGAGTTCGACTGAAGGAAGCCGTCGACGTGTTGCTCGATGAGGATCGCCGCGCGACCTACGACGCGAAGATCGGGCTGCCGCCGAGAGAGGGGGCGCCCAGGAAGCGTCCCGCTCCGACGTTCGAGAAGCCGCCCGCGGCAACACCAGCGGCCTGGAGCGGCTCGTATGCGTTCGTGAGCTCCACGCCAGCGGCACCTGCGTCGGGTGGGTTCAGTTACACGATCACTACCCAGGCTCCGGCGTCGGGCTTCACGGTTCCGCTCCGGTCGAATGACCATGCGCGGGCTGAGTCAGAATCCGCCCTGAAGGCTGAACGCGAAGCGGCAGAGCGAGCCGCGGAAGAGCAGGAGGCAGAGCAGGAAAGGGCTGCTGCCAGGAAGGCGCAGAAGAAGGCAGCAGCGGAGAAGGCCGAACGCGAAGCGACTGAGCAGGCTGCAGCGGAGAAGGCCGAACACGAGGCGGCCGACAAGGCAGCAGCGGAGAAAGCCGAACGCGAGGCGGCCGACAAGGCAGCAGCGGAGAAAGCCGAACGCGAGGCGGCGGAGAAGGAAGCAGCGGACAAGGCCGAACGCGAGGCGGCCGAGAAGGCAGCAGCAGAGAAGGCCGAACGCGAGGCGGCGGAAAAGGCAGCAGAGAAGGCGGCAGCAGAAAAGGCGGCAGCAGAGAAGGCGGCAGCTGAGAAGGCGGCAGCTGAGAAGGCGGCAGCTGAGAAGGCCGAACGCGAGGCGGCTGAGAAGGCGGCGCGCGAGGCAGCGGAGAAGGCAGAGTGGGAAGCGCTCGAAAGGGCCGAGCGCGAGGAGAAGGCTGCTGCGGAGAAGGCCGAACGCGAAGCAGCTGAGAAAGCGGAGTGGGAAGCGCTCGAGAAGGCCGAACGCGAAGCGACCGAGAAAGCCGCTGCCGAGAAGGCCGCTGCAGAGAAGGCCGCTGCAGAGAAGGCGGCAGCCGAGAAGGCCGCTGCCGAGAAGGCCGCTGCCGAGAAGGCCGCTGCTGAGAAGGCCGCGGCTGAGAAGGCCGCTGCTGAGAAAGCCGCTGCTGAGAAAGCCGCTGCTGAAAAGGCCGAGTGGGAAGCCCTCGAGAAGGCCGAGCGCGAAGCGACTGAGAAAGCTGCAGCAGAGAAGGCCGAACGCGAGGCGGCAGAGAAGGCCGAGCGCGAAGCCGCAGAGAAGGCGGAGCGCGAAGCCGCAGAGAAGCAGGCCGAGGCTGAGAAGCGTCCCGATGAACAGCCAGTCGCAGCCCGCTCCGAACCGCCCGAACTCGGTGACGGCGAGTCGACCGCCATCGTCCCGACGCGTCCCTTCGCCCCCCGCGAATACAACAAGCCCCCAGAGCGCCCGAAGCCCTACGAAGTGCCGGCTGGCGTCGAGTTCAACGGTGATCTCCTCCGTCAGGTGCGCATGGCGCGCGGGCTGTCGTTGCTTCAGCTCTCCGAGCGCACACGCATCGGCGTTCGCCACATCGAGAACCTCGAGAACGATCGCTACGAACAGCTCCCCGCGATGGTCTACCTGCGTGGCATGCTCATGAGCGTCGCACGGGAGCTGGGGCTCGACGGCCTCCGCGTCTCCAAGAGCTATTTGACCTTCGTCGAGGCGCATCTCGCCAAGTCGAAAGGTTGACCGAGGCGGGGATCCGCCGGAAAGATCGCGCCCATGACCGATGAAGAACGGATGAAGGCGATGCGGTTGGCCCGAGCCATCGCCTCAGACATCTCCCTCTACAACGAGGCGAAGATCATCCAGGGCATCGAGCACGACACGCTGTTCGACGTCCTCCGCGACGAGATCGAAGAGGGCCGGGAGCTGTTCAAGACCCGCGTCAGCTCCGAGATCTTCACCAGGACCAACTTCTTCGATCGCGCGATCGTCGACGTCGTCATCAAGCCCAAGGGGCACGTGAAGTCGAAGATCTGGTGACTCGCAGCACCGTCGTCGCCACCGCTGCCGATCGGGGGGAACGGTATGACCGCTTTCTCGCGGCCCGGCTTCCCGATCTCAGCCGCTCCCGAATTCAGGCGCTGATCGACGAAGGGCGCATCACGGTCTCGGCCGCGCCGATCAAGGCGTCTGGCCGGGTGGCTGGCGCCGAAGAGATCGTCGTCGAGATTCCCCCACCTGTCGCCGCCACGCCTCAGGCCGAGGCGTTACCGATCACGGTGCTCTTCGAAGACCGTGACGTGCTGGTCGTCGACAAGGCGGCCGGCATGGTGGTGCACCCAGGCGCGGGTCATCAGCAGGGCACGCTCGTGAACGCGCTGCTCCACCACGTCGAAGATCTCCAGGGCGTGGGCGGCGAGCTGCGGCCAGGCATCGTGCACCGCCTCGACAAAGACACCTCGGGCGTCATGGTGATCGCCAAACACGAGAAGGCGCTGACGACGCTCCAGAAGGCGTTCGCCTCGCGAGAGGTCGTGAAGGTCTACCTCGCGATCGTCGCGGGCCAGCCGCCAGACGAGGGCACCTTCGACACGCTCCATGGCCGGCACCCCGTGCATCGCCAGCGCTTCACTGGCCGGGTGAAGACCGGCAAACGCGCCGTCACGCACTATCGGGTCAAGCAGCACCTGCGCGGCGCGACGCTGGTCGAGGTGACGCTCGAGACCGGCCGCACCCATCAGATCCGCGTGCACTTCGCCGAGGCCGGGTTCCCCCTGCTCGCAGACCCGATCTACGGCACGCGCACGTCACAGAAGCTCACGGCCGCGCCACGGCTCGCGCTCCACGCGCACCGGCTGACGTTTCCCCACCCACGCACCGGCAAAGCCGTCACCACCGAGGCAGCGCTGCCTTCCGATCTGAAGAAGGCGCTGGCCGCGTTGAAGTGACGCCGTTCAGATGAGCCCGATCGACAACGACTGCTGCCGCTTCGTGAGCACCTTGATCGGCTGAATGGCCATCACGCGCATGAAGATGCGGAGCAGGTCGGGATCGAACTTGTTGCGCATCTCGGTCCACATCAGCATCAGCGCGACCTCGGGGCCGTACGAGTCACGGAAGGCGCGCTTCGAGGTCAATGCGTCGTAGGTGGCGCAGATCGAGATGATCTTCGCGTAGAGGCCGAGGTTGGCCTTCGGAATGATCATCTGAATGTTGCCCTGACCGTCACGCACGGCGGTACCGAACTCGACCTTGTGCTCGAACGTCGTCACCAGGCGAAGGAGCGTCGACCGGTTGATCGCCTTCTCGCGAAGAATGTTGCGCACCGAGATGAGGGGCGCGCGCGCCACGAGCGCCTTCTCGTCGGGCGTCAGGGCGCCGCGTTTGTTGAGCAGGTTGTCGGGCACCGTGCCCATCCCGGCGTCGTGGAAGAGGGCGATGTAGCCGAGGTCACGCAGCTGCGGCTTGGTGAGGCCGAGCTCGTTGCCGAAGACGATCGACATCAGGCACGTGTTGACCTGGTGGTAGGCGAGGTACTCGCTGTCGGTCTTCGTGGTGGTGAGCCCCAGGAAGTGCGTGCGGTGGTCCATCGAGATGTCGACGAAGTCCTGCAGAATGCGTAGGGACTTCGAGGTGTTCAGCGGCTTGTCGACGCGCAGCGACTCCATGTACTTCTTGGTGAAGAAGATCGCGCGGCCGTAGCAGGTGAGCGCGTACTTCTTGCGGTCGAGCTTCGCTTCGCTCTCGTCCTTCTCGTTGTCGAGCTTGTCCTTGAGCTTCGACCACTTCGCCAACTTCATCGAGACGAGCTTCTTGCCGTCGGTGCCGTCTTCGTTGGCCTGGTCAGGCTGCTCCTTCGAGAAGATCCAGATGAAGTTCTTGAGCTCGGCGATCGAGGTCGTGCGGAGCATGGTGAAGCCGCCCACGTCCTTCCCGCGCATCTCTTCGAGCAGGTACTTGACGTTGTCGAGCGAGGCCATGTCGACCTTCACCAGCATGCCGTTCAGATAGAACGACTGCTTGATGCCCATGAGGTCGAGCTTCCCCTCCTTGCGGATGATCTGGTTGATGTTGTCCTGAAGCTGGCTCAGCGGCTTGTCGAACACCGCGTTGTCGGGGTCGTACATCTTCACCGAGCGGATCAGCATGTAGAGCGCCGACACGAGCGAGCGCGCCATGCCCTGCAGCTTCTCGCTGTGTTCGCGGCCGTAGCTGTCGAGCAGCTCGCTGTCGCCGCTCGAGGCCTTGGCGATTTGAAGGTTCTCGGCCATGGCTCAGGCCTCCTTGTCGGGGTTGCCGAAGAGCGCCTTGCGAACGCGCCCCAGGTGCAGCTTGGCGTGGTTGTGCACTTCGGGCGGCTGCGACTTGTCCTCGAGGACCTCCTGCAGCAGCTTGGCCGTCTGGATGTTGCAGGCGCCGCCGAGCCCCGCGACCGCGAGGATCTTGTCCTTGCTCACCTTGTCCTTGTTGAAGAGCCCCGCCTTCACCTGGAGCAGTTGGGTGAAGTAGGCGAGCGCACCGTTCACGCCGGTCGAGCCGATGGCCGAGTAGATGGCCTCGTGCTCGGCGGGTGACCGCTTCTCGAAGAGCGGGTCCTTCACGAGCTTCATCAGGTCGAGGAAGGCCTTCTCGCGGTCGAACTCGGGCAGCACGCGCGCGGCCTGAATGCGCACCTGCTGCGTGTCGTCTTCGAGCATCGCGGCGATCATCTTGCGCGCTTCACCCGTACGGCCACGCGCGATGATGCCCATCACCTCGAGCTTCACCGCGAGGTTCTTCGAGCGCAGCACCGTCGAGAAGAACTTGAGCTTCTCGGGGTGGTTCGACCGATCGAGCACGTAGATCATGTCGCGAACGACCTGCGGCTTGTCGCTCTGCAGCCGGTTCACGAACGGGTCGGGCAGATCCTTCGCGAAGGGGATCATGACGTCGCAGATCAGGGTGCGGTTCTCGGGCAGCTCGATCACCTCGAGCGCGTCGAGCAGCAGCGGCACACAGTCGGCGCTCAGGTTCGACAGATAGCGGACGATGTCCTGCGGGTTCTTCAGGCGCGTGAACTTGATGATGTCGGCGACGCGACCAACGCGCTGCTCCTCGCCCATGCGCGCCACGAAGTTGCGCAGCAGTCGGCCGATGGCGCTGTCCGAGCCGGCGCGCTGCTCCATCGCCTTCAGCTTGAGCACGACCTGGTTGATGATCGTGAAGTCTTCCTGCAGCAGCATCGCGTCGAGCAGCTGGGTGAACATGTCGGTGAGCAGCTCGGCGTCGTCGACGCCGCTCTCGACGACCTGGAAGACGGCGCTGATGAGCTTTGGGAAGAGGCGCTGGTTCTCTTCGTCGTGAATGTCCTTCTGCGTGCGCGCCTTGAACGTCGCGTCGGCGGTGACGCCCGTGATGACGACGCCACGCATCTGCTCGACGTTGTCGAGCTTCATCTCGAGATCTTCTTCGGTGACGCGAGCGAACCGCAGGAAGTCGTCGCTCGCCGTGCGCAGGCGCCGCTGCAGGTAGTCGACCACCTTGTCGACCTCGACCTGGACCTCCTCTTCGGAGAACTCGTCCATGCGGAAGCCTTCGACCATGATGTATTCGAAGTGGGGCATCTGGGCGCGCCACAGCTGCGCGTTGAGATCTTCGGCGCCACGATCGGGATCCGAGAGGGAGATCACGGTGAACGCGGTCAGCTCTTCGACCGTGAAACCCGGCCGGAACATGAGCTGGCGAATGCCGTCCTTGAAGAACTTGTAGGGCAGCTGGCTGTCTTCGCTGAACAGGTCCTGCTTGAAGAGCTGGAAGTTGGTGACGTCGACCTTCAGCTGCAGCACGCCGAACTCTTCGAGGTACTGCGACAGCGCGATGTGCGCCTTCGTCAGGTACTCGCCGTACTTGGACTCGTTGTGGCGGTACATGCCAATCATCTTGATGCCCTTGAGCAGGTGGTACGCGACGCTTCGCGCGAGCTCGACCTGCTTCTTGAGCTTGGGATCCGACATCGGGTCGGGAGCCGGCTCGACCGCTCCCGGGGCCAACGATGCCGCTGCTGGTTGTGCCATGGGGCGGGAGTGTAGCGCTGCCCCGTCAGCACGCGCGTTCGCAGTCACCAGAGGGTGGGTGTGACCTCTGCCCACCTCTGGCGGGTCAGCGAATCGCGTCGCGGAGTCGGCGGGTCAGCACCTTGATGATGCCCATCGCGATCTCGGGCTTCTCGGTCATGATCTCCTGGAAGTCCTCACGGGTGATCTTGAGCAGCGCGGTCTCGTCGAGCGCGGTGACGGTCGCCGATCGCGGGGCAGCGTCGAGAATCGCCATCTCGCCGAAGCACTCGCGCTCGCCCAGCTCGGCGATCACGCGATCTTGTTTGTGCACGCGCACCTTGCCGTCGATGACGAGGTACAGCGCGTCGCCGGCTTCACCCTCGGCGAAGATCTCGTCACCTTGATCGCGGCGCTCCTCGCTCGAGATGAGGGCGACGGCAGTCAGATCCTCTCCAGGAATCTGGGAGAAGAGATCGATCGACTTGAGGAAGAGCACCTTCTCGACGGTGGAGATCATGAGCGCCTGCGGCGGCGCAGCATAGCGCGGGCCTTCGGGCGTGCATCGTCGGCAGTGAGGTCGTAGAGCATCAGCATGGACTGGAAGCTCGTCGGTACCACCTTCCTCGCCGTCTTCGTCGCCGAGCTCGGAGACAAGACCCAGCTCGCCACGCTCTCGTTCGCCAGCTCAGGGCAGTCTCGCCTGTCGGTCTTCGTCGGCTCGGCGCTCGCGCTGGTCGCGACCTCGGCCATCGCCGTCGTGGCGGGAGAGGCGCTGAGCCGGGTGATCCCTCCGCTCACGTTGCAGCGGCTGGCAGGCGTCGCGTTTCTCGTGATCGGCGTGTGGGTGCTGGTCGCGACGTTCAAGAGCTGAGTCACGCAGCGCCCGTCGGGGCCTGCCTGGCTGCGTCGAGTTGTTGCTGAACGAACGGCGCGTCGTCGAACTCGCGCTCCGAGGCGAGCAGTCTGGCGCGCGCGGGGTCGATCGAACGCAGCGTGGCGAAGGCGATCTCCCGCACGATGGGGTTGGCGTCTCCGGCTGCCGTCTCGAGGGTGGGCGGGCGCACGTCGTGGGTGACGGCCGCCTCGGCGCAGCACCAGACGGCGCAGGCACGCACCCAGGCGACTTCGTCCCTCGCCAGCTCGAGCAGCGCCGTCTTCGCGTCGAGGCCCTCGGCGCGCGGGTAGAGCTCGGCGACGGCCTTGAGCTTCTCGGCGCGTGGCTGCTCGTCGAGCAGGGGAAGGAAGCGGCCCTTGAGCTCGCGATCGAGCAGGTTGTCGAGCAGCTCGACGGCGTTGCCACGGCGTCGGGCGGCGTCGGCGGCGAGCGCGTCGCGGATGCCCGCCGAGATCTGCTCCATGTCGGCGTCGGGGTAGAGGACGGCGAGCAGCAGGAAGAGGCGGCCCTCGATCTGGGAGACCTTCTCGGTGAGCGCCGAGGCGAGCAGGGCACGCGCGGCGGGCTCTCCGGTTCTTGGCGTCGACGCGGCAGGCCCACCGCCGAGACCGAGCACCTCTGCCTGATGCAGCGCCTTCCACGCCCGGGCGAGCTCACGGTCGAGCGCTGCGCGCACGGGCGCCTTGTCCTTCAAGACCAGTCGCCGCCCCTTCACGGTGCGCGCGAGGGCCTTGTAGAGCCGGCCGCGGAGCTCTTCGTCCGGCTCCGACAGGTGCTGGGTGATCACGTCGATGGCCTCGTTCGTGCCGACCCGGCCCAGCACGCGCGCCACCGCTCGTCTGATGTTCGCGTCTTCGAGCTGATTGCCGAGCACCTTCGCCAGCGTGGGAACGATCGCGACGCCGAAGTTGGTGAGGGCGTCGGTCGCCTCACGGGCGGTCTCGTGGCTCTGCGTTCGGTAGATCAGGGGAATGACGAACTCGGCGCTCTTGAGCTGGCCGGCTGCGGTGACGGCGGCGCGGCGAACGCGCGCGTCGGGGTCGCTCATCAACTGCAGCACCGGCTGGTAGAAGTTCTTCACGCCGATGGCGCCGAGCACCTTCGCCGCGTGCAGGCGCATCACGTTGTCGGTGTTGTCGATCAGCGCCTTGAGCGCCTCGGCCGCGACCAGCACGCCGTCGAGCCCGCCGTAGCGGATCATGCCCGTCACCGCGGCGCTGCGAATGCGCGGGTCGGCGTCCTGAAGGAACATGCGCACGCTCTTGACGGCCTTGTCCCGGCCGATGGCGCAGAACGCGTCGATGGCGGCGGCTCGAACCGCCGGATCGGGATCTTCGAAGCGGCGGAACACCGAGTTCGCAAAGCGCATCGTCTGGCGGTGCGCGTAGTACTCGAGCGACTTCACGCGCACCTCGGAGTCCGGGTGCTCCAGCAGCCGCTCGACCTGAATGTCGAGGGACAGCTTCTCGAGGTGCGGCAGCAGGGCCAGGGCGTTGAGCACCTCTCGCGTGTCCTCGCTGGCGAGCGCGCGCTCGAGCACGCCGCTGGTCGATCCGTCGACCACGTTCACCCGGGCTCCAGCGAGATCGAGGCGGCGGTTCTTGAGGTTGTCCTGCAGCGTCTTGATGTAGCGGCTGCGCAGGCTCGAGACGACCGCCAGCCAGGCCCCACCCAACACGAGCGAGATCCACGCGAGGCGGTACGGGTCCTTGCCGACGAAGACGCCCCAGAGCTTCAGCGTGATGCCAGCGAGCCCGATGGCCGTCGGCTTCACCACGCCGTCGATGAAGGCCTTCGCGGCGACGCGCGCCTGAGATGGCACTGGCAGGTACAGAATCTGGGTCGTCGCGTCGTTCACCGAGTAGCGGAAGAGCGTGTCGGCGCCCTTCGTGAGCGAAGCGGCCCACAGCGCGGGGAAGAGCACGAGCGCTGCGTTGCCCAGGGTGAGCGAGAGGGGCAGCACCGCCAGCGCGCCGACGACGCCCGCGCGGTTCAAGAGCCGACTGGTGCCGAACAGCTGCAGGCCGAGCGCGAGCACTCCGACGACGGCGCTGAAGTAGCCAAAGTAGGCGGCCAGGTCTTCCGTGGGCACCTTGTCGGCGGCGACGACCTTGAACTCGAAGTCGACGAGCGTGGTGGTGAAGAAGGTGACGGCGGCGAGCAACGCCACGGTTCTCAGGTGCCCGTCGGCCATCACCCGCGCGGCGCCACCGGTGCGTTTGGCTGCGCTCGGCTTTCCGCTCGCGGCTCTGGCGAAGAGGCGCTGGCGACCGAGGCGGCCGGCGAAGAACGAGGCCACCGCCGTCGCGCCGAGCAGCACCAGACACATCAAGAGAAGGGCGCTGGTGCCGAAGGTCTTCGCGACCTTCGCCGACAGGAGCCCGATGAGAATGTTGGCGAACGTGCCACCTGCGCCGATGAGGCCGTAGAGCCGCTTGGCCTCTTGCGCGTTGAACAGCTCGTTGGCGAGCGTCCAGAACTGCACGAGCACCAGCGCGCCCATCACTTCGACCGAGACGTAGATCAGCGAATAGACCCACGGCGGGTGATTGCTCTCGAGCACGAAGAGCAGGCCGAAGAAGGCGCCGAAGATCGACGCAGAGCCCAGCGCCATCAGATCGCGCCGCACACGGGTCGCCAGGCGGCCGTAGGCGAGGCCCGTCGCGGTGACGGCCACCGCCGAGAGCACGTACATCCACGCGAGCTGCGATCGATCGCCGTGGGCCAGGAAGAGCGCGTCACGAACGCTGCGCCCCGTCAGGAAGGAGCCGACCGCGAAGAGGCTGTGCAGGAACAACGCGAACGTCAGTTGCCGTTCGCCTCGTCGTACGGGGAGCACGGCTTCGAGGATCCGCAGCAGCACGGCGCGGAGCGTAGCAACACCTGCGTCAGCGGGGCGCCGATTGTAGCGCTGCGAGCAGTGTCGCCTGCTCACCCACGTCGAGTGGCGCGCCCTGGAACCGGGCCTCGAGGTAGCGGCGGGTGGCGCGTGCGAGTGCGGGAGCCAGCGGGTGGGCTTCGCGGGTCATCGAGGCCGACAGCTCTTCGATGGGCACCTCGTCGACGCGGGTGATACCGGCGCCCTTCAGGCGGTGCTCGATCTCGCGGAGGAAGGTCGTCGCAGGGTGCGCGCGCGTGGCCGTTCGGCGCCGAAGCCAGAGCCCAAGGCCCACCAGCACGACCCCGAGCGCGGCAGCCCCCAGCCGAAACCCATACGACTGGTTCGTCGCTTGCGGCTTCGGGGCGACGTCGCCTTCCGACGCGCCAGGGCGAACGAGCGAGCGCGCGAACGAGAGCTGGTCCTGAAACGAGTAGTCGATGACGCGGGAGCGCCACCACTCCTCGACCTTCTCCCAGGTCGCGGCGAGCACAGCCGCGAGCTTGCTGCCCGAGGCCGAGCGACCCATGTCGGGGGTCGCGTCGAACCGTCTCCAGGCTCCGTCGATGAACGCCTCGACCCAGGCATGGGCATCGCCCGAACGAACGACGTAGCGGTTGCCGGCCTGCTCACCGCCGAAGAACCCGGTCACCACGCGGCTGGGAATGCCCTTGAGCCGCAACATCAAGGCGAGCGCCGTGGCGAAGTCCTCGCAGTGGCCGGCGCGCCGCACGAACAGAAAGTCGGCCAGCGGATCCGACACGGCGCCGGGCAGGTCGAGCGTGTAGGCGTAGCGTTGTTTGAGCTGGGCCTCGAGCTTGTTGGCGATGGCCAGCGGGTCGTCCGTTCCGGCGGTGATCTCGTTCGCCAGTTGCTCGATGCGTGGGTCGTGCACGGGGATCTGCGAGGCGGCGGCGCTGGGCGTGGCTCGATCGAGCTGCGGGGTCTGATCGCTGGTCGCCGTGTAGGTGACGACGTTGCCCTCGAGGGTTCCGAAGACCTGATCGTCAGGCACCGACACCACCTGCATCGACTGAACGCCAGAGAGCGTGATCGCGCGTGCGCGGGTGAACATCGTGGCCGTGTCGAGTGCGACGAGCGTGCGGCTGCCGAACGCGGCGGCGAGCTCGTATTCCTGAGAGATGATCGCCGCCTTGCGGGCGGAGCGGCGCAGGTTCACCCAGCCGGCTGGCGCTCCGGCCTTGCCGGTCGACTTCCACTCGAGTCCATCGAAGGCGTCGAAGTGTCGTCCCACGAAGTAGGTGTCGAGGTGTTCGACCCCAGGGTCGGGAGTCAGCGCGACCCGAAAGGCGACGCGAGCGCTCGTCTTGATGTCCCCGCCACCACCCAGCTTCACCGTCTCAGCCATGCCCGTGACGCCGCCGAGCCCGCCTGCGCTGCGGCGATTGGCGAGGTTCCACGACAGACGGGGAAAGAAGACGAAGAACACGAGCCCCATCACCAGCGTCGCGAGGCTTCCTGACAACAGCTGTCGCGAGATCGCGCGTCGCTCGGGAAGCTCGAGGTGGGCGTCGTCGCGGGCGAGCACCAGCCACGCCATCGACCACGAGGCCGCGAAGAAGAACGCCACCATCAAGACGGCGAACAAGGCTTCACCCGTGAGCGCCGAACCACCGGCCACGAGCAGCAACCCGGACAACAGCACCTGTCGCGAGGCCTGGGGTGTCGGCTCGGCGAGCATGCGATGGCAGGTGACGAGCGTCGCGAACGACACCGCCGCGACGACGAGGTCGAGCAGTGAGAACCACACCGAGCCGAACAGCAGCACCGCGAGCAGCAACAGCACGACCACGCTCGCCGCGCGCCGCCCTGCCAACGGCCGGAACCCGAGGATGGAGACCAGAAAGACGGCGGGAAAGATGACGAGGATCGGCAGGGGAAGCACGCCCGAGACGGCCACGGCTCCGAACGCGGCGAGGGCAGCCACGTCACGAGACAGCACGCCTGGCGTGCGGCTCATTCGTTCTCTCCGTAGCCGGCCATCGCCAACGCCGACAAGATTCGCTTCTCGTGGGGAGAGCCGTTGCCCGGTCTCAAGTGTCGCCGGCCCACGTCGAGGCCGACATCGTACCCCCGCGCCAGCAGCAGCGACGTCTGCCCGGCGACCTCTTCGCAGGCGCGATCGAGCTCGTCTCCACCGAGCGACGTGTTCACGGCCAGCGTGACCTGCCGGCGCTCTTCGCGTTCGCGCTCGACGGCGATCAACTTCCCTGCGGTCGCGCTCTTCCTCCAGTGAATGCGGCGCGCGTCTTCTCCAGGCGAGAGCTCGCGCAGGTCGGCGAGATCGGCGGTGCCGTCACGGTGCTTCGAGCCTCCCGAGTCTCCGCGCAGCGGCGTGTCGGAGCGGGGCGGCGGCTCACACGCGAACCCTCGTCGCGGGTAGACGATGAGGCTGTCACTGACCTTGATCGTGCGGATCTTCTCGAAGATGCCGAACGGGAAGGTGGTGCTGACCTCGACGGCCTGCAGCGCCCACGGCCCACGCCTGGGTGCGGTGGCCTGCGCTCGCACGACGATCGGCGTTCCGCCGACGACGACCGGAGCCCAGGCGCCCTGCGACTCGACCGAGCCCGACTCCTTGATCGTCAGCGCGAACGCCTGGCCCTTCTTGCGGCGAACCTCGTAGCGAATGGTGAAGGGCTCGTGGGCGAAGGCGCCATCAGGCAGCAGGCGGCGCACCTCGAGGTCCCAGATGATGCGCTCCGAGAGAACTCCCGAGACCACGATGGTGGCGAGCAGCAGCCCGAGCACGAGGTAGAGCAGGTTGTTGCCGGTGTTGAGCGCGCCGAGCCCGATGCCCACGGTGATGAGCAGATACACGCGGCCGATCACCGTGATGCGGAGCAGCCGGCCTGGATTCAACGCGCGGCGAAGTCGCTCCAGCATGCACTCACCTCGGTGACGGCACCCGACGGGCCAGCTCGTCGACCAGATGACCCGCTTCTTCGCGGCTGAACGCGCCCTGCATCGACGTCTTCAGCACGAGGCGGTGCGAGAGGACTGGGCGGAGCACGGCGCGAACGTCTCCCGGCGTCACGAACCCACGCTCGTCCCACAGCGCCCACGCGCGCGCGGCAGAGACGAGCGCCAGCACCGCGCGGGTCGACACGCCACGCTCGATCTCGGAGTGGTTGCGCGTCTCGGTCGCGAGCCGCACGGCATAGTCGGCGACGTCCTTCGAGATCGTCACCTGGTCGGCCGCAGCCTGAATGGCGACCAGATCGGCAGAGCTCGCGACCGCGCCGAGCGAGTGGAGTGGATCGCCCCGGCGACTCACCAGCAGCTCTGCCTCGATCGCGGGGTCGAGATGCCCGAGCGAGATGCGCATGAGGAAGCGATCGAGCTGCGAATCGGGCAGGGGGTACGTGCCTGAGAGATCGACAGGGTTCTGGGTGGCGACCACGACGAACGGCGCAGGGAGCGGCCGGGTGACGCCGTCGAGGCTGACCTGTCCCTGGGCCATCGCCTCGAGGAGCGCTGACTGGGTTCGGGGCGGGGCGCGGTTGAGCTCATCGGCGAGCAGCAGTTGGTGGAAGATCGGCCCCGGGCGGAACTCGAACGCTCCCTGCTGTTGGAGGAAGATCTGCGCTCCGAGAATGTCGCTGGGCAGCAGGTCGGCCGTGAACTGCACGCGCGCGAACGAGAGCGCGAGCGAGCGGGCGAGGCCCTCGGCCAGGGTCGTCTTCCCCACACCGGGCACGTCTTCGAGCAACAGATGCCCGCGCGCCGCGAGGCAGGTGAGGGCCAGCTTCGTCTGTTCGGGTTTCCCCAGCACCACCTGACCGAGGTGAGCGTGGAGCTTCTTCAGGAGGTCCGTGGCGTTCACTGGGCACGCCCGTGAGAAAGGCGTTGCGCGACTGTAGCCAACGCGATGGTGTGCCCGCTCGGAAATCGTCGCTCGATGGGCCGCGTTCGCAGACTGCCACCCGATTTGATCAACCAGATCGCCGCCGGCGAGGTCGTCGAGCGCCCGGCGTCGGTGGTGAAGGAGTTGGCGGAGAACTCGGTCGACGCCGGCTCGACGCGGGTGACGGTGCGGCTCGTGCGTGGTGGTTGCGGCGGCATCACGATCATCGACGACGGCCACGGCATGTCTCGCGAAGACGCGCTCACGAGCATGGAGCGCCACGCCACGAGCAAGCTGGAAGATCGCGAAGGGCTCTTCCACATCCTCACCAAGGGGTTCCGAGGTGAGGCGCTGCCGGCGATCGCGTCGGTGAGCCGCTTCACGCTGGTGACGAGCGAGCCCGATGCGCTGTCGGGCACGAAGATCTTCGTCGAAGGTGGCGGGGAGCCGCTGATCACCGCCGCGCCCGCCGTGGGTGGAACGCGCATCGACGTCGACGACTTGTTCTTCAACGTGCCAGCGCGCCGCAAGTTCCTCAAACGCGAGCAGACGGAGTTGTTGCACTGCGAAGACGCCGTGACCCGGCTCGCCCTGGCGCACCCCGAGGTCGGGTTCACCCTGGAGCACGAAGGCAAGGAGATCTGGTCGAGCCCTCCGAGCGCGACGGAGCCGATTCAGCGCGCAGCTGCAGTGCTGGGCAGCGAAGCGGCTCCACACCTGCTCACCATCGAGGAGCGCCGGCTGGGGCTCACCGTCACCGGCTTCATCGCCGCTCCCGAGTTCACGCTCTCGAACGCGCGCGGGCTGATGACCTTCGTGAACCACCGGTACATTCGTGATCGCGGCCTCACGGCGTCGATTCAGCGCGCGTATCAGGACTCGTTGCCGCCGGGCCGGCAGCCAGTGGCGCTGGTGTTCATCGAGATCGATCCCCGCGCGGTCGACGTGAACGTGCACCCGCAGAAGCTCGAGGTGCGCTTCGCCGATCCCCGCTCCGTCGCGGAGGCCGTCGGCTCCGCCGTGTCGCGAGCGCTCAAGGCGGCGCCGTGGCGACAGGGAGACGATCGGCCCCTCGATGCTCCGCAGGTGCAGGCGCAGTACGCGCAGGCCATCGAGCGATTCCTGGCGCGCGCTCACCCGGCACCGGCCTTCCTCGAACCCTCCACGCCGCTGCAGCTCGATCAGTCGCTCGGTCGACCCTCGTTCGGCACCGCGCTGCCCACGCTCGATTCCGGTCCGCCGCGCGGCTACTTCGAGAGCCTCACGTTCCTGTCGGTCCTCGCAAGACGCTTCTGGCTGACGGAGACGCCCGCAGGTTCGCTCGTCATCATCGATCCCCGCGCGGTCGAGGAGCGAATCGTGTGGTCGGCGCTGGCGACGCGCTTTCAGAAGGGCACGCTTTCGACCTCGCCCCGAACGCTGTTCTCGGCGCGGCTCGACCTGCAACCGACGGAACGCACGCGCGTGCTCGAGGCCGTGAACGATCTGCTCGAGGTCGGCGTCGAGGTCGAGGACTTCGGGTCGGGGTCGGTCTCGCTGCTGAAGGTGCCCGCTGAGCTGGAGTCGATCGACCCTGCGTCGTGGCTGGTCGAGACGGCCGCTGCGGCTGATTCCTCGGCGCGCCTCGCGGTGATGGCGAGACGGGCAGGGCTGGCCGCCTCGATTCTGGTGACGCACGAGCAGGCGAGAGCGCGGCTGGCGTCGCTCGATGGCGTCGAGTCGCAGATTCACGCTCGCGGTGCGCGGGTGATCGTTCGTGATCTGCCGCTGCTCGAGCTGGGCGGCTGAGTCCCGCCGAAAAATTGCCACCCCGATCGCCGCTGCTACCGTCCGCTCCACACCTGTAGCGCGAAGGGAGCGACCAGATGAAAGGTGTCATCACCGGCCGCGAAGTGGCGTCTCACTTCCGGCTCATCTGGCGTGAGTTCGGCTTCAGGTGCCTGCTTCGTTGCGTGCACGCCTGCCTGGCGAGACGGCGCCGCACCTTCCTCGAGATCGCCTGGGAGTCCCGTCACTCATGAACCTGTCAGACACGATGATGGTCGCAGCTCCCGGGTCGCTGCCGGTGCCCGCGTCGTACGCCGAGAAGGCCATGGCGTCGCTGATGCAACTGCACGGCGAGCTGATGGACGAGAAGGAGCGGCGCGTCGAGCTGTTCCGGCGCCTCATGGAGAAGGAACAGGCCATCGCCGAGCTCAAGATGTACGTGAAGCTGCTCGAGGAGCGCGCGGGCATGACCACGAAAGCGCCCGAGCCGGCCCCCGAGCCTCGCGTCGTTTCAGAGCCGCGCGTGACGCCGGTCGCCCACCACCAGATGCCTCCGGTTCCGCCGCGTGTCGGCCAGCGACCAGAGGGGTGGAAGGTCTGGTGAGGTTCGCCTTCGCAGTCGCGTTGTTGCTCGCAGCACCTTCGTTCGCCGACACCGCGACCGATGGCGTCGGCCGCATGAGCCTTGGCGGCGGCCTTCGGTGGACGATGAACGACTACTTCAACGCTCGCGCGTTTGAGGCTGGTCGTGGCGTCGAGCCCAAAGGCACCGCGCCCCTGGGGTTTCAGGGCATGGGGAGTTTTGGCTACGGCGCCTTCGAGTGGCTCGAGATCGCGGTCGATCTCTTCGGCGGCTTCGAGTCGTTTCAGATCGTGGGCGAGGACCTCTTCTCGTCGGTCTCGTACGGCGGCCTGATCGGCCTGCGGCTGACCCGCTATGACTTTCCCTTTCAGGGCCTCGTGCCGTACGTCGGCGTGCAGACCGGGCCGATGCTCACCATCGTGAGCTCAGCCACCGAGCCCGCTGGCGAGCGCATCTTGCAGACCTGGTCCGTCAACGGCGGGGCCACGTTCCGAATCACCGAGCGCGTCGGCATCTTCGTCGACATTCGCTACCTGACTGGGCGGGTCTACATCGCCGAGCTCGCCGGCCGAAACGTGGGCGGGGTGTTCGTCTCTGCAGGCGTGTCGATCTTCTTCCCCGCGACGCCGAAGCGAGATCTCGATGTGCCGGGGTTTGGCGGCAGCTCGAAGTTCTGACTCGTCATCTCTTCACACGCTCGTGGTACAGGAACGCCCGCCATGGCCGCTGACTCAACTGATCTGAACAAGCCGCTCGAGGAGATCCGTCGCGAGGTCGTCGAAGCACGCAACATGACGATCAAGACGGACAACGCGCTCAAGTCGCTGCACGCCGAGCTCAAGGTCGTCAGCACCCAGCAGGCCGAGTTCCAGAGACGCACCTGGTTCTCGACCGGCGCAGCGTATCTGGGCTTCCTCGGCGTCTGCGTCGCCGGAGCTTTCGCCGTCTCGGGCGCCAAGGCCGCGTCTGCGACCGAGCAGAAGCAGCGCCTCGAGCAGCAGGTGGGCGAGCTGACGGCGCAGATCGACAAGCAGAAGAACGACGCGGCGGCAGTCGCTGCAGCCGAGAAGAGCGCGGCTGACGTCTACAAGATGATGACGACGTTGCCGGGCGAAGAGCGGCTCAAGGGCGTCGAGGCGCTCCAGAAGCTCGATCTGACGAAGATCTCTCCGCTGACCCGCCAGGCCCTGCAGGATCGGGCGGCGCTGCTGAAGAAGGAAGTCGGCGCGGCGGTGCTCGAGCGCGGCAAGACTGCGTTCCGCCGAAGCGACTGGCCAGAGACCATCGAGCAGCTCAACCGGTTCCTGGCGATGAACCCGGCCGAAGAGGAGGCGCTCGACGCGTCGTTCTTCCTCGGGAACGCGATGTTCCAGTCGCGCAAGTTCGAAGACGCCATCAAGCCGCTCACCCGCTTCGTCGAGGGCGACAAGAAGGCCCGCACCCGTGACTTCGCGCTCATCATGCTGATGCAGTCGCACGACATGCTCGGCAACAAGGAGAAGTCGATCGAGTACGCGAAGGAGGGCTGGAATACCTACCCCTCGAGCGAGTTCCGCATGCAGTTCCTCAACCGGCTGCAGCGCACGGCGACCCCGGCCGCTCAGCCAGCCGCACCTGCTCCTGCAGCGCCGGCGGCTCCTGCGAACCCGGGTCAGGCCCGCTAAGACTCGAACCATGGCCGACACGCCCACGAGTGACACCGCGCGATTTCGTCCCTTTCGAGGGGCGGCGTGGGGGCTCTATCTCGTCGTGGCGGTCGGCTATTCGTGCCTCGTCATCTACAGCGTGACGAAGTCGGTCTTCGAGATGTCTCCCGAGAAGCCGGCCCAGAATTCGGTGCAGAGCGCTTCGTCGTGCGTGGCCGGGCTCTCTGGTCTGTTCGACGAGCTCGAGCTCGAGCGCAAGCAGCTCACGGTGACGGGCAAGGCCGCCGACGCCGATCAACGGTGGATGACCTTTCGCAACACGTGGATCGTGCGCATGCGCGGGCTCGAGGCCGGGTGCGCGATCGACGATGGCGATCGGGTCGAGCTCAAGCGCGCCTTCGCCGAGCTGAACCAGGTGATGGACCAGTCGACGGTGCAGGCGACGCAGCTGGCAGGTCAGCTGGGGCCCGCCCTCGATGCGTTCAAGTCGACGTTGGCGACGCTGAAGAAGTGAAGCTGCTTCGCCCGAAATGAAACGGGGCGTGCCGACCGAAGTCCGCACGCCCCTCGTTTCATCGAATCGGGTCCGACCTCAGGGAATGACGTTGATGTTCAGCGACGCCGGCTGGCCCTGCTGACCGCGGCTGTCCCACACCGTCAGGTTCACACGGTAGAGACCAACGCCAGGCAGGGTGAGCACCGCCTTGTTCGGCATGCCGCGCGTGTTGGGCGCCACGCTCATCGCCGTCGCCATCGGGGGGAAGGGGGCGAGCAGCTGGAACCGGAACTCGGTCGGCTTGCCCATGGTGTTCCCGTCGAAGTCGGTGCTGTCGAAACCAGAGACGGTGATCGTCTTGGTGGCGCCGGTGATCTGCGACAGCTGCGCCGTCATCTGCGTCTCCATGCCGAACGTGCAGTTCGGATCGTTCAGCAGCATGGCGGGCACGCAGCCCTTCAAGATCGCGTTGGGCGGCGGGTCGAACGGAGCGGAGGAGATGATGTTGATCTCCTTCGTGCCCGTCGGAGGCCCGAAGAACGGATCGTTCGAGAGCACCTTCAGCTTGCCGACCTGCATGCCGCCCGACGGGGGCCGGTTGTACTGAATGGCCGTCTCCACCATGCCGCCGGCCATCACCTGCGTGTTGGGCGGGATCTTCGGGTCGATGATCGAGAAGAACATGCTCTGCTCGATGCCGACCTGGTTGATGACGAGGGTGCCGCACTGCGAGGAGTCCGTGCCGCCGTCAGACAGCCGGCGCGTGTTGCGAATGAAGAAGGACTTCGCCGACATCGGGGTCATCGGATTGTTGAAGTTCACCTCGTCTTCCGTCTCGAGGCAGGGCTGACGGCCGCCGAAGAGCGCGAACGAGACGTCACCGGCCGAGATGGTCCCGCCGACGAAGACCGACTTCAGCTGCAGCTCGTCGATCACGTACAGCGGCTGGTCGTTGTGGGTGACCTCGACGGTGATCGAGGCGCCGGGCGCGATCTCCTGGTTCGTGGGGTTCATCACCATCGCGAAGCGGCCGTTCTGGCCCGAGCCCGACTTGAACTTCGCCTCGGTGATCTTCACGCGGGCGTTGCCGTCGTTGCGAACGGTGAAGCGGGCGCGGTCGGCGATCTTGGGCGAGTTGCCGCAGGTGTCCGAGCCGCGGGAGAAGTCGCACGAGCTGGGCGTGGCCGACAGGGCAGGGCGCAGACCTTCGCCGCGAATGCTGAGCACTCCGGGAGCCGAGATCGGCGCCATGTTCACGGGGTCGTTCGAGTCGACGATGATGAAACCGCTCTTGGTCTCGTTGCCCGGGCCGGTGTCGGTCGGCTTGAACTCGATGGTGGCCTCGATGCTGTCGGTGCCGTCGGCCTTGTTGAGCGAGATGGGCGCCGCGGTGGAGGGCGAGCTGGGGCTGATGAGCTTGAAGTCGGGTGACTCGGTGCCGGTCGTGTCGATGCCGACCTTGATGGCGGTGAGCTTCAGCGCGGGGCAGCCCTTGTTCTTGATGCGGATCTTCTTCGTCACCGTGGTCTCGAACTGGGTGATGGGGAAACCCAGCTCGCAGTCGGTGAAGATCGAGCCCTGCTCGCACACCGTGAAGCCGCCGTCCTCCTGCTGAACGCCGGTCTCGAGGGTGGGCTGCGAAGGCAGGTCGAGGCCCGAGCCGATGAGGGTGATGACCGGGTCCATCATGGTCTCCATCACCTGGTCATCGATGGTGAGCGTCGCCGAGTGTGCGCCCTTCTTCTTCGGCGCGAAGCCAACCTCGAAGGTGATCTCCTGGCCGCGGTCGATGTCGAGCTCGTAGGGCGTCGTGACGACGGTGAAGACGCCGCCGTCTGCGCTGATGCGCAGCTGGAAGGCGTCGGCGTCGCTTCCGCCGAAGGTGAACTTCGCTTTCGCAGCAGCCTTGCCGGCGCTGTTGCTCAGCACCACGGGCTCGGTGTCGGGGAACACGTCGCGCACCGGCTGCATGTTCTCGTCACGGGTAGGGCAGGCGGTGAAATCGAGCGCTGCGAGCGCAGCGGCGTTCGAGTCCTTCGTCTGCAGGTCCGGCCTGTTGGTTTCGATGATGGGCGGCTTGCAGGTGCAGTTCGCCAGAGAGAGGACCGCGCCCAGCGAGAGAATCGAGATTCGGGTCATTCGCACGAAAAACTCCAATGAATCGGCCAGAGGGTTGCGTGTATATCCGCCGGGCCCATGGCTACCAAGACCCAGCAGCACAAGCTTCGAAAGGCTCACGACGGCGCACGAAACGTGAACCCGCGCCCCATCAACGGAAAAGAGACCGCGCTCGAGCTGCTCGAGACCGCGTTCGGCGCCTACGTCGGCCGTCAGGAGCGCATCGCCTTCGAGCTGATGAAGCGCTCCCTCGAAGAGAACGCCGCGATCTTCCTGACGCTCTCGGGCGCCATGACGCCCGCGGGCCTGCACCAGAGCTGCCTCATTCCCCTCGTCGAGTCGGGCGTCATCAGCGCCGTCACCACCACCGGCGCGAACCTGTACCACGACGCCCACCGCATCATTCGCCACCAGATTCGCGAGGTGAACCCGAACGCGGGCGACCTGCAGCTGCGGCTCGCCCGCATCATTCGCATCTACGATCTCGGCTTCTGGGAAGAGGCGCTGCTCGACACGGACCGCCTGTTCTCGGCCATCATCGCGGGCCCCGACTTCCAGAAGAAGATGACGACGCCCGAGTTCCACTACCTGCTGGGCAAGCACCTCAACGCCATCGAGCAGGAGCTGGGCGTCGAGCAGCCGTCGTTCCTCTCGACCTGCTACCGCCGCGCGGTGCCGATCTGGTCGGGCGCCGTGCAGGACGGCTCGATCTTCCTCAACGTCGTCAAGCTCAAGAAGCTGCTGGGCGACGCGTTCAAGTTCGAGCTCGACATCAACGACGACGTCTATTCGATGGCGGCGATGCAGCACTATTGCCGTCACAACTTCGACGGCAAGCTCGCGATCTGGATCCTCGGTGGCGGCGTGCCGAAGAACTACACGCTCCAGGGCGAGCCGCTGCTCGATCAGATCCTCTCGGTACCGACGCACGGCTTCGACATCGACCTGCAGTTCTGCGTCGACCCGGTCGACAACGGTGCGCTCTCGTCGTGCCCGGCTGGCGAAGGCCACACCTGGGGCAAGGTCTCGGTCGAAGCGGTCGAGACCGGCTCGATGTACTGCCACACCGACGTCACGGCGGTCTTCCCGTGGCTCACCCACGCGCTCTTCCAGCTCAAGGTGAGCAAGCGAAAGCACTTCCGCCTGATGGACAAGCTCACCGAGGCCGTCGCCTTCCTCGACGCCGACGTGAAGAAGCGCGCCAAGGGCCTCATGAGCACGATCAGCTGGGACGTTTCAGAAGTGAAATGACGGCTGTCACCTGGAGTGGTCAGCCCTTTCACCTTGTCTGACCGCACCAGCGCTCCTACAGTCCTCAGCCTTCCTTTCCAGAGGGAACTCCTTCGTGATCAGCACCGAAGCGCACGGCAAGACCGACGTCGGCCGAAAGCGTCAGCACAACGAAGACGCGATGCTCGTGGACGCCGGTGGCGGCCTGTACATCGTCGCCGACGGCATGGGCGGTCACGCGGCCGGTGAGGTCGCCAGCGCTCGCTCTGTCGAGGTCGTCAAGACCCACCTCGCGGCGAACAAGAGCATCCTCAAAGACCTCGCGCGCGACCCGACCCAGTCGAACCGCGCCGCTTCGGCCTCACTCGTCGAAGTGGCGGTGCAGCGCGCCTGCGCCGACATCTACCGAACGGCGACCAGCGACGCGACCAAGCGCGGCATGGGCACGACGTTCGTGTGCCTCGTCGTCGCGGGCTCGAAGGGCGTCATCGGCCACGTGGGCGACAGCCGCGTGTACCTGGTGCGCAACGGCCAGTGTCACCGCCTCACCGAAGATCACACGCTCATCGCCGCGCAGCTGAAGGCCGGCACCATCACGAAGGATCAGGCGGCCACCAGCCAGTACCGCAACGTCATCACCCGCGCCGTCGGCATTCAGGAGTCGGTGCAGGTCGACACCCTGATCGTCGATCTCGTGCCGGGCGACGTCTTCGTTCTCTGCTCCGACGGTCTGCACGGCTACCTCGGCGATGAAGAGGTCGCGGCGCTGGTCACCTCGACGCCCCTCACCGAGCAGCCCGAGCGCTTCGTCGCCCTGGCCAACGAGCGCGGCGGCAAGGACAACATCACCACCGTCGTCATCGGCGTGAAGGGTGATGCCGAGAGCGCGCAGGAAGAGGTCGTCGAAGCGCAGTCGCGCATGGAGGCCCTGAAGAAGATCCCGCTCTTCAGGCACCTCACGTACAAAGAGCAGACGGCCGTGCTCAGCATCGCCACGACGCGCACGTTCCCCGCAGGCCGCGAGATCGTCACCGAAGGCCAGCCGGGTGAAGAGCTGTTCGTCGTCATTCGTGGCCGCGTCGGCGTCGAGAAGGGTGGCGTCGAGATCGCCGAGCTTCGCGCTGGCGGTCACTTCGGCGAGATGGGGCTCATCGACAACGCGCCGCGCTCCGCCACCGTTCGGGCCCACGAGCCCACGCGCGTGATGGTGATCTCACGCCCCGATCTCATGGCGCTGATGAAGAAGGAGTCGATCCTCGCGGTGAAGCTCCTGTGGAGCTTCGTGCAGGTGCTGTCCGACCGGTTGCGCGAGACGAACTCCGAGCTGTCCGAGGCCCGCCAGGAGCTGGCCGCGGTGCAGGCCGTCAATCCGTTCGCTGAAGACTGAGGGGTTGCATGACGCGTTGGGTGCGGAGCGCGCTGATCGCGTGTGTCGTCTCATCGTCTGCGTTCGCTGATCCCTTTCCGCTCTACGGCTACGGCCCACGCGCTGCGGCGATGGGCGGCGCGATGACGGCCGAGGCGAACGACTACACGGCCACCTTCTACAACCCGGCGCTGCTCACCCGGCGCCCCGAGCTCAACTTCGGGTTCTCGTTTCAGTTTCATCGGCTGATCCCCGAGATCACCTCGAAGGATCTCGCCAAGCCCATCGACTGCGCGCAGTGCGCGCCCGCCGACAACATCGGCACCTCGACGGGCTTCGTGTTTCCGCTCGCGGGCAAGGTGAAGAACCGCGTGGCCATCGGCGTGGGCCTGTACCTGCCGACGAGCGTGTTCGTGCGGGTGAACGCTCCGGACTCGGCGCAGCCGTACTGGTACCGCTACTCGGGCAACCTCGAGCGCTTCGTGTTGCACCTCGCGGCGGGCATCAAGATCGCCGACTGGTTCAGCATCGGGCCGGGCGTGTCGGTGCTCGCGAACCTGCAGGGCAGGGTGGCCGGTGGTGGTGGCGCGCTGGCGAAGGTCGATCTGTTCTCGCGCAACGTGAAGGTGAAGGAGCTCGACGCTTCGCTCACCACGCGCATCGCGCCCACGTTCGGCGTCTCGATCACGCCCATGAAGACGCTGCGCTTCGGCGCGACCTATCGCTACGAGATCATGCTGCCCGTCACCATTCCCGCGATCGTCGATCTCGAAGGCATCGGCACGCTGAACCTCTCGGTCGCGGCCGTCTCGCACTACGCGCCTCATCAGATCTCGTTCGGCGCCGCGTGGGACATCACCGAACAGCTGACCATCACGCTCGACGGCGAGTACCAGCACTGGAGCGCCGCGCCCTCGCCCTACGTCTCGCTCACGGTCGATCTTGCCGGCCCCACGCTCGCCGCGCTCGGCATCGACAAGGCGCTCGATCTCAACTCGGCCGCGACCCCGCCCGGCTTCGTGAACACCTTCGGCTTCCGCGTCGGTGGCGAGTACCGCGTGTCGGAGCGCTTCGCCGCGCGCCTCGGTGGGTACTACCGACCGACTCCGGTGCCGCTGCAGAACGTCGCGAACAGCAACATTCTCGACGGCAACGCAGTCGGCCTTGCCACGGGCATCGGCTTCAACTTCAGCGACCCGCTCGAGATCTTCGCGCACCCTGTTCAGGTCGATCTCGCCGCTCAGATGACCTTCATTCTCCAGCGGGAAGCCACCAAGCCGTCGTTCGATACGCTGCCGTCCTACACGTACTCGGCCCGGGTCTTCGGCGGCACGGCGATGATTCGGTACGACTTCTAAGCCTTCGGAACCGGTCGAAGGTTCAGGATGTCTGCACGGTCCCGGTCGTTAACGGATCTGCTGCAGTAGGCTCCTGAACTCCAAATGCGTCGCGCCCTCATCGGTCTCGCTGCGCTCGTGCTCATCGGCATCGCGGTGGGCGTGTGGGTGTCGCGCTCGCCCGAGGTCGAGCAGCCGCAGGTTCAGCTCGACGACGTGGCTGCGCCGCCGCAGTTCAAGCCGGTCGAGGTCCGCGCCGCGAACGACCAGGGCCTGACGCTGGCGGGCGTGGTGCACAGCGCCGACGGAAAGCCACTCCCGGGCGCGACGATCATGCTCGCGTCGACCGAGCAGCAGAGCCTCGTCTCGATTCACTGCGGCTTCTGCAACGAGCTCATGTTGTCGTGCCGCGCTCGCGAGTCGGCCAGCGCCATCGGCCACCTGATGGACGAGCACCAGGGCGAGCTGACGGCGGCCGCGACGACGACCTCGGACGCCCAGGGGAAGTTCCGCTTCGAGAAGCTCGCGGGCATCTCGTTCACGGTCTGGGGCAAGGCGCCGGGGCATGGGCTCGGGGTGAAGGAGCGCGCGGCGCCGGGCGACCCGGTCGAGCTCTTCCTGCCCAGTCCACGCAGCCTCGTCGGCCAGCTGCGCGACGAAGCAGGCCAGCCGATTCAGGGCACCGTTCGGGCGGTCTCTCGTCGACTCGCCGAGGTGGTGACGGTCCAGGCCGACGCCGCTGGGCGCTTCTCGTTCGACTCGCTCGGCGAAGGGCCGTTCTACGTGCACGGCTCGGCGCAGGGCTTTCTTGCGGCGGTGCGCTCCGAGGTTCAGGCCGGCCCCGACGCCGTGCTGCTCACGTTGGTGAAGCCGCGCACGCTCGAAGTGCGGCTCGTCACGGTCGATCAGAAGCCGATCTCGGGCACGGTTCGGCTCGCGGGCGACCACCTGTCGAAAGACGTCCCCGCCAAAGATGGGCTCGCGATCATCAACGAGCTCTCTCCGGGCAATCTGATGGCCTCGGCGGTGGCGGGCGAGCTGTCGGCGGCGCCGCAGTCGGTCACGCTGTCTGCTCCGACGACGCGCATCACGCTCGTGCTCGACAAGGGCGGGCGGCTCGCGGTCACGGTGCTCGACGATCAGGAGCAGCCGGTGACGGAGCCGACGATCGAGCTCCTCACGACGAACAGCGAGCCTATCTCCCGGCGAAAGCTGCAGACCGGAGAGCTCTCGGTGCTCGGCCCTGTCGCGACGGGCGACTACCTCGTGCGTGCGAGCGCCGATGGCTACACCTCGGCGACCGTGCCCGCGAAGGTGACGGTGGGAGAGACGGCGCTCGAGATCACGCTCAGCCGCGGAACGCTGATCGCAGGGCGCGTGATCGATGAGTACGGCCGCGCGGCGCCTGGCGTCTCAGTGCTCATCTCTCCGCTCGGTGAGTCGACGATCAGCGGGCCCGATGGTCGCTTCAAGGCCACCGTTCCTTCTCCCGGCCTCTACTCGTTGCAGGCGCACCACTCCGATTGGGGTGGCGGTGAGGTGAAGGTGCCGGCGCCGAAGACCGACGTCGAGCTGCAGCTCGAGCCGCGCGCGGGGTGCGAGATCACCGCCATGCAGAACGGCCGCCGCATCGAGGGCGCGAGCGTCGTGATGTTCACCAACGACGGCAACTTCCGGAGCGATCGCGTCTCTGGCGCCGACGGCGTGGTGCTGATGCGCGGCATGCCTCCCAACACCTACACCGTGCTGGCGACGCACCCCGATTTCCTTCCCTCCGATCGACAGACCGTGAAGGTGGACGATGGCCAGCTGATCAAAGTGACGGCTGAGCTGAAGCCGGGCGCGAACGTGGTGGGGCAGGTGGTCGATACCCTCGGAGCGCCAGTGAGCGGCGTCTCGGTGGGCGTGATGCCCCGCGGAACCGAATCGGTCACCACGGACGCGACGGGGAACTTCACGCTCGGTCCGCTGCGTCCCAACGGCATGTACGGCGTGCGGGTCAGCCAGCGTGGTTTCGATCAGACGAACCGTGTCACGGCGACCGCGGGTGGCCCCGAGGTGAAGCTCACCGTGAAGCGGCAGCCCGTCTTCCGTGGGCGTGTGCTCGGCGCTGGCCAGCCGCTCAAGCGCTTCCGCATCGACGGCCACGAGATCTCCTCGAGCGACGGCAGCTTCGAGCACCCACTGCCTGCGACCGACGATCGGGTGATCCTCACCATCGAGTCGGCAGGCTTCGAGCCGCTCATCGCCGATCGCCCCAACACGCCCGATCTGGGGGACTTCGATCTCAAGCGCACGCCGCAGATCACGGGCCTCGTTCGGGACGAGTCGGGTGGCGCGGTCGCCGACGCGATCGTCTCGTGTGACAGCTGCGAGCAGTCGGTGATGACGGGAGCCGACGGCCGGTTCAGCCTCTCGCGCCCGCCGTACCAATACCTGATGCACCTGGTGGCGAAGAAGGGCCGCCGAACCGCAACGCACACCGCGACCAGTGACAATCTCCAGGGCATCGAGCTGACGTTGAAGCCGGGCGTCACGCTCTCGGGCACGGCCTGGCTCGCCGATGGAACGCCCGCGCGCGGAGTCGAGATCGCCGGCCTGCACACCGATCGCAGCGAGCCGGTCTCGGTCGTCACCGGTGCCGACGGCTCGTACTCGATGGAGGTCGCTCCGGGCGGCTACCGCTTCGTGATGAACGGCCCGGGAGTGCCACGTGTCTCGGCCGATCCCGTCGCGCTCGTCACCGAAGTCACTGGACCGCAGAGCCGCCTCGACTTCGGGCCCGCCCCGGGAACCACCAGCGTCACCGTGCGCCTCAAGCCCGAGCCCGGTCATGCGCTGTGGCTGGTGCGTGGAGAGGTTCGGGTCGTGGGGAATCCTCCGATGGAGCTGATGCGTTCGTCCTGGGCGCAGATGGTGTTCCAGCCGCTGACCGATCACGTGACGCTCACCGGCATCGTCCCCGGTCGCTACACGCTCATCTGGTCGAGCTTTCACGCGGCGTCGGAGAATGGCCCCGCCGTCCTGCCCATCGATGTTCCCTCGCAGGCTGAAGTGAACTTCGTCCGATGAGCACTCCAGCGCCCTCTTCGAAGCTGCCGTTGCTGCTTGGTGGTGGCCTGGTCGTGTTGGCGATCGGGCTCGGCGCGTACAAGATCGCGACTGCGCCACCACCGTCGAACGACGAGACCAGCGAGGCCGAAGAGGAAGCGGCGGGGCCGAAGCCTCACTCCAAGTGGTTCTGGCAAAGCGACGAGGAGCCGCCGGTGCAGGACCCTCCGGACGACGGACGCATCGCACGCCTCCCGACGACGCGTGCCTTCAAGCTGGTGGACGACAAAGACGCGCCCATCGTCGGCGCGACGGTGAAGGTCGTCAGCGCTCCTGAGATGAGTGAGCGCAAAGGGGCAGACGATCACGACCTGATCGAGTGCGACGACTTCGAGCACCTCACGCGGGGCGCGGCCGAGCTGCGAAAGAACCACCACGCGCCCGAGCTGCTTGGAGAGTCCATCTCGAACGAAGAGGGGATGGTCTCGTTTCCTGCACGTGTGTGGCCACGCTCGGTGTTCGTCGTGGTCGACCGCCCTGGCAAGCCGCAGTTCGTCCAGTCCGATCTCTTCCAGCCCGAGGTCGTGCAGGTGATCGACTCGCAGCCTCCCTCCGACGTCACGGTGACGGCGATGGACTCGGCCTCGGGCGACCCCGTGAGCGGCATGCGCGCGACGGTGCTCGATCTCGTGACCGGCACGGTGACCGAGCTGCGCAGCGACTCGAGCGGCCAGGTGCGTCTGCCAGGTGGCAAGCCTCACTGGGTCATTCTCGAGGGGGAAGATCGGTTTCCCGTCGCTATGTCAGTCGATGGCACGGTCGGTGAGCTTCCCATCGGGCTGAGCCGCCCGGGGTCGATCGAGGTCACTGCGCCTGCGTCGCTCGGGTCGTTTGGTGTCGAGGTCATGAAGCGCCACCGCCGCACCGTGAAGGTCTCGGACGGCAGAGGGCTCTTCGAGCTGCAGCACCCGGGCTTCGTCTCGGTGCAGGTCGTCGAGCCGGGCTTCCTCGGCAACGGAGAAGGCGTGCTCGAGGAAGGCGCGCGGTTGTCGCTGGCGCTTCAGGTCCGCCGCTCCGGCCGGTTGTTGTTGACGGTGATCGACTCGATGGGCAACCCGATTCCGAACGTCTCGGCGACGCTCACCTCACCGTCGAACACCGTGAGCGCCGAGGCGTACGAAGAGGGGCAGCGGCTCGAGCTGGGCCCGATGGCCGAAGGCCCGGCAGTAGTGCGCGTGGCCGCTGCGGGCTTCAAGGCTCGGGCGCAGTCGATCGAGCTCAGGCCTGGCGACACCGAACTCGAGGTCGTGCTCTCCGAAGCGCCGTTCGTCTCTGGCAGGGTGGTCGACTCGAAGGGGCAGCCGGTGAGCGAGGTGGCCGTTCAGGTTCGTGCCGATCTCCCCAACGACCCAGGCGGCGCGATCACCGACGAGAACGGCCGCTTCAAGCTGCATGTCGATGAAGAGGGCCCGTGGCAGCTCGAGGCGGTCGGTGAGGCCGGCGAGATCGCGCGCGCGACAGCCCAGGTGCCAGGCCCTGAGGTGGTGCTCACGCTCGAGCCGCTGGGCAAGCTCGTCGTCACCGTGATCGGCGTCGATGGCAACCCCGCCGAGGCCGTGCGCGTGATGATCGCCAGCGCCGAGAGCCCCGAGCCTGACTTCGGCGAGACGACCGAGACGGGTCAGCTCACCTTCGAGCAGCTGCTGCCCGGCGAGTTCCGCGTCGAGGTCGACGGGGCGGGCATGGCAGACGAGTTCCTGCCAGCGCATGCCGAGCAGGTGATTCGAAGTGCAGAGACCGCGCAGCTCACGGTGCGCCTGCAGCCGTCGGCGAAGATCGTCGGCAAGCTGGTCGATGAAGAGGGCGCTCCTGTCAGCTACTCGATGATCGGCGCGAAGGGCCCGCGCCAGCGCATCGCCGAGACCGACGAGCAGGGCGAGTTCACGCTCACCGGACTCGAGCCTGGCGAGGTGGTCGAGCTCACGCTCGAAGGCCAGCCGAACGCGAAGCTGGTTCCGCCCACGCTCAAGCCGGGCACGAACCAGACGGTGAAGCTGCTGTACGCGCCGACGGTGGCGGGTCGCGTGGTGGACGAAACAGGCACCATCGTCACCTCGTTCAGCGCGAACGGCTCGTTGTTCGAAGCGGACGATGGCCGCTTCGAGGTCGAGGCCGACGTGGCTGGCGTGATCATCGTCGAAGAGCCGGGCGTTGGGCTGTGGGGCCGCGTCGAGGTGAAGGGCCGCAAGGACGTGGGCGATGTGGTGGTGAAGCGGTTCGAGCCGCTCACCGGCGTGGTGGTGGACGAGCGCCGCCAGCCCCTGGCGTCGGTGCGGGTCATGTCGACGGCCTTCTCGTTGACCGAGGTGTTGACCGACGCGCAGGGCCACTTCGAGGCCCAGCTGTACGATCACGAGAAGGGTTTCTCGATCGAGGCGCGCGCTGGTGACCTGGGCGCGGTTCTCGAGGTGCCTGCCGGGAAGACGAAGGTCGAGTTGGTGCTCTTGCCGGCGACGCGGGTCGAAGGCACGGTGCGTGGTCCGGGAGGCCGGCCGATGGTGACGTCGGTGACGGCTCGGGGACCCAACGCAGAAGAGCTGCAGGTCGATACGGACGGGCAGGGGCAGTTCTCGATCGCGCTCGCTCCGGGGCACTGGTTCTTCGGCACCCGCGCCTCACGGTCGTCGAAGTCGGTGTTGATCTCGGGCCGAACGCAGCGCGTCGAGCTGGGTGTTCCCGACGATGCGTGTGAGGTCGCAGTGCGCGGCGTTCCCATTCCCACCTCGGTCATGCTCGTTCCTCCCAGCATCGAATGGGAGCCCGGGCCCGACATGATGTACGAGACCTCTTCGGTGCCTGAGGGCATCGTCTCCCTCGGGCTCGATGGAGCGGCCTTCGTCGCGCGTGGTATCGCCTGCGGCTCGTGGAAGGTGCACGCGGTGTACGGAACCGAGATCATCACCTCGAGCGCGTCGCTCACCCGCGGTTCGCCTTCGGTCATCACCGTTCGCGCGCCGAGCCTGGCGAGCATCGGCGACTCCATGGGTATGAACCATGTCTCGGACCGGGGCGCTTTCAGCGAGGCGTTGGAGAACATCGATCGCAACCAGAAGCAGCTCGACGAGCTCATCGAGCAGGGTGCCAACAACAACCCCGAGCAGATCATCGAGTGAGTTTGAGGTAGTTCCCGTCACATGACGGAGCCCCTGTCGGGTCGGAACATCGCGGTCGCGGTCGGTGGCGGCATCGCGGCGTACAAGGCCTGCGATCTCGTTCGTGAGCTGCGTCGTGCTGGCGCCGAGGTTCGCGTCGCCATGACGAAGGGTGCGTGCGAGTTCGTCACGCCGCTCACCATGCAGAACCTGTCGGGGCACCCGGTCTTCACCGACACCTTCGACTCCGCGCAGGACCAGCACTACGGCCACCTCACGCTGGCGAAGTGGGCCGATCTGTTCGTCATCGCTCCGGCGACGGCCGATCTGCTCGCGCGCATCAAGGGCGGCCTGGGCAATGACGCCGTGACGACGACGCTGCTCGCGTTCCGTGGCTCGGTGCTGCTCGCGCCAGCGATGAACACCGCCATGTGGGATCACGCCGAGACGCAGGCGAACGTGACCGCGCTGCTCGCGCAACCGAAGTACCGCATGGTCGGGCCGGCGTCGGGTCCGCTGGCCGATGGTGACGTGGGCATGGGCCGGCTCGCCGAGCTGAAGGACATCGTGCAGGCGACGATCTCCCTGGCGGTGAGCGGTCCGCTCGCCGGCAGGCGCGTGCTGATCACCGCAGGCCCGACGAGGGAGGCGCTCGATCCCGTGCGGTTCATCTCGAATCCTTCGACGGGGAAGATGGGCCTCGCGGTGGCCGAGGTCGCGCGCGCGCAGGGAGCGATCGTCACGGTGGTGCTGGGCCCGGTCGAGACGCCGGCTCCGAAGGGCGTCGAGGTCGTTCGTGTGACGACGGCCGACGAGATGCTCGCCGCGGTGATGTCACGCGTGGAGTCCGTCGACGTCTTGGTGGCCGCGGCCGCCGTGAGCGACTGGAAGGCCGAGAAGGTGAGCGCGGTGAAGGAGAAGAAGGGCGATGGACCGCAGACGATCACCTTCGTGCGGACGCCTGACGTGCTCGCGACGGCCTCAGCGAAGGTGCATGGCAACGCGAAGCGGCCGTTGCTCATTGGCTTCGCGGCTGAGACCAACGACGTCGAGGCCTACGCGAAAGGGAAGCTCGAGAAGAAGCGGCTCGATCTGATCGTCGCGAACGACGTGTCGAAGGCCGGCGCCGGGTTCGGCACCGACACCAACGCGGTGATCGTCTTCGATCCCAACGGAGAGGCGCTCCGCAGCACCGGCACCAAACGCGAGGTCGCGAAAGAGCTGTGGAGCCTGCTTCACCCGCGCCTCCACTCGACGCACGGGGTAGGGTGAGCTCGATGTCAGACGAACTGAAGGAGATCGCCACCGAGCTTCGCCGCCACCTCGCGTGGCAGGAGTCCGACGGCTCCCGCTCCATTCTCGGTGAACGAACGGCGAAGAGCGCAGCTGCGCCCATCGCGAAGGTGCCGGCACCAGTCGCGAAGCCGGCTCCCGTTCAGGCGAAGCCTGCCCCTGCCCCTGCGATCGTGAAGCCGCCCGAGACGCCGATCGTGCGTCGCCCGCTCGACGAGATTCGCCGTGAGCTCGGTGACTGTCAGCGCTGCAAGCTGTGCAGTGGGCGAAGCAGCATCGTCTTCGGCTCCGGCAACCCGCGCGCCGAGCTCGTCTTCGTCGGCGAAGGCCCGGGAGAAGAAGAAGATCGCCAGGGCGTGCCCTTCGTGGGCAAGGCCGGTCAGCTGCTGACGAAGATGATCGAGGCGATGAAGTTCACGCGCGACGACGTGTACATCTGCAACGTCGTGAAGTGCCGCCCGCCCAACAACCGCAACCCCGAGCCCGACGAGATCGAGGCCTGCGAGCCGTTCCTCAAGGCGCAGCTCGCGTCGTTGCAGCCGAAGGTGATCGTGGCGCTCGGCAAGTTCGCGACGCAGACGCTGCTGCGCGATCAGACCTCGATCACCCGGCTGCGTGGTCAGTGGCGCGAGTACCAGGGCGTTGCGCTGATGCCGACGTTCCACCCCGCGTACCTGCTGCGGCAGCCTGAAGAGAAACGCCTCGCGTGGCTCGACCTGCAGGAAGTGATGAAGCGCTTCGCCAAGAAGGGACAGCAGTGATGAAGGGGACGATTCAGCTCTTCCAGGTCTTCGCAGGTTCGCTCGAAGGCAACCCGCTCAACGATCCATCGACGCGCACGATCCCCGTGTACCTGCCGCCCGGGTACGCAGAGAGCCCCGAGCAGCGCTATCCGGTCGTGTATTTCCTGCACGGCTTCGGCGGCAACGGCCTGCAGTGGCTGAACACGTCGCCCTTCACGCGCACGGTGCCCGAGCGGCTCGACTTCCTCATCGCGCAGCAGGGGCTGCCTCCGTGCATCGGCGTCTTCGTCGATGGGTGGACGTCGCTCGGCGGCTCGCAGTGGATCAACAGCGAAGGCATCGGCCGCTACCGCGACTACGTGGCGCGCGATCTCGTGGCCTTCGTCGATCGCACCTTCCGCACCGTCACCAAGGGCACCGCGCGCGCGCTCGTGGGCAAGTCCTCGGGTGGCTACGGAGCGCTGGTCATCAGCCGCTTCCACCCCGAGCTCTTCGGCCACATCGGCGTGCACTCGGGCGACGCAGGCTTCGAGTACTGCTATCTGCACGAGCTGCCTCAAGCCGCGGGCCCGTTGCTGAAGGCCGGTGGCATCGAGAACTGGTACCGCGACTTCATCAACCGTTCGCTCGCCACGAAGATGAAGAGCGAAGATCACACCGTCATCAACATGCTCTGCATGGCGGCCGCGTACTCGCCGAAGAAGGGTGAGCCGCTGGGCGTCGAGCTGCCGCTCGATCTGCAGACCGGCCGGCTGCGCGTCGACGTGTGGAACCGGTGGCTGGTGCACGACCCCGTGCGGTTCACGCCGAAGCACCTCGACGTCTACAAGAAGCTGAAGACGATCTTCATCGACTGCGGCACGCGCGACGAGTTCAACCTGCGCTGGGGCGCGCGGCTGCTGGCCGAAGAGTTCCGCGCCGGCGGTGTCGAGCACGTCCACGAAGAGTTCGAAGACGGGCACATGGGCGTGAACTACCGGTTCGAGCGCTCGCTGGGCTACCTGCTGCCGCGCCTCGAGCGCAGCTGAGCCTTCACCGCCACGTCGTCGAGATCGTTCGATACGAGTTCGCGACCGTGAACCGATACGGCACCAGCGTTCGGTCACCGCCCTGCAGCCTCCACCCGCGCGTCGTGGGGGCTTCGAACTTGATCAACAGCGCCAGCACCGAGGCCGTCGAGCGCCCCCGAATCATGTTCTGGGGATGAAACCCGGCGGGCAGATCGGGCAGTCGCACGGTGAACGGCGCGCCCGGCGCGGAGTAGACGCGCCAGTACGTCGTGTCGCCGAGTGAGACCTGAAGCTCGAAGGTATCGAAGTCGGGTGATTGTGCGTTCGCCCCGACGGTTGCGAGCGACGAGCCCGTCGTGACGAGTCGGGTCAGCTCAGGCAGCGGGTTGCTCGACATCGAGGTCGTGAAGGGGTCGATCATCCACTGGCTGATGAAGAACGGCCCGCCTGCCGGAATCGAGTGCCGCATGCGATTGGGCGCCAGGACATCGACGATGCCGATGCCCGTCAGTGTGGCGCCGCTCCTCGACACCACCCCCGATTGCAGGAAGGCCTCGGCACCAGGCGTGAGGTCGACGTAGTGGGCCACGAGTCCGAGCGACTGTGCGTTCATCAACGCGTTGCCCGAGAACAGGCCGGCATCAGCCGCGACGAACGTGTGGCTCATCGTCTGGAACGCACGAGGCACGGAAGGGAAGGCGAGATCGAGGGTCACGGCGCCTCCGGCAGCAGGTCGCGCCACCGTGCCCTTCGTCCAGTTCACCTCGTTGCCCGAGCTGTTGAACTCGATGGCGACGACGGTGATCGGCTGGGTCGAGTCGTCTCGATACTGCGCGCTCCAGGTCGTTCCCGTGACCGGCATCGGCGTCACGCCATCGACGAGATCGAGCTCGACGCGATTGCCTGCGCTGAGCTTCCCGGTGATGGCGCCGCTGATCGGATACGTCTGAACGATCGCGTTCGTCGGATCGATGCGGATCTTGGTCGGGAGCTCGTTCGTGATGCCGAGCACCGAGACTGCCTCGTGACCGGCCGCGACGACGGTGAGATCGAACGGGCGCTCAGACAGCGGCCATGCGACCGAGAATTCACCGCTCGAGCTCGAGATGATCGTCGATCGCCTCGTCGGGCCCACCAGCAATGCAAGTGCGCCAGCCAGCGGACGTGAGAGCCCGCTCGTCACCGAGAACGTGAAGTTCGGCGTGCCCGCGTCGACGGGAAGCCCTGCGTCGGGAACGAACGGAGCGCCCCCATCGAAGTCCTCGATCACCAGACAGTCGTTCGCGCGCACCTCACCGTTCGAGGTCACGAAGGCGAGCTGCACGTGCTGTTCGCGGCCAACGGCGATGGCGAGCGCGTCAGCCATGTTGCGGTTCGTCACCGCGGTGGGGAGCGGCCCCAGCCACGCCTGGCTCGTGGCCGTGGTCCAGCGCACGACGGCGGGGCTGCCTGATGCGACGGCGAGCGTGCCGGTGTCGAGGTCGAGATCGGAGGCGACGAAGAGCGCGTTCGCGACGGGCACGGCCGGCTGCATGGCACCACCGAAGTCACGGCTCGCGAAGAGAATGGGGCCAGGCGTCGTGAAGGCGGCATGCAGCGCGGTGACGCGATCTTGTCTGTCGACGAGCAGCTTCAGCAGTCCGCCCGGCGTCGCGACCGGCACCGTGTGCAGCAGTTGGGGCAGATCGAAGCGAGCCGAGGCCCGGCGGTACCGTTGCAGCCACGTTCGAGCCCCCAGCGTGCGGTCCTGCCAGAGCACGAGCAGGTCTCCGTTCGAGAGCACGGCCGTCTCGTAGTCGACGGGGAACTGCTCCTCGAAGCCGAGCGTGTACTCGAAGGCGGGATCCCAGCCTGCGGCGTTCTTGTACGCGATGGTGAGGCCGTTGCGGGTGAGCCGCGTCACGACGACGTGGCCGCCGACGCCCATGGCGAGGCGCGCCGAGGTGACGACGTCGCCAGTCACAGGCGGAACCGTGGCCCAGCTCGAGTTCGCGAAGCTGCGAGCGTCACTGCTGTTGGTGGCCCACGCGAAGGCGCTGGTCTCGTTGCCGCTGATGCGGGGCGCGCCTCGGAAGGTCACGCTCGACAGCGCTGCGCCCGTGAGCCCATCGAGGATCACGGCGTCGGCGTCTTCTGCGACGAAGGCCAGCGCGGCGGCGTTGCCCGCGGTTCTCACCACCGAGGTCGTTGGCAGCTGGCGACTCGAGAAGGACGAAGGGCTCGACCACGTGCCGCCATCGAAGACCGAGCCGAAGGCGCCAGCGCCCGTGCCCCACGTCACGATGCTCCGGCCCGAGCCCAGCGACGTTGCCGAGACACTGACCGCTCCGCCATCGACGAGCACGGTCGAGGGGTCGCAGATCGAGGTCCTCGGCGTCGAGACCAGCACCGTCACCGAGCGAGAGGTCATTCCGCCAGGCGCTCGGGCCGTGAGCGTGTAGGTCGTCGACACGCGCAGGGCGACGTCGGTCGAGGTTCGGCCGGTCACATCTCCGACGCCGCGATCGATGACGAGGTTGTCAGCGCCGGTCACGTCCCACGCGAGCCTCGCGGTGCCTCCATCGATGGGCAGCACCGCGGGCGTGCCGGTGAAGAACGAGATCTCCGGAGGCTGCGGAACGACAGGCTCCACGGTGACGGCAGTCGTCGCGCTGACGCTCCCAATGGCGTTGGTCGCCGTCAGGGTGAAGGTGGTGTTGGTCAACACCGTCGCCTGAGCGCTCATCATGCCGGTCACGTCACCCACGCCAGGCGTGATCGAGACGTTGGTCGCTCCCGTCACGTTGAAGCTCAGCTGGGTGACTCCGCCGTTCGAAGGAACGCTCGTCGGGCTCGCGAAGAAGGCCTGAATCTGGGGAAGCGCCCCGCCATCGCCGACCCGAACACCGGGGTTCTCCTCCACGATCACGGGGCCACAACCGCCGCAGCCGCTCAGCAACGCGACCAGCGCACCGCTCAACCCCCGGTGAGTCGTCATGCCCCGAGCTTTAGCCCGGGCGCTACTTGGCGAGGAAGTCGGAGATCGTGTCGAGGAACTGATCGCGGCCCTTGCCGAGCCGAATGTCGAGGCTCGTCACGTCGAACGTGAGCACGTCGATGCCGTACTTGCCCTGCAGCACCATGGGGAACGTGGCGTAGTAGCCCGAGAGGCCGCGGAGGAATTGGGACTGGATTCCCTTCTCCTCTTCGCGGCCGCGCTTCTTGATGCGATCGAGCAGCACCTGCACGTTGGGCACGTCGAAGCAGATGACCTTGTCGGGGTGAGCGATCGTCCTGGTCGTGCGCTGGAAGTACTCGAAGTACAGCTCGAGCTCGCCGTCGGTCATGAAGCCCAGGCCATGCAGGTACTTCGCGAAGATCTCGGGGTCTTCATAGAGCGTGCGATCTTGAATGCAGCTCTTGGCGACCTTGTGAATGAGCTCGTGGTGCTCGACGCGGCGGAGCAGGAACTCGAGCTGAAGCGTGAAGCTCCAGCGCTTCATGTCCTTGTAGTAGTCCTTGAGGAACCGGTTATCGATCACCGGCTCGTCGAAGAGCTCGAAGCCGAACTTCTGGCTGATCATCTTGGCGGCGGTCGTCTTGCCCGCGCCGATGTTGCCGGCCATGGCGATGAAGAGCTTGCGGCTGAGCTTCACCTTTTTCGGGCGCTTCTTCACCGACGCGGCCGCGGCAGCCGCTTCGATCTCCGAGATCTCAGGCGGAGCAGGAGCCGGCACCGCCGAGAACGACTGCTTCTTCTTCGCGCTCATTTCGTCCAGTCCAGCACCACCTTGCCGCTCTGGCCGGTGCGCATGGTCTCGAAGCCTCGCTTGAAGTCGCTGATGGGCACGTGGTGCGTGAGCACGGGCGACACGTCGAGGCCGCTCTGAATCATCGCGGTCATCTTGTACCAGGTCTCGAACATCTCCCGGCCGTAGACGCCCTTGAGCACGAGGCCCTTGAAGATGACCTGGCTCCAGTCGATGGCGATCTCGCTCGGAGGAATGCCGAGGATCGCCACGCGCCCGCCGTGGTTCATGGCCTTGAACATCTGCTTGAAGGCCGCGCCGTTGCCGCTCATCTCGAGGCCGACGTCGAAGCCCTCGACCATGCCGAGCGACTTCATGACGTCGTCGAGCGACTCCTTGGCGACGTTCACCGCGCGGGTGGCGCCCATCTTGCGGGCGAGGTCCAGGCGGTACTCGTTCACGTCGGTGATGACGACGTGGCGCGCGCCGATGTGTTTGCAGATCGGCACGGCCATGATGCCGATGGGGCCGGCGCCGGTGATGAGCACGTCTTCGCCGACGACATCGAAGGACAGCGCCGTGTGCACCGCGTTGCCGAGCGGGTCGAAGAAGGCCGCGATCTGATCGGGCACTTCGTTGGGCAGCTTGAAGACGTTGAACGCGGGAATGGAGACGAACTCGGCGAACGAGCCCTGGCGGTTGACGCCGAGGCCGATGGTGTTGCGGCAGAGGTGGCGTTTGCCGGCGCGGCAGTTGCGGCAGTGCCCGCAGGTGATGTGGCCCTCGGCCGAGACGCGATCACCCACCTTGAAGCCGGTGACCTCGCTGCCCAGCTCGAAGACCTCGCCCATGAACTCGTGGCCGATGCCCATGGGCACGGGAATGGTGCGCTGGCTCCACTCGTCCCAGTTGTAGATGTGAATGTCGGTGCCGCAGATGCCGGTCTGGCGCACCTTGATGAGCACGTCGTTGGGCCCGCACTTCGGAACGGGAAGCTCCTCGAGCCAGAGACCGGGTTCCTTCTTCGACTTGACCAACGCCTTCACGGGATCACTCCGAGCTGTTTGCCGACCTTGGTGAACGCGGCGATCGCGCGGTCGAGCTGCGCGCGGGTGTGGGCCGCCGACATCTGGGTACGAATACGGGCCGCGCCTTTGGGCACGACGGGGAAGCTGAAGCCGACGACGTAGATGCCCTCTTTGAGCATCTCGTCGGCGAAGCGCGAGGCGAGGCCGGCGTCGCCGATCATCACGGGGATGATGGGGTGGCCTTCACCCGAGAGCTTGAAGCCGGCCTTCGTCATCTCGGCGCGGAAGTACGAGGCGTTCTCGCGCAGCTGGGCGCGGGGGCGGTCGCTCTTCTCGAGCAGCTCGAGGCAGGCGAGGGTGGCGTGGGCGATCGCCGGCATGAGGGAGTTCGAGAACAGGTACGGTCGCGCGCGCTGACGGAGCAGCTGCACGATCTCTTTGCGGCCCGAGACGTAGCCACCCGACGCTCCGCCGAGCGCCTTGCCGAGCGTGCCGGTGATGACGTCGACGCGGCCCATCACGCCGCGCAGTTCGTGCGACCCGCGACCCTTCTCGCCGGTGAAGCCGACCGCGTGCGAGTCATCGACCATCACCATCGCGCCGTACTGCTCGCAGAGGTCGCAGATGCCCTTGAGGTTCGCGATGACGCCGTCCATCGAGAAGACGCCGTCGGTGACGACGAGGGTGAAGCGGGCGTTGGCGGCCTTCGCTTCTTCGAGGCGGGCCTTCAGCTCAGTCAGGTCGTTGTTGGCGTAGCGAAAGCGCTTGGCCTTCGAGAGGCGCACGCCGTCGATGATCGAGGCGTGGTTGAGGGCGTCGGAGATCACCGCGTCTTCTTCGCCGAGCACGATCTCGAAGATGCCGCCGTTCGCGTCCCAGCAGGAGGAGAAGAGAATGGTGTCTTCGGTGCCGAGGAAGCTGGAGAGCCTGGCCTCGAGCTGTTTGTGAACGTCCTGGGTGCCGCAGATGAAGCGCACCGAGGCCATGCCGTAGCCGTGCTGATCGAGGCCGGCCTTGGCAGCGGCGATGAGCTCGGGAGCGTCGGCGAGGCCGAGGTAGTTGTTGGCGCAGAAGTTCAAGACCTCGGGGCCGCCCTGCACGGTGATGTTGGCGCGCTGGGGCGAGGTGATGATGCGCTCGCTCTTGTGCAGGCCCTGCGCCTTGATGTCGTCGAGCTGCGACTGAAGATGAGCGAGGAAGGCGGGGTTCATGGCGCGCGCGACGTACCACCGAGCGCCCTGATGGAGAACGTCAGCGAGCTGACGGGTTGCGTCAGCTTCGAGGTCACGTCAGAAGGGCGGCTCATGGGCTGCAAACGAACGATCCTGGTGGGGCTGTTGGCGGTGTCGTGTGGAACGAGCTCGGTGCCGACGGAGTGCACGATCGGCGCGACGACGTACAAGGCCGAGGCGACGAACCCGGCTCCGGAGTTCGGGGTGTGTCAGGTGTGCACGCCGACGTTGAGCGCGATCGCGTGGACGAACGCGAAGGTGGGCACGACCTGCGGCATGTCGCAGGTGTGTCTGTCGGGCGGGCGGTGCGCGCGGGCGTTTCGGAAGCTGACCGGCACGGGCACGAGCACCTGGTACGACGTGGGCGGCACGGCGGGCGAGGTCTGGGTGGTGGGCTCGGCGTCGCGGGCGCTCAAGAGCACCGATCAGGGTGCGACGTGGAGCACGTTGTCACTGCCCGGCCTGTCGACGCGTTACGGGGTGTGGAGTCCCTCGGCGGGTCACGCGTTCATCGTGGGCGCGGGCGGCACGGTGCTCGAGACGACGAACGGCGGAGAGTCGTTCACGCAGCTCCCGTCGCCGATGTTCCGGGTGCTGAAGGGCGTGTGGGGCACCTCGGGGTCGGAGCTGTTCGTGGTGGGCACCGATGGCTTCATCGGCAAGAGCACGAACGAGGGGCAGGCGTGGACGACGCTGCGCTCGAGCAGTGACGGTGGCGTGCAGCTGACGCTGAACGCGATCTGGGGCGACGCGAACGGCATCTTCGTGGTGGGCGACACGGGGACGATCCTTCGCTCGACGAATCGCTCGACGTTCGATCGCGTGCCGTTGAGCACGACCATTCCGTTGTTTGGCGTGTTCGGCACTGGCGAGAGCGTGTTCGCGGTGGGCAGCGCGGGGACGGTCCTGCGCACGAAGGATCGCGAGAAGTGGGAGCTGCTGGTGACTCCGATTCGCCAGGACCTGACCGACGTGTGGGGCGTGGGCTCCGAGGTGTACGTGTCGACGCAGCAGGGCCTCGTGTATCGATCAGCCGATGATGGCGCGACCTGGACCGAGCTCTCGTCCGCGGGAGCGCAGACGGTCTACGGCCTGTGGGGTTCGTCGACCGATGATCTCTACGCCGTCGGCAGCTCCGGGGTCGTCCTCCGGACCCCGTAGTTGGAGACTGAAGCAGCAGCCGCTGTTTCAGTTGTCCGAGGAATTTCTCGAAGTGGTCGCATCAGCCAAGACGGACCAGTTGACAGTCATGACTTGGTTGCCAACTTCGACATCTCGTGGACGAACTGATCTGAGCTTTCCTTGAAGGTCGCCCAAGACTCAAAAAAATACACGAGGGCACGTTGCGCTCGCTCCGCGGCAACAATGCTCTCCTGCTCGTTCATGCCGTGGAGTGCCTCGCTCAGAAGTTCGTAGAGAACTGCTATTGGGTTGACGCCTCCCTGCCGAAGGAATGCGGGCGTGTATTGCTTTGCGATTTCGAGTCTCTGGGTTGCTTGAAAGCTGTCCTTGGCCTTCGAGAGGGCCTGGACCGCGATATCGTTGCCCTCTCGTGTTGCGCCATCAATGAGGACTGCGATCAAGTCGTCGACATGATCCTCGACAATTCTTCGGAAGTAGGCGACCGCGCCAATGCCTCTGCCAGCCCGAAGACTCGACGCCCCAGCCTGAAAGTGCCTGGTGCCATCTGGTCCCAGCGCGCTGCGGAGTCGCTTGGAGACGGGTGCCATCCATTGCGGCCATTGTCCGATCTTTGAGATTCGGACTTCTACCCACGCGACTGATTGGGCATTCGCGAGCAATCCCGGAAAGACTTGGAGTTCGGCCGTTTGGACGGGGTCGAAGCGGAGGTAGAAGAGGCGTGTGTGCAACGAACAGCTTACACAGGTGTAGGAGGCGTGTTCCTTGGGCTGAGGCTCCGTTCGCTTCCATGTCGTCTGCTGATCGCATTTGTCGCAATGTTCATTGAGAGTGGGCGGCAGTGCCACCGCCCAGGACTCAGGAAGCATCGGGAGCTGTGATAAAATTGTGACGCTCGTGTACAGAGCGCCACTTGTGAGCAGCTCGCGCACTTGTTGCTGTGCCTGTTCGATCTTAAATCCAATCGAGTGTCTTGCTGCTGCCATTCCTATTTCCCTTGGTACGGCGTTTTGTTGCTGAGTGAGTTCTGGGCGGCAAGCCAGGTTCTTCGCCAACGCTCGTGCTCGGTCTCCAACCGAGGGAGTCCGTAGAATGACTGGACGTCGCTTAGAAAGTCCATGCAGGAATCGATCGCGAGAAGGCTCATCTCGCTGCATGTGGTTAAATTGGCAACTGCGCCAATCCCACCATGTCCAGAATATATGTTCTCAAGCAGGGATGAGCCGTGGATGAACTTGGAGCCCAAACTGTACATCATGTGGTACTGGGTCTGAAGGCCTACTTGCTGGGCAAGAGTTTTTAGACTTTTCAGATCTTTCTCGGCAGTCCAGTGTGCGACCCGTACCCTTCCTTGTCCGTTGGGGCCAAACCACTCCGGGCATAGTCGTCTGATCTGTCTCTCCTCATTCTCGCTGAGTATTGATTCCCCAGGGGCGGGCCGGTGCTCCTCGTGAAGGATGCGCTCGATATGGCGATAGCGAGCGTACCGGCTAGCGAACTTCTGCGGGTCGGTGTGTGTTGAGATGAACAGGAAATTGCACCTGAGCTCAAACGCGGTTCTGAAAAGTGCGGCAGTCGCGACGGGTGAAAGTTCTGTTTGCGCAGCCCAAAGTCCCCGAAGAATGTCTTGCATGAGGACGAGCATTATTGAGGTGTTTCGAAAGCACTCATGGTTCTTGCTGATTGATGAACTCATGCCCTCTTGTGCAAACGAGAAGAGTGCGAGTCCGTGCATGAGGGTGTTTTCCACCTCCGGGAGCCTGTGCCCGTCAATGTGGCGCCGAAGCTCCGGGGCTATTGCTGCCCAGTAGGTGTTCACGTCCGTGTGCTTATCCATGGCGTCTTTCAGGACGATCCGCTTCGCTGAACTCTGACAACGAGGCGAGATCAGCGAGTGAGCGCGAGCTCATCCGAGGTCGAGAGAGAGCTTAAGAGTGGAGTGATCCGAGATGTCGCTAGTCCACTTCTTCCTAGCTGCGTCGGTTGATTCCTGGACCCAGCCGCGGACCTCGACCTTGCCGGTGATCGTCTTCGCGAGGTCTTCCGTCGCGAGCACGTGGTCGAGGTTCGACTCGCCGTAGGTCTGGCTCCAATACGTCGCGTTGTGCGACTTCGGGAGCAGCACCAGGCCTTCCTTCTTCGCGAGCTCGGCGAGGCCGGCGATCTCGGCGTCGGCGGCCACCCGCTGGTCGGCCTTCTTCTTCCCCGGGAACGAGAGCCCCATGGTGTTGAAGTCGCCGAGCACCAGCAGGCGCGGCTCCTCGTTCGCGGACTTCCTCGCCAGCGCGCGAGACAGGTTCCAGACCTTCCGGAAGTTGTCGAACCGGTTCCCGAAGGCGCCGGCGTCAACCCCGCTGTCGACGTGCAGGAACAGCAGGTTCGTCCAGACGGCTCCCTGGCGAACCGAGAGCAGGGCGCCCGGCCGGAGCGCGTCGTTGCCTTCCTGGTACTCCCGCTTCTGCACGAACAGCTTCTGATCGAAGACCCCGCGCCGACAGCCGATCAGGATCTCCTGCAGCTGCGGGCCGTCGGTCAGGAAGAAGTCGTGGTCGGGGAACGAGGTCTCCATCAGCTTCCTGATGTCGGCGTTCTCGACCTCGAGGATCCCGAAGATGTCCGGGTCCTGATCCTTGATGTGCTTCACCACGCGGTTCTGTCGGGCTGGCGTCTCGCCACCTCCGAAGTGCTCCACGTTCCACGACAACACCGAGAATCCCATATGCCCCCCCATCTCGAGCGGCCGGAGTAGACGCGTCCGCTCCCTGATCGGTCAAGCATTCGAAAGCCCGAGACCTGCGTCACGCGTCGGCGGAATCGGGGAACGCCTCCCTCGAAACCGGTAATGGCTCGCGCTGGGTTGACGGCTGTCATTCGAAGACAGCGCTGAGCCTCCCGAAGGCGGGAACGTCTCGGCGGAAGAGGGGAACGGGACCCTCGAAGGCGGGAACGGCCGGCGGAATCGGGGAATGAGACTCCCGAAGACGGGAGTGGCCCGGCGGAAGGCGGGAACGGGACTCCCGAACGCAGGAACGCGCGGCCGAAAGCGGGATCGGCAGTCTCGAAGCACGTCTCGGTTGGAGCGCTGATCCTGCCTGTGTATCGTGCTGCCGCAGTCCAACTTTCGTGGGGAGGGCGAACACATGGCATCACAGTGGAAAGAAGAAGAGACGATTCGTTGTGGCGCGCAGATGCTCGAGCTGGCGTCGACGGGCAACTACCGCTCGCTGATGGAGCCTCGACTCGCAGCCGGGTTCATGGGGCGACTCGAAGCAGGCGTGGAGCAGCTGCGGCTTCAGAGCGGTGGCAAGGCAGCCAGCCGCTCGGCCAAAGAGAGCTCCACCGTGAGCCAGCAGGACGCCATCAAGCTCGGCGCTGAGATCGTCGGGCGCATGCGCCTGCTCGTCCGCACCGGCGCTCCCGACGACAAGATGCTGTGGCGGGCACTGGGAGTCGGCAACAAGGTCGACCAGACGGTGAAGTCAGTTCGCTCCAATCTGGCGAAGGTGGTCGAGGGCGTCGTGAAGAACCAGAACAAGGCGCTGCAGGCCGGAATTCTCCCCGCTGACCTCGACGCCGCCCGCGACTACGCCACCGCGCTCGATGACGCTGACGACGCGCAGGAGGGCAAGAAGGTCGCCTCGGGCCTGAGCACGGCGGCTGTGAAGAAGCTGCTCGTCGATCTCAAGCGCGACCTCACCCACCTGGCCACGGTTGCGACCGTGACGCTGCCTGCGGATGTCGCTGCTCGATTCAATGCAGCGCTCCCGGCCTCGGGTTCGGCGGCGAAGAAGAAGCCGGCCACTGCGTGATTCGTGGAGTGTCAATGCTCAACTCGCGCCATCAGGCACAACAATGATGGCGCGAGTGGTTGTGCTGATTGCCGGTGTGCTGGTTTGCGGCACGTCTCCATGCAGTAGGAGTTCGTGTATCAATCAGCCGATGATGGTTAGGCGCTGCCGCTCACGGCAGTAGAACCCAGAGCGTGTCTCCGTCGAAGAGCACGATGCGCTGGCGGGCGGCGTCCCACGCCATCGTCCCGTTGATCGTCGGCGGAGGAGACGACGTCGGCGCGAGCTGGGACCACCCGGACCCGTTGAGGACCCACGTCTCTGCGAGCCCAGCAGTGGCGCCGCTGCTGCGACCGAAGAGAACCATTCGGCGCGCCATCGCGTCCCAGGCCATCGAACGGAGCAGGCTCGCGGTGGGTGAGGTGGCGAGCGCTCGTGGTGTCCAGGTGGTGCCGTCCCACTCCGATGACGACGCGCCGTGGCTGAGCAAGACGCGTTGGCGGGTTCCATCCCAGGCCATGGCGAACTCGTCGTGAGGGGGCGTCGCCCAGGACGCAGGGCGCTGTGCCCAGGTCGTGCCGTCCCATTCCCAGGTGTCCGTGAGCCTGAGGTTGCCCACGCCTCCAAAGAGCACGATTCGTGAGCGCACCTCGTCGCTGGCGAGGACGTGTCGATGTCTGCCTGGTGGTGAAACGGCGGGCGTGCGCTCTGTCCACGTGCTGCCGTCCCACTCCCAGGTATCGGCGAGCACGCTGGTGCCGACCAGGCCGCCGAAGAGCACGACGCGCTGGCGCGCGGAGTCCCAGGCGATGGTGGTGGTGTCACGCGGAGGTGGCGCTCGAGTGGGAGTGGGGTGTGTCCACGATGCGCCGTCCCACTCCCAGACCTCTGTCCTGGCGGTGCCCTCGAGGCAGACGACGAGGCGTTGGCGGGTGGGGTCGAACGCACTCGAGGGACGAAAGGTGCCAGGCGGCCTGAGTCGCGAGCGACGAGTCCACACCAGCCCGTCCCACTCCCACGTCTCGGATTGCTGGAAGCCACCGAAGAGGACGCTGCGCTGCCGCAGCGGGTCCCACGCGAGCACGGAGAAGCCCCTGCGCTCGGGTGACGCCATGGTGAGGCGAGCCCAGGTGGTTCCGTCCCACTCCCAGGTCTCGGCGTCGTTCCGCCCGACGCCACCACCGACCAGCACGATCCGCTGCCGGCGCTCGTCCCACGCCAACCTGCCGACTGGCGAGGGCGTGGTGGTGCGGTTCAGCCAGCTCGTGCCGTCCCACTCCCAGGTGTCCGCCAGTCCGCTCCCGCCGTTGAGCACCGTCCGGCGTCGCGCGCCGTCCCACGCCAGCGCGTGGCCGGAGCGTGGCGGAGGTGCCGTGAGCGGCGTGCGCTCGACCCAATTGGAGCCATCCCACTCCCAGGTGTCTGACAGCTCCGTGCTGTTCGTGCTGCCTCCGAACATGACGATGCGTCGACGATGCGCGTCCCAGGTCATCGCGTGCGACCATCGAGCAGGTGGCGAGTTGAGCGGTGCGCGACGCACCCACGTCGTCCCGGTCCACTCCCACGTCTCGGCGCGAGGAACGAGCGTGCTGTCGGCTCCGCCAAAGAGAATGAGGCGCCGCCCGTCCCACGCCATGGCGTGGCCCACGAGCGCAGGAGGACTGGCAGCAGGCGTGCGGAGCGCCCACGCGGAGCCGTCCCATTCCCAGGTGTCGCCCGTGATGTCGCCCCCCACACCAGCGCCACCAAACACCACCATGCGCTGACGCAGCGGGTCCCAGGCCATGGCCGTGAGCTCACGCAACGGAATGTCGGTCGGCACCCACCGATTGGCGCAGCGCCCGGTGTCAGGCCGCGTTCGTCGGACGCAGGCGCCCGCGACGCAGAGGTCGACCTGTGTGGCGAGGCAGTCATCGACGCCGCACAGGGTTCCGTCGGGCACGTCTTCGACGGCGCAACCAGTGCTGCTGTTGCAGCGGGCGACTTCGCACGGGTTGGCCGGAGTCGGGCAGGTGATGGGCGGGTTGGAGCAGCCAGTCGTCTCGTCGCACGCGTCGAGGGTGCAGGCGTCTCCGTCGTCACATCCAGCGAGCTGTCCGACGCAGGTGCCAGCCGTGCACTGGCCGCGAACACACCTCGTCGCGCAGGTGGTGCCGTCGGCTTTTCGCGTCTCGACGCACTGGGCGGCGCCGTCGTCGAAGCGTGAGTCGAGGCAGACATTGGGCGTCTCGCAGACGGGCCTCGCGACGCCCTCGGCCTCGACGGGAACGGTGAGGGCGCCGAGCTGGACCACGCCCGACACCCTCCCCACCATCGTGGCTGTGAAGTGAACGCGCACGACGGCCTCTTCACCCGCTTCGAGGTCGAGGACCGGCTCGTCGATGGAGAAGGGCGCGTCGACCGAGACTGTCGTGAGCTCTCGGCCGCCCTGGTTGACGAGCACCAGCTCTCCGAAGCTCGCCTGGCCAATGAAGGACGGCGCGAGCGAGAGCTGGGTGGGCGAGACGACGAGCACGCTCGGGCCAGTCTGGGTCACGCGGGGCTGACACCGGCACGAAGACACCAGCACCGCCACGCCAAGGAAGACGACGCGGCTGGAGTGGAGGCTGGGCATGTCTGAGGGACGGATTCTGGATGGTGGAGATTGCGCGATCGAGCCCTGATCTGCGTCACGAAGCGTCATCGGTTGTTGAAGGTGTTTCGCGGGCGCTGAAGACTGCGCGCTCCACCCGTTCGAGGAACTGCTCGATGCCCGTTCGTCCCGTCCGACCCCGACAGCCCGCCGTGCCTGCAGCGCCAGCCGATCGTCCCCGTCCTGGTCGCCGCACCGACCCCACCCCGAGCCGACCCGCCGATGGCTTCAGGCCAGGCGACGCGGCTCCGGCGAAACGCACCACCATCTCAGGGCCCTTCGCGGCGCTCGCGAAGAAGGGTGAGTTCCAGGGCTTCGTGAAGACGCGCTCGGGCCTCGACGTGTTCGTGAGCGTGAAGCTCGGAAAGAACCCCGGAGCCAATCGGCCCGTCGTGATGCTCGACGGCGTCGCCGCCCGCTACGAGCGGAACACCGGCTTCGAGAACCTCGTGAAGCAGAAGGACCAGAGCCTCATCAGCATCTACCTGCCGGGCCAGGGCGAGACGCTCGCGAAGGACGTGGCCACGGGCAGCCGCACGGTGCGCAACGACATTCAGCAGGAAGACCAGGCGAAGGCCGTCATCGAGGTGCTCGACGCGCTCGGCGTGAAAGACCCCGTCGGCATCGCCGGCCTCTCGTACGGAGGCGCCATCGCCGCGCAGGCCGAGAAGATGTTCCCCGACCGGTTCAACAAGGTGATGCTCATCGCTCCGTACGTCGAGAGCGCCGGCAAGTCGTCGCCGTACTACGGCATGATGAACAACCCGTGGAACCCGTGGGGCGCGTCGATGTACCGCTCGGCGACGAAGTCTTCGCTCGAGAAGCTCTTCCCCAACGTGCCCACGGTGCTGCAGCCGCACCCCGGCGCGTTCCACGAAGGGCTCTTCCGGCTCACCATGGGCCTCGAGGACTTCGAGCT